>NZ_JAGJCF010000031.1 GCF_017815135.1 Jiella mangrovi | reverse complement strand
CGGTTCTGCTTGACCGGTCGATTTCGGTTTCCATCCTAGACCAGAAATCTAGAAAGGAACTCCATTGTCGGGAAGTCTACAGACGTCGCTTGCGCGTTTTGCCGAAGGGGCCAGGGTAGCGGTTACCTCGCCGAAACGAATGTCCCCGATCTGCCGCTCAACCTGGTGAACCCACGCTTTTGTGAGTTGTCGGGCTACGAGTCAGACGAATTGGTCGGCCAGAATTGTCGGCTCCTCCAGCGCGATGTGCGGGATCAACCGGGCCGGCAAGAGATCCGTCGCTTTCTCGACGATCTCGAACTTCAATCGATCCGAACGACGCTGATGAGTTTTAAGAAGGATGGGACGCCGTTCGTCAACCTCGTGCTGATGAACAAGCTTGCAGATGCGCGGGGCCGCGTGCGCTTCATTTTTGCTTCGCAGTTCGATGTGACGAAAATCGCCGATCAAGAAATGGCGAACCACGAAGAAATGCTCGCTGACGATGTCCGCCGGATGGGTGCCATTGCCCGTGAACATCATCACATGATGA
The DNA here is from genome assembly GCF_017815135.1 of Jiella mangrovi. Classification (GTDB taxonomy): domain Bacteria; phylum Pseudomonadota; class Alphaproteobacteria; order Rhizobiales; family Rhizobiaceae; genus Jiella; species Jiella mangrovi. The sequence continues at coordinate 9,747 of NZ_JAGJCF010000031.1, read as the reverse complement.
ATACGACATTCGACACGATTGCGAACTCAATGGCCCAAATCGCCAAATCGCGTATGGCTCTCGACGAAAGCGGATGACACCGGTTCTCATGTGAAGATATCGGTCACTGGCTACCCTTGGCAAAGAAATTGAACAGCCAAACTGCGCAAATATTAATGCACATACACCTTTAGATATCACGAGTACTAATTTGCAATTGCACCAAGCAAATACGGATATTTTCGGAGCGATTTAGGCGATAGTAAACTATCGAAACCAGAATCTCGACGCTCGTCGTAACTGGTTAGTATTTTTTGTCTGCCTGATAACTTTTCTCTGCCAAATCTTAGCTTTGTCCGAACCATGACGAGGCTCTCATGAACGTCGCCACACCATTTACAACGATGACGACGTCACAGACTGTCGATGCGCCGAGTACGGAGCGGATCCTCGAAAACCTTTCCCATCCTGTCCTTGCTCTCAATGCTGAGGGTAACATCGTCTATGCCAACTCTGCCGCTGAAGCCTCGTTCGGTGGATGGGTAATCGGTTTGAATATCCGGGATCTTTTTCCGGGATTTGCTCCGGCGAGTGCAAATGTCGCTGAAGCCTCGTCTCTTGTCCTCGTGACGAAAAAGGATGTGGCTTACGATGCAACGCTGACGCCGCTTGGGAGCGCACAGTTCGTCCTCGACCTTCGGCTATCGACCGGACCGCAACAGCTGACCATCGTACCCGATCTCGATGATCTGACGGGCCTCGCCAAGCGCAATATGTTCATGTCGCATCTAACTGGGGCCATTAACAGAGACGATAGCGCTAGCGTTGCGGTGCACTGTCTCGATCTCGATCGGTTCAAGATGGTCAACGACACACTCGGACATGGCATCGGTGACCTTCTCTTAAAGAAAGTCGCAGAGCGCCTGACCGGGGCATGCCGTAAAGGCGACATCGTCGCGCGCCTTGGCGGCGACGAGTTTGTCGTTCTTCAACACGAAGTTCGCGAGCCTGCCGACGCCGAGAAGCTTGCCGCTCGGATCGTGGATCTCGTCGGCCGAACTTATGTTCTCAACGGCCACACGATCAACATCGGCGTCAGCGTCGGGGTCGCGATGCAAGGCGATTTTACCCAGGCTCGCGACATACTGCGAAATGGCGATCTGGCGCTCTATGAGGCCAAACGCGCCGGTCGTGGCCGCTATCGCGTCTTCGAAGCCGGCATGGACGATCTCCTACATAAGCGCCGCGAGATGGAAATTGATCTGAGGCGGGCGCTCGCCCTGAAGCAGTTCGAACTGCACTACCAACCCATTCTCGATCTATCGAACGATACCGTCATCGGGTTCGAGGCGCTTCTCCGCTGGAAACATCCGGTGCGCGGCAACGTCCCGCCGCTCGACTTTATTGCGCTGGCCGAAGAGAACGGCCTCATCGTCAAAATCGGCGAATGGGTTCTGCGGACGGCCTGCCTTGAAGCAGCATCCTGGTCGGACGGGATGATTGTCGCGGTCAACGTGTCACCGCTCCAGTTCAAAGCCGATACCCTTCTCGAAACAGTCGCCTCCGCACTGGAAAAGTCCAGTCTGTCTGCCGAACGCCTGGAGATCGAGATCACCGAGGGTGCGCTCCTCGATGATACGGACAACGTCCTTCAAACGCTCAAGGCTCTGCGTGAGCTCGGGGTCAAAATCTCGATGGATGATTTTGGAACCGGGTATTCGTCGCTCAGCTACCTTCAGAAATTCCCGTTCAGCAAGATTAAGATCGACCGCACTTTCGTGGCCAGTGCGAATGCCGACAGCGAGGCGATCCTGCGAGCGGTCGCAGGCCTCGGCACGAGTCTCGGCATGGCGATCACCGCCGAAGGGGTCGAGACTGCCGAGCAGCTCGCGCGTATTCGCGGCGAACGCTGCACTCATGTTCAAGGGTATCTGACCGGTCGTCCCATGGCGCCGGAGATGATCTCATCGTTCCTCGCCCGGCCGAAGCCTCACCAATAAGGGAGAAACGCCAGATGACCGCCAGCCTCTACCGGCTTGTCTACTACAGCCGCAACCATGTCTCCGGCGACGCCGCGGAGTTCGCGACCCATGTCGATGACATCCTCGCCAAGAGCCGGCAGAACAACCGTCGTGATGAGATCACCGGAGCACTCCTGTTTAATGCAGGATGCTTTGCGCAGGTCCTCGAGGGACCGCTCGAGAAGATCGAGGCGACCTTCGAACGCATTCAGCAGGACGACCGTCATGGCGATGTCTCGCTTCTGGCGCTCAATTCCATTGCCGCTCGCAGTTTTCCGAACTGGGCAATGGGCTTTGTTGGGACCTCGAACGGCGACGCGGAACGGTTTGCCGGTATCAGCGCATCGAGCGGCTTCGATATCTCCAGGCTGAGCGGGGACCAGATTCACACTCTACTTCGTGATCTGACGATCGAGGAAGAGGCGGTCGCATAACTGGTGTGCGCCGGTTGGCTGGTTCGGATCAACTTTTGGCGTAAGCGCAAATCAAATCGCGCTCCGGTTTCTAACGTCGATATGGACCTGTGAAGAGGTCGCCAAGCGCGCGGCGGAGGAGCACCGTCAGGCGGCGCTTTTCGAGGTTCCAGGGGCGGTCGTGGTCGAGGTGACACCGCTGGCACAGGGCGGCGAGGTTGTCGGGGGCGTTGTTGGCCGTGTTCTGGTCGAGATGGGCGCAGGCGAGATGCACAACGGTGCGTGCGATGCCGGCCTCGCTGCCTGCCAGCCTTGGGTCGGTCACCCGTGGATCGGGCAGCCTTCTGGTTCGGATCAGGCGCCCTTTTCCGTCTCGCCAGCGTTCGGCGTCCGCGTCGAACCAGCGCCCGTCGCCGAGATGATGGACGGTCTCGCCATGCGGCCTGCCGCAGCGCTCGCACCGGCCCTTGGCCCGGCCGAAGCGGATGGCGAGAGACAGCTCGCGCCAATCGATTGGATAGAAGTTCCGATCCTCACGCCGAATGGGCATCGGCCCCCTCCCCGGCGGTCGCGTCCGCATTCTTTGCCGGTTCCGACATATCGGCCTTGCCCTGTTCTTTGTACTTGTCACGCGCCCGGCTGATGGTCAGCCGGCTGACGCCGTAGTCGCGGGCGAGCCGCGCGACAGACGCACCGTCCTGTAGCTTGGAGACAACCGCCCGCTTCTGGTCCTCGGTCAAACGCGGCGGACGTCCCAGGGTCTTGCCTTCGGACTTCGCCCGGATCAAGCCGGCTTGTGTCCGCTCGATCAGGAGATCGCGCTCGAATTCCGCCACGGCGTTGATGACGCCCATGGTCATGCGGCCTGCGGGGCTGGTCAGATCGACACCGCCGAGCGCCAGGCAATGGACCTTGATGCCGAGCTCGTCCAGCTGGTCGACGGTCTTCCGCACATCCATGGCGTTGCGGCCGAGCCGGTCGAGCTTGGTGACGACGAGGATGTCTCCTTCCTCGAGCCGGTCGATCAGCTTGGCGAAGCCCGGCCGCTCGGAGGCCGCGATCGAACCGGAGATGGTTTCGGCGACGATGCGGCGCGGCTGCACTTGGAAACCGGCGGCGCGGATCTCGCCAAGCTGGTTGTCGGTGGTCTGCTCGATCGTCGAGACGCGAGCGTAAGCGAAAATCCGTGACATGCGACGCGCCGGCCCTCCGAAACTGCATCAAAAAGGTACGACGCTGTATCGGGCATGTACTAAATGGGCGCAACCTATTTTATGGACATATTCCCCGATATATGCTCAAAAACGGTCAGTTCTGAGCTGCCCCAAGATAGGGGACCATATCCGAATGAGGCCTTTCGACCTTCACCTCCGCAATAAGGCAGATAATGCTCCCTAACCCTTTTCACGCGGCCTCTGCCATATCACATCAGTTTGCCCTTTTCTGACGGCTGAGGCAGAATACCAAGCATGGCTCATTCGCGTACGCTCGATCGATCTGCGCTAGAGAGCTGAATATTTCGTTCTTGCACTTCTGCAGCGAACAATCAGGAAGAGGAGAGAGCCATGAAACTGTATGAATTGCCCATGCAGGAAAACGGGCGCGTCGTGTTGCCTTCGGACCTGCGAAAGTCGCTGGGACTCTCCAAGGGAGACAAGGTCCTGATTGAGGCGGAGGGCGACGAGATAAAATTGACCACCGCGCGCCTACGGCGCAAAAGGGCTCAAGCGATCGCCAGGAAGTACGCTCGCCCGGGCGTCAGCGTTGTCGACGAGTTTCTCGCTGAGAAGCGCGTTGAGGCCGAACGGGAGATCGCACGAATCGAACCGGACGCGGACAAAACGGGCGATCGCTCGTGATCGCCTGCGTGGTCGACACCTCGGCGATTCTTGCTTACGCTTTCGCTGAACGAGGAGCAGCAAAAGTTGAGCGCTGGATCGATGCCGGTGCTGCCGTCTCCACGCTTACAGTTCAGGAAGCCGTCTCGAAGCTGTGTCAAAGCGGTGCGAACCGTAACGAGGCAGAGGATCTTATCCTCTCGCTTGGACTCGTCGTCCATGTACTCGATCTCGATCTCGCGTTCAGCGCCGGCGCCATGTTCGATCTCACGAAGCCCTACGGTCTCAGTCACGGAGATCGTGCCTGTCTCGCTCTTGGCCAGAAACTTTCCGTTCCCGTCGTCACCGCTGACAAGGCTTGGTCGAAAATTGCAGCCGATCTCGAACTGAAGATCGAGCAATTCCGCTGAAACCCCAGAAGAAGCAGACGGGTAAGTCGGGCCGTAAGCGGACGGTCGGCTTCTGGGCGGAATTTTAGGAAAGCAGCCATTCGGGTTTCGCCCCATACGACGCGTTCAAGGCGCTCTCTTACGACCTGCGAAGCGCACATTTCCCGGTGAAACAGAATACAATGAAATTGTTTCAGAAACGAGCTTTCGAATGACCGTGGTGGGTGGTTTCCTGACCGTCCGCTTAGATGTCGGCACGTTTAGATAGCAGCCGTTCCGTGAAACCCATCAGCAGCGTTTGGACGATCTCTCGCGCTCTCGGGCCGATCGCATCGTCCGCCAGCTCGCCTGCGGTCCAGAAGGACAGAACGCCGCGAAACGCAAAGGCAAGTTGACCGGGCAATCGGTCCAGCGCTTCCTCCCTCCATGCCGCGTCCAAGCCGTCGCCGTCGCCCAGCGCCAACCGCCACAGCGACGTAGAGCGCTCCCAAACGCGGCCGGGTGCAGCCGAGGGCGTTCCCAGCCAGCTCATCACCGCCCGACTGACGTCAGGCTCCTCCAGCATCACGTCAGCCGCCACATCGACGGCTAGGAGCACGCGGCTCGCGGCATCCGGCACGATAGGACTGTTGGCGAACCGCCGCGTCATCTCGTCGATCCGCCGCTCGGACAGGGCCTGCATGATCGCCGCCTTGCTGCCAAAATGGTTGAACGGGGTGGCGAAGCTGACCCCGGCATCGGCAGCAAGATCGCGCATCGAGAAGTCCGCCCGACCCTCTCGCAGCAACCGCTCCGCCGCGTCGATCACGCGTTGCCGGACGGGCTCGCCCCGCGAGACACCGGCTATGTCCGTCTTGATCCGCGCCATGTCATTATCTATATCATGATATATTAATCCGCTCTCAAGAGTTAGATCATGATCCTTGCCTCCACCACCACCTTTCTCATCACCGGCGTCAGCTCTGGTCTCGGGCGTGCCTTTGCGCACGGCGCGCTAAGGGCCGGCCACCGCGTGATCGGCACAGTCCGGCGCGAGAGCGATGCCGAGACCTTCAAGGCCCTTGCCCCCGAGCTGGCCCATCCGCTCGTGCTGGATGTGACGAGCTTCGATGCGATCCCGGACGCCGTCGCAGGCGCCGAGCGGGAGGCCGGTCCGGTCGATGTCCTCGTGAACAATGCCGGCTACGGCCACGAGGGGGTCATGGAGGAGTCCACGATCGACGATCTGCAGCGCCAGTTCGCCGCCAACGTGTTCGGTCCGGTGGCGATGATCAAAGCGGTACTGCCGGGCATGCGCGAACGGCGCCGAGGCCATATCGTCAATGTCACCTCGATGGGCGGCTTCATCACCATGCCGGGGATCACCTTCTATTGCGGCTCGAAGTTCGCGCTGGAGGGCATCTCGGAGGCGCTTGGCAAGGAGGTGGCCGGCTTCGGCATCCACGTCACGGCGCTCGCGCCGGGACAGTTCCGCACCGACTGGGCCGGCCGGTCGATGGACCGCACGCCTCGCTCGGTTCCCGACTACGACACGGTGATGGATCCGATCCGTGCGGCTCGCCAAGCCAAGAGCGGCAACCAGCCAGGTGACCCTGCAAAGGCGGCAGAGGCGCTTCTGGCGATCGTCGCGTCCGAGGCACCGCCGACGCGATTGTTCCTAGGCGCAGACGCGCTCGGCTTGGTCGAAGGGAAGCTCTCAGCCATGAGAACCGAGATCGCCGCCTGGGACGACCTGTCGCGATCCACCAGCTTCACGACTTGAGCACTTTGATGAGAGCAGCATGGGTCTCGCATCGATCGAACGACACAGCGAACGTCTGCCTGGCGGAACAAAGGATCGTGTCCCACCCCGTGGTGTAGCTGACGTCTGGTCTCGCGGATCGCGGCAGCGTCGAGCTGATCAGCCTTTCATGCAGCGGGCAGGCTGATGATGGGATCATCGCAGACGGGCGCGAGAGTTTCCAGCGTCATATATCGCGAGCGCTGGACGGCCCATTCCTCGTTCTGCTCCATGAGGATGGCGCCGACGAGCCGGGTAATGGCTTTCTCGTTAGGAAAGATGCCGACCACGTCGGTGCGCCGCTTGATCTCGCCGTTGAGACGCTCGATCGGGTTTGTCGAGTGCAACTTCGCCCGGTGCTGCGGCGGGAAGCTCATATAGGCAAGGACGTCCGCTTCGGCGTCATCCATGAGGTTGGCGAGCTTCGGCAGCTTGCCACGCATCTGATCGGCGACGTGACGCCACTGTTTGCTGGCGCTCTGAGGATCGTTCTGGGCGAACGCGGTGGCGATGAAGGCCGCAACCACCCGCCGGCTGTTCTTGCCGGCATGGGCCAAGGCGTTTCTTTGAAAGTGCACCCGGCAACGCTGCCAGGTCGTGCCCAGGACACGAGCGACGGCGGCTTTGATACCCTCATGAGCATCGCAGATCACCAGTTTGACGCCGGTGAGGCCGCGTCGGACGAGACCACGCAGAAAGTCCGTCCAGAACGGCTCTGCTTCAGACGGGCCGATCGCCATACCGAGGACTTCGCGGCGACCGTCGCGGTTGACGCCAACGGCGATGGTCACGGCAACGCTGACGATACGCCCGGCTTGGCGGACCTTCAGATAGGTGGCGTCGATCCACAGATAGACCCACTCGCCCTCGATCGGCCGGGTCAGGAAGGCATCGACACGTTCATCGATGTCCTCGCAGAGCCGCGAGACCTGGCTGCGGGAAACGCCGGTGCCGCCCATGGCCTGGACGAGATCGTCCATGGAGCGGGTGGACACGCCGTGAATGTATGCCTCCTGGATCACAGCGACGAGCGCCTTCTCGACAGCGCGGCGCGGCTCCAGGAAGGACGGGAAATAGGAGCCGGACCGCAGCTTCGGGATCCGCAGTTCGACATTGCCGGCGCGGGTCTGCCAGTCGCGGTCTCGATAGCCGTTTCGCTGAGCAAGGCGATCAGCGCTCTTCTCGCCATAGGCCGCGCCGGTGGCGGCGCTGACCTCCAGCTCCATCAGCCGTTCGGCGGCAAAGCCGATCATCTCGCGAAGAATGTCCGCGTCGGCGCTCTGGTCGACAAGCGCGCGTAGGTCCAACATGGGTTTGGTCATCGGGGAAGTCCTCGGTTCGGTTGCGTCTCGCAACTCGACCCTACCGCAGGACCCTCGATGACCGCTCAGCTACATCACGTGATGGGACACGATCGAACAAAGGAACTGCAACCGAACGACGACGATGGGTCGGAGGCGGTCGGGCTACTTCCCGACCCGAACGAATGTAAGCGCGTCGGCCGTGGGGCGGACGAGTATCCAATTCTTGCAGCGTGCGCCTTCAGCGTACTGCATGCTCCCATTCGGCGTAGGCGCCGATAAGGCGAGGGAACTCATCCGGGTCAGGGAAGTGCTCGAAGCGATGGGGAGCGACAGGTTCGACAAAGGGAAGCTTCTCGGAAACGAAGCTTTCCACGAACGGAGTGAAGCGATCGGCGTCTTCGAACAGGCTCGAACGCACTACGACGATGTCGCCAAGACCGGGGGGGCGGGTCAGGACCCAGCTCGAACAACGCGCGCAGCCTTGGTGTCCGGCATTGTGATCGGCACCGATCGGCACGGTCTCGCCCACTTCCATGTCGACGGCATCCGATGCGTAGATTGCTCCTAACGAGTAAGGGCCGCCGGTCATGCGGCGACATCCTGTGCAGTGGCAGGCACCTGTGGCAAGGCGCGGGCCGCTTGCGCGCAGGCGCACGGAGCCGCAGTGACAGGTTGCGTGATGGGTGTTTTCGGTCGTCACGAAATTGTTCGTCCTATACTGTCGAAGGCTCGAGAAGAGCGGAGTGCGCCGCACGGAGGCAAGATCATTTGTTCTCGCGAATGTCGAAGCGGCTGACCTTGCCGTCTACGAAGTGGAAGAGGTGACCAACCGTCTTGTCCTTCAACCCGTCGACCTCGACGGGTTTGCCGGTGAGATCGCGGATGGTCTGCCGGACTTCGACAATGATCGCATTGTCGTCGGACTGACGGAAGCTCAACGGTTCGACATGGGGATCGACGAGCGTCCATTGCCGCGTCCAGTAGGCCCGAATGCCGTCATGGCCATGAACATATCCGCCGTCCATGCCGTTCGCCCAAGCCACGTCGTCCGTGAGCATTGCAAGGACACCATCGATGTCCTTGGCGTTGAAGCGCTCGTACATGCGCTGGAGGGTTTTGACATTCTCTGTCATTTCGATGGCCTTTGCGAGACTGCTGGCGAAAACGGAGGCGACCGTCAGGAACGCTGCGAGGATAATGGGCATTCGTGCCTCCCTTGATTCTAGCGACCAGGACTTGTTACATAGGACACTATGTACAAATATAGGGTCCTATGCAATATCGAATGTCTACGTCCGATGTCCTTTCCACACCCGGCCACTTGACGAGCGTCGCGGCGCGGGGCTTCGCACGCTTGAGTGAAGCTCGCTTGAAGCCGCTCGGTTTTGGCGTCGGGACTTTGCCGGTCCTCGTGGCTCTGGAGGAGGGGCGGGTCAAAACGCAGCGCGACCTAGCGCGCTTCGCTCGGATCGAGCAGCCGTCCATGGCGCAGATGCTGGCGCGGATGGAGCGGGATGGACTGATTTTGAGGACCCCGGATCCGACCGACGGCCGCTCCAGCCGCGTCGCCCTGACCGAAAGCGCCCGGGCGCGCCTTCCGGAGGCCTGCGCGGTCCTCTCTCAGGGCAACGACGAAGCTCTTGCTGGCTTCACAGAGACGGAAGCCGAGGTGTTCATCTCACTGCTGAAACGGCTGATCGGCAATCTCGATCAGCTCGTGAAGAACGATGTCGGCGATCGGTGAACGCGGAGACAGCGACAGCGTGAATGTCCGTTTCCGGGAAGCCGCAACCTTCATCGGAACGGCGAGAAAGGGTCGAAAGCCGCCGATCGCTTCGGGACGTCCGCTTCAACTCTGCCGATCGGCTCGGCTGGGTGGAAAGCATACTGGCAGTTTCGACCCAGTGCTGCCGTACACCGAGTTCGCAGCGAATGGCGGCTTCGAGCCCACAGCGACGAATGCTGCATGATGTCTGAATGTCAGCTTTGAAGTCCTAGGTTATGCACGCTTGTTCCGCATCGC
>NZ_JAGJCF010000030.1 GCF_017815135.1 Jiella mangrovi | reverse complement strand
GCCGTTGGTACCGCGACCGTCGAGACCACGGCGATCGACTTCGCCGCGACCGACGACAAGATCTCCTTCTCGGTGTCGCAGAACGGCGAAGCGGCCCGCACCGTCGAGATCACCCAGCAGACGCTGGCCGACGCGGGTCTCAGCGACACGTCGATCCGCTCGAATGCCGACCTCAAGGCGGTCTACGAGCAGGCTCTGTCGGATGCCGGTATCGACGGGATCACGGTCGAGATCGACGGCACCACGGATGCGGTGACGTTCACGTCGCTCGAAGAATTCTCGGTGACCAATGCGGCCACGAGCGGCACGACGGGCATTGCAGTGGCGGACATGGGCCTTTCGGCCACGGACGTGACCGCTTCGGCTTCGGGCGCCTTCTCGACCAGCGTCGAGGACATCGACATCTCGACGGCCGATTCCGACACGATCAAGGCCTATATCAAGGTCGTGGACGAGGCGCTGTCGCAGGTCACGACGGCCGGCGCCAGCCTCGGTGCCGTTCAGAACCGCATCGAAATGCAGACGGAGTTCGTCTCCGAGCTGATGGATACGGTCGACGAGGGCGTCGGCACGCTGGTCGATGCCGACATGACCGAAGAGTCGACGCGCCTCAAGGCTCTGCAGACCCAGCAGCAGCTCGGCGTCCAGGCGCTTTCGATCGCCAACAACTCCTCGCAGTCGCTGCTCTCGCTCTTCCGTTAAGGATCGCGATAGCCGCTTCGAGCGGGACAATCGGGAAGGGGCCGTCCATTGGGCGGCCCCTTTCTGCGTCTTGTCGTTCCGTCATCGCGGCGGGCTCAGGCCGATGCTTGGTCCAGCGAGAAGGCAATGCCCTCGCCGCGAAAGGTCGTCGCGCCGGCGATCTTGCAAACGCCGCGTGAAGCGTTTTGTGCGACCAGGCGACCTCTTCCGCCGTGGTCCTTGCGACCCTGCGCGATCCGCCGCGCGCTTCACCCTTTCAGGGGCGGGCGGTCCGGTTCGCGCTCTCGGCGAGAAGGGCCATTTGCCGTCGTCGCCCGGGAATAAGGAGCACCGCGGCATGGCCCGTGCTCCTAGAACCGCAGCGCTTGCCGGCTCGTCGCCGTGATCGTGCCGCGAGCCGGCATGAGGCCTTTCATCGCCGCAAAGGCGCAGGGCGCCGCTCGATCTGTATGATCGCAGGGGGCCTGAGCTGGTCGACTTCTTTTGCCTTCGCGCTTCGAGGCTTTCGCCGCCAAGGCGACACCCCATCCTCGCCAACGGTTTCCGCAGGCCGGGCGAGAGAAGGCTTCGCCTCTTCGTTGCTTGGGCACTGTGCCTACGCCCGTGCATGTGCGCTCGCATGTGGATGGCCGGAGGAGGAGCGCGTCGCAGCGCTCTCGACGGCACTCCGGCCTTGCGGAAACGCAAAGGGCCCCGGGCAGGAATGCCCGGGGCCCTCTGGAAGGGAATGCGATCGGCGGCGAGGGGCTGGAGGCCTTGCTCGCCGCCGGCGGATCAGAACTCGGTCCAGTCCTCGTGATCTTCTGCGTGGCGCGGCTGCGCGTTCTGCGTCTGGCGCATCTGCGCGACCGGACGCGGTGCCGCGGCCGGCTTCGATCGTGTCACACTGGTCCGCGCCGTCTCCGTCGGGCGATCCTTCTTGGCCGCACTTTTGTGGTCCTGTGATTCCCTCGTGCGGAAAATGGCGACCTTGGCGGCGAGCTCTTCGGTCTCGATCGCCATCGTCCTTGCAGCGGCGGTGGTCTGTTCGACCATGGCGGCGTTGGTCTGGGTGACCTTGTCCATGTTGTCGGCGGCCGAAGAAACTTCCTGAAGGCTCGTCGACTGCTGCTTGGCGCTGGCGGCGATGCGGCTGATGACATCGGTCATCTCCGTCACCTGCGTGACGATCTGCTCGAGCGCGGCGCCCGAGGCCTGCACGAGCTCGACGCCAGTGCCGACCTGGACCGACGAGGTCGAGATGAGTCCCTTGATCTCCTTGGCCGCTTCCGCCGAACGCTGTGCCAGCGCGCGCACCTCCTGGGCGACCACCGCGAAGCCCTTTCCGGCCTCGCCGGCTCTGGCCGCCTCGACGCCGGCATTGAGCGCGAGCAGATTGGTCTGGAAGGCGATTTCGTCGATGACCGAGATGATGTGGCTGATCTGTTCGGACGATTTCTCGATCTCAGCCATCGCGGTTACGGCATTGGCAACGACCGTTCCGCCGCGGCGGGCGTTCTCGCCGGCCTTTTCGGTGCTGATCTGTGCGAGAATCGCGCCTTCCGCGGTTTCGTTCACACCCGCGGTCACCTCGCCGAGGGCCGCTACCGTCTCCTCGAGAGATGCGGCCTGCTGTTCGGTCCGCTGAGCGAGGTCGGTGGAGGCAGTCCGGATTTCGGACAGGCCGGTATTGATGGCCATGACGCTCGAAACGACGGCGCCAATGGCCTGTTCGAGCCGTTCGACGCTGGTGTTGAACTTTGCGCGGATCGGCTCGAATTCGGGGGCGACGGGCTGGTCCATGCGCACCATGAGATTGCCGTCGGAGAGGGCTTCGAAGCCGGCATCCACCATGTGGACGAAGGTTTTCAGATCCTCGGCCTTGGCGTTGTCGATTGCGGTCTGACGCTCGCGCTGGGACTGCTGGGCGAGACGGGCCGCTTCTGCTTCCTGCTCCAGCCTTTCCTGCTCCAGCGCAGCCTGCTTGAAGCGAAGGACGGCGCCCGCCATCTGGCCGATTTCGTCGCCGCGCCCGACGGCCGGGACATCGACGGTCTTGTCGCCCTCGGCGAGGCGGCCCATCACGCTGGTCATTGCCCTGACCGGTGTGGCAATTCCGCGCAAAAGCAGGATTGCGAATGCGACCGCGGCGACTGCGCCGATCAGTCCGCCGGCGATCATCACGGTTCTCGCCCATGTATCGGACGCTGCGATCTCCTGGCTGCGCTCCTTGATGAGCTGCTCCTGCTTTTCAAGAATTTTCGTGATGAGTTGCTGTGCTTCCTCATCGGATTTGACCGAGGCGGCGACGGTGGCAGCGCTGGCTCTGGTGGCAGGATCCCGGTATAGCGCCATCTGCCGCTCCGCGGATTTCTGCTGCCATTCGCCGATCTTTTCGCCGACCTGTTTCGCGAGCTGGCGGTGTTCGTCTAACGCTGTTTCGGAGATGAAGGTCGAGACGGTCTTGGCGAAGTCGGCCTTGGCCTTCTCGTATTGAGTGATGTAGCGATCCGTACCGCGAGCCAGGTATCCCCGCAACGCCGCGCGTTGTTCGAGGAATGTCATGCGCATTCCGGTCGCAAGATCGCTGACGTTTTCCGTTCTTCTATTGGCGTCCACCGCCGACCGGATCGTATCGAGGCTCCGATAGACGAAAATATTGGCCGTGATGGAGATCAGCAAGATCAGTGCGAATGTGACGGTCAGTTTCGTCGATATTTTCAGATTTGTGAAAGACATGGGATGATCCTTTCGACAGGCGGAGTGTTGCGCCGGTCGACCTTCGTCGGGGTGGTGACGTGTAGACGCTCGCAAACGCCAACTGTTTTATTTAAGACGGGAAACCTTAACCCACGGTTATATTCACGACGCACGACGTAAGAATGGAATATGCTCAGGGAGCTTCAGCAGTTCTTGCAATCCGGCGGGATGGTGCCGATGGGCTCTGCTGCCCTATGTCGGCGTCGAATGATTCATGCACAGGAGACCGCAGATGCGAGCCCAGCCCGAAGCCTCCCACTATGTCGATGGCGCTTATGCCGAGGATGCGGCTGGAGAGGCCTTCGACAGCGTCTATCCCGCCACCGGGGAGACGATCGCGAGGCTCCATGTCGCGACACCGGCGCTGATCGAGCGCACGATCGAGGCTGCGCGGCGCGGGCAGGCGAAATGGGCGGCCATGGCCGGGGCGGAGCGCTCGCGAATTCTGAGACGGGCGGCCGAGCTCGTCCGCGAGCGCAATGAGGAGCTGAGCCAGATCGAGACGCTCGACACCGGCAAGGCGATCCAGGAGACGCGGGTCGCGGACGCCGCTTCGGGGGCAGACTGCATCGAGTATTTCGCAGCGCTCGCCGCCGACATGCGCGGCGCCCAGATTCCGCTGACCAACGGCTTTGCCTATACGAGGCACGAGCCGCTCGGCATCTGCGCCGGCATCGGGGCGTGGAACTACCCGATCCAGATCGCCGCCTGGAAGAGCGCGCCGGCCCTGGCCTGCGGCAATGCGATGATCTTCAAACCCTCCGAGGTGACGCCGCTTTCGGCGCTGAAGCTCGCCGAGATCTACACCGAGGCGGGGCTGCCGGCCGGCGTCTTCAACGTGTTGCAGGGCAAGGGCGAGCTGGGCGCGGCGCTGTCGTCCAGTCCGGCGATCGCGAAGGTTTCGGTGACCGGCTCCGTCGGCACCGGAGCGAAGGTCATGGGGGCGGCCTCGCAGACGACCAAGCACGTGACGCTGGAACTCGGCGGCAAATCGCCGATCCTCGTCTTTGCCGACGCCGATCTCGACGCGGCGGTTTCCGGCGCGATCCTCGGCAATTTCTATTCGACCGGCCAGATCTGCTCGAACGGCACCCGGGTCTTCGTCGAAAGAAGCGTCCGCGAGGCTTTCGTGGAAAAGCTCTGCGCCCGGGTGAAGGCGATCCGTCTTGGCGATCCGCTCGATCCCGACACCCATCTCGGCCCGCTCGTCTCCAGGCCGCAATATGACCGCGTCCTCTCCTATCTCGACATCGGCAAAAAGGAAGGCGCGACGCTCGCCTGCGGTGGCGGCGCGGCAAAAGTCGCCGGTCTGGAAGACGGCTATTTCGTCGAGCCGACTGTCTTCACCGATGTCGCCGACGACATGCGCATCGCCAGCGAGGAGATCTTCGGACCGGTCATGTGCGTGATGGATTTCTCCGGCGAAGAGGAAGCCATCAGTCGCGCGAACGGCACCGATTTCGGCCTTGCTGCCGGCATCTACACCCGCGATCTCTCTCGCGCCCATCGGATGGCCGCTCGCGTCGAGGCCGGCACGGTCTGGGTCAACGCCTATAATCTGACACCGGTGGAAATGCCGTTCGGCGGGGTCAAGCGTTCCGGCATCGGCCGCGAGAACGGCCGCGAGGCGCTGCAGCACTACAGCCAGGTGAAGTCTGTCTACATCGCGACCGGACCCGAAGACGCGCCTTACTGACAATATTGTCAACGTATCATGGGTCTTGCAGACAGGTCCTGGGGTTGACCTTTCACCCGCGACATTGTTCGGCTTGGTGAAAAGTAAAACCGGCTCATCGACCGGGAGGAACGATTGTTGCAGGCCGATCAGGGGCGCATGGCGCTCGTCGCGATCATGGATCGTCTCGCCATTGGAGAGGAAAATGCGCTCGGCGATCTCTACGAGCACACCTCCGCGAAGCTATTCGGCGTTTGTTTCCGTATATTGAAAGACCGCGAGGAAGCGGAGGACGTTCTTCAGGACGTCTATCTGACGGTCTGGCGGCGGGCGGACCGGTTCGATGCCGAACGGGCGAGCCCGATCACCTGGCTTGCCACCATCGCGCGCAACCGTTCGATCGACCGTCTGCGTCAGATCGGCAGGCGCGGCGGCGACAGGCCGATGGGCGAGGCAGAAGACATTGCCGACGAGGGGGCGGATGCGTTCGCGGCCCTCGCCGACAGCGACGATGCAAGGCGACTGACGGAGTGTCTCGGAACGCTCGACGAGCGGACGCACAAGTCCATCCTCGCGGCATTTTATGGTGGTATCACCTATGAAACCCTGGCGGAACGGTTGAGCGTACCCCTGGGAACGATCAAGAGCCGGATCAGGCGTGGGCTGATCAAGCTGAAAGGGTGTCTGTCGCAATGAGCGATGTGCGCAGCGATGATGGTGACGAGGCTGATCTGGCCGCCGAGTACGCGCTCGGCGTCTTGAGCGGTGCCGAGCGCCGGGCTGCCCAGCGCCGGCTCGAACGAGATGCGACCTTCGCCGCCGATGTCGATGCCTGGAACGAGCGGTTCGCCCCGCTCTACGAGGCGATCGAACCCGCGACGCCCTCATCCGGGGTCTGGCCGCGGATTTCCGATGAGCTGTCGCGCATGCGCCGCCTGGCGGGCTCTGCTGCCGGCGCCACGGAGGCGAGGCGGCCGCGGGGGCGCCGGGTGGCCGGAATCTGGCAGTGGATCGGGCTCTCGGGCATGGGGCTTGCTGCCGCAAGTCTTGCCGCTCTCATCGTCGTTTCGGGCAATCTTGCAAATGTAGGAGGCGTCGGTCCCGATGGGTTCGAGAACGTCCTCGTCGGCACTTTGTCCAATGATCAGGGCCAGCCGATCTTCACCGTCGTCATGGACCGCGACCACGATGTCGCAACGCTGATCCCGGTTGCCCAGGAAGATCTCGGCAACCGCGTGCCCGAACTCTGGGTGGTGCCGCCCAATGGCGCGGCTCCCTTGTCTCTCGGCGTGTTCAATCCCGCCCAGCCGATCCAGCTGCGCTTCACCGACCGGCCGGTCGGCGAGCCGGGGGCGGGTCTTGCCGTTTCGCTGGAGCCGCAGGGCGGCTCGCCCACCGGGCAACCGACGGGCCCGGTCGTCGCGCACGGCCCGCTAAGCACCCTCTGAGGGCATCGTCTCGAGGCGTTGCGGGAGAAACTGATTTCGCTTCGCCCGGCCATCCGCTACGGCTGCCGGCATGAGCAAGATTTTCTCGATCCTCTTCGTTCTGCTGATGGTCGCGCATCTGGTGCGCCCGCTCGGACTGCCGGGCCTGCGCCGACGCGGCGACTTCTGGAAGATCGCCGTCGTCGGCTTCGTCGTCTTCGCCATCATCATTCTGCTGAGACCCGAATAGGCGCCGGCGAAAAGAACCCGCCGCGGGCGATCGGCTGCCGTCGCCTGCAGACGTGACGGCGGCTCTGTCCGCCAGCTTTCTTGCGTATACGTTGTCGTGTGGCCGCAGCACGCTGCGCGCAGGTGACGTCTCGGCCTTGCTCGCACATGCAGCATATCTCGCCGAATCATTCGTCTTTAGATTGATCATCTCGACTGTTGCGCTTCCTCCGATAAGACGCCACTATGCCCACAAAGAATACGTTGGGGGGAAGCGTATGGCGCCGGTGGCGTTTCGGGAGGTTCGCAAGGCATTCGGAACGGTGGAGGTCCTGCACGGCGTGTCGATCGACATTTCCGAGGGCGAATTCGTCGTTCTGGTTGGGCCATCGGGCTGTGGCAAGTCGACACTGTTGAGGATGCTCGCCGGGCTCGAGCACGTCTCCGCCGGCGAGATCTGGATCGGCGACCGGGTGGTCAACCAACTGCCGCCCAAGGAGCGGGACATCGCCATGGTGTTCCAGAACTATGCGCTCTACCCGCATATCACCGTCGCCGAGAACATGGGCTTTTCGCTCACGCTGAAGGGCGCGAAGAAGGCCGAGATCGCCGAGCGGGTTCGCCCTGCCGCCGAAATCCTCGGGCTGACGCATCTGCTCGACCGCTATCCCCGACAGCTTTCCGGCGGCCAGCGCCAGCGCGTCGCCATGGGCCGGGCGATCGTGCGCGAGCCGCAGGTCTTCCTGTTCGACGAGCCGCTGTCGAACCTCGACGCCAAGCTGCGCGTCTCGATGCGCACCGAGATGAAGAACCTGCACCAGCGGCTGAAGACGACCACGGTCTATGTCACCCACGATCAGATCGAGGCGATGACAATGGCCGACAAGATCGTCGTGATGCATGACGGCCGGGTCGCGCAGGTCGGCACCCCGCTGGAGCTTTACGACAGGCCGGACAATCTCTTCGTCGCCGGCTTCATCGGCTCGCCAGCGATGAACTTTCTGACCGGAAGCGTCGAGGCGAAGGATCGCCAGAGTTTTTCGACCGGCGACGGCATCCGCCTGCCCATCGAAAGGCCGGGCGAGGCCGAGCCAGGCAAGGAGCTGATCTACGGCGTCCGGCCGGAGAGCTTCCGCCTCGGCGGCGAGGTTCCGCTCACCGTCGACGTTGTCGAGCCGACCGGCTCGGAAACGCACGTCCTCGCAAGGCTCGGCGAAACGCCGGTGACCTGCGTCTTCCGGGAGCGGATTGCGGCGAAGCCCGGCGAGGAGATCAAGGTGGCCATCGATCGCGAGAGCGTCCACGTCTTCGATGCGAAATCGGGAGACCGGGTGTCAGCCTAGACAGGTTTGCGGCGACCTCGGGCGCGTCGGCGCCGAGCCGCGACGTTCCGGCTGAAGGCCGGAAGGGAGGATGAGGTCGAAACCGATCCGGTCGCCATTGCAAGGGCCGGCATCAAGACAGACGAATTCGTTGTGACAGGGAGGAAACGTCATGACCATCAATCGCAGAACCCTGCTTCAGGGGACGGCCGGCATCGCTGCCGGAATGGCGCTGACAGGCCCGCTAGGCGCAAAGCGAGCCTTCGCGCAGGCCACGATGCCCCAGTTCCAGCCGGAGGAGGGCGCATCCCTTCGCCTGCTTCGCTGGGTGCCCTTCGTGACCGGCGAGGAAGAGGCCTTCAACGCCAACACCCGGGCCTTCACCGAGGCGACCGGCGTCGAGGTCCGCATCGACCAGGAAAGCTGGGAGGACGTGCGCCCCAAGGCTGCCGTCGCCGCCAATGTCGGCTCCGGACCGGACATGGTGATGAGCTGGTTCGACGATCCGTTCCAGTATCCCGACAAGCTGGTCGACGTCACCGATCTCGGCAACGCGCTCGGCGAGGCTTATGGCGGCTGGTATGAGGGCCTCAAGGGCTATGCGACCACCGAGGACGGCAAGTTCATCGCCATCCCGCTCTGCGCCATCGGCAACGCGATCTGCTACCGCGACAGCCACATGAAGGCAGCCGGCTTCGACGAGTTCCCGCAGGATACCGACGGTTTCCTCAAGCTCTGCCAGGCGATGAAGGACAAGGGCACGCCCGCCGGATTCCCGCATGGCAAGGCGGTCGGCGACGGCAACAACTACGCCCACTGGCTGCTCTGGAGCCATGGCGGCAAGACCGTCGACGAGAATGGCGAGGTGGCGATCAACAGCCCGGAGACCAAGGCTGCGATCGAATATGCCAAGGCGCTCTACGCGACCTTCATTCCCGGCACCGAAAGCTGGCTCGACATCAACAACAACCGCGCCTTCCTCGCCGGCCAGATTTCGCTGACCGCCAACGGCGTCTCGCTCTATTACGCTGCCAGGAAGGATCCGGCGATGGCCGAGATCGCCGAGGACATCCGCACCACCAACCTGCCGGTCGGCCCCGTCGGCAAGTCGGTCGAGCTGCATCAGACCTCGACGATCAACGTCTTCCAGCACACCCAGTATCCCGAAGCCGCCAAGGCCTACATCGCCTTCATGTTCCAGCCGGAGCGGTTCAATGCCTGGCTCGAGGGCGCCAGCGCCTATTGCTGCCAGCCGCTGAAGCAGTTCGAGGACAATCCCGTGTGGTCGTCCAACCCGGTTCACAAGGCCTATGCCAACGCCTCGGCGAGCCTGCGGCCGAACGGCTTTGCCGGGCCGCTCGGGCCCTCGTCGGCCGGCGTGATGGCCGACTACGTACTCGTCGACATGTTCGCCGAAGCCGTCACCGGCCAGCGCTCGACGGAAGACGCGATCGCCAACGCCGAAAGGCGCATCGCGCGGTACTACAGGTAAGGCGGGGGCATGCGCCTCTCTAGCTCCCTCATCCTGAGGTGCTCGCCCGCTCGCGAGAGCGGGTGAGCCTCGAAGGGCGAGGGGGCGCTAGGCGCGGCATCGGCCGGTCGCCGAAGCCATGGCATAGCGACCTTCGTCATCCTCGGGCTTGTCCCGAGGGTCTCCCGCCGCGGGGCAAAGGGCTGGCCGGCGAGGAGCGTGGCTTCCTGCACCGCTTCTGTAGCGGTGATGGCAGGAGATCCTCGGGACAAGCCCGAGGATGACGGCGCGTCGGGGATCTGGCGGCGGGCCGGCTTGCGAGGCCTCTGCGGGTAAGGGCCACTGCGACGATGGATGGCCGCGAAGGTTGAAACTTCGTCATTCTCGGGCCCCGTCCCGAGAATCCAGGGGCGGTTGCCGCTGCATCGGTCGCTGCCGCCCTATGCAGCTGAAATGGAAAGCGCCCGACGATCTCTGGATTCTCGGGACGGGGCCCGAGAATGACGATGCGTTGATGCTGTCGCCCTGTCGGTCGGCCTTCTTAAACCGGAATCGCATGCCCGTTTTTCGACGGGCTGAAAGCATCCCACGGAGCCTTCGCTTATGGCCGCCATAGACACCACCGGATCGCGCGGCGCCACATATGCCCGCCCAAACGTCCTGCGCCGCTTCGTCGAAAGCCGCAACGGGCTCGGCTTCCTGTTCATGCTGCCGGCGGCGGTGTTTCTCCTGTGCTTTCTGACCTATCCGCTCGGTCTCGGCGTCTGGCTCGGCTTCACCGACACGACCATCGGCCGGAACGGCGTGTGGATCGGCTTCGAGAACTACACCTGGCTTTTCGACGACCCGGTGTTCTGGCTGTCGGTCTACAACACCATTCTCTACACCTTCGTCGCCTCGGTCCTGAAATTTGCCCTTGGCCTCTGGCTGGCGCTGATCCTCAACGAGCATCTGCCGTTCAAGACCGTTTTCCGGGCGATCATTCTCCTGCCCTGGGTGGTGCCGACGGTCCTGTCGGCGCTCGCCTTCTGGTGGATCTATGACAGCCAGTTCTCGATCATTTCCTGGGTGCTGATGCAGTGGGGCTGGATCGATGCGCCGATCAACTTTCTCGGGGATCCGAACAATGCGCGGGCCGCCGTCATCGCGGCCAATGTCTGGCGCGGCATTCCCTTCGTGGCGATCTCGCTGCTCGCCGGGCTGCAGACCATTCCGCAGTCGCTGAACGAGGCGGCGGCGCTCGACGGCGCGACCTCCTGGCAGCGTTTCACCAAGATCACCCTGCCGCTGCTGACCCCGATCATCGCGGTGGTGATGACCTTCTCGGTGCTGTTCACCTTCACCGACTTCCAGCTGATCTACGTTCTGACCCGCGGCGGCCCGGTGAACGCCACCCATCTGATGGCGACCCTGTCCTTCCAGCGGGCGATCCCCGGCGGCCAGCTCGGCGAGGGCGCGGCGATTGCCGTGGCGATGATCCCGTTCCTGCTCGCCGCCATCCTGTTCTCCTTCTTCGGTCTGCAGCGCCGCAAATGGCAGCAGGGCGGAAACGACTGAGGAAACTTCTCCGATGAGCCAACAGACGCTGCCCTCGACCCAATCGGCCCTCCGCGACGATTCGGAAGGCATGGACCAGTTCAACACGCCGCTCAGGCGGATCTTCGTCGTCTATCTGCCGCTCGCCTGTTTCGTCTTCGTCCTGCTCTTCCCGTTCTACTGGATGGCGATCACGGCGGTGAAGCCGGACGCGCAGCTGACGAACTACAGCGAATACTCGCCCTTCTGGGTGGTCGAGCCGACGCTCGAACACATCAAGTATCTCTTGTTCGAGACCTCCTATCCGGGCTGGTTGTGGAACACGATGCTGGTCGCCGTCGCCTCGACCTTCATCTCGCTCTTCGCTTCGGTCTTCGCCGCCTATGCGATCGAGCGCATCCGCTTCACCGGCGCGCGCACGACCGGGCTGATGATCTTTCTCGCCTATCTGGTGCCGCCGTCGATCCTGTTCATTCCGCTGGCCTTCATCGTCTTTCAGGTCGGCATCTTCGATTCGCGGCTGGCGCTGATCCTCACCTATCCGACCTTCCTCATCCCCTTCTGCACCTGGCTTTTGATGGGCTATTTCCGCACCATTCCCTTCGAGCTGGAGGAATCGGCGCTGGTCGACGGCGCGACGCGTTGGCAGATCCTGACGAAGGTCGTCCTGCCGCTCGCGGTGCCCGGGCTGATTTCGGCCGGCATCTTCGCCTTCACCCTGTCCTGGAACGAGTTCATCTACGCGCTGACCTTCATTTCCTCCTCGGAGAACAAGACGGTGCCGGTCGGCGTCCTGACCGAGCTCGTCAGAGGCGACATCTACGAATGGGGAGCGCTGATGTCCGGCGCGCTGCTCGGCTCCTTGCCGGTGGTGATCCTTTATTCCTTCTTCGTCGACTACTACGTCTCCTCGATGACGGGAGCGGTGAAGGAGTAGCCGCGGCGCAGGGCAGTTTTCCATCCAGAGATGCGATGCGGCACGCCTCCATTGTGCAGCGCATGCTTGACACCTTCCTTCACAGCCCTCATTGCCCTCGCCACTCGATCTGAGAGAAATGATTTGCGGAGCAACGATGATGACGATGGCGCTGGTTTTTCCCGGGCAAGGCAGCCAGGCCGTGGGAATGGGCCGGTCGCTTGCGGACGCCTATCCGCAGAGCCGCGCCGTCTTTGACGAGGTCGATGAGGCGCTCGGCGAAAAGCTCTCGGCTCTGATCTTCGAGGGTCCGGAAGAGACCCTCACGCTCACCGAGAATGCCCAGCCGGCGTTGATGGCCGTGTCGATGGCGGCCATGCGTGCGCTCGGCGCCGAGGGGTTTGCCGTCAGCGATGCGACATTCGTCGCTGGCCATTCGCTCGGCGAATATTCGGCGCTCGCCGCGGCCGAGGCGCTCGGCATCGCCGAGACCGCGAGGCTCCTGCGCCTGCGCGGCCGGGCGATGCAGGCGGCCGTGCCGGCGGGCGAGGGAGCGATGGCCGCGATCCTCGGGCTTGAAGCTGCCGCCGTCGCCGATCTCTGCGTGCGCGCGGCCGAGGGCGAGGTCCTGTCGCCGGCCAATGACAATGGTGGCGGCCAGATCGTTATCTCCGGCGCTGCCGCGGCAGTCGCGCGCGCCGTCGCACTGGCGCCCGAACTCGGCGCCAAGCGGGCGATCCCCTTGACCGTCTCGGCGCCCTTCCATTGCAGCCTGATGGCGCCTGCCGCCGAGGCCATGGCCGAAGCCCTGGCAAATGCCACGATCACCGCGCCGAAGGTGCCGGTCGTCTCGAATGTGACCGCGACGCCGACCAGCGATCCGGCTGAGATCCGCGACCGCCTGGTCCGTCAGGTCACCGGCGAGGTGCGCTGGCGCGAGAGCATGGAATATCTCGCCGGCGCCGGCGTCGGCGATGTCGTCGAGATCGGCAGCGGCAAGGTACTGAGCGGCCTTTGCAAGCGGATCGACAAGCGTCTTTCGGCCCAGGCGATCGGTACGCCGGAGGCGGTGCGGGCCTTCGTCGAAAGCCGTTGATCCTTTTCCGACAAACGACCAATGCAACGCGGACGCCACCCGCTGGACCACACTGCCCGAGGAAATCAAGATGTTCGACCTGACCGACCGCAAGGCCCTCGTCACCGGCGCAACCGGCGGCATTGGCGAGGCGATCGCAAGAGCGCTTCATGCGCAGGGCGCAATCGTCGGCCTGCACGGCACGCGGCAGGAAAAGCTGGATGAACTCGCCAGCTCCCTCGGCGATCGCTGCGCCGTGCTACCGGCAAATCTTGCCGAGCGCGACGGCCAGACGGCCCTTGCCGAAAAGGCGACCGAGGCCCTCGGCGGCGTCGACATTCTGGTCAACAACGCCGGCATCACCAAGGACGGCCTGTTCGTGCGCATGTCCGACGAGAATTGGGACCAGGTCCTCGAGATCGACCTCACGGCCGCCTTCCGCCTGACCCGCGAACTCGTTCACCCGATGATGCGCAAGCGCCACGGTCGCGTCATCAACATTACGTCGGTCGTGGGCACGAGCGGCAATCCCGGCCAGGCCAACTACTGCGCCGCCAAGGCGGGAATGGTGGGCTTTTCGAAGTCGCTCGCCCAGGAAATCGCGTCGCGCGGCGTGACCGTGAACTGCATCGCTCCCGGCTTCATTTCCAGCGCCATGACGGATAAGCTGAACGATAAGCAGCGTGACTCAATTCTGGGGATGATTCCCATGAAGCGCATGGGAGAGGTTGCCGAAATCGCCACGGCTGCGGTCTATCTGGCTTCGAGCGAGGCCGGCTATGTCACGGGGCAAACCATCCATGTCAACGGCGGCATGGCGATGATCTGAGCAAATGCGAGGGGCCGCTTCGTCCCCGCCCGTCCTCCGGTTTTGCGGAGCCGGGCGAAGATGCTATCCAATCGGCCCTTCGACAATCCCGGGGCCTGATTTCATGGTGCCGCCGGTTAAAACGGCGCGTGCCGCTTGATAAACGGCCGTCTCGCGTCTAACGAACGGCAAACGTCATCACAGCAGAGGAATGACTATGAGTGATACCGCCGAGCGAGTGAAGAAGATCGTCGTCGAACATTTGGGCGTCGAGCAGGAAAAAGTCACCGAGAACGCCAGTTTCATCGACGACCTCGGGGCGGACAGCCTCGACACCGTCGAGCTTGTCATGGCCTTCGAGGAAGAGTTCGGCGTCGAGATCCCCGACGATGCGGCCGAGACGATCCTCACCGTCGGTGACGCCGTCAAGTTCATCGAGAAGAACCAGGCCTGATCCTCTCGTGTTTCTGTTCCGGTCATGGCGTCCCGTTGCTTGAGGGCGACGGGATTTGTCCGGAATCGACGGGGGCAGCATTGTCCTGATCAATGGGTTCGCCACGAGTGCTGGAGCGTCGCTCGGCGAGCTTCACAACCGTAGTGACACTAGGTAATTATTTGATCTAGTGTAGGTTTCGGATTTGAAGTTCGCCCCCGCGCTCCGATAGAGGCCGTCGCGAACTTCAGATCCACCAAACCAGAGAGTTTGTCCTTCGAGCGGAGCTTTCGAATTCGAGATTTGAGCCTGCGGATCCCGCAAACAGGTTTCGACAGTCGAAGTCGCTCCGCTGGAAGACGGCTCGTCTGTCTGGCAAAAGAGCGCAAATGAGACGAGTAGTCATCACCGGCGTCGGGATGGTCACCCCCCTCGGCGCCGGCGCATCGGTCACTTGGAAGCGGCTTCTGGCCGGCGAGAGCGGCGCGTCGAAGATCGAGAACTTCGAGGTTTCCGATCTTCCCTGCCAGATCGCGTGCCAGATCCCGCGGGGCGACGGCCATAACGGTACCTTCAATGCCGACCAGTGGATGGAACCGAAGGAGCAGCGCAAGGTCGACGATTTCATCGTCTACGCCATGGCGGCTGCGTCGGAAGCCCTCGACGATGCGGACTGGCATCCGGAATCCTACGAGGACCAGATCGCCAGCGGCGTCCTGATCGGTTCCGGGATCGGCGGCCTGCAGGGCATCGAGAAGACCTCGCTGATCCTCGCCGAAAAGGGGCCGCGCCGGGTGTCCCCCTTCTTCATCCCCGGCAGTCTGATCAATCTTGCCTCCGGCCACGTGTCGATCCGCAACGGCCTGAAGGGGCCGAACCATTCCGTCGTCACCGCCTGCTCGACCGGCGCGCACGCCATTGGCGATGCGAGCCGCCTGATCGCGCTCGGCGACGCGGAGGTGATGGTCGCGGGCGGCGCCGAATCACCGGTCTGCCGGCTTTCGGTCGCCGGCTTCTCGGCCTGCAAGGCACTTTCGACCCACTTCAATCATGATGCCAAGGCCGGGTCCCGTCCCTACGACCGGGATCGCGACGGCTTCGTCATGGGCGAGGGCGCCGGTGTCGTCGTCCTGGAAGAGCTCGAACACGCCAAGGCGCGCGGCGCACGGATCTATGCCGAGATCATCGGCTACGGCCTCTCCGGCGACGCCTATCACATCACCGCTCCGGCGGCGGATGGCGACGGCGCGTTCCGCTGCATGTCGGCCGCTTTGAAGCGGGCGGGCATTGCCGCGGGCGATCTCGACTACGTCAACGCCCATGGCACCTCGACGCCGATGGGCGACGAGATCGAGCTTCGCGCCTTCGAGCGGCTTGCCGGGGAAGACGCCGCCAAGATCACCATGTCCTCCACCAAGTCGGCGATCGGCCATCTTCTCGGGGCGGCGGGCTCCGTCGAGGCGATCTTCTCGGCGCTGGCGATCCGCGACAATGTCGCGCCGCCGACGCTCAATCTCGACAATCCTTCGGTCGACACGCCCATCGACCTCGTGCCCCACGTCAAGAAGGAGAAGCGGATCGATACCGTTCTGTCGAACTCCTTCGGCTTTGGTGGAACCAACGCATCGTTGGTGATGCGCCGCTTCACCGACTAGGCGGGCCGCGGGGCGGAAATCTTCGAGGGGCGGGTGGTCGAGGCGATCATCCGCCCTTTTTCATTGGCACATGCCGATGACGGCGCCATTCGCGCGTCGCGGCGCATTCAGGAGGGGTTGAACGATGCCACGCATGAAACTCTTTTACGCGCCGGGCGCCTGTTCGCTCGCCTCGCACATCGCTCTTGAAGAAGCGGGTGCAGATTTCGAGGCCGTGCGGCTCGACATGGCCAAGGGCGAGCAGAAGAGCGCGGACTATCTGAAGATCAATCCGAAGGGCCGCGTCCCGGCCTTGGTCGATGGCGATCTGACCGTCACCGAGAACCCGGCGATCCTGCGCTATGTCGCGATCACACACCCCGAAAGCCATCTGTGGCCGGCAGATCCCGTCGGCGAGGCGCGCTGCGCCGAATGGCTGGCCTTCATGTCCTCGACCGTCCACCCGAGCTACGCCCATATCCGCCGCGCCGAGCGCTATGCCTCGACCGAAGAGGGCAAGGCCGACGTCGTCGAGACCGGCAGGAAGGCGACCCGCGAGATCTTCGCCATGGTCGAGGAGAAGCTGGCCAAGGCCGGCGACGTCTGGGCCGCCGGCGAAAGCTACAGCGTCGCGGACCCCTATCTCATCGTCTTCTGGACCTGGGGCAGGGGCTCCGTCCTTCGCTACGACATGGCGGCGGACTTTCCCGTCTGGACCGCTCATGCCCAGCGCATGGCAGAGCGCCCGGCGGTCAGGGCGGCCTTCGAGCGTGAGGGGCTGACCCTTCCGAAAGGGTGACGCCGAGCAGGCGGGGGCGCCAGCCTCCACACTGAAAGAGCACTCTTCTCGCCGGCAGTCGATTGCGAGAGGAACGCAGCCTCTTACATTTCGCCAGCACGGTGCGGCCCGACCTTTCGGGCCGGTCACGCGGGCGGTGCGAATGAAGTGCCGTAACATTTATGCAACAATAACGCTTGCGGCCTCTTCCGGCGGGACCTCCCGGCCCCCATATTCGACCCGGGCGGCTCGCCGAATGCGGGAGCCGGACTCCAGTCTTTAGCGTTGCGTGCCTCGATGAGGGCGCTGCGCGGCAAGGAGAGAACGATGAATCTGGAAAAATACACCGAACGCGTCCGGGGCTTCATCCAGGCGGCGCAGACGGCGGCGGTTTCGGCCGACCATCAGCAGTTTTCCCCCGAGCATCTCCTGAAGGTGCTGATCGACGACGAGGAGGGGCTTGCCAGCGGCCTGATCGAGAAGGCGGGCGGGCGGCCAGGCGAGGTGCGCCTCGGCGTCGAGGCGGCGCTCAAAGCCATGCCGAAAGTGTCCGGCGGCTCGGGGCAGATGTATCTCGCCCAGCCGCTCGCGAAGGTCTTCGCGACGGCCGAGGAGATCGCCAAAAAGGCCGGCGACAGCTACGTCTCGGTCGAGCGGCTGCTGCTTGCTCTCGCCATCGAGAAGGGCGCCAAGACCGCCGACATCCTCAAAAAGGCCGGCGTCACCCCGTCGGGCCTTAACGAGGCGATCGAGGATCTGCGCAAGGGCCGCACCGCCGACACGGCCTCGGCGGAATCGGGCTATGACGCCTTGAAGAAATATGCCCGCGACCTGACCGAGGCGGCCCGCGAGGGCAAGCTCGACCCGGTGATCGGTCGCGACGACGAGATCCGCCGCACCCTGCAGGTTCTTTCCCGGCGCACCAAGAACAATCCGGTGCTGATCGGTGAGCCCGGCGTCGGCAAGACCGCGATCGCCGAAGGGCTGGCGCTGCGCATCGTCAATGGCGACGTGCCGGAGAGCCTTCGCGACAAGAAGCTGATGGCGCTCGACATGGGCGCACTGATTGCCGGCGCGAAATATCGCGGCGAGTTCGAGGAGCGGCTGAAGGCGGTTCTGTCCGAAGTCACGGCGGCGGCCGGCTCGGTGATCCTGTTCATCGACGAGATGCATACCCTCGTCGGCGCCGGCAAGGCGGACGGCGCAATGGATGCGTCGAACCTTTTGAAGCCCGCTTTGGCGAGAGGCGAGCTCCACTGCATCGGCGCGACCACTCTCGACGAATACAGGAAGCACGTCGAAAAGGACCCGGCGCTGGCAAGGCGCTTCCAGCCGGTCTTCGTCTCCGAGCCGACGGTCGAGGACACGATCTCGATCCTGCGCGGCCTGAAGGAGAAATACGAGCAGCACCATCAGGTGCGGATCTCCGATTCCGCGCTCGTCGCCGCTGCGCAGCTGTCGAACCGCTACATCACCGACCGTTTCCTGCCGGACAAGGCCATCGATCTCGTCGACGAGGGCGCGGCGCGGCTGCGCATGCAGGTGGATTCCAAGCCCGAGGCCCTCGACGAGATCGACCGGCGCATCATGCAGCTGAAGATCGAGCGCGAGGCGCTGAAGAAGGAGACCGACGACGCCTCGAAGGATCGGCTGGAACGCCTGGAAGGCGAACTGGCGAATCTTGAGGAAGAGTCCGACCGGATCACCCAGGCCTGGCAGGCGGAAAAGTCCAAGCTCGGCCAGGCGGCCGACCTCAAGCGCCAGCTCGACGAAGCGCGCAACGAACTTGCCATCGCTCAGCGCAAGGGCGAGTTCCAGCGCGCCGGCGAGCTGGCCTATGGCGAGATCCCGAAGCTGGAAGCTGCGGTGAAGGAAGCCGAGGCGAACGACGGCAAGGGCGCGGCCAACATGGTCGAGGAGACCGTGACAGCCGATCACGTCGCCCAGGTCGTCTCGCGCTGGACCGGGATTCCCGTCGATCGGATGCTCGAAGGCGAGCGCGACAAGCTGCTCAGGATGGAGGACTCGCTGCAGAAGCGCGTCGTCGGCCAGGGCGAGGCCGTGCAGGCGGTGTCGCGCGCGGTGCGCCGGGCGCGGGCGGGCCTGCAGGATCCGAACCGGCCGATCGGCTCGTTCATGTTCCTCGGCCCCACGGGCGTCGGCAAGACCGAGCTGACGAAAGCCTTGGCGAGCTTCCTCTTCGACGACGAGGCGGCGATGGTGCGCATCGACATGTCGGAATATATGGAGAAGCACTCCGTCGCCCGGCTGATCGGCGCGCCTCCCGGCTATGTCGGATACGAGGAAGGCGGTGCGCTGACGGAAGCGGTCCGGCGCCGGCCCTATCAGGTGATCCTCTTCGACGAGATCGAAAAGGCGCATCCGGACGTCTTCAACGTTCTCCTGCAGGTGCTCGACGACGGGCGGCTGACGGACGGGCAGGGGCGGACGGTCGACTTCCGCAACACGATGATCATCATGACCTCGAACCTTGGGTCCGAGTTCCTGGTGGCGCTCGGCGAGGACGAAAACGCTGAAGCGGCGCGCGAAGAGGTGATGAATGTCGTGCGGGCCTCCTTCCGGCCGGAATTCCTCAACCGCGTCGACGACGTGATCCTGTTCCACCGGCTGCACCGCTCGGAGATGGGCGCCATCGTCGACATCCAGATGGCGCGGCTCGAAAAGCTGCTCGCCGAGCGCAAGATCACCATCGCGCTCGACGAGACCGGCCGCGAATGGCTGGCGCAGAAGGGCTACGACCCCGCCTATGGCGCAAGGCCGCTGAAGCGCGTCATCCAGCGCGAGGTGCAGGACCCGCTCGCCGAGAAGATCCTGATGGGCGAGGTGCGGGACGAGCAGACGGTGAAGATTTCCGGCGGCACCGACCGGCTGAACTTCTACGTCGTCGGCTCGAAAAACGGTGTCGAGGGAGACCGGGTGGCGGCTTAAGGCTCTGCTGATGACGGAAGAATGAAAGGCGCGGGTCCGAAAGGGCCCGCGCTTTTTTGATGGCGCACGCTGTCAGAAAGGCCGCTGCCTGCCCCCCCACGCCGTCATTCTCGGGCACATGGAAGCAATGCAGGCGCGGCGGAAAGCCCGTTTGCACCGTCATTCTCGGGCCCCGTCCCGAGAATCCAGGGGCAACCGCCGCGGCATGGCGATTGCCGCCCATTGCGGTTTCGCGCGAGGGCGCCCGACGATCTCTGGCAACTGTGTTCATTCGAACGCCTTTCTGTCTCTCTGCATGGCGTTGAGAACAGTGAGAAGCTTTCTGGCGACGGCGATGATGCCGACTTTCTTCGATCCCGATCTTTCGGCGACGGCTTGAA
>NZ_JAGJCF010000029.1 GCF_017815135.1 Jiella mangrovi | reverse complement strand
GGCGGAGGCCTTGGTTGCGGGGATCGAAAACGTCCTCCGCGGCCTGGTTGGCATCAAAGATCGACAGGTGAAACGCCGGGGAACCATCCGCGATCGGAAATGGTCACATGCACCTGTACAGACCCGCGACCGCGGGCAAAGCCGGGGGCGTGTCAGGCAGCGCGTTCCCTGGCTGCCGGGGAATGTTCCGGCGAAGCCGCCTCACGCTCGTGGGTAGGGAGGATGCGCGGGATGGGAACGAGGTTTGCGTCGGACGTCTTCGATCCGGAGCGCCAGGACTCATAACGATCGCGCCATCGAAACACGCGATAGTAACGGACTTTCGTCGCGAGGATCGGCCCTTTGACGGTCGACAGGAAAACGAGCGCCTGGTTGCGCTTGATCCGGCGGACCTCCGAGGCGTCCTTGAGATAGCGACCGGCTTCGGACTGCCCCGCCTGTTGCTGCATGCGGTACAGATCGGTGTTGGCGTGCGAACGGCCATCTGAGCGCGCGCGCACCGTCGTCATGCCGATCGCGTCCGCCAGTTCCTGGGCGGTGAGGTTGTCGTTGACGTTGAAAGCCACCTGGGCACCGCTGGCGGAAATGAAACTGCGCGCGACTTCCTCGCCGTAGATGCCCCGCAGCTGGCCGAGATCCTGAAAGATCAGGATTGTCCGCGCATATTCGCGCAAAAAGCCCATGCCGTTAGCCAGGGCGTCGAGGCGTTTCAGGGTGGCGCATTCGTCGAAAAGCAGGAGCGGTTTGTGTTTCGGCCGCGGAAGATCCTTGGCCCGCACCATGGCGTTGACCGCGCAACCCATCATGACGCGCATGAAGGGCGCATAAATCTCGAGAAAATCCTCCGGCACGATGACATAGACGGTCATGACCTGCTTGTGCAGGTCCATCATGTCAAAGTCCGACCGGACAGAGAGTTGTCCCGCGATCCGGTCACGCGACCATATCGCCAGGGACTTGGTGGCGTTCTTTTTGACGGAGAGCGTCTCCGGGAGATCGAGCGAGCCGAGATAACTGCGGGCTTCTTCCGCGATCGTCGAAATGTCGGTGGCAACCATGGCTTCCAAGGTCCGCCGGAAGCCGTCGCCTTCATCAGCGATCAACTCACGAACTTTGGAGAGGTTTTGCTCTTCCGGCGGGTAGCTGTGGAGGACATAGCCGATCACTGCAGCAATCAGGTTTCGAGCGGACGTGTCCCAATGAGCTTCGTTGGATTCCGGGGTCACCACCAGCTGGGCGAGGGTCGATATATCGTCCGGTTCCCACGGCGTCCCGCGGCGGATCATCGAAAACGGATTGAACTGGTTGGATCGCTCCGGTGCCACCACGCTCAGCTCGAAAACCGGCCCAAGCTCTTTGCGATATTTGCGGGTGATGCTGGCGTTTTCGCCCTTGGGATCGGTAACGACCAAAGCGCCTGGGTAATCCAGGATGTTCGGTATGACGATGCCAACGCCCTTGCCGGAGCCCTGGGGCGCATAGACCAGCACGGCACCTTCGCCAGTAAACCGCAGCAGCTGATTATAGACTTTCCCGACAATGATCCCGTGGCCGCCTAACGCGCCACCCCGAAGGATCTGCCAAAGCGATGCCCAGCGCGCGCTGCCGAAGGTCGTCGAGCGGCGTCGGCTCCATACCCACCGCAGCAGCCACAGCGCACACTTGCCGCTCTTGATGATGAGCCATGCGCTCCCGCGGCAAAGCGTGAGCAGCAACGTCAACAGGCCTTTGATCACATCCATAGCGGCATCATCTGAAGAAAATCGTCGGTGGCAAGAATGGCTGCTTCATCTGGGGGCAGCAATGCACAGAGCGCAAATCTCTGGTTGCTCTTCAGCGATTTATCCATACAGAATTCTGCCGCGATGTGAGGCGGGGAACCAGGTAGAGCAGGTGGATCAGGAACGCAGGGCCTTACGGCAGAATCAACATGAGGCGCGCGACCCGTCGCGGGCGGGCGGATCCTCCGCATCTGGCGGGGAAGGGGATGGACGCGTACCTGGCAGCCGGTCAGTTCATCGGCGCAGCTTGCTGATTGGCGGCGCATTGGCGATCGGGATTGTGGGTGCGATCGGTGTCCAGTTCCTGTTACCGGAGGCTTCGGCCCGACAAGCGGACAGCGGGTTGACCGCGCAGGAAGCCACGGCCCGGGCCGAAGCGTTTGCCGCCAAAGGCGCAGTGGCCTTCAAACTGGTTGACCGGGAGGATCAGCCGGCGGCGGTTGCCGCAATGAACCTGCCCGACACGCAACGGGAAGCCCTCGATCGCGATCTGACCCAGCAGGATGTCCGCCTTGCCTACGTCACCCTGTGGGACGACGTCGCCGAGGACGGGGATGTGGTGTCATTGCGAAGCCATGGCTTTACGCTCCAGGTGGCGCTGACCAACGCGCCGCAGCAGTTCACATTGCCGGTCAGTCGGGCCGGGATCGACATGGACGGCATCCAGGACGGCGGAGGTGGCATCACGGTTGCTATCCAGGCTGGAAATGACCCCGTACTAGCCCCGCTTTTGCGTGAGGGGCAGACCGTACGGATTCCGGTGGCACTGCCCTAATATGCCTTTGTATCTGGCGCTTCCCATTGTCGGTTTTGGGGGATTCCTGGCGCTCAGCTTGATGCTGTTTGCCTTGGGGTGGCTCGGGACCGCGGCCGTGCTTTTATGGGCGTTCGCCGCCGCAGCCGTGGCCTATCACCTGGACTATTTTCGTCTGGAAAGGATCCATTGGGCGAAATGGGCCATGGACAGCGTGACGGACGGCGTCACTCAGAGGATCAACTTTTCCCGCCCTCTGAAACGGCTCCGCGCCCTTCATGGAAACCGCAAGGCCAAAGAGCGCCTGGATCAGGTTCTGGCTGCCATCGAGGCTGCACCCGACAGGCGCCGCGCCTTCGACCCGGTTATGTCTGCGACCGTTTTCATTTTTCATGGGCCGCGTGGCACCGGGAAACACACGGCAGCCAAGGCTTTTGCCGAGATCCTCGCAGGCGTGGGCGTGTTCAGGCAGACAAAGCCGGTCTGGTTGCATGCCAACGATGTTGCCTATGCTTCCGCTGCAACCTTAGTCGATGTCGCCTCCAATGCCGTTCGGAAGGCGAGGGACGGTGTGATCCTTCTTGAACATGCGGAGTGGCTGGTGCCTGCGACCGAGGCCGATCGGGAGCGCGCCATAGCTTTTGGCCGCGGCCTCTTGCGGGCCGTCGCTGACGGCGTACCGCGGCCCTTCATCATGATTGTCGGGAGCGATCAGCTCGCGCGCCGGTTCATGGAAGATCCCTCCATTCGGCAAGCATGGCTCGATCGATGTCATGTGGAGCAAGTCATCTTTGATGATCTGGCTCGGCGCGATCTCGAAAACGTCTTCTACGATTGCCTCGAGACCCGCGGTGTCACGATAGATTCGGAACTTCAGGCCGAGCTTCAGTCAGAGATTCAGAAGCTGCAAGAGGCTGCCGGCGATCATTTTGCCAATGCCATCGCCATCCAGCAATGGTTCGACCGCCTGCTTTCCTGGG
Organism: Jiella mangrovi; assembly: GCF_017815135.1. Classification (GTDB taxonomy): domain Bacteria; phylum Pseudomonadota; class Alphaproteobacteria; order Rhizobiales; family Rhizobiaceae; genus Jiella; species Jiella mangrovi. The sequence continues at coordinate 18,855 of NZ_JAGJCF010000029.1, read as the reverse complement.
CGCGCCAGCGCCGACCGGATGCTGTTCCCGAGATCCGTCTCGATGATGCCAGAACCTTGAATTCAGCCAGGTAGACGACCGATGAGCAACTCTCCTTCATTCCCAAGGCTTGGAACCGGCCGACCGGTCCCGCCCACGTCTGCCCGTGACGAATTGCTCCACTCGGTTAGCAAAGAATTTCATGACCTGATTGGCCTCAGGGACGTGAAAAACCAGCTCGATCAGCTGATGGCCTTGGCTCGACTCAGCGCGCTTAAGCGAGATCGAGGACTGCCGACGAGCAGCCAGAGCCTGCACATGGTGTTCATGGGGCCGCCCGGCACCGGCAAGACGGAGATCGCGCGCAAAGTTGGCAAGTTGCTGAAGGCTGTGCGCGTCCTGCAGAGCGGGCACCTCGTCGAGGTTGATCGGGCCGCTCTCGTTGGGGGCTACCAGGGGCAGACCGGGCAGCTCGTTGCCTCGAAAATCGAGCAGGCGCGCGACGGCGTCCTGTTTATTGACGAGGCCTATGCACTCGCCGGCATTCGCCGCGGCAATGACCTGTCGCAGCCGGACTCCTATGGACAGGAAGCGATCGATACCCTCCTGAAGAAAATGGAAGACATGCGCGACCGCTTGGTGGTGATTGTCGCGGGCTATCCCACCGAGATGAAGCGGTTCCTACAGACCAATGTCGGCCTGGCGTCACGGTTTTCCCTGCACTTCGAGTTCGGGCATTACGAGCCTGACGAGCTGATGCAGATCTTTGAGAATTTCGCCACGCGGCAGCAGATGGCCCTCACGCCTGATGCCGCCCAGGACATGCGCCAGGAGATCGATCGGCTTTGCCAAGGCCGAGACGATACCTTCGGCAATGCCCGCGAAATGCGCCGCCTGTTTGAGCGGGCCTGCCAGGCTCAAGCCTATCGGCTTTCCTACACGGACGATGGCGAGCTGCGCGACGACTTTGAAAAGCTCACCAATGACGAACTGATGACCCTGCGGCTCGAGGATATCCGCGTTGCCTTCGGCTGACGTCCTTTGGCAGGGTTCCCGGCAGCTCTATCGCGAAGCCAGGCGTTGGCGCTGGCTGGTATGGAGCGCGAGCGCCGTAACAATCCTGGCGATCGGGCAAGGCCTCTTTTTTGGCGGATCCGGCGGCAGTACGCCGATCGTGACCGCGCAGCCGGTCGCCGCCCCCTCCTACGTCTCACCGACTGTTGTTGGTACGCCCTTAGCGTCTGGATCGAGGAAGCCGGTTCCACTTCCGCCGATGCCGCCTCCGGTGCCGAAAATCACCACGACGCGCGACGTCGTGGCAATTCCGCAAATTCCCGGAACAACGCCGCCACCGCATGGCGTGTCGCCCGGCTACTCCACCACCCCGCAACCTCGTCCTCTGGTGAACCGATGAAGCATTTCGTCCTCGCAGGCATGCTCAGCCTAAGCGCCGCAACCAGCGTTCTGGCTCAGGCGCCAGATGCCAATACTCAGGCGATCCTGGACGCCTTGAAGGGTATCAATAACCGGCTCGACACCATCGAGGGGCGCATCGACACCATCGAGGGCAGCGGAACGGCAGCGGGTCAGGCGTCCGCGGCTGGCGGTAAAAACCCACCACAGGGGATGGAGGCAAAGGACGGCTGGGACGCGAGCGCTCACATGGTGACGAACGGTACCGTTAATCCGGATGCGCTGGTCTATTTCACGCTCCCCCCATCAGAGATCCGGCTCAATGCTCATATGGCAAAGACCAAGTCGAGCAGTGTCATGGCGTACGATGCCGAAGCGAAATTCAACGCATTCGAAGACGGCCGCTATCTTTTTGTGATCGAGACGGGTGGCAGGGCGCATAATATCGGCTGCAGCGGAGGGCTGTCACTTGGCCCCCAGCAAGTCATTGCCATTGGGACGCCGACCAGTCCGGCATTCGTATCGGATGGCCTAACGCTCACCGGCTCTGCCGATCTGACAGCCGGAAACTACGACATAACGTTCACCGCCCTTTGCCAAAAGGCGAGCCGCGGCGGCTACTCCCGTCCCATTCCGACCGACGCCAGCTGGCGGGATACCGGTTTTCGGATTCTCGTCCGTGGGCCAAACGAGCGCGACCTCCGTCCGCTAACGGACAAGGAGCTGTTTCACTACGAGCAGACGGCGAAACTCCCCTGAAAAAAGCGGCATGGCCTTTTTTACTCGTTAGCTTGATCCACAGCCCTCCTATGACGCTTGGCATCAGGGGCCTTGCCGGTGTGCTTTCCATGGGATTGATATTGGCTGCCGGAAAAAACAATTTATGGTATAATTCAGAATGCGTCTAAGTTGGAATGAGATTCGGGCACGTGCAGCCACGTTTGCCCGTGAATGGAAGGATGCCCACTACGAGCGGGGCGACACCCAGACCTTCTATAACGAGTTTTTCGACATCTTTGACATCAAGCGTCGGAAGGTCGCTAGCTTTGAAGAGCCGGTCAAAAAGCTCGGCAATAAACAAGGCTTTGTGGATCTGTTCTGGAAAGGCGTCCTGCTCGTTGAGCAGAAGAGCGCCGGGCGCAAGCTTGCCCCAGCAAAGCAGCAGGCGCTCGATTATTTCCCCGGCATCAAGGACGTTGAGCTACCCCGTTACATTTTGCTCAGCGATTTCCAGACGTTCGAGCTGTACGACCTCGACGAGGGCGGCGAGCCAGTGGCGTTTGCGTTGGCCGACTTGCCCAAGCATGTCGAGCATTTTGCGTTCATTCTCGGTGTTCAGAAGCGGACGTTCCGAGACCAGGATCCGGTTAACATCAAAGCGGCCGAGATCATGGGCCGCTTGCACGACGCGCTCGAAGAAAGCGGATATGGCGGGCATGACCTCGAGCGGTTCCTTGTCCGGCTGCTGTTCTGCCTGTTCGCCGACGACACCGGCATTTTCGAGCCGCGTGACATCTTCCTGGACTTGATCGAGCAGCGGACTTCCGAGGACGGCTCCAGCGTCGGCATGTGGTTGGCGCAGCTGTTCGACGTCCTTGATACGGAAGAGGATAAGCGCCAACGAAGCCTGGACGAGGATCTGGCGCGCTTTCCTTATGTGAACGGCAGTCTGTTCGAGGAACGGCTTAGAATCCCCTCGTTTGATGCCGCGACGCGCAATGCGCTGCTGGAGGCGTGCCGGTTCAACTGGTCAACTGTGTCACCGGCTATCTTCGGGGCGCTGTTCCAGAGCGTTATGGATCGAGCTGAGCGGCGCAAGACCGGCGGTCACTACACCACTGAAAAAAATATATTAAAACTTATTGGGCCGCTATTTCTCGACGAACTTCGAGAAGAATTTGAGAAGATCAAGCGTATGCGCCGCGGCCGACCAAAGGCGCTTCAGGACTTTCAGACTAAGCTCGGCACGTTGCGGTTCTTCGACCCTGCCTGCGGCTGCGGCAACTTTCTGATCATCACCTATCGCGAACTGCGCATTCTCGAAATGGAGGTCTTGCAGCTTATCTATTCGACAGGTCAGCAGGAGCTAGACGTCAGCGCCTTGTCGAAGGTCGATGTTGACCAGTTCTATGGGATCGAGCTGGGTGAGTTCGCGGCGCGCATCGCCGAGGTGGCTTTGTGGATGATGGATCACATCATGAACAACCGCCTGAGCTTGGAATTTGGCCAGGCGTTCGCGCGCATTCCATTGAAGACCGCACCGAACATTCGCCACGGAGACGCGCTCGAAACCGATTGGCAGGACGTTTTGCCTGCGGCTAATTGCACGGCCATCTTGGGCAACCCCCCATTCATCGGCTCGAAGTATCAAAGCGACGAGCAGCGCGCACAGGTGCGACGGATTGCCAACTTGGGAGGCTCGGGAGGGACTCTTGACTATGTGGCAGCCTGGTTCCTCCGGGCTGGAGAATATATCCAGCAGAACACCGCCTGCCGGATCGCGTTCGTGTCGACGAACTCCATCACCCAAGGCGAGCAGGTCGCGCAGCTTTGGCCGATCCTATTCGATCGCTATGGCCTCGAAATCGACTATGGGCACCGCACCTTTGAATGGGGAAGCGACGCTCGTGGAAAGGCCCATGTGCATGTCGTCATAGTGGGGCTCAGTCATCGTGATCACGAACGGAACCCAAAGCGGCTGTTCAGCTACGACGACATCAAGGGTGATCCCGTTGAAAGCACCCATGGTGCCTTAACGGCGTACCTTTTCGATGCCGGAACGGTCCATAATCGGCACCTTGTTGTCTATGAAGTTGGACGTCCGATCAATGGAGCGCCACGTCTCTTAAGCGGATCGCAGCCGATCGACGGAGGTCATTACATTTTCGATCGGGAGGAACGGGAGGCGTTCTTGGCGGTCGAGCCGGCAGCAGAACGATTCATGCGGCCCTACGTGGGTGCTCGAGAGTACATCAACGGAGCAGATCGCTGGATACTTGCGCTTCAGGATGCTCAACCGCACGAGTTGCGGGCAATGCCTGAGGTGCAAAAGCGGATGGCACTTGTGCGTACCGAACGGGCGAAGAGCCCACGGAAAAGCACTCTGAAAATCGCTGATCAGCCTGCACGGTACAATGTGGAAGTCCTTCCGACGGCACCCTTTCTTGCTCTGCCGGAATCGAGTTCTGAACGTCGAGAATATGCACCCATCGGTTGGCTCAAACCTCCCACCATACCGAGCAATCTTTTGAAAGCTCTCCCGTCAGATGACTCATGGTTTTTCGGGGTTCTTACTTCAAGAATGCACATGTCATGGCTCCGCCACATCGGAGGTCGAATTAAAAGTGATTATCGATACACAATCGGCATCGTCTACAATACGTTTCCTTTGCCCAACGCGTCGCCGGCTCAGATGAATCGAGTGCGAGATTTGGCGAATAAAGTGATTGCCGCTCGTGAGGAATATCCTAACAGTTCCCTTGCCGATCTTTACGATCCGGACGTGATGCCAGCCCCTCTTCGCAAAGCTCATAAGAACCTCGATCGCGCAGTAGACGGGCTTTATCGGCGTGCTGCTTTCGCCTCAGACCGTGACCGTGTGGAGCATATGTTCGGGCTGTATGAAGAAATGATACGGACGTCAAAGGTATGAATGGCTTCCGCGGAGAAACGGATTTTGTCGCTGATGCAAAGCGGGACTGCCTGTACAGACACCCGTTTCGCGATGGTGCAGGCGCATACTTCAATGCGGTTATAGAAGAGCAGTCGGTTGAGTATGATGCTAATCCAGATGCGCGAAACCGTATCAAAATTCAGTTTAAGTTCCTCGAGGCTCGAGGAGAAGTTACTGAATTAGTTATCAAGAAATTCAAGCATTACAAAAGCGACGGATGGGTGGAGCAACGGACCAGTCCTGATGAACCCCTCAAGCTCAATTATCTCACATCGCAAAAATTATTTGCCCTTTGCCGAGCCGTATCGGACTTAAATTTAAAGGGATGGGAAGCGCGGCGCGCGGAAATATCGTTTGATCCTTCCAGTCAAATCGACCCTGCGATTATCGATTCAATTAAAGGGATTCTTTCACAAGACGAAAACGGTGGCGCTATAGTGCGCGATATCATCAATTCAGGGGCAATAACGTCGCAAGACATTGTCAATTTGGCTTATCGACGGGCGCAGGTTGACCGCTTCAGCGACATGATGAACGACCGTGATCAGATTATAGCCTATGCAAAAGAAAACGGGATCAGAGAGGATCAGCCAGAGAAGGCATGGCAGCACTTTTTTGAAAAAAATACTTGGATATTTGGATTCGGGCTAGACTTCCGCTTTTTTTCAATCCTGCAAAGAGAGGCTGCCGTTGGCCGAACAGGTGTAAGCGGCGATGGGTCGGCCTTCGTAGACTTTTTAGGTAAAATCAACAAATTTACAGTGCTTGTTGAGTTAAAACTTCCCACGACGCCACTCATGAATAACTTCAAAGCCGCTACAAACAGTTACTCCCTATCTACAGCGTGTATTAGAGCCCACTCGCAAATATTGGCGCAGAAGGCAGATTGGCAGATCAAATCGGAAGATATCCGGTTTGATAAAAACGGCGATTATGCGGATTTTCGTGCAGTCGATCCAAAAGTTATCCTTATCATTGGCTCCAATGACGGACTAATAGGGAAGACGGAAGCAGAGACGGGGTTGATAAGGAAGACGTTCGAGATGTATAGGCGAGACTCGCGTAACGTCGAGATAATCACCTATTCCGAGATGCTCGAACGAGATCAATTTCTCGTTCGATAACCTCGTTTTTCCTTCAGAAGCTGCTGTAATCGAAGTGCGGTGGCGGCCTCGTTATGCGTGGTAAAGGACGACATCCGCACGGTGCCCGCTTGCCCAATCCGCCCCCACTCTCGGACCAGCGTGTATCCTCCAAATAGCGACGGTTGAATATCGAGGATATAGAACCGGCGCATATTTCGTGCTGGGTCTTCACGCTGGAGCTGGACCCGCGTCATGGCTGCAGCCTCGCAATGGTCTGGTGACTGACGTTGAACGAGCGCGCGATCGACGTATGCGCTTCGCCGTTAGCCCGGCGTTCAAGTGCTTCGGCCTTCTGGGCCGATGTCAGCTTCGGCCTTCGGCCCATCTTCACACCCCGCGCTTTGGCGCGAGCGCGGCCTTCGGCCGTGCGGGTCTTGATCAGATCCCGCTCGACGTCGGCGAGACCACCGAGCACGGCGAGCATGAGGCGGCCGGTGCTGTCGTTGGTATCCGCCCAAGGCTGGGCGAGAGATCGGAAGCGCCCACCGGCATCGACGATGCGCTTGACGATGGCGAACATGTCGAAAGTGGAGCGGGCCAGACGGTCGATGCGGGTGACCACCAGCTCGTCGCCGGGGCCGAGGGTGGCTAGGAGCTTCATCAGCTCCTTGCGGTCGGCCTTGGCACCGGAGACTTTCTCCCGAAAAACGGTCGTGCAGCCTGCAGCGTGCAGTTCCTCGAGCTGGGCCTCGAGCGTCTGACCGACGGTCGAGACACGGGCATAGCCGAAAGAGCGAAAAGGGGCGATACTTTTGTCCATGATTTATGGACAGTGTAACCCATTGAGCGAGCTACGCAACTGAAACTGTCCATAATTTGTGATTTTTGAAAGCCCCTAACTTAATGTATCGGGATAGCTATCGGGACTGATAATATGGATGGGCGAGGTTTGGTTTAAAATGGATCGTTCTTTATTTCGAGAAAAGGAATTATTTTCACAAAATCGCATTGCGATATTAAGTGTTGTCGTTTCATTTTTCGCTGCATTTCTAGCTATAGTTCCTTTTGTATGGGAACGGCTAGCTCAATACGATGTGCGTATATACGCTTCATCCTATCCAAACGATGATAAATATGTGTTTGCGAGGAGCTTCATATCAAACAACAGCAACCGTGCATATTTGCTTCGGCGCATAAAATATTTTTCTCCCGTTAGTGGTGATACGCAGTGTGAAGGGAATCATCTTAATGATGTCGATGTGATGCATCAAGGGACCGACGGGCGATGGACGAATGAACCTATTCTATTTGAGAAAGAGTCAATTAAGGAGATTCTTTTTCGATCTGAAAAAGATAAGCTTCAAGAAATATCCGAAATTACGATTGATTATCTAGATGATAAAAAACTCGAAGGAACTATCGAAGCTCGAATGTGCCTACTAATCGAAAGCGGGACAGTGAACGGAAGCGCAACGTCAATACATGACGCAGGATCGTTATGGCGTAGAGATGGCAAGGTAGGTTATAGCGCACGAATTGGGTTATTTGGCGAGATTGTTTTAGATCTCTAGATTTCAAACAAGCGAGCAATTTTTGACATGGGGATTATCATCTGTGACAAGCCCCAATGGAGCATAACCCATCCACCAGATTGACGCGGGATCGGCACTCTCGCGCTAAGCCTATTTCGCGTAGCAGCCTTTCTCCTTGCGTCCGCAATGCCGACCCATGTCACAGCTTGCACATTCACATTCGCACGGTCCATTGCCGCTCGCCATGGTGGTTTCAACGCAAGAAAATGCTGCCTTACGCAAAGCAAATTGCGGAAAACGCATTCAGCCCTCCTGTTACCCGCTTGTGCGAGAATGGAGACTATCCGTAATTTCAAAGCGATGGCAATGGATGAAGGGGCGATATTCAGCAGACCCTGGACTTTTTAGGCGGATACGCCCTTCAACTCTCACCATATGTCCGGTGATGCGTTCTGCGTTTATGACAGGCTTGCGAACTCCATCATAGTATCGAGCTTCATGGATCTCGACAACCTTTGTTCCGTCGGGCCAAACTTCTAAAGTCTCTATGAGTAATTCGGTGCAGTCACTCGAAATACGATTCACCCGGCGTACTTTTCCGCCAATTGTCACATTATTTTTGAAATATGCTTCATCCATGATTTTGACATTCTTTTAGTTCCAAAACTATTTAACATTATTTTCAACGGCGGTCATTAAATTATGTTCAAGCAGATAATTCACTAAACCCTAAGCAGCTCCATCGCATTCGTCGAATACCGCGCCGACAGGTGCTCACTCCGGAGCGCCCACCCCTTTTTCACACCGGCCGCGGCAAACGCGATCGAGCCGCGGCCATAGCGGCGGTTTAGCTCGTCCATGAGGCGCATCAGCTCGAGGCGGCCAGGATCGTCGGCCTGGTGAAACAGCGCCCCCTGCAGTTTCGCGGCCTGGTGCAGGTCGAGACAGATCACCCCCGCCTTTTTGTAGCTGAACCCAGGTCGCCAGATCCGTGAGAGCCCATAGAGGGCGGCCCTGATCAGTTTCGCGGTGTCTGCAGTGGCGATGCCCAGGCGCACGGTCTGCGAGCCGTAATATTGCGCATCCTGCTCACGGAAGCGGTTGGTGTTGACGAAGACGCCGATCGACGCCGTCACCAGACCCTGCCGGCGCATTTTTTCGGCGGCGCGGCTCATGTAGGTGGCGACGGCTTCGCGCATCTCCGCTTCTTCCGTGACCGTGCGCCCGAACGAGCGCGAGGCCATGATCGTCTTCTTGTCCGGTGAATGCTCCTCGAGCGACAGGCACGACTGCCCGCGCAGCTCGAGCACCACCCGCTCCATCACCACGCCGAACGAGGTCCGGATCATTTTCGGATCCGTATCGCGGAGCGCCAGAGGCGTCCGGATGCCGAGGGCCGCAAGGCGTGCGGCCAGGCGATTGGCAACGCCCCAGATGTCGGTCAGCTCGAGCCGCTGCAGCGCCGCGACCTGATCAGCCTCCGAAGTCAGCGCCATCACGCCGCAGCTGTCCGGCGACTTCTTGGCGAGGCGATTGGCGACCTTGGCGAGTGTTTTGGTGGGAGCAATGCCGACAGACACCGGGATTCCCGTCCATTGCAGCACCGTGGCCCGCAGCAACCGGCTGTGCGCCACGGGATCGGCGAAGCCCGAGAGGTTCAGAAAGGCCTCGTCGATGCTGTAGACCTCGAGCTCGGGTGCAAAATTGGCGAGGGTGCGCATCACCCGGCCACTCATGTCGCCATAGAGCGTGTAATTGCTCGAGCGCACGATCACGCCCTGCTTCTGGAACTGGTCCCGGTGCAGGTGCCAGGGCGCGCCCATCTCGATGCCGAGGGCCTTGGCCTCGTTCGAGCGGGCAATGACGCAGCCGTCATTGTTGGACAGCACCACCACCGGCTTGCCGCGCAGCGGCGGCTGAAATACCCGCTCGCAGGACGCATAAAAGTTGTTGCAGTCGACCAGGGCAAACAGCGGTGCCACGGGCTACAGCATCCGGATCGAGCGGGAAACCACGCCCCAGATTTCCAGATCCTGCCCCTCCCCAATGTCGAGGCTCGGAAAGGCCGGATTTTCGGCCTTGAGGGTCACGCCATTAGCGCGCACCTGGTAGCGCTTGATGGTGAATTCGCCATCGAGGCAGGCGAGCACGATGCAGCCGTTGACGGGCGCACGCGAGCGGTCGACCACCGCAATGTCGCCCGGGAAGATCCCTGCCCCGGTCATGCTCTCTCCCGCAACGCGCACCGCGAACGTCGCCGGCGGATTGGTGACGATCAGCTCGTTGAAGTCGAGCGGCCCGTCCATGTAGTCATCAGCTGGCGATGGGAAGCCACAGGAAGCCGTGGTGCTCATCAACGGCACGGTCTGGGCCATCCGGGCCTCCACGTCCAGAAACGCGTTCACGTCCCCTGCCCTGAAGCCCCGTTCGTTCATCCGCCGTGCGATGTCCGCCAATGGCACCGGCAGCCGCACGACGCGGGTAGCCGGGCCCGGTTTGCGGCCAGCATTGGAGCGGCGACCGCCGCGGGAATTGATCGGGTTCATGGTCGAGCCGCTTCCTTTGATTTCTGTTACAGAAATTGCACGAAAGCAGACGTTGTTCCAGTTTGCAGTTCCGGTCGTGCCCACAAAAGCAGCGGGCATAATGCCGCAGGCGCGAGGCGGAGGGCCTCGCCCCTGTCCCCGCAGAGCCAAACACGATGACCAAGGATCATTGTCTCGTTCCGGACGTTGATTCCGGAAATCGAAAAGGAAAAGACCATTGTCAGACGACTTTGCACCTTATGCCATCGTCGCTGACGATGATGCTCTGGTCCGGATGGATGCGGCCGACATTCTTGAAGATGCGGGCTTCCGTACGCACGAGGCGTGTCACGTCGAGGACGCTATCAAAATTCTCGAAGCTGCAGGCGAGAGCGTCCAATTACTTTTCTCAGACGTTCAAATGCCGCCCAGCACGCGCAACGGCTTTGATCTAGCCAAAGAGTGCGCCGCGCGCTGGCCACATATCGGCATCCTCATTGCATCGGGACAAGCCAAGCCCGGGCCGGATGATCTCCCGAACGGTGCCCGCTTTATCCAAAAGCCGTTTTCGGCGGACGTCGTACATCAGCATCTTCAGGACATTCTGCCTGACGGAAAGAAGCCCAAACCTTTAAAGAAGCGCGCCTTATAGCCGTTGGGAAATGCTGCGAGAGGCATACCGCATGCGGTAAACCGTTTACCGTGTGCGGCGAAGGCGAACGTCAGACATGCGCCAGCTAAGGCTGGCAGCATCCGGCATATGCCACGATGGGTACACGGAAGGAGCGGGAGCCTGTCAGGTTTTCTTTGCTGGGCTTGCAGCGCCTGTGATAAGATTAAGTCATGAAAGCGAAATCGCCCTCCTCCAAGAAAATCCTTGTTACCGGGACGGCGCTGACGCGCGCGCGCGCCGAGAAAATCAGCGCCGTCGAGGGCATGAAGCTGTCGCCCCGCATGGCCGCCTGGTTCATGACGGCCGACAAGCAGGGCCTCACACCTGAGGAAAAGCGCGCGCAGATCCGCGCGGAGTTTGCGAAGAAGCCATAGGCTCGTGGTTTACACCGCTGAGGCCGATCCTCTCTGCTATCCGGGCACATCTGTCCTCCGGAATAAAGCCGAGCTGCAGGACGCTGACGCACTCGACGAGTTCGAGCTGTCCATGTTCTACACGCGGGCCGAGGAGCCGCTACCGTCCGGCGCGCTGGATTACCCGCATTACCGGGCTTTGCACCATCACCTGTTCCAGGACGTCTATGAATGGGCGGGGCAGCCTCGCACCATCCGGATTGGCAAAGGCGGCAACTGGTTCTGCTACCCGGAATATATCGCGTCGGAGATGGCTCGGATCTTCAATGAGCTAGCCGCCGACAATTACCTTGTCGGTCTTTCGCGCGCTGCATTTGCCGCGAAGGCCGCGCACATCCTGGCCGAGATCAATGCCGTTCACCCGTTCCGCGAAGGCAATGGGCGGACGCAGCTGACGTTTCTGACCATTCTCGCCGAGCATGCCGGCTTTACGGTCGATATGGACGTGCTCGACCCGGATAGGGTGATGCAGGCCATGATTGCCAGCTTCTCCGGCGACGAATCCGCCCTGGCAGCTCTGATTGCCGCGTTCATTCGTTGAAGTCCTGAAGAGACGTAGTTGAGCGCGCCAGATCGTACGGTGCCCCGTCCCCTGACTTCGTCCATAAATCCCCTCTCCTTCCCCCTTCTCGCTTCGCCAAGCGTCGGGCGCGGTAGCGCCTGCTTCGGGCTTTCTCCCCCTAATGCGGTTCTCTTCCCATGTTTGTCGTCCATCGCAGCGCGGCCAGAACGGTCGGTGTGATGGCCCCGGCGGCCGCTCCGGCAAGGCATCCAGCCGTCTCCCAAAGGCAACCCTCGGCCGAACCCTCCTTGCCTGACCGTCCTTGACCCGGTGCCTTTGGGTCACCCGACCGGCCGCGACAGGCGTGGCCGGAAAAACCAACGGGAGAACACCCCATGTCATCTAAATCCAAAGCAACCGCCCCCACCCACGCCGTCTACGTGGTCGAAGGGGAAGGCGATCGGGCTTTTTGGACGAAAATCGGCTCCGGCTGGCGACACGACGATGGCGACGGCTTCAACCTTCGTCTCTCCGCTCTGCCCCTCGATGGCCGCTTGATCATCCGCAAAACCAAAGCCAAATCCGACGCGGAGGTGGGGCAATGAGCCCCGCCTCCCCGCTCCGCGCGGATCGCATAGCGCCCCGCAACACCGTGCTGCACGGCGACTGCATCCCCGTCATGGCCGCCCTCCCCGCCGCGTCCATCGACTTCATCCTGACGGATCCGCCTTACCTGGTGCACTACCGCTCCCGCGATGGCCAAACCATTCGCGGCGACGATACCGCCGATTGGCTCGAGCCCGCCTATGCTGCGATGTATCGGGTTCTCAAGGAGAATGCTCTATGCCTTAGCTTCTACGGCTGGCATCAGCCCAATGCGTTCACGCATGCCTGGAAGGCCGCAGGATTCCAGCCCGTTGGCCATCTGGTTTTCCCGAAAGCCTATGCCGCCTCGAGCCGCTATGTCGCGCATCAGCACGAACAGGCAATGCTGCTCGCCAAAGGCCGCCCGCCACTCCCGCAGACGCGTATCTCCGACGTGCGCGAGTGGCGTTATACCGGCAACCGCCGCCATCCGACCGAGAAATCACCGGCTATCCTAGAACCTCTGGTGCGTGCGTTCTCTCCGGCCGGTGGCCTCGTCCTCGATCCATTCTGCGGATCCGGCTCGACGTTGCGCGCAGCTCGCTTGGCCGAACGTGACTATCTCGGCATCGAAATGGATTCTCGGCACTATGAAACGGCCTTCCGGCGTCTGCTCACATGAGCGCCGTCGCAACCATCCCCGCCATTCGGCGGGGATGGCAGAATGCTCCGGCTCACCAAGGAAATTCCCTCAAGAAGCAACCATCCGCGGGCGATCGTCGCACGGGCCGCCAAGGCCGCAAGCCCCGGCCTGGCGGCCGCCTTCGGTAAAGGGCTTGCCCCCTCGGCTCTCCGCCCGTGCAACTCGGGCCGGGCGATGGCGGCTCCGAGGAAATTCCCTCTCCCAACGGCAGCGCTCTACGAGAGATGCGGCATACCGCCTACGGTAAACCGTTTGCGGTTATTCAAGTGAAGTCGAGAGCTTTAAACCTCGAGGAGATCCTCCGTAGCTCCCGATCGGCGCGAGATGCGTAGCTCAAAAGCTAGGCTCTCTTCTCTTTCCGTTTACGGCGAGCTTCCGCCTTGATCGCGGCCATATCCATCAATTTCGCGTCGCCGCTCTCGTCCCCCTCAGCGATCAGCTGACGAAGAGCTGCCAGTTTGGCCTGGCGGAACTCTTCCCGCTCTTCAACTAGGCGCAACCCTTCGCGGATCACTTCGCTCGCCGTCGAATAGCGCCCACTCTCCACCATGCTCTGGAGCATTCGTTCGTAGTGCTCCCCGATCGTCACGCTCGCCATTTTTGCATCTCCGTTATGTGATTTAATCGCATTTTATAACATTGACGACAAGCGCAACCTGACAAAGCTTGCGTGTTGATTCCGCGCGATAGCAGACACCAACATTTTACGGCAGACAGTTTACCGCATACCGTTTAATGCAGAGAGCGCGCGTGGGCGGGCTGATATGCTCAGGCAAAGCCGTATGTGGCCGGCCATGTATCACGCAACAAACGGCATGCCGTATACCGCAAACCGCGAGATGCACACGGCAAGATGTGTGCCGTTTGAGGCACACGGCAAAATGCGAACCGCGTACCGCAAACCGTTAACCGCTTGCCGTATAGCGTGTGCCGTAGGAGGATTCCGCCGATGAAAACCATTGCACTCGTGACCCAAAAGGGCGGCACCGGCAAAAGCAGCCTAGCCGTCTCTCTGGCCGTCGCCGCTCAGGAAAAGGGTCTCCGCGTTTATGTGATTGACCTCGATCCGCAGGGCACGGCCAAAAACTGGTTCGAGCGGCGGGAGGCGGAAACGCCGCAAGTCGCAACGATCGACGCCAATCAGCTCCAGGCCGCTCTGGTGACCCTCGAGAAACAGGGGCACGACCTGGTCGTGCTCGACACCGCCGGCGTCAACACTCCCGCCACCGTGTCCGCCATGCAGGCAGCAGACCTGTGCCTAATCCCGGCGCGTCCGAGCATTGCCGACATCGAGGCCACCCGGCCCACCACCGCGAGCCTTACCAAGCTCGGCAAGCCGTTTGCCTTTGTTCTCAACCAATGCCCGCCAGGGCGCTCGATCCGAACGAGCGATGCGTACCGCGTCCTGCAGCTCGGCGGCGTTGTTTCGACGGCATCACTCGCGACGCGCGCCGACCACATCGACGCGCTGGCGCTAGGGCAGGGGGTCACCGAACGCGATCCCCAGGGCAAAGCCGCCCGAGAAATTCGCAACCTGTTGCAATGGGTCATGAACAAGATGGAAGGAGCCGCCGATGGCCACCAAAAAGCGCGTGTCGCTTGAAGAACAGCTCGCCGGTCGATCGCAGCCGGACGAGCGCCCCACCGAAACAGACAACGTCGTTGCACTCGCATCGACACCCAAGCCGAGGCCCACGCAAGAGAAGGCCACGGTCTACATGTCGCGTCAGGCCCTCAAGCTCATCAAACAGATGGCGCTGGATCAGGACAAGCGGGTCAATGACCTGCTTCAGGAAGGCGTCGACCTCATGCTGTCCAAATACGGTCAGCCGTCGCTGAAAGAGCAGGAACTGAAGTGATTTTTACGGCATGCCGTTTGCTGTATGCGGTAAACGGCATGCGTTGTGCCGCCGCTGATAGCGTCACCGGTGCGCTTTTTTTGCCGCGCGTGTAGGCAATCCGCTTTAGCGACGTGAAAATACAGTGCATGGTGAAACCATGAGTCGGCACAAACTAAATCTTCTCGACCGCAGCGCCTTTGCAGCGCTCTCTCTGCACGAGAAGAACGCCTATCTCCAGAACGTCGTCAAAGAGATCCAGGCGGTGCGCGGCGAGCCCTACGTCCCGCTGGACAAAGACGCCTTGAGCCGACTGCGTCGGTTCTATTCGCGGCGCAGCTTTGCCGATCTGCGGCTCAACAGCGTCAAGGATGATGGTCTGCGGCAGAGCTTCAGCTCGCTCGCCGAATCCATTCACCTGGGCGAAGTCAAAAGGGTCATCACCCACGAGGCCCCAAGTTCGCCCCGGCCTGTAAGCCGTCCTGCGCCACTCGACGACGATCAGCTGATGTTTTTCGTCCCGGCCGTACACGATGCGCCGGTCAAGGACGACCTCAATCTCATGGACATCGCGCCATTTTCCCTGTCCAAGACGGTCAAAGATCGCGTTCTGCGCTACGAATTGAAGGACAGCATCGTCACCATCGAGGGCGGTGCTGATGTCGGTTTGGCAACCGCCTACGACTACGACATTTTCATCAATATGGTGTCGCATCTAACCGCTGAAGTTCGAGAATATACCATTGCCCGCAACAAGGGCTTACGACCTAACGTTCCCGCCCGGATCTATCGACCGTCTGCGACTGAGCTGCTAAAATTTTGCCGGCGTAGCCTTGGCGGTAAACAGTATCTCGAGCTGGAGAAGTCTCTCGATCGCTTGCAGGCGACCCGCGTGAAGATCACCAATCTGAATGAAGGTAAGCGCCGCGAGACCGAGTCTTTTCCGTTGATCGGCCGTTTCCGCGTCGTCTCGCGCACCCAGCAGGATCGCATTGACCAGGTTGAGATCGAAATCCCGACCTGGGTCTACGACGGAGTGGTTTCTCCGGATGGTCGTCCGTCGATCCTAACGCTCAATCCCGCGTACTTCCTGATCGCGCGACCGCTGGGCAAATACCTCTATCGCCTAGCGCGCCGCACCGCTGGAGATGGCGAAGCGTTCTATCGCATCGACGATGTCCATACCCGCAGCGGTTCGTCGCTATCTGCCACCAAATTTCGGAAGACCCTCGAGCAGCTGGTGGAAGATTGCAAAGCGGATCCGCTTCCAGACTACGATCTGGAGATCCGTCCAGGCACCAACGGCAAAATCCTGTACATGCAGAAGCGCAAGATGGACGCCGCCACACAGACGGCTCTGCCGGTCTGACAAAATCCCGTACATCATTCCAGGTCGTTTTGACAAAAACGGCCTTATGGCCGGGCCATCTGCCTTCTTTTGACAAAATGCCGTACATCATTCCTGCCGGTTTTGACAAAAATCGCGCCACGGTTTGCGATGCACGTCTTTGACAAAATGCCGTACATCGTTCCGGGGGGTTCTGACAAAATGAGCGGGAAGGGGTGCCTGGGGATAACTCGGCCATTTTTTGTCAAAGACCGTACATCACTCCCCAAAATGCCGTACATCATTCTGTCAACGCCGTACATCATTCTGTCAAAACCGTACATCACTGCAGAATGACCGTACATCACTGCCGCGAAGGGGGGCTAACCCTTTGCCCGCATTGAGGAATTTTTGGCTAAAACTATATAAAACTATTATAAAAACTAGAAAAACATATAAAAACGCCTAACGGCTAATTTTTCAAATTTGATTTTGGATTTGAAGACAGCTCCGAAGGGGAACGTGCGCCCCTCAAAACGCCACCAGACTGATCAGGAAGACGCCACAGCGCGTTGGTGATGCGTGAACAAGGGGATTGGACGTTTGGAGGCCGAAAACGCTCCAGACGCCCTCTGAAACGACGAAGCCACTCCGTTGAAGGAGTGGCCTCATTCCTTGACGGTCATCGCCGTCCCCGGCTGTACCGTGCGCGGATTCTAGCACGGCTTCCCGCGGCCGAGAATCCCTTTCACATGCAGTGCCGGCGTCACCGCCGGATTGACTTTGAAAAGGTCGGTTCGGCGATGTGTATACAACCCTGCTCATTCCTTGGGGAAATATCCTAGCGGGGGTTCGGGGGCCGGCAATGAGGCCCCCGGGGGTGACGTGTCTCGGACGTTTGATATTCGCCGCCGTAGTTGAAGTGGGGTAGGGGGTGCAGGGGGCGGAGCCCCCTGCCGGCGGCAATTTCTGTTTCACGGAACGCAGCCCCACAGGTACGGCGCAATCCATTCCTCATGAAGAAACAGCACCACGCCGGAACCGAAGAAGAAAGCCACTCCAGGCGGCGATTTGAAGGACGTTGCCAAGCACAGGATGAGTCCAATCACGAACCCAACGAGGCAGGCCGCTTGTATGAGCCCGTCAACCCACGATAGGGCACACAGAATGTCGTAATTGGTCGGGCCGAGGCCCAGCACGTCAAGGATCCAGAAGGCGAAGGCACCAAGGAGGACCAAGGCGAGAACGTTGCCGAGGAACCGGGTCATGGGTAGGCAGGCCACATGGGGTAAACTCACAAGGGAATGGTCAAGGTTGAGATTATCAGTTAATAGCGCACTTATACATCGCTGCGCGACATAGGTAAGCCCGGCGGCCACGTTGTGGGATAACGCCGGGAAGGTGTCGCCTGGCAGCGACAGCTGATGAAGAGGGTTGCCGATGGCCTCCTATCATTTTGCGATGCAGATCATCGGACGTTCCGCCGGGCGCTCGGCCATCGCTGCCGCGGCCTATCGGTCAGGCCAGAAGCTGATCGATGAACGCACCCAAACAACCCACGATTACAGCCACCGACGCGGTGTCGTCCATCAGGAAATCATGGCTCCCGAGGGGTCGGCCGCCTGGCTGAAAGACCGCCAGCGGCTGTGGTCGCATGTCGAGGAATTGGAGAAGCGCAAGGACGCCCAGCTGGCCCGTGAAATCAACATTGCTCTGCCAAGTGAGCTCGAAGCCGACGACCGGCTGGCGCTTTTGCGTGACTTCGTCCAGTCGCAGTTTGTTGCGCGGGGCATGGTGGCGGACATCGCCATTCATGAACCGGTCGAAGATCGTTTTGACGACCCGCGTAACCATCATGCCCACATCATGCTGACCCTACGCGGTGCCACGCCAAGTGGCCTGTACAAGGTCAAAACCCGCGAATGGAACAGCGACAGCATGTTGAGTGAGTGGCGCGAGGCGTGGGCCAATCATCAAAACCGCTGGCTGGAATACCGCGGGTGGGATGCCCGTGTTGACCATCGCAGTCTCAAAGCTCAGCGCGCCGCTGCGCAGGAGCGTGGCGATCGTGTTCAAGCCGCAATCCTTCATCGCGTTCCTGAGATCCACGTCGGGCCCAAAGCCCGCGCAGCCATCCAAAATGAGCGCACCCTCACCAGCAAAGATCGGCTCGTGCGCAGCCGCGCCAACAGGCCGCGCGTTCGCCAGTATCCGCAGCACGATAACGGCACACGCGTACATCACCTCATCCGCCGGCTGGAGAAAAATCTCGACCGGTTCGACCGCACTTTGACCCGCTGGCGACAGCGTGTTGTCCGTCTGCAGACCCGTCACCGTTTTCTTTCTCGGGAGGAGTTCGAGGCGCAGCAGGAACGTGAGCGGTGGGAGCGGCAGCGATCATGGCTCCGGCAGCGGGAACGCGAAGAGGCGATCGCGGCAGCCATCCGGCGCGTGAGTCATGCCCGGGCACAGAAGAAGAAGGCGGAGGCCTTGGTTGCGGGGATCGAAAACGTCCTCCGCGGCCTGGTTGGCATCAAAGATCGACAGGTGAAACGCCGGGGAACCATCCGCGATCGGAAATGGTCACATGCACCTGTACAGACCCGC
>NZ_JAGJCF010000028.1 GCF_017815135.1 Jiella mangrovi | reverse complement strand
CAGGCCGATCTCGAACACGCCAAGGCCGAGGACCTGCGCGAGTTCATGGGCGTCGTCGATGCGAGCTTCGACCGTCTGTCCTCGGGTGACCTGACGGTGCGCATGTCGGGCAAGGTGGCGCCGGAATTCGAGCCGATCAAGGCCAAGTTCAACGGCTCGGTCGAGGAGCTGGAAGCGGCGATCGGACGTGTCGTCGGCACGATCGGCACGATCCGCACCGGGCTCGGCGAGATCACCGTGGCCTCCAGCGATCTGGCGCAGCGCACCGAGCAGCAGGCGGCCTCGCTTGAGCAGACCGTCGCGGCGCTCGGCGAGGTGTCGAGCGGCGTCAATTCGACGGCGGAAGATGCCGGCAAGGCGCGCCAGACGGCCGAATCCGCCCGCCAGAAGGCCGCAAAGGGCGGCGAGATCGTCGCCCAGGCGGTGACGGCGATGAGCGAGATCGAGGGCTCGTCCCAGCAGATCAGCCAGATCATCGGCGTGATCGACGAGATCGCCTTCCAGACCAACCTCCTGGCGCTGAATGCCGGCGTCGAGGCGGCGCGGGCTGGCGAAGCCGGCAAGGGCTTTGCGGTGGTCGCCCAGGAAGTTCGGGCACTCGCCCAGCGCTCGGCGGAAGCGGCGAAAGAGATCAAGGGCCTGATCAACGCCTCGTCGGAACAGGTCGAGAAGGGCGTGACACTGGTGACCGCGTCCGGCAAGTCGCTGGACGAGATCGTCGCCGAGGTCGCGGGCATGGCCGAGGTCGTGGCGCGGATCGCCGACAGTGCGCGGGAGCAGGCGACGAGCCTTCGCGAAGTCTCGAGCGCGGCCGACCAGATGGACAAGGTGACCCAGCAGAACGCCGCGATGGTGGAGGAATCCACCGCCGCCGCGCAGACGCTGTCGACCGAGACTGACGAACTCGCCGTTTCGATCGCCCGCTTCAAGACCGCAGCGAGTGCGCCGATGGCAAGGCACGCACCGGCCGCCGCCAATCGTCAGGCGCCCGCCGCAAGGCCGGCATCCCGGCCGGTCGCGCAGATGCGCACGACAGGCACAGGCGGCGCGGCCCGCAAGAATGCGCCGGCCGATCAGAGCTGGGAAGAGTTCTGATAATCACGATCACGGGATCGAAAATTCAGTGAAGATACGGCCTCGCGGACCCTCCGCGGGGCCGTCTTTTCATGAGCGGATGTCTGTCGCAGCGTCCGTCGCGGCCAAGTCTCGCCTTCGCTGATCGCCGAACGACCGCCGCCGCCGGCGTTTTGGCCGCGCCGTAAGAGGCTCGGCGACCCCAGATCTTCCATCCAGCCGATGGGTCCGCTGACATCGCGCGTTCGCCCTGCCCAGACAGCGCACTAAGTCTTCTCGCTCGGGCACCCGGCGTGGATGGTGCGCGCTTGACGCGCCAATGGGAGATTTCGGAATGCGAATTGTTCTGCAAGCAGCATGTGTCGCGGCCCTCGGGCTTGTGACGTTGCCGGCTTCCGCCCAATCGGGCGATGCGTCCCGCGGAGCCGATACCCAGGCTGCAGGCGAGACCGGTCAGGAGAACCTCGTCCTGCCACCGGATGCCGCACCCAAGCCGATGTCTCCGGCCGAGACCGAAACACCGCAAAAGCCGGCTGCCTCGGGCGGTGAGGCGAGCGACGCCACCCAGAGCGGCGCACCGCTTGGCGCGGCTCCGAACGAGGCCATGTCGGGCTCCGACGACACGGATGCCAATTCCTCAGAGGTTCGCGAACAGCCCCGCAATGCCGTCGGCGACAAGTTCGAAATGCCGCATCTGACCAAGGAGAATCAGGTCGCCATCATCACCGATCTTTGCGGCATCCAGATCCGCAACATGACGCCGGCCGCCTGCTCGTGCCTCGCCGACCAGGCGGTCGAGAAACTGACGCCGGCCCAGCGCGACTATCTGATCGCCAGCGTCGTCGCTCCGCCGACCGCCGACCAGCTCGTGAAGAAGGGTACCGTCACCAAGGAAGATCAGAAAGTGATTTTCACCTTCGTCGATTCGACCTCGGAGACCTGCAAGACGACAGGTCCCACGACGGCGCCCCAGGGCGGGACGAGCAATTGATGAGGCCGAGGATAGCAAGCCATTGCGTGCGGAGCCTGGCATGCTGAGGCGCGGCGTGCATCGAGCCGAGGAGATGTGGGACACGGCGCGCCTCGCCTTCAAGCGGCGGACCGGGCTTTTGGGCACGCCCATCCTCGTTCCCTATCGCGGTATCGTCACCCCCGAGGGGGTGTGGGTGCGCGGCCGGGTGATGGAAGATCAGGGCGTGATGACCGCGCCTCACACCGAATCGACGCTGACCAATGTGTGGCTCACGCTGAAGCGCTACGAGACAGACGAGATCCCCGGCGCAAGGGTGGCCTGGCGTGCTCTGGGCAAGGACGGCGAACTCGTCACCGACCGGGAGGGCTATTTCGACGCCGTCCTCCCGGTGCATCCAGGCCCCGACACGTCGCCCTGGTTCACCGTTAAACTCGAGCTGATCTCGGCGCCGGTTCACGAGGTGACGCCACTCGGCGCCGAAATCAACGTGCGCAGGCTTTCGCCTACCGCCAAATTCGGCGTCATTTCCGATATCGACGACACGATCGTGAAGACCGGTGCGACCAATCTCGTGAAGCATTGGCGCACCGTCGTGGCAAATTCCGCCAGAAGCCGGACGGCATTTCCGGGCGTCTCGCATCTCTATCGGGCTTTCTCCAAGGGAGAGGCCGGACCGGAAACCAACCCGATCTTCTACGTCTCGTCGAGCCCGTGGAACCTTTACGATCTGTTCCAGAGCTTCCTTGCGCTGCGCGAAATTCCGCTCGGCCCGATGTTCCTCAAGGATTTCGGCCTCGACGAGGACAAGTGGCTCACCGGAGGCCACGACGATCACAAGCTGAAGATGATCGACAAGATCATGGACGCCTATCCGGATCTGTCCTTCGTTCTGATCGGCGATTCGGGGCAGCGCGACGCCGCGATCTATGCCAAGGCGGCGCAACGCCACGAAGGCCGGGTAATGGCCGTCCATATCCGCGATGTCACCCATGGCAATCTGTCCGAGGACGCGACCGCCGGGATCGAACAGTTGAAGGCCTTGGGCATCCCGGTGACCAATGCCGAAAGCCTGGTCGCGGCGGCGGAGATTTCCCGTGAGATGGGGTTGATCGACGCGAAGGACGTCGAATCGGTCCGCGGGGCCGTCGAACAGCGGGAGCGGGAGGCCTGAACGTCGGCACTCCCGCCGCTCCTGACCGCGCTGAAAACGCGCTCTTCAGGCCAAGAACCCAGGTGCGGCGATTTTTCCGGCCGGCTTCAACCGATTAGAAGCGAAAGGCAGCGGAAAACGGCTCTTTCGTTTTGCACCGCAAACACTATGGTGCGAACGATTCCAAACAGGCATTGAATGGAAAGACGATGGTCGAACTCGCGCTTCCGAAAAACTCACGGATTACCAAGGGCAAGGTCTGGGACAGGCCGGAAGGCGCCAAAGAGGTACGCGAGTTCCGAATCTATCGCTGGTCGCCCGACGACGGCGAGAATCCCCGCCTCGACACCTTCTATGTCGACACCGCCGATTGCGGGCCGATGGTGCTGGACGCGCTGCTGTGGATCAAGAACAAGGTGGATTCGACCCTGTCGCTGCGTCGCTCTTGCCGCGAAGGGATCTGCGGCTCCTGCGCGATGAACATCGACGGTTCGAACACACTTGCCTGCACCAAGGGCATGGACGAGATCGAGGGCGATATCGCGATCTATCCTCTGCCCCACATGCCGGTGATCAAGGACCTCATCCCCGACCTCACCGTTCCTTACGCGCAGCTTCGCTCGATCGAGCCGTGGCTGAAGACCGAGACGCCCGAGCCGCAGAAGGAATGGCGCCAGAGCCACGAAGACCGCGAGAAGCTCGACGGCCTCTACGAGTGCATCCTGTGCTTCTGCTGCCAGACATCCTGCCCGTCCTATTGGTGGAACGGCGAGCGCTATCTCGGCCCGGCCGTGCTCCTGCAGGCCTATCGCTGGCTGATCGATTCGCGCGACGAGGCGACGGGCGACCGGCTCGACGCTCTGGAAGACCCGTTCAAGCTCTATCGCTGCCACACGATCATGAACTGCACCCAGGCCTGCCCGAAAGGGCTGAACCCGGCCAAGGCGATCGCCGAGATCAAGAAGATGATGGTCGAGCGGCGGGTTTGACATTTGGCCGATCGCGGCTTCTCCTGTCCGCAAGCCTGATCGATGGCCTCGTTCGAAGATGATCCGATGATCTCTTCGGGAAACGCGAGGCAGCGTTCGGGTGTTTGCAAAATGCAATGCGAATGGGATGGCTGGTCTGATCAGAACAGTTTGCTGGGCTTGTGGAGATCGATATGAAGCGGGAGTTGAAGGGCTTGGCTGATTTGATTCCCAACTGCCCAGTCAAAGTCTGAGGGATGGAAGACAAGAGAGCTGCTGCTGCACCCGCAGCACAGACTGACAAGGTCTCGATTGTCTGTCGGACACTGTACGATGCGAGGCGTGGTCGGCCGGCCCGTCGGCATCTCTGCCTTGCCGTGCTGAATGCCGTCACCTGGGCACGCTACGCGGCAGATGTCCCTCTGCAGCTGCGGATCGTCGGCCCCTCCAACGAACGTTTTGCCGATTTTCTCAAAGACCTGGGCATCGATGTCGTAACAGATGTCGAGCCGCATCCCTTTGCCGAGACAGCTGCGACCTACAACATCCTGCGAATGCTGGAAGACATTCCCGCGTCGTCAAAGCGCATCTTGATGGTCGACAATGATACGGTGTTTCTGCAATCGGCGGCCGAGCTGGCGCGCGAGCCAGCAGACCTTCTCATGGCATCGGTCGCCGACAAGCGCAGGCTGGATCCAGACGTCGCGGAACAGCTCACCTCTGAGCTCGATGCATCCTTCGCAGCCGGGAGCTGGGTGCCGTGGCATGAGCGCTTTTATGCTCGCAAGGAAGGCCGCGACCCGGCAGTCGAGGAGGGGCTTTATTTCAATTCAGGAGTGGTGTTGCTTCCGTCTGGCCCGGATGCAGCTCGCCTCGAAAGGCTTTGGCGAGACTTTGGCGAGCAGGTTACGCAGTTTGCCCTGCGCCAAGGCCTCAATCAGCGCCGGGACCTTGGCTCCACCCAGGCGGCCCTGGCACTTGCCGCTGGTCAATACGGGCGTGTCGCGCAGCTTTCCCTGAAGTTCCATTACCGACCCCCGCATTTCTGGTGGGGTGACTTGCGCGGGGACGAGATCGCGATCGCGCATCTTTTCGCATCGCGTCCGCCCTTCGAAGCGCTACCGGCAGAGCAGCGGTGCCAGCCCAGGCAGTTTCTGGAATCGTATTGGGAGGCGATGGTGACCCGGGAGCTATCCGATACACCCGCCGACCTCGTGAAGCGGAATGACGCGGAGTTCGTTCGGTCGCGGATCATCGACGCTTTGGATCATTTCGAAATCACCTCGGTCGAGGCGTTCTTGCCGTGATCGAACGATGGGCGGCACGTAGCCGCCTTGGCTGAACTCGTCCATTTGCAGTGTCGCCGACCATGCCGACCGGCAGAATTCTGGTCAGTCGACCGTGCAGGTCACGCCGCGCGGAAACATCCGCTCGCCATCCGGGTTTCGAACCGGCTCCCGCTCCACCCGGCGCTCCGCCCCTTTAAAAAACCGCGCCGCCCGTCTTCACGGGCGACGCGGCTTTCATTCAAACGCTCTTGAGGCTCAGGCGGCCTTGAGCGAGGCGATGGTGCCGAGGGCGTCGTTGGTGGCCTTCTCGCGCTGCTCGGGGCCGACGGCGACGCCTTCGGCGGCAACGACTTCGATATCCGTCACGCCGAGGAAGCCGAACACCGTTCGCAGATAGGTTTCGGCGTGTTCGAAGGAGGCGATCGGCGATCCTTCGCCGTAAAAGCCGCCGCGGGCGATCGCGAGGATGACCCGCTTGTCGCCAGCCAGGCCTTCCGGACCGCTCTCGGTATAGCGGAAGGTCTTGCCGGCGACCGCGATCCGGTCGACCCATGCCTTCAGCTGGCTCGGAATCGAGAAGTTGTAGAAGCCGACGCCGATCACCACGATGTCTGCCGCCAGAAATTCTTCCATCACGGTTTCGCCGACGGCGAGATCATGCTGGAGCGCCTCGTCATGCTGGGTCGCGGCGTTCTGGCCGGCGAGATAGCCGCCGGTGAGATGGGCGATCGGCTCGGCGACGAGGTCGCGATAGGTGACCTCGAGGCCTGAATTTTCGCTCGTCAGGCGCTCGACGGTCGCCTTGGAGAGCGACCGGCTGACGGAGTTTTCGCCCAGAATGCTGGAATCGAGGTGGAGCAGTTTCATCGAATGTAACCTCTGGTCACTAGGTATGGATTTGTTACCGAGGCTGATTAAATGACCGGGATGCTGCAGTGCAAGGAGGCACAAATTTGAAACCTGAGAACAGCGTTGTGACCGCGGGCGAAACGCATTTCCCCGGCAGCTGCCGCGCCGTCGGCGGCGTGCTTTCGCGCATCGGCGACAAATGGTCGGTGCTCGTCGTCATGCTGCTTGCCGACGGGCCGAAACGGTTCAACGAGTTGAAGCGCACGATCGGCACCGTCTCACAGCGCATGCTCACCCTCACTTTGCGGGGGCTGGAGCGCGACGGGCTGGTGACCCGCACGGTGACGCCGTCGATCCCGCCGCGGGTCGACTACGAACTCACAGACCTCGGCCACTCGCTGTGCGGGCCGGTGCGGGCGATCGGCGGCTGGGCCTTCGACAACCATGCGCGGATCGAAGAGGCCCAGCGAGCCTATGACGAGCGGCAGAATCAGCCGGTGTAAGCTGCGTTCACTCGATAGCGGCCAATCAGTCCGTCTGGTCGCGGCCGTCCGCTTCGCACCGGCGATAGGCAACGATCAGGTCCGTCACATAGCAGGCTAAGCAACTCACAGGTTGTAAGAGGGGTTTACGAGAGATTGCATTAACTCGGCGAAGTTATCATGAGTTTTAAAAGAATAATAATAAAACCCTACATAGTAATCGTGAAAGCTGCTGAGGAAAAGCGTCAATGCGTCTCAAGGACATCCCCGTCGGCCTGCGCTTGGCCGCGACACTCGTCGTTCCCGCCCTCGTCCTCATCGCGGCCGCCCAGGCCGAGCTGCGGGCCGAATGGACCCGCTATCATCACATGTACGAGCTGAAAGGTGCGACCAAGGAAATCGAGATCGTCGCAAACTTCATTGATGCGTTGCAGAAGGAGCGGGGAGCGACAGCCGGCTACATTGGCAGCCGCGGCGCCAAGATGGGCGCATCCATGGTGCAGGCACGGCAGCGCACCGATGCGGCTCATGAGCTTTTCGAGAAAAACGAGTCCATCATCGAGTTGATCGGCGATCAATATGCCAAACCGCTGATGGATCGCGTCGATCCGATGACCCACGAGGGCCTCGACAGGGTTCGGGAGCGAGCTGACAAGCTGATCGCCAATCCGGGCGAGGTGCTGGATTTTTACGCTGAGCTGATCGACGGATTGATATCGATGTCGATCTCGCTGCATCACGGCGTCGACGAGGCCACGATCGCCGCCCCGCTGGCGGATTTCACCCTGCTTCTCCTGACCAAGGAATATGCCGGCCAGGAGCGTGGGCTGGGCGCCAGCGTCATCGGCAGGGGCAACTTCACGCCGGACGAGTTCTTCGCCTTTTCGGCCCTCGGAGGCAAGGAGGAGGCGCTCATCGACCTCTATTATCACGGGGTCGGTCCGCAATACGCCGCCGAAGCACGTCAGCGCCTGTCCGCCGTCGGCGGAGAGATCGAGGCCATGCGGCACGAGCTGGTGAAGGACGGAAGCGTCACCGATCTCTCGGTTCTCGATGCGCAGACATGGTTCGACGTGGCGAGCAAACGCATCGAGATTCTCAAGGCAATCAGCGACGACACGATCCATCGCATCGAGGACACGGCTGCCGCGATGGGCGACCAGGCCTACTACGCCCTTCTCAAGCTCGTCGCCCTCGTGGTCCTGACCACTCTCGTCGTCGCGGCCGCGACCTGGTTCCTGGCCCGGACGATCACCACGCCGCTCCGGGCGCTGGGCGACAGTCTGAAGGGCCTGCTTGCCGGCAGCACCGAAATGACGGGCGTCGATATCTCCCGCAAGGACGAGATCGGCGAGATGGCCCGGACCGTCAAGGACATCGTCACTCAGACCGAGGAACGCGTCGCCCGCGAGGCCGAGGAGGAGGCCGCGCGCCTCGCCGAGCGTGAAAAGGTCCGTTCGGCGACCGAGGCGGAACGGGCAAAGACCCAGGCCGCATCGATGCAGGCGGTGGATGAACTCGGCAAGGCACTTTCGAGCCTCGCCGACGGTGACCTGTCCTATCGCATCACCACCGAGTTCGCCGAGGTGTTCGAACCGCTCAGGACCAACTTCAACCGATCCCTCGACGCTCTCGATGCGGCGGTGACATCGGTGGCCGAAACGTCCGGTTCGATCCGCGGCAACACCAGCGAGCTGAAGACGGCGGCCGACGATCTCGCCCGGCGCACGGAGCAGCAGGCGGCAAGCCTGGAACAGACCTCGGCTGCCCTCGGCGAAGTCTCGCAGACGGTGAACGAAAGCTCGCGCAGGGCCGAGCGGATCGGCAGCATCGTTGCCGAGACGGCCCGCAACACGCGCGGTTCGAACGACGTCGTCAAGGAGACGCTGGCCGCCATTCGGGCCATTGCCGCCTCTTCGGAAGAGATCACCAGCTTCGTTTCGGTGATCGACGAAATCGCCTTCCAGACCAACCTTCTCGCACTCAATGCCGGGGTCGAGGCGGCACGGGCCGGCGAAGCGGGCAAGGGCTTTGCCGTCGTTGCCCAGGAGGTCCGCGAACTCGCCCAGCGCTCGGCGGGCGCGGCCAAGGAAATCAAGGATCTGGTCGAACGCTCGGTCAGACAGGTGGAAAAAGGCGTCTCCATGTCCGAACGCACGGGCGCCGAGCTCGACGGGATCCTCACGCAGGTCGATACGGTGCATCAGGAGATGAACGCGATCGTTTCGGCTGCAAGGAGCCAGTCGACGGCGCTTGCCGAGGTCAGCCAGGCGATCGCCCAGATGGATCAGACGACCCAGCAGAACGCCGCGATGGTGGAGCAGTCGACCGCCGCGACGAACAGTCTGGCCGAACAGTCCCATCTGCTCGACAAGCGGGTGTCCGACTTCAAGCTTTCGAAGACGGCCGCCACGGCTTCAACGGCCGGGACGGCGAGGGCGAACGCGGATCACGCTCCCATCGGCCGCGCCGCCTGACCGGGCATCTGCAACCTCGCCGAAAGGATCTGGCCTTGAGGCGACTGAAAATCTCCGGCGGCAGAGCGTCCTCACGAGGACCTTCGAGCCGCCGGAGCCGCGACCGCGCGATCGTCTCGGCGGGCTACCGTTCTTGAGCCAGCTCCTATATCGCTTGCATTTCTCATCTGAATGCGGGAACGATATGGACCGGCTCGACAAGAAGATCCTGCGTCTGTTGCAGGAGGATGCAACGCTCGCCGTCGCCGACGTCGCCAAGCGCGTCGGCCTGTCCACGACACCCTGCTGGCGGCGCATCCAGCGTCTGGAGGAAGACGGCGTCATCAGGCGCCGGGTCGCGGTGCTCGATCCGGAAAAGATCAACGCCCGGGTCACCGTCTTCGTCGCCATCCGCACCAATTCCCACTCGACCGAGTGGCTGAAGCGGTTTTCCGAGGTGATCGGCGAGTTTCCCGAGGTGATCGAATTCTACCGCATGAGCGGCGACGTCGACTATCTGCTTCGGGTGGCGGTGCCGGACATCGCCGCCTATGACGCCTTTTACAAACGGATGATCGCAAAGATCGAAATCCGCGACGTCTCCTCCTCCTTCGCGATGGAGCAGATCAAGTACACCACCCAGCTGCCGCTGGACTACATGGTGCTCGACAAGGAGCCGCGGGGGGAGTGATCACCGGCGAGGCTTCCGGCCGTCGACGCCCCGCGCACCTTTCTTTCGTGGTCCCGTGGGTCACCCGTCTTGCGCCGGCTGCTCCATCGAAACGATGGCATGAAACATCGGCAAATTCGACGGCCGGCGAAACTCGCAGCACCGTCATTCTCGGCCACCGTGCGAGAATTTAGAGATCGTCGGGCGCCAGTCGCTTCAGCTGGCGAAGCAGCGAACGGTCGAGGTCGCGGCGGCCGCCCTGGCTTCTCGGCACGGGGGCAGAGAATGACGAGGCGTCTAGGTTAAGCGCCTCCCTTTCATGCCGTGCGACGGCCGGTGTGCTCCGCCGGCGTCTGATGATGTTGGCGCCAGTTGAAGCCCAGGAAGGGGGGTAAGAGCCGTCGCTGCGTCATGTCCGGGGTCGAGGCTTTCACCGCGTGAAGTTGATCGTGACGAACTTCCAGGTTTCGTAGGGGGCGGCGCCGACGAGCTCCTTGTAGGGGGCGCAACGCAGGATCGCCCTGACACCGCTCGCCTCCAGCAAATGCTGTTCCTTCGTCGTTCCGATCTTCTCGTCGACAAAGGGTTTCGACGCCAACTCGCCGTCCGGTGTCAGCTCGAAACTCACCGCAAAGCCGCTCACCCCCTTGCCGGGCGGCGGCATCCAGCAGGCCGCAATCTTTTGACGCAAAATGCCGAGAGCGGCCGGCGGGAGGGCTGCGGGCTGGTGCGAGCCGGGGTCCTCGAGGGCCTTTGCCACGGCATCTGCGTCGAACCTGTCCGACGCCCCGTCACCTTTTGCGGCGGTCGACGCCGATGCGAGAATGACGGCAAGTGCCATGGCACGCCCGATCTGCCTTCGAAACCGCATGTCAGCTCCGATTGAGCAGCGCCAGCAAGCTCGACGTATCCCAGCGCTTGCCGCCCATCGCCTCGACGTCGGCGTAGAACTGGTCGACCAGCGCCGTCACCGGCAGGCGGGCGCCGTTGCGCTTGGCCTCAGTGAGGCAGATGCCGAGGTCCTTGCGCATCCATTCGACGGCGAAGCCATGGTCGTAATGGCCCTCGTTCATGGTCTTGTGGCGGTTTTCCATCTGCCAGGAGCCGGCTGCGCCCTTGGAGATCACGGAGACGACCTTCTCGATGTCGAGGCCGGCCTTCTGGCCGAAGGCGATGGATTCCGACAGTCCCTGGACGAGGCCGGCGATGCAGATCTGGTTCATCATCTTGGTCAGCTGGCCGGAGCCCGCCGGCCCCATCAGCCCGACCATCTTGGCATAGGCCTCGATCACCGGCTTGGCCGCCGCAAAGTCCGCCTCGTCGCCGCCGCACATCACCGTCAGGGCGCCGTTCTCGGCGCCGGCCTGGCCGCCGGAAACCGGGGCGTCGATGAATTTGAAGCCCTTTTCGCTGGCGGTTTCGGCGAGCTCACGGGCAAGCTCGGCCGAGGCGGTGGTATTGTCGACGAGGGTCGCGCCGGCCTTCATGCCGGCGAGAATGCCGTCGTCGCCATAGACGACGGAGCGCACGTCGTCATCGTTGCCAACGCACATGAAGACGAAGTCACAGTCATGGGCGGCCGCGCGCGGGCTCTCCGCTGCCGAGCCGCCATACTGGTCCGCCCATTTCTTCGCCTTTTCGCCCGTGCGGTTCCAGACGGTGACGTCGTGGCCGCCCTTGTTCTTCAGATGACCGGCCATGGGATAGCCCATGACCCCCAAACCGATGAATGCGACCTTCGCCATACTGTCCGTCTCCCGTCACTGTCGTTCTGTCTGCGAACTAGACGAAGGCCCTGCCGGGTCAATCACATGCAGGACCGGATGCCGGGCGTTCAAGCCGAAACGGCGGCTTTGTCGACGCCCGGCAGAGGCTGGATCTCGATGGTGATCGGCCGGCCGACGGCGGTTGCGTATTTCTGGATCGAACCGGTGGAGACCGACTGGCGGCCGCTCTCCATGCGGGCGACGGCCGATTGCGAGGTCTTCATCCGCTCGGCGACGTCCTTCTGCGAGAGCTTGGCCTCGCTGCGGGCGGCAACGAGGGCCTGCGCCACGGCGAACTCGTTGGCCATCTCGTCATAGGCGGCTTTCACCTCGGGGTCGGCGAGATGTTTCATAGCAAGTTCATCGAGGGAGACGGTCTTTGCCGGGCTCATGTCGCGTCCTCAATTCGTTTCAGGGCGAGCTCGATCTCCGAGCGTGGCGTCTTTTCGGTCTTCTTGATGAAGATCCGAACCACGAGGATCCGCTGTTCGGTGGCGAGGATATAGACGGCTCGTGCGATCCCGTCCTTTCCCTTGAGCCGCATCTCCCACAGCTTGTTTCCAAGCGGGCGAACATGCGGCATTCCAACCTTCATGGGCGTCTCTCGTTCGAGACGGCGAGCAATGAAAATGAACTTACCGCGAAGGTCTGGCGAGAGAGCCTCGAACTCTTGCGCGGCGTCCAAAGTAAGTTCGACTTTCCAGACCATATATATCTCAAAATTGAGATGGGCTCAAGAACCTACCGCTTCAGATGCACCGTCAGCCGCCGCTCGGCCCAGTTGGTCGCGTGCCGCAACGCCTCGACGATGGCGAGGTAGAGAAGCGCCGCCCAGACATAGGTCTGGAAGTCGTAGGTGCGCGAATAGGCCTGCCGGGTCTCGCCGAAGAGGTCGTAGACGGTGATGATCGCGACGATGGCGGACGCCTTGATCATCAGGATGATCTCGTTGGCGTAAGGGCGCAGCGCGACGATCAGCGCCTGGGGCAGGACGACCTTGAAGAAGATCACCGTGCGGGAAAGGCCGAGCGAGCGCCCGCCCTCCCACTGGCCCTTGGGCACGCTCTCGATGGCGCCGCGCAGGATCTCGGCCTGATAGGCGGCGGTGTTGAGGGCGAGCGAGAACAGACCGCAATACCAGGCCTCGCGGAAGAACCACCACAGGCCGATCGTCTCGAAGAAGCGGTGAAACTCGCCGAAGCCGTAATAGACGAGAAAGATCTGGGCGATCAGCGGCGTGCCGCGGAAGAAATAGACGAAAGCGAAGGCGGCGCCGCTGGCGATCGGGTTGGTCGCCATGCGCCCGAGAGCGACGGGTAAAGAGACGATGGCGCCGAAGACGAAGGAAAGGGCGACCAGCGAAACCGTGACCCAGAGGCCCGAGAGATAGGACCAGCCGAAACGCTCGATCAGCGTGATGTCGAAGGCGCCGACGAAGTAGATCACGAAGGCGACGGCGATGACGATCCAGATGCTGATCGCAACGATGCCGCCGATCTTCAGCTTCTGACGCGGCGGCGCCGGGATAGCGAGGGCAGGCGTGTTGCCGCTCATTTCGCCATCTCCCCGCGCTTGGTCCAGCGGTCGATGCCGCCGATGGCGATCGAGGAGAGCATCGTCAGGACGAGATAAAGCACGATCGCGGTCCCGAAGAACAGGAACGGCTCGCGCGAGACGCGCGCGGCGATGCCGGCCTGGCGCAGGATGTCGGCAAGGCCGATGACCGAGACGAGGGCGGTGTCCTTCAAGAGGTTCATCCACAGATTGGCGAGACCGGGCAAAGCGATCTTGATCAGCTGCGGCAGGATGACGAGGAGCATGACCTTCGCCCGGCCGAGACCCAGCGCCATGCCGCCCTCGCGCTGGCCGTGGGGGATCGCCCTAAAAGCCGAGAGGAAGACCTCGGAGGCAAAGGCTGAAAACACGACGCCGAGCGCCACCATGCCGGAGACGAAGCTCGACAGGGCAAGATCGGGCAGGCCGGTGGCGTCGGACAGCGATTTCAGCGCCGCGTTGATGCCGAAATAGACGAGAAACAGCGTCAGAAGCTCGGGCAGGCCGCGAAAGATCGTCGTGAAGATATCGGCCGAAAGCTTCAGGAGTGCGTCTTCCGACTGCTTGGCCAGCGACAGAAGGAAGCCGAGGCAAAGGCCGATCGGCAGGGTCGCCAGGGACAGTGTGACGGTGACGACGACGCCTCTGGCGAGATCGTCGCCCCAGCCGGTCGGGCCGAAACCGAGCAGGGTGAGAGATTCGTTCATCCGATCCGTTCTCTGGCGATCGGTTGGTCATCGGGATCGGAGAATGCGGCACCCGCACGCACCGACGCCCCTGAAAAAGGGCCGCCCTCGCGCGGCGAGAGCGGCCCGTTCGACACGCTATCCTGCTTCGCGCGTCACTGCGCGGCCGGATCGGCGCCATAGACGTCGAAGTCGAAATACTTGTCCTGGATCTTCTTGTAAGTGCCGTCTTCGCGGATCGCGACGATCGCCTGGTTGAACATTTCCTTCAGCTTGTCGTCGCCCTTCCTGAGGCCGACCCCGACGCCCTTGCCATAGATCTGGGGATCGGCCGGCAGCGTGCCGAGGATCTTGCAGCAGGCGCCCGCGTCGCTCTTCACCCATTCGTCGAGAACGACGACGTCGTCCATCACGGCGTCGAGCCGGCCGTTCTCGATGTCGAGCTTGTATTCCTCGGCGGTCGGATATTGACGGATTTCAGCATCGGGGAACAGTGCGGCAGCGGCGCGCGCATGAGTCGTCGAGACCTGAGCGCCGATCTGCTTGCCGGTCAGCGCCGCGTCGGTCGCCTCGGTGATCTCCGAATCCTTCGGCACGGCGATCGCCGGCGGGGTGTTGTAGTATTTGTTGGTGAAGGCGATCTGTTCCTCGCGCTCCGGCGTGATCGACATCGAGGCGACGATGGCGTCGAAATTGCCGTTCTGCAGCGCCGGGATCATGCCGTCCCAATCCTGGGTCACAAAGGTGCATTCCACCTTCATCTGATCGCAGAGCGCCTTGGCGATGTCGACGTCGAAGCCCTTGAGCTCGCCCGAGGCGTCGAGGAAGTTGAAGGGCGGATAGGCGCCTTCCGTGCCGATCCTGACGGTCGACCAGTCCTTGTCGGCGTCGCTCTCCTGCGCCACGGCGGCGCCGGCGAGAAGCGCCGACATGGCGGCGGCGAGAGCGAATGATCGGGCTATACGCATGGAAATTCCTTTGTCGTCAGGACGCAGTTGTCTTTTATGAAACCAGCCCGACGCGGCAGCGTCGCTGCCGCGTGAATGAGCATGCTTGGTCGGAAGGCATGCTGCCATTTTTCGAAAGCGGAAAGCAACTGCCGTTTGTCCTTTGGCCACAAAGGATTGCCGCGCGGCGGGCGCTCTCAGCTCTCTGATTTCAGCTGCAAGAAGGTTTCGGCGACTGAAAGATCGTCCGGCGTGTTGACGTTGAAGAACGGATCGCTGCCCGGAGATGTGGCCGTGGGCTCGATCTCGACCGCCGCAAAACCGCTGCTTTCCAGAAAGGCGCGGATCGCCAGGGGCTTGCCCTCGTCGAGCCAGCGGCTGAGATCCGGCAGTCGCGACAGCGGCCACAGCCCCGTCGCTGGCTGCAGCCGGCCCGCAAAGGCGGCGACGACCGGGCGCTCGCCGAGATGGGGCGAGAGGCGCTCCAGAAGATCACGTGGCAGGAATGGCGTGTCTCCTGGCACGACGAGGCAATGGCGGGGCGTTTCAGCGCCATGGGGGCCGGGCGTCGCGATCGCGGCCAGCCCGGCCTCGATGCCGGCGAGGGGGCCGGGCAGTCCCGGCCTCAGATCCGGAGCGAGCGGATGGGCGAAGCGCTCGTAGCCGGCGCCGCGAGGGGCTGCGAGGATGATCGACGAGGTTCGGGCGCCGATCCGCTCAATCACGTGAGCGATCAGCGGCCGGCCTGCCAAGGCGATCAGCGGTTTGGGCACGGTGCCGCGCATTCGGCTGCCGCGCCCGCCGGCGAGGATGAGGCCCGCCGGCCTCATCAGGCAGTGGAGGCACGCCGCGCCGACGAGGCAACCATCAGCGAGCCGAAGCCGAAGGCCGACATCAGGGCGAACAGGCCGAGCGGCCCACCGTAGCGTGTCGCGACGAGCGAGGCGGCGAAGGAGGCGAGCGCCCCCATGCCGATCTGCAGCGCGCCGAGCATGCCGGCGGCAGCCCCCGCCGCATGGGGCACGACGCTGACGCCGCCGGCGGTCGATGTGGGGGTTGCCAGGCCGTTGCCGATGCCGACGAAGAACATCGGCCCGAAGACCGTGAGCGGCGCGAGCCAGCCAAAGGCGATGGCGCCCGAGGAGACGAGGGCGGCGCTCATTGATATGGCGCTGCCGGCCACCATCAGCGTCTTGATTCCGAGCTTTTCGGAGAGCTGGGCGGTGAGGAAATTGCCGAGGATGTAGCCGCCGGCGCACAGGGCGAACCACAGGCCGTAGCCGGCGGGCGTCATGCCGAGCACATTCACCGCGACGAAGGCCGCGCCGCCCAGAAAGGCGAAGAACACCGCCGAGATCAGCGCGGAAACGAAGGCGTATCTCCAAAAGGCGCCCGCAGCGAAGAGTTCGCCGTAATTCTTGAACTGCTCGCGGATCGGCTTGCCGCGTTCGGGATTGGTTTCGGAAAGATCGGCAAAGAGCAGGCCGAGGGTGAGAGCGCCTATCCCCGCGAGCAGCCAGAACACCATGCGCCAGCCGAATGCGGTGTCGATCGTCCCGCCGATCAACGGCCCGATCATCGGGGCAACGGCAAGCCCCATGGTGACGTAGCCGATCATCGCGGCGGCGCGTTGGCGCTCATAGACGTCGCGCACGATCGCCCGTGACAGGGCGATGCCGGTCGCGCTCGCCGCCTGGACGACACGGCCGGCGAGGAACAGCCAGACGCCTTCCGCGAGCACGCACATGACGGTGCCGGCCATGAACAGGACCATGCCGCCGATGATCACCGGCCTTCGGCCGTAGCGATCGGACAGCGGCCCCGCGAGGAGCTGGATGAAGGCGGTCGCGGCGAGATAGAGCGACAGGCCGAGGCCGACGATCGCCTCCTCGGCGAGGAGATCGCGGGCGATCGACGCCATCGAGGGAATGAAAATGTTGATCGCCAGGGGCGAGACCGCCGATGCGATCATCAGGGTCGCCAGCATCGGCCGTCGCACGGCGAGATTTGCGCCCGACGATTGCGTTTCGCGAAATGCTGTCATGTCCGGGTCTTTGCGCCTGTCCGTCTGCCATGCTCGGCTGCCATGCTCGGCGACAGGGCGTCACCGGTTCCATGCGTGGGCAAGATGTCCTGCAAGCGGCGCCGGGGCAAGGGCGACGGACGAGCCACCTGACCGCTTCACCCCTGTTTCCGCGAGTGCCGTAGCGTCTGGGAGGGCGAGCGCAATCACAAAATCGAGAGAACTGTCAGGTGGGCGGGATTTTGATAAAATTATACTGTTGAATCGAAGGAAATCGTCGTTGTTTCCGCCTGAGAATTCTTCCTCATGCGTGTTGGGAGAAGGAGCGATGACGTTTAACTTATCTGCCGTCACCGCAGTTCTTGGCGGCTATGCGTCGAAAGAGCATCGGCGTGAGCTCGGTGATGCCACCGAGCAGCAGCGGCGTCGGCGCGCGCGGCGAAAGCCGGACGATGCCGTCGAAGATCAGGTGTCGAGCGCAGGTCCCGACCAAGCCGACGGCCCACCGGTTACGGGCGGAACCGTCGCCAAGGTCGCGGGCCTTGGACGCGCGCTCGATGCGCTGATAGCCGCCGAGGAGACACGGCGCAGGGAAGCGCCCGACAGGAATGAGATTGATCCGGCTTCCACCCGCCTGTCGGCGGCGCTCAAAACCTCGCTGGCGCACAAATCCGGGCCGCCGATCCACGACGCTGAGCTCGCCGCCGAGGCGAAATCCAGCAAAGCTGCACCCAGCTCCGACCGGGACTGGGACGAAATCCGTGACCTGATCGAAGCGCTGGCGACGGCCGAACGTCCGCAGCGATCCGAGGAGGGCCGCAAGCAAAGCTCGGCCGGCATTCGCTTGTGGCGGCCGAAACCGCTTGCTTCGAAGAAGGGGTAGCCGGTTCGCCCGTGGAGCCGCGAAGCGCGCTCGCGGCGATCCAGCCTCAGCTTCCCGCCGGGCCTCTCAATGTCTTCGTGACCGGGCCGACCAGCTTGTCGTAGGTCGCGCGCTGGTCTTTCGGATAGTGGATGGCGACCGAGTGGATGAGGTTGCCGCGAAAGATGTAGCGCTCATAGAAGATCTGGCCGTCGCGATAGCCCGACACCACCGCCCAGCGGCGGCCCGACGCATCATAGGTGACGTCGTCGATCTTGCCGCGCTCGCGAATGATCGATCGGGGTGTCTCGTTGCCACGATTTTCGCGGGCATAGATGAAGATCCGCGCGCCCTCGGGCGAGGCCCAGGCGAGCC
This sequence comes from Jiella mangrovi, assembly GCF_017815135.1. GTDB lineage: Bacteria > Pseudomonadota > Alphaproteobacteria > Rhizobiales > Rhizobiaceae > Jiella > Jiella mangrovi. The sequence continues at coordinate 17,313 of NZ_JAGJCF010000028.1, read as the reverse complement.
CGTCGCCTTCCAGGGGCGCCGGCAGCTTCTGGGGAAAGGCTTCTGAGGGAAAACTCGCCTTCGTCCCGAAACGATCGTTCTTGTAGGTGATCTGGCCGGCATCAGCCGCGCCGACCGCAATCATCGCGGCGAGGCCACCGGCCGCCGCGATCGAAACTGGCCGCAATATCCGCATGTTATCCTCCGGTCACACTCATATGTCGCGAGACCGCCGGTTTGCGCGTCTCCCGATCGATAATGAAGTCGTGTCCCTTCGGTTTCCGGCCGATCGCCTCGTCGATGGCGTTCGACAGGAGTTCGTTGCTCTCGGATGCTCTGAGCGGCGTCCTGAGGTCGGCCGCGTCTTCCTGGCCAAGGCACATATACAGCGTGCCGGTGCAGGTCAGGCGAACGCGGTTACAGCTTTCGCAGAAATTGTGGGTCAGCGGCGTGATGAAGCCAAGCCGGCCGCCGGTCTCCTCCACCTCGACATAGCGGGCCGGCCCGCCGGTCTTGTAGGGGATGTCGGCGAGCGTGAAACGCTCCGAGAGACCGGCGCGAACCGCAGACAGCGGCAGATACTGATCAGTCCGGTCGCCGTCGATCTCGCCGAGCGGCATCGTCTCGATCAAGGTGAGGTCCATGCCCTCGCCATGGGCCCAGCGCAGCATCTCGGGAATTTCCCCGTCGTTGAAGCCCTTGAGCGCAACGGCATTGAGCTTGATCTTGATGCCGGCTTTCTGGGCCGCGCGAATGCCGGCCATCACCTTGGCGAGATCGCCCCAGCGGGTGATCGCCTTGAACTTCACCTCGTCGAGCGTATCGAGCGAGACATTGATGCGCTTGACGCCGCAATCGGCGAGCTCGGATGCGAAGCGCTCGAGCTGCGAGCCGTTGGTGGTGATCGTCAGCTCTTCCAAGGCGCCCGTGCCGAGATGGCGCGACAGCGAGCGGATGAGATGCATGATGTTGCGCCGGACCAGCGGTTCGCCGCCGGTGAGCCGCAGCTTCTTCACGCCCTTGTCGACGAAGGCGGTGGCCAGCCGGTCGAGCTCCTCCAAAGTCAGGAGATCGCGCTTCGGCAGAAACGTCATGTCCTCGGCCATGCAGTAGACGCAGCGAAAGTCGCAGCGATCGGTCACCGAAATGCGCAGATAGGTGATCGCCCGGCCGAACGGATCGATCATCTGCGAAGACGGAGCCGTCGTCGCGCCGGGGCGCTCGGCGATGTCGCGGGCAATGTTCAAGAATTCTTCCCTTCGGGGGCTCATCTGCTTGCAATCTTGAGGCTGAATGTGGAATTGGCCGGGGGTAGGGTCAAGCCGCCATGGCCGATCGGGTCATCGGAAAGCGACACGCAAAGGCGTGGGCCCGCCGATACGAAGGAATATCGCGGCGATGAATGCCAAGGTCGAAGCGCCGAGCGAAATCAAGGTCGCCAGGGACAGGCGCACGCTCAAGGTCGTCTGGACGGACGGCGCCGGGGACGAATTCTCCGCAGAGTTCCTGCGTGTCCTGTCGCCCTCGGCCGAAGTGCGCGGCCATTCCGAGGCAGACCGCAAGACCATGTCGGGAAAGCGCGACGTCGAGATCGCCGATGTCCAGCCGATCGGTCACTACGCCATCAGGATCGTGTTTTCCGACGGCCACGATTCCGGGCTCTTCTCCTGGAGCTACCTGTCCGAACTCGGACGCGAGAAGGACGCGCGCTGGCAGGGCTATCTCGACGAGCTGAAGGCCAAGGGCCTGCGGCGCGAGCGCTGAGGGCCCGGCGCCTTGAAAGAACGGCCTGCACTTTTCCGCCCGGCGCTCAACGAACGATGCGTAGATCAAACAGGTTAGAGCGTTCTTTGTGCGTCCATCCTTGGTGCACGACACGATCCTCGACGGCCGGCAACGACTTGATCGAGAAGGCGCAGCATTCGACGCTTCGTCATTCTCGGGCCCCGTCCCGAGAATCCAGGAACGTTCGACAAAACAGAAGCTTAATCGGCGCAATGGATGCTCGGGACGGGGCCCGAGCATGACGAGCGCGATAAAAGCGGACGCCTGATCCCGGAGTGTCAGGCACTCGATATGCGCCGTTCGACGAGACTGTCGTGCACTGGCGTCCATCCGGTCGCCCGGCACCGGAAGCGCGGCATCAGTAGATCGTGCGCTTCATCCGTTCGGGATAGTCCGCGTCGTATTTCTTGCTGTCGAAGCCTTCGACCAGGCCGCCGATCATGTCGCCGGCCGTCGGCAGGACACCGCGCGCGACATGGCGGGAGGGGTCCCACAGACCGGACCGCGCCAGCGCTTTCTGGCACTGGAAATAGACGCTGTCGATCTTGATGCGCACCACGCTGCGAGGGTTCTTGCCGTTCATCGCGAAGCGTTCGAGCAGTGCCGGGGCCGTGTCGATCTCCGCCTTGCCGCTGACCCTCAGCGTCTCGCCGACGCCGGGAATGAGAAACAACAGCGCCACGCGCGGATCGCGGATGATGTTGGTCAGCGTGTCGGCCCGGTTGTTGCCGAGGCGATCGGGCAGAAGCAGCGTCCGGTCGTCCTCGATTGCGACGAAGCCCGGCGGGTCGCCGCGCGGCGAGCAGTCCAGCCCCTCCGGCCCGACGCTCGCGACGAGAACGAAGGGCGAGGCCTCGATCAGGGCGCGATAATCCGCGTTGAGATGGTCGATTTCCTTCGCCCAGGCCGTGGCATAGACCTCGCCGTAGAGGCCCTCGAGCTGCTCGACCGAGCGGATGATCGTATCGCTCATGAATTCCATCCCGCCTCTTCGCATGGCTGACTGATCGGTTCCCTGATGCGCGGCAGCCCGTTGCGTGTCAACGCGCGATGCGTCACGACTGCAATTGATCCCGCAGACGGCGGGCCGTGCAGGGTGGTTTGTGCCAGCGTCTCCGAGGCCGCAGCGCCACCGGTCGCCGACCATTTCGCCTCGGCCGTCTGGCGGCCTTTTCCTACAGAAGGCGCGGCTGCAGGGGCTCGGCGGCGGTCTCCGCACCGTCCTCCCGGCTGCCCTCGGCGACGATTTCGAGCGCCCCGTCCGGCAATGGCCGCTGGAGCGACGAGGCCTCGTCCCAGGGCGCGGTCAGCCAGAGGTCGATTTCGGCCGGCTCGGTGAGGATCACCGGCATCGCCTTGGGGTGAACACGGCCGACTTCGGCATTGGGATCCGAGGTGAGGAAGCCGAAGAGATCTGCCGTCACCTCGCCCTCCTTGACCTTCCTGACGCTCGTCCATTGCGTCCAGAGGCCGGCAAAGACCGCGAGCGGGCGCTCGGGCGACAAGGCGAACCAGACCGGCACCTTCTTTCCCGCCCGGTCCTCATATTCGGAAAAGCTGGTGAAGGGGACGACGCAGCGATGCTCGGTGCCCAGCCAGCGCCGCCAGTGCGGGCTCTTGACGTTGCGAATGTTGGTGACGCCGCTGTCGGCCTTGCGGTTCTTCAGGACGAAGGCCGGCGAGGGCATGCCCCAGCGCATCATGGTCAGTTCCCGCCCGCCCTCACCATTGCGCACAACCGGGGCCGCATAGTCGGGAAAGACGCCGGGCAGCGGCGGCAGATTGCCGGTCCTGTCCTGCGTCGCGCGGGTGAAGTCGCGGATCGCCTGCTGGCCCTTGGTGACGGAGTAGAGATTGCACATGGTGTGGCTCACCTTGTCCTTTTCGAGCAGAACATAAGGCGGTGAACACCAAACATCTTCACAGACTGGCGGCCGTGCGCGCTGCCTGGTCGTAGTGGCCCGACAGCAGCCGCAGGAGATGCGCGATCTCGCTCATGCGTTCGGCCGACAGGCCGAGTTCGGCGATGCCCTCGACGAGGATCCTCTCGCGCAGCTCGCGATAGCGGGCGCAGGCCTTCTCGCCGGCCTTGGTCACCGAGATCAGCCTTTCCTTGCCGGATTTTTCCCGGGAAAGAAGGCCCTTCGCCTCGAGTTTCTTGATCGCATAGGTGGCGAGATGGGTGTCCTCGATGCCGAGCACCAGGCAGATGTCGGCGAGGCGCTTGGGCTTGCCGCGATGGGTGACGGTGTGGAGGACAAGGATTTCCGTCGCCGTCAGCCCCGGTTCGCCCGCCGCCGTCATGCAGCGGACCATCCAGCGCTCGAAGGCGTGGCCGGACAGGATCATGCCGAACTCGACCTCCGACAGGGCCGGCACCGCGCCATCGGCGAGATGGGCGGAAGAGACGATCGGGCCGATCGTTGGGGTGATATCGGTCTTGCGGGCGTTCATCGTCAGTTCCCGGAAAACATCGTGCGCGGCAGAAACAGCGCCAGATCGGGGAAGAGGGCGAGCAGGAACACCATCAAAGCGAGGAGGCCAAAGAATGGCGCCGTCGCCTTGGCGATCTTTAAGATGTCCTGTCCGGTCAGCCCCTGGATGACGAAGAGGTTGAAGCCCACCGGCGGCGTGATCTGCGCCATCTCCACGACGATGACGAGATAGATGCCGAACCAGACGAGATCGAAGCCCGCCTGATTGACCAGCGGCATGATCACCGAAGTGGTGAGCACGACCATCGAGATCCCGTCGAGAAAGCAGCCGAGCACCATGAAGAACAGAGTAAGGGCGAAGAGCAGGGCATAGGGAGAGAGGTCGAGCGAGGCGATCCAGCTCGCCAGTTCCCGTGGCAGCCCGGTGAAGCCCATCGCCGTCGTGACGAGTGCGGCACCGGCGAGGATGAAGGTGATCATCGCCGAGACGCGGGTCGCGGCCATCAGCCCGTCCTTGAACTCGGCGAAGGAGAGGCCCCCTTGTGCCTTCGCGATGATCAGCGCGAGCACCGTGCCGATGACTGCGGCCTCGGTCGGCGAGGCGATGCCGCCATAGATCGAGCCGATGGTGCCGAGGATGAGCAGGACGGCCGGCGCGATGCGGAGCGCGGAGGCGAGCCGGCTTTCCTTGGCGAGCACATCGGCATTTTCCGGCATCTGCTTGGGGTTCATGGTCGCGGCGAGGGCGACATAGCCCATGAAGAGCAGCGCCAGCAGGATGCCCGGCACGACGCCGGCGATGAAGAGCCGCGAGATCGATTCCTCCACCGCCGCGCCATAGACGATCAGGATGATCGAGGGCGGGATCAGGAGGCCGAGCGTGCCGGAGCCGGCGAGCGAGCCGATGGCGATCTGATCGCCATAGCCGCGCTTTTTCAGCTCCGGCAGCGAGATCTTGCCGATGGTCTGCGTCGTTGCGGCAGACGATCCGGAGATCGCGGCGAAGATCGCGCAGCCGACGATGTTGACATGGACGAGGCGGCCCGGCAGCCGGCGCATCAGCGGGGCGAGGCCAGCGAAGAGATCGTCGGAGAGCTTGGATCGGAACAGGATCTCGCCCATCCAGATGAACATCGGCAGGGCGGTCAGATCCCAGGAGGTCGAGGCCGACCAGAAGGAGGTGGCGAGGATCTGCGCGTCGGGAAGCGCTGGGCGCGAAAGGAGCGCGACGAGGGCCGTCAGCGTCAAAGCGAGCGCCACCCACAGGCCGAGGGCGAGGGCGCCGAAGAGGACGACGACGAGGAGGATAGAGAGGGTGAAGATGTCCATCAGATGCCCTCTCCGCCGCCATGAACGGGGTCGTTGCCGGAAAACGCCTTGGCGGCTTCGTCGACAAGGGCGATGGTGAGGACGAGAAGGCCGACCGCGAGGCAACCCTGGGGCACGGCAAGCGGCACCGCGACGAGGCCGTAGGAGACGTCGCCATAGGACAGGCTCTTCATCGCCAGCGCGGCGAGCGCATAGGTCGCGAAGGCGGCGAGCGCAGCGCCGAGAAGCGCGACGATGCCGTCGAGGATCTGCCGGGGCCGCTCGGGCAGGCGCTGGGTCAGGAGATCGACGCGGATGTGGACGTTCTTTGCCAGCGTGTCGGCCAGCGCCAGAAAGGTCGAGGCGCCGAGCAGGAAGCCGCCGATTTCGGCAAGACCGGGAATGGAGAAGCCGGTTGCCCCGGCTCCGAGCGCCGTCAGCCCCCAGTCGACCAGCCGTGCGCCCACCTGAAGGCCGACAAGGACGAGAATGGCGACGAGGCAGAGCGCTGCCAGCCATCCTGCCGTGAGATAAAGCGTGTCGAGGGCGCGTCGCATGGGGCCTCGCTGGGTTGTCGGGGGATTGATCGTGCCGAAGTCTGGTCAGGTCAGCGCCCTTGGGCGCCCCCCTCTGTCCTGCCGGACATCTCCCCCACCAGGGGGGAGATCGGCGGTTTTGCTGCGCTGCGTCTCTTCACAGCGGATGCAAGCTGAAGCGTCAGTCGAAAGGCGCGGGCGTTGGAGCAAGATCAATCTCCCCCCTTGTGGGGGAGATGCCCGGCAGGGCAGAGGGGGGTGAGCGGCGCAGGCGCTAGACCCGCGTCACCCGCCATACCCCGCCGGAAGCGACCTCAGCCTTCGTAGGCCTTCAAGATCTTCTCGCCCGCATCGCCGGCCGAATTCTTCCACTCCTCGGTCAGCGTCTCGCCGATTTTCTGGAAGCCGGACTTCAGGTCATCGGAAGGCGCTTCGACCTTGATGCCGTTCTCTTTCAAGAGGTCCGTCGTGCGCTTGGTCTCTTCCTCGGATGCTTCCCAGCCTCTCGTCTCGGCTTCGGCAGCGGCCTTTTCGATGGCGTCCTGGGCTTCCTTCGGCAGGGCGTCGAAGGCGCGCTGGTTGACGATCACCATGTTGCGCGGCAGCCAGGCGTTCATCGTGTAGTAGTTCGTCAGGAAGTCCCAAGCCTTGGAATCGACGCCGGTCGAGGGGGAGGTCATCATCGCCTCGACCCGGCCGGTCGAGAATGCCGTCGGAATGTCGGAGGCCTCGATCTGGGTCGGGATCATGCCGGCGGCTTTCGCCAGTTCCTCGGTCGACTTGTTGTAGGCGCGGAAGCTCTTGCCCGTAAGATCGCCCATCTGGGTGACGTCCTGCTTGGTGTAGAGGCCCTGCGGCGGCCACGGCACCGAGAACAGCAGCTTCAGCCCCTCCTTGCCGAGAGCCTCTTCCATGAAGGGCTTCTGGGCGTCGTAGAGCTTTTTGGCGTCTTCGTAGCTCGTCGCCAGAAAGGGCACGGAATCGACGCCGAAGATCGGGTTGTCGTTGGAAAGACGCGAGACCAAGAGCTCGCCGATCGGCACGATGCCGTCGCGCACCGAGTTCTTGATGTCGGGATGCTTGATCAGCGACTGGTTGTTGTGAACCGTGATCGCGACGGCATCGCCCGCCGCGCCATTCACCTCTTCGACGAATGTCGCGATGTTCTTTTCGTGGAAATTGCCTTCCGGATAGGGGGTCGGCATGTCCCAGGCGGTCTGGGCGAGGGCGGCGCCCGGCAGCATGAGAGCGCCGGCGGCAAGTGACAGGGTCGGCAGATGCTTCATGTTGGTCTCCCGTGTTGTGATGACGGATAGACTTCCACGGAATTTGCGCTCCGTCAAATACGTTGATAATCTATCGATAAATCGCCGACAAATGATCAGATGAAGAGCAGGGTGCCCAACATGCAGGCAGAGAAACAGTCAGCGTCCAGCGCCATGGCGGATCGTGACGGCCGGTGGGACTTCTTCATCGATCGCGGCGGCACCTTCACTGACGTCATCGGCAAGGCGCCGGACGGCTCTCTGCATCCGAGGAAGCTCCTGTCGGAAAACCCCGGCGTCTACGACGACGCCGCGCTGGAGGGGATCCGCCAGACGCTCGGGATCGAGACCGGCGGCGCCATTTCGCCGGGGCGCATCGGCACCGTGCGGATGGGAACGACGGTCGCCACCAACGCGCTTCTGGAAAGGAAGGGCGACAAGACTCTGCTTTTGATCACCAAGGGTTTCCGCGACGCCTTGAAGATCGCCTACCAGGCCCGGCCGGACATCTTTGCGAAAGAGATCATCCTGCCCGAGCAGCTCTATGCGAGGGTCGCCGAGGTGCCCGAGCGGGTGCTCGCCGACGGCACCGTCGAGGCCGATCTCGACGAGGCCGCGACGAAGGAGGCGCTTAAAGCCGCCAAGGCCGACGGCATCGACGCCGTCGCCATCGTCTTCATGCATTCCTGGCGCTATCCCAAGCATGAGGCGAAGGCGAAAGAGCTCGCCGAAGACGCCGGCTTTTCGCAGATTTCCGTCAGCCACGAGGTCTCGCCGCTGGTCAAGCTCGTCGGGCGCGGCGACACCACGGTGGTCGACGCCTATCTGACGCCGATCCTTCGCCGTTATGTCGACAAGGTGGCCGCGGCGCTCGGCGCCGAGACCGGCGACGAGGACGCGCCCTCGCTGCAGTTCATGATGTCGTCGGGCGGGCTGACGGCGGCCGAGATGTTCCAGGGCAAGGACGCGATCCTGTCGGGCCCCGCCGGCGGCGTCGTCGGCATGGCCGAGACGGCGAAGGCGGCAGGCTTTGAAGAGGTCATCGGCTTCGACATGGGCGGCACCTCGACGGATGTCACCCACTATGCCGGCTCCTACGAGCGGGCGCTGGATTCGGAGGTCGCCGGTGTCCGGATCCGGGCGCCGATGCTGCGCATCCACACGGTCGCGGCCGGCGGCGGCTCGATCCTGTCGGTCGATCAGGGCCGCTTTCAGGTCGGGCCCGCCTCGGCCGGCGCCAATCCCGGCCCGGCCGCCTATGGCAAGGGCGGGCCGCTGACCGTCACCGACGCCAATGTCATGGTCGGCAAGCTGAAGCCGGAGCTCTTCCCGGCGGTCTTCGGGCCGAACCAGGACCAGCCGCTCGACGTCGCCGTGGTGCGCGAGAAGTTCGAGGCGCTGGCGAGAGAGCTTGGCGACGGGCGCTCGCCGGAAGCGATCGCCGAGGGGTTCCTCACCATCGCGGTCGAGAACATGGCCAACGCCATCAAGAAGATCTCGGTGCAGCGCGGCTACGACGTCTCGAAATACCTGCTCAATTCCTTCGGCGGCGCCGGCGGCCAGCATGCCTGTCTCGTCGCCGACAGCCTGTCGATGGAAAGCGTTCTCGTTCATCCGATGTCGGGGCTCTTGTCGGCCTACGGCATCGGCCTGTCCTCGCTGTTTTCCAGCCGGTCGCAGGCTCTCGTCGCCAACCTCTCGGACGAGGCGAAAGCCGAGATCGAGGCGCTGGCCGAGCGTTTGTCGAAGGAAACGACGGCCGAGGTCGAGGCGCAGGGCGTCGCGCCGGGCGGCCACGACACCGAGATCCTCCTGCAGCTTCGCTATGACGGCACCGACACCACCTTGCCGGTGGCCTATGACGGCGCGCTGGAAAAGGCTCGCGAGGGCTTTGAAGCGGCGCACAAGGCGCAGTTCGGCTTCGTCTATCCGGGCCGGGCGATCACCGTCGAGACCGTGTCGGTCGAGACCTCGGAGAAGCCGAAGGAGACCGCCGAGGGCGAGACCGGCGAGGCGCAGCCCTTCGAGGCCGACAATGCCGAGACCGGCCGCTTCTTCACCGATGGCGAGGCGCGCGACGCGGCGATCATCCGGCGGGAGAATTTCGGCCCCGGCGCCAGGGTCAAGGGCCCGGCGCTGATTGTCGAGCCGAACCAGACCATCGTCGTCGAGCCCGGCTGGGCGGCCGAGACGACCGGCGACAACGACGTTCTCATGAAGCGCGTCGAGGCAAAGCCCCGGCTTGCCGCCCTCGGCACCTCCGGTGGCGAGGAAGGCAAGGGCGCCGATCCGGTGCTCTTGGAGGTCTTCAACAACCTCTTCATGTCGATCGCCGAGCAGATGGGCGTGACGCTGCAGAACACCGCGTCCTCGGTCAACATCAAGGAGCGGCTGGACTTTTCCTGCGCGGTCTTCGACGCCAAGGGTGCGCTCGTCGCCAATGCCCCGCACATGCCGGTGCATCTGGGTTCCATGGACCGCTCGGTCGAGGCGATCATCGCCCAGAACGAAGGCCGGATCCGCCCCGGCGACGTCTTCGCCCTCAACGCGCCGTATAATGGCGGAACGCATCTGCCGGACATCACGGTGGTGACGCCGGTGTTCGAGGAGGGTGCGCGCGATCCCTCGCCCTTCGAGGCCCGCCCGCCCGAGGGCGACCGGGCACCTCAGGATGAGGGATCGGGAGACGGCGGCGCCCGACATCGGGGAGAGGATCGCGCCGGCGAAAGCGGTTCCCCTCATCCTGAGGTGCCGCCGCAGGCGGCCTCGAAGGGCGAGGGGAACGAGACGCGCGGCGAGCCCCGCATCCTCTTCTACGTCGCCTCGCGCGGCCACCATGCCGATGTCGGCGGCATCGCGCCGGGATCGATGACGCCGCGGGCGACGAAGGTGGACGAGGAGGGCGTTCTGATCGACAATCTGAAGCTCGTCGACGAGGGCGAGTTTCAGGAGGACGAGCTTCGCCGCGTCCTCACCGACCACCAGTATCCGGCCCGCAATCCGGACCAGAACGTCGCCGACCTGAAGGCGCAGATCGCGGCCAACGAGAAGGGCGTCGCCGAGCTTCGCCGGATGGTCGAGACCTTCGGCCTCGACACCGTCCAGGCCTATATGAATTTCGTTCAGGACAATGCGGCCGAAGCGGTGCGCGAGCTGATCGCCACCCTCGACGACTGCACCTACGACTATCCGACCGATACCGGCCAGGTGATCAAGGTGAAGATCTCGATCGACAGGGACAAGCGCCAGGCGGTCGTCGATTTCACCGGCACCTCGCCCTCCGTCGAGAACAACTTCAACGCCCCCGAGCCGGTGACACGCGCGGCCGTGCTCTACGTCTTCCGGGTGATGGTGGAAAAGCCGATCCCGATGAATACCGGCTGCCTCAGGCCGGTGACCATCGTCGTGCCGGAAGGCTCGATGCTGAAGCCGCAATATCCGGCGGCCGTCGTCGCCGGAAACGTCGAGACGTCCCAGCACGTCACCAATGCGCTGTTCGGCGCCTTCGAGGCGCTGGCCAATTCGGAGGGGACGATGAACAACCTGACCTTCGGCGACGAGCGCTATCAGTATTACGAGACCATCTGCTCGGGCTCGCCGGCCGGCCGGATGAACGACGGCACCGGCTTTGCCGGCACCTCGGGCGTCCATGTCCACATGACCAACTCGCGGCTCACCGACCCGGAGATCCTCGAAATGCGTTATCCCGTCGTGCTCGAGGACTTCCACATCCGCGAGGGTTCGGGCGGCGGCGGCGAAAAGCGTGGTGGCGACGGCACGAAGCGGACGATCCGCTTCCTCAAGGAAATGGACTGCGCGATCCTGTCCTCCCACCGCACCCTGCCGCCCAAGGGCATCTCCGGCGGTGAGGCCGGCGAGATGGGGCGGACCGAGGTGCGGCGTCTCGACGGTTCGCTGGAAGAACTCGCCGGCTGCGACCAGACGGTGCTTGCCGCCGGCGAGGCGGTGATCGTCACGACGCCGACGCCGGGTGGCTATGGCGGCTGAGGCGGCGATCTGCCGGAACAACGGCGGCGACCTTTCTCGGTCGCCGTCGCTTCGTCGCTTACCTCCCGCGTGTAAAAAGTTGGTAACTCAAGGGTTAGGATCTGGGATATTCGTCTTTAAATAGCAAAGATGATGTGTAAAGCGGGTGAATCCGCAGGAAAAATAAAGAACAAATTATATTTTTTTTGCCACTCTGAAAATCCTGAAAGTGCTGTCGCGAATCTTCCCCGGAAACCGCGGGGGTGGTGAGGAATAAAATGAAAATATCAACTAAGCTTACATATTCATTCTTTGCGCTGACGTTGGTGGCGCTGGTGATGGGAATCTCCATCTTCTGGAGCGTCCGCGGTGTCGATGCCGGTGCCAAGGAGAAGGATCACAACATCGTTCTGACCCAGGACGCCGTGAGCGCGCGCTTCGCCCTGGCCCGGCAGGAGAATTCGCTACGCGGCTTCATGATCACGCGCGATCCCTACTTCGCAAAGCGGGTGAAAGAGCACCACCAGAGTTTTGAAACAGCGCTTGCCGCATTGAGAGACCATGCGGGTCCCGGCAGCGAGTTCGCGGCAAAATACGATTCGCTCAAGCAGGCGATGGCTGACTGGCAGAGCAAAATCGCCGATCCGGTGATCGCCAATGGCGGCAGCGACGCGACCTATCCTGCGGCGCTCAAGATCTTCAATTCCGGCGACGCCGACAAATTCATCGAGCCGATCGAGAACGGCATCGACGCAGCCCTGGCCAAGGGGCGTGAGGACATGGCGGCGTCGAGCGAAACGGTCGCGAGCGCCATTTGGGCGGCCACCGTGACGATCGTGGTCGGTGCACTGATCTCCGTCGCCGCCGCTCTTGGCTTCGGCATTCTTCTCACACGCGCCATCGCGCGGCCGATAAACCAGATGACTACAGCGATGCGCAGTCTCGCCTCGGGCGACAAGACGGTGGCGGTTCCGGCACAGGGCCGGCATGACGAGATCGGCCAGATGGCAAGCGCAGTGCAGGTGTTCAAGGATCAGGCGATCGAGCGCGAAAGGCTGGAGCATGACGCCGAGGCGGCGCGCATCAGCCAGGCGGAGGCCAAGCAGCGACAGGCCGATCTGGAACACACCAAGGCCGAGGATCTTCGCGCCTTCATGGGCGTCGTCGATGCGAGCTTCGAGCGGCTCTCCTCCGGCGATCTGACGGTTCGCATGAGCGGCCAGGTGGCGCCGGAGTTCGAGCCGATCAAGGCGAAGTTCAACGCCTCGGTCGAGGAGCTCGAAGCGGCGATCGGCCGGGTGGTCGGCACGGTCGGGACGATCCGGACCGGGCTTTCGGAAATCACCGTTGCCTCCAACGATCTCGCCCAGCGCACCGAGCAGCAGGCGGCCAATCTCGAAGAGACCGTCGCGGCGCTGAGCCAGGTGTCGAGCGCGGTGAACCAGACCGCGGACGGGGCGAGCGAAGCGCGTCAGAGCGCCGACACGGCCCGCAAGAAGGCCGAACGGGGCGGCGAGATCGTCGCCCAGGCGGTGACCGCGATGAACGGCATCGAGAGCTCGTCCCAGCAGATCACCCAGATCATCTCGGTGATCGACGAGATCGCCTTCCAGACCAACCTCCTGGCGCTGAATGCTGGCGTCGAGGCGGCGCGGGCGGGCGAAGCCGGCAAGGGCTTTGCGGTCGTCGCCCAGGAAGTGCGGGCGCTCGCCCAGCGCTCGGCGGAAGCGGCCAAGGAGATCAAGGGGCTGATCACCGCGTCCTCGGAGCAGGTCGAAAAGGGCGTCGAGCTGGTGACGGCGTCGGGCAGGAGCCTCGACGAGATCGTCGCCGAGGTGGCGGGGATGGCGGAGATCGTCGCCCGGATCGCCGATAGCGCTCGCGAACAGGCGACGAGCCTGCGCGAGGTTTCCGGCGCCGCCGACCAGATGGACAAGGTGACCCAGCAGAACGCCGCGATGGTGGAGGAATCCACCGCCGCCGCCCAGACGCTCTCGACCGAGACCGAGGAACTCGCCAACGCGATTGCGCGCTTCAAGACGGCACAGTCGCGGGCCGCGAAAGCCCCGGCATCGACCGCGCCAGCAGCGTCGCCGGCGCGCCCGTCCGCCCAGCCGGTGCGCCAGATGCGCACCACCGGCGCTGGCGGCGCGGCACGCAAGCCGGAGGCGCAGTCCGAGAGCTGGGCCGAGTTCTGAGCGCTCGCCTTCGGGGCGCATCACCGACACCTGCCTTCAAAACGCATGATGCCGACGGGGAGAGCCCCGTCGGCATTTTTCGTTCGGCAGGGGGGTAGGGGGAGGGCAAGCGGGGGACAAGGAAGCGGCCAGACGAAAACGCGTATCACCGGGTTACGAATTTGTAGGGTGGCCAACCACCTTGCTCAGCGTCGCGCTTCATCCATTTGCTGCAGGAGCGAACAGCAAAGGATCAGACCCATGCAGATGGAAGGTAACGTGACCGTCGTCACAGGCGCGAGCTCCGGGATCGGCAAGACCATCGCCGAGACCTTCGTGCGCGAGGGCGGCAAGGTCGCGATCTGCGACATCAATATGGACGGCGCGGACAAAGTCGTCGCCGAGCTGAAAGCCGGGGGCGGCGAGGCGATGGCCGTCGAGATGGACGTCACCGACGAAGACGCCGTCAATCGCGGGGTCGATCAGGTGGCCAAGCAGTTCGGCCGCATCGACACGATGGTCTCCAATGCCGGCATCCAGATCGTCCATGCGATCGAGGAATTTCCCTACGCCGAGTTCCGCAAGCTGGTGACGATCCATCTCGACGGATCGTTCCTTCTGACCAAGGCCTGCGTGAAACACATGTATCCGCAGAAATCCGGCTCGCTGATCTATATGGGCTCGGTGCACAGCCATGAGCCCTCGGCCCTCAAGACCGCCTATGTCGCCGCCAAGCACGGCATTCTGGGCCTGTCGCGGGTGATGGCCAAGGAAGGCGCAAAGCACGGCGTCCGCTCCAACACGATCTGCCCCGGCTTCGTGAAGACGCCGCTGGTCGAAAAGCAGATCCCCGAACAGGCGGAGAATCTCGGTATTTCCGAAGACGACGTCGTCAACAAGATCATGCTGGGCGAGACGGTGGATCAGGAGTTTACCACCATGCAGGACGTCGCCGACGTCGCTCTGTTTCTTGCAAGCTTCAAGTCGAATGCTTTGACAGGCCAGTCGATCGTGCCGAGTCATGGCTGGTACATGGCCTGATCCGGCGCCGTCGCGAGGAAGCCGAGGCAACCTGCTGCCTGCCCCGGGGGGGGGCTGTGTGTCCGGCCATGCGTGGCGGAAGCCATGGGACGTGCATAAGGCGCCTCGCCATCTGGCCTGCGCTGCCTCGATGAGCGGGGCCCGTCATGCGCCTTTCTTGCCGCTGCCATACCTGGCGGGGTCGGCGCCTCCCCGGATCGCTTTGCCGAAGGCGATCATGCGGGCGCGCGGGGCATGACGGGAGCCGATTGTTCCTTTCGGAAATGATCTGATTTGCAGATAATAATATTACTCCAGTATAAATCTCGCAGACGATCGCATATTTATTATATATCTAAGTCTATTGTCACGAGTAAAAGATATATTCATTTTCTTGGTCGAGTATCAACAGTATAACGTTCTGGCCGTCTCGCCGGGCGATTCGGCAGTTCCCCTATCAGAACGTCCTGGGAGAAAGACCACGATGAAAATTTCACGCATTGTCGCCCACGCGCTGCCTTTCGCACTGGCAGGATACGTCTTCGTTCAGCCGGCGTCGGCGCAGGAGCCGCACGTCGCTCCGATCAACGAGCTCGTCAATTCCAAGCTGAAGGCAGCGCTGAACGATCCCACCATCATCGCCGCCATCAAGGCCCAGAACGAAGCCAACCAGAATCTCTCCCAGTCCGATGTGGACAATCTCGACCAGAAGTGGCGGTCCGAGGTTGGCGCCGGCGGCGGCGAGATGGTCGACGGGGCCCTGAATTCCCCGGCCTCGGACTATCTCAAGAAAGTCCGTGACGAGGCCGGCGGCCTGATCACGGAAGTCTTCGTGATGGACTCCCACGGACTGAACGTCGCGCAGAGCGACCCGACATCCGACTATTGGCAGGGCGACGAGGCCAAGTGGCAGAAGACCTATGGCACCGGCGGGGAGACTGTCTTCGTCGACGAAATCGAACAGGACGAATCGACGCAGATGCTGCAGTCACAGGCGAGCTTCACGATCGTCGATCCCGAGACGAGCCAGCCGATCGGTGCCGCAACCGTCGGCATCAATCTCGACATGCTCGAGCTCTGATCGCGGAAGCCACCAAAGAGAGGCCTTGCCCCCATGACCACCCAGCTCCCCGCTCGCAAGTCGATCTCCCTGAGCCTGAAGGCTGCGCTCGTGACCGCGATCCCGGTGGTCCTCGGCATCGTCGTTCTCGTCGGCCTCGAGCTCGCACAGCTGCAATCGATGCTCGACAGCGCGATCGAGGACAAGGCGAAAACCGAGACCAGCCTGATGGCCGATCAGATGGCGGGTGGCGTGAAATGGGGCAAGGCCGACGTCGTTGCCGGCGTTTATGCCGAGCTGGTGAAGAGCCAAACCAACGAACTCTCCGATATTCTGGTCCTCAATCGAGATGGAGAGGCGCTGACGAGCTTTTCGACACCGGGACTGAACAATCTCGGTGATCTGTCGGCCTATGGAAACGACGTCTCCGAGAGAACCATCCGATGGGTCGGCGATCACATCGTCATTGCCACCCCGATCGGAAATAGCAAAAATCCGGTCGGCACGCTGGTGACAGCAACCCAGACCTCTTCCGTCAAGGCTGCCATGTCGGAGCGGATGACGGCGGCGATCCTCATCGGTCTCGCGATTGCTGCGGCGGTCGTCGGCACCGTGGTGTTTTTCCTGAAGCGCAGCGTGACCGGCCCGATCCGCGAAGTCACCCGGATCATGACGAGCCTTGCGGACGGCGACAAGTCGGTCGACATACCGCATCTCGGCCGGGGCGACGAGATCGGCAGGATGGCGGGTGCCGTGGCGGTGTTCAAGGAACAGGGG
Source organism: Jiella mangrovi (assembly GCF_017815135.1). GTDB lineage: Bacteria > Pseudomonadota > Alphaproteobacteria > Rhizobiales > Rhizobiaceae > Jiella > Jiella mangrovi. Next base: position 984 of record NZ_JAGJCF010000028.1, on the reverse strand, counting down.
ATCGAGCGCGATCGGCTGGAACGCCAGGCCGAGGCCGCTCGTGTCAGTGACGAGGAGGCGAGGCAGCGCCAGGCCGATCTCGAACACGCCAAGGCCGAGGACCTGCGCGAGTTCATGGGCGTCGTCGATGCGAGCTTCGACCGTCTGTCCTCGGGTGACCTGACGGTTCGCATGTCGGGCAAGGTGGCGCCGGAATTCGAGCCGATCAAGGCCAAGTTCAACGGCTCGGTCGAGGAGCTGGAAGCGGCGATCGGACGTGTCGTCGGCACGATCGGCACGATCCGCACCGGGCTCGGCGAGATCACCGTGGCCTCCAGCGATCTGGCGCAGCGCACCGAGCAGCAGGCGGCCTCGCTTGAGCAGACCGTCGCGGCGCTCGGCGAGGTGTCGAGCGGCGTCAATTCGACGGCGGAAGATGCCGGCAAGGCGCGCCAGACGGCCGAATCCGCCCGCCAGAAGGCCGCAAAGGGCGGCGAGATCGTCGCCCAGGCGGTGACGGCGATGAGCGAGATCGAGGGCTCGTCCCAGCAGATCAGCCAGATCATCGGCGTGATCGACGAGATCGCCTTCCAGACCAACCTCCTGGCGCTGAATGCCGGCGTCGAGGCGGCGCGGGCTGGCGAAGCCGGCAAGGGCTTTGCGGTGGTCGCCCAGGAAGTTCGGGCACTCGCCCAGCGCTCGGCGGAAGCGGCGAAAGAGATCAAGGGCCTGATCAACGCCTCGTCGGAACAGGTCGAGAAGGGTGTGACGCTGGTGACGGCATCGGGCAAGTCGCTGGACGAGATCGTCGCCGAGGTCGCGGGCATGGCCGAGGTCGTGGCGCGGATCGCCGACAGTGCGCGGGAGCAGGCGACGAGCCTTCGCGAAGTCTCGAGTGCGGCCGACCAGATGGACAAGGTGACCCAGCAGAACGCCGCGATGGTGGAGGAATCGACCGCCGCCGCGCAGACGCTGTCAACCGAGACCGACGAACTTGCCCAGGCG
>NZ_JAGJCF010000027.1 GCF_017815135.1 Jiella mangrovi | reverse complement strand
ATTCCGGCGCCACCTTGCCCGACATGCGCACCGTCAGGTCACCCGAGGACAGACGGTCGAAGCTCGCATCGACGACGCCCATGAACTCGCGCAGGTCCTCGGCCTTGGCGTGTTCGAGATCGGCCTGACGCTGCTTGGCGTCGGCCTGCGAAACGCGGGCGGCTTCGGCTTCCTGTTCCAGCCGGTCGCGCTCGATCGCCTGCTCCTTGAACACCTGGACGGCATTGGCCATCTCGCCGATCTCGTCCTTGCGCCCGACCGCCGGGATCTCGACGGCTTTGTCGCCAGCGGCCAGCCGGCGCATCGCGGCGGTCATCTGGTTGATCGGACGCGAGATCGAGCGTGCGATGAGAAGCGAGAAGACGATCAGGACGCCGAGCAATCCGGCAAACCAGAGGCCCGCCTGGATCGCCTTGGCCTGGAACTCGGCGGCGAGATCATCGACATAGACGCCCGAACCGACGGTCCAACCCCAAGGCTGGAAGAGCTGGGAATAGGACAGCTTGGCCTGCAGATCGTCAGAGCCCGCAAGACGGGTCCGATAGTATTTCGTGAAGCCGCCGCCCGCACGCGCAGTCTCGATCATCGCCCGGATGTGGTATTTGCCGGTCGGATCCTGCGCGTCCCAGGAGCTCTTGCCCTCGAGTTTGACGTCGGGATGCATGACGCGGGTTCCCTTGTCGTCATACATGAAGATGTAGTCGTCTTTGCCGTAGCGAATCGGCCGCGTTGCTTCCTTGGCACGCTTCTGAGCCTCGGCGAGGCTGAGTTCGCCGCTCTCGACGCGCTTCTCGAAGGCCGCGAGAATTGCCGTGGCGCCCTGAACCTGCGACTTGATGAGCTGCTCGCGATCCTTCCAAATGGTGTTGTTCAGCGAGTAGAGCTGCATCGACGTGGCGACAATGCTGACAACCGCCGCGACGGTGATCAAGGCCCACAATTTGCGGGTAATCGAGAAGTTCATCGGACCGTTGCTCCGGCAGCGTGTAAACTATGGATTTAACGGCGCATTCGGCCGCGGCTTTACGAATAGCAACCAAAGACTTTCAAAAGAGTTGAACGAACTTGATCCCAGCTCGCCTTAAAAGTTGCTTAGCTTACGGATGCATACGCCCAAGGGTTGTTTTCTGGCGATTTTCCGTCCAGCCGACCCTGATCCGCGCCCTGCCGTGAAAAGGGCCTGATTTGCAGGGCCCGAGAGACCGGAGAACGTCCGGTTTGTTGTCAGTTACGCCGAGCATCGATAGGCATGCGCGCTGTGCATGACAGCCATGCGCCTGGAAAGAAATTCCGCTGCGGCCGGTGCCCATGCCCGAGGCCTCCCGTACGCCCCTTGCTTGACGTTTTCGCCACGCTTTTACCGGCGACGATCGCGGCCACACAGCAAACGGGCCGGCCATCACTGGGATAGCCGGCCCGCCGGAATATTCACCGCTTCTGCGAAATGCGGTCAGTAAACGCGCTTCTTCGGCTCGATGTAGTCGATCTGGTTCGACAGGGTGTAGCTGTGCACCGGCCGGTCTTCGAGCGTGATGGTCTTTTCCACCGTGTCGCAGAAGGACAGCGTGTGCTTCATCCACTCCTGATCATTGCGGTCCGGATAGTCCTCGCGGGCATGGGCACCGCGTGATTCCGTCCGGTTTCTCGCCGAATCCATCGTCACCACCGCCTGGGCAATGAGATTGTCGTATTCCAGCGTCTCGACGAGATCGGTGTTCCAGATCAGCGAACGGTCGGTGACGCGGATATCGTCGGAGGCCTTCCACACGTCGTGGATCTTGTGATGGCCTTCCTCGAGGATCTCGCCGGTGCGGAACACGGCGCAGTTCGACTGCATGGTGTTCTGCATGCGCGAGCGCAGCTCGGCCGTCGGCGTCGAGCCGTTGGCATAGCGGAAGCGATCGAGACGCGCGAGCGCGTTGTCGCCGGCGCCGGCGGGAAGCTCCGGCTGGTCCTCGCCGGGCGTCACGGTCTCGGCGCAGCGCAGGGCAGCCGCGCGGCCGAAGACGACGAGGTCGATCAACGAGTTCGAGCCGAGGCGGTTGGCGCCGTGGACGGAGACGCAGCCGGCCTCGCCGACGGCCATCAGGCCGGGCACGACGGCGTCGGGATTGCCGTCCTTCTTGGTCAGAACCTCGCCGTGGAAGTTCGTCGGAATGCCGCCCATGTTGTAATGGACCGTCGGCAGGACCGGGATCGGCTCGCGCGTCACATCGACGCCGGCGAAGATGCGCGCCGATTCCGAGATGCCGGGCAGGCGCTCGTGCAGGACGGCCGGGTCGAGATGGTCGAGATGCAGGAAGATGTGGTCCTTGTTCTTGCCGACGCCGCGGCCCTCGCGGATTTCCATCGTCATCGAGCGTGAGACGACGTCGCGCGAGGCAAGATCCTTGGCCGAGGGAGCATAGCGCTCCATGAAGCGCTCGCCCTCGGAATTGGTGAGATAGCCGCCCTCGCCGCGCGAGCCCTCGGTGATCAGGCAGCCGGCGCCGTAGATGCCGGTCGGGTGGAACTGCACGAATTCCATGTCCTGCAGCGGCAGGCCGGCCCTCAGCACCATGCCGCCGCCATCGCCGGTGCAGGTATGGGCCGATGTGGCCGAGAAATAGGCGCGGCCGTAGCCACCGGTGGCCAGAATCGTCTTCTTCGCCCGGAAGCGGTGGATCGAGCCGTCATCGAGGCAGAGCGCGACGACACCGACGCAGGCGCCCTCGTCGTCCATGATCAGGTCGATGGCGAAATACTCGATGAAGAACTCGGTCGAGTGGCGCAGCGACTGGCCGTAGAGCGTGTGGAGGATGGCATGGCCTGTCCGGTCGGCGGCGGCGCAGGTGCGCTGGGCGGCCGGGCCCTGGCCGAATTCGGTGGTCATGCCGCCGAAGGGCCGCTGATAGATCTTGCCGTCTTCCGTCCGGGAGAACGGCACGCCGAAATGCTCGAGCTCGTAGACCGCCTGGGGGGCGTTCCTGACCAGATATTCGATCGCGTCCTGATCGCCCAGCCAGTCCGACCCCTTCACGGTGTCGTACATGTGCCAGCGCCAGTCGTCCTTGCCCATGTTGCCGAGCGAGGCGGCGACGCCGCCCTGGGCGGCGACGGTGTGCGACCTCGTCGGGAAGACCTTGGTGATGCAGGCCGTGCGCAGGCCAGCCTGCGCCGCACCGAGGGTTGCGCGCAGCCCGGCGCCGCCGGCCCCGACGACGACCACGTCGAAGGTGTGGTCGACGAAGGAATAGGCCTTGCCGTTCTGGCCCGGCGCGGTGCGGTGCGCTTGCCCGCCCGTGCCGGCGCCGTTCGTTGTTCCGTTCTCAGCCATCGCTCAGACTCCGAAGCTCATCTTGACGATCGCGTAAAGGCACGCCGCGGCGACTGCGATCGCAAAGAAGGTGTTGAGGATGAGGAGCGGCAGCTTTGCCGCTCCGTGGACGTAGTCCTCGATGATCACCTGCATGCCGAGCTTCATGTGGAGCGTCGCCGAGAAAACGACAAGCGCCATCACAATGCCGACGAAGGGGTTGGCGAAGGCCTCGCGGACCCCCTCGTAGCTCTCGTTCATCAGGGTCAGAAGGAGGATCACGAAGAAGGTGATCAGGACGACATTGGCGAGCGCGGTCAGCCGCTGCTGCCAGAAATGTTCGGTTCCGCCGGCCGATCCGAGACCACGCACGCGGCGAAGGGGAGTTCTGAAATCGCTCATGTCTTTGCCCCTTTTCAGCCGAAGATCAGAATACCGAGCCACAGGATGACGGTGACGGCGAGGGAGCCGATGATCGTCGCCATGGCGAGTTTGGTCGAGGTTTCCTTGGAGATCGCCTGACCGGTATCCCAGATGAAGTGGCGAATGCCGCCGAACATGTGGTGGATCAGCGCCCAGGAATAGCCGAAGAGGATCAGCTGTCCGATGATCGAACCGAAGAAGGCCGAAGCCGTGGCGAAGGCGTCCGGGCCGCTCGCTGCCGCCACCAGCCACCAGACCAGCAGAAGCGTGCCGACATAAAGCGCGCTGCCGGTAATGCGGTGGATGATCGACATCGCCATCGTCGGGCGGAATCGGTAGATCGAAAGATGCGGCGAGAGGGGCCGCGCGGATTTGACGTCGGACATCGGTGCCTTCCTGTCCATGCGTTCGGCAGTTGGGCCGCACCGCCTCTAGGGTAGAGCAGCGCGGCAATCGGCCAATGGAAGCCTTCTAAAAGGACGATCGGTCATATGAAAGCAAGCCTTTCGCCGCAGTTGCGAAAAGAAGCCGGCGATAAATCGATTAGCCTCGCATTTGCCGCCCGGTGCAGCCGTTGCGTTGCAGCAGGCCGGCGGCCGATTGCGAATCAGCCGCGGGTCTTTCGATCGAGCCGTGGCTCATGATTTGCGCGGACGTGGCTTCAGCCGGCAGCGACGATGTTCAATCGTGAGCGGCGGTCTTCGGCCATCACCACGCGATCACGGCCGCCCCTTTTGGCCTCGTAGAGAGCCGCGTCGGCGCGCCTCAGCGCATCGGCCGGAGAGGCATCATCGCCATCGATCGCCGCGATCCCGACGCTCGCCGTCATCGGCGCTGACAAGCCGATGGAGGACCAGTTGCTCCGGGCGAAGTGTCGCCTTATCGCCTGCGCGGTCCGGAGCGCGGCCTCGGGCGTGCAGGGGCCCAGCATCACGACGAACTCCTCGCCCCCATATCGCGCGGACAACGAGCCTTTCGGGACGTTTTCCTCGATGCTCCTTGCGCAAAGGCGGATGACCTCGTCGCCTGTTGCATGTCCGAACTGGTCGTTGACCCGTTTGAAGTGATCGATATCGAGTTCGATCACCCACCCCCTTTGCGCCGTGGCGAACCAGGAGGTCTCGAAACCCCGCCGATTGAGGAGACTGGTTAGAGGATCACGCTGCGCTGCCTCGCGGTAGACGTCGAAGTGGCGCAGGATGGCCATCGACAGGGTCACGATTGCGGTCGCCGTGCCGAACAGGGATCCGGAGACCTCGAGCAGATAGTCGTAATGGGCATGGGCGTTGATTTCGAGTCCGCCCGCCCATGGCATGGCGTCCAAGCGGCGAACCGACTGCACTAGCATATCCAACATTCCGGCGACGGTCAGGACCAACAGACATCCGGGGAGGATGGTTCGAACACTCGGCGCCATCCGCGCGGCCGCAATAGCCAGCAGCAGAACACAGGTCGTATTGAAGGCGAGAAACTCGATCAGGGCCGACGGCCGGACCAGCGTCGCCAGCCCCACGACGCAAATCCCCGTAGCGGCGAGGATGGTGATGAACCACGGCTTGAAGGAAAGACCGAACCAGGCGGAGTTGGCAAAGTTGACGAACGCAAATCCGCAGATCATCAGGGCATCGGCAATGAAGGTGCGGCTTGGATGCCAGCTCGTGGGGAGGAACATGTCGGCTGCGAAGGCAGACCCGAGACAGGAATATGCCGCCCCCCAGAACATTGCCGCGGCCTGTCTGCGATAGCCGATGACGAAGAACGTCGTAGCCACGCAGTACATCATGAGCGGCAGGACGAAATCGATGCTCTCCCCTCCCAGCATAAATGCCCAACCTTCTCTGAAATCAGTTTGCGCGCCGAACGCCCGCGACTCGCGCCAGTTCGACGGTCGCGCACTCTAAATATACCGTTTCCGAACAATATTATAACGATGTCTAATTATTTGCGCACAGCCGCCCGACCGATGGGGCCGCCAAGCGGCGTTGGCGCTCGCCAGGCCTGTCAGATGATGCCGACGCACGCGCAACGCCGACTCGGCATCAGCGCATCTCGGGTTCCCGCTCGACGAAACGGATGACGTAACTCGCCCAGTCGGCCGGCTCCGCGACCTTTTCGTAGAGCTTTCGCCCGGTGCCGGGGTTACGCGGCGCATGCAGGACGAGCTTCGACCAGCCACGCCCGTCGGCTTCCTCGGCGAGGACATCGACCATGGCCTTGGCGATGCCCTTCTGGCGATGGCGGTGATCGACGAAGATGTGGTCGGCGAGGCCGGATCGCATGCCGGTCCACACGTCCGGAATGTCGTAGAAGATGATGAAGCCGACGAGGCGGCCGTCGAGCCGGGCGCCCAACAGCTCGGCCGTGCGATCCTGCAGGAGCTGTTCGGCATAATAGGTGTCGGGCGAGCTCGGCGGCCCGCGAAACAGGGACTGGTTATAGGCGGCGATCAGAGGCGCGAGGTCACGCGCATCCGAAAGCTTCAGCCGTCTGATTTCGATGTCCGGCGCTGGCGCGCTTTCACCCAAGGGTTCCATGGCAACGCTTCTTCACGCGATTGCAGCGGCGGTCAAGTGGTCCCGGACGCCGATGCGGCAGCGCCGGGGACTTTGGTCGGACGGATCACTCGGCCGCGTGGGGATAGCGGCTCGGCGGGCGGGCCTCATCCTCGTCCTTGGGTCTCACGCCGATCTGATAGATCGCCGGCGGTCCGTAGACGAAGGTCTGGCCCGGCCCGGCGGCGGGAACGGGCCCCGCCGGATGCTGCCAGCCGGCCTGGACGGCGCCGTCACGGGCGACGACGAGCCCGGTGCCGGGCTCGGCTTCCATCGCCGGGTTGGGCCGCAATATCCAATGGAAGAAGCGGCCGGTCACATGGCTGAGATCGTCCATCAGCGTGTAGATTGAGGGGATCAGCACCAGCGACAGGACGGTGGAGACGAGCAGGCCGCCGATCACCGCGATCGCCATCGGCGCGCGGAACTCGCCGCCCTCGCCCGTCGCCATCGCCGCGGGAAGCATGCCCGCCGCCATGGCGAGCGTCGTCATGATGATCGGCCGGGCCCGCTTGGCCCCCGCATCGATGATCGCGTCCGTCTGGCTCATGCCGTGCTTTTCCCGCTCGACGGCGAAATCGACCAGCATGATCGTGTTCTTCGTCACGATGCCCATCAGCATGAGGATACCGATCACCACGGGCATCGAGATTGCCGTGTGCGTCAGAAGCAGCGCTCCGATGACGCCCGCCACCGACAGAGGCAACGCGGCGAGGATCGTGATCGGCACGAAGAACGAGCCGAACAGGAGGATCAGGACGACGAGCACCATCATGATGCCGGCAACCATCGCCGAGGCGAAGCCCGCGAAGACCTCGCCCTGAATTTCCGCGTCGCCGACTTCCTGCAGGCGCACGCCGGGCGGCATGTTCTTCACCGCCGGGAGCTCGGCGATCCGGGCCGAGCCCTGGCCGATCTCGTAGCCCGGCGCCATCGAGGTGCCGACCTTGACCAGCCGCTCGCGGTCGTAGCGGTCGATGGTCGAGGGGCCGCGGCCGAAGCCGATATTGGCGACCGTCTCGAGCGGCACAGCCGCCCCCGAGGCCGTGGTGACCTTGAGGTTGCGGATCGTCTGGAGATCGGAGCGGGCGTCTTCCTCCAGCTCGACGCGGATCGGGATCTGCCGCGTGCCGAGGTTGAACTTGGCGAGATTGGCCCCGACGTCGCCGATCGTCGCGACCCTGACGGTCTGGGAGATCTGGTCGGCCGTGACGCCGAGATCGGCCGCGACGTCGAAGCGCGGCGTGATGCGGATCTCCGGCCGGGCGAAGGAGGCCATGGCCGAGGGGCTCGAAAACATCGGATCTTTGCGCATCTCCGATTCGAGCTTTGCCGCGACTTCCGACACCTTGTCGCCGTCGTCGCCGAGAATGCCGACGGAGAGTTCGCGCTCGCCACGATCGTTGACATAGAAGGCGCGCAGATCGGGGATGGCCGCGAGCTTTGCCGCGACGATCGGTTCGAGGTCGCCCTGGCTGCGTTCGCGCTCGTGCTTGCGGGTCAGGTTGATGGTGAGCGCGGCGCGGCGCACTTCCAGCGTGCCGGTCGGGCTCGACCCGCCGATGACGAGGACGCTCCTGACTTCCGGCAGTTCGCGGATCGACTTCACCGCCTCGTCGGTCACCCGGCGGGTGGTTTCGAGGGTCGAGCCCGGCGGCAGTTCGACGGAGACCACGATGCGCGAGGCATCCTCCTTGGGGATGAAGCCCGTCGGCAGGTATTTGATCGCGTCGATCGAGCCGATGAACAGGCCAATGCCGACGGCGAGCGTCACCCAGCGCATCCCGAACGGGAACCGGATCAGGCGGCGACGACCATCCGCGCCCTTCCTCCAGAACGGCGTTGGCACCCGGAAGACGTGCAGCGTGCCGCGCAGAAAGGCGGTGTAGGCGCGGGTCAGCGGCCCGACCTTGCCCTCCGGCGCGTGGGGCATGCCGAGATAGGCCAGTAGGATCGCCAGGCCGAAGAGGCCCGCGGCCAGCAGCGCCGCGTCGTTCTTGGCGGTCGCAAGATCCATCGGCGGCAGATCGGCCGCAATCGGCTTCAGGAAGCCCAGCGCCGAGCCGGCCCCGAGATCGGGCAGGATCGCGAGCGTGTAGAGCACCGCCGCGCCAACCGCCCAGAGCGGGATGAACCACAGGAGTTTCCTGAAGAACAGCTGGACGAAGCCCGGCCCGTCATGGCGATGCGGCCGGAAGAAATAGGCCGCGAGCATCGGCGTGATCAGCCGGGCGACGAGCAGCGAGAAGAACACCGCGATCGCGACCGTCAGGCCGAACTGCTTGAAATACTGCCCGGCGATGCCGCCCATGAAGGAGACCGGTGCGAACACCGCCATGATCGTCGCGGTGATCGCGATGACGGCGAGGCCGATCTCGTCGGCCGCTTCCATCGATGCCTTGTAGGGCGGTTTGCCCATGGACATGTGGCGCTCGATATTCTCGATCTCGACGATCGCGTCGTCGACGAGAATGCCGGTGACCAGCGTGATGGCGAGCAGGCTGACGAGGTTCAGCGAAAAACCCATCAGATCCATGACGCCGAAGGTCGGGATCGCGGCCAGCGGCAGGGTGATGGCGGCGACGACCGTCGCCCGCCAGTCGCGCAGGAACAGAAGGACCACGATGACAGCGAGGATCGCGCCTTCCGCCAGCGTCTCCATGGCCGATTCGTAGTTGCCGTAGGTGTAGGTGACGCTGTCGTCGATCTTGGAGAACGAGACATTCGGATGCTCACGGCCGAGCTCGGCGACGCGCGTCGCCACGGCATCGGCGACCGTCGTATCGCTCGCCCCCTTGGCCCTGTAGATCGAGAAGGCGACGACCGGTTCGCCGTCGAGGCGGGCGAAGGAGCGCGGCTCCTCCCACGAATCGACGACCTCGCCGAGATCGGAGAGCTTGGCCTCCCGCCCGCCCGGCAGGGCAATGCGGGTGGCGGCGAGCCCTGCGACCGTGTCGGCGGAAGCCAGTGTTCGGATCGCCTGTTCCTGGCCGCCGAAATCGCCGCGGCCGCCGGACAGATCGACATTGGTCGAGCGCAGCTGGGCGTTGATCGTCGCGGCGGTGACGCCGAGCGCCGCCAGCCGGTCCGGATCGAGCCGCACCTGGATCTCGCGCTCGACGCCGCCCATCCGCTCGACCCGGCCGACGCCCTTCAGGCCCTGAAGCGCGCGGATCACGGTGTCGTCGACGAACCAGGAAAGCTGCTCCGGCGTCATGCCCGGCGAAGAGGCGGCATAGGTGACGATCGACTGGTTCTCGACCTCGATGCGCTGGATGATCGGCTCGTCGATCGAGCGCGGCAGATCGGAGCGGATCTTGGCGATCGCGTCCTTGACGTCGTTGACCGCCCGGTCGGTATCGACCTCCAGGCGGAATTCGGCCGCCGTCACCGACTGGCCGTCGGTGATCGTCGAGGTGACGTGCTTGAGTCCGGAAACACCAGCGACGGCGTCCTCGACCCGCTTGGTGACCTGGCTTTCAAGCTCCGACGGCGCGGCGCCGGACTGGGTGATGGTGACCGCGACGACCGGAACGTCGATATTGGGAAAGCGGGTGATCGGCAGGGCGAAGAAGCTGTAGATCCCGAGCGCGATCAGGACGACGAAGAGCAGGATCGGCGGAACCGGATGCCGGATCGCCCAGCCGGAAATGTTCCAGTTCATCGCTCGCCCCCATTGTCGGCAAGCTTGACCGGCGTCACGGTGTCGCCGTCACGCACGAAGGCTCCGGCGGTCGCGACAACCTCTTCGCCCGCCCGGACGCCTTTCTGGATCTCCACCGTGTCGGCGGTCGTCAGGCCAAGGTCGACGGCTCGCCGCTTGACCACGCCGTTCGAAACGACCTGGATGACGGCGTCATCCCCCTCGAAGACGACGGCCGTGCGCGGCACCAGCACACCCTCATGCCTGGCGATTTCGATCACCCCGCGGGCGAAGGCGCCGGCATGCAGGCCCTTGGCGTTCTTCGGCAGGGCGATGTCGACGATGCCGAGCCGCGTCGCCTGATCGACCCTTGGCGAGATCAGCCGGACCGTGCCTTCGACAGGCTCTCTTTTCCCGGCAACATAGACCGCGACTTTCTGGTCTTTTTCGAGCCTTGCCAGCGCCGTTTCCGAAACCGCCGCTTCCAGCTCGATCAGCCCGTCGCGGGCGATCTCGAACAGGCTGCCGGAGGCGGTCGAGACGATGGCGCCGAGCCTTGCATCGCGCGACAGGACGAGGCCGGCCGCCGGCGCCTTGATCTCGGCCTTGGATTTCCTGAGAACCCACTGGTCGCGCTGGGCGATCTGCGCGGCCTTGTCGGCCTCGGCGACCGCAAGCCCCTCCCTCGCCGCATTCACCTTGGCGCGGGCGCTGGAGGCGGCGGCGATCCGCTGGTCGAGAACGTCCTGGCCGACGATGCCCTTTTCTGCCAGCGGCCGCGAGCGCGCGAGCGAGGCATCGGCCTGGATCGCGGCGGCTTCGGCATCGGAAATCTGCGCCTTGGCCTGCGCGATCGCGGCCTCGGCGCGCTCCACCTGTGCGTCGTTGAGCGCGATGTTGGAATCGATCATGTCGGTTTCGAGCCGGGCGAGCACCTCCCCCTTCTCGACGCTGTCGCCCTCGTCGGCCGAAAGTTCGACGATCCTCAGGCCGTCGACGTCTGCGCCGACGGAGACCGTTTCGCGCGGCATCAGCGTGCCGGTCACGTCCACCTTCTCGACGATCTCGCCGGTGCGGGCGGAGACGACCGAAATGCTCGGCGGCTTGGGCGCATCGGCGCTCTCCTGAGCACCCGCGCCGGCCGGCATCGCCACCGACAGCAAGACAGCTGCCCAGAGCGGGGCGAAGATGCGGCGCGAACGGCTCTCTTTGCGGTGATGACTGGCCATCGTCTTGTCGTCTCGTCTCGTTGCTGACCGCAGCAATCTCACAAAAAATCCGATCTTCACGCTGTGATCCCCGTCTCTTGACGGTCCGGGGTGAGGAGCCTGCTGACGAAGCGCCGCAGCTGCGGCTCGATCGTCTCGATTTCCATCTCCGGTCTCAGCTGCAGATGCAGGACCAGACCGTCGGCGAGAGCGAAGATCATCAGCATCGCGGCGTCGACGTCGGTGTCAGGGTCGATTTCACCGCGGTCGCGGGCATCCAGAAGCAGCTTGTGGAAACTCTCGCGAACGGTCGTCTCGATTTCGCAGAAGCGTTGGCCGACGGCAGTATTGCGGATGCTTTCCGACCAGATCTCGATCGTCAGCCCGCCGGTCGCCCGATCCCGCGTATGCCGCAGATATTCGACACCCACCCGCACGATCCGCTCGACGAGATTGCCCGGTTCGAACAGAAGCTGGGTGCAGGCCACCGCCATCACCCGCTCCTCCTCGGCAATCGCCTCGATGATCGAATCCTTCGACGGGAAATAGCGGTAAAGAGCGCCCGGGCTCATCTGTGCCTCGGCGCAGATCTGGTGCATCGACGTCGAATGAAAGCCGGAGCGCGAAAAACAGCTGCGCGCCGCGTCGAGCACCTGTTGTCGCCGCAGTTCATGCGCCGAGGCGGGCGCTGGCGGCGCTTCAAATCCGATTTCGAGAGCAAACCTGTCCGGCATTTCAAGCTTTCGATGGCCGCATGTCGGAACTGCGGCAGAGGGTCTCTTCTTCGCTTCGTCGCATATCGACGAGCAACGAGAGCGAACGATCGTTCGCAAATCTAGCCACCTTCCGACCAGATTACGACAGGCAAGCGATCACAACTGCGAATAATTCCGTGAGGGCATGAAAATTCCGTGCACGTGCCCTTGTGCGCGGTAACAGTCGAAGATGGCTCGACACCAGCTTTCAGAGTTCGGGAAGCGTCGCCTCGATCCGGTGACGCAAGGCTTCGAACTGGTCGGGGAGCATGAGTCCGGTGCCAAGGGCGGCCTCGGCCTCGTCGACGGCAAATCCCGGACCGTCCGTGGCGATTTCGAACAGGACGTGGCCGGGCTCGCGAAAATAGACCGAACGAAAATACTTCCGGTCCTTCTGCTCGGTGACGGCCCGACCGTGATCGGAGGCGAGCTTTTGAGCCATCGCCTCCTGCGCGGCGTCGTCCGTGGCCCGGAAAGCCAGATGATGGACGCTGCCGCGGCCGGGCCGCGGCTTCAGAAAGCCGCCGACCGCGTGGAGATCGACGATGCCGCCGATCGCAGCGCCCGACGTGTAGCGCTGGCGCGAGCCCTCCTCACCGCCTTTCGCAAAGCCGAAGACATCGGTCAGGATCGCAGCGGTCGGCTCGGCCGCCTCGAGAAGCAGGCTGACGCCGTGAACGCCCCTTATCGCGTGTTCCGCCGGCACCTCCCCGGACGAAGGCACCGCGGTGTTCTCTTCGGGCGATGCGGGTGGAGCCGCTCCGACGAAGGACAGCCGCATGCCGTCGGCGTCCCTGAACGGCAGCACGCTCTGGGAGAATCGCTTCTCGATGCCGCTATGTTCGACGCCCTTCTCGACCAGCCGGTGCGACCAGTAGCCGAGCGAAGCGGCCGGCGCGGCGAGCATGATCTCCTCGACCTCGCCGACACCGACGCGGCCCGGCGCGGCATGTTCGATGGGAAAGAAGGTGACGATCGTGCCGGGCGCGCCCGCCTGATTACCGAAATAAAGATGATAGGCGCTCGGATCGTCGAAATTGACGGTTTTCTTGACCAGCCTGAGGCCGAGGACGCGACTGTAGAAATCGAGATTCCTCGCCGCATGTCCCGCGATCGCGGTCACATGATGGATTCCGGCACTCTTCATCGCGCACCCCGCTCTCTTTGCGACCACAAAGCCAAGTCTTCAGCCGCCTGAAGATACGATCGGAGCGGGGGCCTCGCAATCTTGTCGGAATGTCTCATCTTCGGACGCCGACCGGAAATCGCCGGGTTGTCGAGGAAAGACGGTCCGCAAGGAGCGACGCCGAAAGCGCGTTCGGCACAACGCCAGGAAAGGACGCCATGCTGGAATGGATCACCGCCAATTCCGCTCTGATCAACGTCCTCGCCAATCTCGGCATGCTGGCAATCTGGGCGTTCTATCTGCAGATGCTGTTTTCGAGCTTCAAGCGCGAGCGCCGTCCGCGGCTCCTGATCACACGCGGTCTGAGATCCGATCTGGACTCGCGCTGCCTCGTCACCAATATGAGCCGCGACACGGTCTTCGTGCGCTCGATCATCGTCACTCTGGAAACCGGAGGGGGCGAACTGCGCTACCCCGTCACCGAAATCGAGCGAATTGAAAACCGCGGCGATTCCACCGACATCAAGCAGCAGACCCGCCAGGGCCCGCTGGAATCCGGGGCGATGCGCGATCTCGGCAGTTTCGCATCGATCGTCACCCATGTCCTCGAATACAAGGGGCCGGACGATTCGCCTGGCCCGCACAATGGCTGGAAAGGGCTGACAGGCCTGACCATCACCGTCATCGGCGTCTACGGGCCCGACGACGTCAGCATCTGGGCCAAGCGGTCCTATGACGTCGTGGCCAGGGACGGCAGCGTCCGGCTCAGCCCGCGCACCATCGATGCCGAACAGATCCGCTCGTCAAAGGAGCGGCGCGAGATCGATCAGATGCTGCGCGAGGATCTGTGAGCGGCAAGGCCGTAATTCACCCGCAGCAGCTGACGCACCGCCATCCCGGCAGATGCGGCCCGCTCAGACTTCGGCGAGAGGGCTCCCATGCAGGCCTGGCCGTACACGGCGTTGGCGTGCGCCCTTCTCCCTGCCGGCTTTCGCACGAGCCACGAAACGAAGCCGCAACGCATTCGACAGGACGAAGACACTGGACAGCGCCATGGCGCCGGCCGCCAGCATCGGCGAGAGCATCACGCCATAGGACGGATAGAGCGCACCCGCAGCCACCGGGATCAGCGCGACATTGTAGCCGAAGGCCCAGAACAGGTTCTGGCGAATATTCGCCATGGTCCGGCCGCTGACCTCGAAGGCGTTGAGGACGCCGGCAAGATCTCCCGACATCAGGACGACGTCGGCGCTCTCGATGGCGACATCGGTGCCGCTGCCGACGGCGATGCCGATATCGGCCGCGGCGAGCGCTGGAGCGTCGTTGATGCCATCCCCCACGAACGCCACCCGTCGCCCGCCCTGTTGCAGGGATCTGATCGCCTCGACCTTGCCGTCCGGCATCACGCCGGCGACGACGTGATCGATGCCGAGTTCTCCGGCGACAGCCTCGGCCGTCGACTGGACGTCCCCGGAAATCATCGCGACCTGGCGCCCCGTGCCGTGCAGGGCGTCGACCACGCGGCGGCTTTCCGGCCGGATCGGGTCGCAGACGGCAATCACGGCAGCCGCCACCCCGTCGATCGCGACAAAGACTGGCGAACTGGAGGCGCTTGCCAGCCTCTCGTTCTCGGCCTCGAGGACTTTGGTCGAGACGCCTTCGGAGTCCAGAAAGCGCTGCGAGCCGACGAGGACGGCCCTGCCCTCGACCGTCGCGGCCGCGCCGAGACCGGTCACGGAGCGAAAGCCGGTGGCGACCGGAAGCTCGATGCCGCGTCCTTTCGCGCTTTCGACCAGGGCATTTGCGATTGGATGCTCGGACGCCATTTCGGCCGCGCCGGCAAGGCGCGCGACGTCGGAACGCCGGAACCCCGGCGCGAGAACGAACTCGGTCAGGCGCGGGCGCCCCTCGGTCAAGGTACCGGTCTTGTCGAATGCGACGACGTCGACGGCGTCGAGCCCTTGCAGGGCATCTCCCTTGCGGAACAGAACGCCGAGCTCGGCCGCCCGTCCGGTCCCGACCATGATCGACGTCGGCGTCGCCAGCCCCATGGCGCAGGGACACGCGATGATCAGCACCGCCACGGCGGCGACGAGCGCCTGCGACAGCGACGGACCAAAGGCGAGCCAGAGAACGAAGGTCAGCGCCGCCGCCGCCAGCACTGCCGGCACGAACACCATCGTCACCTTGTCGACCATGGCCTGGATCGGCAGCTTTGCCCCTTGCGCCGTTTCGACCATGCGGATGATCTGCGACAGCACCGTGTCCGAACCGACTTTCTCGGCGCGGAAGGCGAGACTGCCGGCCCCGTTCACCGTGCCGCCCACCACCGTGGCGCCGGCCCGCTTTTCAACCGGAGACGGCTCGCCGGTCAGCATCGATTCGTCGACAAAGCTCGTCCCCTCGGTCACGGTGCCGTCGACGGCGATCCGCTCGCCGGGCCGCACCAGGACGACATCGCCGACGCGCAGGGCTTCGATCGCGACCTCGACCGGCTGTCCATCCCGCAGAACCCGCGCCGTCTTCGCCTTCAATCCGGCGAGCTTGCGGATCGCGGCGCCGGTCCGTCCCTTGGCCCGTTCCTCCATGAGACGGCCTGCGAGAATGAAAACGACGATGACGGCGGCCGCCTCGTAATAGACGCCGCTCGCCCCCTCAGGCATGAGCGAGGGCAGGAAGGTCTCGAAAGCGGAATAGAGAAAGGCAGCCCCCGTGCCGAGCGCGACGAGGGAGTTCATGTCGGGCGTGAAGCGCCACAGAGCCGGAATACCCTTGGCGAAGAACCGCCGGCCCGGCCCGGCAAGGACAAGGCCGGTCAGCACGAACTGCACGACGAGGAGCGAGAAGGACCCGACGCCCGCCTCCAGCCACCGGCCAAAAGAGGGCATGACATGCCCGCCCATGGCAATGACGACGACGGGCACCGCCATCACCGAGGCAAGAACGAGTTCGCGCATCAACACGGCCTGCTCGGCCTTGTGGCGCCCGTCGATGTCGGCGCCGGTGCCGGCCTCCACGCCGCGAAGGCTCGCCGGATAACCGGCGGCTTGACAGGCCTCGGTCATCGTCCGGGGGTCGACAGCGCCGTCCAGATAAGAAACCGAGGCCGTCGATGCGGCAAGGTTCACCGTCGCATCAACGACCCCCGGAACCGCTTTCAGCGCCTTTTCCGCCCGCCCGACGCAGGACGCGCAGCTGAGGCCGTCGACATCGAGCGTCACCTCGGCAAGACGCGCCGGATAGCCGGCTTTCTCGAGCGCCGAGACGAGCGCCGGCGCGTCCGCCGCGTCGCCGAAATTCACGGTCGCGGTGCCGCGTGGGAGGTTGACACTGGCGGCCGTGACGCCCCCGACCGTCTCCAGCGCGGTCTCGACCCGCTTCACGCAGGACGCGCAACTCATGCCGTCGACGGGAAAGGTCAGCGAGAAAGCCGTGCCGGTGTTCGTGCTCATTGGTCGTCTCCTTGCCGAGAGGCGTTCGCTCCCGATCGGCGGCAAGGCCGGCGAGCGGTGGAGCGAAATGGTTCGGACACACCAACGGCGTCCGTCCCCTCGGCTTCGAGAGATCGGGCTTCCACTAACGGGAAGGTCAAGAGCTGCGGCGCGCCGCGGCGCCGATTTCGTCAGGATCTTCTCGCGCCTTCGACCGGGGCTTCGCTGAAACAGCTGCTCAGCCGGCTGGGACAGGCGCCGACGGTTCATTCTCATGGGCGGCGTCGTGGCCGTGCGCCGGCTTGTCCCTTGCTGCCTCCCGCTCGTCGAGCGGGCAGACAGCCGGCGGACCGCCGAAATCGATCTCGATCGTCGAGTGATCGATGCCGAACCGCTCCGCGAGCAGAGCCTTGACCCGCGTCACGGCCGTGCTGGCGTCGGCGCCCTCGTCCAGGCGAATGTTCATCGTCGCCAATGGCTGGCCGGAGGTGATCGACCAGACATGGACATGCTCGACCGAAGCGACGCCTTCGACCTCTTGCTTCAGCGTGTCGACGAGGTCTTCGGGCACGATATCACCCGGTGTGCCCTCCATCAGGATGTTCAGGGTGTTCTTGAGAAGGACCCATGCGCTTCTCAGGATGATCGCCGAAAGGAGCACCGAGAGGATCGGGTCGATCGGTGTCCAGCCGGTGAAATAGATGGCGATCGCCGCGACGATGGCTGCGACCGAGCCGAGAAGATCGCCGAGGACATGAAGCAGCGCGCCGCGAATGTTCACATGCTCCTGGTCGCCCTGGCGCAGCATGAAGAATACGCCGATATTGACCAGAAGACCGATGACCGCGATCGCCAACATCGGGCCGGCAAGCACCGTCTCGGGCGCGATCAGCCGCATCACCGCCTCATAGGCGATCCAGATGATCAAAAGGATCAGCGCCACGGCGTTGATGAAGCCGGCGAGGATCTCGAAGCGCATGTAGCCGAAGGTGCGCCGGTCGTCGGATTTTCTCTGTCCGAAGTGAAAGCCGGCCCAGGCCAGTGCCAAAGCGGCCGAATCGGTCAGCATGTGTCCGGCATCGGCGACCAGCGCCAGCGAGCCCGAGAGCAGTCCGCCGACCCCCTCGACGATCATGAAGCCGAAGGTCAGCAGAAAGCCGAACAACACCGCCCGCTCGTTCGCGCTGGACACTGACGGGGCGTGACTGTGATGGCCGTGATCGTGGCCTTCGTGCCCATGCCCATGCCCATGCCCATGATGATCATGCGAATGGGCGTCGCCCCCGTCTGCGTGATCGTGATGCTTCGTGTCCGATTGTCCGGCTGCCATGAACTCTGCTCCTGTCGGACAGGAATGATAGCGGACGCCACGCCGCTGACACCCGCCACGCCCGATCGGCTGCGATTTTTTGCATCGGTGACAGGAATTGCTTGGCCTTCGGCGGTCAAAGCCGTCAAATCCTGACGAGCGACGAAACGATCCAAGGTCCCGATCATGAAAACCCTTCCGATCTATCAGGTCGACGCGTTCACCAGCCGGCTGTTTGCCGGCAATCCGGCTGCCGTGGTGCCGCTCGAGGAATGGCTTTCCGACGCGACGTTGCAGACGATCGCGGCCGAGAACAATCTGTCGGAGACCGCATTCTTCGTGCCCGCCGGCGAGGCGAAGTGGGAGCTTCGCTGGTTCACACCGACGATCGAGGTCCCGCTCTGCGGCCACGCCACGCTCGCCACCGCCTTCGTCATCACCGAAGTGCTCGGCGAAGCCGCCGGGACGCTGACCTTCTCGACCCGCATGGTCGGCGATCTCACCGTGAGCCGCGATGCCGACGGCTGGTTCGTCATGCGGTTTCCACGCCGCACGCAAAATGAC
The DNA here is from genome assembly GCF_017815135.1 of Jiella mangrovi. GTDB lineage: Bacteria > Pseudomonadota > Alphaproteobacteria > Rhizobiales > Rhizobiaceae > Jiella > Jiella mangrovi. The sequence continues at coordinate 26,448 of NZ_JAGJCF010000027.1, read as the reverse complement.
GACGTCGCGGTCGAACCGGTCGCGGCGGCCCTCGGCCGGCGACCCGACCGGGTGGTCGAGTTCGCCACCCCCGGCGACACGTCCTGGCTCGCGGTGTATGCGGACGAGGCCGACGTCGTGGGCCTTCGGCCAGACAGCCGGGCGATTGCCGATCTGCCGCCGCTCAACGTCATTGCGACGGCGCCGGGGCTTTCGGTCGATTTCGTCTCGCGCATGTTCGCCCCGAAAGCTGGTATCGACGAAGACCCGGTCACGGGCTCGGCGCATTGCTCGCTCGTTCCCTATTGGGCGGAAAGGCTCGGCAAGGAGAGTTTCACGGCCAGACAGGTCTCGGCGCGCGGAGGAGACCTGCGGTGCCAGCTCGACGGCGACACCGTCGTGGTTTGCGGCGAGGCCGTGCTTTATCTGAAGGGCGAGATCGCGCTGCCGGAGTGAGGAGCAAAAGGAGGCGGAAGGGAAAAAGTCGCCTTACGCCTTCTTCACCCAGCGGCCTTCCTCGGTCTGCTGCCAATAGGTGACGGCGTGGCCGGCGGCCTTCTCGACCTTCCAGCGGCCCCTGGCGGTGTCGAGCTGCTCGGCGTCGTGGCCATCGAACAGATAGACCGCCCGAACGTAGCCGCTCAGCGTATCGGGGACGGCGCCGTCGACGAGGAACCGCACATGCGGTTCGTTCGCCCGCTGACCCGCCTCGGTCGTCAGGAGCACCGGCTGCAGCGCGCCGGAGCTTTCCCGGTCGCTGCCATGGGGCAGGAAACTGTCCTCGCGATAGGTCCACAGATGGTTGTCGAGGGCGTCCCGCCGCTCATCGCTGGAGCACTGGACGACGACACGCCATCCCCGCGCCAGCGACTTTTCCAGAAGATCCGGCAGCGCCTGTTCCAGCCGGCTTTCGGTCAGATGGTAAAACAGGACTTCCGTCATGGGTGGCGGTTCCGTGAGACGCGCCGACGGCACGGCCAAGTCTGGCCGCGCCGCCGCGATGCCCCGGGACTTTCGCCGATCCGGGCCTGAAAGGGAAGGCGTTTGCCGCCCTCCCCGAACGATCACTGCGACTGGTAGTGATCCGCGACCAGCCTGTCGAGCAGGCGGACGCCGAAGCCCGACGCCCAGGACTGGTTGTACTCGTTCGACGGCGAGCCCATGGCCGTGCCGGCGATGTCGAGATGCGCCCAGGGCACATCGTTGACGAAGCGCTGCAGGAACTGCGCCGCGGTGATCGACCCGCCGGCGCGGCCGCCGCCGATATTCTTGATGTCGGCGAACTTGCCCTCGATCATCTTGTCGTATTCGCGCCCGAGCGGCATACGCCAGACCTTCTCGCCACTGGCCTTGCCGGCGGCCGTCAGGCGCTCGGCGAGCTCGTCATTGTTGGAGAAAAGGCCGGCATGATGGTTGCCGAGGGCGACGATGATCGCGCCGGTCAGGGTCGCCAGATTGACCATGAACTGCGGCTTGAACCGGTCCTGGCAATACCAGAGCGCATCGGCGAGGACGAGCCGGCCCTCGGCGTCGGTGTTGAGCACCTCGATGGTGGTGCCGGACATCGCCGTGACGATGTCGCCCGGCCGCTGGGCGGCGCCGTCGACGGCGTTCTCGACGAGGCCGACGATGCCGATGGCGTTGACCTTGGCCTTGCGGCCGGCGAGCGCCCGCATCAGCCCGACGACGGCGGCCGAGCCGCCCATGTCGCCCTTCATGTCCTCCATGCCGCCGGCCGGCTTGATCGAGATGCCGCCGGTGTCGAAGACGACGCCCTTGCCGACGAAGGCGACGGGCTGCTCGCCCTCGGCGCCGCCGTTCCAGCGCATGATGGCAAGCCGCGGCGGACGCGGCGAGCCCTGCGCGACGCCGAGCAGAGCGTGCATCTTCAATTCGCGCATTTCATCTTCGCCGAGGATCTCGACATCGATCCCGTGCGCCGTCAGTTCCTTGATCCGGTCGGCATATTCGACCGGGCCGAGGATATTGGCCGGCTCGTTGACGAGGTCGCGGGCGAGCATCGTGCCGGCCGCGATCGCTTCCTCGGCGGCGAAGGCCTCGCGGGCGGCGTCCGGGTCCTCGACGGCGAAGGTCAAGGTGGCGGGCTTGCCATCGGTCTCCTTGTCGTCGTCCTCGCCCGGCTTGGCCTTCTTGGATTTGTAGAGGTCGAATTCATAAGCTCTGAGGAGCGCGCCGCTCGCCATGCGCGCAGCCTCCGCCGCCGCAACGGGGTTTGCCGGCATTTCGCATCGAATGGTGACGGTGGCCGCGCGTTTGGTCTTGGCGAGGATCGTGCCGCCGAGCTTGAGGAAGTCCTCCTCCGTTCGCGGGTCCTTCGAATGGGTGCCGACGACGAGAAGCCGATCGGCCTCGACGCCGGCGGGTGCGATGAGGTCGAGGGTCGAAAGGCCCTTGCCCTTGAACTTGGCGATCCTCGCCGCCTTGCCGACGGCTTCGCGCAGCGCCCCTGGCAGGCTCTCCGGTACCGATCCGCCCTCACCGGCCAAGACGACGAGGACGTCGCCGCCAGCGGCGCCGAGAGGGGCGAATTCGATTTTTGGAAGCGTTGCCATGAGATCTCCTGGTGTTTTCTGCGAGCACGGGCCGAAAGACCACCGCACGACCGCGCCGGTGAAGGGAGCCGGGTGGCAGTGCCATGCACCCTGTCTACCGGCTCGCCGCGCCGGCCATTCGGATCAAGCGCTCGGACCCGCCGGAATTTGAGCGTATCGATCGAATTTGCAAGGGCGCCGACGTCGATAGGATCGTTAACCAAGCCGCTTGACCGTTCCTTAGCCAAGGCGTGGGATTTTGGAGCTGCGGCGCCAAGGTGCAGGCCGACATTCACAATCGCGTTTGATCGAGAAGCGGCGAGGCACATGCGACCCAGCCCCGTGCAGACGATTGCCGGAACGGCAAAGAACGGAGCCGGCACGCCGACGACGCTGCGACTTTCGCCGCGCTGCTCGACAAGGCCCGTCGGCGGGGCTATTGCGTCGTCGGCATTCGATGCGGCGGACACGAGCTGGCGCCGCAGGCGGCCGGCCACGCCGACGCCTCGTCACGGCAAATCCCCGAGGAGCCGCTTCTTGACCGCCTGGCGCCGACCGACATGACGATCCTGGAACGCTACGTCTTCCGGCGCGCCCTGCTGAACTCGCTCGGGGCCCTGGCCTCGCTGGTGATGATCGTGTGGATCGTCCAGGCGCTGTCGCGGGTCGACATCGTCAAGTCGACGGCCTCGGCGGCGGGCAATGTGTTCTGGATCGCGCTCATGCTTCTGCCGGATCTTGCCGCCGGCATCATCCCCTTCGCCGTCCTGATCGGATGCGTCCAGACGCTGAACGGGCTCAACGCCGATTCGGAGCGGGCCGTGATGGCCGCATCCGGCGCGTCGCCGAAGGTCGTGGCGAAGCCGATCGTCATCCTCGGCATTCTGAGCGGTCTGGTGATTCTCCTGATCTCGCACGTCATCGGCCCGATGTCGTCGCAAGCGTTCCGCAACGGGATCCGCGCCATCAACGCCGACACGATCACGCTGTTTCTCCAGCCGGGTCGCTTCGAAAAGGTGCAGGACGGGCTGGAACTGTCGATCGGCGCGGCAAGAGGCAAGAACATCGAGAGCCTGTTCATCGCCGATACGCGCGACCCGAAGATCGAACTGATCTATTTCGCCCGCGAGGCGCGCATCGCAGACGAGGACGGACGCTCGTTGCTTCTCTTGAGCGACGGCCAGCTGCACCGGCGCGACATGAAGGACGGTTCCGTCGCCGTCGTCGAGTTCCAGTCCTATGCCTTCGATCTCGCCGATCTGCAGCCGGCCAACAAGAGCGACTGGGTCCGCACGTCCGAGCGCTCGACCGCCGATCTCATCTCGCCCAATCCGGCCGACAAGCTCTATCGCGAGAACCCCGGCTCTTTGACCGCGGAGCTGACCGACCGGATGACCGAATGGCTCTATGCCATCGCCTTCGCCCTGTGGGCCGTCGTCGTCGCAGCCCATCCCCGCACCAATCGCCAGGCAAGCTCGGCCGCCATGACGCTCGGCATCATGGGCGGGCTCGGACTGAAGGCGCTCGGCTTCCTCGTCCTGGCGCAGGTCAGCAACGACACGAGCTGGGCTCTGGCCGCCTATGCCCTGCCGCTTGCGGCCATACTTCTCGACAGCTGGCTCATCCTCTTGAACACCGACATCGCCGAATGGACGATCTACCGGCGCATCGCCGAGGCTCTTCAGGCCCTGGGGAATTTCTTTGCGCGGCGTTTTGACGGCGGGAAAGATCGCGCGGCGGGAGCTCGCTGATGATGAACCATACGCTCAATCGCTATTTCCTGCGGCTGTATCTGTCGTCCTTTTTCTCGACGCTGCTCACGGTTTTCACGCTGGTCTATCTCGTCGACATGATCGAGCTCAGCCGCCGTGGCCGCACAGAGGTCCTCGGTTTCACGGGCGCTGCCGGCTATTCGGCGCTGCGGGTGCCGGCCTTCATGGAACAGGCGCTTCCGTTCATCATCCTGTTCGCATCGATCTTCACGCTGCTCAATCTCAACCGCCGGCTGGAGCTCGTCGTGGCGCGTGCCGCCGGCGTGTCGATCTGGCAGATCCTCCTGCCCTTCGCCTTCGGCTCGCTCTGTCTCGGCCTTGCCGCGACCTTCGTCTACAACCCGCTTGCCGCCTGGACGAAAGCGCAGGCCTCGACGATCGAATCGAGCGTCTTCGGCAACGCGCCGTCGAACACCGGCGAGGAGATCTGGCTGCGACAATCCGCAGACGGAGTGCGCTCCATCATCGGAGGCGCCGCCGTCAGCCAGGGCGGGACCGAGCTGAAACAGGTCAGCGCTTTCCTGTTCGGGCCGGACGGTTCGATCACCCAGCGCATCGATGCCGATCAGGCGACGCTGGAAAACGGACAGTGGGTGCTTTCCAAGCCGCGGGTGACGCGGATCGGCTATCCCCCGTCCTATCCCCAGCAATTTCGCCTGCCGACGACGCTGAAACCGGAATATGTCGAGCAGCGCGTCGCCGATCCGGAGGCGACGTCGGTCTGGTCGCTCCCCTCCGAAATCAAGGTCGCCTCGAGCCTCGGGCTCAATGCGAAGGCGTTTGACATGCAATACCAGATGCTTCTGGCCCGGCCGGCGCTGTTCCTCGCAATGACGCTCGTGGCTGCGACAGTTGGGACACGGTTCTCGAGAACTGCACAGGCTGGCCGCGCGATCGCCGCCGGGGTGCTGGCAGGGTTCACTCTCTACGTGGTAACGTTTCTCGCAAAGGCATTGGGGAGCAACGACATCGTTCCCCCCGTCGTAGCAGCATGGTTTCCGGTGTTGGCAGCGGGATCGTTGGGGGTAACGATCCTGCTCCATCAGGAGGATGGGTAGTCGATGAAATCGAGGGGGACGTTCGCAGCCGTACCGGGCGCGACCTGGCTTCGGCTGTGGGCAATTCTTCTTGTCGGAACAATGCTTTGCGCGTTTGGCGGGGTCTCCCCTGTCAGCGCACAGGCCGGGTTGCCCGCCGTTCCTTCGGTGCAAGACAAGAATGCCAAGCTGTTTCTGGCCGCCGATACGGTGACCTACGACACCAAGGGCGGTGCCGTCACCGCGACGGGCGGCGTGCAGATCGACTATGGCAAGTACAAGCTCGTCGCCCGCCGGCTGATTTACAACCAGAAAACGCGGCGACTCATCGCTGTCGGCGATGTTCAGCTGCAACAGCCGGACGGGAATCTCATCTACGCCGACCAGATCGACGTCACCGACGACTTCCGCGATGGCTTCATCGAAGCGCTTCGGCTGGAGACCCCCGAGGACACGCGTTTTGCGGCAGCGCAGGCGGTGCGCGAGAACGGCGACACCACCGTCTTCGAGCGGGGCGTCTACACCGCCTGCAAACCCTGCCGCGAGCATCCGGAGCGGGCGCCGCTCTGGCAGATCAAGGCGCGCCGGATCATCTGGGACGAAAAGGAAAAGGTGATCCGCTACTACGGAGCCCATTTCGAGCTCTTCGGCGCGCCCATCGCCTATCTTCCCTACTTCCAGTCACCCGATCCGACGGTGAAGCGCAAATCCGGCTTCCTCGCGCCGAACTTCAAGAGTTCCAGCGATCTCGGCTACGGCGTGCGCGTCCCCTATTTCATGGTCGTCAACGACAGCGCCGACGTGACGGTCGCGGGCACCTACTACACCAAGCAGGGCTTCCTCGCGGAGGCGGAATACCGCCAGGCCTTCGACAACGGCATGTTCACGATCAAGACTGCTGGAATCATCCAGCAGGATCAGGACACGTTCGACGCAAACACGCCCGACGCCGACAACAAGGCGCGCGGGATGATCGGGACGACGGGCAAGTTCGCCCTGTCCGACCGGTGGACTTTTGGCTGGGATGTTCTCGCGCAAAGCGACGCGAACTTCTCCAACACCTATGATATCGAGGGCTATTCGAGTTCGCGCCGCGCCTCCGAGATCTACCTGACCGGTCTCGGCAATCAGAGCTATTTCGACCTCAGGGCCCAGAAATTCGACTACCAGACGGACGACAAGGAGATTGCCAAGGAGCAGCCTTACGTCCTGCCGTCATTCGACTACGAGCGGATCGAACAGACGCCCGACATCGGCGGCGAACTGAAGTTCGAGGCCAATCTCGCCTCGATCTACCGCAACCACGATTCGGTCACCCGGATCTGCAACACCTACCTGTCCGGCGGCACCGACCCCGAGGACGATTGCGTCGCGCCCTTCAGCGGCAATCAGTTCAACCCGGACTATCTGCGATACAACGGCCTCGACGGCAGCTACACCCGCGCGACGGCAGGGCTGGAGTGGCGTAACAGCTACGTCTTGCCGTCAGGCCTCGTCTTGACGCCGATCGGCTCGGTGCGCGGCGACCTCTACACCGCCGACATGTCGAGCGACGGTTCCACCCTGCCCTTCTACGACGCCGGGACGGAAATCACCGACGCGGCCTTCGGCGCGGTCTCGATCGACGGCAGCGGCGGGCGCGGCATGGCGACGGCGGCGCTCGAAGCGCGCTATCCCTATCTCATCACCACCGCACACAGCAGCCACGTGATCGAGCCGATCGCCCAGATCATCGCCCGGCCGAACGAGAGCAAGATCGGCATGCTGCCGAACGAGGACGCCCAGACCCTCGTCTTCAGCACGGCGAACCTGTTTTCCCTCGACAAGTTTTCGGGCTACGACCGGGTGGAGGGCGGCACGCGCGCCAATGTCGGTCTGAAATATTCCGGCAGTTTCGACGGCGGCTATTCGATCGACGCCGTCGTCGGCCAATCCTATCATCTGGCAGGCGTGAATTCCTACGCCCAGCGCGATCTCAGCCTCGTCGGCTACGATTCCGGCCTGGAGACGGACGTCTCCGATTATGTCGGCTCGGTTTCCTTCGGCATGCCGTCGGGCGTCTCGGTCGGCACGCAGGGACGCTTCGATGAAAAGGACTTCGCGCTGCGGCGCGCCGATTTCTTCGGATCCTACGAGGGGGCCCGCTCTTCCGGCTACGTTGCCTACTCCTTCATCGCTGCGCAGCCGATCTATGGTTCGATCGAAGACCAGAACCAGATCAGCGGCGGCCTGTCGCTGAAATTCGACCAGAACTGGACGGCCTACGGCAGCGTCGCCTACGACATCAAGAACGACAACGTCATCCGCAGCGGCGTCGCTGTCGGCTGGGCCAACGAGTGCTACTCGATGCTGCTCGCCTACGAGGACGAAAACTCCAGCTATTCGTCCGATAGCGGGTCATCGACGGTGATGTTCAAGGTCGGCCTCAGGACGTTGACGAGGTTCAACGAGCCCTACGACATCGGTCTTTGATCGAGACGTCGCCGCTGCCATGGCCGCGTCGGCGGAAGCGGCCATCGGGCAGGTCGGCGCGTCGCGGAGAGATCGCACCCGCCGCTTTCCGGCATGGGTCCTCATCATGCTTTCGCCAAAGCTTGACGCTTGAATGCCGGCCTCGACGAACACCGTTGGCGCAACGTTTTGATCCGAATTTGCTTCTCATGTCGTCCCAAACCGCCTAAACGGGGGCAAAATGCGGTCGGGATCAATGGCGCGGAAGGTCTTCCGCACCCGCTTGCGGCTCGACGTTGCATCAGAAGATGTCACCTTGCGTGGGGAGCCTGAGCCTTGATGACGTTCAAGAAATCACTGACTAGCCTTGCCGTCGCAGCGGCCCTCGCCTTTTGTGTGGGCGCGCCGGCCGCTGTGTCGCTGGTGCCGACACCGGCGAAAGCGGCGTCGCAGGTCGCGGTGGTCGTCAACGGGCAGCCTGTCACCACCTATCAGATCCGCCAGCGCGCCGCTTTTCTCAAGCTTCGGCGCGAGGGCGGCAACCTGACGAAGAAGGCGACAGACGAGCTGATCGACGAAGCCCTCAAGACGCAGGAAATGCGCCGCCGGGGCGTGAGCATTCCCGACGAGGCCGTCGAGCAGGCCTTCCAGAACTTCGCCTCGCAGAACAAGCTCACCGTGGCGCAGCTGACCCAGGTTCTGTCGCGAGCCGGCTTCTCCGCCCAGGCCTTCAAGGACTATATCCGCGTCCAGATGGGCTGGGGCCAGGCGGTGCAGGCCAGCCTGCGCAAGAACGAGCAGGTGAGCGAGCAGGAAGCCGTGCAGCGCATGCTCGCCCAGGGCGGCAAGAAGCCGACGACCACCGAATACACGCTGCAGCAGGTGATCTTCGTCGTCCCGCCGGACGAGCGCAAGTCGCGTCTTTCCCTGCGCAAGCGCGAGGCCGAGGGAATGCGCTCGCGCATCCGGGGCTGCAAGGACACCTACGACATCGCCAAGAAGCTGATCGATGTGACAGTTCGCGATCTCGGTCGCGTCGCGACGCCGGCACTGCCGAGCCGCTGGAAGGACGCGATCGAGCGAACCGCGCCCGGCAAGACCACTCCGGTGCAGGAGACCGAGCGCGGCGCCGAATTCATCACCGTTTGCAACAGCCGCGAGGTCTCGGACGACGCCACCGCGGCCATGGTGTTCCGCTCTCGTGATCTCGCAAAGCTCGGAAAGGGCGAATCCGGCCCCGACAAGGAGCTTCTCGACAAGCTGCGCAAGAGCGCACAGATCGTGCGGAAATGACCCCTGGACAAAGCGTCGTCTCCCCCCTGGCGGTGACGCTGGGCGAGCCGTCCGGCGTCGGGCCGGACATTCTCCTGATGATGATGGCGGCGCCCGAGGCGGCCCTGCCTCCGCTCTTCGCCCTCGCCGATCCTGAAATGCTGGCCGAACGCGCCGACCGGCTCGGCCTTGCCGGAAAGGTGAGGATCGCAACCATCGATCGGCCCGAGGCGGCCGGGGATGCTCCGGCCGGCGCTCTTTCGGTGATCCCCCTCGCCCATCGACACGGCGAGACGCCTGGAACGCCGGCGCCCGCCAATGGGGCGGGCACCCTTGAAGCGATCGACCGAGCGGTGGCCTATGCGCTGGCCGGCCGCGCGTCCGGCATCGTCACGGGCCCGATCGACAAGAAGGCGCTCTACGACGTCGGCTTCAAACATCCCGGTCATACCGAATATCTGGCCGAACTGTGCTCAAGGCAGACACGAGGCACGCTGACGCCGGTCATGCTTCTGACCGGGCCGGAACTCTCCTGCGTTCCCGTCACCATCCACATTCCGCTTTCCGAGGTGCCGAAGCAGCTGACCACCGAGCTGATCGTGACGACCTGCCGCATCACCGCAGCCGACTATCGCCATCGGCTCGGCATCGAAAATCCCCGCCTTGCCGTCTCCGGCCTCAACCCTCATGCCGGCGAAAAGGGCGCGATCGGCCATGAGGACGACGCTGTCATCCGGCCAGCTGTCGAGATTCTGCAGGCCGAGGGGATAGACGCCGTCGGCCCCCTACCCGGCGACACCATGTTCCATGGGCCGGCGCGGGCGCGCTACGACGTCGCCATCTGCATGTATCACGATCAGGCTTTAATTCCGGCCAAGACGCTGGCCTTCGACGAGACCGTCAACGTCACGCTCGGCCTTCCGATCATCCGCACCTCGCCCGACCATGGCACGGCGGCCGACATCGCCGGCACAGGCAAGGCGCGGCCCGACAGCTTCCGCGCCGCGCTTACGCTTGCCTGGCGGATGGCCAGGCTCGAGGCGAACGCCGCGCGGATCGCATTGCCAGCCTGATGCCTTCGCCCGATGGACTGCCGCCGCTGCGCGACGTGATCGAGGCTCATGGCCTTGCTCCGAAGAAAAGCCTCGGCCAGAACTTTCTCCTCGATCTCAATCTCACCGGCCGCATCGCCCGGCAGGCACTGCCGCTGGGCGAGGCGACCGTCGTCGAGGTCGGCCCCGGCCCCGGCGGCCTGACGCGCGCCCTGCTCGCCGAAGGAGCAAAGAAGGTCGTCGCCATCGAAAAGGACCCGCGCTGCATCGCCGCTCTGGAGGAGATCGCCGCGCACTATCCCGGCCGGCTGGAGATCATCTCAGCCGATGCCCTGACGGTCGATCTTTCCGAACTGGCGAAGGGTGGCACGGTGAAGATCGTCGCCAATCTCCCCTACAATGTCGGCACGCAGCTTCTCCTCGACTGGCTGACGGCCGAGGAGTGGCCACCCGCCTGGGAAAGCCTGACGCTGATGTTCCAGAAGGAGGTCGCCCAGCGCATCGTCGCGGCGCCCGGCTCGAACCATTACGGCCGGCTGTCGGTCCTTGCCGGCTGGCGCGCGCGGGCGGCGATCCTTTTCGACGTTTCGCCGGCCGCCTTCACCCCGCCGCCCAAGGTGACGTCGTCGATCGTCCAGCTCGTCCCGCGCGAAGCACCCATGCCGGCTGCGCTGCCAAAGCTCGAAACAGTCACCGCCGCCGCCTTCGGCCAACGCCGCAAGATGCTGCGCCAGAGCCTAAAGGCCCTCGGCGGCGAAGCTCTGCTGACGAGAGTCGGCATCGACCCACAGCGCCGGGCCGAGACACTCAGCGTCGATGAGTTCGTGCGGCTGGCGAATGCGAGCTGACGGGGCCGGCGATCCAGGGCTTGATTTCAAATCGGCCCAAGGCAATCTTACCGCCCAAGTGCCCAAGCAGGCAAAAGAGGTGTTGCCATGGCAACCATGACAGTTTTCCTGTCGTCAGACTTAAAGACGTGGGTCGAGTCACAGGTCAAAAGTGGTCAATACGACGATGCTGGCGACTACGTACGCGAGCTGATCCGCCTCGATCACGCCCGTGCCGAAGCGAGATTAGATCTACAGCAAATCGTCGACAACGCACTGGCCAGTGGAATCAGCGAAAAAGGTCCCGACGAGCTCCTGGCAGAGGCACGAGCACGTTTTCGTCAAGCAAGCGATCATGACCTATAGGTTGTCAGCTCTTGCCGAGCAGGACTTCTATGAAATTTACCGGGAGGGCGCTCTGCAATTTGGAGAAAAGCAGGCGGACGATTATCTGGCGAATCTCATGAAGACCCTGGCACTGATTGCCGCCAATCCCGAGATGGCGCGGGAGCGGCGCGAGGTCAAACCGCCGGTCCGTGTCCATCCTTTTCGGGCGCATCTCATCATTTACACGATACAGGACAGCGATATTCTGGTGCTGCGCCTGCCACGTGGCAGTCGAGAATGGGAAAGATTGCTCCGGCCGCAAGATTGAGGGTCCTTGGTGCGCCGTTATCCCGTTAGCAGAAAACTCTGCTTTTGGCTTGTGACACTTTGCGCGATCGTCAAGCTCGGCAGCCCGCCTCACGCCACCTCTTGCCCCAGCAACTGCTCGGTAAACTCTTCCAGTCCCGGCCGCCGGTCCCGCTTCAGCCGTTCCGCCGCGATGATGGCGCGAACCGCCTGGAAGGCGCGGTCGAGGTCGTCATTGACGACAACATAGTCGTAGTCGCGCCAGCGCTCGATCTCGGTCTTGGCGTTTTTCAGCCGGACGGCGATCGTCTCCGCCGAATCCTCGGCGCGCCTTAAAAGCCTCGTCTTCAGCTCTTCCATCGAAGGCGGCAGGATGAAGATCGAGACGACGTCGTCGCCCGCCTTCTCCTGCAGCTGCAGGGCGCCCTGATAGTCGATGTCGAAGAGCATGTCGCGCCCCTCGCGCATGGCCTTTTCGGCCGGCGCCTTGGGCGTTCCGTAGAAGTTGCCGTGGACCTCTGCCCATTCGAGCAGGCCCTCGCCGGCGCGCAGGCGGTGAAACTCGTCCTTGTCGACGAAGCGGTAGTGGATCCCGTCGATCTCGCTCGTCCGCCGGGCTCTGGTCGTCACCGACACCGACAGCGAAAAGCTCGGATCGAATTCGAGAAGGTTGCGGGCGATGGTCGACTTGCCCGCGCCCGACGGCGAGGACAGGACCAGCATGAGGCCACGGCGGGAAATCTCCGGCGTCGAGCCAAGGTCTAGCGGAAGTGTCATTCGATGTTCTGTACCTGCTCGCGGAACTGGTCGACGACGACCTTGAGGTCGAGCCCGATCGCCGTCAGCGATGCCGCATTGGATTTCGAGCAGATCGTATTCGATTCGCGGTGAAATTCCTGCGACAGGAAATCGAGACGCCTGCCGATCACGCCGCCTTTCGCAAGCAGCGCCTCGGTGGCGGCGAGATGGGCGTTCAGCCGGTCGATCTCTTCGCGGATATCGGCCTTGGCGGCAAGGATCGCGGCCTCCTGATAGAGCCGGTTCTGATCGAGATCATCGCTCGCGCCGATCAGGGTCTCGACCTGCTGCTTCAGGCGCCGGGCGATCGCCTCGCTCGTACGGGCCGGATCGCCGTCGGCGCGATCGACGAGGTCCCTGATCTGTGAAAGCCGCTCGGACAGGACGCTCGCAAGCGCCGCCCCCTCGGCGCGCCGAACCTCGTCGAGACGCGTCAGAGCCTCGTCGAAGCCGGCGACGACGGCCCCGTCGCGTGCCTCGGCGGTCGTCTCGTCCACCGCCTCCTCCGCAACGTCGATCAGACCCTTGATCGCAAGCAGCCCATCGGCCGTCGGCGGTGCGGCGTGACCATCGGCGACGAGCTTTCCAGACATTGCGAGGATCTGGCCGAGCATCTCCTCGTTGACGACGAGAGCCGGTGCGCCAGCCTCGCGGCGCCACTGCAGATTGGCCTGGACATTGCCACGGGTGACGGTCGCCGCGAGCCGGCGCCGAAGGTCGCCTTCCAGATGCTCCATGCCCTGGGGCATGCGAAAGCGCACGTCCAGCCCCTTGCCGTTGACCGCGCGCATCTCCCATACAAAGGAGCCCGCCGCGGTTTCGACCTCGGTTCGGGCAAAGCCTGTCATGCTTCTGACCGCCATCGCTCGACCTTCCAGACCCGGCTACGGCATCGGTCCAAAAATCGGAACGATTCTCGGACAGCACGATGCGTTGCTTCAATAGGCTAGACCGTCCTTCATGCGTCCATTCGCACGCAGGGCGCTCCAATCGGGTACCGGCGCGACATGCGCCTCGATCCCTCGGGCTCCTGGACTGTCCCATCCCGGCCCGCGGATCAAGCCCCTTTGACAGAAAGCCGGGGATTAGCGTTCACGGCCGCGTCGCGGGCGGCTCAACCACCACTGCCGGAACTCGATTCCTCCTCGGCCGCGCGCTGGCGCTGGAGTTTGCGATATTTCGCGACTTTGTTGTTGTGCTCCTTGAGCGTCGACGAGAAGGCGTGACCGCCGGTTCCGTCGGCGACGAAATACAGATCGTCGGTCTGAAGCGGATGGGCGACCGCCTCCAGGGCCGCCCTGCCGGGATTGGCGATCGGCCCGGGCGGCAAACCCCTGATCTTGTAGGTGTTGTAGGGGGTGTCGCTGTCCTTGTCGGACTGGGTCACCGGCTGGCCGGAGGGTTTGCCGGCGCCGCCATAGACGCCGTAGAGGAACGTCGGATCGGAATCGAGCCGCATGCCCTTCTTCAGCCGGTTGATGAAGACCGATGCGACATGCGGCCGCTCGCCGGCAATGCCGGTCTCGCGCTCGACGATCGAGGCGAGTGTGATGAACTGGCCGATATCCTTGATCGGCAGGTCGGGATCGCGGCCGTCCCAGATCTCCTGGACGAGCCGATCCTGAGCCGACTTCATCCGCTGCACCACCTCTTTTCGAGTGGTGCCGCGCTGGACGAGATAGGTGTCGGGTTTCAGCGTTCCTTCAGGCACCTCGCCGGGCATGTCCCCGCTCAGGAAATCGGCCGCCGCGATGCGCTCATAGGCACGGTTGACCGTCCAGCCTTCGGGGATCGTCACGGCGTGCATGATCGACTGGCCGCTGACCAGCTTTTCCATGACCTGACGCATCGAGGCGCCGGGCGCAAAGGCGAACTCGCCGGCCTTCAATTTCGACCCGGCGCCGGAGAGCCGCACGCCGTATTCGAAGACGTCCGCGTCTGCGATGATCCCCTGGCGCTCGAGGCCGCTCGCGATAGCGGACACGCCGGTTGAGGACGGCACGACATAGGTCGCTTCGCTTTTCAGCGGGCCGGGACGCTCGAACTCGCTCTTGCCCCAGTAAAGCACCGCCCCCGCGGCCAGCACCAGAAAAAGCGCCGCCGAAAGACAGAAATTGAGGAAGATCACCAGCTGATTGCGGGACTGGCGCGACCGCCGCGGCGGCTCTGGCGCTGGCGACGGCTTCATCTTGCGTCCACGATAGTTGCGATGGTCCCCGTCTCCATAGTGCTCGTTCACGGACAATCCCCTTCCTTTGCCGCGATCCGGCTCTCTGGCAACATGCCAATGTGGCAAAAGGCCGGACAAGGCAAGGAAACTGCGTCATGTATCGCGCTCATCAGCTCGATCGGAAGCACTCAGGCAAGCGCATTCAGCCCCGCGCGCAGCGCATCCGGCTCGCCGGCGATGCCGAGCGCCTCCTCGAGTTCGGCCTGGGTCCACTCCCATAAAGGCACCGCATCGACGAGAAGCGCTACCCCGGCTTCGGTCAAGGCGAGACGGCGAGAGCGCTTGTCCGTCCGATCCGGCCGAACATTCACGAGCCCGCGCCTTTCCAGCGGTTTCAGATTCGCCGTCAGCGTCGTGCGATCCATGCCGAGAAGTTGCGCGACCTCGCCGAGCGTCGGCGGCTCGGGCCGGTTCAGCGACATCAGGATCGAGAACTGGCCGCTCTTCAGATCGAGCGGGCGAAACGCCTCATCAAACTTTCGCGCGATCGCCCGCGCCGCGCGCTGGCTGTGGAGGCAGAGGCAGCTGTCGCGAACCCGGATGGTCGTCGTGTAGGGGACCGCCGGTCTTGGCTGCTCGTGATTCGAATCATTTGTATTTGACATGATCTATATATGTTGATATCAACTCATTTGTCAAGGAATTTGGGAGGTTCCGATGCAGCTGCATTCCGTCGTCGTCACGGCCTATGACTGGGTGCCCGATTTCGCTCATGGCCACGTCCGCGATCTTCGCGTGCGCTGGGCGCTCAACGAAGCCGGCATGCCCTATGAAAGCCGGCTGATCGATCATCAGCAGAAACTCGAGGCCGAGCATCTGGCGCGCCAGCCTTTCGCCCAGGTCCCTGCCCTCGACCTCGACGGCAGCTCGATGTTCGAATCCGGCGCCATCGTCTGGACTATCGCCGAGAGAAGCGAAGCGCTGCTGCCGAAGGACGCCGCAGGCCGCCGCCAGGCGCTCACCTGGTGTTTCGCCGCGCTCAATTCGGTGGAGCCGCCAGTCGCACAGCTCGTCGAAATCGATTTCTTCATGGACGACGAGCACGTCAAGGCAAAGCTCCGCCCGCGCACGGAGAAGGCTGTCACGACCCGCCTGTCGCAGCTTCAGGCAGCGCTCGGTGAAGAGCAGTTCCTCCTCGGCGCGTTTTCGGCGCCCGACATCCTGATGGCCAGCGTCCTGCGCAGTCTCGGTCACAGCGACATTCTCCGGGGCTTCCCGCAACTTGAACGTTATCTCGACCGGTGCCTTTCGAGACCCGCCTTTCAGGCGGCTTTGGCAGAACAGATCGGTGATTTTGCAAGGACTGCATCGACGACCGAGAACGCGGCCTGAACGACAGCGTTAAAAGCGTTTCACGTCCACCTCTTGCGAAAGAAATCGGTCCGGTGGGTCAGAAAATCTGACCGGCGGATGAAGCGCACGCTCTCCATCACCGCGGCAATTTCCGTCTCCTCGCTCGAGACCGACAGTAGGCAACAGTCCCATGTCGTATTTCCAGGGTTTCGTCACGCCCGTTGCAACGTCGAACCGCGAGGCCTGGCATGCCGGCGATGGCCGCATCGGAGCCGTGATGCCGCACCCCCCGGGAGCCAGACGGGGTGGCTGGTCTATTTCGCGGTCGATGACGTCGACGCAGCCCAGGAAAGGCTGAAGGCTCCGGGAGGACATGTGCGTCATGGCCCCAGCGAGGTGCCCGGCGGCTCCTTCACCATCGCTTGCGCCGATCCGCAGCGCGCGCGGTTCGGCCTCGTCGGGCCGCTTAAGTCGTAAGGCTCCAAGTCGCCGGCAGGAACGCCGCACGTTCGAATGGACGCTATAGGGCACGACGCGATGCTTGATGGCCGACCACGACTTGACCGAGACGGCGCAGCTTTCGACGCTTCGTCATTCTCGGGCCCCGTCCCGAGACTCCAGAAACGTTCGACAAAACAGACATTTAATCGGCGCGCTGGATGCTCGGGACGGGGCCCGAGCATGACGACCGCGATAAAAGTGGACGCCTGATCCCGGAGTGTCAGGCACTCGATATGCGCCGTTCGACGAGACTGTCGTGCAAACTGAAAGGACGCTGGATGAACGCTCTAATCTGTTGAACTAATGCATCGTGCTTTCCAAAAATCAGTTCCGAGTTTCGGGCCGATGTTGCCGTTTCCGCACCTCCCTGCTGGCCGAAGGGGAAAAGCGGAAAGCCTCAGCGCCGTATCGCCGGCCCGTCCCGTACCGGATCTGCCGAGTGACGCCCTCCTGTGACGAACACCGACGATACCGGTTGCGCAAAAGAAACGGGCGCCACCGTTACCGGTGACGCCCGCAGATTTCGTGACGAGAGCGTTGACGCGTCAGCCGTTGGAGGCGAGCAGGAAGTCCGGCAGACCCTGATTGTTGCTCTCACCGTCCCCGTCGCCATCGCCGCCGTCGTCCGACTTCTTCGCGCGGGTGGTGCGGCGGCGCTTCGGCTTTTCCTCGCCATCGGCGGTTTCGGCCTTGGGCTTGCGACGCGTCGATGCCTTCTTCGGCGTGTCCTCGGCCGCCTTTGCGGCTTCGGCGACCGGTTCGCTCGGGGCGGTTTCCGCCGTGGCGGGTGCCTCATCGGACGTCTCGGAATTCGCCTCGTATTTGTCCGCAAGCCGGGGACGACGGCTCCTCGGTCGACGCTTGGCGCGGCTCTGGGTCTCTTCGAGAGCTTCGGCCGCCGTCATGCCGATCGGGTTCTGCGTCGTCTCGGCATTGGCGCCGTCCTGGGACGCATCGTCCCGGCCATTGGCGCCACGCCCCTGCGCCGCGTGATCGCGTGGCGAGCGCTCGTTCGACCGAGCGGCTGCCTCGTCGGCGGCGCCGTTCGCGCCGGCATCGTGGCCGTTGCCGCGGTTTTCGCCTTCGCCGCGCATGATGACGGGCTGCGGGCCAGAACCGGCCGGAGCGTTGCGCTCGCGGCGGTCCCGCTGGCCGTTGTCGTCCCGGCCGCGCTGATTGTCGTCGCGATTGCGCTGATTGTTGCGATTGCCGCCACCGTGATCGCGGCCGTCGCGGCCATTGCCATGCTGCTGGCGCCGATCGCCGCGCTCATTGCGGTCATTCCGGTCGCTGCGATCGTTGTTGCGGTCGTCGCGATCGTTCCGGCTGTAGCTGTTGTTGTCGAAGTTGTCGTCGTCGTCCTCGTCATCGTCGCTGTCGCGCGTTTCGCGATCGTCGCGCGGCTGCTGAAACTGCGCCTGGGCAGCGGCGATGATGCGATTGTAGTGCTCGGCGTGCTGGAGATAGTTCTCCGCCATGACGCGATCACCGGCGGCAGAAGCATCGCGCGCCAGCATCGCGTATTTGTCCGCGACATGCTGGGCCGATCCGCGAATCTTGACGTCAGGACCGTTCGACTCGTAGTTGCGCGAAAGGGGATTGGGACCTTTGCGCCCACGACCGCGCATACGGTTCTTCTGCTGCTGTCCTGGCCTCATGCTCTTCCTGTCTCTTGTGTATCGGGAACATCCAGCGACGTTCCACGTCGGGAGCGTGCAAAATGCTCCTGTGCGCGGCCCTCTCTTCGAGGACGGGCCAGCGATGGAAATGTTCTAAGGTCGGTTTCGACTGGCGTTCCGTCTTGCCAGTTCAACGGACGACCATTCGGTCATCTCGAGCATCTCCCGGCTCTGCCGTCTGAGATGTCCCCCTCGATTCCTCCGTACGCGCTCGACAATAGAGAGGAAACCCCGGAGCGACAAGCCTTATTTCCTCGAATAACCATTTCCGCCTAGAAACTGGCGGGCTTCGCGAAAGCTTCGGGCTCCTGCCGCCCCGACGTCAACACGAGAACCCGCTCGATCCCGGCGAGATCCTTCGACCGGCCGGCAGCGGCAAAGCCGGACGCTTGGAAGATGGTCTCGACGTCCCCCGCCTGTCCGTGCCCGATCTCGACAATCACCGCACCGCCGGGGCGCAGGACGCGGCCCGCATCTTCGGCGATCGCCCGGTAGGCCGCGAGCCCGTCCGGGCCGCCATCGAGGGCCAGCATCGGATCGTGGCGGCGCACCGAGACGTCGAGTTCTCCGATCGTATTGGTCGGAATATAGGGCGGATTCGAGACGATGACATCGAATGGACCGCAAACGCCCGCAAGCTGGTCGGTCAGCACCGGATGAAAGCGTGGGCCGACGCCCGCAGCCTCCGAATTGCGCCGCGCCGTCACCAGCGCGCCCTCGGCAATGTCGATGGCGACAGCCTCGGCAAGCGGGCAGAGCGCGAGCAGCGACACGGCGATGGCCCCGGTGCCGGTTCCCACATCGGCAAAGAGGCATGCCCCACGCTCGGCCATCGCGCCGTCGACGAATGGCCGCGCCATATCGACGAGAAGCTCGGTTTCCGGCCGCGGCTCGAGGGTGTCCGGGGAGAGCTCGAATTCGTGTTCGTAAAAGGCCCGGCGGCCGATGATGCGGTGAACGGGCTCGCCCTCACGGCGCCTGGCGAGGAAGCCGGCGAAGGCCTCGGCCTCGCCCCGCGTAACGGGACGGGCACTCGCGCGGTGGATCTGCGATGGCGTGACGCCGAGGACCGCTGCAAGGAGCAGCCTCGCATCGAGGTCGGGCGTCGGGGAAAGTCCCGCACCGCAAGGAGACGTCGCTCCGGTATCCGGCTGGCGAAGGCGACGCACCCCTTCGTCATAGAGCTCGCCGAGACAAGCGCCGCCTCGCTCCGCGGCCTTGAGGCCCGATGTCGAGACGCCGCCATCGGAATCGGCAGGGCCGCTCATTGCGACGTCCTCACACCCCGTCCTCGACGCCGACGGCGGCGAGAAGCCGGGCCTGATGATCGGAAACCAGCGCATCGACCAGTTCGTCCATCTCGCCCTCGATCACCCGGTCGAGCTTGTAGAGGGTGAGATTGATGCGATGGTCGGTCACCCGGCCTTGCGGGAAATTATAGGTGCGGATCCGCTCGGACCGGTCGCCCGAGCCGACCTGGCTCTTGCGCGTGGCCGAGCGCTCGTCGTCTGCCTTCTGCCGTTCCATGTCGAACAGCCGGGCTTTGAGAACCTCCATGGCGCGGGCGCGGTTCTGATGCTGCGACTTTTCCGAGGAAGTGACGACGATACCGGTGGGAATGTGGGTGATGCGAACGGCCGAATCGGTGGTGTTGACATGCTGCCCACCGGCGCCCGAGGCACGCATGGTGTCGATGCGAATGTCGTCGGGACGCACCTCGATGTCGATGTCCTCGGCTTCGGGAAGGACGGCGACCGTCGCCGCCGAGGTGTGGATCCGCCCGCCGGACTCGGTCTCAGGCACGCGCTGGACCCGGTGAACGCCGGATTCGAACTTCAGCCGGGAGAACACCCCCTTGCCCCGGATCGCCGCGATCACTTCCTTATAGCCGCCGACCTCGCCATCGCTCGCCGACAGGACCTCGACCTTCCAGCGGTTGAGCTCCGAATAGCGCTGGTACATGCGAAACAGATCGCCGGCGAAAAGCCCGGCTTCCGAACCGCCGGTGCCGGCGCGGATTTCCAGGATCGCGCCCTTTTCGTCGGCGGCGTCCTTGGGAAGGAGCAGGAGCTGGATCCGGCCGCTCAGCACCTCGAGCTGTTCCTTCAGACTATCGATCTCGGCTTCAGCCAGCTCGCGCATCTCGCGGTCGGCGGAGGGATCGTTCAGGAGGGCGCGCGAGCCCTGCAGTTCCTCCTCGGCCCGGCGGTACTCCCCGATCGCAGCATTCACATCCTCCAGCGAGGCGTATTCCGCCGCGAGCTTGGAATAGACCTCATGCTCCAGCCCCTTCGCCATCTCCCTTTCGAGCATGGCGAAACGCTGGGTGATTTCGTTCAACGTCGTGTTCGGCAGAGTTGCCATGATGTCCGGTTCGAATGCTGAATGACTTGGATTTTGCGGGATCGTCAAAGGATGGCGGTTCGGCTCCGCCGATCCTCAGGGTGTCTGCGCCCACCCCCGCTAATATGGGATCGCGTGACGCGCGGCAAAATCCTCGAGCAGGGTCCGTGCCGTCCCCGCCTGCGAAACGTCGTCGAGAAGCGCATCGAGCTCGGCCGACAGGCTCGATGCCTCGAGCGCCATCAGCATCGCCTTGACCGGACCGATCGAAGGCGGCGCCATCGAGATGTTCCGGAAGCCAAGGCCGATCAGCGCCATGGCCGACAGGGACCGGCCGGCCATCTCCCCACAGAGCGAGACGGAAACGCCGTGCCGCTCTCCGGCCCGCACGACTTCCCGCAGCGCCCTCAAGAACGGCACCGAGAGATCGTCGTAGCGTGTCGCGACATGGGCGTTGCCGCGATCGACGGCGAAGAAGAACTGGAACAGGTCGTTCGAACCGATGGAAACGAAGTCGAGTTCGGCCATCAGCGGATCGAGCTGGAACAGCAGCGAGGGAACTTCCAGCATCGCTCCGACCTCGAGGCTCCTCGGCGGAACGTAGTTGAAGCGTGACAGATGCTCGAGTTCGCGCGAGATGAGGGCGCGCGCCGCGCGGATCTCGGACAGGTCGGTGACCATCGGAAACATGATGCGCGCGGCGCGGCCGGAAGCCGCCTTCAAAAGCGCGCGCAGCTGCGTCCTCAGAAGGCCTGGCCGGTCGAGCGCGAGCCGCATCGCGCGATAGCCAAGGGCCGGATTGTCCTCGGGGCTCTGGCGCAGATAGGGCAACAGCTTGTCGCCGCCGACATCGAGCGTGCGGAAGGTCACCGGCCGCTCGCCCGCAGCATCGAGCACGGCGCGGTAAAGCCGCTCCTGATCGCCGGTGCGCGGCATGGTCGAGGCGACCATGAACTGCAATTCGGTTCGAAACAGCCCGATTCCCTCGGCGCCGGATTCGGCAAGCTGGGGCAGATCGACGAGAAGCCCCGCATTCATCTGCAGCCCGATCGGCGTCCCGTCGCGGGTCACGGCGGGCTGGTCGCGCAGCGAACGATAGCGCTGCTGGCGTTCGGCGCGAAAGCGCAGCTTGTCGGAGAAAAGGCTCTGGATCTCCGGCGGCGGACGCAGATGGACGTCGCCGCTCTCGCCGTCGACCACGATCGGATCGCCCTTCTCGGCCATCGAGACGGCGCCCTTGACCTGACCGGCGACCGGAATGCCGAGCGCGCGCGCGACAATGACCACATGGCTGGTCGCCGCCCCTTCTTCGAGGACGAGACCGTGGATCTGCCCGCGGTGATAGTCGAGAAGTTCGGCCGCGCCCATGTTGCGGGCAACGACCACCGCGTCGGTGACGTCCTTGCCGTTGACGTCCTGGCCGATCAGCTGGCGCAGGAGCCGGTTGGCGAGATCGTCGAAATCGTGCAGCCGCTCACGCATGTAGGGGTCGGTGAGATGCATCATGCGGGCGCGCATGTCCGACTGCACCTTCTCGACCGCCGCCTCGGCGGTGAGGCCGTTGCGAACCGCCTCCTCGAGCCGGCGCACCCAGCCGCGATCACGGGCGAACTTGCGATAGGTCTCGAGCACCGCCCGATGCTCGCCCTCGTCGGCGACCTCGCGCAGCGCCAGCATGTCCTCGATGGATTTGCGCAGGATCGTCAGCGCCTCGGACAGCCGCGCAACCTCGCTCTCCACGTCTTCGTTGAAAAGGTTCGACACCACGACGCGCGGCTCGTGCAGGACGACCTGGCCGATGCCGATGCCGTCGCAGAGCGGCACGCCCTCGAAACTGACGGGCCGTGTGAGGTCGAGCGTGACGCCGGGCCGCAGAAGCCCCTCCAGCCCGCCCGCCGCGATCATCTCGGCGATGACCATCGCAACGGTCTCGAGCGCTTCGGATTCTTCCTCCGGATAGACCCGGCCCACCGCCTTGTTCTGGACGACGAGGACGCCGAGCGTTCGGCCGGCGCGCAGCACCGGAACGCCGAGGAAGGTTGCGTAGGCTTCCTCGCCGGTCTCCGGCAGGTAGGTGAAGGCCGGATGGTTCTGTGCGTCCGACAGGTTATGCGGCCGGGCGGTGGCGGCGATCGTGCCGACGAGGCCCTCGCCGAGCCTCAGCTGCGCTAGATGCACCGCCCCCGGATTGAGGCCTTCGGTCGCGTAGAGTTCGAGTACGCCGTCGGCACGCAGCACATAAAGCGAGCAGACCTCGGTCTCCATATGCGTGGCGATGAGCTTGACGATCTGATCGAGACGCGCCTGAGGCTCCAGGGGCTCGATCATGAGCTCCCGAATGCGGCGCATCAGCACCCGCGGACCTGAGGTGTCGCCCCTGTTCAACGCTGCCTTCCGTCCTTTGGCATCGAGGAAGATACCCGAGACCAGTCTCGATCCAAAACTATCCCATCGCCATACTTCTCGGCGACAAAGCGATAGGCCCGACTCACTGCCGCATCTTGCGGCCATCGTGCCGGATTTGACCGTGGTGAAGCAAGAACCCTGCCGCTTTCAGTTGATCGCCGTGACCGGTTCGTTCAAACCCCCATGCGACGCAGCCGTCGGCTCAAGCCTTGTCGAGGCCGTAAACGCCGTGCAGAGCGCGCACGGCAAGCTCCGTGTAGTCGCCGTCGATCAGGATCGAGATCTTGATCTCGGAGGTGGTGATCGCCTTGATGTTGATGCTGCGGGCGGCGAGGGACTTGAAGGCGGTTGCCGCGACGCCGGTATGGCTGCGCATGCCGATGCCGATCACCGAGACCTTGGTGAGGCCGGATTCGCTCTGCAGCGAATCATAGCGCATTTCGGCCTTGGCCGCTTCGAGGATCGCCGTCGCCTTGGCGAGATCGCCGGCCGGCACCGTGAAGGTCATGTCCGTCGCATCGCCGGATTCGGAAATGTTCTGGACGATCATGTCGACATTGACGCCGGCATCGGCCAGCGGCCCGAAGATCGCCGCGGCGACGCCCGGCCGATCCTCGACGCGGCGCAGCGATATCTGCGCCTCGTCCTTGGAATAGGCGATACCCGTTACGACCTGCTGTTCCACGATTTCGTCCTCGTCGCAAATGAGGGTTCCCGGCGGATTGTCGAAGTCGTCCATGCCGGGAGCGTCAGGATCTATGAAGGAGGAGCGCACGAAGGTGCGCACCTTGTGTACCATGGCAAGCTCCACCGAGCGCACCTGCAGCACCTTGGCGCCGAGCGAGGCCATTTCCAGCATCTCCTCGAAGGAGATCTTGGCCATGCGCCGCGCTTTCGGCTCGATGCGCGGATCGGTGGTATAGACGCCATCGACATCGGTGTAGATGTCGCAGCGATCGGCGGCGATCGCCGCGGCGATGGCAACGGCGCTGGTGTCGGAGCCACCGCGCCCCAGCGTCGCGATGCGGTTGTCCGGCGCGATCCCCTGGAAGCCGGCGACGACGGCGACCTGCCCCTCGCCCTCGAACCGCCGCACGATCTCGCTGGCGTCGATCTCCTGGATGCGCGCGGCCCCGTGCGAGCCGTCGGTGCGAATCGGGATCTGCCAGCCCTGCCACGAGCGCGCATTGACGCCCATCGCCTGCAGCGTGATCGCCAGAAGACCGGCGGTGACCTGCTCTCCCGAGGCGACGACCGCGTCATACTCGCGCGCATCATGGATCGGCGAGGATTGCCGGCACCATCCGACCAGCTCGTTGGTCTTGCCGGACATGGCCGAAACGACGACGGCGACGTGATGACCGGCGTCGACCTCACGTTTGACGTGGCGGGCGACGTTTCGGATGCGGTCGATGTCGCCGACGGAGGTTCCGCCGAATTTCAGGACGAGACGGGCCATGAGCTGCGATAGTCACTTCGGGGGCGCGGCGCCCTGTCGGGCCCGGCGGTTCGTCTTTTCTTTGACACCGTCGAAGCAGCGCTGCGACTGCCCCTTCGGCGCGCGTTCCCTAACCGATGGCGGCGAAAGGCGCAATCATTGCCTCCGAAATGCCGCTCGCCGGTAGATCGCGGCGAAAAATCCTTGCCTCAAGACCGCCGGCGACAGCGGCGAGATCTGGCGAAGGCCGCCATCCGCAGCCACTTGATGCTTGCAGGCGCCCTCGGCTTTGCCGACAGTATTCCGTTTTGCCGGGAAGATCGACGACCGCGTGCCGCCGCGCGCCTTGACTTCGGGGCCGCGAGACGAACATCCGTGTGCGGAGCAAGGAATGGAACGGGCTGGGCTGATGTCAGAGGGTACCACGATCGACGCGGACGAGATCGAGCGCTTTTCGCGCCTCGCCCAGGAGTGGTGGAACCCCGCCGGCAAGTTCAAGCCGCTGCACAAGTTCAATCCCGTGCGCCTCGACTACATACGCGAGGAGATGGCGACGAATTTCGCCCGCGACACGATGCAGCCGAAACCCTTTGCCGGCCTGTCCGTGCTCGACATCGGCTGCGGCGGCGGGTTGATCTCCGAGCCGCTGGCACGCCTCGGCGCCACGGTCGTCGGCGCGGATGCGTCGGAGACGAATATCGAAGTGGCCAAGCTGCATGCTGAGGGCTCCGGCCTTGCGATCGACTACCGCGCCACCACCGCCGAAGATATCGCAGAAGGCGGCGAGACCTTCGATGTCGTTTTGGCGCTCGAGATTGTCGAGCATGTCGCCAATGTCGATCTGTTCCTGTCGTCCTGCGCCAAAATGGTGAAGCCTGGCGGCCTCTTGTTCGTCGCGACGATCAATCGAACCCTCAAGGCCTACGGCTTTGCGATTTTCGGAGCGGAATACGTGCTCGGATGGCTGCCGAAGGGCACCCACCAGTATTCCAAGCTGGTCAGACCACAGGAGATCGCCCGTCCGGTCGAGGCCGCAGGCCTTTCGATGCTCGGCGAAACCGGGGTGGTCTACCACCCACTCGCCGACGAATGGCGCCTCTCGCGCGACACGGACGTGAACTATATGACCCTGTCGCGCCGACCCGAAGTATAATCACCTTCGACAGGCTTTTTCTTGATCAGCTGGAAATATTGGTCGCAGAAGCAAAATATCTGCGACAAATCGCCATGTCGCTGCGGTGACGAATGGCTTTAGATTGCAATAGCAGTCGCAACGCTTCGCAATCTATAATTGAGTTTTCCGCAACTGATTCGAAAGACAAATGATCAGTTCGTCGATTTTTCCTCGGCTGTCGAAGATTAAATCGCAGCTGACTTACGAAATACAATCTTTCACGTCCCCGTGATCAAGGCCAGGACAAGCCACGAAAGCTAGAGTGTTGAAGTCGGGAGAAGACCTCAACCGAGCATGAAGGGCCAGAAGCCGGAAAGAGAGAACACGATGGCAGCTAACCGAGATGGTATCCCCAACGAGACGACCTGTCCGGTTCCCCTCGATCTCCTGGCGAAACTGTTGCGCTCGGACGAGGCTCTGCGAGAGGAACTGATCTGCGCCATCCCGCCGATGGAGCGGGCCCGACTCGCATTCTTCTGCTACAACCGCGTCCATCTGCGCGCCCTCGCCTTTCGGATCACGCTCCTGTGCGAACTGAAGGAATTGCGGATTCTCGCCGGCGCCAAGGGCGACATGCTCTATCAGCAGGCCACCGAATACGGGATCTACGAAGATCACGACGCCATCACGCCCAGAAGGCGTGGCGTGACGCTGGCCCGTACGGCGAAGGGCTGAAAGGGTTTTCGTTCGATCTGCAGCATCGGCCCGAATATCGAAATCGATTTTCGGAAAGCACGATGCGGAGATTTAACAGGTTAGAGCGTCCTTTGTGCGCCCATTTGGACGCACGACACGATCCTCGAGGGCCGGCCACGACTTGATCGAGAAGGCGCATCATTCGACGCTTCGTCATTCTCGGGCCCCGTCCCGAGAATCCTGTGTGCTCGAATTGGTGTATGGTGGGAGGCGGGAAGGAGGCCGAGAGAATCCTGGTCGTCCGCAAGGCAGACCGGTGCCTGGCATGGCCCCTTCCCGCGCCGTCTTCGAAACCTGAACAGTTGCATGAGGCTG
>NZ_JAGJCF010000026.1 GCF_017815135.1 Jiella mangrovi | reverse complement strand
TTTCAAGCCGTCGCCGAAAGATCGGGATCGAAGAAAGTCGGCATCATCGCCGTCGCCAGAAAGCTTCTCACTGTTCTCAACGCCATGCAGAGAGACAGAAAGGCGTTCGAATGAACACAGTTGCCAGGAACGTTATACACAACAGAAGCTTAAACGGCGCACTGGATGCTCGGGACGGAGCCCGAGCATGACGAGCGCGATAGAAGCGGACGCCTAATCTCAGACTGTCAGGCACTCGATATGCGCCGTTCGACGAGACTGCCGTGTGCACTGAATGGACGCACAAAGGACGCTCTAACCTGTTGAATCACCACATCGTGCTTTCCGAAAAACGATTCCGATTTTCGGGCCGATGCTTTAGCGAAAACCGGCAGCGCTGAGTGAAACAGATCACCTCGAAGCCATTCGAACGGCAACGCCGGCTCGATGTGTTCGCCGGCATGCGATAAGCTCTCCCGTCATCACCGACTGCCAGGAGATTGCAGCCGTATGAGAGCCGTGCGTTTCGAGCAGTTCGCGACACCGCCGAAAGTCGTCGAGGTCGATGACCCCGTGCCGACGGCCAAAGGCTGCGTCATCAAGGTCGAGGCGACCGGGATTTGCAGGAGCGACTGGCACGGCTGGATGGGACATGACAGCGGCATTGCGTTGCCGCACGTCCCGGGCCACGAATTTGCCGGTGCGATAGCGGCAGTCGGCAAGGATGTCAGAAACTGGAAGGTGGGCGACCGGGTCACGGTCCCGTTCATCTGCGGCTGCGGCGCGTGCAGCGAATGCCATGCGGGCCATCAGCAGGTGTGTTCACATCAGGAGCAGCCCGGCTTCACCCATTGGGGTAGCTTCGCGGAATATGTACCGATCCATCAGGCCGATCTGAACGTCGTGGCTCTGCCCGAAGCCATGGATTACGCCACCGCTGCAAGCCTTGGATGCCGTTTTGCAACCTCGTTCCGGGCCGTGATCGACCAGGGCAAGGTCAGCGCAGGCCAGTGGGTCGCCGTGCATGGCTGTGGTGGCGTCGGTCTCTCGGCCGTGATGATCGCGAATGCCGCCGGGGCGAATGTGATCGGGGTGGATCTCGACCCGGCCAAGCTGAAGCTGGCAAGGGACCTCGGTGCGGTGGCCGCGATCGACGGCAGGGGCGATGTGGTCGAGGCAATCCAGGAAATCACCAAGGGCGGCGCGCATGTCTCGCTCGACGCCTTGGGGCACCCGACCACGATGACCAATTCGATCCTCTGCCTGCGCGCGCGCGGCAAGCATGTTCAGGTCGGCCTCATGCTGGGCGACCACGCAGCCCCCGCCGTGCCCATGCCGAAAATCGTCGCAAAGGAGATCGAACTGCTTGGCTCCCACGGAATGCAGGCGCATCGCTACGGCGCGATGCTGGATATGGTGAGGAGCGGCAAGCTGGATCCAGCCCGGCTGGTCGGCGACAGGATCAGCCTCGACAGGGCCCCCGAAGCCCTGATGACCATGAATCGATTTCAATCCGTGGGAGCAACGGTCATCACGGATTTCGCAGCCTGATATCGCGCTGGGCTGTCAGCGACCGATCCGCTTGAACTGTTTCAAAAACGCGCGGTCGAGCGGAAAGGGGAGGGAGAAGCCGACTGGCTCGATCGGCTCGTACTCGACTTAAGGTGTTGCGTAGATGCTGGCGCAGCCGAGGTCGGTTCGAACCGCCAAACTGTCTTCAGCGATCCAGGCCATCGCGCATCTCTTTGCAAGGTGCTCCAGCACAAAACTGCGCGGCCGTTCGTCGTTGAAGATATCGTGAATTGAAGCATGGTCACGCCAAGCCACCGCTAGGCGGCTGCCTGAAGGCGACAATGCGATGCTGGCTCCGTCGAGTTTCAATTCTGACCAGTCTTGAGCGGGCCCTCCGGTGCCAAGATCGAGGCAACGCAGTGACCCGCGCCCATATTGCTCGACCACTAGCAGCCTGTTTCCATCTGGCAAAAAGTCCATTTGACGAACCATGGCAAAATCGCCGCGAAGCGTCTGGCGCACCTGCCCCATCGCCATATCGAAGACGGTGATCTCTCCCGGCACCGCGCACAGCGCCAACAGGCTGCCATCCCGGGATAGGGCACCCTCCATCTGAGGAGAATGGCCGCCGTAGAGTTCTGGCTGGGATGGAATTCGCATGATCTCGGCACCGTCATGAAGGTCCAGCACCACCGCAGCGCTCCCGTCGTAGCAAGCAAGACGGTTTCCACCGACGCTAAGGAAGCCGGGGGACGGGCGATACTGCAGCACCTGCGTAGCGATGTTGCTGCCCGGTTCCCATCGCGTAACTCCGCCATCAACTTGCAGCATCATCGACCCAATGGCGGGCACCCATGCGGCCTTCCATACCAATTGTCCGTTCGGCAAGGCGAGACCGGCCGTAACCTCCCCCTCCGTGCTGACATGGACCATGGCGTCGCTCCCGGAACCGTCCTCTTCCTCCCCGTCCACGAAGCGATTGCAAACGAAACCACCTCCATCGAAGGGGGCGATGGCCATGGCGCCGGTGTAAGCGCCGACGATGAAGCGATGCAGCTGCGGCTCGCCCGAAGGTGCATCGGGGGCGCGCAACACCATGCCCTTCTTCAAGCGAGTCCATTCTTCCTTGAGCGCCCAGCGGCGTGCAGCTTCCGCGTCGACGTGGTCCCGGGTGGCTGTTCTCTCGCGTCCCGGGGCACCTTGGCGGACCGTGGTCCCGGCTCCGTCGAGGCAGGTCGTCCAAGTTTTCCCGGACGAAGGATCATGAAGGGCTCTGACGCGCTGCATCCATACTTTCCATCATATGCCTGCTGATACTAGCAGATGGTGGCGGACGGGAAAGAGCGGCGTTGCGCGATGCTGGATATGGTGGAGAGCGGCAAGCTGGATCCAGCCCGGCTCGTCGGCGACAGGACCAGCCTCGACAGGGCCCCGAAGTCGTGATGACCATGGATCGATTTCAATCCGTGGGAACAACGGCCATCACGGATTTCGCAGCCCGATATCGCGCTGAGCTATCATCGATCGAGCCGCCTCAATGCTGAAACAGAATACAATGAAAGTGTTTCAATTTCGAGCGCGACATGGGGCAAAGGAACCCGCCTTCGCTAGTGCGGGTTTGCTAATTCAGCGAAGCCATCGTCGTGCAACGAAATCGGAATATCCAATCATATTTCCAATAAGGCTGAGCGCGGCTGTAATTAAAATAATTATGAGGAATGTAAAATTGGAAGGAAATGGGAAGTTTTGGTAATTTATCACGGATACAAACATTATTACGTCCAAAATAAAAGCAATTGACGTACTAATCGATACCATGAGCCAATATTCTCTTCCGAGTGGTGGACTGCTTTCGCGTCGAGTATAAAAATAGAGGGTTGTGAAACACGATAGCAGAACCGTAATGCCGCTTACGGCTGATCCGGATGCTGGAACAGTAGGAAGATAAAAAAGCAATGCAACAATAAAAATTCTCCAGAAAATAAAAGCCGACGTATATATCAGCTGATAGCCGAGCAATTCTTTTAATGGCATCCGAAAATTTCCTCGCCTTGAGCTACATCAGAGAGCGAGAGAATGCGCCGTGACGGCTATCGCGGTTCGCCCTCCTGCTTTCAGCTATGCGATCTGAAACGGAATTGGAAATTCTGTTGCAGGCCCCCGCATCCGTCCTCTCTCCCATCCTACTCCAGCAACTCGCGCTTGAACAACGCATACAGCGCCGCCTTCCGCTCGAACCCCACGCCCGGCGCGTCGGGTAGCCCGACCTGGCTGTCGACCACTGCGACGTCGTCGGCGAAGCCGCCGAAGGGCTGGAAGACGTCCGGATAGGATTCGTTGCCGCCGAGATGCAGGCCGGCGGCGATGTTGAGGGACATCTGGTGGCCGCCATGGGGCACCACCCGGCGGGAGGACCAGCCGTTTTCCGCCATCATCTCCAGCGTGCGCATATATTCGACGAGGCCGTAGGAGAGGGCGCAGTCGAACTGCAGGATGTCGCGTTCGCGGTTCATGCCCCCGTGGCGGATGAGATTGCGGGCGTCCTGCATGGAGAAGAGGTTCTCGCCGGTCGCCATCCGGCCGGAATAATGCTGCGAGAGCTCGGCCTGGAGGGCGTAGTCGAGCGGATCGCCGGCTTCCTCGTACCAGTAGAGATCATAGGGCTCGAGCGCTCTCGCATAGGCGAGGGCGGTCTTGAGATCGAAGCGGCCATTGGCGTCGACGCAAAGGTTCTGGCCTTCGCCGAGGACGGATAGCGCGGCCTCGACCCGTTTCATGTCGTCCGCCAGCGGGGCAAGGCCGATCTTCATCTTGGCGACCTTGTAGCCGCGATCGCGGTAGGACTTCATCTCGTCCTTCAGGCCCTCGATCTCCTTGCCCGGATGATAGTAGCCGCCGGCGGCATAGACCCAGACGCTGTCGTCGGCGATGCCCTCCCGGTAACGATCGGCGAGGAGACGATAGAGCGGTTTTCCCGCGATCTTGGCGACGGCGTCCCAGACCGCCATGTCGATCGTGCCGACGGCGACCGAGCGCTCGCCGTGACCGCCGGGCTTCTCGTTGGTCATCATCACCTTCCAGATGGCGAAGGGGTCGAGATTGTCGTTCTCACGGTCGATCAGGGCCTCAGGATTGGCCTCCATCAGCCGCGGAATGAAGCGCTCGCGCATCAGCGCGCCCTGGCCGTAGCGGCCATTGGAGTTGAAGCCGAAGCCGATGACGGGTTCCCCGTCGCGGATCTGGTCGGTGATCACCGCGACGACCGAGCAGGTCATCTTCGAGAAATCGATGAAGGCGTTGGCGATCGGGCTGGCGATCGACACGGTCTTTTCGCGGATCTCGGTGATGCGCATGGGGTGTGCCTTCCTGAGTGGCGGGGAATGCGTCTACCCCCCTCTGCCTGCCGGCATCTCCCCCACAAGGGGGGAGATCGACGTTTTCATTGCCTCGGCCAGCCTTCCTGCCGATCTGCACGGACAGACCGTTGGAGAGACGCTCCGCCATTCGGGCAGGCCCGATCTCCCCCCTTGTGGGGGAGATGCCCGGCAGGGCAGAGGGGGGTGCCTCGCGCCACACAGCCGGGCAGTCGGCGCAATGTCCTAGCCCGCGATTACGCTGGCGATCGCCTCGCCGCATTCCTTCGTGTTCGCCTTGCCGCCCATGTCCTTCGTGCGCGAGGCCGTGTCGGCGATCACCGTTTCGATGGCCTCGATCACCGCCTGTGCGGCTTGCGGATGGCCGAGATGGTCGAGCATCATCGCCGCCGACCAGATCTGGCCGATCGGATTGGCGATGCCCTGTCCGGCGATGTCGGGGGCGGAGCCGTGCACCGGCTCGAACATCGAGGGGAAGTCGCCTTCCGGATTGATGTTCGCCGACGGCGCGATGCCGATCGAGCCGGCGACGGCGGGCCCGAGATCGGAGAGGATGTCGCCGAAGAGGTTGGAGCCGACGACGACGTCGAACCAGTCCGGGTGCTGGACGAAATGGGCGCACAGGATGTCGATGTGGAACTGGTTCGTCTCGATGTCCGGATAGTCCGCCTTCACCGCCTTGAAGCGCTCGTCCCAGAACGGCATCGTGTGGACGATGCCGTTCGACTTGGTCGCCGAGGTCACGCGCTTGCGCTCGCGGGTCCTTGCGAGTTCGAAGGCGTAGCGCATCACCCGATCGACCCCGCGCCGCGTGAAGATCGCCTCCTGAATGGCGATCTCGTCCTCCATGCCGCGATAGAGCCTGCCGCCGGCCTCCGAATACTCGCCCTCGACATTTTCGCGCACCACGTAAAAGTCGATGTCGGCCCGGCCGCGTCCTGCAAGCGGGCTGGTTGTCCCCTTGAGCAGGCGGCAGGGGCGCAGATTGACATATTGATGGAAGGTTCGCCGGATCGGGATGAGCAGGCCCCAGAGCGAGACGTGATCGGGCACGTCCGGCCAGCCGACGGCGCCGAGAAACACCGCATCGTGCTGCTTGAAACGCTCCAGCCCGTCGTCGGGCATCATCTTGCCGGTCTTCTTGAAGACGTCGCAGCTCCAGTCGACCTCGTCGAACTGGAAGGCGATGTCGAACTTGCGGCCGACGGCCTCGAGGACGCGCATGCCCTCCGGCACGACCTCGCGGCCGATCCCGTCACCGGGAATGGTCGCGATCTTGAAGGCGTTCGTCTTGTGCATCGATGATTACTCCGCAGGTCGGTCGGCCCGAAACCGCGCGCCGAGGCGCGGCTTCGGAGGGTCAGAAGAACAGGCCGCGCGGCATCGGGATCAAAAGGACGTCGGCCATCAGGAGATAGAAACCGGTGAGGATTGCGAGCCCGATCACCAGAAGGACGACGATCTCCTTGGCCGGCAGCCGCTCGTGTGTGGCAACGGCCATGATGGAGAAGAAGCCGAGGACGCTGGCGACGAAGAAGCCAAGCACCGGAATGAGCGCCACCCAGGCTGCGATCAGGATCAGGAAGGCGATCCGTCTCGCCATGGAGCCGGGTGTCTCCGCTTCTGCCCCGGCACCCGCTTCCGGCATGTCGGCCGCTTGCGCCTGACGCATCCCGATGAACAGGTTGCGCGCGATCAGGATCAGCGAAAAGACGATCATCGCCACCGAAATCGTGATCGGAAACACCGAGCCGAGTGGCGACATCGTCCCGGTCGAGCTGATCAGCAGCGCTCCGAAGGCGACGAAGCCGACGGCGACCAGCGTCCCGGAAGGATCATGCAGCTTCATCGCCCGTCCTTTCGCCGTTTCAACGCGATCTGCCATCGCCGCTCTCCACCATGATGTCGGTTTGGGACCGTCTCGCCCGTGCTGCGCCGATCGCCTTGGCGATGAGGGGGTAGAAAAGCGTCAGTGCCGAGAAGACGATGATCACCAGCGAAATCGGCCGTCCGAAGAACATCCCGAGGACGTTCTGCTGGGCATTGCCGATCAGATAGCTCTGGACGAAGCCCTGCTCGGCGATCTGCCCGAGGACGAGGCCGAGGACGATCGGCGAAGGGGCGTAGCCGGCACGGTTCAGCACCCAGCCGACGACGCCGAGGCCGATCATGACGGCGGTGTCGTTGAGGTTGTTGTGGATCGCGAAGGAGCCGATCACGGTCAAAAAGGCGATGGTCGGGACGAGAGCGGCCTTCGGAATGGAGATGATGCTCTGATAGGCGTAGCGGCCGACCATCAGGCCGATCGGCAGCATCAGGATCGTGCCGATGATCAGGCCGAAGATGAAGGTGTAGACGATCTGGCTTTGCGCGGTGAAGAGCGCCGGGCCGATCTTGATGCCCTGGACGAGAAGGGCGCCCAGAATGACGGCATCCGGCGGGGTGCCGGGAATGCCGAGGACGAGGGTTGGAATGAAGCCACCGCCGACGGTCGCGTTATTGGCCGATTCCGTGGCGATGATACCGCCCGGGTGGCCCGTGCCGAAGCGCTCCGGCGTCTTCGAGGAACGTCTCGCTTCGGAATAGGACACGAGGCTTGCCACCGATCCACCGGCGCCCGGCAGGATCCCGACGAGCGTGCCGATGACGGAAGAGCGCAGGAGATTGACCTTGTCGCCCATGACCAGCCGGAAGGCTTCCTTCAGCCTGAAGCCCGTCTGCGCCCCCTCCACGCGAAGGTGGGGGTCCTTGGTGGCGATCAGATCGATCAGCACCGGAATGCAGTAGAGCCCGATCAGGCCGGCGACGATGTCGATGCCGCCGAGGAGGACGTGGCTGCCCATGGTGAAGCGGACGTCGGCGCCGATGACCGCGACACCGACCATGGAGAGGATCAGCCCGAAACAGGCGCCGATCAGCCCCTTCATGAGATTGCCGACGGACAGCGCGGAGATCAGTGTCAGCCCGAAGACCGCCAGCCAGAAATATTCCGGCGGCCCGAAGGCGAGGGCGATGCGCGCCAGGGGCGGCGCCAGGAACATCAGGAACAGCGCGCCGACGAGGCCGCCGGTGACGGAGGCGATGGTCGACAGCGTGACCGCCAGCGCGCCATCGCCGCGCTTGGCCATCGGGAAGCCGTCGAAGGTCGTTGCGATGGCGGAGGGCGTTCCCGGCGTGTTGACGAGGATCGCAGAATAGGAGCCCCCGTAGATCGCGCCCGTATAGATGGCTCCGAGCACGATCAGGCCGGAAGCGGGATCCATGGTGAAGGTAAAGGGCACCAGCACCGCCACCGCCATCGTGGCGGAGAGGCCGGGAAGCGCGCCGATGACGATACCGGCCAGCACGCCGACGGCGGCGAGCATCATGTTGATCGGCGTCAGCGCCTCTGCCAGATAGCCGAGCTTGTCCATTGCGAAGGCCTCGATGGGTCGCGGGCATCACACGGGCGGAGGCTCCGGTGTCGAAGCTCCCGCCCGACGAGATCGGGTGAAGGCTATTTCTGGGCGATGCCCATCAGCTTGGCGGTCGCCTGGTAGTCTTTCTCGCGCTCGGCCATGAACTTCGGCACGTCGGCGTAAGGCACGTTGATCACGACGAAGCCGCCATCCTCCATCTTCTTGATGAAGTCCGGATCCTTGTTCACCGCGTCGAGCCGGTCGGACACCGCCTTGCGAACGTCCTCAGGAGTCGACTTGGGCACCGCGACGCCGCGATAGGCGCCGCCCACCATGTCGTAGCCGAGCTCCTTGAAGGTCGGAACGTCGGGGAAGCTCGGAACCCGCTCGTCGGCGGCAACCGCCAGCACCCGCACGGCGTCGCCCTGCGAGATCGCGGCGGTCGTGTAGCTGAAGCCCGCCAGAACCTGGCTGCCGAGAACCGCGGCCGTTGCCGGGCTGGTGCCAGAGAACGGAATATAGGTGGTGGTGACGCCGGCGAGCTTGTCGAACTTGGTCTGCGCGACGTCGTTCGCCGAATTGGTGCCGGAGCCGGAGAACGTCACCAGGCCGGGATTGGCCTTGGCATAGTCGACGAGATCCTTCAGCGTCTTGAACTGGCTGTCCTTGGGAACGATGATCGCATCGGGCGTATACTGGAAGAAGTAGACATTGGCGATGTCGTCGGTCTTGTAGCCGACGTCCTGGGCCATGGGCTGCAGGATGATGTGGGGCAGGTTGGTGCCCATGATCGTATAGCCGTCGCCTTCCATGCCGTTCAGCTGCGACCAGGCCTGCGCGCCGCCCGCGCCGGTTACATACTGGATGACCATGGGCTGGCCGGTGAGCTTTTCCCAGACCGGCTGCTGCAACCGCGCCGCCACGTCTGATTCACCGCCCGCATTGAACGGGATGATGTAGTTGACCGGTTTCGTCGGATAGTCCTGAGCGCTGGCGGCGGCGGTGAAAAGACCGGCGGCCAGAACGACGCTCGTGAAAAGCGAACTGATGCGCATGAATTGTTCTCCCTGACACGCGACCACCCGTTGAAAGGGGCACTTCCTCCAAAGTGCGCCCGGGCGACCCGTTTCCGCATCAGGACCGAAGCGGTGCGGGTTGTCAACAATGCATTCGTTGTTCCATGCATCAGGGAATGCAAGGATGCCTTGTAGGGTATGGATACGAAGGCTACTGTCCGTTCCCGGGAGGACGAGATTGCATGACGAGCAAACGGTTGCTGTATGACAGCAGCGTGGCCGCGCGTCAGCCGACCCTGGTCGGGGCGGCCTATTCGGCGATCAAGGACGCCATTCGCGACGGCTTCTTCCCGCCCGGCTTTCAGGGCTCGGAGCTGGAGATCGCGCAGCGGCTCGGCATGAGCCGGACTCCCGTTCACCAGGCGATCATCCAGCTGCAGGCCGAAGGCATGGTCGAATTGCGGGCCAAGCGCGGCGTCGTCATCGTCGCGCTGTCACCGGACGACATGCGCGAGGTCTACGATGTCATCATCGCCGTGGAGGGCATGGCGGCGCAACTGATCGCGGTCATGCCGCCGTCGACGCGTGAACGCGTCTGCGCGTCCCTCGACCTTCTCAATCGGCAACTCGGCGCAGCGCTCGCAAAGGACGATCTTTTGGCCTGGGCCGATCATGACGGGCGCTTTCACGCAGCGCTCGTTGCCGGCGCGGGCAACGGGCGCCTGGAAAGGATCGCGACGATCAACATCGACCAGTCCTATCGGGCACGCCGCGTCACACTGGGGCTGCGCCCCAAGCCCTTCCACTCGCTCGGCGAGCATCAGGCGATCATCGACGCCCTGCGTGCCGGCGATGCCCGCCGTGCCAGCGATGCGGCCCAGGCGCACAAGGTGAAAGCCCGCGATCTTATCATCGAGCTCCTGGTCCGCCACAATATGCGCCACCTTTGACCGGCAGGTGCGTTTTTTGTACTCGCAAGAGCCGCGTGTGCCATATGCCCCAGCCTTCGCCCGAAGATGCGAAACCGTCCCTGTCTGGCAGGCGACATGTGAAAGCCAGGAATTGCCGGCAAAGGCCGCTGGACGATCTCAGGATCGGGGCACGCCTTTCGCCCAGTCCTTTCTCAAGAGCCTTTCAGGGGCCGCTTGTCGGCCCGTGTCCGCTATTTCTAGCGGAGCGGAGGTGTTCATGTTTTGGTTTTGGTTTTTGGATGACAGAAGTGTCACCCCCTTGTTTCTTGACTGAAGAACGCCCTTGAAGGGTTCGAACATTACCCTCGGCGTCGTCGCGAGCCACTTCGCCAGCCCCCTCGCCTCCTCGAAGAACGGCGCCACCTGATCGGTGATCCTGACGATCAGGCCGAGATGCATGCCGCGCGAATTGCGAAGCGTTTCGAGTTCGACATAGCCGAAGCGCACGAGATCGATCAGGTAGCGCCTTATCGTGCGCGTCGAGCGGGCCATGATGTTTCCGGCCGTGCCCTTGGTGATCGTCGTCTCCCTCCCCTTCCCGCAGCGGGCGCGCAGCACCTGGAGGAAGGCCTTGGCGTTGGGTGTCAGGCGATCGTCGCGGGCCGCGGTCGTCGCCATCGGCTGGGCATATTGGCGGCTTTCATTCGGCGACGGGCGCTGATGGCGCGGCCGGGCGACCGGCGGGCGGCTTTTGCCCCGCGCGCCCTCTGTCCTCGCCACGGGCTGCGTCGGCGCCGCGCCAATCGCGGCGGACCGGCGCTGTGCCTCCGCGAGCGAGATCAGACCGGCGCGCTGATCGCGCCAGATCGCTGCACGCGCCGTGAAGGTCGGGTGCGGGGCCGCCACTTCCTTGGGTGTCCAGGCAAACAGATCCGTTCCCGCCCCCTCCCCCGTGTCCGAGGCATGGGTGGGCATTGGCACGCCTTGCGGCGCACAGAATTGTTCTTCCGCCATCGTCTCTTCCTTGCGCGAGGCAAAGCAACGCCGTGGCGGGAAACCGCGATTTCAGTTGACGATGTCAGCGAAGGAGGCTAAGTCTGAATTCGACCAAGATATCCAGAACAGGCTCCGCGGCTCCCGCTTCGGGGCCTTTTCTTTTGCCGTTCACGTCTCCTTCGTTTTCGTTTCACGCCCTGACGGCGCCCTCTTCATCCGGCGGCGGTCGCCGCCGGCATGGTCCGATCGAGCCGCCGAGCATCCGGCCCGGCTTCAAACGACATGATCCAGGGTCTGAGCCCGTTCCGCCCGGCGCCACCGCATTGCGGCTTGGGCGGCTCAAATCTTTCCCCGTCCCGAAGGATGCGGATCGCGTCGTTGCCCCTGCCTCATCGCGCTTTTCGACCTATCCTGTCCGAAACTGAACGCGACTCGGCTGAGTCTGTGCTAAAGCCTAGCGGTATCGCGAAGCTGACGCTATAGACCTGCTAAACGAAGTTTTTCCGTCAGGAGACGCCTTGACCGCGAGTGCTGAAAATCCTGCGGGCGGCAAAGATGCCGCTGCCGTCATCGCCCGTCATTCCGACATCCTGTCGCGGCAGCTCCATGCCATGCGCCAGAGCCTGTTTCCGCCCGAAGCGCGCAAGTCGCTGCGCAGCTTCACCAGCCGGGAGGTCGCCGACCTTCTGAACATCGGGGAATCGACGGTCCGGCAGATGGCGATCGACGGCGAAGCGGTGACGCCGACCCAGCTCGACAATGGCCGCAAGCTCTACACCCTCGCCCAGGTCAACGGTCTGCGGCGTCACCTCGCCGAGAAGCGGCCGAACCAGGCCCACAAGTTCCTTCCCGGACGGCGCGAGGGCGACCACCTGCAGGTTCTGGCGGTGGCCAATTTCAAGGGCGGCTCGGCCAAGACGACGACCTCGATCCACCTTGCCCACTATCTCGCCTTCCAGGGGCTTCGCGTCCTCGTCGTCGATCTCGATCCCCAGGCCTCCCTCACCTCGATGTTCGGCATTCAGCCCGAATTCGACGTGCCGGCTGACAAGACGCTTTACCCGGTGATCCGCTACGAGGACACGTTGGACTTGAGCGAGGTGATCACCGAGACCTATTTCCCCGGTCTCGATCTCGTGCCTGGCAATCTGGAACTGATGGAGTTCGAGCACGACACGCCGCGTGCCATCGTCGAGGGGCGCTCGCGCGGCGATCAGATGTTCTTCCGGCGGCTGAAGGCAGCGCTGCGCTCGGTCGA
Organism: Jiella mangrovi; assembly: GCF_017815135.1. Taxonomy (GTDB): domain Bacteria; phylum Pseudomonadota; class Alphaproteobacteria; order Rhizobiales; family Rhizobiaceae; genus Jiella; species Jiella mangrovi. The sequence continues at coordinate 32,429 of NZ_JAGJCF010000026.1, read as the reverse complement.
CGACCGCTATGACGTCGTCCTCATCGACGCCCCGCCCCAGCTCGGCTATCTGACGCTCTCGGCGCTCTATGCCTCGACCAGCATCGTCGTCACCATTCATCCGGCGATGCTCGACGTCGCCTCGATGAACCAGTTCCTGGCGATGACCAGCGATCTCCTCTCCGTCATCGAGGGTGCCGGCGGCACAATCCGGCAGGACTTCTTCCGCTATCTTCTCACACGGCACAATCCGCATGACCTGCCGCAGGTGAATGTGGCGACGCTTTTGCGCACCCTGTTCGGCGAGCATGTCTGCGTCACCCCGGTCCTCGAGACGACGGCCATCGCCAATGCCGGGCTCGAGAAGAAATCGCTTTACGAGATCGAGCGCGGTACGATGAATCGCGATACGCTGAGGCGGGCGCTCGACGCCGTCGATGCGGCGAATGCGGAGATTTTCGGTCTGATCAAACAGGCCTGGGGGCGATCATGAGCAAGGCGAGCGAGCGGGCCAAACGGATGAAGGCGATGTTCAGCGAGGCGCCATCGGCCCCGGATGAGACGTCGCAGCCGCCTGCCCGCAGCGCGCCGGCGGGCGCCGTGCGCTCGCTCGAATCCTCGCTTTCGCGGATCGAGCAGGAGAACGAGGCGCTGCGTCGGCGCATCGCCGAGGAACACCACGTCGTTGATCTCGACCCGCAGATGATCGAAGCTTCCTTCGTCCAGGACCGTCTCGTGGCGATCGAGGCGGACACCGGCTTCGGCGAACTGATCGACAGCATTCGCGAACACGGCCAGCAGGTGCCGATCCTGGTTCGGGCGCATCCGAAGACGCAGGGACGCTATCAGATCGCCTACGGCCATCGGCGCTGGAGAGCCTGCGCGCATCTCGGCCGGTCGGTGCGGGCGATCGTCACCGATCTCAGCGACGAAGAGATGGTGGTCGCCCTCGGCAAGGAGAACACCGAGCGCAAGGATCTCACCTTCATCGAGCAGGCCTTGTTCGCGAGCGAACTCAAGCGACGCAACTACAAGCGCGAGACGATCGCGGCTGCGCTGTCGCTTCCGCCCACCAATGTCTCCAAGCTGACCAAACTCGCCGAAGCGGTTCCGCGCGAGATCATCGAGGCGATCGGACCGGCGCCGAAGATCGGTCGGCCGCGCTGGGAAGCCTTGGCGAAGGTGATCGAGCAGTCCGGCGTGGCATCGGCCTTGGCCAGCATGACGGCATTGATCGAGGCTGCGGACTGGATCGACCTCGACAGCAACGCCCGCTTTGCGCGCTTCTACAAGAACTACGCGGCAACGCCCCGTGAACCGGGCGAGCGACTGTTCAAGGGGCAGGGGGTCACGGTCCTCCAGAACGGCTCGGACAGCTCGGCGACCTTCCGGATCAGCGACCCGAACGACACCGGCCTCGTCGCGCATCTGCGCGATGCGCTTCCCGGTCTCGTCGAAGCCTATCTTCAAAAGACCGGTTCGAACCGCCGGAGGTGAAGACGGCGCCCATGCGCCATGGTTGACCCGTCGCCGGAGAGGTGGCAGCTGCCACCTCGATCCGAAAGTGGCAGCTGCCACCTTTTCCAAAAGATACCAATCCCGGCTCGGAATGCGCATCCGGCTACCGGCTCTCCGACCTCCGCATCACGACACGCGGCCGGTTCATTCGTCATCCGTACCGGTTCGCCCTTTCAGCGGAACTGCTCGACCTTCAGTCCGAGGTCGGCGGCGACCTTCGACCACGCCTTGTCGGCGGTGACGACGGGAACGGCAAGCTTCTGGCCGAGCGCGAGACAGGCGCGATCGCCATGGCTGAGACCATAGGGTTTCGTCAGTGCGAACATGGCACCGGCGCTGAATGCGAGGTCGAGATCGAGAGGCTGGACGATCAGCCCCAGCGACAGGAACAGCTCTTCCGCCTCATTGCAGCTCATGCCGTTCTGACAAAGCTTGGAGACGGTCTCCTGGACCGTCAGGGTCGAGACCGCCGCTCCGGCATCGATCCAGCCCTCGACCGTCCCGGCGCCCCGTTCCGCGAAGGCGTAAGCGAGGATCGCCGACGTATCGACGACGCAGGCGATCACGCGCCGTCGCCCGTCTCGTCCGGTCGCGTCGCGGCATCGGGTTCAATGCGGGCGATTTCCCGCTCGGCTTCGTCGCGCTTTTCGGCGAGAAACTCGTCGACGACGCTGACGCCGGGACGGGCGTATTTCCGGGCAATGGCCTGCGCGCGCTTGCGCCGAAGCCGCGCCGTGGTCAATCTGACCTCGTCGCCCTCCGCCTCGATCAAGACCCTGTCGCCCTTCGAAAGCCCCAGGGACTTGCGCAAATCGGCAGGCAGCACGACACGCCCGTTCTCCTGCATCGGCAATTCGTAGAGTTTCATCACACTCTCCACAGGCTGGTCGCTCACCGCTCAGGGGACGACCTCAGGATATCGATCCTTCGATCGAGGAACCGGCCAGATTATCCTGGACTGGCCGGGACGCTCGACTGGTAAAAGATGCCCCAATGGGTCAAGCACTCTTGATATGGCACATCGGCGCAACAATGGCCATAAAGCACCGACAGGTCCGGCCTGTCACAATGACAGGCCGGGCAGGATCTGAGGAGGATCTCGACGTCGGAGTGCTCTGCGTCCCGCGGGACGCCATAGAACACGATGCTCGAAGGCGGGCCACGCCCTGAGCGAAAAGGCGCACCATTCGACGCGACGTCAGTCTCGGACCTCGCGCCGAGCATCCAGGAACGTTCGACCAAACAGAAGCTTCATCGGCGCACTGGATGCTCGGGAGGATCGCGGCGTTGTGCGACGAGGCAGGGCCGTGACGTGTCGATTGCAAGGGGAAGAGCAGCCGGCGGTGCGCGGCGGGACCAACCCCATGGAAGACGCTTGCCGCCGAAGGACCATCCGCGTCGCACGTTGCGATCAAGGATGACGAGGGGCGAGGAGAGGCGCCTCGAATGTGATGCGGTGGTTGCGGGGTTTCGAAAAAGCCGCCTGCGCCGAATTCTCCTTTGCCGCGACCCGTCCGAAAAGGCCGTCCAGCGGCCGATCGTCCGTCGTCGGGCCGACACGAAGGCCGCTTGACAGCTGTCGATTTCCCGATCAACATCTACAATTATGGAGTTTATTACCTAATAGAGGAACATGGCGATGCTCAAATCCGTGACTGTGATCCTGGCCGCGGCGCTGGGATCGGTGGCAACGCCGAGCCTCGCCGGCGGCGTCGTCAACGTTGCCATCGTCGGCGAGCCCGATACCCTCGATCCGATGGTCTCCACCAAGGACGTCGTCTCCATCGTCACCCAGCACGTCGTCGAGACGCTCTACACCTTCGACGGATCATGGAACGTGGCGCCGCTGCTTGCCAAGGATCTTCCGACGATATCCGAGGATGGCAAGACTTACGACATCGCGCTGCGCGAGGGCGTCACCTTCTCCGACGGCTCCAAGCTCGATTCCGCCGATGTGGTCGCCTCCCTGGAGCGCTGGCTGAAGATCGCCTCGCGCGGCAAGACGGTCGCCGACAAGGTCGAGAGCATCACGGCGAAGGGCCCCGACGCGGTCGAGATCAAGATGACCTCGCCCTATGCGCCGCTTCTGTCGCTCCTCGCCTTTTCGAACTCGGCGGCGGCGATCTATCCGTCCGAGATCGTCCCCAAGGGCGACGCTCCGATCGACAAGGTGATCGGCACCGGCCCCTACAAATACGGCAAGCACGTCCCGGATCAGTATCTGCAGCTCGTGCCCTTCAAGGGCTTCGTGCCCCGCAAAGACCCCGCCAATGGCGGCGCCGGCAAGCGCGGCCAGGGCCCGGACGAGATCCGCTTCATCCCGGTTCCCGATCCCAACACCCGCGTCGAGGGCCTCGTCTCCGGCCAGTTCGACTTTGCCGACTCGCTGCCGGCGGAAAGCTACGATCGGCTGGAGCCCAGCGACAAGGCCAAGCCCGTTCTCCTGAAGGATTTCGGCTGGCCGGTCTGGGCGATCAATCACAAGGCCGGCCTTCTCACCAACAAGACGATCCGCCAGGCGCTGCTCGCGGCTCTGCCCTTCGACGACATGCTTTATGCGGCCTTCGGCGACGACAAGTTCTTCAAGGTCGATGGCGCGCTCTATCCGGAGGGCTGGAAATGGCACACCGAAGAGGGCACCGAAGCCTATAATCAGAACGATCCTTCGAAGGCGGCCGAACTCCTCAAGGAGGCCGGTTACGACGGCAAGCCGCTGCGCATCCTGACCTCGCGCCAGTACGAGTTCCACTACAAGATGGCGGAAGTCGCCAAGCAGGCGCTGGAAGCGGCGGGCTTCAAGGTTCAGATGGACGTCGTCGACTGGGCGACCCTCGGCCAGCGCCGCAACGACCCGGCGCTGTGGGACATCTACATCACCCACTCGCCCTTTCTGCCTGAGCCGGCGCTGACCGACATGTGGTTCCCCGCCTCGCGCATCGGCTGGTCGAATCCACAAAAGGACAAGACGGTCGACGCCTTCGTCGCCGAGACCGATCCGGCCAAGCGCGAGAAGCTGTTCGCCGAGATGCAGAAGGAAAACTACGACGACGTCGGCTTCATCAAGGTCGGCAACTTCAACGCCCTTCTCGGCGAAGCCAAGACCCTCGGGGGCGTGCCGCCCTCGCCGTGGCCTTACTTCTGGAACGCCTCCAAGAAGTGAGGCCCGGGGCCGGACGGATCGAGGGTGGAGCGGGCGGCATTGGGGCGTCCGCCGGCTCCACCCGAACCCGTCCCGATCCCAAGTCCCGTTTCCCAGCCCCGTTCACGATGACGGACGCTGCTCGCCTTTCACCTCTCCCACGACACGCATTGCTCCCCCGAAACGGCTCGTGCGCATGCTGAAATACATTCTGAAGCGTCTGTTCGGCATGCTGGTGGTGCTGTTCCTGGTGCTCACCATCACCTTCGTCATCGTGCGCGTCGCGCCGGGCGACCCGGCAGCGCTGATGCTCGGCCCGGACGCCACGCCCCAGGATGCGGCGGAGCTCCGTGCCACCCTCGGCCTCGACCAGCCGATCCTCGTCCAGTACGGGAAATTCATCCTCAGCGCCGTGCAGGGCGATCTCGGCCAGTCGCTGTTCTTCCACCGGCCCGTCCTCTCCGTCATCGCCGAGCGGGCCGAGCCGAGCGCCTTTCTGGCCCTGTTCTCGCTCATCATCTCGATCGTCATCGCCGTGCCGATCGGCATCTTCGTCGCCTATCGGCGCGGCGGCGTCGCCGATCAGGGCGCGGTCTCGACCGCCATGCTCGCCGCCTCGGTGCCATCCTTCTGGACCGGCCTCGTCCTGCAACGCTGGCTCGCCTCGGATCTCGGCTGGTTTCCTGCCTCGGGCTATGGCGGTCCAGCCGCCGGTTTTCTCGACCGGATGGGCTATCTCGTCCTGCCCGCCATCGTTCTCGGCATCGTCAATTCGGCGCTGATCTTGCGCTTTACCCGGGCCTCGATGCTCGACGTTCTCGGCGAGGACTACATCCGCACCGCCCGTTCCAAGGGCATGTCGGAGGGCCGCGTCGTGATGAAGCACGGCCTGAAGAACGCCGCGATCCCGATCGTCACCGTCGTTGGCCTGACCTTCGCGCTGCTCGTCTCCGGCGCGGTCGTGACCGAGCGCGTCTTCAACATTCCCGGCATGGGCAGCCTCGTCGTCGGCGCGGTCCTGAGGCGTGACTATCCCATCATCCAGGGCACGCTGATCGTCGTCGCGACCCTCTACATCCTGATCAATCTGTGCACCGACCTCCTCTATCTCCTGATCGACAAGCGAGTGCGTTACTGATGACCGCGGCAGCGTCGACCTCTGAGGATCCCGGGCTCTGGAAGACCCTTACGGCACGGCCCGCGGTGCTCGTCGCCCTCGTCGTCTTCGGGGCGATCCTGGCCGCCGCGATCCTCGCGCCCTGGATCGCGCCCGCCGATCCTGCCCGCATGTCGGTCCGCGCGCGGCTTTCGCCGCCGCTCGGCGACTACATCTTCGGCGCCGACGCCTTCGGCCGCGACGTTCTCTCACGGCTGCTCTTTGCCGGTCGGGTGTCATTGTCGATCGGGCTCGGCGTCGCGGTCCTGTCGACGGCGCTCGGCATCGTCATCGGTCTGGCGGCGGGCTTCTTCCGCCGGCTCGACGCGCCGCTGTCGCGGCTGATCGATGCGATGATGGCCTTTCCCGACATTCTCCTCGCCATCGCCCTCGTCGCGATCCTCGGCGGCTCGGCCGCCAACGTCGTTCTGGCCCTGTCGATCGTCTACACCCCGCGCATCGCCCGCATCGTGCGCGCGGCAACGCTGGTTATCCGGGAATTGCCCTATGTCGAGGCGGCGAGGGCGCTGGGCTCGTCGAACCTGTCGATCATGGTCTGGCACGTCCTGCCCAACATCGTCTCGCCGATCACCGTCCAGGCGACCTTCATCTTCGCCTATGCGATGCTCGCCGAGGCCGGGCTGTCCTTCCTCGGCGTCGGCGTCGATCCCTCGATCCCGACCTGGGGGACGATGGTCAACGAGGGCCGGCAATATATCGACCAGGCGCTTTATCTCATCCTCTTTCCCGGCATCGCCATCTCGCTCGCCGTCCTCAGCCTGCAGCTGATCGGCGACGGCCTGCGCGATGCGCTCGATCCCCGTCTCGCAAAGGACGTCTGACCTTCTATGGCCTTCACTCTCACCAATTTCCGGCCGATCGGCCTTCGCAGCGGACCCGCCAGCCTTCACGTCGGCGACGACGGTCTGATTGCGGAAGCCCCGCCAGCGGGCGCCGAGACGGTCGATTGCGGCGGCGCCTATCTCTCACCGGGCTGGTGCGATCTGCACGTCCATGTCTGGCACGGCGGCACCGACATTTCGATCCGGGCCTCCGAGGCCGGGCGCGCGACGGGCGTGACCGCCATGGCGGATGCCGGCAGCGCCGGCGAGGCGACGTTCCACGGCCTGCGTGAATATGTCATCGATCCCGCCGCCGAGACCATCAAGGCCTTCCTCAACATCGGCTCGATCGGCCTCGTCGCCTGCAACCGGGTGCCCGAGCTGATCGATCTGCGCTCCATCGACATCGACCGGACACTCGCCGTCATCGAGGCCAATCGCGACGTCATCTGCGGGGTGAAGGTGCGCGCCTCCGGCGTCATCGTCGGCGACTGGGGCATCACGCCTGCCAAGATCGCCAAGCGTGTCGCCGAGATCGTCAACCTGCCGCTGATGGTGCATGTCGGCGAGCCGCCGCCGCTGATCGACGAGGTCTTCGACATCCTGACCGAAGGCGACATCGTCACCCATTGCTTCAACGGCAAGAAGGCCGGCTCGATCGCCGATACCGAGACTTTGTGGAACCATGCGATCAGGCTGGCCGGCGAAGGCATCCGCATGGATGTCGGCCACGGCGCGGCGTCCTTCGACTTCGCAGTGGCGCGCAAGGCCATCGAGCGGGGGCTGAAGCCATGGTCGATCTCCACCGACCTCCATCTCAACAGCATCCGCTCGCCGGTCTACGACATGGCGACGACCATCGCCAAGCTGCTCGCCGTCGGACTGCCGATGGAAGACTGCATCGCCGCCGTCACCGAGCGTCCACGCCAGCTGCTCGGTCTTTCCTCGGGCTTTGAGGTCGGAGCGAAAGCCGATTTCACCGTCTTCGACGTGGCGGAATCGGAAACCGAGACCGTCGATTCCATGGGCAATCGCCTGCGCCTTCAAAAGATGCTCGAACCGCGCCTGACCGTCGTCGGCGCGAGTGTCATGGAAGCGGCGCGGCGCCAGCCATGAGCGAGGCTCCGATCCTCGAAGTCGCAAAGCTCAGCGTCGCCTTCCGCTCGCGCGGGCGGGCGGTGACGGCGCTGCGCGACGTCAGCTTTGCGATCGAGGCGGGCAAGACCCTCGCCCTCGTCGGCGAAAGCGGATCGGGCAAGTCGGTCACGTCGCTCGCTCTCCTCGGCCTGTTGCCGCCCAACGGCAAGGTCACCAGCGGGCGGGCAAGCTACCGCGCCCGCTCCGGCGACAGCCTAGACCTTGCCGGGCTGTCGCAGCGCGATTTCCGCAAGATCCGCGGCAGCGAGATCGCGATGATCTTCCAGGAGCCCATGTCCTCGCTCAATCCGCTCTATTCCATCGGCGACCAGATCGGCGAAATGCTCGATCTGCACGAAAACCTCGACGGCGCGACCCGCCGCCGGCGGGTGATCGAGATGCTGGAAATGGTGGAGATCCCCGCCGCCGCCTCGCGGCTCGGCAACTATCCGCACGAGATGTCCGGCGGCATGCGCCAGCGGGTGATGATCGCTCTCGCGCTGGTCTGCGCACCGCAGCTTCTCATCGCCGACGAACCGACGACGGCCCTCGACGTCACGGTGCAGGCGCAGATCCTCGACCTGATGCGCCGGCTGCAGCGGGACATGGGCATGTCGATCCTGTTCATTACCCACGATATGGGCGTCGTTGCCGAAATGGCCGACGACGTCGCCGTGATGTATGCCGGCGCGGTGGTGGAGGCGGCCAGCGTGAAGACGCTGTTTGCCAACCCCGCCCATCCCTATACGCGCGGCCTGCTCGCCTCGATCCCGCGGCCGGGCCGTCCCGAGGGCGAGCGGTTGAAGGCGATCCCCGGCCAGGTCCCGCCGCTGACGGCCTTGCCGCGCGGCTGCGCCTTCGCGCCCCGCTGCGATCTGGCGCTCACCGCCTGCGAGGAACCGGTCAGTCTCGAAACGGTGGCGGCCGGGCATCGCGCCGCCTGCATCCGGGCCAGCGAGGTGATGGCCGATGCCTGACACGTCAGCCGCCATCAGAGAGGAGACAACGAGCGCCGACGCGCCGCTCCTTGCCATCCGCAATCTGTCGAAACACTACCACACGCCCGGCGGCACGGTTCACGCCGTCGAGGATGTCAGCCTCGACATTCCGCGCGGCTCGATCACCGGGCTGGTCGGCGAGAGCGGCTCGGGCAAGACCACCCTCGGCCGCACGCTGCTGCGCCTTGTCTCGCCCACCGCCGGGACGATCCGCTTCGGGGGGGCCGAGCTCACCACCCTGTCGGATCGGGAGATGGTGGCGATGCGCAAGCGCATGCAGATCATCTTCCAGGACCCGGTATCCTCGCTCAATCCGCGCCTCAAGGTCGAGCATATCGTCGCCGAGGGTCTGCGCGCCCACGCCGTGGGAAATCGCGGCGAAAGGCGGGACCGAGTTGCCGCGCTGCTGGAAGAGGTCGGCCTTTCGGCCGACCAGATGAAGCGCTATCCGCACGAGTTTTCCGGCGGCCAGCGCCAGCGTATCGGCATTGCCCGGGCCTTGGCGCTGGAGCCGGAATTCATCGTCGCCGACGAGAGCGTTTCGGCGCTGGACGTGTCGATCCAGGCGCAGATCCTCAATCTTCTCCTCGATCTGCGCGATCGGCGAAACCTGACGATGCTGTTCATCGCCCATGATCTGTCCGTCGTCGATTATCTCTGCGACCGGATCGCGGTGATGTATCTCGGCCGGATCGTCGAGACGGGACCTGCCCGCGACCTCGCGCGCGCGCCTGCCCACCCTTATACGCGAGCGCTTCTGTCGGCGGTGCCACAGCCGGACCCGACCCTTGCGCGCAGCCGCGACGTCCTCGAGGGCTCGATCCCGAGCCCGCTCGATCCGCCGTCGGGCTGCGTCTTCCGCACCCGCTGCCCCCGCGCCCTGCCGGCCTGCGCCGAGCGCTTTCCCGCGCCCTTTGCCATCGGCCCGGGCCGCCACGCCCATTGCATCAATCTCGAGGTCTCATGACTGCGAATCCCACCGCGACGCACCCTGAAGGCGAAAACCCTGTGACCCGGCCGGAGGCCGGTCCCGAGGCGAGGCTGAAGGCCGTCAACATCAAGCTGCCGGCGCTTCCGCCGGCGCCGATCGGCTCTTTCACCAACGTCCGCGAAAGCGGCAATCTCCTCTACGTCTCCGGCCAGGGGCCGGTTCTGCCGGACGGGAGCCTGATGCGCGGCAAGGTCGGCGCCGATGTCGATGCGCAGACCGCCCGCCAGCATGCGGAGATCGTCGCCATCAACATCCTCGCCGCTCTGCGCGGCCATTGCGGCAGTCTCGACGAGATCGGGGGCGTGGTGAAGCTCCTCGGCCTCGTCAACGCGACGCCAAGTTTCGACCGCCACTCCTTCGTCATCGATGGCGCGTCGGACCTTCTCGCCTCGGTGTTCGGCGCAGCGGGGGTGCATGCCCGCTCGTCCTTCGGCGTCTCGTCGCTGCCCAACGGCATCACCGTCGAGGTGGAGGCGATCTTCGAACGTGCCTGAGGCGGGCGCCCTTGTTGCAAGGCCAGTACGAGCTGCCTCAGCGGCCGAGCGAGCGCTCGACGGCGGAGGCTGCCGCGCGCACCGCATCGGCGAGCTCGCTCTCTCGCTCTTCGGCCTTGCGGTCGGGCAGGACGATCGAAATCGTGGCGATGCACGCCCCCGTCTCGCCGCGAATGGGGGCGGCGATACAGGCGACGGAATATTCGCTGGCGTTGAACTGCACGGCGAGGCGGTTCTCGAAATCGATGCGCGCCTGGGCCGAAAGCCTTTCGGGGTCGGTCTCGGCGATGCCCGTCGCCGACGGGCGGGCAGAGGCGGCAAAGGCGGCGAGCCGCTCGCCGTCGCCAAGATGGCCGAGCAGCAGGCGGCCGGACGCCGTCCAGTTGAGCGGCACACGGGTGCCGACGCGCGAGGCCACCTGAAAATGGCCGGGACCTTCCTCCATGCCCACGACCAGCATCATGCCGCCGTCACGGGTGCAGATCTGCACCGTCTCGCCGGTCGCCGCAACGAGGCGCTTCATCTCCTCCTCGGCCCGGCCGAAAGCGTCCAAGCGCTGGCGGTAGATCAGGCCGTAGCGCATCAGGCGAGCGCCGAGCCAGACCGAATTGTCGGGCCCGCGCGACAGCATCTCACGCTCGACCAGCTCGTCGACGAGCCGGTAGATCGTCGAGATCGGCGCGCCGACGGTCTTGGCGATATCATAGGCCGACATCGGCGCGCGCCGCTCCGCCAGCATGTCCATGACCTGCAACGTCCGGTCGATGCCGCTGGTCCGGGTCCTGGCTGTGGTGGCGCTCATGCTATCCTCGCTGAAAGAACCTTCCATAAGAAGGGAACAGGTGTCCGGTCAAGCGATGATCGAGGCCGCTCCCGATTTCAACCGCCATGCGCGCCGCCTTCGCGCCTGCCTCCCTCGATGCCGACAGGAACCTGACGATGCCGACAGCTCCCAACCACAACACCGACTACCGCTCGCGCCTCAATCTTCGCCCCGTCATCAACGTCTCGGGCACGATGACCTCGCTCGGCGCCTCGATCATGCATGCGGACGCGATCGCCGCGATGGCCGAGATCGCCCCGCAATGGATCGAGATGGACGACCTGCAGCGGCGAGCGAGCGCGGTGATCGCGCGGCTGACCGGCGGCGAGGCCGGATTCGTCACCGCCTGCTGCGCGGCCGGGATCTCGATGACCATCGCCGGCACCATGACCGGTACCGACATGCTGGCCATTGAGCAGCTGCCCGACCGGACCGAACGCCTGAAGGACGAGGTCATCCTGCAGCTCGGCCACGCCGTGAACTACGGTGCCCCCGTGGAACAGTCGATCCGGCTGGCCGGGGGCAAGCCGGTCTATGCCGGCACGGCGACGCAGGTGATGCCCTACCACATCGAGAATTCGATCACCGACCGGACGGCGGCGCTCCTGTTCGTCGTCAGCCATCACACCGTCCAGATCGGCCAGGTGAGCCTGGAAGAGGTGGTCGAGATCTGCCGCCCCCGCGGCATTCCGGTGATCGTCGATGCGGCATCGGAATATGATCTGCGCAGCTTCCTCGAGCGCGGCGCCGACATCGCCATCTATTCCGGCCACAAGTTCCTTTCCGGCCCGACCAGCGGCATCGTCGCGGGCCGAAAGGATCTGGTGCGCGCCGCCTATCTGCAGAACAAGGGGATCGGCAGGGCGATGAAGGTCGGCAAGGAATCCATTGCCGGCGTCATGGCCGCCCTTCAAGCCTGGGAAAAGCGCGACCACGTCGGCATTCGCGCCCGCGAGACAGCCGCTCTCCACCTCTGGCAGACCACCGTGAACGCGCTTCCCGGACTTCACGCCAAGATCATGCCCGATCCGACCAACAACCCGCTCGACCGGCTGGAAATCACCGTTGCGCCCGAAAGCGGCTTCACCGCGAACGGCCTCGCCAAGGCGCTCGCCGCCGGCGACCCGCCGATCATCGTGCGCGATCACGAGAGCGAGCTCGGCTTCTTCTATCTCGATCCCTGCAATCTTCATCCTGGCGAGGCCGAGGTGGTGGCGGACGCATTCGAGAAGGTCTTTGCCGCAGAGCGCCCCGCAAACGCCATGGCGCTGCCCCGCCACAGTCTCGCAAGCGCGCTGCGCTGGCCGGACTGAGGCTGGGTCTCCGCGAAAGCCGGTCCGGTGAACGTGGTATCCCGCGGATTGCGCAAGAAGATCCCATCTTCTCGGCGCTGAGTGTCAGGCACTCGATATGCGCCGTTAGCAACGCATCTGCGCAACGTTCCCTGATCAAATCACCCACCAGGTCGACGTCAGCGGGAATGTGGTTGCGCTACCCAGTCGGGAATTGACATCCAGCGCTAAAGGGACCGTTTTCGTGCGCCTCGCCGGCGCCACGACCAAAATATAGCGTCACGTATTTCTGCGCATGCCCGATATGATCGGACATGGTTTTGATGCAGATTGGCCGCCCTGCGGCCCGCTTCGATGCGCCGCCCGATGTAAAAAGGGGCGGGCTTCTTTCTTATCGAAATTGTCTGGCCTTGGGCCCTTGCTCCGTGTTGTCCTGCGATGCGTTGAAGTTCGCGGGTCGCATCGACACATGATGAGGCGAGAAACGAAGGAGGCTCGACCATGACTGACAAGACCGAACGCGCAATTCTTGCCGGCGGGTGTTTCTGGGGCATGCAGCAGCTCATCCGGCGGATGCCGGGCGTCGTCTCGACCCGCGTCGGATATTCGGGCGGCGACGTCGCAAATGCCACCTATCGGAACCACGGCACCCATGCGGAGGCGATCGAGATCGTCTTCGATCCGGACCAGACCAGCTTTCGCGATCTTCTGGAATTCTTCTTCCAGATCCACGACCCTTCGACCCTGAACCGGCAGGGCAACGATCTCGGCGTGAGCTATCGCTCGGCGATCTTCTATACGAGCGACGAGCAGAAGCGCGTTGCCGAGGAGACGATCGCCGACGTCGACGCGTCCGGGATCTGGCCAGGAAAGGTCGTCACGGAAGTCGCCGAGGCCGGTGATTTCTGGGAGGCCGAGCCGGAGCATCAGGACTATCTGGAGCGCATCCCGAACGGCTATACCTGCCATTTCGTCCGGCCGAACTGGAAATTGCCGCGTCGTCAGACGGCCGCGTGACAGCCAAAAAACCGCCGGCTCGCAAGGGCCCGGCGGCTTTGCCCGACAAAGACGGCGAACGGCCCCCGTTCGCCCGGCGGCAGGCCTCAGCCGGGGATCAGAATGATCTTCGGCGCCGGGGCGTCGCCCGCCAGAATGTCGGCGAAGGCTTGCGCCCCGGCCGCGAGCGGCCGCATCTGCGGCCAGTCGAGCGCCCCCAGACGGCCGTCGAAGATCGCCGCCGCCGTCTGCCTGAAATCCTCCTTCGTGTAGGTGTAGGTGCCGACGAAGGTGATTTCCTGAAGCGTCATGCGGCGAATATCGAGCCCGCCTTCGGCGCTGCCGAGGCCGATATGAACGATGATGCCCCCCGCTCTTGCGGCCCGCGTCGCAAGCGCCCGCGTCGCCTGGAAACCGACGCCGTCGACGATCACGTCGAAAGCTGCTGAAGATGGCTGCGCGGCCGCGTCGAAGATCTCGAAGGGCCCGGCCGATCTGATGGCGTCGTGACGCCGGGGATTGGTCTCGGCCACCGTCACCCGTTCAGCGCCCGCCGCCCGCAGCGACAGCGCCGCGCCAAGGCCGATCGCGCCACCGCCGATGACGAGGCACGATCCGGTCCGCACAGCGTCGGCGTCGTGGCGGAGCGCGACTCGCGCCGCGTGCCAGCCGCAGGCGATCGGTTCTGCGAGGCAGGCCTGTTCGGCCGAGACGCCATCGGGAATTTCGACGAGGTTCGCCGGCGGAATCGAAACATATTCGGCAAAAGCGCCGGGTCGCGGAGCCATCGAGATGATCTGCCGGTCGGGGCACAGGTTCTCGCGGCCCTTCAGGCAGGCCGCACATCGCCCGCAGGTCACGAGCGGATTGATGGTGACCCGCTTGCCGGCCATCGCGCCAGTCTTGACGGTGCCCGCCGCCTCATGGCCGAGAATGAGCTGCGGCGGGCGGCGCTCGTCATGGCCGAGATAGGCGTGCATGTCCGAGCCGCAGATGCCGACGGCCTCGACCTTGACGACGACCTCTTCCGCGCGCGCTTCGGGGTCGGGCACGTCGCGGTAATCCAGTTTCTCCGGAGCCGTATAGACGAGCGCTTTCATCGGGCCGTAAATCCTCCGTCGACGAAAAGCACCTGTCCGGTGACATAGGCCGAGGCGTTCGAGGACAGAAACAGAAGCGGTCCGCGCAGGTCCTCCATCTCGCCATTGCGGCCGATGCAGGTCTGGCGGGCATTCCTCTCGGCGAGTTCGGGGTCGGAGAAGACCGGCCCCGTCAGCTCCGTTGGAAAGAAGCCCGGCGCCAGCGCGTTGGCGTTGATGCCATGCTTCGACCAGGCCTCGGCCATGGCCCGCGTCAGCTGTTCGACGCCGCCCTTCGAGGCTCCATAGGCGATGCCGCCCGCAAACGCCCGGCGCGACTGCAGCGAGGCGAAGTTGACGATCCGGCCGAAGCCGCGGGCCTTCATGGCGGGCGCGAAGCGTTTGGCGAGCATGAAGGTGACCGTCAGATTGAGATGGATGGTCCGGTCCCAGCCATCGTCGGTGACGTCGTCGGCCGCTTCCCGTGTGTTGATCCCGGCGGCATTGATCAGGATGTCCGGCCCGCCGAACGGTTCCGCCGCCAGTTCCGCAATGTCGGCCAAAGCGTCGCGGTCGCCGAGATCGGCGGCGACGATCGCCGTCTCGCCGGTGGTCTCGGCCTGCCACGCCTCCAATCGCCCGACGCGGCGGGCGACACCGACGACCCGCGCGCCGGCCTGCGCCAGCATCGTCGCTGCGGCGCGGCCAAGACCGCTGCTCGCGCCGGTCACGCAGGCGACGCGGCCGGTGAGATCGAGGAGGTTCGTTGCGTCTGCCATGGCCAGCTTCAATCCGTCGCCGAAAGGTCGAAATTGGTGGTCGGAAAGTATTTCCTCAGCCGGATGTCGGCCGTGCGGGCATGGCCTTCCATGCCTTCGAGCCGCGAGATCCGGGCCGTCGCTTCGGCCACCGGACGCGACCCCTCGCGGGTGGCCCGCTGCCAGGTCACGATCTTCATGTATTTGTGCACCGACAGGCCGCCGGTGTAACGCGCCGCGCCCGATGTCGGCAGGACATGGTTGGTGCCGGACGCCTTGTCGCCATAGGCGACCGTCGTTTCCTCGCCGAGGAAGAGCGAGCCGTAGCATTTGAGGCGGCCGAGCCACCAGTCGAGATCCTCGGCCTGCACGGTCAGATGCTCGGGCGCGTAGTCGTCCGAGGTTTGCGCCATCTCTTCGCGATCGGCGCAAAGGATGACCTCGCCGAGATCGCGCCAGGCCGTGGCCGCGCTGTCGCGGTTGGGCTCGGGAAGCTCGGCGATCACCTTCGGCACGCGGTCGAGCACGGTCTCGGCGAGCTTGCGGTCGTCGGTCACGAGCCACACCGGCGAATTGTAGCCGTGCTCGGCCTGGCCGACGAGGTCGGCTGCGACGACGTCGTGATCGGCCGAGGCATCGGCGAGGATCAGGCTGTCGGTCGGGCCGGCGAACATGTCGATGCCGACGCGGCCGAAAAGCGCGCGTTTCGCCTCGGCGACGAACTGGTTGCCCGGGCCGACGAGGATGTCGGATGGCGGGGTCTCAAACAGCCCGAAGGCCATCGCGGCGACGCCCTGGACACCGCCGAGCGCCAGGATCGTGTCGGCGCCGCAAAGGTCGGCGGTGTAGAGGATCGCCGGATTGACGCCGATATCGGGGCGCGGCGGCGAACACACCGTGATATGCTCGCAGCCAGCGACCTTCGCCGTCGTCACCGTCATGATCGCCGAGGCGACATGGCTGTAGCGCCCGCCGGGCACA
Organism: Jiella mangrovi; assembly: GCF_017815135.1. Classification (GTDB taxonomy): domain Bacteria; phylum Pseudomonadota; class Alphaproteobacteria; order Rhizobiales; family Rhizobiaceae; genus Jiella; species Jiella mangrovi. The sequence goes on along the minus strand of NZ_JAGJCF010000026.1, from coordinate 16,246 downwards.
TAGGCCCCGGCGGCTCTGACGGGGATGCTCTTCTGGCCGGCGACGAAGCCCGGCACGACCTCGTATTCGACGTCGCCGAGCGTTGCGAGCTGGCGCTCGGCAAAGCGTCGGACATTGTCGTGTGCGAAGCGAATGTCGTCCTTCAGCCGCTGCGAGACCTTCGAGCCGGCTTCGGCGATGGCGTCCTTGGTCACAACAGGCGGGCCATCGTAGCGGTCGAACTTAGCCGCATAACGAAGCGCGGCCTCCTCGCGTCCCGTCTCGATCTCGTCGAGGATCGAAAGGACAGTGTTACGGACGTCCTGGGCACTCGAGGCCGGTGCTTCGGCGGCTTTCTTCAGATATTGGCGGCTCATCGTGAATGACCTCTCGGCAGTGGCAATCGTGGCGGGGCGGGTTCGGTGGCGGTCAGAAGACCGGCATGGAAAGCGCCGGGATATAGGCGATCATCAAGACGATGATCAGCATGAACAGGACGAAGGGCACGGCCCACCAGGCGATCTTGAGGATCGGCTCGCCGGTGAGGCCCGCGGTGACGAAGAGGTTGAGCCCGAGCGGCGGCGTGATGAAGCCGACGCCGAGCGCGGTGATCATCATGACGCAGAACTGCAGCTCGCCCATGCCGATCTCGTCGGCGAGGGGCTTCAGGATCGGCGCGAGGATGACGATGTTGGGCGTCGTCTCCATCACGCAGCCGGCGGCGATCAGAACCACGATCATCAGGGCGATCACGAAGACCGGCTCGCTGGTGATCTGGGTGATCGAATAGACGAAGCCCTGGGGCACGTTGAGGGCCGCGAGCGCCTGGGCGAGCGGCAGCGAAAAGGCGATGATCGGCAGGATAACGCCGTTCACTTTCGCCGAGGAGAGCAGCATCGACGGGAAGTCCGCAAAGCTGAGAGTTCTGAGGATGAAACCCATGATGATGGTGACGACGACCGCGACGGCGCCGGCTTCGGTGGGTGTCAGGCGGCCCGAGAAAATGCCGTAGAAGATGATGCCGGGCACGAGAAAGGCATACCAGCCGCGCTTCAGCGACGAGCCGACATTGGATCGCCATTCGGCGAAGGAAATCGCCTCATTGTTCTCGAACGCCTTGATCCGGTTCATCACCGAATTGGTGACGAGAATGGACAGAAGGATCATGATGCCGGGGATGAGCGCGGCTTCGAAGAGGGTCGATGCCGAGATGCCGAGAACGAGGCCGATGACGATATAGGCGATCGACGGCGGGATCAGGATGCCGGTGCAGGCGCCGGCTGCCACCAGCGCGCAGGCATAGGGCCGGGGGTAGCCGGCTTCCGTCAGCCGGTCGATGGTCATCCGCCCGACCGCGGCAGCCCCCGCGGCGTCCGACCCCGAGATTGCCGAGAACATGCCGCAGACGAGAACCGTCGCCGAGCCGAAGCCGCTCCGTGACCACGAGGTGATCGCATCGGCGACGTCGAGAAACTTGCGGCTGAGACCGGTCCTGACCAGGACGTCGCCGGTGAGGATGAACAGCGGGATCGCCGTCAGGGCGAAGGCGTCGATACCGTCGAAGAGGGCCTCGCCGACCAGGGACAGCGGCAGAACGCCGGAAATGTAGAGCATCAAACAGGCGGCGACGCCGATCGCGGCCCAGACCGGCACCGCCAGCCCGCAAAGGACGACGAAGGCGATGACCGGGCCGTAGAAGGACCAGCCGAGATCGACCGTCTGTTGCTGAAGTTGTTGCCAGAGCATCGCGTCAAACCTCAATCGAACAGACGTTCGCCTTCATAGACCGGGGTTCCCGCAACAAGGCTGCGGGCATCGCGGATGATGGACTGGACGAGCCGGAAGACGACGAGCGCGAAGCCGATCGGCACGGCGGCGAGGAACCACACCATGGGAAGGCGCAGGCCATGGCTGACCGAGCCGAACTTCCATGAGACGGCGACCGTCTCGAAGGACCAGTAGAGCGCGATCACCGCGACGAGAAGCATGACGATGTCGCCGAAAATGTAGATCGCCGTCTTGGCGCGCCGGGGCACCAGCGCGGTCAGGATGTCGATGCGGATATGCGCTCTTTCCTTGATGGCCGCGGCAACACCGATCCAGGAGAGATAGATGAAGGAGTAGCGCACGACCTCCTCACCCCAGATCGAGGAATAGGAGAACACCTCGCGCCGCACGACCTCCACGGCCATGACGAGAACCAGGAGCGTGTAGAAGACGAGCAAGGCCCATCGTTCCAGATTTTTATCGACAGAAGCGAAGAAGGGACGCATCGGCGCCTCCTTTTTTCAGCGGGACGAAGACGGAACCGCGCAGGATCCGGTCCATCGGCAGGCCGTCGGGCGGGTCTGGAAAGACCGACAGCCGGGCGAGCCACGCGCGGCCGGGCGAGGGGGCGGGAGGTGGGGCGGTTGAGCCCGCCTTGCCGTCCCGGCCTGCCCGAAAGCGCCGGCGATGCGGCACTTTCAGGCCAGGGCGACAGGTCAGGCGTCGTTGACGTAGTATTTGCTGTCGGTCCCGGCGGCTTCCTCGAGCTTGGCGAAATTGTCCATCGAGCCTGCAAGATCGGCCTTGTAGCTGTCCCACTCGCTACGCTGATAGCCGCCCGCATCCTTCCACTCGGCAAGCTGATCGTCGCTGAGCGTATGGAACGCGACCCCGGCCTTGCGCATCTCGTACATGGCAAAGGCCCGGGCCGAGGGGACCTTGGCGAGGTTCTGCGCGGAGGTCATTTCCGAGGCCTCCTCGATCGCCTGCTTGAGCGCGTCGGGCAGGCCGTTGAACCATTCGAGATTGCAGGAATAGATCTGCGCGTCCGGCACCGCCTGGGTGAAGGTGACATTGGACAGGATGTCCTTGAAACCGAAGACGTATAGCGCTCCGACGGCGGGATCGAGAGCGTCGGCGACGCCCTGCTTGATGGCCGAGGGCGTTTCGCCCCAGGCGACCGGCGTCGGGTTGGCGCCGACCATCCGGTAATATTGCTGGAGCATCTCGGAGCCCGGCACGCGGAACTTCACGCCATTCAGATCGCCGGGCACCAGGACGGGCTTGTCCTCGCCCTTGCGCATGGCGACGACGCGCGGATCGATGACGACGTAAAAGAGCGGCTTGAAGCCACGCTCCTCAATCTTCGGATGGACCTCGCTCTTCCAGGCCTCGGACTTGACCAGATTGACGAAGCGCTGGTTCGATCCGCAGAAATAGGGAAGGTTGATGAGGTCGACCGCCGGGGCGAAGGGCGCGAAGTTCGAAATCGAATGCTGCGCCGCCTGAATGGTGTCGCTCTGCACCTTCTGGACCAGCGCGCCGCCGGCGCCCAGTTGCCCGCCCGGTGCGAGCTTCACATAGATGCGGCCATCGGAGAGGTTCTGGATGTTCTCCTTCAGGTCGAGCTGCATGATCGGATAGCTGCGCGATGCGCCGAGGACATAGGCCGTCGCGATCGTCATGGTCTGTTCGGCGGCGGCCTCGCGCTCGCGCTCTTCATTGGCGGTTCGAGCAGCGGCCGCGTCGGACCACAGCGTTCCCGCCGCCCCCGCGACGAGAGCGGCGGTGAAGCTTCCCGCCGCCGTGAGCTTGAGAAAGTTGCGGCGCTCGTTGCTTTCGATTTCAGCTTTCACAGTCTTGCTGGTCATGCGATCTCCTCCCGAGATAACGTGTCAGTGCTGGTGTGATCTGGGCTCGTGCGAACTGGGCTCGTTTGATCTGGCCCTGGCTTCGCTGCACAGCGTCCCGATGACGAACAGGACGCTCACCGCGATCATCATCAAGAGCTCGCCCGTCCGCCCGACGACGACCGTTCCGGCGGACGCGCCGACGAAGACGTTCGCGATGAAGGCGAGAAAGACGACGAGCGCGGCGACGAGCCAGATTTTGGGATTTTTCATCAGTCAGGCCCTCCCAAGCCGAACTGGATTTTTTGTAAGCGCTTACATTTCATTTGGCAAGCGCTTTCATTGCCGGCAAAACGGGCTATCTTTGCAAAGAGCCTCAGCCAGCGCCGAAAAGCCGCATGTCTCGAGGCACATGGGGCGATAATTCATGGACGTGTCCGCCAAGCCGAAACTCGACGACGTCGCGCGTGTGGCGGGTGTTTCGACGGCGACGGTGTCGCGGTGCCTCAACGAGCCGGCAAAGGTCACCTCGAAGACGCGGGAGAGGGTTCTTTCAGCGGTCGAGGCGCTGGGCTACACCCCGAATTTCGGCGGTCGGGCGCTGGCTTCCCGCAAGACGCATACGGTCGGCGCCGTCATTCCGACGATGGAGAACGCGATCTTCGCGCGCGGTTTGCAGGCCTTTCAGGAGGCTCTCGCCGAGGCTGGCGTCAATCTGCTCGTGGCGAGCTCGGGCTATGACGCCGAACGCGAAGCCGCGCAGATCCGGGCGCTCGTCGGGCGCGGGGCGGATGGCATCCTCCTGATCGGAACGGCGCGTCCTGAAAAGACGCGCGCATTCCTCAAGCGCTTCGCCACCCCTTGCGTGATCGCCTGGTCGATCGGCGGCCCCGGCGACGTCTATGTCGGCTTCGACAATGTGGCGGCGGCCAGGGCCATCGCAGAGAGGGTGATCGCCTTCGGCCATCGAAGGATCGCGATGATCTCGGGCATCACGGCGATGAACGATCGCGCGGCGGGCCGGATCGCGGGCGTGCGGGCGGCTTTGAGCGAGGCCGGGCTTTCGCCCGAGGGTCTCGTCGTCGAGGAAGTGCGATACGCCTTCGACGAAGCGGGCGTGGCGTTGCACCGCCTGATGGCGGCCCCGGAGCCGCCGACCGCGATCATCTGCGGCAACGACGTTCTGGGCGTCGGCGCGATCGTCGCCGCCAGGCGGCGCGGCCTGACCGTACCTTGCGACCTGTCGATCACGGGCTTCGACGACATCGACATCGCCGCCCTCGTCGAGCCCGGGCTGACGACCGTGCATGTTCCCCATCGCCGCATGGGCCTGGCTGCCGCCAAGGCGCTGCTGGACCTCATCGAGGGGCAGCCGCAGGACCGCCACGTCTCGATCGAGACATCGATCATCGAGCGCGGCTCGCTCGGGCCGGCGCCGCGATCCTCCAGCATCGGGCGTTAACTTCGCATCGCCCGATGCTGGAAATTCTCTCTGGCGCGCCGGCTTTTCGAAAAACCGGATTCCACTTTTTCGCCCGGCGCTCTCGGGAAAATCGAAACCGGTTTTCGGGCCGATGTCTTCGTCAGCCGGCGAGGCCGATCTCGACGGCGGTGATCGCCAGGGACAGGAGCACCAGCGTCTCGCCGACGACCATCGCCACATGGCGCCAGCCGAGCTGCAGCATGTCCTTCATGTTGGTGCGCACGCCGAGGGCCGAGATGGCGATGACGAGAAGCCAGCCGGACAGGTCGACCGCAACATCGGCGACGACCGGCGGCAGCAGGCCGAAACTGTTGATCGCCGTCAGAACGGCGAAGCCGATGACGAAGGGCGGCAGGCGGACCGACTTGGTGCTGCCCTTCCGCTTGCCTGCGAGCGCGAGCACGATGATGACCAGAACGACCGGCAGCATGGTGACGCGCAACAGCTTGATGATCGTCGCGACATCGCCGACCTCGGTCGAGATCGAATAGCCCGCGCCGACGACCTGCGCGACGTCGTGGATCGTCGCCCCGACCATGAAACCGCTCTGGTTCTGGGAAAAGCCGAGAAGCGTGAAGAGGATCGGATAGAGGATCATCGCGATCGTCGAGAGCGCGGTCACCGAGACGACGGTGAAGAGCAGATTGCGTTCGGTCTTCTCGTTGTGGGGAATGACCGAGGCGATGGCGAGCGCGGCCGAGGCGCCGCAGATCGCCACCGAACCGCCGGTGAGCAGCGAAAATCGCCACTGCTTGTCGAAGATCCGCCCGAAGACGAAGCCCGTTGCGATCGTCAGGGCGATGAGGCCGATCACCGTCGCGAAGGTCGATATTCCGAGCGACGCGATGTCGCTCGTCGTGATCCGGGCCCCCAGAAGCACGATGCCGATGCGCAGAAGCGTCTTGGAGGAGAATTCGAGGCCGGCCCTGAACCGCGCGTCCTCGGCGAGGAAATTGAATGCCATGCCGATGAGGAGCGCGAACAGCATCACCGGGGCATTGTAGTGATCGGCGACGAAACGCGCCGCCGCCGCCACGACAAGGGCAAGCAGAATGCCGGGAAACAGGGGCCAGTAGCGGGTCTTCAAAGCGGCGGGCGTGAGTGCGGACATGGGGCCTTGGATCGTCGAAGGGCAGGCGTGTGGCCGTGCCGCAAGATGTTGAGCGGTGAGGGGAGGGCGGCCGGGCTAAAGCTCGGCCTGGTAGTGACACTCGTCGGTCAGGCAGGTGGACAGGCGGTGTTCGATCGGGGTGTCGTCGAGAGCCATCGCCACGCGCTCGATGATCAGGACGGGGCGTCCCGCCTCGCAGCCGAGATGGGAGGCGGCGGCCTCGTCGACCAAGGCGGCTTTCAGCTTTTCCTCGGCCTTGCCGATGGTGATCCCGAATTCTTCCGAATAGAGCGCATAGACATTGTTGGGAATGTCCGCCATGTCGCCGAGCTGCGGGAAGCGCGAGACCGGAAGCCTGATCCGCTCGAAGATCACCGGCTTGCCGCCGAGCTGACGGATCCTGTCGATCCACCAGACCTCGGCCTTGGCGGGCAATGCGAGCCGGGCGCAGTCAGCGGCACTGGCCTTCGAGCGTCCGCGCCCGACGATCTGGCTCAGCGGAAACAGCCTCTCACCCCCGTCGGCGACCATGCGGAAGAACTTGAAGAGGATCCGCCCCTCTTCGGGCAAAGCGACGAACGTCCCCCGGCCCTGGCGGCGCAACAGAAGGTGCTCGGCCGTCATCGCGTCGAGCGCCTTGCGCACGGTCCCCTGGCTGACGCCGAGTTCCTTGGCGAGCTGAAACTCGCTCGGCAGCATCATCCCGGGTGTCCAGGATCCGGAGATCAGCCGCTTAAGCAGGGTATCACGCACCTGGACGTAAAGGGGCCTGAAAGCCGGCGCTTCGGAAATCGTCTCGCTCATCCGTGCCATCATCCCAAAAGCGCCGCCCGAAGGCTCATCGCGAGCGCCATCGGGCCCTCGAGCCCTCGCCCCATTCGATTTCCCGGTCGCTCAAAAATCATAATATATATCTTATACAAGACTAGATGAAAATGCAAAGAAGCTTTGTTCCGGAGCGCCGCTGCGTCCGCTCGGGCGCGCAGGGACCGCTCGATCTCTCCGATGCTGCAGGCCGTCGCGGCCCGGCCCGGCGAGACTGCGGCTTCCCCGCCGCGACGACCCGAAGTCCGCGCGAAGGCGGTGCTCATCCCCCCGGCCGCAGACCGATCTTCGAAAAGGAAGCGCGAAGGACGGCCCGGCACGCAGAGCCTCGAGCAGGCCTAAACGCCTGCTTGAGACTGCGCCGGTCACCGGGCGTCTCGCCCAAACCCCGCAAAACGGTCTGACAGACTGACAATCAGTCGCTATCGGTTGTATTGCGATGGAAACTGGTGTCCTGATTGCACCGCGATGCCGAACGGTCACCGACGCTTGGTGTCGTTCGCCAGCGCCTCGATACGGCGGGCTTGCGCGATATCGAGGGCCGGACGGGATCGCTTGGCTGGCCTTGGGCTGTGAAAAGAGCGGTCCGAGCTGGCCGAGCGGATATGAGGGAGACGCTGATGGGCCTGTGGGGCAGGCTCGCTTTGGCGAATGCCGTGCTGGTCGTCGCGACGGCTACCGTCGTTGGAACCTTGAGCTTCTACACTTTGCGCGCGCTCGTCGTGCCGAGCGCGCTGGAGCAGATCGAACGCCATCTGCGCCTTGTCTCCGATCCCATTGCGGAAATCGCCGACACAGCGGCGAACGACGTCCTTTCCGCGACCGCCCTCAGCGCCGTCGCCGGGATCGTCAGGGCTGCCGGTAACGGCGGTGTCGATCCGGAAGGCGGCATTGCGATCGACGTCTGGCGCGCAAGGCTGGCGCAGTTCTTCCTGCGCCAGCTCCAGGTCGAACCGAGCTATCTTCAGTTCCGTTTCATCGGCGTCGAAGACGGGGGACGGGAGATCGTCCGCGTCAATCGGTCACCGGCGGGAAACGGGGTTTACGTCGTTCAGGACGCCGCGCTGCAGCGAAAGGGAAGTCGCCCCTATTTTCGCGATACGGTCGCGGCATCGAAAAACCGTGTCAACCTCACGCCGATCGAACTCAACGAAGAAGAGGGTGAAATCGAGACGCCCCTGAAACCCGTCTTTCGTGCCGCAACGCCGGTGGTCGCGCCTGATGGCCGGCCCTTCGGCATTCTGATCATCAATATCGACCTGCGGGTCTTTTTCGCCGCGATGCGAGCGGCGACGGGACCCGAGCGGTCGATCTATGTGGCGAACGAAGCCGGGCAGATCCTTTTCTCGCCCGACGGCAGGGACGATTTTGCGTTTCAACGCGGCGGGTCGGCCCGCATCGGCGATGTGTTTCCCGCCCTTGGCACCGCCGTCGCCCAGCGCCGCGAGGTCCGTGAGGTCACCACGGATCGGAGTGGCGACACGTTCGGCGTCGTCTTCCAACCGATGGTTCTGGCCGGGTCCGAGCCGATCTTCGTTGTCGAAGCCGTACCCTACGATGTGTTGACGTCCATCGCCGACGCACCCCAGAGATCGATCCTTCTCGGTGCCATCATCGCTGCCGTCTGCGCCATCGCGCTTGCGCTCCTGGTCGCGCGGGGCCTCGTGCGGCCAATCCATGCGATGACGCGGGGCGCCGAGGCGATGGAGCGGGGCGAGCGGCCGAAACTGCCGACAAAGGCCGGCGGCGAGATCGGGACGCTCGCCCGCGCCTTCGAAAGCATGGCGAGCGAGGTGGAAGAAAAGCGCTCTTCGCTGACCCGGGCGCTCGCCGAGCAGCAGCGGATCAACGCCGAACTTCGCGACAAGACGCAGCGCGAGCGGCTCTTGAGCGCGGCGGTCGAGACGTCGCAGGATGCGATCTTCATCCTCGATCTTAAGGGCCGCATACAGACCTGGAATCAGGCGGCGGAGCGCCTTTACGGCTACAGCGCAGCCGAGATGGTCGGAAACGATACCGACAAGATCATTCCGGCGGATCGCAAGGACGAGAGGGACGATTTTCTGGACAAGGTCCGTCACGGCGAGAAGATCCATCTCTTCGAGACCGTGCGGGTCAAGAAGGACGGGACGCCGGTCGATGTCTCCTTGAACATTTCGCCGGTGCGCGACATCGACGGCAGGCTGATCGGTGCCTCGAAGATCGCACGCGACATCTCCGATCGCAAACGGGCCGACGCCGAGGCCGCCGCCCAGACCGAGGGTCTCAAGCGCTCGAACGCCGAGCTGGAACAGTTCGCCTATGTCGCCGCCCACGATCTGCAGGAACCGCTGCGGATGGTGGCAAGCTACACCGAGCTTCTCGCGCAGCGATACAAGGGGCAGCTGGACGAACGCGCCGACAAGTACATCGCCTATGCCGTCGACGGGGCCAAGCGCATGAAGCTCCTGATCAACGATCTCCTGTCCTTTTCGCGTATCGGCACCAAGGCCGCGCCGCTCGTGCCTGTCGAGACACGCGCCATCGTCGATGCGGTCGTCCTCGACCTTGATCAAACGCTTCGAGAGACGAACGCGACGGTGAAGGTCGGTGAACTTCCCGCCGTGGAAGGAGACCGCAGTCAGCTCAGCCAGTTGTTCCAGAACCTGATCGGCAATGCGGTGAAGTTCCGCTCCGACGCGCCGCCGCTGGTCGAGATCAGGGCCGAGCAGAACGACGAGGACTGGCTCTTTTCCGTCGCAGACAACGGCATCGGGATCGATCCGCAATATGGCGAGCGCATCTTCCAGATGTTTCAGAGGCTGCACGAGCGTGAGCGCTACGCGGGCAGCGGGATCGGCCTTGCAGTCGCCAAGAAGATCGTCGAGCGCCATGGCGGGCGGATCTGGTTCGATTCCCAACCCGGTGCCGGGACAACGTTCTACATTTCGTTTCCCAAGATGACCGAGAGGCTTTCATGACCGCCCCCATCAAGGTCCTTCTCGTGGAGGACAACCCGGCCGACGCCGATCTGACGATCGAAACCTTCGACATGAGCAAGCTCAAGATCGAGCTGTCGGTCGCAAGGGACGGTGTCGAGGCTCTCGCCATGCTTCGTGGGGAAACAAAAGACAGCGACGCGACGATACCCGATCTGATGCTTCTGGATCTCAACCTGCCCCGCAAGGGCGGGCGGGAACTGCTTGCCGACATCAGGGGGGACGAGAGGTTGCGCTCAATCCCGGTCGTCATCCTGACGTCTTCGGAGGCGGAGCGCGACATCGTCGAGAGCTATGCGCTGGGCGCCAACTGCTACGTCACCAAGCCCGTGGGGCTCGAGGCGTTCCAGCAGATCGTCCAGGCCGTCGAGGATTTCTGGTTCACCGTGGTGAAATTGCCGCCCAGCCGACAGTAACGGAAACCCACCTTGTGCATCGCGCCGCCGACCGTCGGTCGGCCAGGGACGTCACTTGCCTCGGGGCGGCGTTTGATGGCGGGCTTCAATGCGCCGAGCTGGCGCCGCCTGCCATAACGGAAGGAGTCACGCTGCGCAGGTGCCCGCCACTGCGAGCAAGCAACATGCCCGTGCTGCCATCGCGCTTCGGCGCATGGATTGCGCAATCCACGGCATCCATCAACTGCGCTGGCGTGAAGGGTTTGCGCAACGAGGCCGACGCGCCGTGCTCGACCGCCATCTTGAGGAAGTCGATCCCACCCTCAGCGGCAAACTGGACGGCATGGCCGGAAATGGCGATGACCGGAAGCTCGGGAAAGTCGGCTTTCATCAACTGGATGGTGGCGATGCCGTCGAGATCCGGCATGAAGATGTCGACGACGACGGCGTCGAAGTGATGCGTGCGCATGAGGTCCAGCCCTTCACGCCCGCCACCCGCAGACCGGCTGGTGTAGCCCCGCGCTTTGAGGATCGCCTCGATCGCCCGCCTTACGTCGGCTCTATCGTCGATGATGAGAATGCGAGGCATGCTTCCTCCTTCCTGGTGTGAACCGAGGCAGACTGCCCGCAGGTCATGTTTCCGGTGGGAACGTACGGTTGTCACGACCTCCACACGCCTTGATCCTAGATTAACAAATCTTTTACCATCTGCAATAGCAGGAAATACGTAGGATACATCATAAACACTGTTGTATTCGCGAATCGTATGGAGAATTTATCGTCATATACGGGAATTTAGCCTCTATAATATTTTATTATATTACCGGATGATTATTTTTATACACGACAATCAATTTACGAGCCTATTCATGGCGAAAGAATAGTAAACGCGGCAAATCATCACATCACGGGACAGCTGTAAGTAAATGTTACTTACTAATTAGAGTGCAAGATTGGTTCGTTGAAGGTTTTGTCAGTCCTTACATTTCTATGGGCATTGTATTCCCGCGCAACTTCCGGTCTACTCCCGCCTACGCCAGGCGGATGACCGGAAAGCGTGATGACGAGCATAAAATCACAACTCTCGCAGATCGAGGCCAAGAGTCGCCATCAGGCTCTCGTTTCTCTTCTGCTCGTCGAAGACAACCCCGCCGATGCCGACATCGTGGGGGAAATGCTCAGTCTCGTCGGCGACGGAACCGACTATGTGGTGCGTCACGTCGCGACGCTGGCGGCGGCGTCGGCCCTCCTCGAAAGTGAGCCGGTGGACGTCATTCTTCTCGACCTGCGGCTGCCCGATGCGCAAGGCGTGGAGGCCGTTCGGGCGATCCAGTCGGTTTCGCCGGAAGCGCCGATCGTCGTTCTGACGGGGATCGCCGACGAGGATGCCGCGCTCCAATGCATCGACGCCGGTGCGCAGGATTATCTCGCCAAGGACGAGCTCCAGCCCCTGCGCCTGCGACGCACCATCGGCTATGCGGTCGCGCGGCTGAGGGAGACGCAGCTTCGCGAGATGCAGACGGTTCTCAGCCATTACCGGGCCTTGTCGTCGTCCGGCGCGCATACAAGCGTGACAGCGACCGTGACCGGCGTCGGAGCCCTGCGCGATCGCGATCCGGGGTTCTTCGGCGACATGATCGAAGATTACACCACCCTTCTTGCCAGATACATCGAGCGGCTCACCCGCGACAGCGAAAAACCCAAGGACATCATGGGCCGGATCTCCACCGCGATCGGCGATGCCGGTGGAGGTCCTCGCGACCTCCTGGATATCCACGTAGCCGCGCTCGAGCGCTCGGTCCACCGCATTCCGTCGGAGCGCGCCAGCGCGACGGTCATAGAGGGTCGGCTGCTGGCTCTGGAGATGATGGGCCTGCTTGTGGATTACTACCGGACCGGCAGTAGTCGTCGCTTTGGCGCGAGGGGTCCGAAATGATCTATCGACTGCGCTTGTTCATCACCGGCCGCACGCCGCACTCCATACGGGCGCTCGATAATCTCCGATCGATCTGCGAGACGGAACTCGCGGGGCGCTATGAGGTCGAGATCATCGACGTTCTTGAAAATCCCGGTCTTGCCGATATCGAAAAGATCCTCGCGACGCCGACACTGGTGCGCAAACTGCCCGAACCGGTTCGCAAGATCATCGGCGACCTCAGCGACCGCGAGAAGGTCCTGCTCGGCCTCGACGTCTATTCAACTCATCACGAAAACGCATCGATTCAAACAGGAAAAGAGTGATGGCGGACGTCACCGACTGGCAGATAGAGCGCATGCCCACCGGGATCCCTGGCTTCGACCAGGTCACCAATGGCGGGCTGCCGAGGAATCGCACCGCCGTCGTGGCCGGGACCGCGGGAAGCGGAAAGACGATTCTTGCGCTGCAGTTTCTGGTGATGGGCTTGCGCAAATATGATGAAACCGGCGTCTTCGTGACCTTCGAGGAAAGCCCCGAGGACCTGATCCACAACGTTCGTTCCTTCGGCTGGGATCTTGCGGGAGAGGTCGAGAAAAAGCGGCTCGCCATCGTTGATGCCACCCCCGAACCAGGGGACGTTCAGATCGAGAGCGGCGCTTTCGACCTGTCGGGACTGATGGCGCGGATCGAACATGCGGTCCGGGAGGTCAACGCAAAACGCGTCATCCTCGATGCCATCGGCGCCCTGTTCCCGCAATTCACCGACCCCAACCTCGTGCGCCGCGAATTGCATCGGATCGGCGCTGGCCTCAGGAAACTCGGCGTCACCACCCTCATGACCCTCGAGCGCCTCGACGACGACGGGGCCGTCGGACGCTTCGGTGTCGAGGAGTTCGTCGCCGACAACGTCGTCATTTTGCGCAATCGGCTCGATCAGGAAAAGCGCCGCCGGACGATCGAGATCCTCAAGTTTCGCGGCGGCATGCACCAGAAGGGAGAATACACCTTCACCGTCGATGCCGACGAGGGCGTCAGCATCCTGCCGCTCTCGGCGATCGAGCTGAAACAGGGCTCGTCGAACAAGCGCGTCTCCTCCGGCATCGAGGAACTCGACCGCATGTGCGGCGGCGGCATGTACCGCGACTCCATCATCCTCGTCAGCGGCGCCACCGGCACCGGCAAGACCCTGACGGTCGCTCACTACATCAATGCGGCGATCCAGGCGGGCGAGCGCGCGATCCTCTTTGCCTCGGAAGAAAGCCGCGAGCAGCTGACGCGCAACGCCAATTCCTGGGGCATCGATTTCGAAGGGGCCGAAAAATCCGGCCTGTTGCGGATCGTCTGCCGTTATCCGGACATCATGGGTCTTGAAGACCATCAGCTGCAGATGCGGCGCGAGATCGACGCCTTCAAACCCGCGCGGATCGCCGTCGACAGCCTCTCCGCCTTCGAGAAGGCTGGAACCCGGCGGTCTTTCCGCGAATTCGTCATCGGCTTCACGAGCTACGTCAAATACCTGGAGATCACCGGGCTGATCACCGACACGACGGCGATGCTCATGGGCGGGCAGTCCATCACCGAGACGCACATCTCGACGGTGACCGACACCATTCTCCTGTTGCGCTATGTCGAGTTGCACGGCGAGATGCGCCGCGGGCTGATGATCCTGAAGATGCGCGGAACCCAGCATCAGAAGGATATTCGCGAATACAACATCGACGGACAGGGGATGCATATCGGCGCCCCCTTCCGCGGCATTCACGGGATCATGACCGGAACGCCCACCTATATGTTCACTCGTGAACGCGAGCATCTCGCTGAGATGTTCAGCCCCGAGACGCCGCCGCCGCCGCCGCCAAAGATTTGAGGTGGTGACGCGTGCAGTCCAAAGCCTTTCGATTGCTGCTGGTCGAAGACAACCCTGGCGACGCGGATCTCGCGCGCGAGTGGATCGGCGGCATGCTCGACATCGAGATCAACGTCGAGAGCGTCGAGACCCTGAACACCGCCATAAAGGCTCTCAGCCGCACGACGTTCGACGGCATCATCCTCGATCTCAACCTGCCGGATACGACGGGCGAGGCGACCCTGGACCGCCTGCTGCCCGTCTCGTCCAAGACACCGATCGTCATCTTCGCCGGCGCGACGTCGGGAATGGAAGTTGCGAAACTGGCGCGCAAGGCCGGTGTCCTCGGCATTGTCGCCAAGGATGACTCGCCCTCCCAGCATCTGGAACAGAGCGTCCGCTCCATGCTGGATCTGGCCAGCGCGGAGCGGCAGCACGATCAGTTCCGCAGCCTCGTCACGGTGATGCCGGACGCAGTGGTGGTCACCGACCCGTTGGGGCGCGTCCAGTTTCTCAACCCAGCGGCCCGCCAGCTGCTCGGCCGCAACGAGGACGATTTCCTCGGCGAGCTGATCGATTTCGCCGTCGAGGTCGGCCGGGTCTCGGATCTGGAGATCCTGCGGCCCGGGGGCCGGCGCTCGGTCGAGCTTCGTGTTGCCGAGTGCACATGGGATTACCGGCCAGCCTTTCTTGCGACGATGCGTGACGTGACCGAGGAGAAGCGCCTCGCCGATCAGTTGCGCCACACACAGAAGATGGAAGCGCTCGGCCTTCTGGCCGGAGGCGTTGCCCACGACATCAACAATCTGCTGCTGGTGATGATGCTCTATGCCGAGCTGATCCGGGGCGCGGAGGAGCCTGCGCTGTTTCACGACGAGGCGTCGGAGATCGTCGATGCCGTGTCCCGGGCGCAGGCGCTCACCCGCCAGTTGCTGACATTCTCGCGGCGCCAGCCGGTGGAGAAGGTGGTCTTCAACGTCACCGACGTCGTGACCGGCATGCATGCCATGCTGCGCCGCCTGATGCCGATCGAAATCGAGATCACCTCTTTGATCGACGACGGCGTCTGGCCGACGATCGGTGACGGAAACCAGCTCGAGCAGGTGCTGATGAATCTCGCGGTCAATGCACGCGACGCGATGCCGAAAGGCGGCCATTTTACGATCAGGCTGGAGAACCACACCCTCGCCCAGGATTGGGAAGGCATGCCGAAGGGCGACTATATCCGCCTCAAGGTCAGTGACGACGGCTGCGGGATCGGCCCGGCCGAAAGAGACCACATCTTCGAGCCCTTCTTCACCACCAAGGCGCGCGGGCAGGGAACCGGCCTTGGACTGGCGACGAGCTACGCCATCGTCATGCAGATGGGCGGGCATATCTCTTTTGAAAGCAAGGTCGGCGCCGGCACGACCTTCTCGATCCTGCTGCCCAGGGCGGAAAGCGAACTGCTCGATCAGGCCGAGACCGCCGTTCCGCCCGACCGCCTGCGAGGAAACGAAACGGTGCTCGTGGTCGACGACGATCAAGCCGTCGCGAGGGCCGCTCGCAGGATCCTCGAACGCAAGGGCTACCGCGTCTTTTCGGCCGCGAACGGGGCGGAGGCCCAGACCCTCCTTGGGAGCGCGGACGGCAAGACGGTCGATCTCGTGCTCAGCGACGTCGTCATGCCGCTCATCGGCGGACCGGAGCTGGCGAAATTCGTCATCGCCCACCATCCCGGCACGCCCGTCGTCCTCATGACGGGATATAGCGACCATCCGATCGCGCGCCAGGAAGGCGAAAGCACGATCCAGGGCTACCCGGTGCTCCTGAAGCCGTTCCGGCCGGAAGAGCTGCTCGTCCTGCTTCGTGAAGTCTTCGACCGGACCGCCGACAAGCCGAAGCGCTCTTGAGCGTGGACTTGATTGAGAAGGCGCATCATTCGACGCTTCGTCATTCTCGGGCCTCGTCCCGAGAATCCTGTGTGTTCGAATTGGTGTATGGTGGGAGGCGGGAAGGAGGCCGAGAGAATCCTGGTCGTCCGCAAGGCAGACCGGTGCCTGGCATGGCCCCTTCCCGCGCCGTCTTCGAAACCTGAACAGTTGCATGAGGCTG
>NZ_JAGJCF010000025.1 GCF_017815135.1 Jiella mangrovi | reverse complement strand
CAGCCTCATGCAACTGTTCAGGTTTCGAAGACGGCGCGGGAAGGGGCCATGCCAGGCACCGGTCTGCCTTGCGGACGACCAGGATTCTCTCGGCCTCCTTCCCGCCTCCCACCATACACCAATTCGAACACACAGGATTCTCGGGACGGGGCCCGAGAATGACGAAGCGTCGAATGCTGCGCCTTATCGGTCAAGTCGTGGCCGGCTCTCGAGGATCGTGTCGCGCACACTGAATCAACGCACAACGGACGCTCTAGTCTAACCTATTGAATCACCGCATCGTGCTTTCCGAAAATCGATTACGATTCTCAGGCCGATGCTGCAGATGTGGCAAGGCGCCTTTCAATACCGACGTCGCTTTCGGTTCTGCCAGAGTCAGGCGGGAACGCGGATGAGCGCCCGCAGGCCGCCGAGCGCGCTGTCGGACAGGAGGATGTCGCCGCCATGGGCTCGTGCAACGTCGCGGGCGATGGCGAGGCCGAGGCCCGTGCCGCCGGCGTCGAGGTTGCGCGCGACATCGAGGCGCACGAAGGGCTTGAACACCGCCTCGCGCTGATCGGCGGCAATGCCGGGTCCGTCATCCTCGACGACGATCGAGAGCCAGCGGGTGTCGTGGGTGACCGACATCTCCACCTTGTCGCCATGGCGAAGCGCGTTGGCGACGACGTTCGAGATCATCCGCGTGAAAGCATCCGGCCGGACGGTGACGCGGGTGTCGCCGGTGATCTCGTGGGTGAGGGTCTTGCCCTTCAGTTCCGCCTCTGCCTCGTAGCGATCGAGCAGCGGTTCCAGATCGATCTCCTCGACGTCCTCGCCCGCTTCCCCTTTGGCGAAGGCGAGATAGCCTTCGAGCATGCGCTGCATCTCGTCGATGTCGGCGTTGAGCTCGTCCTGATCCTCGCCCTCGCCGAGAAGAGCGAGCTGCAGGCGAAAGCGCGTCAGCACCGTTCTCAGATCGTGGCTGACGCCGCTCAGCATGCGGGTCCGCTGCTCGATCTGGCGTTCAATGCGGTCGCGCATCTGGATGAAGGCGACCGAGGCCTGGCGCACTTCGGACGCCCCGCGCGGGCGAAAATCCTGCGGCATCGGCTTGCCGCGGCCGAAATCGTCGGCCGCCGCCGCCAGCGCCTGGATCGGGCGGATCTGGTTGCGCAGGAAGAGGACGGCGATGACGAGAAGCACCAGCGACGTGCCGACCATCCAGACCAGAAAGATGTGGGTGTTCGAGGCATAGGCGGAATTGCGCGGTGCAAAGACCCTGAGGATGCCGTCGTCGAGCCGGATGCGGATCTCGACGATCCGGGAATTGCCAACGGTGTCGA
Organism: Jiella mangrovi; assembly: GCF_017815135.1. Lineage (GTDB taxonomy): Bacteria > Pseudomonadota > Alphaproteobacteria > Rhizobiales > Rhizobiaceae > Jiella > Jiella mangrovi. Next base: position 52,663 of record NZ_JAGJCF010000025.1, on the reverse strand, counting down.
TCCAGAACGGCCGGCCGATCTGCTTGGTCAGCTCCTCCGACAGGATCCCGTCGAGAATGTTGAAGAAGGGCTTGGGCGTCGGGGGCGGCAGTTCGCCGGGGGGAAGCAGCGAAATATTGAGGTCGAGGCGGCGTTGGGCGACCTGCAGAACGCGGTCGATTTCGGCGGTATTCTTGGTCGTCTCGATCAGATCGACGACCGCCGCGATGTTCTCGACGACGGCTTCCGAAAGCCGTTCTGTGACCATCGCCCAATGGCGCTCCATGAACACGACCGTGACGACGCATTGAAGCAGGATCATCGGCGCGAGGATGATGATCAGCGAGCGCGGATAAAGCCCCTTGGGCAGGAAGCGCCGGACGAAGCGGGGGATCGGCCGCAGCGGTCCACGCCAGACATCGACGCGCCGGGGGGCGCGGGCGCGAAGCCAGGCGGCCGTCCGGGCAACGGGTCCCGAAGCCTGCCGCGCACGCAGATCCCGCAGCCGGGGGGCTCCGGGAGCATGCTTGCCGTTGCGAAGGATGCGGTCGATCAGGGTCATCTGCCAACATAGATGGGGCGGTCCGCACCCATAATGCAAATTCGAAACGGCCGCCAACTGGACCGGTCGCCGTCCTGGATTGACGGGCCTGCGAAGCTTCGGGCCGCGCGCCGAAGCCTCAGTCGATGTTCAGCCTGTAGCCGATGCCGCGCACGGTCTGGAGCCAGAGCGGGTTGGTCGGATCCTGTTCGATCTTGCGGCGCAGCCGGTTGATCTGGACGTCGACGGTGCGCTCGCCGACCTCGCTTTCCTCGCCGAGCAGTTCCATTCGCGGGATCGTCTCCCCGGCCTTGGCGGCGAACTGGCTCATGATCTCCTGTTCGCGGTCGGTGAGGCGGATGATCTCGGAGCCGCGTTTGAGCTCGCGCTTCGACAGAAAGAAGGTGAACGGGCCGAACCGGACATGCTCGAGCTTGACCACCGTCTGCGGCGCGCCGCGTTTCAGGATGTTGTTGATGCGAAGCAGAAGCTCGCGCGGGTCGAAGGGCTTGGGCAGATAGTCGTCGGCGCCGGCCTCCAGCCCCTCGATCCGGTCTTCCGTCTCGGAGCGGGCGGTGAGCATCAGGATCGGTGCGTCCCGGGTCTTGCGGATCGAGCGCACGAGATCGATGCCGTTCTCGCCGGGCATCATCACATCGACGACGACGAGGTCGAAATCGAGGCCGCCCAGAATGCGCCGCGCCTCGGCGGCATCGGCCGCGGCCGAGACCCGGAAGTGGCGGGCCGACAGGAAGCGGGAGAGGAGGGACCGAATGCGCCTGTCGTCGTCGACGATCAGGATGTGCGGGGCATCGTCGCCGATCGCCCCGGAGGTCTCGCCGCCGTCTGCTTCGGTGTCGCTCATTCGCTGTCGCTCCAACTGATGTCCTTCCTGGCGAACCACTCGCGGGCCGATGCGCGGTCCGAGGCCATGGCCTTCAGGAAGGCCGCGATGGGGCGCATGTCCTCGTCGCTGGTCTTGGCGAGCGCCGCCTCGATGCGGCGGTTCTGCGCTTCGGAGAGTTCGACCGTCAGCGCGCGGCCCTTTTCCGTGGGATAGAGCCGGCGCTGACGCCGATCCTCGTCGCCGGGGACCTGGCAGATGAAATTCTCGTCGAGCAGCTGCCGCAGGACCCGTGACAGGGATTGCTTGGTGATCTGCAGGATGTCGAGGAGTTCGGCGATGGTCAGGCCCGGATCGCGATTGACGAAATGCAGGACCCGATGATGGGCGCGGCCGAAACCGTAGCGCAGGAGAATCGAATCAGCGTCGCCGGTGAACTCGCGATAGGCGAAGAAGAAGAGTTCGATGACGCGGAAGTCGAGGCTGCCATGGGTTGGCAGCGCCTCGCGCACGATGGCGCGCTCCTCGTCAGAGGTCGGATCGCTTCGAACGGCCGGGGTGTCCATAAGATAGGTCAGCACCATTGACGTAATTTGGCTTTATTGTTACACCGGCGCCCTGGATGTGGAAACCGCGCGATACCGCCTTTGGCGGCACCGAGCAGATACCATCAATCGCCGTCCTTTCGCATTGCGACCGTCAAAATTCTGCCCGCAATGCGATGCCACGTCCAACGGCAATCTAGGGAGAGCGCCCGTCAGTGGCGCTGGAGACACCATGAGCGCGGTTCCATTCGATCAACGTGATGGCGAAATCTGGTTCAACGGCGAATTCGTCGCCTGGAAGGATGCCAAGATCCACGTGCTGACCCACGGTCTGCATTATGCCAGCTCCGTCTTCGAGGGCGAGCGGGCCTATGGCGGCGAGGTGTTCAAGCTGCGCGAGCATACCGAGCGGCTGATCGAATCCGGCCGCATCCTCGGCTTCAAGGTTCCGTATTCCGCCGACGAGATCGATGCCGCGACGAACGAGCTCCTGCGCAGGCAGGGCTTTGCCGACGCCTATGTCCGGCCGGTCGCCTGGCGCGGTTCGGAGATGATGGGCGTTTCGGCCCAAAACAACCGCATCAACGTCGCCATCGCCATCTGGCAGTGGCCGAGCTATTTCGACCCCGAGCAGAAGATGAAGGGCATCCGGCTGGACCTTGCCGAATATCGGCGGCCCGACCCGAAGACCGCGCCTTCCAAGTCGAAGGCCGCCGGGCTTTACATGATCTGCACGATCTCCAAGCATGCGGCCGAGGCCAAAGGCTATGCCGACGCCCTGATGCTCGACTGGCGCGGATATGTTGCCGAAGCCACGGGAGCCAACGTCTTCTTCGTGAAGGATGGGGTCATCCACACACCGAAGGCTGACTGTTTCCTCGACGGCATCACCCGCCGCACGGTGATCGATCTCGCCAAGCGTCGCGGCCTCACGGTGATCGAGCGCGAAATCATGCCCGAAGAGCTTTCCGGCTTTTCCGAGTGCTTCCTGACCGGCACCGCTGCCGAGGTCACGCCGGTGGCCGAGATCGCCGACTGGCGGTTCACGCCGGGCGAGATCTCCAAGCGCCTTGTCGAGGACTATGCGGCCGAAGTGACGCCGAAGCGCGCGGCGGCTGAATAGCCCGATCCCTCAAATCGAACCTCATGCGGCCCGGTGGCTCGTCGCTTCCGGGCCGCAGCGCGTTCTTGCCCAACAGATCGAAGTGCCCGTCCATGATTCCCTGGGAACACCTTGCCACCTCGTCGATCCCCGGCAGCGAGGGCGACATGAAGCTGATGCGGCGCGGCGCCGAATATTCGATCATGCTCGGGCAGATCGAGCTGATGAACAGCCGGCTGTCGGGCTCGGAAGAGGCGCTGGCCCGGCTGTCGGTGGAAAAGATCGCCGGGCGCGCGGCGCCGACGATCGTCGTCGGCGGGCTCGGCATGGGGTTCACCCTGCGCGCGCTTCTCGCCGTTGCTCCCGAAGATGCCCGGATCGTCGTCTGCGAACTCGTTCCGGCCGTCGTTGCTTGGGCGCGGGGCGAAATGGCGCATATCTTCGAGGGCTGTCTCGACGATCCGCGCGTCGAGATCGTCGTGCGGGACGTCGCGGAACTCATGGCGGAGACACAATCTCATTTCGACGCGATCCTGCTCGACGTTGACAACGGGCCCGAAGGGCTGACGAGCGACGTCAATGATGCGCTTTATGCGGCAAAGGGGCTCGGCGAGGCGCGGCGCGCGCTGAAGCCCGGCGGCGTCCTCGCCGTCTGGTCGCAGGGACCGGACGAACGCTTTGCCGCGCGCCTGCGAAAAAGCGCCTTCGATGTCGAGGAAGTCCGGGTGAAAGCCCATCGTGGCAAACGGGGCGCAAGGCACGTGATCTGGTTCGGGACGAAGCCGGACGCCTGATTTTCGCAAGGATGTCGGCGGGCGAGCGTAGTCATGCCGGCCGCCTCTGCCTATCATGGCGGTCACAAAGCGCCTCGAGAACCCCAGGAGCGAGCCCGTCTTGACCAAACTCAGTGCCCGCATCGTGCCCGTCACCCCGTTCGAGCAGAACTGCTGCATCCTGTTCGATGCCGACGAAAAGGTTGGGGTCGTCATCGATCCCGGCGGAGACGCCGACACGATCGCCTCGGCCATCGGTGAACTCGGCATCGCCGTGAAGGACATATGGCTCACCCACGGCCATCTCGACCATGCCGGAGGGGCGATGGATCTCAAGGCTATGATCGGCGCGACCATCGTCGGCCCGCATGAGGACGACCGGATGCTGCTCGATTCGATCGAAGATCAGGCGAAGATGTTCGGCGCCGGGCCCGGCATGAAGAACTGCACGCCCGACCGATGGCTGAGCGAGGGCGAGACGGTCTCCTTCGGCAGCCACAATTTCGAGGTCTATCACACGCCCGGCCACGCGCCGGGACACGTCATCTTCGTCAATCGTGCTCTGGGCTTTGCCCATCTCGGCGACGTGCTCTTTGCCGGTTCGATCGGGCGGACCGACCTGCCCGGTGGCGATCACGAGACGCTGTTGCGGTCGATCCGCGAGAAGGTCCTGCCGCTGGGCGACGAGGTCGGCTTTCTCTGCGGGCACGGACCGGGCAGTCGCATCGGCGACGAAAAGCGGACCAATCCGTTCTTGCAATAGAACGCCCGCCCGTCGGCGAGGGGAGACTGGCCCTGCCGGCGACCCCTGCGTCATGCTGCGCTGGCCTCGCTGCCGGCTATAGAGATCGCCGTCCCGAGGGCTGCGTCGCCGCCCGCCAACGGGGCCGGGTCGGCGAGGGCAGGGTCGGGTGCCTCACGCTTCGCCAGAGTACCGAGCCCGTGCTTGCCCACCTTTATGCCCTTCTGGGCGGCAGGGCCAATGATCGCCCATGCCGCCGAGACTATCGCGAAACCGGCAGCGGAAGACGGTCTCACTTCAGCGAGGACACGTCCCTGTCGTCGCTCATGCGATAGCCTCTGGAGAGCCGGATGATCTTGGCGCCGCCCGAATAGATGGTTTCGATCCCGGAGGAGGGCATCGGCCGGCGGTCGAGACGCTCGTTCTCGACATGGATGATCTTGGGGGCCGACGAAAAGCGCCGATAATCCAAGGTCTCCGCCGGGCCGTTGCTCGACACGTGCCGCACCGAGCCGCGATTTCCCGGCTCGTAGCCGACATCCGAGGTGATGACGGCGAAGGATCCGTGGCTGCTCAGATTGACCGGTTTGACCACGACATGGCGCCAGTGGCCTTCGATGTTCTTCCCGCGCAAGACCGTCACGCCACCGCCGGGCGCGTCTTCGAAGACTGGCCGGATCGAGCCGCCGTCTTCAAGAAACTCTTCTCGCTCCTGCGTCGAATAGATGTCGGGAGCGGTGCCGAGATTGTCCTCGCGGGCCTCTTCGAGGATGTCGTCGCCGTTCAGCCGGTCGATACCGCTGACGCCGTCGAGCTGGCCGCCTGCCGGATCGCTTTCGCCTCTGTCCCCGCGCTGACGGTCGACGGAGGCGGGGATGCGGATGGAGCCGCCGTCACGCAGATAGCGCTGGCCGCTGCCTTGAGGGTCGTTCTGGGCGATCTCGTATGTCGTATCGCCGGCCGCTGCCTCTATGACATCGAAGGGCAGGGCCACAGCGGAGGCGGCGAGAATGGTGGTGACGGCGAAGAGGCTGTAGCGTCTCATGCGTGTCTCCCTGACGGTAAGGACTTGTTAACCTATCAGGGATGCAGCAGGTTTCATGCCAGCCGAAATTGCACCGAAATGGGACGAATCCGGCACTTTTGCACCGGTTTGGCACGGCTGTTAACGTTTCGGTAACGATTTGGGACGGGGCGCACTCAGGGCCTCCCTGCGTTCCTGCGCATGCAGACAGGACGCTGCCAGGCTCTCAATCGGAGCCAAAGCTCATCACAGCGCCAGAATGTGATTGTCCCATTCGAGATCGGCCAGTGTCGGCGCGTCGTCCTCTTCGAGACGCAGCACCGCTCCCTTGCCGCTGGTTGCGAGGAAGTCCGGTCCGTCGGGCGCAAGGCCGCAGCCGTCCTTCAATGCGAACCGCTTGAGGACATTGCCGGTCTTCGCCTCGATGATCATCAGCGTTCCGCCGACCGGCGAGGAGACGGCGATCCGCTCCCCATCCCGGCTTGCCGCGACCGAGCCGATATAGTTGGAAAGTGAGGCAAGCTCGGCCGGGCGGAATTCGCTCAGGGTCAAAGGCTCCCCCGCTCTGGCATAGCCGACGAGCGGCGGCGTATCGGAGGCGGCGCCCTGATACTGGCCGCCGAACCAGACGCGGTTTTGCGCATCGATCGCGATATGATGGAGCGACAGCTTGTGGAGAGCTTTCGGCAGAAGCTGCTTGTCGATCAGATCGCCGGTCTTTCTGTCGAGAAAGACGATCGACGGCTCCATGGTCGGGATGTTGAGCATCTGCCGGCCATAGTCGGGATGGGTCTCGATGCCGCCATTGGCGATCACGATGGTCTCGCCATCGGGCATCAGAAGCGCTTCATGCGTGTCCATGCCGTGCGCGTCGAACTCGCCGATGCGGGTATAGCCGGCCTCGACGTCGTAGACTGCGACAAGTCCCCGTGCGGCGTCGAAGTCGTGCTCGGTCGCATACATCAGCCTCCCGTCGGGCGAGAAGAAGCCGTGGCCGAAATAGTGCCGTCCCTCCGGCGACGTCAGCGTCCTGATCGTTTCGCCCGAAACCGGATCGAAGACGATGGCGAAGGTGCGCGGGCGGCGGGCGAAGACGACGGCGCGGCCGGAACGGGGATCGAAGGCGACGTCGTGGCCGCGATCGGGCAAGGCGAGCGACGAGACCAGCTCGCCGCGATCGGTGAAGACGGCGCAGCCGAAGCGCCCGTCGGGGCGCAGGCATGACGCGCCGAACAGCGCATCGGCCCGGTCGAAAGCCGCCGCGGCGCGCGGCGACAGGCCGGCGGCGAAGGCGGCTCCCGCACCGAGCATGAAGCTGCGGCGGTCGATGGCCCCGCTTTTGACCATCGTGTTCTTGTCGAAGAGGCGCAAGCGCTTGGCTCCCTCGGTTGCGATCGCCCGGTGCCGGCTGTAGCGCACCGCGTCCAGTGTAGGGCTCAGTCGCCGTCCAGCGCGGAGAAGCCGGACGAAAGCCCGAGCAGCGGCGAAAGCTGGTTGGCGAACTGGGTCTGGAGACTGTCGACGACGATCTGGAGATAGGTGAGGCTCTGCCGGTCCTCGGTGGAGGTGACGACTTTGGTGAGCGGCGGCGATATCTTCTGGAAGGTGAGTTCGGCATTTTCGAACTCGAACTGGATGGAATCCTTCAGATAGGCATGCGCTTCGGGCAGGAGCGAGGCGACGTTCGACGCGGTGAAGAGGTCCTTCAGTCCGTTAAAGTCCGCCCGCAGCGCGACGAGGGCGAGGTTGGCGCGGTAAAACAGCAAGAGCTTCGGTTTGGCGCTCTTTTCGCTTTCACCCATGGCTGGTTTCAGCCGCAGGTCCCGGATGGCCTCGAAGCCGGTGATGAAGATTCCGACGATCTCCTTCAGGGAATCGTCGGCGCTGCGATAGGCCGGGTCGGTGGCCTTGGGGTCGGTCATCCGTTCGGCGATGCCGCCGATGTCCTTCGCCCAGCCATTCTGGATCGCGGTCGCGAGGCTGAGAACGTTGCCGGCAATGGCCTGGCCGTAGCGGCAGCGAAAATTGCCGTCCTTGGTCTTCAGGCTGTCGGCACCCTTTCCATAGAGCACGTATTCCAGCGCCCCGAGGCCCTGAACGGCGACCGACTTGGCCGCGAGATCCTTGGGCAGCGTGGCGCTCTCGTCCTTGCCCGAGATGATCGCCTGGACCTGCTTGAGCCCAATGCCGCGACGATCGGGGAAGAACAGGATGCGCGAGCCGCGATTGTCTTCCATCACCGGTCCGAACTGGACGAACTCGACATGCGACCAGGCATTGACGAGCTGGCCGAAGGCCTCGCGCGCGTCCTCGAGATTCTCACCCGCAGGTAGCCGGCAGAGGTCGTCCATCGCGCCGCTGGCCTCTTCCGCCGCGTCGACGACATTGGCGTAGCCGGGGCGGATGTAGCCGTCGATGGCGTTCCACACGACATCGAGCTTCTGCTCGCGGGTCGCGCTGGTCACGTCGGGCTGGGAGGCTTCCTGAGCCGCGGCCGGACCCGTCAGCGCCGGCAACAAAAGCAGGCCCGCCAGAAACGCACCGAAGATGGCGCGCCGGCCTGGCAAGTGTGCCGGATACGCCGCGCGCGTTGCAAAAGAAGTTCGGCTCATAGGGACTCCAGGAAACGGTGCAGCGCTTGGCGGTCGGCCTCGTCCATCGCGGCATAGGCGTCGCGGGAAGCTTTCGCCTCGCCGCCATGCCACAGGATCGCTTCGGACAGATTACGCGCTCGGCCGTCATGGAGAAACAGGGTGTGACCATTCACCGTCTGTGTGAGGCCGATGCCCCACAGCGGCTGGGTCCGCCATTCGCTGCCGGACGCGTCGCCCACCGGCCGGTGATCGGCAAGACCTTCGCCCATGTCGTGCAGGAGGAAATCCGAATAGGGCCAGATCAGCTGGAAGCGCTGGGCCTTGTCGGGGGCGTTTTTCGAGGTGACGAATTTTGGCGTGTGGCAGGAGGTGCAGCCGGCGTCATAAAAGAGCTTCTTGCCGCGCAGGACCTGCGGGTCGCCCACATCGCGCCGGGCCGGAACGGCGAGATTCTGCGAATAGAAGGTGACGAGAGGCAGGATCGGGTCCGGCGCCTCGACGTCCCCGAGCCGCTTTTGCACGCCCGATGGCGCGTCGCGGCAGATCGTCTGGGCGATCGAGCATTCCCCGAAGGCATCGGTGACGAGCGGGGTCGAGATGCCGATGTCGCCGGAAAAGGCATCGGCGCTCTGCACCTTGATCGAGGGCGTCGTCGCCTTCCAGCCGAAGCGGCCGAGGACGAGCTTGCCGGTCTCGGGATCGCGCGCCATCGAGGCCCTGCCGGAAATGCCGTCGCCGTTGGCGTCGTTCGGATCGGCATTGGCGAGGATGTCGGCGGGCTCGATCTGTTCGACGAGGCCGAGGCCGATCATCGGCGGCGCGACCCGCGGCGAGAGCATCACGTCGGCTTCCATCGGGCCGTAGCCGAGATCGGCCACCGAATAGGTCGGGTGGCGCAGGCTGACGACCGTTCCGTCGCCGAGCGTGACGGGCTCTTCGCGGTAGGTGACGACCAGGCGGCCTTCCGGCTTCAGCCCGCCGACGGCGAAATTCTGCAACTGGCCGCCATAGGTCGGCTCGGGAATGCGGGCGAGCTCGTGGCGCGCGAGCTTTTCGCGGTCCTCGGCGGTCTTCGGCGGCACCGAAAGGCGCAGGAACATCGAGACCGCCGGCTCGCCGTTTTCCGGCGGATGGCCGCGCCCGTCCTTCAGATGACAGGACTGGCAGGAGCGCGAGTTGAACAGCGGCCCGAGCCCGTCGGAGGCTTCGGTGGAGGAGGGCGACGAGACCCAAAGCTTGCGGAAGAGAGCGTTGCCGAGCTTGAAACGATCCTCGCCCTCGAAGGTCTGGTTGGCCGAGACCTGGGAGAAGGAATCGCGATTGACCATCTTGGTCGTGGTCGCCCCGCCGGCCTGCATCGCCTCGAATTTCTCCGGCTTGGAAAAATCCGTCGTCGGCTTGGTGACGGCTCGCACCCGGGCGAGATCGATCTTCGAAACATCGTGCCGGACGGGTCGGTCGAGGCCGAGAGCGGCAGATATGGGGATCGTCGCCGGCAGAAGGATCATGCCCGCGAGAAGCGTCACTTGCGTGGCGAAACGCATTGTTTGCGTCTCCATCCGATATCAACGGCGAAAAGGGCCGCCCCGGCGGCCCTTCGCAACTTCGTTTTCGAACCGATGCCCGTTCGACGGCGCCTTACTGGAAGACCGCCTCGGTATTGTCCAGCGAATCCGAGCCTTCGATCGAGACACCGCCGAGATCGAGGGCCGCGACGGCCCGCTCGATCGCCCGCGTCTGGGTGATCAGGGCGTCGATGCCGGCCTGGACGCGGGCATTGCCCTCGTCATTGCCCTCGGCGATCTGCTGGTCGTAGGCCTCGCCATTCTCGGCGGCCGTGGCGATCGCCCCGAACTTCGCAACGCTGTCGTCGAGGTCGGTGCGGATTTCCTCGTCGATCTTCGGCGCCTTGGCGGCGACGAGATCGGCGATCGCCGGGCCTTCGACCATCGAGCCGTCCACCCGTTCGTACTGGCCGGTATAGACGTTGCGGATGCCGAGAACGTCGTTGAGATGCGACACGTGGGTGTTGTCGGAGAAGCAGTCATGCTCCTCCTCAGGATCGTGCAGGAGCAGGCCGAGCTTCATCCGCTCGCCGGCGAGTTCGCCATAGGAGAGCGAGCCCATGCCGGTCAGGATCGCCGAAAGGCCCTTCTGAGGATCGTCGAGCAGCGCCTTGCGCGCCGCGCCATCGTCTTGCCAGTTTCCGACCATTTCCTGCAGATCGGAGACGAGAAGATCGGTCGCGGCGTCAAGATATTCGCCGCGGCGGTCGCAATGGCCGCCGGTGCACTCATCGCCCTTGGCATAGTCGGTGTAGGGGCGCTCGCCGGCGCCGGGGCCGGTGCCGTGCAGATCCTGGCCCCAGAGCAGGAACTCGATGGCGTGGTAGCCCGTGGCGACATTCGCCTCGATGCCGCCGGCCTCCTGGAGCTTGTCCTGGAGGAGCTCCGGCGTGATCTTGGAAACGTCGACGGTCTCGCCGTTGACGGTGATCGACTGGTTGGCGATGACATTCGCGGTGTAAAGCGAGTTCTGGTCGGATTCCGAACCGTAGCTCTGGTCGACATAGTCGATCAGGCCCTCGTCGAGCGGCCAGGCGTTCACCCGGCCTTCCCAGTCGTCGACGATCGGGTTGCCGAAGCGGAAGGCCTCGGTCTGCTGATAGGAGGGCCGCGAGTCCCGCCAGGCCTGCCGGGCGGCCTTCAGCGTTTCCTCGCTGGGATTGGCGATCAGCGCGTCGGTGGCCTCGTTCAGCGCCTTGGCCTTGGTCAAAGCGTCGGAATAGCCGGCCAGCGCGATGTCGGCATAGTTTTTGAGGACGGTTTCGGCGGAAGGGGTTTCGGCTCTTGCGGTCTGGCCTGCGGCCAGCGCCGCTGCGGCGGCGATTGCGAAGGTGGCGGAGCGGGCGAGAATTTTCATGGCGACGGATCTCCTCCCGGGCGCGGGGCAGCGTCCAGTGATCGATGGTGCGGGAATGGGCACGGCGGATACGACAAATCTTGGCTAAGGCGGTCAACTTTCCCTGTCAACCGCCGCGGCGAAGATTGGAATCGATCAAAGAGCTGTCTGGAATGATTCAAAGGTTAGAAGAGTTTACGTCTCGGACTGTCGTCCTGCGACGAATGCCTTCAACACTGCATTGATCCGTGTCTGCCAGCCCCGGCCCTGCCCTTTGAAATAGGCGAGGACTTCCGGATCGAGGCGGATGGTAACCGGGCGCTTGTTCTCGGGCGAGGGTGGCGCGGGTATGCCCGTTTCCAGCCGGGCATGGGCGAACCAGTCCGCCGGAATGTCCTGCAGATCGGCATCGGCCGTTTCCTGCCGCGCAAGTTCGGCGTCGTCATCGATGCGCTCGAAGTCCGTTTTGCCGCGCCTGGTCATAAGTGCCTCCCGATCTCTGTAAGGAATTGGCGCTCTTCGCGCTTCCACGCCCGTCGCGCCGTGATCAGCCAGAGGACATCGCCTCGCCACATCCACACGACCGCGAAAATGCGACCGTTGATCTCGCCAACTGAGACGACCCGATCTTCGCCGGCCCTTTGCGAGGGGTAGGAGAAACGAGGGCGCCCATCAAAAAGCACCGTCATGTCCTCGAGGTCGATCTGACGATCTTCAATCAGCCAGCGACGCTTGCCATCATCCCAATCAAACGTTGGCATTGTCGCTCGTACATACATTGTACTTACATGATAAGAAAATCAAGATGACACCCCCGTGGCCAATGACGGCCGGGGGAAGAGCGTGCAAGGTTGAGGCCATGCAAGCAAGTGGTGTCACCAATCTCCCGAGAGGGCCCTTGGCGTTCCGCTGCTGCGGCGTCTCGGCAGGACCGCTAAGACCTGCACGTCTCCAGGAAGTCGATGAACCGCGCCACTCCCAGTTCCAGCGCGCCGGAATTGTCGATCTCCGCCACTCGCCAGACCGTGCGCGGCACGTCGAGCGGCGCTTCGCGCCGGGCGCGCTCCAGGGCGGCTGTGCGGTCCTCGCGACCACGCTTGACGATCCGCTCGACGAGCAGCGCCTCGGCGACGACGACATGGGCGATCGCAAGGCGCGGAAACACCGCTGCTGCGTCGCCGATCTTGCGGCGGGAGATGTTGGCGATCACCGTCTGCCCGCGCGCGACGCGTTCGAGGAGGGTCGTGTCGAGGCCGTAGCCGAGGCCGTGGGCACGCCAGGAAAGGGCGAAGGCGTCGGCGCCGCAGCGCCGCGTGAATTCGGCTTCGTCGATCTCTGCATGATCCTCAGAGTCCGGATCCGAGCGGCGAGTGACGAAGCGCCGCGCGAAATGAAAGCCGCCATCGCGCGAAAAATGCTGCGCCGCGAGGCCGATCAGCGTGTCCTTGCCGGCACCGCTCGGGCCGACGACGGCGACGAAGGCGCCGAGGCCCTGAAGCGCTTCTCGTTCAGGCGACACGGCGTCCGGCCCGGTAGACGCTGGCGACGAGGGGCGGGCGCCCGGGCTTGTCCGCACCGATGCGCACGAGATCAGCGCGCTTTCCAACGGCGATCTCGCCGCGGTCTGAAAGCCCCGCCGCCTTTGCCGGATTGGCGCTGACGAGGCGGATAGCGGCGGGCAGATCGAGCGTGCTGTTCCCGGCGAGAAGAAACGCCGCCTGCAGCATCGAGAAGGGGATGTAGTCGGAGGACAGAATGTCGAGATGGCCGGCGGAAAGTAGGTCGTGGGCGGCGACGTTGCCGGAATGGGAGCCGCCGCGCACGATGTTCGGCGCGCCCATCAACACGCCGAGGCCGGCACCGTGGGAGGCCTCGGCCGCCTCCGATGTCGTTGGGAACTCGGCGATCTTTGTGCCGAGGGCGAGCGCCTCGTCGACATGGGCGAGGGTCGCGTCGTCATGGGAGGCGAGGGCGATGCCGCGCTCGTGGGCGGCGGCGGAAATCGCCTGCCGGGATCGGCTGCTATTGGCGTTCGACTCGGCGATGCGGCGCTCGGTGAAGCGCTCGAACTCCTCGTCGGAGAGCGCCTTCTTCTTCTGGTAATAGGTGCGGTAGGTTTCGAGGCTGACGAACTGGCGCTGGCCGGGGGCATGGTCCATCAGCGAGGCCAGCCGCACCCGCGGGTTCCTCGACAGCCGCTCGAAGCCCTCGACGGCATCAGGTGCGGAGACCTCGCAGCGAAGATGGATGAAATGCTCCGCCCGGGTGAGATCCGTCTCGGCGGCTTCCGCAATGACGTCGGACAGCTGTTCCATCGTATCGACGGTCAGCGTCGCGTCCTCGTCGGTGCCGACGCGGATCGCGTCGAAGACGGTTGTGATGCCGGAGGTTGCGATCTGGGCGTCATGGGCCTGGAGCGCGGCGAACATGTTCCAGAAGACCTTCGGCCGGGGCATGAAGTGCGTTTCAATATGGTCGGTGTGAAGCTCGACCAGGCCGGGGATGAGCGTGTCGCCGCCCATGTCCTCGCCGCTCGCATGGCCTGAGCCGATCTCGGCGATCAGGCCGTCGCGCAGGACGACATGGCCCTCGATCGTCTCGTCCGGCAGGACGATGCGGGCGTTGCTGAGGATTGTTTCGGACGGCATAGGAAGACTTTCGGAATGCTGGACAAGAGGGCGGATGCCGGCTTTGCGGGGCGCCGACCCTCAGGTCACGAACTTGCGCAGCTGCTGAGACAGGAGGTCGGTGAGAACGACCGTCGCGACGATGATGATCAGGATCGCCGACGACTGCGGATAATAGAAGCCGCGTACCGATTCGAACAGCACCTGGCCGATGCCGCCGGCGCCGATGACGCCGAGGATGGTCGCCGTGCGCACGTTGGTTTCGAGCCGGTAGAGCGTATAGGAGACCCAGAGCGGCAGCACCTGCGGGATGACGCCGAAGACCACTTCCTGGATCCGCGTCGCGCCCGTCGAGCGGATGCCCTCGACCGGGCGCGGATCAATGGATTCGACGGCTTCGGAGAAGAGCTTGGCCATGATGCCGGTGTTATGGACGAACAGCGCCATCACGCCGGCAAACGGGCCGAGCCCGACGGCGACGACGAAGAGCACCGCCCAGACCACCTCGTGGATCGCCCGGAAGAAGTCCATCAGCCGGCGGCAGGGATGCAGCACCCACCAGGGCACCATGTTGTGGGCGCACAGGATGCCGAAGGGGATCGAGACGATCAGCGACAAGAAGGTGCCCCAGAGCGCGATCTCGACGGTGACGATCATCTCGTGGACGTAATAGGCCCCGTCGGTGAAATCCGGACGCAGGAAGCCAGAGGCGTATTCCACCATATTGGCGGAATCGGTGAAGAGGAAGGTCCACTGGCCCATCTCCGCCGGGCCCCAGCTGATCGCGAGCGCCGCGATCAGGCCTGCGAGGATCACGAAGTTCCATAGCGTGCGGGACCAGTCGCGACCGGCGTTGATGCCGGCAAGCTGCGCTCTGGTGGCGGCGTCCGGGGCGGCATGCGCCAGGGTTTCGCTCGTCGTGCTCATGTCTGGTCAGCCCTGTCAGGAAGCGTCGCGTCGAAACGGCCGGTCACCTCGTCGGAGACCGGCCGCCGTGTCGGGTCGGCCGGCATCGGAGCCGGCCGGAATGTGGGAAAGCTCAGGCGCCGGACTTCTTGTCGTTGGCCTCGATCTTCTTCTCGTATTCGGCCTTCTGAGCCTCGAGCTTCTCGATCTCGGCGGCCTTGGCGGAAGCGTCCATCTTGTCGTCGGCCTTCAGCTGGCCGATCTTCTTCGACACTTCCATCACCCGGATCGGCAGGAGCTGGTCGTCGCTCGACTTCCTGAACGGCGCCCATTCGAGGCCGGCGAGCACCTTCTTCTCCTCGGCGACGTCACCCTTCGACTGGTCGGTGCCGTAGGTCAGGATGAAGTTTTCGATCTTCTTGGTGGTGGCGTCGTCGACCTTCTTGGATATGACCAGCGGGTCGGACGGGATCAGCGTCGACTTCCACAGGATCCGGATCTTCTTGAAGGCTTCGGGATGGTTCTTCTCGATCAGCGCGAGATTCTCGGTGTTGTTGGTCGCCGCGTCGACCTGGCCCATGGCGACGGCCATGGCGTTGGTCTCGTGATTGGCGTTGGTCACCGTCTTGAAGCATTCCTTCGGATCGATGCCGTTCTTGGCGAAGACGAAGGTCATCGGCACGAGATAGCCGGAGGTCGAGTTCGGATCGCCGAGACCGAAATTCAGCGTCTTGTCGCACTTCAGGAGATCGTCGAGCGTCTGAAGCTTGGAAGAGGCGGGGACGAGGATCAGCGACCAGTAGCCGGGGTTGCCGGAGACATCGACGGTCTGGGCGAAGATCTGGCCGTCGGCGCGATCGACGGCTTCCATCGCCGACTTGTTGCCGAACCAGGCCACCTGCACCTTGCCGAAGCGCATGCCCTCGATGACGCCGGCATAATCGGAGGCAAAGAACGGCTTCACGTCGAGGCCGGTCTGCTCTTCCATGTCCTTCAGGAACGGCTCCCACTTCGGGCGCAGGTTCTGCTGGCTCTCGGTGGAGATGATGCCGAAATTGATTGTCTTGCCGTCCTCGGCATGGGCGATGCCGGTGAAGGACACGGCGAGCGTCGCCGCCGCAATGAGTTTCGCGATGAGCTTCATGGGGTCGTGGTTTCCCTGTTGGTGGTTTCGTCGATCGTCGAAGCCGGCCGCGGTCAGGCGGGCTCGAACGTCTTGGTCTTCTCGTCGACATGTCGGCCGGCGTGAGCATCGGCCTTTGTCGCGGGATCGGCGGCGGCAGGCCGGACCGGCAGCTTCTGCGGCAGGACCAGCTCCTCGGAGGCCGCGCCATAGAGCTCGGTCAGAAAGCTGTCGGAAAGAGCATCGGATGGACCGTCATAGACGACCTTTCCGTCCCTCAACGCGACGGTGCGGTCGCAATAGACGCGGGCGTATTCGACCTGATGGAGCGAGACGAGCACCGTCATTCCCTCGGTCCGGTTGATGTCGGCGAGGACATCCATGACCCGCCGTGCCGATGCCGGATCGAGCGAGGCGATCGGCTCGTCGGCGAGCAGGATCTCCGAGCGCTGCATCAACGTTCTTGCGATCGCCGCGCGCTGCTGCTGGCCGCCGGAAAGCGTCGAGGCCCGCTGCCAGGCGACTTCCGGAATGCCGACCCGGCCGAGCGCTTCGATGGCGGCGCGTTTCTCGGCCTTGCTGAAGACGCCGAACGTGCCGCGCCACGCGGATATGCGACCAAGTATGCCGACGAGCACATTGGTGATCACCGGCAGCCGCGCGACGAGATTGAACTGCTGGAAGATCACGCCGATCCGGCCCCGCAGCGCCCGCATGTCGGCGCCGTAGCGGCCGTCCTTTTGCTGGATATCGCCGAGAATCCTGACGAGCGAGCCGCCATCGCCGCGTTCCAGACCGGCGATATGGCGCATCAGGGTCGACTTGCCGGATCCAGAAGCGCCGATCAGCGCCACCATTTCTCCTTTGGCGATCGCGAGATCGATCCCGGACAACGCCTGTTTCCTGCCGAACCGCTTGGAGAGATTTTCGACTGCGATCGCCGTCATGGCAGAGCTCCCGATCGACGCAATGTCGTTTTCTGGTGAGAGCTTTACGGGGGCTCCATGTGACTGGGATGACGTTCAGATGATGCTTCGATGACGATGAAAACCATATGGGAAGAGGGGCTCAGGGTTCGTACCGATCGAGGAACTGCTCCGCATCGAGCGTGCGGAAATCAGCGAGCGCGGCGTGGAGTGCGGAGTGTGGCCAGTCCCACCAGGCGAGCCTCTCCATGCGCTCGGCAACCGTTTCGGAAAACCGCCGGCGGATGAGCCTGGCGGGGACGCCGCCGACGATCGTATAGGGGGCGACGTCCCTGGAAACCACCGCCCCGGCGCCGACCACGGCGCCATTGCCGATGGTGACGCCCGGCAGGATCGTGGCGCCGTGGCCGATCCAGACGTCATGGCCGATCTTCACCGCGTTCGAGCGCCGCCACTCGAAGAACTCGGCCTCGTTTTCCTCGCCGTCGAAATAGTCCCCGGCCCGGTAGGTGAAGTGATGCAGCGTCGCGCGCCAGGTCGGGTGGTTGGTGGCATTGATCCGGGTGGCGGCGGCGATGTTGACGAACTTGCCGATGTCGCTCGCCCAGATGCCGCAATCGCGGGTGACGTAGGAATAATCGCCGAGCCGCGTCTCGGAGATGTTGCAGCGCTCGGCGATCTCCGTGTAGCGGCCGATGTGACAATCCTCGACCCGGGCGGTCGGATGGATGAGCGGGGTTTCGGAGAGCTTTGCCATCAGGCTGCCTTTCGGGCGGAGAAGCCGGAAACGTCGACGATGCGCGTCGCGATCCGGCCGCGCACCTCCTCGTCGTGGAAGATGCCGAGGATTGCGACACCCGTGTCTCGCTTGGCGTCGATCAGGTCGCAGACGACGTCGCGATTGGCGGCGTCGAGGGAGGCCGTCGGCTCGTCGAGGAGGAGGATCGGATGGTCGGTGAGAAAGCCGCGGGCAATGTTCACCCGCTGCTTTTCGCCGCCCGAAAAGGTGGCCGGCGGCAGGTCGTAAAGGGCGGCGGGCAGGTTCAGCCGTTCGAGGAGTTCGCCTGCGCGCCGGCGCGCATCCAAGGTCGCAACGCCGCGGGCGAGAAGCGGCTCGGCGACGACATCGAGCGTCGAAACGCGGGGGATCGCCCTCAGAAACTGGCTGACATAACCGATGACGTTGCAGCGCAGAGCCAGCGTCTCGCGCGGCGTCGCGGCGGCGATGTCGATGAATTCGCCGTCGTCCTCGCCCCGCATCAGGATGCGTCCGCGCTCGATGCCGTAATTGCCGACGATCATCCGCAGGATCGAGGACTTGCCGACGCCGGACGGCCCGCCGAGAACGACGACCTCGCCGGCTGCGAGCGAGAATTCCACGCCGCTCACCACCGGCAGATGAATGCCGCCGCGCAGATGGTTGGTGAAGCTCTTGGCAACGTCCTGAAGGACGAGCCGTGTCTTTTGGGAAACGTCAGCCATGGCTCAGACCTCCAGGATCGAGGCGACGAGAAGCTGGGTGTAGGCGTGCTGCGGATCGTCGAGCACCCGGTCGGTCAGGCCGCTTTCGATGACGTGGCCGCCCTTCATCACCATGATGCGGTGCGACAGAAGGCGCGCGACCGCGAGATCATGGGTGACGACGATCGCCGACAGCCCCATTTCGCCGACGAGGCCGCGCAACAGATCGAGCAGCCGCGCCTGAACCGAGACGTCGAGCCCGCCGGTCGGCTCGTCCATGAAGACGAGGCGCGGGGCGGTGACGAGATTGCGGGCGATCTGAAGCCGCTGGCGCATGCCGCCGGAAAAGGCCGTCGGCCGGTCGTCGATGCGCGCGCCGGGGATCTCGACGCGGCCGAGCCAGTCTTCGGCGGTGCCGCGGATGCGGCCGTAATGCCGCTCGCCGACCGCCATCATCCGCTCGCCGATATTGGCGCCGGCCGAAACCCGCATGCGCAGGCCGTCGGCCGGGTTCTGATGGACGAAACCCCAGTCGGTGCGCATCAGGAACCGCCGCTCGGCCTCCGTGAGCGTCGCCAGATCGCGCATCTCGCCATCGCGCATCCGATAGGAGACCGCGCCGCTTGATGCCGGCATCCGGCAGGAGAGGCAGTTGAGCAGCGTCGTCTTGCCGGAACCGCTCTCGCCGACGATGGCGAGGATCTCGCCGGGATAGAGATCGAAGGAGACGTCCTCGCAGCCGACATGATTGCCGTAATGACGAGTGAGGGCATGTGCGGTTAGGAGGGGGAGGTCGGTCATGGGGTGAGCCTTTGATAGGAGGCCAATCTGCTTTCGCCGCGCGGCGCGCCCCCCTCTGTCCTGCCGGACATCTCCCCCACCAGGGGGGAGATCGGCAGCTTTGGCGGCTGCGCTTCCTTCGTTGACCAGCTGGCACGGGGGCCCGAACGCGTTCGATCTCCACCCTTGTGGGGGAGATGCCGGCAGGCAGAGGGGGGTAGGAACGTGGGCAGAGACACGCCAGGATAGCGGGTCTTGGAAAAGGTCGTCACGTGCCCCATGCTCCCGTTCCGCCAAAAAACCGCGACAACGCCCGGTCGATGCGCAAGGCGATGACCGAGGCGGAACTGAAGTTCTGGAACGCCGCGCGGGCGCATCGGCTGATGGGGCTCGGCTTTCGCCGGCAGGTGCCCATTGCCGGCTACATCGTCGACTTTGTCTGTCCGGTGCACCGGCTGATCGTCGAGATCGACGGATCGCAGCACGGAGACGACAGAGCGCAAGTAAGCGACGCGGTTCGAACGCGGCGTCTCGAAGCCGATGGCTGGACGGTGGTGCGGTTCTGGAACGACAATGTTCTGAAGGACATCGACGGCGTCTGCAGCCACATTCTGGCGGTGATCGAGGAGAGGTCGCCGGGGGCATTCTGTCGGACGCCGGGAGGCTAGCTGGAGCACCCCCCTCTGTCCTGCCGGACATCTCCCCCACACGGGGGGAGATCGGCGGGGGCTGTCGTTGCGAGTTCCTCCGGCGGCGTCATCGACGCTTTGATCTCCCCCCTTGTGGGGGAGATGCCGGCAGGCAGAAGGGGGTATCGCGGCCGCTACCTTCACCGAAACGCTCATGGCCGCGCCCCCGTGAAGGCTTCCGACCCCACATGCCCCGCGTCCCGTCGCTCCTCGCAGTGATCGGTATCCGAACAGGCGTAGAGCCGTCCGCCCCGGTCGTCTGTGACGATCTCGTCGAGATAAACCCCCGTTGCCCCGCACAGCCCGCAGGGTTGCGAGAATGTCTGGACCGCAAACGGATGGTCCTCGAAATCGAGGCTTTCCACCCGCGTATAAGGCGGGATGGCGTAGATCCGCTGTTCGCGGCCGGCGCCGAAGAGTTGCAGCGCGGGACAGTCGTCCATCTTCGGATTGTCGAATTTCGGGATCGGCGAGGGGTCCATGACGTAGCGCCCTTCGACCTTGACCGGATAGGCGTAGGTGGTGGCGATGTGGCCGTGTTGAGCGATGTCCTCATAGAGCTTGACGTGCATCAGCCCGTATTCTTCCAGCGCATGCATGATCCGCGTCTCGGTCTCGCGCGGCTCTAAAAACCGTAAAGGCTCGGGTATCGGCACCTGATAGACCAGCGTCTGGCCCTCGGTGAGCGGGACCTCCGGGATGCGGTGGCGGGTCTGGATGATCGTCGCCTCGGCCGTCTTCGTCGTCACCGCGACATTCGCCACCCTGGCGAAGAAGGCACGGATCGAGACGGCGTTGGTGGTGTCGTCGGAGCCCTGGTCGATGACTTTGAGAACATCGTCCGGCCCGAGGATCGCCGCCGTCACCTGCACGCCGCCGGTGCCCCAGCCATAGGGCATCGGCATCTCACGGGAGGCGAACGGCACCTGATAGCCGGGAATGGCGACGGCCTTGAGGATCGCCCGGCGGATCATCCGCTTGGTCTGTTCGTCGAGATAGGCGAAGTTGTAGGCGGGAAGCGCCATGGTCATCGGAGCGAAACTCCAGAGTGGTTGAGCGTCGGCGCCAACAGGGAAAGGGCGAGGCAATGAACTGGATGGCGCTCGGCGAGCTTTTCGCGGTTCTCGTCGGTCTCTTGGCCGGCTGGTATTTCCTGGTTTACCGCGATCCCGTCACGGGCAAGCATGGTCGCGGCATCACCGGCCGTCCGCGTGAGCCTGACGATGCGACCAGACGCGAGGATCCCAAGGAGAATTGAGCCGGAGCGGCGGGTCATTCCGCGGCGTCCCTCCGGCTAGGGTCGGAGGGGGATCGCCCGTCCCGGTGCGGCGGTTCGTCTTCTGTAACTGGTGCGTCCACCTTGCGCATCGTCCTCAAAAGATCGAGCTCGGCCTGGAAATCCACGTAATGCGGCAGTTTCAGATGTTCGACGAAGCCGGTCGCCTGGACGTTGTCTGAATGGGCGAGGACGAATTCCTCGTCCTGCGCCGGTGAGCGGCGCTCCTCGTCGAATTCGTCGGCGCGAAGCGCCCGGTCGACGAGGCTCATGGCCATCGCCTTGCGTTCCAGCTGGCCAAATACCAGGCCGTATCCGCGGGTGAACTGCGGCGGCTCCGACTTCGAGCCGGTGAATTGCGAGACCATCTGGCATTCGGTGACGCGGACCCGGCCGATCACCACCGGAAAGCCGAATTCCGGCAGATCCACCTCGACCTCCACCTCGCCGATGCGGATTTCGCCGACGAAGGGATGGGTGCGGCCATAGCCGCGCTGGGTGGAATAGCCGAGGCCGAGGAGAAAGCCCTCGTCGCCGCGGGCCAGCGCCTGGAGCCTCAGATCGCGGGAGGCGGGGAAGGCGAGCGGCGAGCGGGTGAGGTCGGCCGGCTCGCGGCCGTCGTCCTCGCCGTCGCCCTCGATCAGACCGTCATCGCCCAGAATGTCGGTGACGCGCGGCGATGGTCCGCTGTCCGCCGGCTCCCGGCTCGCCGGCGCTTCGACCGGGCCGTCCTCGGCCATGTCGGGCTCGATCAGCCGGTGCGTGTAGTCGAAGGTCGGACCGAGCAGCTGGCCGCCGGGCAAGTCCTTGTAGGTCGCCGAAATCCGCCGCTCGATCTGCATCTTGCCGGTATCGATCGGGCGGGATGCGGCGAAGCGGGGCAGGGTGGTGCGATAGGCGCGGATGAGGAAGATCGCCTCGATCAGGTCGCCGCGCGACTGGCGCACGGCCATCGCGGCAAGTTCCGGGTCGTAGAGCGAGCCCTCGGCCATCACCCGGTCGACGGCGAGCGCCAGCTGGCCGGCGATCTGTTCCAGCGTCAGTGCCGGGAGGGAGCGCTCGCCCCGCCGCCGGTCGGCGAGCAGCCGGTGGGCGTTGGCGATGGCGGCCTCGCCGCCTTTCACCGCGACATACATCTTACGCCTCCTCGACGATGGTGGAGCGCGGCAGGCCGATGATCCGGGTCTTGCAGGTGAGGATCAGATCGAGCCCGCAAGGGCTGAGGGCGCGGTTCGCCCGCCTTGCGACGGCAAACTCCCTGCCAAGTCCGCCGACCTGCATGAGCGTGCTGCCGGAGATGCCTGGTCCCGTGAGACGAAAGCCCGGCCCGTCTTCGAGTGACGCGACTTCGAGGATCAGGGTCGCCGAGCGGTCCGGAAACGCCAGGGTGCCGAGGGAAAAACGTTCGAGCGACGCCTTGTCGAAGCGCCGCACCACGGCAAACCGTGCGTTTGCGGGATCTGCCAGCCGCGCGCTCGTCTGAAAGCCGAGCCAGGCCGCGAGAGCATCGTCGGCCTCTTCGACGAAAACCGGCGTATCGGCATCGGCGAGAGCGCAGAGGACGGCGCCTGCGGCTGGAGACAGCGGCTGTGGGGGCGTTGTCCTTGTCCCGGGATCGACGATCGTGCCGGGGCGCGACATCGCCTCGAGGATCGCGGCGAAGACCGCCTGGGCATCGAAAACCGGATCGGCGAAGCCGCCCTCGACGGCGCGGCGGGAAATTTCGGCGGTCCCGGTCATCAATCCTCTCCGCGCATCAGGGTGAAGAAATCGACCCTGGTGGCCTCGGTCTCGGCGCGGCGTTGACCATCCTGTTCGGCCATTGCCGCCTCGACGACCGCCACGACCTGCGTTTCGATCGACTGGCGCTCGGTCTCGATCTGCCAGAGGGCATCGAAGGCGGCGGCAAATTTCGCCCGCTCGAGGTCGCGGCCGAGAACCATGGCGTGGCCGACGCTGTCGCCACCGATGCGCACGCTCGCCCGGGTGACGCTCGCCTCGCCGAGGTTGAACGGCGCGCCGCCGCCGCCGGCCCGCCCGCGAACCATGACGAGGCCGGTTTCGGGGCCTCGCAGAGGAGCGATCTCCCGGTCTCCGCAGAGCCGTTTCCATGCGTCCTCAAGAAACCGGGCATCCGCTTGCGCGAAAACCGATACAGCGCGACGGCGGGCAGTGGCTTCGCCGTTTCTCGGAATGGGCGTTTCGGGATCTGTCATCATGGATCTGGCTGTGATGCTCGAACGCTCGGGCGGGCGTTCGGTCCCCGCTTTATTTGTTTATTTGTATAGACAACTACTGTATATCTCTCTAGCATGTCGGGTGTGACGGGTAAATGACGGTGGCCTGAAAAGCCGACGGTCGGTGTGTGCCCGCGCGCGGGCGCCGAGGCACCCGAGTGGCAGCGGCAAGGGATGGAATGCGCGTGACGGCAGACGACAAAGCAGGCATTGCCCGCTGGCGGCAGATCGCCGACAGCCTTCGCCTCGACATCGCCGAGGGCCGGCTGGCCGGGCGGTTGCCGGGCGAGACGCAATTTGCCGAGCGCTTCGGCGTCAATCGCCATACGGTGCGCCGGGCCCTCGCGACGCTGAGCGAAGAAGGCCTCCTGACGGCGACCCGCGGCCGCGGGACTTTCGCGGCGCCGCGGCCCAGCCGGATCGTCTATCCTGTCGGCTCGCAAAGCCGGTTCTCGGAAAATATCGGCGCGGCCTCGCGCGAGCCGGGCGGAACGATGATCGCATCGGCCCGCGAGATGGCTTCGGCAGAGCTTGCCGAGGCGTTCGGCTGCCGGGCGAATGCAACCGTGATCCGGCTGGAGCTTCTGCGCGTCGCCGATGGCGCGCCGCTGATCGTCTCGACGATCTGGTTCGAGGAGGCCCGTCTGGCGGGCATCATTCCCGCCTATGCGGAGGCGGGGTCGCTGACCGGGGCGTTGACGAAACTGGGCTTTTCCGGCCAGCGCCGGCTTTGGACGAAGGTCGCGGCGATCCCCGCCGATCCAAGAGACGCCGAGCACCTGCATTGTGCCTTGTCGACGCCGTTGATCGCCACCACCAGCCTCACCGTGACGGCGGCGGGCGAGCCGCTGCAATATGCCCGCTCGCGCTTTCTCGGCAGCCGGGTCGAGCTGGTCTTCGATCACACCGGCGAGCCGGTGTGACGCTGGCGCGCCCTACGGGCTTTCAGTCCGGAAAGATCGGGTTCGACCAGGCGATACGCCCCTCGGCGTCGCAAACCACGACGCGGCACCAGTCGCCCGAAAAGCGCTCGAGCGGGAGCTCGGCGGTGGTCAGCGCTCCCTCCGGGGCATAGGCGGTCTCCGCCCGGCTGCCCCGGCCGACGATCGAGATCATCCGAACCGCCGAGCTCTGTACCACCAGCCTCTCTGCAACCGCCTCGATCGCCATGAGTTCGGGGCCCTGGCTCGAATAGTAGATCCCGGCCTTCATGGCCGCGAGCAGCGCGTCCGGATCGTTCGCCTCGGCCTTGACCATCATCCAGCCGCCGCCGGCATCGGGAATTTTCAGATGCGCGTCGTCGGTGGCGTAGCCGGTCAGGTGCCGGTGACCCTCGTTCAGGAGCTGGTCGAATAGCGCGGTGCCGTCGCCGCGTGCGGTCTCCAGCGCGCAGCCGGTGTTCCAGATTTCCACGGCGTGGGCGATACCCGCCAGAGCCCGGCCGTCCTCGATGGTCAGGGACGACCATTGGGGATGGGCAATGCCGACAAAGGCGCCGGCCTGTCTGGCTCGGGCGGCCAGGCTCTCCATGCGCTCGCCGTCCTGAGGTGGCTCGAAATCCACCGGCAGTCCGCAGGCAAGAACGTGCCAGATCTCGCCCTGGCTGTTCTGCGGCGCATGGATCTCGGCGCCGATCAGCGTCGTGAAGCCACTGCCGCGAAGGGCCGTCGTGTCGGTGATCGGGAAGTCGAAGCGCTCGAGAAAGTGGTCCGACAGGCAGAGGAAATCATAGCCCATCTCCCGGTAGAGCCCGCAGACCTCGCCCGGGGCGCGCGCGCCATCGGACCGGTTCGAATGGGTATGAATGTTGCCGCGATGAAATCGCCCGTCGGCCGAAAAGGCCTCGCGCCCGTCCATGTCGTCTCGTCTCCGGTGGTGGATGGATGCGCGATCCTGCCGCCGGTTCGATGACGGGGCGATGACGCCGGGATGACGCGCGCACCGGTGCCGTCATCACTCTGTCATCGCGCTGATAACGAAGCGTCATCTGCCCGGTCTAAAAGGCTGCGTTAAATCTTCCCCTTTCCCGGATGGATCGTTTTATGACCCTCGCCAAGCCGATCTCCCGCCGCTCGTTGCTCAAGGGTGGCGCCGCTACCGCCGCTTTCCTCGCCGCGCCCGCCGTTCTGACGCGCCCCGGTTTCGGTCAGAGTTCCGGCACCGTCAACGTCTTCGTCTGGGGCGACTACGTTCAGCAGAACATGATCGACAAGTTCCAGAAGGACACCGGCATCAAGCTGAACGTGTCGACCTACGGCTCCAACGACGAGGCGACGCAGAAGCTGAAGGCGTCCGGCGGCAAGGGCTTCGACATCATCTTCCCGTCGATCACCAATGTCGCGAATTATCAGGACGGCGACACCTTCCTCTTGCAGCCCATCGACGAGAAGAAGGCGAATGTCGACAAGGTCATCCCGTCGATGTACCGCGATTCGATCCAGCTCGGCGCGGTTCAGAACGGCAAGCGCGTCGCCATCCCGTTCAACTGGGGCACCGAGGCGGTGACCTTCGATTCGTCGGTCTTCGACGGCGTCGACGACGCGGACGTTTCATACGGCATGCTGTGGGACCCGAAAGCCAAGGGCAAGGCGGCCTTCCGGCAGAAGTCGGTGCTGATCGGCACCGGCCTTTACCTCGACGCCAAGGGTGAAATCCAGTCGAACCGCATGCTCGACGTCTACAAGAGCGAAGCGGACATGCGCCGGGTGTTCGACAAGGTGGCGAGCTACATCGTCGACCACAAGGAGAATTTCGGCGCCTTCTGGAACAACGCCACCGAGGCGCTCAACGCCTTCCAGCAGTCGGGCTGCGTTGCCGGCCAGACCTGGGACTCGACCGGCCTCCTGCTCAACCGCGACAAGCCGGAGCTGAAATATCGCATGCCCAAGGAAGGCGGCATGACCTGGATGGATTCGATGGCGATCCCGTCCGGCGCGGAAAATATCGAACAGGCCTATGCCTTCATCAACGCCATGCTGGACCCCGAGATGGCCGGCCTGATGAGCGCCAATACCGGTTACAATTCCTGCGTCGACGGCGGCGCGAAATATGCCGGCGAGACCTACGCCAAGCAGTTCGGCGAGGTCTACAACGCCGAGAACCTTGCCAATCTGTGGTGGTGGCAGCCCGATACGCCGTTCTTTGCCTCCGGTCAGCAGGAATATGTCGACCGCATCACCAACGCGTCCTGATCAACCCGTGGCTGGCTCGGTCGTTCGAGCGCCCTCGACGCGTCGCTGAAAGGCGCGGGGGCGAGGGAGAGAGGCGCGGGCCGCCAGGGGATGAACGACTGCGGCGTGCGAGCCCGACGGGTCTCGTGCGCCGCCATTCAATCCAGGGTGCCGAGACGGCCCCATGGTCCAGAAGGTCACGGGAATTGGACGACCAGACACCGTTCGACGACAGCTTCGTGGAAAGATCGCCGCAATCGGGCGTGCGCCTGTCCTACGCGGCGACCATCGATCACCGCCTCATGCGCCGGCTCTGCCTCGGCCTCGAGGCGATGACAGGGCAGCGGCGCCTCGAACGGCTCTATCAGGACTATCTGGACGATCCGGCCCGGGGCGATTTCTTCGCCGAGGCGATCTCGCGGATGAACATCCGCCTCGCCGCCCGCGGCATGGCGCGGATCCCGCGCGAGGGGCCGCTCGCGGTCGTTGCCAACCATCCTTACGGGGCGATGGACGGGATCGCGCTCGGCTGCCTGCTCGGCCGGGTTCGCGGCGACGTCAAGATCATCGCCCATTCGGCGCTGGCGCGGGTTCCCGAACTCGCCGAAAAGCTGTTCGCGATCGATTTCTCCGGCACCAGAGAGGCCGAGCGTGGCAACATCAGGGCCCGCGCCGAGGCGCTGGCGCATCTCAAGGGTGGTGGCTGCCTGATGGTGTTTCCGGCCGGCGCTGTCATGACGACGCCGCATCCCCTGGCACGACGCGCCGTCGAACTCGCCTGGGGGCCGCTGTCGGCGCGGCTGATCATGCGTTCGGGCGCCACCGTTTTGCCGGTCCACATGCCGGGCCAGAACTCCCTGCCGTTTCAGATCGCCAGCCACCTGTCGCAATCGCTTCGCTATGCTTTGCTATTCCACGAAGCAGCGCTCATGATCGACGGGCGGATCGCGCTGAATATCGGCCGGCCGGTCGAGCCGGCGGTGATTGCCGGTTTTTCCGATGCCGTGGCGCTGACGCAGTGGCTGCGCTGGCAGGTGTTTTCGCTCGGAACGACCAGCGTCCCCGAGGAGCCGGACATCTTCGCCGGCATGTTCGAGGACGAGACCTCCGAAACCGACGCCATGCAGGCGATCTGACGGGCCGGAAGGATGATTCAAGGTCGGGCACGGGCAGATGCCCGGTGCTCTGCGCAATCGAGGTGGGGTAGGTGTCATGGATGGCAAGAGCGTCGAACTGGCTGGCGTCACCATGGTCTTCGACGGTTTTACCGCCGTCCACCCGACGCAATTGAGCATTCCGGCGGGAGAGTTCCATTCGATCCTCGGCCCGTCCGGCTGCGGTAAGACCACGCTTTTACGCATTGTCTCGGGTTTCCAGCGGCCGAGCGCTGGGAGGGTGTTGATCGGTGGCGAGCCGGTCGATCATCTGCCGGCCAATCGGCGGCCGACGGCGATGATCTTTCAGTCCCTGGCGCTGTTTCCGCGCATGAGCGTGCGCGAAAACGTCGCCTTCGGCCTCGAGGCGCGGGGCGTTTCGAAGCGCGAACGCCATGAGAGGGCGGACGAGCTCCTCGCGCTCGTGGCGCTCGAAACCCATGCCGACAAGCGGCCGGACCAGCTCTCGGGCGGCCAGCGCCAGCGCGTCGCCGTCGCTCGCGCGCTCGCCGTCGAGCCATCGGTGCTCTGCCTCGACGAGCCGCTTTCGGCCCTCGATCTGAAGCTTCGTCAGCACATGCGCTCCGAATTGCGCGCGCTCCAGAAGCGCACCGGGGTCACCTTCATCTACATCACCCACGACCAGGGCGAGGCCCTGACCATGTCGGACCGGATCTCGGTGATGAACAAGGGCCGGATCGAGCAGGTCGGCACGCCCGCCGAAATCTACGACGCGCCGGCGACACCCTTCGTCGCGGGCTTTGTCGGCGAACAGAACGTCTTCACGGGCAAGGTCACCGCGATCGAGAACGGCTTTGCCAGGATCGACGGGGCGGGCGGCACATTCACCGGCCGGCGGATGATCGACGTCGCGGTCGGTGATCAGGCAATCCTGATGGTCCGGCCAGAGCGGACCGGGATCGTCGATGCCGAAGGGGCGAACGGCAATCGGCTGAGCGCCCGGGTCGAGGGACGCGAGCTGGAAGGCCCCTATCTCAACCTCGTCACCCGCGACGCGACGGGCCGGCGGGTCGTCCTGCATCTGTCGAATGACGGCCGCGCACATCCGACCGGTGGCGCCGCGGTGATCGGCTTCAAGCCGGAGGATGCGATCGTCATGCCGGCCCGGGACGGGATCGCGGCGGCAGAGGCCGCGGTGGACGAGGCGGGCACCGCGCCTGCCGCGGCGGGGGCCTGAGCCATGGGCGCGCTGCTTCGAACCTATGGCGGGCCGCTGACGGCGCTGATCCTCGGGCTGGTCGTTCTGTGGATCGGCGGGATGATTGCCGCACCGCTCTTCACCATGGCCGAGCGCTCGTTCGTCTATGTCGATCGCGGCGACGAACTCACCCGCACCAACACCGCCGTCAACGCGCTGTCGCGCGACATCGCGACGCTCGACTACGACATCAAGGCCCACGAACAGGAGATCGCCGGTCTTTCGGCCAAGACGCCTGGCGATGGCGCCGCCGAGGAAGCCGGAAGCGTTGGTGGCTTTCTCGTGCCCGGCATGAGCGTTCCCTCGGCGCAAAACAGGCCCGATGCGGCGAAAAATCCTTCACCGGCTTCGCCGTCATCTCCGCTGCTGCCATCCTTTCCGGGCGCCTCGTCGGCCGAGAAGACGCCCGCTTCCCTCGCCAAGGAGGTTGCAGATCTGAAGGCCAAGCGCACCCTCGCCGACAAGGAGATGGCGACGCTTCGGGAAAAGCAGGCGCGGCTCGTGACGGAAGCAGCCAATGCCCCGCGCTATTCGCTGAAGAACTATTCGACGATCTCGCCCTTGCACCTGACGATTTTCGTCAAGACGATCTTCTACGCGACGCTCGTCACGCTGATATCCTTCGCCGTCTGCTATCCCGTCGCCTATTTCGCTTCCAATGTGCAAGGCGCGCTCGGGGCCGGCGCGATCCTTCTGCTGCTCGTCATTCCCTATTCGATCAACGAGCTTCTGCGGGTCTATGCCTGGGTGATGATCCTCGCACGCGAGGGCGTGTTGAACTCCGCGCTCCAATGGCTCGGCCTCGTCGGCGCCGATCCGCCGCAATGGGTCGCCTCGAACAACACCGTCTTCCTCGTTTCGGCCTATACCTTCGTCCTCTTCATGATGTTCCCGCTGATGAACGCGCTCGGCACGCTCGACCGCAGCCAGGTCGAGGCGGCACGCGATCTCGGCGCCTCGGTGTGGCGGGTGCACTACCGGGTCGTCATGCCCCATGCCAAACCCGGGATCGCCATGGGCTCGATCCTGGTCTTCATGCTGTCGGCGGGCGTCATCACCGTGCCGGAACTGCTCGGGCGCGGCCTTCATCCGGACTGGTTCAGCCAGGTGATCTACCGTCGCTTTTTCGAGAGCGGCAACTGGAATCAGGGTTCGGCCTATTCCCTGATGCTGCTGATGAGCTGCATCGTCTTCATCCTGATGGTGCTGTCGCTGTTCAAGGTCTCGATCCGGGAGATCGCCAAATGAGCGCTACCGTCGGCGATACGGCTGCCATCGACGCCACGGTGTCCTCCAAGTCCTATCCCGCTGGCCTCGGCCAGACATTGATCAAGATCTATCTCGGCGTCTTCTTCGTCGTTCTCTTCGCACCGATCCTCATCATGGTGGCGGCGGCCTTCAACGCCTATCCTTCCCCCTCGATCACCATGTGGCAGGGTTTCACGCTGAAATGGTTCGTCGCGGCCTTCAACGATGCGCGGATCATGACCGGGCTGTACAACTCGCTCCTCATTGCCTGCGGGGTCATCGCCCTCGCCATTCCGCTCGGTATCGCCGGAGCGCTGCTGCTGACGCGGCTGGAGAGCCGGGCGAACGGCTTCCTCTACACCGTCCTCGTCGCGCCGATCATGATCCCGGGCATCGTCCTCGGCGGCACCTCGATGATCTTCTGGCGTGATGCCTTCGGCGTCGATGCCGGGCTGTTCACGGCGATGATGGCGCAGTCCTCATTCATCGCCTCCTACTGCCTCCTGCTCTTCATGGCGCGGCTGTCGCGTCAGGACCGAAGCCTCGACGAGGCGGCCGCAGACCTCGGCGCGACGCCGTTCTTCACCTTTCGCAAAGTGACGCTGCCCTTCCTGGCGCCGACCATCGGCACGGCCGCGGTGCTGGCTTTCCTGCAGTCGATCGAGAACTTTCCAACCACCTTCTTCTCGATCGGGCCGGACTATACGCTGGTGACGGAGATCGCCAGCCGCATGCGCTTCGGCCTCTCGCCGATGATCAACGCCATCGGCGTCATCTTCATCGCCGTGACGATCCTCGCCTCGCTGGTCTGGGCTATGGGCCAGATGCGGGCCAAGCGACGAGCCGGCGCCGGGTGAGGACGCCGGCGACGACCGACGGGTCTTATCCGGTGCCTTGCCCCTTTGCGTCGCTTTCGTCAGAGATTGACGCATGAAGCTTCAATTTCGCTGCCTGCCCGGCTGGAAGGGCAAAATCCCCGAGCCGAAAGCCGCCGCCGGCAGTCTGCCGCAGTGGCTGAAGACCATGCCGCGCAGCGCCGTTTCGGAGCTGATTGGTGCCGAGGTGCGGACGGTGAAGCAGTGCCCGCCCTTCGTCGATGCGATGGGCGCCGGCATCCTGTTTCCGCTGATCGCCGATCTTCATGTGAAGGACGGCCTCTTCGAATGGGATAGCGGGCTTCCCGCCCATCCTGTCGCACGGCTCACCCGCTCTCCCGTCGGGGTTCATCTGCCCGAGCAGCTCAGCGGCTTTCCAGGCGCCGATCCCGATCGCTTCGCCGTGAAATTCACCAATCCCTGGGCGTTCGACATGGTCGCGGGCTGGTCGATGCTGTTCTCTCATCCGCACAACCTTCTCGACTTGCCGTTTCGCACGCTTACCGGCCTCGTCGACGACTTTCCGGCGGGCTTCATCCACTTTCCCGCCCTTTGGACCGATCCGGATTTCGAAGGCGTCGTGCCGGCCGGAACGCCGGTGGCGCAGGCGGTTTTCGTGCGCCGTGAGCCCGTCTCGGTGTCATGCCGCGAGATGGACGAGGCCGAGCTTGCCGCGAGCCTCGCGCTGCAGGACGCGCTCGATGCCGATCCCGGCGTCTATCGCAAGCGCTTCAGGGCGAAAGCCGCGCCGGATTGAGGGCGAGCCGGCCACGCGGGCCTTTGGTGCGCAGCGACAGAACGAGCCCGGCGCTTGCTGAACCAGCATGTGCCCAGGCGCACTCGGCCTCATCGAAACGGCTAAGATCTCGCAACGCTTCGCCCCGGCAGAGGCGATGATCGTCGGAAAGCTGGTTCGCGGGGACCTGACCGAGAAGGGCGAGGGCGTCTTCCGGCCGGTCGAGGAGGAGAGCGGCTCGCGCGCTGTTCAGCGCCGCGTCCGCGTCGCCGGGATGGACGGCGAGATAGGCGGTGCCGGCTTCGAGCGAGGCTTGTGGCTCGCCGCATTCGAGGCCGCAGGCGCAGACCTCGAACACGGCCTTGCCGTTTGCCGGATCGAGCGCGCGGGCGCGCCGGGCGGCGTCGAAGCCGTCCCTTGGCCGGCCGGAAAGCCGCAGGGCGAGGGCGCGGTTGTAATGCAGCGCGGCATTGTCCGGCTCAGCGGCGGCGAGGATGTCCAGCGCGTCGGCTGCGGCGGCGTAATCGCCGCGCTCGAGTGCCGCCATCAGCACCGTGGAGGCGGCATGGACGTCTGCCGGCGCGGCCGCGGCGCGAAGGTCGGGGCGCCGGCGAGGCCGGTCCGACCCGCTCTCGCGGCGGTCTCGCCTGCTGCCATTTCGCTGGCCACCTCGCGCCATGACGTCTCGCTCCCTTCGCTTGCGTCGATCCGGGGGATCAATCGCAGCTTCGGCGGATCTGCGGCAAGAGGCAAGTCGGCAGGGATCGCCTCACAACACAGGCCGGCTATGCTTTCGCCTTGCCCCAGCCGCCGCCGCCAGCGGTCGCGATCGTCAGCACCGCGCCCTTTTTGAGGCTGGTCGTGCTCTTGCCGGCAAGTTTGCGCGTCTTGCCGTCTTCTTCGACGACGAGGCGCGAATGGCCGCCTGCTTCGCCGCCGTGAACGCCCCATGGGCGATGGCGGGTCCGGTCGAGATGGACGGTCACGACGGCATCCGACTCCAGCCGGATCGTCCGCGTCAGGCCCCGTCCGCCGGCAAATTCGCCCGCGCCGCCGCTGTTCTCGACGAGGGCATAGTTGAGGACTGTCAGCGGATATTCCCGCTCGATGAACTCGACAGGGGAGTTGGCGGTGTTGGTCATGTGGCAGTGGACGCCATCGGCGCCGTTCATCCCCGGCAGCCCGCCCTGGCCGCCGCCATAGGTCTCGACATAGGAATAGGCGCGGCCGGTGCTTTCGTCCCGGCCGCCCATGATCAGCGCGTTCATGCTGCCGGTGGATGCGGCGATCGCCCGCTCGGGGCTGAGCACGTTGAAGGCGCCGATCAGCGCGTCGGTGATCCGCTGGCTGGTGATCGAGGTGCACAGGGCGACCGGCGCCGGCGCCGCGGCATCGACGATGCTGCGTTCGGGCGTGACAACGTCGATCTGCGCGAAAAGCCCGTCATTGGAGGCGATTTCCGGATCGAGCAGGGCTTTCACCGCATAAAGAACGCAGCTCGTGGTCAAAAAGCGCGGCGCGTTGACCGGCCCCGCCACCTGGCCCGCGGTACCGGTAAAATCGACAGTCAGACGGCCGTTCGAGACGCGCACCGAGGCCCTGATCGAAAGGTCCACGGGTCTTCCCTGTTCGGACCATTCGAGAACGTCCTCGAATGCGCTCTGGCAGTCTCCAAGCTTCAGGAGCTCGGCCTCGACGCGTCGCTCGGTCGCTGCAACGAGCGTTTCGATCGCCTCGCTGAAACGATCATGGCCGGTGCGCGAAACGAGTTCGGCAAGCCGTGCCGCGCCGCGTTCGTTCGCTGCGGCCTGGGCGAGGAGGTCGCCGGCCACAACATCGGGCGTGCGGCTGGCAAGTTCGAACAGGCGCAGCGTCGAGCGCTCCACCGTGCCGCCGCGCATCAGGACGGTCGGGGGAACGCGCAGGCCCTCCTGCATGACCTCCGTCGTGCCGAGTGCGAGCGAGCCCGGCGCCATGCCGCCGAGATCCACCTGATGGGCCATGTTGGCGACATAGCCGAGGCGGACGCCCTCGTGATCGACCGGGGCGATGACGACCACGTCCGGCAGATGCGAGCCGGTCAGCCAGGGATCGTTGGTGACGATCATCGTGCCGGCCGACACGTCCGCGCCGAGGTCTTCGACGACGCGGCCGACGACGCCGGCGAGCAGCCCGAGATGAACCGGGATGTGTTCGGCCTGGGCGACGAGGCGGGCCTTTTCGTCGAAAACGCCGCAGGAAAAGTCCCGCCGGTCACGGATGTTGACCGAATGCGCCGTGCGGATCAGCGCCGCGCCCATCTCCTCGGCGACGGCCTGAAGCCCGTGGCGTACCACTTCGGCAAGGATCGAGCCGTCACTCATGGCATCATCCCGATACTGATGCCGCCGAATTCGTCGACCGTCAGGCTCTGCCGGCCGACGATCAGCGTCGTGTCCTGCTGCTCGACGATCAACGGGCCTTCGAGGCGCGTTCCCGGCGCCAGTCGGGCGCGATCATAGACTGGGACATCGACGAAGCCGCCATCGGTCCAGAGCATCGAGCGGTCGATCACGGGATCTTCGCCGAGCTTGAAATTTGGCAGGGGCAGCCTGTGGGTCGCCGCCGGCGCCATGCCGCGCAGCCTGAGAAGCACCACGTCGACGTCCTCCTCCTGCCGATCGTAGCCGAAGGCGCTCTTGTGCGAGGCATGAAACGCCCTGATCGACCGATGAAGATCGCCGTCATAGGGAGTGGAAATCTGGTGACCCTGGCCGCGATAGCGCATGTCGAGAGAGATCCTGACGAGCATCGTCTCCGGGTCGATTCCGTCGCGCCGGGCCTGGGCGCGAAGCCGCTGGCAGTTCTCGGCGATCGTCTCCTCGACAAGTGATCTCGGGAGATTGGCCGCCGTCCGGCCGATCATCGCGGTCTCCTCGTGCCGCCAGGGCGCGAGAAGCAGGCCGATGCCGCACAGAAGACCGGGCGAAGGGGGCACGTAGAGCGTCTTCACGTCGAACTCTGCGCAAAGATCGACCGCATGGAGCGGCCCGGCGCCGCCGAAGGCGGCGACGACGAAATCGCGCGGGTCGAGGCCACGCTCGACGGTGACGCGGCGCATGCCGCGCACCATCGCCGCGTTGACGATTTTCAGGATGCCGACCGCCGCCGCCTCGACGGTCAGGCCGAGCGGCTTGGCGACATGGGCGTCGATCGCCTGCGCGGCTTTCTCGCGGTCGATGACGATGCCGCCGCCGAGGTGCCGGCCGGGTCGCAATCGGCCGAGGACGACATTGGCGTCGGTGACGGTGGGCCGCTCGCCGCCCTTGCCATAGGCGGCCGGGCCGGGCCGGGCGCCGGCGCTTTGCGGTCCGACCTTGAGGAGGCCGCCGGCGTCGACGCTGGCGATGCTGCCGCCGCCGGCGCCAAGGGTGATGATGTCGAACATCGGCACACGGAGCGGAAAGCCCTCGATCTCGCTCTCGTAGCGGGTGAGGATCTCGCCGTTCCGGATCAGCCCGACGTCGAAGCTCGTGCCGCCCATGTCGATGGTCACGACGTTGCGATAGCCGGCTGCGGCGGCAAAACGCTCGGCGCCGATCATGCCGGCGGCCGGCCCGGAGAGGCAGGTATGG
Source organism: Jiella mangrovi (assembly GCF_017815135.1). GTDB lineage: Bacteria > Pseudomonadota > Alphaproteobacteria > Rhizobiales > Rhizobiaceae > Jiella > Jiella mangrovi. The sequence continues at coordinate 17,577 of NZ_JAGJCF010000025.1, read as the reverse complement.
ACGGCCTTGACGCTGCTCGCGGTCTCGATCGGCATGACGCCGCCGCCCGACTGCATGATCGCGGGCTCTGCCGTGACGCCGTCGGCCCGGAGCGTGCGGGCGATGCGGCCGAGATAGTCCTCGAGCCGCGGCATCAGATAGGCGTTCATCACCGTCGTCGAGGCGCGCTCGAACTCGCCGGGTTCGGGAAGGATGTCGGCGGAAATCGAGACCTTCAGCTCCGGCGCCTCCTCTGCAAGGATCTCGGCGACCCGGCGCTCATGAGCCGGATTGGCATAAGAGTGCAGGAAGGCGACCGCGACGGCCTCGGCGCCGCCCGCCCGCAGGCCGGCGATGGCCTTTCGCACCGAAGCCTCGTCGAGCGCCAGCTTCGCTGCGCCATCCGGCCCGGAGCGCTCGCGGATCTCGAAGACGAGCTCGGCGGGGACAAGGGGATCGGGCCGGCGGGCATATTGGTCGTAAAGATGGGCCCGGGTCTGGCGGCCGATCTGGAGAAGGTCGGCGAAGCCCTCCGTCACGAGAAGGCCCGTGCGCGCGCCCTGGCGCTCCAGGATCGCATTGGTGGCGACGGTGGTGCCGTGGGCGAAGCTTGCGAGGTGCTCTGCCGCGATCCCGCCGGCCTGCAGCGCCAGCCGGGTCGCCTCGATCACCGCGCCATCCTGCTGTCCGGGCGTCGTCGGGATCTTGACGAGGGTCGTCGTCCCGGTCGCATCGTCGAACAGGCAGAGGTCGGTGAAGGTGCCGCCGACGTCGCAGCCGATGCGATGCGCCACGGCTCAGTCCACCCTGTCGCTGGTGAGGAGTTCGGCATGGGGGAACAGCGCCGGCGATCCGCCGCAGTGAAGGAAGAGGACGCGCCGGCCGGGCGCGATGCTGCCGCGTTTCACGCAGTCGATGAGGCCGGCCATCGCCTTGCCGGTATAGACCGGATCGAGGAACATGCCCTCGCTTCGGGCGACACGCGCGATGGCGGCGTTGCCCTCCGGGCTCGGGACGGCATAGGCCTCTCCGACATAGCCGTTCTCGATCGCGACGTCAGTCGGGGAGAAGCGGTGATCGAGGCCGAGAAGCTCGGCGCCGCCATTCGCCATGTCGGCGATGCGCTGGCTGAAGGGCACGGCGCTGCCGCTGACGGCGATTCCGAGGATCTTCGTCGATGGCCAGAACATCGCACAGCCGATGAGAAGGCCGGCCAGCGTGCCGCCGGAGCCGACCGGAGCGACGATGTATTCCGGCGGCAGGCGGTTGAGGGCCTCGTATTGTTCGGAAAGTTCCCGGACCGCCGCGACATAGCCCATGGCGCCAAGCGCGCTCGCCCCGCCGAGCGGGATGATATAGGGGGTCTCGCCGCGCTCTCTTGCAGCGTCGGCGTGGTGCTGCATGCGCGGATTGATTTCGGTGAAATATGCGTCCGGATCGAGGAAGTCGATCTGGGCGCCGAGAAGATGGTCGAGCAGGAGATTGCCCTGCATCACCGACGGCTTGTTGCCGCGCAGGACGAGGATCGGCTTCATGCCGAACTTGCGGGCGGCGGCCGCCGTCATGCGGGCATGGTTCGACTGGTGCCCGCCGGTGGTGATGAGGACGTCCACCCCCCGGCTGACGGCCTCGGCCATCAGGAATTCGAGCTTGCGAACCTTGTTTCCGCCGCCACCAAAGCCGGTGAAATCGTCGCGCTTGACCGCCAGGTCGATCCTGAGTTCGTCGCCGAGACGCTTGAGATCTTCGATCGGGGTGGGGAGGAAGCCGAGAGGGAGGCGTGGGATGTCGTTGAGTTCCATCGAAGCTCCGGTTTCGCTCGGGCGGCAGTACGTCCAGCCCTCCATGTTCGTCTTTACGATATATGATATATTCTTTAAGCTTCGTGCAAGGGCTTTATGGCCGAAGCCCTTCATGACGGGCTTGCCGCGAAAAGACGGTCATAGCAGGCTGAAGGCGCGATGGAACTGGCAAATCCCGCTGGTCCTGACGGGCCGGCGCTTCGACGGTGTTCCGCCCTGATTGCGGACGAGGGACAGGTTTGACGGAAAGAAGCCGATGAGCGAACCGATCATATGCGTCGAGGATCTTGCCGTGTCCTTCTTTCGCGAGGGCGGGTGGCATCCGGTCGTAAGAAATGTGTCCTTCTCCGTCCGGCCGCGCGAGACGCTGGCGCTCGTCGGCGAATCCGGCTCTGGCAAAAGCGTGACGGCGCTGTCGGTGATGCGGCTCCTGCCCCACGAGACCAGCCGGATCACCGGCCGGGTGATGCTCGATGGCCGCGATCTTCTGCCCATGACCGAGGGGGCGATGCGAGGAATTCGCGGCAACGACGTCGCGATGATCTTTCAGGAGCCGATGACCAGCCTCAACCCGGCTTTGACGATCGGCGACCAGATTTCCGAAGTCCTCGTCCAGCATCAGAAGCTGTCGTTTCGCGAGGCCAAGGCCGAGACGCTGCGGCTTTTTCAAAAGGTCCGCATCTCGGCTGCGGCGCGCCGCTTCGAGGAATATCCGCATCAGCTTTCGGGCGGCATGCGCCAGCGCGTGATGATTGCGATCGCGCTTGCCTGCCGGCCAAAGCTGCTGATCGCCGACGAGCCGACCACCGCGCTCGACGTGACGATCCAGGCTCAGATCCTGGAACTCATCAAGATCCTGCAGGAAGAGGAGGATCTCGCCGTCCTCTTCATCACCCACGACATGGGCGTCGTCGCCGAAATCGCCGACCGCACGGCGGTCATGTTCAGCGGCGAGATCGTCGAGGCCGGTCCGACGGACAAGATTTTCTATGCGCCGAAACAGGCTTACACGCGGGCGCTGCTCTCCGCCGTTCCGCAGCTCGGCTCGATGCGCGGGACCTTTCTGCCGGCGCGCTTTCCCTTGATCGACGGCGAGACCGGCCTTCCGGACGGCGTCGGCGAAACCGTCGCCGCGCCGCCCGCCGCCGACACGCCCGTCCTGCAGGTGAGCGATCTCGTCGCCCGCTTCGATACGTCCTCGGGCTTTTTCGGCCGCGTCAGCGGCCGCGTTCATGCCGTCGAGAACGTGTCATTCGATCTCCTGGCGGGCGAGACGCTGGCGCTCGTCGGCGAATCGGGCTGCGGCAAGTCCTCGACGGGCCGCGCGATCATGCGCCTGACCGACGCACGGTCCGGCTCGGTCAAGCTGGACGGCCGCGAGGTTCTGGGCCCAAAAGGCTCCGATCTTGGCTTCCTTCGCCGCGGCGTCCAGATGATCTTCCAGGACCCCTTCGCAAGTCTCGATCCGCGAATGCGCGTCGGTGCCGCCATCGCCGAGCCGATGCTCGTGCACAGGACGGCGACGCGCGAGGAGGCGAGGGCGAAGGTTTCCCGGCTCCTGCCTCTGGTCGGTCTCGATCCGTCGATGGCATCACGCTATCCGCACGAGTTTTCCGGCGGCCAGCGCCAACGCATCTGCATCGCGCGCGCCCTTGCACTGGAGCCGAAGGTGATCGTCGCCGACGAGGCGGTCTCGGCGCTCGACGTCTCGATCAAGGCTCAGGTGATCAACCTGATGCTCGATCTGCAGCGTGACCTCGGACTGGCGTTTCTTTTCATCTCCCACGACATGGCGGTGGTCGAGCGGATCAGCCACCGGGTCGCGGTCATGTATCTCGGCGAGATCGTCGAGATCGGCCCCCGCGCGGCGATCTTCGAGAACCCCCAGCATCCATACACCAAGCGCCTGCTCGCGGCGGTGCCGATTCCCGATCCGGCCCGCAAGGGCATCCGCCGGGCGATCGACGACGCCGAGATCAAGAACCCGATCCGGCCGGTCGACTACGTCCCGCCGAGGCGCGAATGGCGGACCGTCTCGCCGGGCCATCAGGTGCAGCTTTGGGGCGAAGAGTGGTCCGAAAGCGCGGGAAAGGCGGCGTGACGATGCAAAAGGTGGCAATGATCAGCGGGGCAGGGCGCGGCATCGGCGCGGCGATCGCGACTCGGCTCGTTGAAAGCGGCTGGTGCGTCAGTCTGGGAATGCGCGATCCTTCGGCCTCAAGGCTGTCCGGAAAGACCGTCCTCGTCTGCCGCTTCGACGCCCTCGACCCCGACAGCGAGAAAGCCTGGGTCGCGGACACGATCGAGCGCTTCGGCCGGCTCGACGGTCTCGTTCACAACGCCGGCATCGCGCCGCGGACATCGGTGCTCGATGCCGACGACGCGGCCTTTGACGAACTCTTCGCGATCAACGTCAAGTCGCCGATGCGCCTGACACAGTCCGCATGGCCGCATCTGGCCGCCGCGAGAGGGCGGATCGTCACCATGGCCTCGCTCTCGGGCAAGCGGGTCAAGTCGCCGGGCGGAGGGCTCTACGCCCTGTCGAAATTCGCCGCCGTCGGCCTTGCCCACGCCCTGCGCCAGTGCGGAAAGGAGGCGGGTGTGCGGTCCACCGCGATCTGTCCGAGCTTCGTTGCGACCGACATGGCCGCCGCGATCACCGACAGGCCTCCGGAAGAGCTGACGCAGCCGGAAGACGTCGCACGGATCGTCCATCTCGTCCTCGAACTCCCGGCGACGGCGAGCATCGCCGAGATCCCGATCCACTGGTCGGTCGAGGACTGTTTCTGAGGCTTGGAAAAGCGACCGTCGGCCTCCGCCGAAGCCTGTCTCTCGAAACGAGCCGGCATGGCGATCCGGATGCCGGCCGGAGCCTGACGCTCAGACGAAGGGCAGGACTGTCCCGATCTCTCGAGCTTCGGCCTCTCGCAGGATCCGCGCCGCCAGCGCGATATCGAAGAGGTTGAGCCCGAAGCTCGAAAAATACACCGAACTTCCTGCAGGCGGGCGCCAGCCATCGACGACGAGGTGAGTCAGATCGGCGGCGACGCCTTCGGGCGCGAAGCGTCTCGCCCGATACATCTGGAACAGGCTCTTGGCGCTGCGCTCGGCAAACTCGCCCCACAGATCCACGACGACGTGGTCGGACGCGGCAATCGCCTCGAAGGACACCTCGTGATAGCCGACCTGGACGATCAGCCGCCCGGGCCGCACCGCTCGCGCCGAAAGCAGCGGCTCCGGCGCGGTCGTGCATGACAGGACGACATCGGCATCGTCGATCGCCTCGTCCAGCGTCGGAACGGCGATCAGTGCCGGTCCAAAAGTCTGCCCCAGCGCGCCGACGAGCGCGTTCAGCCGTTCGATCGACCGGTTCCAGACCCTGATCTCGGCGATGTCCGGAAACAGCGTGCGGAGCATCTCCACATGGCTCTCCGCCTGCGCTCCGGCGCCAAGCACCGCAACGCGCCGGATCGCTCCGGCCGCCAGCGATTGCATGGCGATCGCTGACACGGCGGCCGTGCGCATGCGGGTGAGAAGCGCGCTTTCGACAAGGCCGATGGGGCGCCCGTCGCTCAGACGATTGACGAAGGTCGCGCTGGTGATGCTCGGCAGGTCGCCTTTCGGCTCTGCCCGGTGCATCGCCCATTTCAGCCCCGCCGCGTTGAAACCGCCGCCCAAGGAAGCCGGCAGGCCATAGGCATTCTGTCTGGCGTCGCCACCGACCGGCAGGACGCTTTCGGCGACCATCGTCGCTTCGCCGAACCGCAACAGCCGCGTCGCCTCGCGCACGTTTGCGACGGCGAGCGCAAAGTCGCCGCCGCCGGCGGCGAGGATGTCGGCACGCGAGAGATAGCGCAGCGAGATCACCGGTCTTTCGTTCCGGCCATCGCGTCGAGCCAGAGCTCGACCGATTTCAGAAAGCGGGGATAGCCCTCCAGCGTCAGGAATTCGTCGATGCCATGGGCATTGCCGCCGCGACCGGCGCCGCCGATCAGAAACGAGCGCGTATGGGGCGCGAAGGCGTAGCCGGGCGCCGAGCCGATCGCCCAGGGCCAGACCTGCGGCGTGACGGACGTTTCGGCATAGGCTGCAAGAAGCGCTTCGGCGCCTGGCGACTGGCGCGAAAAACGATGGCCCGGATAGGAATCGGCGACATCGAGAACGACGCCGTCGAGGGATTTCTCCGAAAGCGTCCGGCGGAAGGCGGCGAGATAGTCCGCCGGATCGAGAGAGGGCGGGCAGCGCAGGTCGAAGCCGGCTTCGGCGGCAGAGGGAATGACCGCATCCCCGGATGCGGGGCTCGTCGACAGGCTCGAAATCGTCGCCGATGCGGTCGAAAGGACGTGGGAGAGCAAGGCTTCGGCATCTCCGGCGACCGCATAACGCCGGGTCCTGCGGAATTTGAGTTCTGCCGCCGGATCGAAGTTCGCCGCGAGTTCTGCGACGATAGTTTTGGCCTCGTCATCGAGCGCGATCTGGCCGAGCCGGCCCGTCGGCGGCGCGCCGAAATGGCCGAGCGCTTCGACGAGCCTGCTCGATGGATTGGCGATCCAGGGCGCATTGCTCGAATGGATCGCCGCCGACGGGCCGCCCCACTCGCCGCCGCAAACGCGGATCCTGCCCTTGGCGATGCCGGAAAAGCCGAGATAGAGGCGGGGCGGGCCGCCGCCATATTCGCAGAAGGAGGGAAACAGCCCGCCGGACGAAGGCCGGACAGGGCAATCGGGATCGGCGAGATAGTCCCGCAGCGCGCCGCTGCCGCTTTCCTCTTCACCTTCGACGAGGAATTCGACATTGACGCCGAGCGCGCCCCGGTCGGCAAGGTCCTTGACCACCTGAAGCATGCCGGCGAGGGGACCCTTGTTGTTTTCCGCCCCGCGCGCGACGAAGCTCGGTCCGATGCCCGCGAGATCGACGATCCCGCCTTCGAAGGGCGGAGCCTGCCAGCCCGCGTCGTCGGCCGGCATCACGTCATACATGTTGTAGAGAATGACGGTATGCTCTGCGCCGACATCGAGCCGCGCATGGATCACCGGAGGCCGGCCGCGGCTGGACGTTGCCGCAATGAGGTCCGCGCCGAGCTCGTTCTTCATCCAGTCGGCGATGGCACCAGCCTGCCGCGTAAGCGCCGCTTCGTTGCCTCGCACCGAGGGGATCGCGCACCAGGCCTTGGTCAGTTCGAGCGCCTTGGCCGTCAGGCTCTGGCTCACCATCGTCACAGCCGGATCCTCGGATTGAGGAAGACATAGGCGATGTCGACCAGAAAGTTCATGACGACGAAGACCAGCGCCGCGAAGATGACGACCGCCTGCACGACCGGAAAATCCTTGGTCTGGATCGAATCCACCGCCAGCCTGCCGATGCCGGGCCAGGCGAAGATGATCTCGGTGATCAGGGCGCCGCCGAGGAGCGAGGCGAAATACATGCCCTGGACGGTGATGACCGGGATCAGCGCGTTGCGCAGGGCGTGATGAACGACGATCCGCCAGTTCGAGATTCCCTTGGCTCTGGCCGTGCGGATGTAGTTTTCGCCGAGGACCTCGATGAGACTTGCGCGCACGAGCCGCGTGATCGCGCTGAAATAATACGCCCCGAGCGCCAGCGAGGGAAGCACGAGCTGCTGCACCGTGCCGATGCCGCTGCTCGGCAGCCAGCGAAGGTTGAGCGAGAAGACGATGATGAGAAGAAGCGCCAGCCAGAAGACCGGGATCGCCTGACCGAGAAGCGAGATCACCCGGATCGCGAAGTCGATCCCGCTGTTCTGGCGGATCGCGGCGATCGTTCCCAGCACGAAGCCGAGCAGCGAACTCCAGGCGAGCGCCACGAAGGCCAGCAGCGCGGTTGCCGGCAGCCGGTCGAGAAGAAGGTCGAGGGCCGGGCGCTGGAAGCGCAGGGAATTGCCGAACTCGCCGTGCAGAATTCCGCCGACGAAACGGAGATACTGAACGAGGACGGGATCGTTGAAGCCCATCGCCTGGCGGAACGCCTCGATCTCGGCGCGGCTCGCCTCGGGCGGCATCATCAGTGCCGCCGGATCACCGGTCAGAAACAGCGCGAAGAACACGATCAGCGAGACGCCGAACATGACCACCACGCCCTGAAGGGCCCGGCCGGTGATGAAGGAAAGGGTCTTCACGGAGATCAAGCGTTCCTGCGGTCGGCGCGGCGCACCAGCCAGTCGCCGAGGAGATTGCAGCCGACGACGAGCGCGCCGATCGTCAGACCGGGATAAAGCACCAGCCAGTTGGCGAGAAGGATGAAGGATCGTCCTTCACCGATAAGATTGCCGAGGGTCGGCGTCGGCGGCTGGACGCCGAGACCGAGAAAGCCGACCGAGGCCTCGAGGATGATCAGCCTCGGCAGGTCGAGCGTGACGAGAACGGTCTGCGGACCGACGATGTTCGGCAGAACATGCCGGAAGATGATCGCAGTGTTCGACAGTCCGATGGCGCGCGAGGCCTCGACATATTCCAGTTCGCGAACCTCGAGTGTGCGCGCCCGGGCGACGCGGGCGAAGATCGCCCAGCCGGTGACGCCCAGTACCACGACGAGGTTGCCCATCGAGGGGCCGACGACGGCAACGATCAGAAGAATGAGCAGAATGAACGGGATCGCCAGCTGGATATCGACGGCGCGCATGATGACGATGTCGAGCCAGCCGCCGAAATAGCCCGCCAGCATCCCGAGAACGGTTCCCAGAACGACGGAAATGACCGCGGCGAGGAGGACGATGCCGAGCGAGATCGCCGTGCCGAGGCCGAGCCTTGCCAGAAGGTCGCGTCCCAGCTGATCGGTGCCGAGCGGATGCAGCTGCCCGTCCACCACCGACATTGGCGGCCGGAACGTCGCCGTCAAGAGGCCCCTCGTCGGATCGAGGGGCCAGAGCAGAGGCACGAGAATGCAGAGGCCGGCCACCGCCGCCAGAAGGGCGACGGCGAGGACGGCATCTGCGTTCCGCCGGACTGTCCAGAACCGCGTCATCGACTATTCGGCGGATTTCAGCTTGATGTCGAACACCGGGATGCGAGCATCCTGACGGCCCGCGAAGACCACGTCCTTGGCTTTGCCGTAAAGCGAATCTTCCTGGTAGAGCGTCAGAAGCGGGACCGTCTCGGCCGCGACCTTCTGCACCTCGTGGAGAACCTTTTCGCGCGCCGCCGGATTGACAATCTTGCGACTCTCGTCGAGCAGCTTGTCGAGTTCGGGGACATCGGCGGTCGAATAGGGCTCGCCACTCCTCATGATGGCGTAGATGGCGGCGTCCGCATCGAGTGTCTGGGTCGATCCCCATCCCAGCATGAAGATCGGGCCCTTGCGCGGAACCTGCTGCGTGTAGACGGACCAGTCGAGCACTTCCTGATCGACCTTGACGCCGATGTCGCCGAACTGCTGGGCGATCGCCTGCGCGACCTCACCGTCCTTCATGTAGCGGTGGGACGACTGCATCTTGATCGAGAAGCCGTCCGGATAGCCGGCTTCCTTGAGCAGCTCTTTGGCCTTTTGCGGATCGTATTTCGTCGGCGGGATGTCGAGATAGCCGAAATCGGCGGGTCCGACCTGCGTGCCCTTGGGCGTCGCCATGCCGCGCAGGATGTTGTCGACGATGCCCTTGCGATCGATCGCGGCGTCCAGCGCCTGCCGCACCTTGACGTTGTCGAGAGGCTTGTCCTTCATGACGAGGCCGAGATAGATGGTCAGCCCGCCATTCTTGACCTGGACGAGATCGGCATCCGGGCTCTGCTCGATCATCGGCGCGAGATCGACCGGGACGTTCTCGACGAGATCGGCTTCTCCGGTGATCAGGGCCGTCACCCGCGCCGTGCCGTCGGGAATTGCCCGCCAGGTGACCTTCTTGATGGACGGCTTGCCACGCCAGTAGTCTTCATTGGCTTCGAGAATGACGTGCTGGTCCGGGATGAATTCGACGAACTTGTAGGGTCCCGTCCCGACCGGCTTCCTTGCAAAGACGTCGTTTCCGACCTTCTGGACGTATTTCGGCGGCACGATATAGGTCGGATAACGGCTCATGCGCGTCGGCAGCAGAGGATCGGGGCCGTTGGTCTTGATGCGCACCGTGTAGGGATCGACGACCTCGACGCTGGCGATGGTGCGGATATAGGAGATCGTCGGCGAGTTCGCGGCGGGATCGAGAATGCGGTCGATGGTGAACTTGACCGCATCGGCGTTGAAGTCCTCGCCGTCGTGGAATTTCACGCCGTGCCGCAGATTGAACTGCCAGGTTGTGTCATCTATCGCCTTCCATGAATCGGCGAGACCCGGTACGAGTTTCATATCGTCGTCGCGCATGACGAGCGTGTCGAAGATGTTGTCGACGATGGTTGCGGCCTCGCGCAGGAAGCCCGGATCCATCGCGGTCGTCGAAACGGACCTGGCGATGGTGATTTCGTTTTGCGCGGCGGCGGCTGTCGATAACGGCAGCACGAGCGCTGCGACGGCCAGTACGAATGTTCTTAAGTTTACCATGGCAAACGCATCTCCTAGCATCTCCTAGTGGTGTACCTGCAACATTGCGCGGGAACGGGACGGATCGCAACGGTGAAAGAATATATGATATATCACATTGCGCAAGAGATACGCTGGTGGCAACGATGATCGAAGATGAGGCATCGGGATTGAAAAACATGACAGGGGCCGGGTTGACGTCGCTCGCAACCGCGCCGCGCAAGAGCCTTGTGACCTACGTGGAAGATGTTCTGCGTCAGGCGCTGATCGAGGGGCGGCTCAAGCCGGGCACACGGCTCGTGACGCGCGACCTCGCCGAGCAGCTCGGCATGAGCATCACCCCTGTTCGCGAAGCGCTGGTGCGCTTTGTCGCATCCGGTGTCCTGACGGCCGAGCCGTCACAATCCTTCAGGGTCCCGAAGCTGGACGGTGATCAGTATTGCGAGATCTGCGAGGTCCGAAAATCCGTCGAGGGGCTGGCCGCGGCTAATTCCGCGCTGCGGATTTCGCCGGAGGAGCTGGCCACGATGGAGGGATTGCTGGCGCGCTATCTCGCCGCGAAGGCCGCTGCGGACCCGCATCTGGCTTTGACGCTCAACAAGGAATTCCGATTCGCGCTCTATCAGGCGGCGCAGATGCCGACCCTCCTGGCTGTGATCGAGATGCTCTGGCTGAAGGCGGGGCCGGGCTTCAACTATCTCTATGACGGCGACAATGCCGCGATCACCGAACACGGCAACTACGACGATCTTCTGAAGGCGCTTCGCGCGCGGGAGCCCGAAGCGGCGCGTCAGGCGATCGAACACGCCATCGACGACGGCGCCAAGAGCGTTCTGAAGGCAATCGCCCGCCGCGATGCGGCAGGCGTCGCCTGAGGGCGGCTGCGCGACACAGATCTCGTTCGGATCCGGGCCGGGACGAAATGTTGCGTCAGTCGGTCCCGAGCGAGGAGCGGGGCAGGTCCGGCCGGCGCCCCCATTCGTTCCAGGAGCCGTCATAGACGAGCCACCCAGTCCGCCCCATCCGCGTCAGCTGCAGAGCGAGGACCGCGGCGGTCACGCCCGACCCGCAGGTCGCGATGATGGGCTTGTCCGGATCGACGCCGGCTGCCCGGAACGCAGCCTCCGCTTCCTCGGCGCTCTTGAAGCGATAGGGCGGCTGCTGATCGATCATCGTCGACCATGGCAGGCTGATGGCGCCGGGCATGTGGCCGCTGGCAAGGCCTGGATAGCCCGACGGCAGGGCGCCGGTGAAGCGTTCCTTCGTGCGGGCATCGACCACCTGGGCACTACCCTCTCTCAGCGCCGCCAGCACGTCGGGCCATTCGGCGATATCCTCGTCCGGCTCTTTCGCTTCGTAGGTCTTTGGCAGGAAGGGGGCCGGATCACCGGCCTCGAGCGGCCGGCCTTCGGCTTTCCAGCGTTTGAGCCCGCCATCGAGGATCGACACCCGCTCATGGCCGAACCGCCGGAACATCCAGAACACCCGGGCCGAAACGTAGCTCCCGTCGTAGATCACCACCTCGGTCTGATTGCCGATGCCGAGCGCGCCGACGACTTCGGCGAAATGATCGGGGCTCGGCATCATGTTCGGATAGGCAGACGCCGGATCAGACGCGGCCTCCAGATCGAAATGGCGGGCGCCGGGAATGTGTTCGGCGTAGAACGCCTCCTTGCCCGTCCGTCCGAGCTCCGGCGCGGACCATGCACAGTCGAGAACGACCAGATCGTCCGAGCCGCGCTTCTGGTCGAGTTCATCCGGCTGGATCAGCATTGCGGTGATTCCGTTCATGCGCAGCGATGTACGATATATTTCTCGGTCGCGACAGCATCGCCCGATGCCGGCAGGCGATGTGGTGCTGTTACGACAGGGGAGATGGTACGCCCAACGGGACTCGAACCCGTGTTTCCGCCGTGAAAGGGCGGCGTCCTAGACCGCTAGACGATGGGCGCGGCGACGCGGTGTATACGGATGATTCTCGCAGTTCGCAAGCGAGGGCGCGTGGTTTTTCGACGCGCGATCTTCCGGTGACGATGCGAGGGCGCGGTGTCACGGATTTGGCGGCATGAAATGGCCGGTCTGAGCGGCCAGCGTGAGGCGCAGACTGATAGGATATGGGCGAGGGCCGTGGCCGGATACCGGGCGCCTGGCGGACGCCAAAGTCGCTTGGGGTGCGTCGCGACGCCGCTGCGGCGCGCTGGCGGCGGGCCACGGTCTGATTGCCGGTAGGTTCCGGCTCGCAGCTATTTGCGCCGGCGGCAGCGCCAGTTCCAGTCGCGTTTCGGGCCGACATCGATGTGGATGGCCTGGGTGTGGCAATAGGTGCCGACACCGCCGCGGCCGGGCAGGGCGCGAACGTAAGCGGCGACCGCCTTCGAATCGGCGCCCGGCACGTAGAGATCGGCCGCCTTGCAGCCCATGTGCTGGGAGCGACGCGCGCCGTTGACGCGGGCGTTGTGGGTCGGGCTGCGATAGCCCGAGGTGATGACCGCCTTGGCGCCGAAGCGCCGCTCGATCGCGCGTATCTGCGCGACGAGGTCGGATGGGAAGCACGAGGTCTGGACGTCGTCACGCGCGATGCTGAGACCATTGGGCGAAAGACGCGCTAAGCCTCCGAGCGAGGCGACGCGATAGGTCGACATGACGTCGTCGATTGCGTCCTCGTTGGCGGAAGCCTTCTGGCCGATTTCGAACAGCGAGGAAGGATCGACGCCCGGCAGGTCGGACAGTCCGCCGTCGGAGGCGGTCTGTTCGTCGTGCCTGAGGATGACGCGGCGGCTTTTGCCCTTGCTGGCGTTGGCGATCGGCGTGCGCGCCTTCTCCTTGGCGAATAGCGATGCAAACAGCGATGTCTGCGCTGGGCGGGCGGCGGTCTCTTCGGCCGCAACCGCGTCGCCTTCGGTGACAGAGCCGCCGGCATAGGCCGCGACCGGACGGGCCTTGGTCATCCTGTCTCGAAGTGTCGAGGGCGATGCCGGGCTCTCGTCCGCCCCGGCATCGTTGTCGGCAATGCTCGCCCCGCCCGCCGGAGCCGAAGCGTCGGAAGCCTCGCCGTTTGCGGCCGTCTTGGCTGCGTCGTCCGGCGCGCCGTCGGCGCCAGAGGCCGTCACCGTCTCGGTATCGTCGCCGTCAGATGGTGCGCTCGAGGACGCTCCGGCAAAACCAAAGGCCGAGGTATCATCGACGGCCGAAACGCAAGACGCGAAAAACGGCATGGCTGCAAGCAGCGCACCGGCAAAAAAGGTTCGGCTGAAAACGCGGCCCGTGGCGACCTCAGACATGGTCGTCAAGTTTTCCCTCTCCGCGACGGGCAAGATCTCCACCCGTCATCCCCCAAGCGGTCCGTGCCGCCGATTGCTGTTCCGGGCCGGCCTAGCAGCCGAACCCGGTGCCCTGCTTGCGCCAAATGCCTCGATCCCCATCGAGGCCTGCGAAATGTCCGCAGCGATCTGACGCAACGTCGTGGCGATCTATACGGCCACAATGTGTCCTCAGGACGTTTACAGTCTTTTCACGTTTGTGGCGAGTCGTTTCACCAGCTGCCGGTATTCTCCATCGACGCCCAGGGTTCCGCCGGTTCCTTCGCATCGCCTTTCTGAAGCAGTTCGAAGGAGATGTCGTCGGGCGACTTCACGAAAGCCATCCGTCCATCGCGGGGCGGACGATTGATCGTGACGCCTGCGTCCATCAGCTTCTGGCAGGTCGCGTAGATATCATCGACCTCGAAGGCGAGGTGACCGAAATTGCGGCCGCCACTGTAGTCTTCCGGATCCCAGTTGTAAGTGAGTTCCATCAGCGGAGCCTTGGTCTCTGCCGCTTCCGGCATGTCACCGGGCGCGGCCAGGAAGATCAGCGTGTAGCGGCCGTTTTCGCTGTCCATGCGCCGGGTTTCGACGAGGCCGAACTTGTTGCAGTAAAAATCGAGGGATTGGTCGATGTCCGTGATCCGGACCATCGTGTGGAGATATCGCATTCTCGGCTCCTGATCTTTCGTTGACGCCAGGCGCGGTCTCTTCACGCGCTTGAGACGTCGTCAACCCGGCCCCATCTCGTGATCGAGCAAGGACGGGCCCGTAAAACTCCGGCTGGCCGGCGCTGCCCCGGGCGAGCGACGGCCGCATGAAAGGTTAGCGCCGCATCCTTTCGTGCCAAGTCCTTTCGCCATGCCGTCAGACTGTGTGTGTTGAAGTGATAAAACCGGCATGAGAACTCGGCGCGGCGCGGCACGGCTGCCAAATGCGGGCCGCCATCGCCACCGCACGAGAAAAGCGGGGGCCGGCGAGCCCCCGCGACCGATCCGGTTTCATCCGCGGCGACCCGTTCGGATCGCCGCGCGGCGCGGTCTGGTCAGTTCGCCGACCTGGCGGCCTCGAGTGCGGCCATGCAGGCCTGTTCGTCACCTGCGTCGAGAGCCGACTGGGCTGCTTCGAGATGGGCGGTCCTCATCTGGCTCTTCTCCTCTCCGCCGCCCGCGTTGGGCGAGGTCGAAGCCGTCGACATCTGGCTGTCGTCGGTCGAGGCCGTGTCGGACTGGCTGGAGCCGCTCATGGCGTTCTGATCGACTTCTTCGGCCTTCTTGTCGGCCGACGTCTGGTTGCCGCCGGCGACCTCGCCCAAGGCCGACGTCGGGGCGACGCCGCTCAACTCGCCGGTCGCGTTCTGCGCCGTTTCATTGCCGTTCGATGGCGAGGACGTGGTCGAGCCGGACTGCTCGCCGGACATGGTCGATGCCGTCTGCGTCGAACTCTGCTGTCCCATTTCAGAACGCATGGCCTTTAGGTCGGATGCGCAATCGGCCCAGGCGCCGCTAGCGCCGAGGCCGGCGGCGGAGATGGTGAGGGCGGATGCGAAAATCATGAACTTTTTCATGGCGTTTCTCCCGGTTTTGGGTTCTGCTGTGCCCAGCCAAGAGAACTCGCGGAAGATCAGCTTGGTTCCTCAGCCGCAGCAAGCGGGAGAGATCGTGACGCGCCGAGTAGTTCGTTGGTCGGCAATGAAGTCGATAAACCACGCGCATCGGCAGTGCTTGGCGAGGGTGAGCGGCGGCCGGCGCGTTGCTTGTAAGCCTGCAGCATCATTTGCAATAGTCGAGAAATCTCATGATTTCTGTCGAAAAACCCTATTTTACCCTACGGCCTCTTGCCGCACATGGGACAGTTAATGCTAAGTTTGTGGCTCGCGATTCGGTTGGCGTAAAAGGCGGAACCCCCGGATGCCGGAAAGACTTTCGACACGGATCAGTCCCTCCGATGATGCGGCGACGAGCGGTGACGTCGGTCTCATCGTCGTTTCGGGACATATCAAATGGTTCGATGCGTCGAAGGGGTTCGGCTTCATCGTCCCTGACGACGACGGCCCAGACATTCTTCTCCACGTTACCTGCCTGCGCCGCGACGGTTACGGGGCTGCGCCGGAGGGGGCACGTCTCGTCTGCGAAGTGCAGCGCGGCGACAAGGGCCTGCAGGCCTTCCGGATCCTGTCGATGGATCATTCCACCGCGGTTTATCCCGCGCAGCTCCCGCCCTCGCGCACACACACCACCGTCGTCGCCAGCAGCGATCTCGTTCCGGCCGTGGTCAAGTGGTTCAACCGCACGCGGGGATACGGATTTCTCACCCGCGGCGACGGCACGGCCGACATTTTCGTCCATATGGAGACGTTGCGACGCTACGGCCTGTCCGAATTGCGGCCGGGCCAGGAAGTCCTCGTGCGCTTCGGCGCCGGTGACAAGGGGCTGATGGCCGCCGAAATCCAGACGCCAAGCGGCAGCGGGCCGGCCGTCCACTGATCGCGGGACGACCGTCGCGCCTGTCGCCTCTCGTTGCCTCGAAACCCTTCGAGCGACGAGTCCTTCGGACGTATCTGGTCGTGGCGAGCGACCATGACCAGGCGGAGTGCAAACGGAATCAGTCCGGCAGTCTCGTAGTCTCGCGAGCGAACGGCCGCGACGCGCTGGCATCTCGGCGAAAAACAATGCATGAAAGTGACGACCGGACGTGCCCGTAGCCGGCCCGGCGCCTTATGAGGTGTGCTCGGGCGGGGACTGAACGGGTCGTGCCGAAAGCGTGGAGGTCGCATGCGTTCCAGAAAACTCTTGACCGGCGGCCTCGTGGCGATCGCGGCAATTCTGGCCGCCGGCTACTTCGCCTGGGCGGCCGGCGACCTGTCGAAAGCGGTGCTGCACACCAAGACGGGTGATCACGAGATCATGGTGGAGCTCGCCTTGACGCCGAAGGAGCGGGAAGTCGGCCTGATGAATCGCCCGGAAATGCCGCAGGACCAGGGCATGCTGTTTCGCTTCGACGAGACGCGCGACGTCGCGATGTGGATGAAGAACACGCTGATTCCGCTCGACATGCTGTTCATGGACGAGGCCGGCGAGGTGGTGACGATCAAGACCAACGCCCAGCCTTTGTCGCTGGCGATCATCCCCTCGGGCGAGCCGGTGCGCTATGTGCTGGAACTCAATGGCGGGGCTGCCGCCCGTTACGGCGTCTCGATCGGCGACCGTCTGGAAAACGAGGTCATTCCGCCGCAATAGGCCGATGGTCGTCGGCCGGCAGCGTTTTTCCCGCCCCATCCCCCGATCGTTGCTGCGCTGGCGACGATGATGCTTGACTTGGCAGCCAAAGCCCTTCAGACCGCTTTGGCGAAACGGGTCACCCCGTGTGCGGAGCGTAGCGCAGCCTGGTAGCGCATCTGGTTTGGGACCAGAGGGTCGCAGGTTCGAATCCTGCCGCTCCGACCAAACACGGGTGTCCGGTCGCAAGGGACAGCGACGTAGCGAGGGCGCACATGGTTGCACGCATCTTTCGACCATCTCGTACAGCCATGCAGTCTGGGAAGGCGAAGACGCGTCTGTGGATGCTCGAATTCGAGCCCGCAGCGCCGAAAGAGGTCGAGCCGCTGATGGGCTACACCTCCTCCAAGGACACGCGCTCGCAGGTCCGCCTCACCTTCGAAACGAAGGAGCAGGCGATCGAATATGCCGAGCGCAACGATATTCTCTACCGTGTCGAGGAAGCCCACGCGCCGAAGCGGGCCCGGGTCGCTTATGCCGACAACTTCAAATACGATCGCCGTCAGCCCTGGACCCACTGAGGGCGGGCAGGACCGGCTTCGGCCCCGTAGCTCAGTGGATAGAGCACCGGCCTTCTAAGCCGATGGTCGCAGGTTCGAATCCTGCCGGGGTCGCCAGTTCGGAATTGTCCGGCCCGGAGACATGGGTGACAGAACGTTCCTAAGACATGGGTGACAATCTCGTGCCGAACGGATTGTCGATTGTTTGCAAGGTTCTCTGTTCCAGGTCGATATATCCCAGATCGTACCTCAT
>NZ_JAGJCF010000024.1 GCF_017815135.1 Jiella mangrovi | reverse complement strand
AGGGGGGAAGGCGCCGGGTGCGCAAAGCTCTCTACATGGCCGCCCTCGGTGCCATTCGCGCAAACACCCGTTTCAAGAGCTTCTTTCAAGCCGTCGCCGAAAGATCGGGATCGAAGAAAGTCGGCATAATCGCCGTCGCCAGAAAGCTTCTCACTGTTCTCAACGCCATGCAGAGAGACAGAAAGGCGTTCGAATGAACACAGTTGCCAGAAACGTTCGACACAACAGAAGCTTAAACGGCGCTCGCCATGCTCGGGACGGAGCCCGAGCATGGCGAGCGCGATAAAAGCGGACGCCTAATCTCAGACTGTCAGACACTCGATATGCGCCGTTCGACGAGAATGTCGTGCACACTGGCGTCCATTCGGACATACGGCGCTTTAACTCAGGTCGCGGTCTCTGTCGCCCAAAATCCAACCAACGGATTCCTCGACTCGTTGATCGAAGCGAGCATTCAGCGCGTCACGCACAAAGCCCACCAGCAAATTGAGCTGCGCCGTGTTTTCCGAAACCTGACGTTCGAGCAAGCGGATGTCTTCCCGCAGTCGCTTGTTGTCGATTTCCAGCTTCGTCAGGGATTTCTCGAGCCGAGCGACATTGGCGCGAACTCCCACGCTCTCCGCGGCGGGAGCCAATCCGGCCAAACGCCCTCCTGCTTCGGGCCAAAAGGGGGCGTGTCACCCGTGTCAGCCATGGATCAGTCCATCAAGCGCGCGTCGCGAGGCCTTCAACGCCCGATCGCGTTCTACTGCGCGCCTATCGAACTCCCGTCCAACTTTCGCCCTCCGCGACCATCCGTTCCGCGACTTCGGCGGACAGTTCGAGCTTGAGTACCGGCGCTGCCATAGCCCGTTAGAGATTGGCCTCGCTGGACGTTCCGGTCACTTTATGCGCGAGGCCGGTCTCCGAACTGCTAGGTTGGTCATCAGCCCGCAACACCCTTGTTTCGAGTTCGGCGATCCGGCGGGCCAGACGATCCAGAGCCTCCTTCGCGAGATACTCGTAGGATGACTTTCCAAAGTCGGTGGGGATATCGTCATGCGATATCCCTGCGCCGGATTGGAACCCGGACGATTTCTCAGCTCCGGTTCGATGGGTCGTCGCCCTGCTATCGAGCGCGGCACGGATCGTCGCCAAGTCCCTCTGCCAACTCGTTGTTCGGTTTGCTGAGGACATGGTTCCGATCCGTGTTGTGCTTCTGCCTACAGCGACCGAGCCACATGCTCGACGCGGAAGCACTCGATGATGTCACCCTGGCGGATATCCTCGTAGCGCTCGAAGGCCATGCCGCATTCCTGGCCGCTGATGACCTTCTGCACTTCGTCCTTAAAGCGCTTGAGCGTCTTGAGCGTGCCCTCGTGGATGACGACGTCGTCGCGGATGAGGCGCACGCCCGCCCCGCGCTCGACTTCGCCTTCGGTGACGAGGCAACCGGCGACCTTGCCGACCTTGGTGATGTTGAACACCTCCCGGATCTCGGCATTGCCGAGGAACGTCTCGCGGCGCTCCGGCGAGAGGAGGCCCGACATCGCGTCCTTCACGTCATCCACGAGATCGTAGATGATGTTGTAGTAGCGGATCTCGATGCCGTCGCGCGTGGACGCCTCGCGGGCCTGCTTGTTGGCCCTGACGTTGAAGCCGATGATCGCAGCGTTCGAAGCCGCGGCGAGCGCGATGTCCGATTCGGTGATCGCGCCGGCGCCCGAATGGACGATGGTGGCACGAACCTCGTCGGTGGAGATCGCGTCCAGGGCCCCGATGATCGCCTCGACCGAGCCCTGCACGTCGCCCTTGATCAGGAGCGGGAACTCCTTGAGCCCCGTATCCTGCAGCTGCGACATCATCTGCTCGAGCGAGCCGCGCTGACCGGCGGATTTCGCCACCTGCATCTCGCGGGACAGGCGCTGGCGATATTCCGAGATCTCGCGAGCCTTGGCCTCGTTCTCGACGACGGCAAAGCGATCGCCGGCCAGCGGCGTACCCTGCATGCCGAGAACCTCGACCGGCATCGAGGGCGCCGCTTCCTTGATCTGGGCGCCCTTGTCGTTGATCAGCGCGCGCACGCGGCCCCATTCATCGCCGGTGACGACGATGTCGCCGACCTTGAGCGTGCCGGTCTGGACGAGGACGGTCGCGACCGGGCCGCGGCCCTTGTCGAGCTGCGCCTCGATGACGACACCCTCGGCCGTGCGCTGCGGATCGGCCTTCAGGTCGAGAAGCTCGGCCTGCAGGAGGATCGCCTCGAGCAGCTTGTCGATGCCGGCACCGGTGAGAGCCGAGACCTCAACGTCGAGAACCTCGCCACCCATGGATTCGACGAACACCTCATGCTGCAGCAGTCCGCTGCGAACCTTCGAGGGGTCGGCGCTCGGCTTGTCGATCTTGTTGATCGCAACGACGATGGGAACGCCCGCCGCCTTGGCATGATGGATCGACTCGATGGTCTGCGGCATGACGCTGTCGTCCGCCGCGACCACCAGCACCGCCACGTCGGTCGCCTGGGCGCCACGGGCACGCATCGCCGTGAAGGCGGCGTGGCCCGGGGTATCGATGAAAGAGATCTTCTGCCCGTCCTGCTCGACCTGATAGGCGCCGATATGCTGGGTGATGCCGCCGGCCTCGCCGGAGACGACCTTGGTCTGACGGATCGCGTCGAGCAGCGACGTCTTGCCGTGATCGACATGGCCCATGATGGTGACCACCGGCGGACGCGAAACAAGGTGTTCCGGATTGTCCTTGACGTCGAAGATGCCCTCCTCGACGTCCGACTCCGAGACACGCTTGACCGTATGTCCGAATTCGGTGGCGATCAGCTCGGCCAGATCCGCGTCGATGATGTCGCCCGGCTTCATCATCTGCCCCTCTTTCATGAGGAACTTGATGACTTCGACGGAGCGCTCCGACATGCGGTTGGCGAGCTCCTGAATGGTGATCGTTTCTGGCAGAACCACTTCGCGTATGATCTTCTCCCGCGGCGTATTTTGCTGCGAGCGTTTGAATTTCTCCTGTCGGCGGCGGATCGACGAGAGCGAGCGTCCACGGCTGCCCTCCTCGCTCGACAAGGCCTTGTCGAGGGTCAGCTTGCCGCTGCGGCGGCCTTCGCCGCGATCGGGCCGCGTCGAACGCGGCGTCTCGGCGGGCGCGCCCTTGCCGGGACCGCGCGCCCTGCTCGGGCCGCGGCGCGCATCGTCTTCCTCGCCGCCGCTGCGACGACGACCCTCGCCACGTTCGGCGCGTGCGGCAGCCGCCTCGGCGTCGGCAGGCGACATCGGAACGGCTTCCTTGGCGGCCGCGGTCGGCTTGTTGCCGCGGCGCGTGGCAGCGTCGGCCTCCGCCTTGCGGCGAGCCTCGGCCTCGACCTCCAACCGGGCCTGTTCCTCGGCCTCACGGCGCTCGGCTTCCTCGCGCTCGGCACGGCGACGCTCGTCCTCGGCAATGCGGCGAGCCTCTTCTTCCTGGAAGACGCGGCGAGCCTCGACTTCGCGCTGCTTGGCGAGCTCGAGGGCCCTGCGGCGCGCATCCATTTCGCGCGAGGAGAGATCCGACAGGACAGCCCCGCGCGGCTGGCGTTGGCCGGGAGCGCCGGACTGCTGACCCGGACGCCGGTCATCGCGAGCGCCCGGACGGTTGGGGGTGCCGTTCCGGTTGTCCGGACGGCCGTCGCTGCGCGGACCACGCCCGTCGCGGCCCGCACCGTCACGGCCACGCTGCACCGGCGTCTGGGCCGGAGCGGGCTGACGAGGACGCTGCTGGCTTGGCGCCGCAGGTGACGTACGCTGCGGCGCGGCAGAAGCAGACGGAGCGGCTGCGGCGGTTGCCGTCGTCGCGCTGTCTGCCGGAGCCTTGGCCTCGCTCGGCGCCGAAGCCGCCGGAGCTTCAGCGGCCGGAGCCTTGGCGACGGGCGCCTCTGCCGCCGGAGCCGGCACAGCAGCCGGCGTTTCGGTGGCCTTCGCCTCGACCGGCGGCGTCGCAGCTTCGGCAGCTGGCGCCTCGGGCGCAGGCGTCGCCGCCGCTTCGGCGGCTGGCGCGGCGGCGGGCGCCGGCTTCTTGCCGAATTCGATCTGCTTGGGCTTGCCGCCGGGGTTCAGCGGCTGCGGCGCCGGGGCGACCTTCGGCGTCGCGGCCTGGGTCGGTGCGCGTTCGGCCGCCGGGGAGGCAGCCGGCGCCGGCTTGGCGGCAGCAGGCTCGCTCGGGCGCGGATTGAGCCCTGCGGCGACATCCGGCTTTGCAGCCGACGCGTCTTCGGGTTTGTGAATGCGCCGCTTCTTGGTCTCGACCACGACACTCTTGGTCCGACCATGGCTGAAGTTCTGGCGAACCGTCGACTGCTCGACGCCACCGCGCTTCAGGGTCAGGGTCTTCTTGGTGCTCACATGGAGCGTCTTGTCGTCGCCGGACTTGGTATCGCTCATCTACGCTTCCGCTTCCTGCGCGGGATCGGTCCCGCGCCGTTCGTCTTGCCAGGAAGCGTCGCTCGATGAGGCGCTTCCGATCGTTTGCAATCTCAGTCTTCAGCCATCGAGTCGCCGTCTTCGGCGCCATCGGCAGCTTCCATGGGGTTTTCACCCCGATATTTCGCCAGCGCTTCCAAGCGCTTCAGCACAGCCGAGCCGGCATGACCGGCAAGGATGGCTGCATGTATCACATTCCACCCGCCCAACGCCAAACTCATTTCGTTTGCGTCGAGGAGACGAAACCCCGGCATCCGCCGACCGGTTCCGCGCTCGCCGGCGCGGCGAGCCGCATCAATCTTGCGCAGGCCGTCTTCGGCCGCGTCGCTGGCCTGGACGAGACAGATCGCCCGCCCCGAGCGCATCGACGCCTCCACCTTGGCCGCGCCCGTCACGAGCTGCCCCGCCTTGCGGGCGAGACCGAGAGAGCCGGCCACCTGCCGAACCAGCAGCCGGTCCACCATGGCGCCGAGATCGGCCGGCATCACGACCTCTGCACGAAACGCCCGGGCAAAGGACTTGCGCTTCACAGCCTCCTCGACGGCCTTGCGGCTGAGAGAGACATGCGCGCCGCGCCCCGGAAGCCGCCGCGAAAGGTCGGGCACGACCTGATTGTCGGGCCCCCTGACGAAGCGGATGAGATCCGCCGCGTCGAGGCTCTGCCGGGTCACGATACAGGTGCGGCCATTCACGGCCTCGCCTCCGTCGCTGAGAGCTCCCTCGTCCGCTTCGCCGATTTCCGCGCCGTCGACGATACCATCGCCCACGGGCCAGCCTCGCTTCAGGCCGCCCCCTCCTCGAGGGCTTCCTCGTCGGCCTCGTCTTCCTGCGGCCCGGCAAGATCGGCTTCGGTAATCCAGCCGGCCTTCAGTCGCGCCGAAAGAATCATCTGCTCGGCATCGGCCCGCGAAACCTCGAACGGGCTCAAGGCACCGGGATAGCGCTTGGTCTCGCCGTCCTTGCGCTCGGTCCAGCCGGTCAGATCGTCGACGGCGCAGCCGGCAAAGTCTTCCAGCGACTTGACGTCGTCCTCGCCAAGGGCGACCAGCATTTCGGTGGTCAGACCGTTGATCTCCTTGAGCTCGTCGGCAACCCCGAGCTCCTTGCGCTTGGCGTCGAACTCGGCCTCCCGCCTCTCCAGATATTCGCGAGCGCGCGTCTGGATTTCCACAGCGGTATCTTCGTCGAAGCCCTCGATCGCGGCAACCTCGTCGGCATCGACATAGGCCACCTCCTCCACCGAGGCAAAGCCTTCCGAAGCCAGCAGCTGGCCGACCATCTCGTCGACGTCGAGCGCCTCCATGAAGGTTTCCGAGCGCTCCTGGAATTCCTTCTGGCGGCGCGAAGACTCTTCTTCCTCGGTCAGGATGTCGATGTCCCAGCCGGTCAGCTGCGAAGCCAGACGGACGTTCTGGCCGCGGCGGCCGATCGCCAATGAAAGCTGGTCATCGGGAACGACGACTTCAATCCGCTCGGCATCCTCGTCGAGCACGACCTTGGCGACTTCCGCCGGCTGCAGCGCGTTTACGAGGAAGGCGGCCGCGTCCGGCGACCAGGGGATAATGTCGATCTTTTCACCCTGAAGCTCGCCGACGACGGCCTGGACGCGCGAGCCACGCATACCGACGCAGGCGCCGACCGGATCGACGGAGGAATCGGACGAGATCACGGCGATCTTCGCCCGCGAGCCCGGATCACGGGCGACCGCCTTGATGGTGATGATGCCGTCGTAGATTTCCGGCACTTCCATGGTGAAGAGCTTCGCCATGAACTGCGGATGGGTTCGCGACAGGAAGATCTGCGGCCCGCGCTGCTCGCGGCGCACATCGTAGACGAAGGCGCGGACCCGGTCGCCATAGCGGAACACCTCGCGCGGGATCTGCTCGTCGCGGCGGATGATGCCCTCGCCCCGGCCGAGATCGACGATCACATTGCCGTATTCGACCCGCTTGACCGAGCCGTTGATGATCTCGCCGACCCGGTCCTTGAACTCGTCGTACTGGCGGTCGCGCTCGGCCTCGCGCACCTTCTGGACGATGACCTGCTTGGCCGACTGGGCGGCGATGCGGCCGAAATCCATCGGCGGAAGCTGTTCGGCGATGAAGTCGCCGGGCTCGGCATCGGGATTCTTGTCGCGGGCAAGTTCCAGATAGATCTGGGTGTTCGGGTTCTCGACGTCGTCGACGACCTCGAGCAACCGCTGGAGCTTCATCTCACCGGTCTTGGTGTTGATGTCGACGCGAATGTTGGTCTCCTGCCCGTAGCGGGAGCGCGCAGCCTTCTGGATGGCGTCGGCCATCGCGCCGATCACAATATCGCGGTCGATCGACTTTTCCCGCGCCACGGCATCCGCGATCTGCAGAAGCTCAAGCCTGTTCGCACTGACTGCCATTCGTCGTTTCTCCTGGTCGGGCAGGCGTTCCGGATGCTTGTCCGCAACGTCACCCCAGCGTTTCGCCCCATGTTGCCGGCAACAGCCGACGTCGGCGCGTCTCGATTGTCTCTCTGTCCACCCGGCTTCAGTGGGAGCCGGACATCTCGTCGTTCTCGTCTTCGCCGGGCTCGCCGCCGTGTTTGCGGGCGGCCTTATCGGCCTTCAGCGAGGCGGCGATCAGCTCATCCGTCAGGATCAGGCGCGCCTCGCCGATCGCGTCGAAGGGAATTTCCACCGAGCTCGGCTCGCCATAGGCAGGCTGATCGCGCTCGATCCTGATTCCGTCGTCCGAGACGGCGACGATCTTGCCGCGAAACCGCTTGCGCTCATTCAAGAGCCGGCTCGTCTCCAGCTTCATCAGATAGCCGGCCCAGGCCTCGAAATCGCCCTTCCTGACCAAAGGCCGATCAATGCCGGGAGACGACACCTCAAGATGATACGCCCGATCGACGGGATCGGCGACGTCGAGCACAGGCGAAATCGCGCGTGACACCGCCTCGCAATCCTCGACCGTCATGGTTCCGTCCGGGCGCTCGGCCATGATCTGGACGGTCATGCCGTTCAGACCGGAAATCCTGACGCGCACGAGCCTGTACCCGGCCTGCTCGATCGCCGCTTCGACAACCCCGGCGATCTTGGCCTCGACGCCCTGTTCCTTGACGATGCGCATATCAGACAGGCTCACGCTCCCTTGTGTAACGATCGTCTCGATCCGCTCGACCGCTGCAATTTCGCAGGCGATCTCGAAGTCGGCGACCGGCGAATCCCGCCGGTACGTCATGGCAGGTCGCGATGATCGAGAGCCCGGCACTGCGGGCTGGTTACAGATCCACTCGCCCTCTGCCGTTCCGCCGTCCCGCCCGAAAGCTTCAGGCAGGCTGTTGCAGGTAACAAAAAAGAGCGGGACCGGAAGGACCCACTCTCACGACATCACCGCAGAGAATATGAGCGTCATATACCCCGCTTCGACACAAGCTTCAAGAGTGCGCGTTCGACGCCGCAGACCGAACCCAGGGTTTGCACGACGACTGCGGGCCACCAATGCCCCGGCATGAGGCAATGAATTGCGTAATATCGCGAGACGCCGCCAGGAATCAGCGCCCCGAACCGAACCCTCGCACAGACATCAGCAACTCAAGCGCAATTGGATGTTGTAAGTAAGACTGAACAAATACCCCGGCGCCAAGAAAAATAATCCGGACCGAACCTTACGGTCTTGTAATTTTCAGCCGCAGGTGGAATGATCTCGCCGGGGCCTAGATACGGCATAATTCGATGTTACTCCAGTTTCCCGGTCGGCTGGACCTCGTTCGCGAACGAGTCGGCCAAGCCTCTCTTCATCCGTCATCCTGGGCTTCGCTTCTCAGCACGATCGACGCCGTTTTGCCTGGCGTCGAGACGAGGCTGAGGCGTGTCGATCGCGATGTCGCGCGCCGAGGCCTTGAGGTGAATCGCGCCATCTCCGTCGCCACTCGCACGCGGATGCGCTATGCGGAAAACAGCTGGCAGGACGATTTCCACCCGCGCATGGAGCCCGGGTCGATCTTCCGCTTCGACGACGTCGATCACCCGGCCCGGCTTGAGCTGGTTTCGAACGACGAGACCGCGGGCGCCGGCCTCGTTCTGCATGACTGCGCGCAGCAGAGCTGGTGCCTGACAGTCACGGTTCCGCAAGACGTTCGCGACGCGTTCCTGCCGGCCGTCCTGACCCTGTTGCACAGGCTCGCGCCTGACCTCCTTTCGGCATTTCTGGTTTCCCATGCGATCGGCAGTCCGGACCAGCCGAACCGGGAGACCATCCAGAGCGCGTGGGACGAGATCGCCGACCCGGTGATCATGCTCGACGGCGATCTTATAGTCGGAGCGGCAAATGTCGCGGCCGACCACCTGATGAACGAAGCGCGCTTTTTCCGCCCGCGCTTCTTCAGCGATCATCTGTCTCTTGCCAGCCGGGACGATGCCAGCGCTTTGGAAACAGCCGTCAACCGGCTGCTGGGCAGTCGCCGGGAATCGGCCCGCGTCACCCTCGCCGGCCTTCGCAATTCCGGGCCTCTCGTGATCACGCTGAACAGGGCCGGCTCGCCGGAATGGCGGCGAAAATTTGTCTCCGAGCTTGCCTCGTCAAACACGGTCCTCGCCGTCTGTCGTGCGCCGAGCAAGGCCCGGGCGGACCGAGGCTGGATCAACTGAGACTGCGAAAGCGGTGCTTGCCGCCAGATAGGCTCGTCGGCCGACGAAGATTTCCCCCGGCTGCCGCGCGGACGACGATGTCGGCGCTCTTACCCCGCGCATGCCGCACTCTCTCATGTCCCAGCCCCGTACATGAGCCGACCCTGCGGCCGGCTTCATGCGGCTCTGGCTCGCGCGCGGGTCGGGCCGGCTGAAACCGGCTCGCCGGGGCTGACTGCCGGGGGCCGCCGGTATCTGTCAGCCGATCGATTTCAAAAGCTCGACCGCACGGCCGATCTCGTCGGCGTTGATCGTATGGCCCGGCTCCGGGTAGAGCACCGTCTCGACCTTTGCGCCGCGCCCCGCGAGATGGCGTTCGGTTTCCATGACACGCAGCGCCGGAATGAACGGATCGCTGCGACTGCATCCCATGAACACCCTGGTGCCGGACAGGCTCTCCGTCTCTTGGCGGCTCGCGACGTCCGGGCCGATCAGCCCACCCGAAAAGCCCAGCACCGCGGCGACGCTGCCGGCGTTTCGGGCGAGATATTCCAGCGAAAGACAGGCGCCCTGCGAGAACCCGGCAAGGACGACGCGCTCTCTTCCAAAGCCCTCCGCCTCCAGCAAGCGCAGAATTTCGTCGATCCGCGCCAAAGCGTTGGACAGATAGGGCTCGTTGGCCGCGAGAGGCTGGGTGAACTGGGAGGGATACCATGCCCCGCCCGGAGCATCCGGCGCGACATAGAAGATGTCGGGCAGGCCAAAGGCCTCCGACAGACCGATGATGTCGGCGGCGGATGCGCCGCGTCCATGGACCGCGATCACCGCGAGGCGTGCGTTCCGGGGATCGGCGCCGGCCGCCAGAAGACCGATCTCTGCAAGCGGCCCGGTAAGCGAGATGGTGGACATCGGAAAATCCTTGTCAAACGATGGTTGTGATCGCGATGACATTGCAGATATGGCCGTCACGGCCTCGGGCATTTTTCAGCCTTAGCAGTGACGGACCGTTTGCAGCGAGCACAATCGCGCCGGTCTCGGTGAAACCGCCGGCGCCGTACCGCCTCAGGCGAGCGGTTTCAGTCTGGCTTCGATCGCGTCGCGCTTGGGCTCCAGAAATGGTGGCAGCGACAGGTTCTCACCCAGCGCCTCGAGCGGCTCGTCGACGGCAAAGCCCGGACCGTCCGTCGCGATCTCGAACAGGATGCCGTTCGGCTCGCGGAAATAGAGCGAGCGGAAATAGTAGCGCTCGACCTCGCCGCTGGACGGCACCCGAAATTCCTTCACGCGCTTCGCCCACTCGGTCAACTCGGCGTTATCGTTCGTGCGGAATGCGACGTGGTGAACACCGCCGGCGCCCTGACCGGCCGGCGCGAGATGCGGCTCGACGGCGACGTGCAGCTCAGCTGCAGGACCACCCTCCCCCATCTCGAAGACGTGGACGGCAGCGCCCGCCTCCTCATACTGACGCACCTCTCTCATGTTCATGAACCTGGTCAGGACCGCTTCGGTCGGATCGAGAACCGGAACCGAAAGGACGATCGGGCCGAGGCCGCGGATCTGATGCTTCGCCGGAACGGTGCTCGCATCCCAGGGATTGGCCTCGCCGACACCGCCATCGTCGACGAGCCTGAGGCGCTGGCCTTCGAAATCTTCAAAATCGATGCTGTCCCGGCCGTCGAGGCTGCGGATCTCGCCGGCCGAAACGCCGCTTTCCTTCAACCGGCCGACCCAGAATTCGAGGCTCGCCCGCCCCGATACGCGAAGGCTCGTTCGCGCGATCGAATGGGTGCCGCGACGCTCGCGCGGAGCTGGCCAGTCGAAGAACGTCACGTCCGTGCCGGGCGAAGCCAGCCCGTCGGCATAGAACAGATGATAGGCGGAGGTATCGTCCTGGTTCACGGTCTTCTTCACGAGCCGAAGTCCCAGGATCCGGGTGTAGAAGTCGAGATTGCCCGGTGCGTCGGCGGTAATCGCGGTCAGATGGTGGATGCCGGTCAGTGTAAGGCTCATGGCTGCCTCCTTCGATTGTGCTGGCCCCAAGATAAGTCACCGGCGCCCCGCTGTGGCAGGGGCTGATTCGTGACGAATTGTCGTCGATTAGTGAACGGCCGTTATCGATTCAGGCGTCTGCCGTTTCGCCGCAGATATATCCGCAACCGCTCGAGCCGGCGGCAGTTAGTCTGAAGCAACCGATCAGGAGTGACATTGCCCATGGCGAAGACGGACGAGACCGCAGCCGGACCGATTGTCGTATGGATCCGCGATGATCTGCGGCTGGACGACAACCCCGCCCTCGCCCATGCCGCGGAGACCGGCCGGCCGGTCGTGCCGCTCTTCGTGCTCGACGAGGAATCGAAAGGCGTCCGCAGTCTCGGCGGCGCTCACAAATGGTGGCTGCATCATTCGCTTGAAGGATTTGCCCGCTCGCTGCGCGGCAAGGGCTCGCAGCTGACGATGAGGCGCGGCAAGGCGAAGGAACACGTCCTCGATGTGATCGAAGCGGTCGGTGCGACCGCGCTGTTCTTCAATCGGCGCTACGATCCGGCGTCGCGGTCAGTGGACGATGCCATCGAGGAAGCGCTCTCCGACGATGTCAGCGTCGAACGCTTCTCCGCGAACATCCTGCACGATCCGGAAAGCGTCGAGACGAAAACCGGCGGCTATTACAAGGTCTATACGCCGTTCTGGAAGAATGTTTCCGAGACCGGCTTTCGCGACCCGATCGACGCCCCGCGCGGCCTGAAACAGCCGGACGCGTTTCCCCGGTCGGACGATCTCGGCGACTGGGACCTCCTGCCGACGAAGCCGGACTGGTCCGGCGGGCTGGCCGAGTTCTTCACCCCGGGCGAAAAGGCCGGACAGGAGCGGCTCGAATATTTCTGCGACGATCTTCTCGCCGGCTATCACAATGGCCGCGAGCGGCCATTTGCCGACGAGACCTCGCGGCTTTCGCCGCATCTGCGGTGGGGGGAGATCTCGCCCTTCCGGGCCTGGGATACGGCAAACACCTATGCCTCGCGCCGAAAGTCGATTCCCGGCGATGCGATCCGGACCTTCCGCCAGGAACTCGTCTGGCGCGACTTCAACTATCACCTTCTCTACCACTTCGGCCGGCTGGAGACCGACAATTTCAACGATCGCTTCGACGGCTTCGAATGGCGCAATTCCAAAAAGGACCTTCAGGCCTGGCAGCGCGGCCTGACCGGCTATCCGATCGTCGATGCCGGCATGCGCCAGCTCTGGCAGACGGGCTGGATGCACAACCGGGTGCGGATGATCGTCGGATCGTTTCTGACCAAGGATCTCCTGATCGACTGGCGGGACGGGGAACGCTGGTTCTGGGACACGCTGGTCGATGGCGACATCGCCTCGAACACGGCGCAGTGGCAGTGGATCGGCGGCGCCGGCGCCGACGCCCAACCGTTCTTCCGGATCTTCAACCCAATCACCCAAAGCGAGAAGTTCGATCCGAAGGGCGACTACATCCGCACCTTCGTGCCCGAGCTGAAAGACCTTCCGTCAACGGCCATTCACGCGCCCTGGGAAGCGGACGAGAGCACCCTTGCCGAAGCCGGCGTGACGCTAGGGAAAACCTATCCCAAGCCCATCGTAGATCATGGCGAAGCACGTCAGCGGGCCCTCGACGCCTATGATAAGGTCAAAGGTTAGCACGCGTCTCTTCTTTCCGCCGAGCCGCTTGGCGGCGAGATTTCGTTCGAGTTCGCGGGCGAAAACGAAGACGAAGATGATCCCGAACAGACGAGCCACGGGATGCATCAGGGCAGCGCAAATCAGGGTGTCTGCCCGAAGCCAAGAGGCGCCGAAGGTTTCGGCCCTCTCGCCCGGACAATGAACCGGCTCGGCCGGAGCTGCACGCCTGTCGAGGGACAGCGGCATGGTCCGCGCGCAAGCTGCGTGAAAGCCAACGCCCGGTGAAAGCCATCGCCCGCATGTGCGGGCCATTCGGCCATCCGGCTGCAACCAGAGGCACCTTCGACCGGAAGCTGACGCCGCTTGGCGGCAGTTAGCTGCGACCCGATTTCAAACAAGGCCGTCCCGTTATGCGAGCCCCCGATATGGCTGCAATTTCAGTCTTCTCCGATTGAGCGAATTCGTGAGACCGCCGAACTTTCAGCCGCGAAGTCACCGAAAAATTTACCTCTATTTGTCAGGTTGCGAAAAGTGGTGAGCTCAGAGGGACATGGTTTCCATCCTCGCAAAGCGGTTTTTCTGGACGAGTATCCTCGGTGCGAGCGCCCTTATATGCTTCGTCGCCGTGAGCATCCTTGCGATCGGAAACGAGGCCGTGGGAAGGCTCGTCGAAGCCGAAATGCGCAGCCGCGGGCAGAATTTCGCAAATGTCCTGATGGGCCCGGGCGACTATATCGACGCGCTTCTCACCGGCATCGACCGGACACCGGGCTCCGAGGAAGTGCTGCGCAAGGTGGCCGATCTCTCGAGCATCGACGTCTACGCGATTTTCGATCGAAGCGGCCGGGAGGTGTTCCGTTCGCGTTCAGAGCGTTACGAATGGCTTCTGCGTGATCGGCCGGGCGGCGTCTCGACCGGCGACAAGCTTTCGCCCTCGGTCGTCTCGCAGAAAGGGTTCTGGCAGATCGTCCACGACGACGGCGAGACCAATCCCTCGGTGATCATGCCGCTGCTGCGCGACGGCCGCGCGATCGGATTCCTGTCGGTCGTCGCAGACATGATTTCCGAGCGGCACCATTACCAGACGACCCTGGCGCGCACATGCACGTTGCTGATCCTGATCATCCTGGCGGCGACCTGCGTTCCCTTCATGCTCTATCAGCTGCGCCGCAGAAAGATCGCCGAGGCCGATGCCCGCATTCGCTTCCTTGCCGATCACGATACGCTCACGCAGCTCCTCAACCGGCGCAGAATGCAGGAAGCCTGCGACCAGCTCCTGTTCAAGATCCGCGCCACGAGGGAAAGCGTCGCCTTTCTCTATCTCGATCTCGACGATCTGGCGGAGATCAACGACCGCTGTGGACAGGCGCAAGGCGACGAAATCCTGCGTCTGATCGCTCGGCGTCTTGCCTCATGCCTCGGCCCCGACGACCTCGTCGGGCGCATCGGACCGGACGACTTCGCCGTCGTCCGTCGACGCGTGGCCGACCACGCGGCGGTCCTTGCACTGGCCAGGCAAATGACCGAGGTGATCGGAGAGCCGATCGAGATCGACGGACAGGTTATCACCCCGCAGATCTCGATCGGCTGCGCATTGGCCCCCGAACATGGCCGCACCCATGCCGAACTCGTCAAACATGCCGAGATCGCCCATTTCCATCACAAGACCGACAAGCAGACCCCCCTCGTCTTCTTCGAACCCAAGATGGACGAGGCGATGCATCGCCGCCGGCTGATCGAGGCGCAGATCAAGCGCGCGATCGAAGGCGATGGCTTCGAGCTGTTCTATCAGCCGCTCGTCAAAGGTCGCGACGGCTCGCTCGTCGGCTTTGAGGCGCTCATTCGCCTGCGCGACGAAACGGGCGGGCTGATATCGCCCACCGAATTCATCCCCGTCGCGGAAGCCCGGGGATACATCAAGGCGATCGGCACCTGGGTCATCCGCGAAGCCACCCGCCAGATCGCGCAATGGCCAGAGCCGCTGTTCGTCTCCGTCAATCTGTCGGCCGTGCAGTTCGTCGACGGCGATCTCGTCGGCATCATCAGCGACGCCATGCGGGCGGCCGGCATCAGCGGAGAGCGGCTCGAGGTCGAGGTCGTCGAATCCCTCGTCCTCGAACGCTCGAAGGCGATCCTCGACCAGCTCTACGCGCTCAAGCAGCTCGGCATCTCGATCGACATGGATGATTTCGGAACGGGCTATTCGTCCCTCGGCTATCTCTGGCGCTTCCCCTTCGACAAGCTCAAGGTCGATCAGTCCTTCATGAAAGCGCTCGAAAACGGCGAGCCGAACGTGAAGGAGATCGTCGCGACCATCGTCTCGCTGGCCCATCAAATGAAGATGAAGGTGACGACTGAGGGCGTCGAGACGGAGGAACAGGCCCGGTTCCTCGCATCGCTCGGCTGCGACCAGCTGCAGGGCTTCTTCTTTGGCAAACCGCTGCCGGCGACGGAGACCGCCGAGACGTTTCTCGTCGGCTATCGCGGTGCCGACCGCTTCGGCAACCGCGCCAGAGACGAGGCCCGGACGCTGCGCATTGCCTGATCGGCGGCAGTGACGAAGATTCAGCTCCCTCCATTTTGGGCGCCGGAACGGCGGGGTTCGGCCGGGTTCGGCGCACACCTGACCGAACATTGCGCAATTCGATAAAATTAACTTTTCCTTATGATTTAATTTACAGAATTCGGTCTGGCAGTCAGGCTTTCCTGTCGGTCGAAGGGAGTTCGCGCCAATGCCGCCAGTGCAGTTTGCCGGTGCCGCCGCTTCGGCAGGGACAGCGACACCGTGTTCCATGCCAACGCAGCTCGTGGAGCGGGTCGTCGGTCGGCCAGGCCCGCCGCCGCAACTCCAGCCGATGTTCTGCCGCCTTCACCCGCACGGAGCCGGATCTCGCTGCGGAACGCGCCGAGGCGCGCGCTGCCACGGTGGATCATTTGCTAGGGCTCACCGAAACCGAGATCACCAAGCTGCGTCGCATCGCGCAGGCGCAGGAGCGCATGCTTTGGCGCTGCCCGGCTGGCGAGCGAAGCGCCCAAGCGGAAGGTGGCACATTGCGCTGCGATTTTCATGAATATCCGCCGTGTTGTTTCATCTCATAAGTCATGCGTTAATACTTTCTCACTTATTGTCAGCCAGACTTGGCCTGCAATGACGCGGAAGAGCGGTGTCGATATCATCCGATAGTCACGTTGCCTCGACGGCCATGCAAGACACCGGCACGGGCGGTCGGGACGAAGCCTTGCCATCGACCGTCCCGCTTGAGCGCCAGAAAATTCTGGTCGGCTCGCTGTTTTCCTCGCCGGCTTCGCTCATCATCTCGGACGCGGTCGGCATCATGGTGATGCTGATCTCATGGCTGTGGAGCGGCGAAAGCGCCTTCTGCGCTCTGGCCGTCGCGACCCTGGTCGTGCTTCTGGGGCGTTTGGCGACCCTCGCGCGCTATCGCCGCGACAGCCACAAGGACGAGCTCCGGCAGAGGCTTCGCCGATGGGACATCGAGTTCCAGATCGGCGCGACCCTGTTTGCCGGATTGCAGGGTCTCAGCTGTTTCCACGCGATCGCAGCAACGAACAATGTGGCCGTGCAGATCCTCAACGTGATCGCCGCCGTGGCGTTCGCGTCCGGCTCGGTGGCGCGCAACGCGGCCCGGCCCAAATACGTCATCGTTCAGGTGCTGTTTCTCTACATACCGCTGATGATGGCTCTGGAGCGTTCCGACCAGCCCTACTATCGGGGCCTCGCGCTCTTCATCATTCTTTGCATGGTGACGAACTTCGTCATCGTTCTGTCGCTGTACCGCAACCTCAGAGCTCTTGCCGACGCGACCTCGAGAGCCCGTTGCAGCGAGGCATCCTCACGCAAGCATGCCGAACAGGCAGATCTTGCGCTGCGCTCCATGTCCCATGGCCTCGTCTCCTTCGACAAGGCTCTGTCGCGCGAACTCCAGAACGATCGCCATGGCGAGCTTTACGGCGTCGGGAACGATGCAATCGTCCCCGATCTCGAGACGATGCTGGCCTGCGCGGTCAAATCCGGCCGTCTGTCGCCAAGCGACGCGATGCTGATCCGCCAGGACGCCAACCGGACGCTGAACCATCAGGCGACCACCGCCCGCGAGCTGAACATCCCCGGCGGCAAGACGTTTCTCGTGCATGTCGAGCCGACCGATGGGGGCGGCGTCCTGATGGTCACGCAGGACATTACCGAGAGCAAGCTGAACCAGCAGAAGATCGAGACCCTGGCACGGACCGACCCTCTCACCGGCATGGCGAACCGCCACGAGCTCGATCGCATACTGACCTCGATCGGCCCCGGCTTTCATGAGGGCATTGCTTCTGTTGCGATCCTCTATATCGACCTCGACGACTTCCAGACTATCAACGATTCTCTCGGTCATGCCGCCGGCGACAGCGTGCTAGTCGCCATTGCCGAGCGCATTCGCTCCTCGGTTCGCCTCTCCGATTTCCTGGCGCGCTTCGGCGGCGACGAGTTCGTCGCGATCATTCCCTCTGCGGACGCCGAGGAAAGCCTTGCGGCGGCCAACCGGATCATCGAGGCGCTGGCGCCTCCGATCGTCATCGGCGAACGCAAGTTCTCGATCAGCGCGAGCATCGGCATCGCCATCGGCCCGAGCCACGGCTGCGAGGGCGACGGTTTGATGACGGCCGCAGATCTGGCCCTTCACGAATCGAAGATTGCGGGCAAAGGCCGGGCCAGCCTCTTTTGCCCGGAAATGGCAGCTTCGTTCCGTCGTCGAACCGAACTCGATGGCGAAATGCGCGAAGGGATCGCGGCGGGGCAGTTCGAAGTCCATTACCAGCCGATCGTCGAGATCAAGTCGCAAAAGGTGGTCTCGGTCGAAGCCCTGGCTCGCTGGAAACACCCGGTAAAAGGACAGATCTCGCCGGCGGAGTTCATTCCGATCGCCGAACGCAGCGACCTGATCTGCGAGCTTGGCGAATGGGTTCTCTCGCGGGTTTGCGACGACATCGCGCAGCTTCCCGAAGACGTGTCGGTCTCGGTCAATGTCTCACCGGTGCAGTTCAGCAAGCCCGAGCGGCTGCTCGCTGCGATCCGCAAGATGGTCGAGGCCAATCGGTTTCCCGCCGAACGGATCGAGCTCGAACTCACCGAATCCGTTCTCGTCGACGACCCGGAACAGACGCTGCGGACCATGGCCGAGCTGCGGTCATTGGGACTGCGTTTCGCCCTCGACGATTTCGGCACCGGATATGCCTCGATCGGCTATCTGGCCACCTACTCCTTCGACAAGGTCAAGATCGACCGCAGTTTTGCAAGCGCCGCCCACAAGAGCGACGCGTCGCGCTCGGTCGTCGAACTCATCCAGCACCTTGCCGACCGCATCGGATTCATCGTCGTCGCCGAAGGCCTGGAAGAGGAAAGACAAGTCGAGGCAATCGCTGCGACCGGCATTGCGCTCGCCCAGGGATACTATTTCGGCAGGCCGCAGCCGATCGCCGGCCTCGTCCAGGGTTTGCGATCGTCAGCCGTGCGCTCAGTCGCCTGATCTCCCGGAAAATCGTCCGGGGACGAACACTGGCGGCGCTGGAAATGTTCCTTACGCAAATCTTAACGCAGTGATATGCACCAATCGCATACCAGAGCCGTATAATCGTCACTTCAGTTCACTCGCCCCGACACTTATCTTGCAAGTCAAGGGCAATTGAAATTGGAGTGACAACCATGCGCCACAAGAAAAGCCTTGCAGCAGGCGTTGCCGATTTCTTCGAGGACTTCCGGGCCGCCCGTCGCTGCGCCGTCGCGCTGGAATCGGGCAGCACGCCTCCCGAGGCAGCTCTTCGCAGGCTCGGTCTCGACGCGAAACTCTTCGAACGTCATCGCTGAGGCGACGCCGGAGCGCGACACCCGATCGATGCCGCTTCCGCCAACGGAGATGGGGGCTTCGATCCGAAAGACGACGGGCGACAGAAGCCGCCTGCCAAACCTCTTCTGAACAAACGGTCG
This sequence comes from Jiella mangrovi, assembly GCF_017815135.1. Lineage (GTDB taxonomy): Bacteria > Pseudomonadota > Alphaproteobacteria > Rhizobiales > Rhizobiaceae > Jiella > Jiella mangrovi. The sequence goes on along the minus strand of NZ_JAGJCF010000024.1, from coordinate 49,638 downwards.
GCGGTCTGGATTTTGCCGTTGCGAACAAGGCATTCGCAGGTGCAATATTCCTGTCATGGCGCAACCGCTCAACATCCTGCTTGTCGACGATAACGGCCTGCGAGCTTCGATCATTCAGGACGGGCTGCAGGATGCCGGCCACAGCAACGTCTCGATCGTCACGACAGTTGCCGGCCTCGTCAAGCGTATCGAGATGCTGAAACCCGACGTCATCGTCGTCGATCTCGAAAATCCCAATCGCGACCAGCTCGAACATTTCTTCCAGGTCTCGCGCGCGGTGAAGCGGCCGATGGCGATGTTCGTCGATCGCTCCGATACCGCCGAGATCGAGGCGGCGATCGAGGCTGGGGTCTCGGCCTATGTGGTCGACGGGCTGAAAAAGGAGCGGATCAAGCCGATCCTCGAAATGGCGATTTCGCGCTTCAACGCCGTCAACCGGCTGACGCGGGAGCTGGCCGAGGCGAAATCGGAACTTGCCGACCGCAAGGTCATCGACCGCGCCAAGGGCATCCTGATGAAGGCGAAGAACATCGACGAGGCGGCCGCCTATAAGCTTTTGCGCCGCACCGCGATGAACGAGAACCGCCGGATCGGCGAGGTCGCCGCGGGCCTCGTTTCCGCCTACACGCTTCTCGGAGACGAGTGATGGCCGCACCGAGCTTCATCCGCGCCGGCTACGTTCCGCTTCTCGACAGCGCCGTCCTGATCGTTGCCGCCCATATGGGCTTTGCCGAAGAGCGCGGCATCACCCTCTCCCTGCAGCGTGAGATGTCCTGGGCGACGATCCGCGACCGGATCGGCGTCGGCCAGTTCGACTGCGCCCATATGCTGGCACCAATGCCGATCGCCGCCAATCTCGGTCTCGGCCCCCTCCCCGTTCGGATGCTGGCGCCGATGGTGCTGGCACTCGGCGGCAATGGCGTCGTCGTGTCGAAAGCCGTCGCCGAACGCATGGATGCTGCCGGGCCGGCCGACTACGAGGCCGCGCCGGCCAGCGCCGGCCGCGCCTTCGCCGACGTCTTGCGCAAGCGGGCGGAGGCCGGCGAGCCGCCGCTCAGGCTGGCTGTCGTGCATCCCCATTCGAGCCACAACTACGATCTGAGATACTGGCTCGCCGTATCTGGCGTCGTCCCCGAGCGCGACGTCGAGATCACCGTCGTACCGCCGTCGCTGATGCCCGACGCCCTGGCGAGCGGCGGTATCGACGGATTTTGCGCGGGCGAGCCCTGGGGCACGATCGCCGTGAGGCAGAGCGCCGGGCGCATCGTCACCAGCCGGGCCGAGATCTGGCGGCGCGGGCCGGAGAAGGTTCTCGGCGTCACCCAAAGCTTTGCCAGTGATAATCCCGAGGCGCTGACCAGACTGATCCAGGCTCTCGCCGACGCCGCGGACTGGTGCGCGAACCTGGAAAATTTCGACAGCCTCGCAAAGCTTCTGGCCTCGCCCGACCGGCTTGGCGTCGATCCCGCCACGCTTCTGCCCGGCCTGACGGGCCGGCTCGAAACGGCGTCTGGCCGAACCCGCGAGATTCCCGATTTCATGGTGTTTTCCGGCCAAGGCGCGACACGGCCCGACCCGGAGCACGGCCGCTGGCTCTACCGCCAGATGGCCCGCTGGCGCGACGCCCCGCTCTCCGAGGCGGGCACGCGCATCGCCGGCGAGACCTTCGATCCCGCGCTATTCGACGCGGCCATGGGAAGCACGGGGGCGGAAGGCGCCGCCGTTGCGGGCGAGCGTCCGGCTGGCTTGTTCGACGCGAAAGGGTGAACGGCCGGGTGAGGCAAAGAAGCTCCGTTCGGTCCCCGATTTTGGGCGACCGGGAGCGGTGACCGGGATCTCTGCGGGCATTTTTTCCAAACCGGTTCCCTCTCAGTCAGCATGCTGCCATTCGGTGAACCCTTGCGCCTTGACCGTCGCTATCCGCTGGAGCCGGCCGTCTCGATCACGCCCGGCCGACCATTTGCTCATTGCACAATCACACTTCCTGCCCACCGCCTATCCAGACTGTCTATTTTCTAAGCATAACTGCTCGCCGCGCAAAAATCTTGCGAAAACCGCGCGTTCCGCGTTGCACCATTCCTTGAGCTGTTCTACACATTGATCCTGAGGCGATCGGAGATCGTCTGAATATCGGACGTCCAACGGCGGGCGTCATTGGCAAGGCTGCCGACACTTCTTCGTATCGCCAACGACTTCGTTTCGTGGCGCAGGGTGTCGGGCAGCCTTTTTCTTTTCCAGACATCGACCAGCCGGCGTTTCATTTACGCCAGGCAACGGGAAAGCTGTGACCATGACCCTGCTGACTGCCATCACCCGCCGTTTCTTTCTCGGCGCGACGCTCGCCGGCGCCGCCGTCACCGCCCTTCCGGCCAGCGCCGAGATGCTCATCCCGGAAAAGGACGAGCTGAAATTCGGCTTCATCAAGCTGACCGACATGGCGCCGCTCGCCATCGCCAAGGAGATGCACTTCTTCGAGGACGAGGGGCTCTACGTCACGCTGGAGCCCCAGGCGAACTGGAAGGTGCTGCTCGACCGGGTGATCACCGGCGAGCTCGACGGCGCCCACATGCTGGCCGGCCAGCCGCTCGCCGCGACCATCGGCTTCGGCACCAAGGCCCACATCGTCACCCCCTTCTCCATGGACCTCAACGGCAACGGGATCACCGTGTCGAACGCCGTCTGGGCGGAGATGAAGAAGCACATTCCCGAAAACGCCGAAGGCAAGCCGGAGCACCCGATCTCGGCGAGCGCGCTGAAGCCCGTCGTCGACCAGTACAAGGCGGCTGGCAAGCCGTTCAACATGGGCATGGTCTTCCCGGTCTCGACCCACAATTACGAGCTGCGCTACTGGCTCGCCGCCGGCGGGCTGAACCCAGGCTTCTACTCGCCGAGCGACACCTCCGGTCAGATCAAGGCCGACGTTCTCCTGTCGGTGACGCCGCCGCCGCAGATGCCGGCGACGCTGGAAGCCGGCACGATCCAGGGCTACTGCGTCGGCGAGCCGTGGAACCAGGCGGCCGTCTTCAAGGGCATCGGCGTGCCGGTCATCACCGACTACGAGATCTGGAAGGACAATCCGGAAAAGGTCTTCGGCCTGACCGCAAAGTTCGTCGAGGAAAACCCGCAGACCACCATCGCCCTCACCAAGGCGCTGATCCGCGCCGGCAAATGGCTCGACGAAAGCCCCGAAAACCGGGTCGAAGCGGTGAAGATCCTGTCGCGGCCGGAATATGTCGGCGCCGACGAGAAGGTCATCGCCAACTCGATGACCGGCACCTTCGAATATGAAAAGGGCGACACGCGCCCGGCGCCGGACTTCAACGTCTTTTTCAAGAAGTTCGCGACCTATCCCTACTATTCCGACGCCACCTGGTACCTCACGCAGATGCGCCGCTGGGGCCAGATCTCCGAGGAAAAGCCGGACGCGTGGTATGAAGAGACCGCCAAGAGCGTCTACCGGCCGGACATCTACAGACAGGCCGCCGCCTCGCTGATCGACGACGGCCTGATCGAGGCCTCCGATGTCCCCGAGACCGACGGCTACAAGCCGGCGACCGCCGAATTCATCGATGGCGTCGAATATGACGGCAGGAAGCCCAACGCCTATCTCGAAAAATTCCAGATCGGCCTGAAGGGCAAGGAAGACGTCGCAAGCCTTTCCAACTGAACCGACCCTCGGCCACCCGCCCGACAGCACCTTTCGCCGGGCGGGTCGCCAATCTGATGACGGCTTCGCCGATTGCGATCCTCCTTGAGGGCTGACCTGAAATGAGCACTGCTTCCGATTTCATGGGCCACGACTTGTCCGACGCCGAGCGCCGGGCCCTGAAGCGTGAAAAGCGCATGATGCGGATCACCCGCGCCACCGGGCCACTGACCGCCTTCGGCCTCGGCTGGTCGGTGCCGATCATGAAGATCGCCGCCGGCGACGATCCGCGCTCCAATCTGCGCGGCCTCTGGATGGGCCTTTGCGTGCCGCTGATCGGCATCATCGCCTTTCTCGGCCTTTGGGCGGCGCTCGCCCCCCAGGTGCAGACCTCGCTCGGCACCGTTCCCGGGCCCGTCGCGGTCTGGGGCCAGGTGGAATCGCTTTACGCCGACTACCAGCGCAGCTCCGCCGACAAGGCGGCGTTCTACGAGCGGCAGGACGCGCGCAATCAGAAGCTGATCGAGGCAGGCCATGCCGACCGGGTCAAGGTCCGCGACTATACCGGCGCGCCGACCTATCCCGAACAGATCCTGACCAGCCTGAAGACGGTGTTCCTCGGCTTCGTGCTGGCGACGGTCATCGCCGTGCCGCTGGGGATCGCCTGCGGCCTGTCGAAGACCGTCAACGGCGCGCTCAACCCGCTGATCCAGATCTTCAAGCCGGTCTCGCCGTTGGCCTGGCTGCCGATCGTCACGATGATCGTCTCGGCGCTCTACGTGAACGCCTCCGACGCCCTGCCGAAATCCATGGTCGTCTCGGCGATCACCGTGACCCTCTGCTCGCTCTGGCCGACACTGATCAACACCTCGCTGGGCGTCGCCTCGATCGACAAGGACCTCGTCAATGTCGGCAAGGTGCTGCAGCTGTCGACGACGAAGACCATCACCAAGCTGGTGCTGCCCTCTGCGATGCCGCTGATCTTCACCGGCCTCCGCCTCTCTCTCGGTGTCGGCTGGATGGTGCTGATCGCCGCCGAGATGCTCGCCCAGAATCCCGGTCTCGGCAAGTTCGTCTGGGACGAGTTCCAGAACGGCTCGTCGGATTCGCTTGCCCGCATCATCGTCGCGGTCATCACCATCGGCATCGTCGGCTTTATCCTCGACCGGATCATGGCCGCGCTCCAGTCCGCCTTCACCTTCTCCGGCACGCGGTGATGGAGAGCCAGGCCATGACGCATCCGATCATCGAACTGAAATCCGTCTCCAGGAGCTATGGCGAGGGCAAGGCCCGGGCCGAAATTCTGAAAGACCTCGATCTCACCGTCGAGGAAGGCGAGTTCGTCGCCATTGTCGGCTTTTCGGGCTCCGGCAAGACGACGCTGATGTCGCTGCTCGCCGGTCTGATCGCGGCCGATAGCGGCGAGGTCCTGATGAAGGGCAAGCCGATCACCGGCCCGGGGCCCGAGCGAGGCCTCGTCTTCCAGTCCTATTCGCTGATGCCCTGGCTGACCGTGCGCGGCAATGTCGCCCTCGCCGTCGATACGGTGTTCGCCAGGGAGCCGAAGGCTGCCCGCAACGCCCGGATCGACAGATATATCGAGATGGTCGGCCTCTCCCATGCCGAGGGCCGCAAACCGGCGGAGCTTTCCGGCGGCATGCGCCAGCGCGTCTCGGTGGCGCGGGCCTTGGCCATGAGCCCGGAGATCCTCCTCCTCGACGAGCCGCTCTCGGCCCTCGACGCTTTGACGCGAGCCAAGCTCCAGGACGAATTCGCGGCGATCAGCCAGATCGAGAAGAAGACGATCGTCCTCATCACCAACGATGTTGACGAGGCGATCCTGCTCGCCGACCGGATCATCCCGCTGAACCCCGGCCCGCGCGCTTCGCTCGGACCTTCCTTCACCGTCGATCTGCCGCGGCCGCGCGACCGCACGGCGATGAACACGAACGACACCTTCAAGCGCCTGCGCCGGGACGTCACCCACTATCTGATGGAACAGGGCAGGCATGCGAGCGCCGAGGCCGGCGACGCCGTCGCCCTGCCCAATGTCGTGCCGATCGTTCCGGGCATGAAGAAGGGCCCGGCGCCGGACCTTCCCAAGGCCTATCTCGACGCGTCCCAATCGCCGATCTCGCGCGGCTTCGTCGAGTTCTTCGAGGTCAAGAAGGTCTATCCGACGCCGAAGGGCCCGCTCACCGTCGTCGACGGCTTCGACATGAAGATGGAAAAGGGCGAGTTCATCACCCTGATCGGCCATTCGGGCTGCGGCAAGTCGACCGTCCTTTCCATGGCGGCCGGCCTCACCGACATTTCCTCGGGCGGCATCGTCCTCGATGGCCGCGAAGTCTCCGGCGCCGGCCCCGACCGGGCCGTGGTGTTCCAGGCGCCGTCGCTGATGCCCTGGCTGACGGCCCGCGAGAACGTCGCGCTGGGCGTCGACCGGGTCTATCCGAACGCCGCGCCCGCCGAGCGCCGCGATGTCGTCGAGCACTATCTCCACCGGGTCGGCCTCGCAGACGCGATGCACCGCAAGGCGGCGGACCTTTCCAACGGCATGAAGCAGCGCGTCGGCATCGCCCGCGCCTTTGCCCTGTCGCCGAAGCTCCTCCTCCTCGACGAGCCCTTCGGCATGCTGGATTCGCTCACCCGTTGGGAGCTTCAGGACGTTCTGATGGACGTGTGGAAGCGCACCCAGGTCACCGCGATCTGCGTCACTCACGACGTCGACGAGGCGATCCTGCTCGCCGACCGGGTGGTGATGATGACCAACGGTCCAATGGCGAAGATCGGCAAGATCATGAAGGTCGATCTGCCCCGCCCGCGCAGCCGCAAGGCGCTGATGGAGCACCCGGACTACTACCTCTATCGCGAGCAGCTGCTCGGCTTCCTCGAAGAATACGAGGGCGGCGCCCATCCGGCGGAACCCGCGACCCCGGCGGAGTCAGAGACAGGTGCCGACGCGCGGCCCAAGGCGGAGGCAGCCTGATGGCGACGCCCGAAGCCACGGTCTCGCTGCGCAGAGACGCCTATTCAGCGGCCTGTTTCCGGGTGATGACCTCCCGCAACGCTTCGTTGAGGCGGCGCTGCCAATCCTCGCCGAATTCGCGCGTGAAGTGGTCGGCGACGTCGAATTCGATCTCCGCCATGAAGAACCGCCGCGGCGGCGACGAACCGACCGGCTCGAAGAAGGACGGCGGCATGACCTCGCGGGCCGGGCGCATGCGGGCCCAGTCCTCGTCGGTCAGCGGCGGATTGTCGGGATCGGACAGCGCGGCCGTGGTAATGGCGGCGTCTTCTTCAGGTGTCGGACGGATCAGCTTTGGTCTCGCTTTCATAGCGCAGCACCTCTCGATCATTCGCTTTTCTGAGATTTACTCCGCAGCCTCGTCTTTACGTTCCATCGCCTCCCGCAGGACGTCACGCATCGCCTCTTCCCAGTCGGGACCGAACTTTTCCTTGAAATGCGAAACGACTGCGTCGGGTACGAAAACCGCCTTCGTCCCGGTCAGCTTTTCGAACAACTCGCGCGGCATCGCGTCACGCGCCGGGCGCATGCGGTCCATCTGCTCGTCGGTGAGCGGTGGATTGTCGGGATCGGAGAGCGCCGCGGCGGTGATGGCGGCGTCTTCCTCAGGGGTCGGTCGGATCAGGGGACGTCTTCTTTTCATAGCGCAAGACCTCGCGATCATTTGCCTTTCGCAAACTTATAACCCGCACGACGTCGCCTCGATAGGTGAAGATCATGACGTAGAGGCGGTCCTCAATCTCGGCCCGCGCCATCAGCCGGACCTCGCCGTAGTCACGGCGATCGTCGACCTCGATGTCTGCCGCATCAAGATCGATCTGCCGCGCCAGCGTGAAATCCACGCCGTGCTTGGCGACATTGGCGGCGCGCTTCGTCTCGTCCCAGTCGAATTCAACCATCCCGCACCCGCACGGCGCTTTCGTAATTCCACCTTACGGCGAAGCGCTGCCAGCCGCAAACCACGCGCGATCGGCACCGCCGGCGAGCGAGTATCCCAGAACGCGAGGAACGCTGCATGAGCGCGCTGGCCGCTGATATCCCCACCGCAACCTTCGTCGAGGTCACCGAAGTCTGGGTGCCGAAGGACGGCCGGCTGGTCTGGTCGAGCGGCAATTACGGCGCGCTCGACGATTTTGCCGCCGCCTCCGAGAAGCAGAGCTTTGCGAAGGGCGAGGGCTTGCCCGGCAAAGCCTGGGAAGAAGCGCGGCCGGTCGTACTGAAGGGTTTCGACGGCTCCTATTTCCTGCGAGCCGAGGCCGCCCGAAAGGCCGGGCTGACCAGCGCCGTCGCCATGCCGATCTTCGCCGGCAGTGATCTCAAGGCGGTTGTCGTCGTCCTTTGCGCCGACGATGCGGTGCGCACCGGCGCGATCGAGGTCTGGCACGAGGAGGCCGGCGTCCTGATGCTGGACGACGGCTATTATGGCGCCGCCAGGCACTTCGAATGGGTGTCGCAGCACACGCATTTTCCCCGCGGACAGGGACTGCCTGGCGGTGTCTGGGCGGCCAACGCGCCGATGCTGATGCGCGATCTCGGCTCCGGCTATCGCTTCATCCGCGCAGACAGCGCCGGCAAGGCGGGGCTGACCACCGGCCTCGGCCTGCCGATCGCCGTGCCGGGCGGCAAGACCTTCGTGCTGACGCTGCTCTCGGCGCGCGGCACACCGATCGCCCACCGGTTCGAACTGTGGAAGACCCGCAGCGCCGGCCCCGACGGCGCGAAGGAGGCCGTGCTCACCGACGGCATCTGCCAGCGGCAGGGACCGCTCTGGGACGACGAGACCGAAACCACCGTCGCCGCCTGGCAGGGGCCGATCGGCCAGGTGCTCGGCTCCGGCATCCCCCTCGTGAAGTTCGACAGCGCAGCCCAGACCGCCGGCTACGCCTCGATGGTCGCCGTTCCGATCTATCGCGACGGGGCCGTCGCCCACATCGTCGCTTGGTATTACTGAAAGGAAGCCCCATGCAGAAACTGGTCGTCATCGGCGCCGGCATGGCATCGGGCCGGGTGCTCGAAAACCTCTTCGAGACCGATCCGCAAGCCTATGAGGTCACGCTGTTCAACGCCGAACCGCGCGGCAACTACAATCGCATCATGCTCTCGCCCGTCCTTTCCGGCGAGAAAAGCTTCGACGAGATCGTCACCCACAATGAAGGCTGGTACGCCGGCTACAAGGTCGCCTGCCGCTTCGGCGAAAAGGTCGTCTCGATCGATCGTGCCCGCAAGGTCGTCGTCGGCGAGAACGGCGAGGCGCCCTATGACAAGCTGATCATCGCGACGGGATCGGTGCCCTTCATCGTGCCCGTCGAGGGCCGCGATCTTGAAGGCGTCATCACCTACCGCGATCTCGACGACACCAATGTGATGATCGAGGCCTCGGCGACGCAAGGCGCCAAGGCGGTCGTCATCGGCGGCGGGCTGCTCGGCCTCGAAGCCGCAGCCGGTCTTCGACTCCGGGGTATGGAGGTCACCGTCCTTCATCTGTCGGGCCATCTGATGGATCGCCAGCTCGACGAGGCGGCGGGCTATCTTCTGAAGCGGGATCTGGAAAAGCGCGGCATCGCCGTGATGACAAAGGCCTCGACGCAGAAGATCCTCGGCACCGAGCGCGTCGAGGGCGTGGAGCTCGCCGACGGCACGGTGCTTCCGGCCGATCTCGTGGTCATGGCGGTGGGTATTCGTCCGTCCGCGGAAATCGCCAAAGCGGCGGGGCTCGCGGTCAACCGCGCCATCGTCGTCGACGCCCAGCTGCGCACGTCCGATCCCGACATCTACGCCGTCGGCGAATGCACCGAGTTCAACGGCATGCTCTTCGGCCTCGTCGCCCCGCTTTACGATCAGGCCAAGGTGCTGGCGAAGGTTCTCATGGGAGAAGCGGACAGTTTCGCCGTCAAGGAGCTTTCGACCAAGCTGAAAGTCACCGGCTGTGACCTCTTTTCGGCAGGCGACTTCGCCGCCGGCGAGGGCCGCGAGGAGATCGTCCTGCGCGATCCGTCCCACGGCGTCTACCGCCGCCTCGTCATCGAGAACGACCGGCTGGTCGGCGCGGTGATGTATGGCGACACCGGCGACGCAAACTGGTTTTTCGACCTGATCCGCGACGGGTCCTCGGTCGCAGCCATGCGCGATACCTTGATCTTCGGCCAGTCCTATCAGGGGGGATCGCCGCTGGACCCTATGGCGGCCGTTGCAGCCTTGCCGGATGACGCGGAGATCTGCGGCTGCAACGGCGTGTGCAAATCGAAGATCACCGGCACGATCACGGCGAAGGGCCTGACCTCGCTCGACGAGGTGCGCGCCCACACCAAGGCCTCGTCCTCCTGCGGCACCTGCACCGGGCTCGTCGAACAGCTGATGGCCTTGACGCTGGGGGCCTCGTTCAACCCCCAGGCGGTCAAGCCGATGTGCGGCTGCACCGATCTCGGCCATGCGGACGTGCGCCGTCTGATCGTCGCCAAGGAGCTGAAGTCGATCCCCGAGGTCATGCAGGAGCTCGAATGGAAGACCTCCTGCGGCTGCGCCAAGTGCCGCCCGGCGCTGAACTACTATCTCATCGCCGACTGGCCCGGCGAATATCGCGACGACGAGCAGTCGCGCTTCATCAACGAGCGCGTCCACGCCAACATCCAGAAGGACGGCACCTATTCCGTCGTGCCGCGCATGTGGGGCGGCATGACCTCGGCGAGCGAGCTGCGGGCGATCGCCGACGTCGTCGACAAGTTCAACATCCCCTCCGTCAAATGCACCGGCGGCCAGCGCATCGACATGCTGGGCGTCAAGAAGGAGGATCTGCCCGCCGTCTGGGCCGATCTCAACGCCGCCGGCATGGTCTCGGGCGCCGCCTACGGCAAGGCGCTCCGAACGGTGAAGACCTGCGTCGGAACCGACTGGTGCCGGTTCGGCACGCAGGACTCCACCGGCCTCGGCATGCGCATCGAGAAGTTCATGTGGGGCTCTTGGACCCCCGCCAAGGTCAAGATGGCGGTCTCGGGTTGCCCGCGCAACTGCGCCGAAGCGACCTGCAAGGATGTCGGCGTCATCTGCACCGACGCCGGCTACGAGATCCACTTTGCCGGCGCAGCGGGCCTCGACATCAAGGGAACAGAGGTGCTGACGCAGGTGCGAACGGAGGAGGAGGCGATCGAGATGATCGTTGCCCTCGTCCAGCTCTATCGCGAGCAGGGCCACTATCTCGAGCGCATCTACAAATGGCTGAGACGGGTCGGCATGGAGTCGATCAAGGCCGCCGTCGTCGAGGATGCCGCAAAGCGCCGCCACTATTTCGATCGCTTCGTCAAAAGCCAGGAGACCGCCCAGCGCGATCCCTGGGCGGATCGCGCAACGGGCGGCGTGGCCTCCCACGAGTTCAAGCCGATGGCCGAGATCGGCTTCAAGGAGGCGGCGGAATGAGCAAGGCGTGGCATCCGATCGGCCAACTCACCGACATCCCGAAGCGTGGCTCGCGCTGCGTCGCGACGCCCTTCGGGCGGATCGCGGTGTTCCGCACCGCCGAAGACCACGTCTTCGCCACCGAGGATCGCTGCCCCCACAAGGGCGGGCCGCTCAGCCAAGGAATCGTCCACGACGCCTCGGTCACCTGTCCGCTCCACAATGCGGTGATCTCGCTGGAAACCGGCGAGATGCAGGGCCCGGACGAAGGCCGGGTGCGGACCTACGCCATCCGCCTCGATCCGCTGACGGGAGCGATCGACCTGTCTCTGGCCGAGGCGGCAGCCGACATGACGCAAGCCGCCGAATAGCAGGCAGAGCCCGCTGATCGCGGGCAACTCGGCACACCGGATAGCGGATGCGCCGTGACGGGAATGGGGAAAACCGGCGGGCGGCTAAACGACCACGCCGGGATTTGAAGAAGCGGGGAGCGAAACCCGCCCAAAGACGACGCAACGACGATCCTCGACCGGCCAAGGGAAACGCGACCGCCGGCGAACTCACCGACAAGCAGGGGAACCCACCACCATGTCCTATCTCGCACCCAAGGAATTCGTGACCAAGATGGTCGATGCCGGCGAGGCGAAGATCTTCATGTCGACCAAGGATACGCTGATCCGCTCCTACATGGCGGGCGCGATCTTGGCGCTCGCCGCCGCCTTCGCCGTGACGATCACCGTCAACACCGGCAATCCGCTGGTCGGAGCGCTGCTCTTCCCGGTCGGTTTCTGCATGCTGTATCTCCTCGGCTTCGATCTTCTCACCGGTGTCTTCACCCTCGTTCCGCTGGCGCTCCTCGACAAGCGGCCGGGCTGCGACATGAAGGGCCTCGCCCGCAACTGGGGCCTCGTCTTCTGCGGCAACTTCGCCGGCGCGCTGACGGTGGCGCTGTTCATGGCGATCACCTTCACCATGGGCTTCACCGAGGCACCCAACGCCGTCGGCCAGAAGATCGGCCATATCGGCGAGGGCCGCACGATCGGCTATGCGGCGGCGGGCTTCGGCGGCATGCTGACGCTCTTCATCCGCGCCGTCATGTGCAACTGGATGGTCTCGACCGGCGTCGTTGCGGCGATGATGTCGACCTCGGTGGGCGGCAAGGTCATCGCCATGTGGATGCCGATCCTCGTCTTCTTCTATCTCGGCTTCGAGCATTCCATCGTGAACATGTTCCTGTTCCCGTCCGGCATCATCCTGGGCGGCCAGTTCACCGTGATGGACTATCTCCTCTACAACGAGATCCCGACGATCATCGGCAATGTCGTCGGCGGCCTGACCTTCGTCGGCGCGACGCTCTACTCGACCCACTACGCGACGCGGGCTTCTCGTGCGGCGGCCGGACCGGTCAGCCCGCTGGCCGAGCCTGCCGAATAAGACCGCAAAAAACGGCTCGCCCGATGACCCGGCCCCTCCTGCGTTCGCCAGAGGAAATCTTCCCGCCCGACGGGACGATTTCGACCGGCATGGTCGCAGGCAGGGACCACCGGGATCGGGCGACCATCCAGGACGAGACGGCGACAGGGCTTGCCGTCTCCCTCGGCCAGTGGTCGGAGGCCGGCCGCAAAGCGCAGAACCAGGATTTTCACGGCGCCATCGTCCCGGGCCGGCCGGCAATCACCACCAAGGGCATCGCCATTGCCCTTGCCGACGGCATCTCCTCGTCGAGCTTCGGCCGCATCGCCGCCGAAACGGCGGTCAAAAGCTTCCTTTCCGACTATTACTGCACCTCCGAGGCCTGGAGCGTCCGCCAGTCGGCCGCCCAGGTGATCGCCGCGACCAATGCCTGGCTTCATGGCGAAACGCGCCGGACCGCCCGATCCTCCCATGACGGCGGCAGTGACGATCGCGGCCATGTCACCACCTTCGACGCCCTCGTCCTCAAAGGCCGCACGGCCCATCTCTTCCATATTGGCGACGGCCGCATCGCACGGCTTTCCGGCCACACAGCCGAGCCGCTGACCGAGGATCACCGGCTGACCCTGTCGGCCAGCGAGACCCATCTCGCCCGCGCCCTCGGCATGGGGCCGCATGTCGAGATCGACCATCAGGCCCTCCCGATCCGCCAGGGTGACGTCTTTCTGCTGACAACCGACGGTGTCCACGACTACGTCTCGCCGGCGGCGCTTTGCCGGCTGGTGCGTGAACGCGGCGACGACCTCGACGGTGCGGCGAAGGCGATCGCGGCCATGGCGCTGGAAAATGGCAGCACCGACAACCTGACGGTCCAGATCGTGCGGATCGACCGCCTGCCGGCCGCCGACGCCGCCGAATGGCTGGAAGGCGGCGATCTCGAACCGCCGGCCGCAATGCCAGAGGTCGGCACGATATTCGACGGCTGGCGGATCGAGGGCGTCCTGCATGTCGGGCCACGCAGCCATGTCCTTTCCGCCCGCGACGTCGAGACCGGCAAGGCCGCGGTGCTGAAGTTCCTCGCCTCGGACCTTGCCGGCGACCCGGCGGCCCGCCGCGCCTTTCTGATGGAAGAATGGGTCGCCGCGCGGCTTTCCAGCCCCCATTGCCTGAAGCCGGCCTCGCGCAGCCGGCCGCCGACGGCGCGCTATGCGGCAATGGAGCTTCTCGATGGGCACACGCTCCGCACCGTGCTCGACGAGACGCCGCAGCTGCCGCTCGCTGACGTTTGCCGCATCGTCACCGGCATCGCCAACGGGCTGCAGGCCATGCACCGCAAGGAGATGGTGCATCAGGATCTCAGGCCGGAAAACGTCATGCTGGGGCCCGATGGCCATGTGACGCTGATCGATTTCGGCGCAGCGCGGGTCGCCGGCGTCGCCGAGGCGCGGGCGTTCGATGCCGACAGCCGGCACCCAGGCGCCCTGCAGTTCGCGGCGCCCGAGCAACTCCGCGGCGATGTCGGCCGGGTGCGCTCGGACGTCTTTTCCCTCGGTGTCCTCGCCTATCACATGCTCACCGGCCGCCTGCCCTATGGCGCGGCGCTCGCCCGCAGCCGGTCCGCCCGCGACCAGCGCCGCCTCGCCTATCAGCCGGCCGGCAGCGAGACGGTGGACGTGCCCGACTTCGTCGAAGGCGCGCTGCGACGGGCCGTCGCGATCGAGCCCGCGCGCCGCTATGCCGAAGTTGCCGAGTTCGTCCATGACCTCGCCCACCCGAACCCGGCCTTCGTTTCGCCCGAAGCCCCGCCCCTGGCGCTGAGAAATCCGGTCCGCTTCTGGCAGGCGGTCTCGGCAATCCTCGCCATACTCGTCGTCATTCTCGCCGCGCTTCTGGCGCGATGACGCCACCCTCGATCCACCACCAAACGGCCCCTTCCAAGGCCGACCAACGACTCAACAAGGAGACACCATGGCCACCGACATCATGACCCGCGACGACGTCACCGCCCTCGTCATCGCCGCCAAGAAGCGCAAGAAGCTCTCCTGGGAGGGCATCGCCGAAGAGGTCGGCATGTCGCCGATCTGGACCCACATGGTCGCCACCGGCATGGGCGCTGCGCCGAAGGAGAAGGCCGAGATCCTCGGACGCCTCCTCGATCTGCCGGAGGCCGCCGTCGCGGAGCTGCAGGAATGCCCCAGCAAGGACTGGAACCGGGACATCCCCACCGATCCCTGCATCTACCGCCTCTACGAGATCGCCGGCGTCTTCGGCCCGTCCTTCAAGGCGATGGTCCACGAAAAGTTCGGCGACGGCATCATGTCGGCCATCGACTTCGACATGAGCGTCAGCCGCGTCGAGGACCCCAAGGGCGACCGGGTGAAGGTCGAGATGACGGGGAAGTTCCTGGCCTACAAGGCCTGGTGAGGAGGCAAGGGTTTTCGCGGCGGGGATGGGCGGGGGGCGTTCCTTGGAACGCCGCGCTGCACCCCCCTCTGGCTTGCCAGCCATCTCCCCCACAAGGGGGGAGATCGATCTCGCGCTCAAGTCTGCGAGACGTCTCTGCCGATTGAGATTGCGCTGCCGTTCAGTTGTTCCTGCCGGGATCGAGCAAGGTCTGATCTCCCCCCTTGTGGGGGAGATGTCCGGCAGGACAGAGGGGGGTACGAAGCGGCCGCGGACCTCTCCGAACACATCCAACCAGCGTCGAAGAACCAGACGAAGGACACGCCCCCATGGACGCCGCGCCCACCGCCACCACCGTCCGCACCACCTGCGCCTATTGCGGGGTCGGGTGCGGCGTGCTGGCGACGCCGCGGGCGGATGGCGGCGTCACCATCGCCGGGGACCCTGAGCATCCGGCAAATTTCGGCCGGCTGTGCTCCAAGGGCTCGGCGCTCGGCGAGACGTTGCAGATGGAAGGCCGGCTGCTCCACCCCACCCATCATGGCGTGAGGACCGACTGGGACACGGCGCTCGACCTCGTCGCCGAACGGTTTTCGGCCACCATCGCCGAATACGGGCCGGATTCGGTCGCCTTCTATGTCTCCGGCCAGCTTCTGACCGAGGACTATTACGTCGCCAACAAGCTGATGAAGGGCTTCATCGGCTCGGCCAATATCGACACCAACTCCCGCCTCTGCATGGCCTCCTCCGTTGCCGGCCATCGCCGCGCTTTCGGGTCGGACACGGTGCCAGGCACCTATGAGGATCTGGAGCTCGCCGATCTCGTCGTCCTCGTCGGCTCCAATCTCGCCTGGTGCCATCCGGTGATCTATCAGCGCCTTGCCGCCGCCAAGGCCGCGCGGCCGGCGATGAAGGTGGTGCTGATCGACCCGCGCCGGACGATGACGGCGGATATCGCCGACCTTCACCTGCCGATCGCGGCCGACGGCGACGTGGCGCTGTTTGCGGGGCTTTTGCCCTATCTCGCCGAGGCCGGAGCCATCCATTGCGACTATGTGGCCGGTCATACCGAAGGGTTTGTTGCGGCATTGAAGGCCGCCCGCAATCTGAGGCTTGCCGAGGTTGCCGAAGCGACCGGTCTGAAGAGGGATCTGATCGAGCGCTTTTATGCGCTCTTTGCCCGGCACGAAAAGGTCGTCACCGTCTACAGCCAGGGCGTCAACCAGTCGGTCTGCGGCACCGACAAGGTCAACGCCATCCTCAACTGCCACCTCGCCACCGGCCGGATCGGCCGGCCGGGCATGGGGCCGTTCTCGATCACCGGCCAGCCCAACGCCATGGGCGGGCGCGAGGTCGGCGGCATGGCCAACATGCTTGCCGCCCACATGGCGATCGAGGACGAGCCCCACCGCAACATCGTCCGCGACTTCTGGGACGCGCCGCGACTGGCCGAGCGGCCGGGCCTCAAAGCGGTCGAGATGTTCGAGGCGGTCGCCTCCGGCCAGATCAGGGCGATCTGGATCATGGGCACCAATCCGGTCGTCTCGATGCCCGATGCCGATGCCGTCGCCCGGGCGCTCGCCGCCTGTCCCTTCGTCGTCGTTTCCGATGTCGTCGAGAAGACCGATACTTTGAAATACGCCGCCGTCGCCTTCCCGGCCGCGGCCTGGGGCGAGAAGGACGGGACGGTCACGAATTCCGAGCGGCGCATCTCCCGCCAGCGGGCCTTCCTGCCGTTGCCGGGCGAGGCCCGGCCCGACTGGTGGGCCATTTGCGCAGTTGCACGGCGCATGGGCTTCGGCCCGGCCTTCGCCTATGACAGCCCCGCCGTGATCTTCGCCGAGCATGCCCGGCTGTCGGCCCATGCGAATGAAGGCTCGCGAGATTTCGACATCGGTGGCCTCGCCGGGCTCGATGAGGCGCAATACGACACGCTCGCCCCGGTGCAATGGCCGCAGCCGGGGCAGCCCCGCACAAACGCCGCTCCTGCGGGCCCGGCGATGGAAGCCGGCAGCCGCTTCTTCGCCGATGGCAGGTTCTATCACGCCGACCAGCGCGCCCGCTTCGTTCCAACGCCGCTGAAGCGGCGGCCAGACGATGCCCGCAGCGCTGCGGCGGAGCGCATGGACGGAACCGGCGATGAACGGGCCGGCGATGAACGGGCCGATAGCCCGCGACGAAGCGACGACGGCCTTATTCTCAACACCGGCCGGGTACGCGATCACTGGCACACCATGACCCGCACCGGGCTGTCGGCGAGGCTTTCGGCCCACATCGCCGAGCCCTATGCCGAGATCAATCCGGCGGACGCTTCCCGTCTCGGTCTTGCCGAGGCCGATCTCGTGGTGGTGTCGTCGCCACGCGGGCAAATCGTCGTCCGTGCCCTGGTCAGCGAGCGGCAACGCCCCGGTTCGGTGTTCGTGCCGATGCACTGGACTGGCGAGACGTCATCCAAGGGCCGGGTCGATGCTCTCGTCTCGCCGGCCACGGACCCCGTTTCCGGCCAGCCCGGACTGAAGTCGACCAGCGTCCATCTGCGAAGGTTCGAGGCAGTCTGGTACGGGTTTGCGGTGACCGCAGAGCGGCCCGACACGGCCGGGCTCGATTATTTCGCGGTCGCACGGGCGGACGGTGGCTATCGGCTGGAAATGGCCGGCCTGTCTCCCCTCGAAGAGCCGTCAATCCTCGCCGAGAAGCTCTCGGGCGTGCCGAAAGCGGCAATTCTCGCCTATCACGACGAGGCGACCGGGGCTCATCGCTTCGCCGCCTTTGCCGGCGAGCGCCTTGTCGCCGCGCTGTACCTTTCGCGCGAGCCCGTCGCCGTCTCGCGCGTATGGGCCGCCGCATCGCTTGCGTCGCGCCACGCCCCGCGCGAGCGCTTCCGTCTCCTTGCCGGCCGTGGCGGAGCCGATCGACCGGATCCGGGCGCCATCGTCTGTTCGTGCTTTTCGGTCGGCGTGAACGAGATCTCGGCGGCGATCGTCTCGGGCCGGGCCGTCAGCCTCGACGAGGTGGGCAAGCTCCTGAAGGCCGGCACGAATTGCGGCTCGTGCCGGAGCGAAATCAAGGGCATCATCGACGGAGCCCGGGTCGAGCGGCCGGCGAGCGCCATCTAGGGGCAGGCCTATGGAGAGAGGCGTGCGATGCCCGCGCTCCCGGCCTAGCCAGCCTCGTATCGCCGGTTCGCCTCGGGATCGTCGGTGGCGAAGGGCATGTCGGCGAGCCCCTGCCACAGGGCCTCGGGAAGCTCGGCCGAGGCCCATTCCAGTGTTTCGGCGACGCGCTCGGGCTTGGACACACCGACGATGGTGGAGGTCACCCGTGGATCCTTCATGGAGAACTGCAACGCGGCTGCGCCCGGCGCGACGCCGAGCCGCGAGCAGATCTCCTCCACCCGGCGCACCGGCTCGAGTTCCGCTTCGCTGGCGTCCTGATAGGTGACCTTCTTCATCACGTCGCTGCCCTTGGCCAGGACGCCGCCGGCATAGGGCGCGGCGTTGAGGATCGCGATGCCCTTGTCATGGGCATAGTCGAACATCTGCGAGGCCGAGCGATTGAGCAGCGTGAAGCGATTGTGCGAGATCAGCGCGTCGAACGGCCGCTCGCGCAGGAGCGGGAACATCAGGTCGAGCCGTCCCATGGCGAGACCGACCGCGCCGACGAGCCCCTCTTCCTTGAGCCTGAACAGGGCGTCGAAGGCGCCGCCCTCGCGGGTGACCTCGGAAAGATCCGCGGCATATTCGGGATCGTGCAGATGCAGAATGCCGATCTTGTCGAGGCCGAGCGCGCTCAGGCTCTCCTCGAAGGACTGGCGGACCCGGTCGCCGTCGAAGCGGCCGGTCTGAAAATCCCGGTCGAGCTTGGTCGATATGACGAAGCCCTCCGGCAGCCCGCCCCGCTCGCGGATCACCTTTCCGATCCGCTCCTCGCTGCGGCCGAAGCCGTAGATGCGCGAGGTGTCGAGGAAATTGGCCGGGCCGTCGAAGATCGCGTTGATCGTCGCAAAGGCCCGCTCTTCGCTGACCCCGTAGCCATAGGTATCGGGCATGTCCCCGAGGACCGAGGTGCCGAAACAAAGCTCGGTCACATGCAGTCCGGTATCGCCGATCGATGTCGTTTTCATGGGCTTTCCTGCCTCCTCAGGTCAGGCGGTAAAACGCTTTGGCGCTGCCGGAAAAGACGCGCGCCCGGGCCGCGTCGGACAGATGCGACACGAGCTCGACCGCCGTTTTGTGCCACTCCTCGTACTCGCATCTGAGGCGGCACACCGGCCAGTCAGAGCCCCACATGACGCGCTCGGGGCCGAAGACCTCGAGCACATGCGATGAATAATAGGCGAGATCCTCGCGCCGCCAGTCGTCCTTGGCTTCGGTGACGAGGCCGGAGAGCTTGCAGAAGGCCGTCGTGCCATTGGCGATGCGGGCAATTCCCCTCGCCCATTCGTCGAAGGATTCCGGGCTTTCGTCGGTAATCGTCGGCTTCAGGCAATGGTCGAGGACGACGCGCATTGCGGGATAGCGATCGAACAGCGCCAGGAAGGGCTCGATATGGCGGGGAAAGCCGAGAGCGTCGAAGGTCAGATCAAGGTCGCAGATCGCCCGGAACGCCCAGTCGAGGTCGTCCCGCAGCATCCAGCCCTCGTCGGCGATGTCCTGGATCATCGGCCTGACGCCGAGAAATTTCGGATGGGCCGACAGCCGCCGCAAGGTGTCGATCTCTTCCGGGCGCTCGAAATCGATCCAGCCGACCACGCCGGCGACGTGATCGCTCGCATCGGCAAGGCCGAGCAGATATTCGGTCTCCGCCGTCGTCGGCGCCGCCTGGACGAGAATGCTTCGTCCCACGCCCGCAGCCTGAAGCGCGGGCGCGAGATCGACCGGCAGATAGGGCCGCGCCAGGACGGGATCGTCCGGCGGCATCCAGCCGTAGTCGCCTCTCGCCGGGTTCCAGAAATGATGATGGGCGTCGATCGTTTCCAGGTTCCGCCCCCTTTGCTGACTGCAGTGCCGGCCGTTCGTCGGCCCGCATTTTTCGTTTCGGGCAACGCCGTATTCGAGCGCGGCCGCTTCGTTTTCCAGCGTCCGGCTGGTCCTGCCCTTGTGCCGCCGTAGCCGGGTGGATGCAACCCGCCCGGCCGTTTCCAGACGCATCCGGCATGGCCGAAGCCCCGCCCGACGCGGCGCCGCCCGCCGTCAATCGGCGCTGCTTGCGCCTGCATCCTTCCGGGTTTGCGTCAGCTCGCGCCAATGCGTCACCGAAGCGGCGGCGGCCATGGCCAGAAGCCGGGAATCGCCGGAGACCGTCGTCAGGTCGAAGCCCCACGAGACGGCCCTTGCGGCATATTCGGGAGAGCCGCAATGCAGTCCCGCCCTGATGCCCTGCGCCTTGGCGACGGCGGCGATGCGCTTGATCGAGGCGACGAGTTCGCCGTCGGTCGGGTCGAAGCCGGGCGGGAGCCGGCCCGCGCTGGTGCCGAGGGCGAGATCGGAGGGGCCGACATAGAGCCCGTCGATGCCGGGCGTCGCCGCGATCGCCTCGACATTTTCCAGGCCTTCGCGGGTTTCGATCATCGCAAGGGCGAGGACGGCGCCGTTCGCCTCCACGCCGTAGCCCGGATGGGCGAAGGCGGCGCGCGTCGGGCCGTAGCTGCGCGTGCCGAGCGGCGGGTAGCGCATGAAGCTTGCAAACTCCGCCGCCTCATCGGCCGTGTTGATCATCGGGCAGATGATGCCCATCGCACCGGCGTCGAGCGCCTTCATGACGATGCCCGGCTCGCGCCAGGGCACCCGCACGATCGGCGTCACGGGCAAGGCGCGCATCGCCTGCAGCATCGCCAGCATGGCCGAATAGTCGAGCGCGCCGTGCTGCAGGTCGATGGTCAGCGTGTCGTAGCCCTGCCCCGCCATGATCTCGGCGACGAACGGGCTGTCGATGGCCAGCCACCCGTTGAGGGCCGGCTGGCCCTTGCTCCACAGGTCCTTCAGACGGTTCTTGATCATCACGGCCCTCCCGGTTTGCGCTCGGCACATTCGCCCTCGCCTGGAGCCGACAGTGACACCGCCCGGCCGTCATCGCCAGTCGCTTCCTGGCAAGTCGTCGGCTGGCGGCGTCGCCGCCCGTGACGCCGCCGGGCCGAGAGACCGTCGAATATCGTCAATTCTTATCGTTGCTGGGATAGGCCTGTATTGATGCATCCATTGAACTGATCCTTAAGATCAGCGTGCCAAACAGGAACCGGTTTTCGGAGCGCGACCCCAAACGAAGACAATAGCCGAGTTGGAAATGAGAGCAGGCGGAAGAGCCGACATGCAGGCAAGTGAAACAGGCTCCTCGCTCCGGCTCGCGGAAATTCTCGCTGCCCTTTCCAAAGCTCTGGATCTGACCGAAGGCCAGCCCGCCGGGCATTGCATGCGCTGCTGCTACATCGGCGTCCACATCGCCCGCGAGATCGGCCTCGACGCGGTAGCGACCGGTCAACTCTATTACACGCTTCTGCTGAAGGACCTCGGCTGCTCGTCCAACGCGGCCAGGATCTGCGAACTCTATCTGACCGACGATATCGGCTTCAAGCGGAGCTTCAAGGAGGTGGACGACAGCCTCGCCCATATCCTGCGCTTCGTCCTGCAGCAGACCGGAATGAAGGCGGGGCTCGCCGAGCGCTTTCGCGCCCTCGTCAACGTCTTCCGCAATGGTGGCACGATCGCCCATGAACTGATCGAAACGCGCTGCCAGCGCGGCGCGGCGATCGCCCGGAAGATGCGATTCGGCGAAGAGGTGGCCGCCGGCATCATCGGCCTCGACGAGCATTTCGACGGCGGCGGTCACCCCAGCGGCCTCAAGGGCCACGACATTCCGCTGTTTTCGAGGGTGGCGTTGATCGCCCAGGTCGCCGACGTCTTCTTCCAGCTCGGGGGAATGACCGCCGCGCTCACGGAGGTGAAGTCCCGGTCCGGCACATGGTTCGATCCCGAAATCGTAGCAGCGTTCGAAACGCTTGCCGACGATCAGGCCTTCGTCGCGGCCCTGGGCGAAGACGACCTGACCGAGACGGTCCTGTCGCTCGAACCTGCGCAAGCGCGCCGGGCCGTGGACGAGGACTATCTGGATGACATTGCCGAGGCCTTCGCCATCGTCGTCGATTCCAAGAGCCCTTACACCCGCGGCCATTCCGAGCGGGTGGCGCTGTTCACGGACATGATCGCAGAGGCGATGGGCCATTCGCCGGAGCACCGCCGCCGGCTGAAACGCGCCGCCCTCCTCCACGATATCGGCAAGCTCGGCGTCTCCAACGCGATCCTCGACAAGCCTGGACGTCTGGACGAAGCCGAATTCGCAGAGATCCGCCGCCATCCGGTCTATTCGCAGGCGGTCCTGTCCAACATCAAGGCTTTCGCCGAACTCGCCGTCATTGGTGGGCGCCACCACGAGCGCCTCGACGGCAAGGGCTATCCCTACGGATTGAAGGCCGAGGACATCAGCCTCGACACCCGCATCGTCACCGTCGCCGACATCTTCGACGCACTTACCGCCGACCGGCCCTATCGCGCTGCGATGCCCGTCGGCAAAGCGCTCGCCATTCTCGACGCCGACACCGGAACAGCCGTCGACGGCGATTGCGTCGCCGCCCTGAAGGCGGCTTTGGCGCGCCTGGAGGCCGACGCCGTCGCAGCCTGAAAGCTGTGGCCGGCGTCACGGATCGCTTCAGGCCCGCAGCGCCAGGAACCTTCGCTCCGCCGGTCTCGTCGCTGGACACAGCCCCTGAAACGCCCGTTCATCGGCCTCGCGGCCCGGCTGCTGCATCGGCCTGCCGCTTCCGTGAAGACGCCACAGAACGGCTCCCGCCGCTTGCGTGGCCCGACTGCCACGCCCTTCGTTTCGTGCGTCGACCGTCTCACCTGTCACAAATATATTGTAAAGAAACATTACTGAAATGCGGCGTTTCGGGGGCGGATCGAGGAGGGGGGCTCCTCGCTCCTGGCGCGCGCACTCATCGTAACGAACGGTTCGGCATCGGTCAGCGAGGCCCGGCACATCGCGTGTCCGGCCAGATCCTTGCCGTGGCCGCCTGAACCCGCGTCCTCTTTCGGACGCCTGAGGGGAACATATGAAACTCGATCGTTTCGCCGGCCTGCTTCTGGTCGGCACCGCACTCTCCGGCACGCCCGTCATGGCGCAGGAGATCCCGACCTCTCCGGCCGTCGGTTTTTCCAACGGCCGCACGACCGACGATCCGTCGGACCTGCCCTATCTGATGGATTCGTTCGTGGATCTGATCGAGGGTGACCCGTCGGTGATGATCCGCAACTATGATCTGTCCGCCGAGATCACAGAGAGCCGGACCGAAGCGCAGACGCTGCAGGCGATCCACGACGATCGCACCGACCAGAAATACAGCGTCACCAACGGCCTCGGGGTTCTGACGTCGCTGTTTCTCACCGGCACCGGCGCCTCGTCCGACGGCGTGACGCCGGACAGCCTGACCCACACGACCTATGCGACCACGACGATGGCGGACTACGAGGCCGACATCAACACGTTGAACTCGGCGAGCTGGGGATCGGAGACCTTCGCCGACGGCACGGCGACACCGCTCGCCAGCGCGATGAACTTCCTCAACAACATCGTGCGCGCCAATTCCTCGACGGAACCTTCGAAGCGGACCTACGATCGCTACACCGAGGACGCCTTCACCTCATATCCCCAGTATGAGAGCAAGTATCAGGACTACCGTGCCGACACCAATCGCGACGCGCTAACCGCCGACGACACGGCCGATTTCGTCATTCCGACCTATCTGTCCAACTACGAAGTGCCGGCGGCCTACGGCACCGTCGAAAACTGGGTGCGTGGCTTCACCGTCACCCAGGCGATGGTCGACGCCAATGGCGGTGAGCCCATCACCGTGCCCGACGTCGGCACCTGGACCGACGGCGTCTTCACGCCGGCGACCTTCACCGTCGGCGATTACGTTCCCGGCATCGGCACCTCGCCGCGGCCCTACCGGGTCAATTCCGACGTCGACGTGCCGGAGCTGCTGCATCAGGTCGCCAACAGTTGGAACCCCTATTCCGACGGGTCGATGCCGAGCGGCCATACCAATTCGGCCTGGACCGCCTCGCTCGGCCTCGCCTTCCTGGTGCCGCAGGAGATGCAGAGCCAGCTGACCCGCGCCTCCGAGCTCGGCTATGACCGCATTCTGGCCGGTGAGCACTCCCCGCTCGACGTCATTGCCGGCCGGATGATCGCCGAGGCGATCGCCGCGACCAATATCTACTCGGCGCTCTACGACGAAAACGGCAACCGTCTCGACTGGACCGACCCGGCCAACACCGAAGCCTATGCGGTCTATACCGCCTATACCGAGACCCAGGCCTATCTGGCCGAAGCCTGCGGGACGACCACCGTCGACGAATGCATCGCCAAGGGTGGCGACGGCACCGCGGTCGCTTACGGCACCAGCGAGCAGAACAAGGCCGACTTCCTCTACCGGATGACCTACGGCTTCGCGCCGACCAGCGACACCTATCGCATGGCCGTCTCGGACGTGCCGGTGCAGGCGCAGGTGCTGCTCCTCACCCGGTTTCCCTATCTCTCCGACGAGCAGCGGCTGGAAATCCTCGCCTCGACCGCCCTCGACGCCGACTATCCGCTGATCTCCGGCAACACCTATGACGGCTGGGGCAAGCTCAACCTCTACGACGCCGCCGACGGCTACGGCTACTTCGAGAACGACGTCGCGGTCACCATGGATGCCAGCCTCGGCGGCTACAATGCCGCCGACAGTTGGGCCAACGACATCGCCGGCGCCGGCGGCCTGACCAAGAACGGCACCGGCAAGCTGACGCTGTCCGGCAACGACACCTACACCGGCGACACCGTGGTCAATGGCGGCATCCTCGCCATCGATGGCTCGATCGTCTCGGACGTCACCGTCAATGACGGCGGCGCGCTGCGCGGCGTCGGCGCCATCGGCGGCAGCGTCACCGTGGCCGATGGCGGCACGCTCGCGCCGGGCAACTCGCCCGGAACGCTCACCGTCGCCAATTCCGTGACGCTGTCGGACGGTTCGGTCAGCGAATTCGACATCGACGGCACCGGCACCGAGATCGGCGCCGGCAATTACAGCCGCCTCGAACTCGTCGGCACGGACAGCGTCTACACCGCCAATGGCACGCTCGTGCCCCTGCTGCGCGGCATCACCGGCGACGCCACCAACAGCTACACGCCGGACATCGGAACGCAGTTTCAGATCGTCACGGCCGAAGGTGGCGTCGAAGGCAGCTATGACGGACTGACCCAGCCAGACGGTCTCGCCACCGGCACCCGCTTCGATACGATCTACGGTTCGAGCGACCTGCGCCTTGTGGTGACGCCGACGGAGTACGAAAGCTATGCCTCGAACGGCAATGCCGCCAATGTCGCGGCGGCGATCGATGCCGACCGTCCGGCCGCAGGCGTCCGGCTCGAAGGCTCGGCCGAAGCGTTCTACGACGCCCTCTACGGTCTCGGCGCGAGCGACATCGCCTCGTCCCTGACGGATCTGTCGCCGACCGCCTATGCCGACGCGCTCGTCGTCAATCGCGACAGCTGGTACGCCGGCAGCGAGGCCGTCGACCGGGCGATCGAGGCGCGGCGCGGGGCCAGCGTCGACCCGACCATGCAGAGCGCCGAGCAGCACGGCATGAACGCCTGGTTCACCGCCCTCGGTCAGAAGGCGACGATCGACGGCGACGGCGCCCCCGGCTACGATCAGACGCTCGGCGGCATCGTCGTCGGCCTCGACGGCGAGATCGGCGAAGGCCTCGTCCTCGGTGCGTCGCTCGGCTATGTCAATCAGGACGCCGACATCGACAACGGCGCGAAGGTTTCCGGCAATGCGTTGCAGGCGCGGCTCTACGGCACCTATCATGACGGCATCGGCTTCATCGACGGCCAGATCGGCATCGGCTACACCGACGGCGAGGTGAAGCGCAGCGTCGCCGGCTTCGGCAGGATGGAGGGAGATGCCGACGCCGCCTCTTATGGCGGCGAGATCCGGGCCGGCGTCGACTTCGGCAACGACGTCACCCGCATCGAGCCGAGCGTCGCGCTGCGCGGCGTCTCCGTCCGGCTCGACGGCACCGACGAATCGGGCGCGGCCGGCGTCTCGATCGACGATGAGACCTACGGCAGCTTCCAGACGGTCGTCGGCGCCAGCCTCAGCCACCGCTTCGACCTTGCCGGCAATATGAGCCTCACGCCCTCGGCAAGCCTCGGCTGGAGCCACGAATTCGCCGACACCAACGGCAAGGTCGATGCGGCCTTCGCCGGTGCTTCGGCGGCGTCCTTCAGCGCGAGTGGCCCGTCACTCGGCCGGGATGCGGCTCTCGTCGGCGTCTCCGCCCAGCTCGACACCGGCACCTCCGCGACCGTCTATGCCGCCTATCAGGGCGCGTTCTCGAAGCACGAGAGCGCCCATAACTTCAGCGCCGGCCTGAAGTTCAGCTGGTAGCAAGCGCCAGCGGCAGGAAAGAACGCATTCTCCCGCGGAAAGCGTGCTGAAGCACGACTAAAGGCCGCGGCGATCGCTTCGATCGCCGCGGCTTTTCTTAATATCCCCGAACGAGCCGCCTTGCCGGAGAAGATCCGGCCCGAAAAGGCAGATGAGGCCTCACTCGGCCTCGTCGATCTTTTCGACCACCACGTTGTCATTGGTGTAGATGCAGATCTCGGCGGCGATCTTCATCGCCTTGCGGGCGATCTCCTCGGCCGACAGCTCGGTGTCGGCGAGCGCCCGGGCGGCCGCAAGCGCGTAGTTGCCGCCCGACCCGATCGCCATCAGCCCGTGCTCAGGCTCCAGAACGTCGCCTGTCCCCGTCAGCGTCAAGGTCACGGTCCGGTCGGCGACGATCATCATCGCCTCGAGCCGCCTGAGATAGCGGTCGGTGCGCCAGTCCTTGGCAAGTTCGACACAGGCCCGCATCAGCTGGTCGGGATATTGCTCGAGCTTGCTTTCGAGGCGCTCCAGAAGCGTGAAGGCATCGGCGGTCGCTCCTGCAAAACCGGCGATGACCTCGCCGTTCTTGCCGATCCGGCGCACCTTCCTGGCATTGCCCTTGATCATCGTGTTGCCGAGCGAGACCTGGCCGTCGCCGGCAATGACCACCTGTCCGCCCTTGCGGACGGTGACGATGGTGGTTCCGTAGATCTTGTCCGGATCGTGCTTTTCGAAATTCATGGTGGGTCCTTGTTGCGAGGGCGCGGCGCTCACCGTCGATCGCGGCCAGCGCGGCGCCGTCCGTCCGTCCGTTTCGCCCCCCATGTGGGCGTAACGCAGCCGCTTGCCAAGCGACGCGCGGCAAGCCCGGCTTCAGCTTTCACGACGGTTTTGTAACGGAACGCTTTCAAGCCGGCGCATTCCGGCGTAGAAGCCGAACGAAACGATGGACGTGTTCGGGGGCGAGGACATGGCTCAAACGGCAGGGCGGCGCGACGCCGTCGTCGAGCGTGCGACCAAGGAAACCAAGGTTCGAGTGAAGGTCGATCTCGACGGCACCGGCCGTTCGACGATCGCGACCGGCGTCGGCTTCTTCGATCACATGCTGGAGCAGCTCTCCCGGCATTCGCTGATCGACATGGAGATCGCGACCGACGGCGACCTTCACATCGACGATCACCACACCGTCGAGGACACCGGCATCGCCATCGGCCAGGCAATTCGTCAGGCGCTGGGCGAACGGCGCGGCATTCGCCGCTATGCCTCGCTCGATCTTGCCATGGACGAGTGCCTGACACGCGCGGCCGTCGACGTTTCGGGCCGGCCGTTACTCGTCTTCAAGGCGGAGTTTTCGAGGGCCAAGATCGGCTCGTTCGACACCGAGCTGGTGCGCGAATTCTTCCAGGCTCTCGCCCAGAATGCCGGGATCACCCTGCATATCGAGAACCTTTACGGCGCCAACGCCCATCACGTCGCCGAGACCTGCTTCAAGGCCGTGGCGCGCGTCCTCGGGGACGCCGTGGCGATCGATCCGCGGCAGGCCGATCTCGTGCCCTCGACCAAGGGAATGCTGGCATGATCGCGCGGGCAAGGACGCGGCGATGACCCGCTATCTCGTCTACGAGCCGCCGGAAGCCATGGGTCCGAGCGACACGGCGGTGTTTCTGCGCGACCGCTTTTCGTTTCTGGCCTTCTTCTTTACCTTTCTCTGGATGTTTCGCTACGGGCTCTGGGTGTCGGGTCTGGTGACCGTCGCCCTCCTGGTGGCGATCAATGCCCTCGGCACGGTCGAGGGCTTCGAGTTGAGCGCGGTGCTGATCTCGATGCTTCTCGGCGTCCTGATCGGGCTCGAAGGGCCGAGCCTGCGCGCGGCCAAGCTGCGTCGCAAGGGCTGGAACGACGTCGCGGCCTTCGAGGCGCAGAGCTCGGACGAAGCCGAGCTGATCTACTACCACGCCTTTCCCGAAGAAGCCCTGATGCTGCGCGCGCCGAACCCTGCCGAAGACAGAGCGCCTTCGAACGATGCGAGCGACACCAACCTTGAAGGGAGCGCCCGCGCGCAATCTGCCGAAGAAGACGACCGCAGGCTTCTCGACAAACCGCAGGCTGGCGCGATGGGCGGCCCCGCAGGCGCGGATGACGCCGCTGCCCCCTCCTCCGAAGCTCGGGGCAAGGGCAAAGGGGAGTCCGAGCTGACGGCGGAGCTCGAACGGGCGCTCAAGGTCGAAGGCCGGGCGGAGCGCTGGGACAAGCCGGGCGTTGAAACGGCAAAGCTCGCCGGCGGGCGGCGCGTTCCGGTCGGAAGGCTTTGACGATGCACAAAGTTGCGATCATCGATTACGGCTCGGGCAATCTGCGCTCGGCGGTCAAGGCGGTCGAGCGCGCCGCTCGCGAAGGCGGCCACGATGTCACCGTCGCCCTGACCGACGAGCCCGAGATGGTCCGCTCCGCCGACCGGGTGATCCTGCCGGGCGTCGGCGCCTATGCCGATTGCAAGGCGGGGCTTTGCGCCGTGCCGGGCATGACAGAGGCGCTGAAAGAGGCGGTGGAAACCCGCGCCCGGCCGTTCCTCGGCATTTGCGTCGGGATGCAGCTGATGGCCTCGCGCGGGCTGGAAAAGGTCGTGACCGAGGGCTTCGGCTGGATTCCCGGCGATGTCGTCAGGATCGATCCGGAAGATCCGACGCTGAAAGTGCCCCAGATCGGCTGGAACACGATCGAGCGACATAACGATCATCCGCTTCTCGACGGAATCGAGACGGGGCCGGACGGCCTGCATGCCTATTTCGTCCACTCCTACCATCTTCTCGCGCGGGACCCGGCGATGGTGCTGGCCAGTGCCGATTACGGCGGCGAGGTCACGGCGATGGTGGCGCGCGACAATTTCGCCGGCACCCAGTTCCACCCCGAAAAGAGCCAGACCCTCGGCCTGCGGCTTCTCGCCAACTTTCTCGGCTGGAGGCCCTGACCTCTCCGCCGCCTTGCCCCTGCGGACAAACCTTCGCCGATCGCAATGCCCGGCATTATTCCGGCGCCGACCTTGATCTCGCAATGCCGGCGCCATTTCCGATCTGGGAAAGGCAAGGATCTGCGCAATGGGACAGGAGATCGAACGGAAATTTCTGGTCGGGTCGGACGGCTGGCGTGATCGCGCCGTGTCGGCCAGAAGGTTCGAACAGTTCTATCTCTTTGCCGGCGAGGACCGCTCCTGCCGCGTCAGGATCACCGATGGTTCGTCGGCGAGGCTGACGCTGAAGACCGGGCGCGGCATCAGCCGGGGCGAGTTCGAATACGAGATTCCGTTGGAAGACGCAGAGGCGCTGCGCCTCGCGGCGATCGGCACGCCGATCGAGAAGACCCGCCATCTCGTGCCGAATGGGGCGAACACCATCGAGATGGACGTCTATCACGGCGCCCTCGATGGGCTCGTCGTCGCCGAGATCGAACTTGCGAGCGAGGACGAGACTTTCGAGCGGCCCGACTTCCTTAGCATCGAGGTGACCGGCGATCCGCGCTATCTGAACCAGACGCTCGCCC
The DNA here is from genome assembly GCF_017815135.1 of Jiella mangrovi. Lineage (GTDB taxonomy): Bacteria > Pseudomonadota > Alphaproteobacteria > Rhizobiales > Rhizobiaceae > Jiella > Jiella mangrovi. The sequence goes on along the minus strand of NZ_JAGJCF010000024.1, from coordinate 19,746 downwards.
TTCGCGGCCGCCCGGCTGACGACAAAGCTTCGAGTTAAGGAAGACGCATGGCCTACAAGATCCGCCCCGCCCGCCCCCTCGACGCGGAATTCCGCAAGGTCGCGCTGGCCCAGATCGACCGCGCTCTGGCCGACCTGCGCGGCGAGGACGGCGACCTGCACGAGGCGATCCACGAGGCGCGCAAACGCTTGAAGAAGCTGCGCGGTCTCGTCCGACTCATCCGCCCGGCGGATGACGATCTTTACGCTGACCTCAACGCGGCGTTTCGAGACGGTGCGAGAGGCCTTTCCGGCGTGCGCGACAAGGCCGCCCTGATCGAGGCTCTCGACGATCTCGAGACGCATTTTGCCGGCCAGCTGAAGGCCGGCTCGCTACGATCGGTGCGGGCGAAACTTGTCGCCGATCGCGACGCGGCGGTCGAGCTTGACAGCGATGCGGCCTCGATCAGAAACGCGGTGCTCGCCATGGAGCAGGCGCGTCCGAGGATCGAGGCGTTCCAGATCGGCGGCGGCCGACACGACGCGAAAAAGGCAGGCCGGATCGTCGCGCGCGGCGCCGCCAAGACCTTCGAGCGGGCTCGCGACGCACTCGCGATCGCCGCAAAGAGCCGTGACGCGGAGGATCTGCACGATCTGAGGAAACGCGTGAAATATCACTGGATGCACCTGCGACTTCTCGCTCCCGCCTGGCCGGAAGCCTTCGGTGCACCGATCGACCTCGCCAAGTCGATCGCCGACGATCTCGGCCGCGACCACGACTTTGCCGTGCTGCGCGGCGAGGTGCGCGCCGACCCCGATGCCTTCGGCGACGAGGAAACCCTGTCGCTTCTGATCGCCCTGATCGACAGGCGCCAGAGTGAATTGCGCGAGGCGGGGATCGCCGGCGCGCGCCGGCTTCTCGTCGAAACGGGCGACAGTTTCTCCCGGCGGATCGCCCGCCTTTACAGGCTTGCGGCCGACGAGGGCGAGAAGAACGGCGATGCCATGCCCGCCGAGCCCCCAAAGGCCGACCGGCGGGTCGCCTGATCCACCGACGCGGCAAGTGTCGGCCGGATCGTGACCGAAATCGCGATTGAGGGCGCGGAGCTGGCGCACTGCGGGCCTTCGCGATCAGGGTCATCCCCGCCGAAGCCTCTGCTCGCTGACGCCAACGTCTCGGCGACCACCCCGAATTGCGGCGGCCTGCGGCGCCACCCATCCTCACAGATCACTCGCCTGAAAGAGCCAGAATGTCCCTCGCCTTCCAGACAAGGCTCCAGCGCTTTCCCAAGGCCCGACTGGCCGTGGCCCTCGCCTTCTTCGTCAACGGCTTCGGGATCGGCAGCTGGGCACCGGAGGTGCCGGTGATTGCCGAGCGCCTTCAGATCAGCGAGCAGACGATCGGACTGTTGATCGTCTTCTTCGGTCTCGGCGGCATCGTGACGATGCCGCTCATTGCGAGGGCCATCGGCCGTGTGGGCTCGAGGCCGCCTTTGCTTGTGACGCATCTTCTCGCAGCCCTCGCCTTTCCCGCCCTGATCCTCGCGCCGAGCCTTTCCGCGGCATTTGCGGCGATCTTCTTCTTCGGGGCGATGTTCGGCGGCATGGATGCGGCGATGAACGCCAACGCGATCACCCTCGAACGCCACATGGATCGGGCCATCATGTCTTCGAGCCATGGCTTCTGGTCCGTCGGCGGCTTCGTCGGTGCAGGCTTCGGCGGCCCGATCATCGCGGCGTTCGGGCCAGCGGTGCACGCAAGTACCGTCTCGGCCATCATAGTCTTGTGCTTCGTCTTCGTGATGAAGACGCTTCGAGACGACCGAGATAGCGCTCAGGAAACGGAGGGAGACAAGGACGCGCCGCCAGGCCCCGGCGCCAAGGCTCCCGCCTACAGTCCGGCCGGTCTCTTCAGCGCCCTTGCCATCGGCCTCTTCGCGCTTCTCGCCATGCTGCCCGAGGGCGGCGCGATCGACTGGAGCGCGCTCTATCTGAAGAGCGAGCTCGGCGCGGACACGGCGACCTCCGGCTTCGCGCTCGCTGCCTTTTCCGCGATGATGGCGATCTTCCGCTTCCTCGGCGACGATATCCGCAACCGTCTCGGCGCGGTCAGGACGGTGCGGATCTTCGCCTTCGTCGCGGCCTGCGGGCTGCTGGTCGCCGGCCTTGCCGGACACGTCGTCATCGCCATTGCGGGCTTCGCGCTGGCCGGCGTCGGCCTTGCCAACATCGTTCCGATCGCCTTTTCCGCCGCCGGAAACGTCAAGGGCCTGCCTGATGGCATCGGCATCTCGATTGCGACGGCGATCGGCTATTCGGGCGGGCTGATGGCGCCGTCGATCGTCGGCTTTCTCGCCGAGCGTATCGGTCTGGCGACCGTCTATCTCGGCATGGCGGCGCTGCTTTCCGTCGTCTTCGCCCTGTCCGGCATGATGGCCAGGGCCGATCGCGCGGTGGCGGCCGGGTGAACGGCGATCAGAGCCGCGGCATCGGTGCGGCGAGGATCTCCAGCATCGGCGCGAGATCAGCCTCGTAGGCGCGCCAGGCCTTGGAGCTTCCCTGATACATCTTCTGGCGCACCTGCCTTGCGCTCGCCGTGCGCACGACGCGGCTCGTTGCGTGAAATTCCAGACACGCGTCTTCGAATTCCAGCCCGCAATGGGCGAGCAGCGCCCGCGTCTCGTCTTCCTGGTTCTCGGTCAGAGCCTCGTAGTCGAGCGGATAGATCGCGCCGGGCATCGTCTCGTGCCAGAAGCTCATGAGCGCGTCGTGCAGGCGATGAAACCGCGCGACATCCCTCAGATCGAGACAGAACCCCAGCCCGTCGTCGGAAAAATTGTGCTTGAAATTGGAAAAGCAGACGGCTGCCGCATCGCGCGCCGTGTGAATGAGAATGGCCTCGGGAAACGCCGCCCGGATCGCCCCGGCCCATAGGAAATTGATCGGCATCTTGTCGGTGACGAACGGGGCATCGGTGTTGAGGCCGGCAAGGAAGCCGTTGTAGCGATCGCGAATGGCGCGCAGCCCCCGTCTGCGGGTCTCGACGTCGCCCGAGGCGAGCTGCGCGAAGACAGGCTTCACCGCCCTTTCCACCGCCGAGGTTTCACCGGCGCCGAAGACCCCCGAGTGACTGGCGAGGATCTGCTCGGCAAGGCTGGTGCCCGAGCGGGGCATGCCGATGATGAAGATCGGCCTGCGGGCGAGCGTATCGTGCGGGACGAACCATTTTGCACTGTCGCAGAGCCGCTGGCGCTGCAGCGCGACAATCGAGGCGACGAGGCGTTCATGGATGGAGATGTCGTAACCGATCGCCTCCCGCCGCAATCGGTTGGCTTCGGCAAACACCGGAAATGCCTTGGCCGTCTCGCCGATGTCGTCATAGGCCTTGCCGAGGGCAAAGCCGAGGATGATCCGGTTGTCGCGTGACAGATCCGCACCGTTCCACCAGACCTCCATCTGCTGCAAATCGAAGTCGCCGCTGGAAAAGGTCTGCACACGGCCGAGATTGAGGCGCGCGGCGATGTAGTCGGGAATGATGTCGAGGGCGCGCCTGAGGCTCGCCACGGCCTCTTCGATCCGGCCGAAGCGTTCGAGGCAAAGGGCCCTGCCGTTCCAGGCCGTGGCGTGTTCGGGATCGCGGCGGAGCGCCAGTTCGTAGGCGGCGAATGCCTCGTCGTCGCGGCCAAGGCCGGCGAGCGCGTCACCGCGCCATGTCAGGGTCTCGGCCTCGCCGCCGCGGAGCGCTATCGCCCGGTCGAGGAGTGGCAGCGCTTCGCCATACCGGCCGAGCTTGAGCACCACCTCGCCGAGGCTGCGGACAACCTCGGCATAGTCCGGCTTGATCTGCAGCGCCGCATGATAGGACTTCGCCGCCTCTTCCAGGTCTCCAAGCGCCTGATGGGCTGAGCCGACGAGATTGTGGACGAGGGCAGCCGACGGCGCCGATGCCAGAAGCACATGGCCATGACGGATGACTTCGCCATATCGGCCGGCATGGTAGTGGGAGGCGAGCTTGACGATCTCGGCCTGCAGGAAAACCGCGTTCTCGCCGACGCTTCCCGCGCGTTTGCCGATCGCCTCGACCTCATCGACGATGCGGCGATTGCCCGGATAGCGCTCGAGAACCTGATTGCAGAGGACGAGGGCCTTTTGAACCTCGCCCTTCTTCACGAAGCTCTTCACCTTGCGGATCGCGAGATCCGGCGACAAAGCGGCTGCGGGCATTCGGTTCTCCGCGTTCGATCATCCCCGCCACGCACAGACATCCGCCGGCAGGTCGTTGCCTGCCAGAAACCAGATGATGCTTGTCCGAAGCCGGCTCCGGGGCTCGCCGGAGCTCGCCTTACCGCGATTTGACATCCTCGAGCATCATCTCGGCGCCCTTGTCGGCGATCATGATGGTCGGCGAGTTGGTGTTGCCGGAGGTGATCGTGGGCATCACCGAAGCGTCGATCACCCGCAGCCCAGCGATCCCGCGCACCCGCAGCCTGCCGTCGAGGACGGCCATCATGTCGTCGTCCGTCCCCATCTTCGCGGTGCCGACCGGATGAAAGATCGTCGTGCCGAGATCGCCGGCCGCAACCAGCATTTCCTCTTCCGAGGCGACATGGGCGCCGGGCTTGTATTCCTCCGGCCGGTAAGGCTCCAGCGGCTTTTCGAAGACGATCTTGCGCGCCCATTTCAAGGAATCGACGGCGACGCGCCTGTCGGCCTCGGTCGTCAGATAGTTCGGGCGGATGTCGGGCTGATCCTCGGGCAGCGGACCCGAGAGATGAACCGATCCGCGGCTCGTCGGGCGCAGGTTGCAAACGCTGGCGGTGAAGGCGGCGAAGCGATGCAGGCCATGGCCCCAGTCGTCGAGCGACAGTGGCTGGAAGTGGAACTCCAGATTGGCGGTCTCGTATTCGGGCGAGGATTTCACGAAGGCGCCGACCTGGCTCGGCGCCATGGTCAGCGGCCCCTTGCGGAACAGCGCGTAGTTCACCCCCATCATCGCGCGGCTGAGGAGGTTCCAGTATTCGGTGTTCAGCGTCTTGATGCCGTTCACCTTGTAGATCGGGCGAATCTGCAGATGGTCCTGCAGGTTTTCGCCGACGCCCGGCAGATGCTGGACGACGTCGATGCCATGGGCGGCGAGGCGCGCGCCGTCGCCGATGCCGGAGCGCTCGAGGATCAAAGGCGAGCCGACCGAGCCGGCCGACAAAACCGCCTCGCCGCGTATGAAGGCCCGGCGGGTCTCGCCGTCCTTCAGATAGACGACGGCGGCGACGCGGCCGTCCTTCACCTCCACCCTGTCGACAGAGACGCCCGTCTCGACCGTGAGATTCCTGCGTCCCATCACCGGGGTGAGGAAGCCCCGCGCCGCGCTCCAGCGCCTTCCGCTCTTCTGGTTGACCTGAAAATAGGACGAGCCGGTGTTGTCGCCCATGTTGAAATCCGGGATCTGCGGCACGCCAGCCTCTTCCGCCGCCTCGCGGATCCGGTCGAGGATTTCCCACTTCACGCGCGGATGCTCGACCCGCCATTCGCCGCCGGCGCCATGGAACTCGCTCGCCCCCTCCGCGTGATCCTCGACCCGCTTGAACACCGGCAAGACGTCGTCCCAGCCCCAGCCCATTAGCCCCAATTGGCGCCAGTGATCGTAGTCGGCGGCCTGGCCGCGCATGTAGATCATCGCATTGATGGCCGAGGAGCCACCCAGCGTCTTGCCGCGCGGATAGGCGAGCGAGCGGCCGTTAAGGCCCTTTTCCTCGGCGGTGCGAAACATCCAGTCGGCGCGCGGATTGCCGATGGCGAACAGATAGCCGACCGGAATGTGAAACCAGATCCAGTCGTCCTTGCCGCCGCCTTCGAGCAGAAGCACGCGATTCTTCGGATTGGCGGACAGGCGATTGGCAAGCACGCAGCCGGCCGAGCCCGCCCCCGCGATGACGTAGTCGAAGGTCTGAGAGCTTTCAGTGTCAGCCAATGTTTCCTCCCCCATCGACCAGCCTCGTTGCATAGCGCCGGAGAGGCGAGAAGGCAAAGCAACGGCAGCGGCCGGACAGGGCGAGGCTTCGGCTGCCGGCGCGATCTGGCCTGTCCTCGCGGCCCTGGCGGCCATGTCACAGACCGACCCGGCGCATTCTCACGGCCGCCTTTACGCCACCTCAACCCATCGCAAGCTAGGTTGAGGGCCCTATCGCCAGAAAGGTGGCGACGAGAGGCGCATCGCGGCACGATGAACAACCATCTGATCCTCCTCCTCATCGCATCCGTGGCGGCGCTCGCAGCACCGTCGCTCTTCGAGCGTTATGAGGCGAGGATCCTCTCCGGCCAGCCGGAAAGCCTCGATGCGCATCCAAGAACGGTGGAGGCCGCCGCACCGGCAAACCGCCGGCTCGCCCGGCAGAGCCGCATCGCCGGCGACCGCGCCGGGCATTTCCGGACGGATGCCGTGATGAACGGGCGATCCATCCCGGTCCTCGTCGATACCGGCGCCAGTGCCGTCGCGCTCGACGAGAACACCGCCCGCCGTCTCGGCATCACCCTGTCGGCCGGCGACTTCGTTTATCCCGTACACACGGCGAACGGCGTCGCCATGGCTGCCCGTGCCAGGATCGGCGAGATCGCCATCGGGACGGTCTCGGTGCGCGACGTGGACGCCATGGTGATCCGGGATGCCGCGCTGCCCCAGACGCTGCTCGGCATGAGCTTTCTCAAGCGCCTCAAGAGCTATTCTGTCGAGAACGGCGCGCTGACGCTTTACGAATAGACGAACGCGACCCGCCTGCCCGGCCCGGCCGGGCCTCCGCCTCAATAATGCGGAGGTTTCTGCTGCTGCGGCTTTGGAATCGCGACGTCCTCGACGGCGCCGAGCCGTTCGCCCAGCGCCTGGGTCAGATGCTGCAGCCGTTCGATCATCCGGAAGGCCCTCGTCAGCTCTTCCGACAGCTCCTCGATGGTTCGGGCCTGATGGGCCACCATGACCTCGAGATCCTCGATCCGCGGCCCGGCGGAGTCGTTTGGCTCGCTCATAGAAGTATCTCCTCGAATTTCCGCCTTCTGGCCTCGCCGATCGCCACCGGCCGCCGCGTCTTGCGGTCGACATTGACGTGGACGAAGAAGCCCTCGGCCGCCGCTTCCTCGGCATCGCCGCGAAACAGAGCGATCTCGTAGCGCACCGACGACCGGCCGAGCCGGCTGATACCGATCCCCGCCGTCACCTCGTCCGGAAAGGCAAGTTCGCCATGGTAACGGCAACCGGTCTCGACCACGAGTCCGATTTCTTCGCCAGCTTCAAGATCGAGCAGGCCGGCCTCGATGAGCCATCCGTTCACCGCCGTGTCGAAGAGCGAATAATGCACGACATTGTTCATGTGGCCGTAGATGTCGTTGTCCGCCCATCGCGTCGCCAGGGGCCTGAACAGCGGAAAGGTCGCGCGTCTGGCGGGCTCTGGCCGGCGCTGATTTGAAACGGCATTGTCGGCGGAGGGCATCACGGGTTCCGATCTCTCCTTGGATTGCAGCAGTTTGCCTCTGGCCTTCACACGTGTCGCTGATTAATCTCCTCAAACAACGATAGAAGTCCTGACCCATATGGCCGAACCGGCGATCGAACTGATCGGCATCGACAAGAGTTTCGGCGCCGTGCGCGCCAACAAGTCCATCGACCTCACGGTCGAGCGCGGCACCATCCACGGCATCGTCGGCGAGAACGGCGCCGGCAAATCGACGCTGATGTCGATCATCTACGGTTTCTACCAGGCCGATCGCGGCGAGATCCGCGTCGGCGGCAGGCGCGTCGAGATCACCGATCCGAATGCCGCGATCGCCGCCGGCATCGGCATGGTGCACCAGCATTTCATGCTGGTCGACAATCTGACCGTGGTCGAGAACGTCATGCTCGGCGCCGAGCGCTCGCCGCTCCTGCGCAAGGGCATCGCCACGGTCCGGGCCGAGCTGAGGCGGCTCGAGGCCGACCATGGGCTCGAGGTCGATCCCGACGCGATCGTGGAGAATCTGCCCGTCGGCCTGCAGCAGCGGGTGGAAATCCTGAAAGCGCTCTATCGGCAGGCGGATATCCTCATCCTCGACGAGCCGACCGGCGTTCTCACCCCGTCCGAGGCCGATCACCTCTTCGAGGTGCTCAAGCAGCTGCGCGCCGAGGGCAAGACGATCATCCTGATCACCCACAAGCTGCGCGAGATCATGGCGATCACCGATAACGTCTCGGTCATGCGCCAAGGCGAGATGGTCGCCACCCGCAAGACCGCCGAGACCTCCGTTGCCGAACTTGCCGAGCTGATGGTCGGCCGGCGCGTGCTTCTGACCGTCGACAAGGACGTGGCGAAACCCGGCGATCCGATGCTGAGCGTGAAGAGGCTGACGGTGAAGGACGGCCGCGGCGTTCCCATGGTGAAGGACGTCTCCTTCACGGTGCGGGCCGGCGAGATCGTCGGCATTGCGGGCGTCGCCGGCAACGGCCAGAGCGAGCTTCTGGAAGCGCTGTCCGGCATCCGCCAGGCCGAAAGCGGCCAGATCGTCCTCTGCGGCCGCGAGATAGACCCCGCGAAAGAGAGCGACCCGGCCGAGATCCGCCGCATCGGCTGCGGCCACGTTCCCGAGGACCGCCACCATATGGGCCTCGTCCTGCCCTTCGAGGAAAACGAGAATTCCATCCTCGGCTACCAGGACGATCCGCGCTACCAGAAGGGCCTGCTTCTGGACCTGACCGCCATGCGCCGCGACGCCCGCGACAAGATCGAGGGCTACGACATCCGCCCCGCCGACTGCCGGCTGAAAACCGCCAACTTTTCCGGCGGCAACCAGCAGAAGATCGTGCTGGCCCGGGAGATGGAGCGCGACCCGGACGTGCTTCTCATCGGCCAGCCGACCCGCGGCGTCGACGTCGGCGCGATCGAGTTCATCCACAAGCGCATCGTCGCCATGCGCGATGCCGGCAAGGCGATCCTCCTCGTCTCCGTCGAGCTCGACGAGATCCGGGCGCTGTCCGACCGCATCCTCGTCATGTTCGCCGGCAACATCGTCGGCGAACGCGGGCCGGACGCCTCGGAGAGCGAGCTCGGCCTCTTGATGGCCGGCGTCGACGAAAAGGAAGCGGCGGAATGAACCCCGCGCGCATCACCCTCGTGACGCTCGGCGTTGAAGACGTCGCGCGATCGGTCGCATTCTACGAGGCACTCGGCTGGGCAAGATCGAAGGACAGCTTCGAGCGCACGGCCTTCATGCTCGGCGACGGTATCGTCCTGTCCCTGTGGAACCGCGATGACATGATCGCCGACGGTGGCGAGGGCGACCTGCCGTCGGGGTCCGGCTCGATGGCCCTGGCGGTGAATTTCGAAAGCCCTGCCGCCGTCGACGCCTTTTACGCCCGCGCGATCGAAGCCGGCGCCGATCCCGTCAAGCCGCCGCAGAAGGCCTTCTGGGGTGGCCATTCCGGCAATTTTCGCGACCCCGACGGCCATCTGTGGGAGGTGGCGCACAATCCCTTCTGGCGGATGGATGGCGACGGCCGGGTCGATCTGACATGAGCGTCTCGGCAAACGCACTCTTTTCGAGACGGCCGCATTCGAACGACGTTCGAAGCGCCAGGCGGCGGCAAGCCGAGGCGCCGACCTCAACGCCTCGTCATTCTCGGGCCCCGTCCCGAGAATCCAGGGGCGGCGGCCGCGACGTGAGCCGCTTCGCCTCTCGGCAACCGACGCGCATGGCGTCCTACGATCGCTGGATTCTCGGGACGGGGCCCGAGAATGACGAAGTTTTGCCGTTCGCCGCCGCCCGTCAACGAAGAGGTCAGTTGGTGTCTGCTCGCAGACGAGCGCCTTTCGATATCAGGCAGCGTTGCCGGACCAAATTCGGCGAAGGCTCGCCGCGACAGGCCCGCGTCCCTCTGCCCTGCCGGGCTGCTGGGACGACCTGCGCGTCTCCTCCCCTCTTTCGGACACCGCTACAAGGGCGGGTAGCAGAGGCGCCTACCCGAACGCTTCGTCATTCTCGGGCCCCGTCCCGAGAATCCAGGGGCGGCGGCCGCGACGTCGGCCGCTTGGCCTCTCTGCAACCGACGCGCATAACGTCCTACGATCGCTGGATTCTCGGGACGGGGCCCGAGAATGACGAAGCTTCGGCTTTCGCGGCTCCCCGTCACCGTTGTGGCCCTTCGACATCTGCTCGCTGGCGAGGCGCCCCGGATATAAGGCTGTGTCGCCGGGTCATGTCCGGCAATGAAGGCCCGCCGCGGCCGTCGCGCCCCCCTCTGCCCTGCCGGGCATCTCCCCCACGAGGGGGGAGATCACGCGGCATCGATCGCTCCGCTTCCCGATTTCTGGCCGTGCTCGGGCGCAGATGCAAGTTCTCAGCGAAGTTGCAGGAAAGTCGCGACGCCGGGCCGAGATCGATCTCCCCCCTTGTGGGGGAGATGTCCGGCAGGACAGAGGGGGGTATCGGAGCCGCCGCTCCCTCTGGAGGAGGCGACTCCGCGCCGCCATCGAAGCTTCGTCATCCCGGCCCCCGAGCCGGGATCCATTCCTCCAAGTTGAGCGAGCCCTTTCGTCGCCGAACAATGAGATCACGCGTCGAGGTATCGGCACAGCCGTTCCGACGACTTGGAATGGGTCCCGGGTCAAGCCCGGGATGACGAAGCGATGATGCTCCCCCACTTCCTGCAGCGCCGCTGCAACACCATCCGGAGACAGGCGCGCCCATGAGCCGTCCCTATGCCAAACTCCCGCGCTGGATCGACTACGGCCTGATCCCGCTGGTCAATCTCGTCGTCGCCTTTCTCGTCGCCGGCCTGGTCGTCCTTGCCGTCGGCGAAAGCCCGCTTCAGGCGGCCGTCCTGATGCTGCGCGGAGCCTTCGGCTATGCGGAGGGCTTCGGCTTCACCCTCTATTACGCGACCAACTTCATCTTCACCGGGCTTGCCGTCGCCGTCGCCTTTCATGGCGGGCTGTTCAACATCGGCGGCGAGGGGCAGGCCTATATCGGCGGGCTGGGTGTCGCGACGGTGGCCTTGTCGCTCGGGGCGATCCTGCCCTGGTGGCTGAATCTGCCCCTGGCGATCGCGCTGTCCTTTGCCTTCGGGGCGCTGTGGGCCTTCATCCCCGCCTATCTCCAGGCCAGACGCGGCAGCCACATCGTCATCACGACGATCATGTTCAATTTCATCGCCGCCTCGCTGATGGTCTATCTCCTCGTCGGCGTCCTGAAGCCGGTCGGCTCGATGGCCCCCGAGACCCGCACCTTCGATGTCGGCGGCCAGCTGCCGAAGCTGAGGGGCCTGTTCGAGCTCTTCGGCTTCAATCTCGGCGGCGCGCCGCTCAACGTCTCGATCTTCGTCGCGCTCGCCGCCGCCTTTTTGATCTGGCTGCTGATCTGGCGCACCAAGCTCGGCTACGAAATCCGCACGCTCGGCTTTTCGCCCCGCGCCGCGCGCTATGCCGGCATGTCGGAGACACGGCTGATCGTCGTCACCATGATGATCTCCGGCGGGCTCGCCGGCATGATGGCGCTGAACGCCGTCATGGGCGACCAGTACCGCCTCGCCATCGATTTCCCGCAAGGCGCCGGCTTCGTCGGCATCGCCGTCGCGCTGATGGGGCGCGGCCACCCGGCCGGCATCGTCCCTGCGGCGATCCTCTTCGGCATGCTCTATCAGGGCGGGGCGGAACTCGCCTTCGACATGCCGGCGATCTCGCGCGACATGATCGTCATCATCCAGGGGCTCGTCATCCTCTTTGCCGGCGCCCTGGAAAACATGTTCCGGCCGGGCATCGGCGCGGCCTATCAATGGGTCCGCTTCCGCACCGAGGAGCCGGCCGGCGCCAGTGTCGGGGAGGCCAAATGATGGATCTTTCCTCGCTCCTCGACCTGATCGATTCGACCATCCGCCTGTCGACGCCGCTGCTCTTCGCGGCGCTCGCGGGGCTTTATTCGGAGCGCTCGGGCATCTTCGACATCTCGCTCGAGGGCAAGATGCTGATCGCCGCCTTCGCCTCGGCCTCGGCCGCCGCCGTCTGGGGTTCGGTGATGCTCGGCCTTTGCGTCGGCATTCTCGCCTCGGTCGGCTTCTCGCTGATCCACGGCGTCGCCTCGATCACCTATCGCGGCAACCAGATCGTCTCGGGCGTCGCTATCAACTTCATCGCCGCGGGCCTCACCATCATCCTCGGCCAGAGCTGGTTCGGCCAGGGCGGGCGAACGCCGAGCCTCTTCGGCGGAGGGCGCTTCACCGCCGTCGACCTGCCCGGCGCCGAAGCCGTTCGCGACGTGCCGGTGTTGGGGCCGATCTATTCCGGCATCCTCTCGGGCCAGACGCCGCTCGTCTATGTCGCGTTTCTGATGGTGCCGCTGACCTGGTGGATCCTCTTTCGCACCCGCTTCGGCCTGAGGCTGCGGGCCGTCGGCGAAAACCCGGCGGCGGTCGATACCGCCGGCATTTCCGTCACCTGGCTGCGCTACCGGGCGGTGATCATCTGTGGCGTCCTCTGCGGCTTTGCCGGGGCCTATCTTGCCACCGCCCAGGCCGCCGGCTTCACCCGCGACATGACCGCCGGCAAGGGCTACATCGCGCTCGCCGCGCTGATCTTCGCCAACTGGAAGCCGGTGCCGGTGATGTTCGCCTGCCTCCTCTTCGGCTTTCTCGACGCGATCTCGATCCGCGTCGGCGGCGTCGAGCTGCCGGTCATCGGCCAGATTTCGGTGCAGTTCGTCTCGGCCCTGCCCTATATCCTGACGGTCATTCTCCTCGCCGGCTTCGTCGGCAAGGCGACCCCGCCCAAGGCCGGCGGCGTACCTTATGTGAAAGAGCGGTGATGACCACGATCGACGATCTCTTCAAGACCGCGAAATCGGCCATGGCCAAGTGCCATGCGCCCTATTCGCGCTTTCCCGTCGGCGCCGCGATCCTCGCTGACGACGGCAGCGTCCATTCCGGCTGCAACATCGAGGTGGTGAGCTTTCCCGAAGGCTGGTGCGCCGAGACCAGCGCCATCGCCCATATGGTCATGGCCGGTGGCAGCCGGAGGATCGTCGAGATCGCGGTGGTCGCCGAAAAGCTCGTCGCCTGTTCGCCCTGCGGCGGCTGCCGCCAAAGGCTCGCCGAATTCTCCGGCCCGGACACTAGAGTGCATCTCTGCGACGCGGCGACCGGCGTCGTGGAGACCGTCACCATGGGCGAGCTGCTCCCCCATTCCTTCGACACCGCCTCGCTGGACGGGGCCGAGAACGAGGCTTCGGCGTGAGCGCGGCGAGGGACGCTCTGAAAGCGAGGCTGGGCGGCAAGACACCGGTCGCCGCGATGGTGCTCGGCTCCGGCCTCGGCGATCTCACGGCGAAGGTCGAGGTCGCAGGCCGCATCCCCTTCGCCGACATTCCCGGATTTCCGGTCAGTTCCGTCTCGGGCCATGCCGGCGAGGTGGTGATCGGAACGCTTGGCGGTCGCCTCGTTCTGATCGTCTCCGGCCGGGTGCATTATTACGAAACCGGCGAGGCGGCGGCCATGCGCCCGGTGATCGAGGCGATCGCCGAACTCGGCATCGGCAAATTGCTCCTCACCAATTCCGCCGGCTCCGTGCGCGAGGATATCCCCCCGGGCGCCGTCATGATGATCGAGGATCACATCGCCTTTTCCGGCATGAACCCTTTGATCGGCGAGCCCTCCGACGCCCGTTTCGTCGGCATGACCACGGCCTATGACGCGGGCCTGCGCGCCGGCATGGCGGCCGCGGCGACGACGCTCGGCGAGACCGTCTTCGGCGGCGTCTATATGTGGTTTTCCGGCCCCTCCTTCGAAACGCCGGCGGAAATCCGCATGGCCCGCATTCTCGGCGCCGATGCCGTCGGCATGTCGACCGTGCCGGAGGCCATCCTCGCCCGTTTCTTCGGGCTGAAGGTCGTCGCCGCCTCGGTGATCACCAATTACGGGGCGGGCATGACCGGCGCCGAACTCTCCCATGACGAGACCAAGGAGATGGCGCCGAAGGGCGGCGCGCGGCTCTCGCGCATCGTCGAAACCATGCTCAAGGACGGTGCGTTCGATGACTGAAGATGCGGGAGGAGGCATCCATGAATGACGGAACCAAGGTCCGGCGCGCCGGCGAGCTGATTGCCCGTCTCGATCTGACCAATCTCAACGACGACTGCAGCGAAGCCGATGTCGCCGCGCTGATCGAAAAGGCCGAAACTCCCTCAGGTCCCGTCGCGGCGATCTGCATCTGGCCGGCTTTCGTCGGCTTCGCCCGGCGGGAGCTTTCCGCCCGCATCAAGGTGGCGACGGTGGTCAACTTTCCCCTCGGCGGCTCCGATATCGACGCGACGCTGCTCGAGACGCAAAAGGCTGTCCAGGACGGCGCCGACGAGATCGACCTCGTCATCGCCTATGACCGGGTGGCCGAGGATCCCGGCTTCGTCGAGGCGCACGTGCGCACCATCAGGGCCAATTGCGGCCATGCGAAACTCAAGACCATCCTCGAAACCGGCAAGCTCTACGACGAGGCGACCATCCGCGTGGCCTGCAATGCGGCGCTTTCCGGCGGAGCGGATTTCCTGAAAACCTCGACCGGCAAGGTGGAGGTCAATGCGACACCCGCTTCCGCCCGCATCCTGCTCGAAGAGATCGCCAAGGCCGGCTCGACGGTCGGCTTCAAGCCCGCCGGCGGCATCAGGACCTTCGAGGACGCCGACGGCTACATGCGCCTCGCCGAGACCATCTGCGGCATCGACTACCCGACGCCGGAGCGGTTCCGGCTCGGGGCTTCGGGCGTGCTGGCCGATCTCCTCGCGGTGGCGCAGGGGTCGGAGCGGCCGGGCGGCAAGGCGGGGTACTGAGGGAATGGGCTCGACGCTGGTGCCACTGAACATCGACGGCAGCGCGCGCCGCTTACCCCCCTCTGTCCTGCCGGACATCTCCCCCACAAGGGGGGAGATCGATCTCGCACGAGCCTATCCACTCTTCCGCCGACGGCGAAGCTGGCATGAACGCATCAGAAAATGTCATCGACAGACAAGCTTCCGATCTCCCCCCTTGTGGGGGAGATGGCTGGCAAGCCAGAGGGGGGTTCCAGGCGCGGGCCTGTCAAACCTCCCGCAAAGAGGCGAGCGCCCCTGATGCTCCCCCAGGAAATCATCGCCAAAAAACGCGACGGCCGATCCCTCACGCCCGACGAGATCAAGACCTTCGTCGCCGGCTTTGCCGACGACACCGTCGGCGATGCCCAGATCGCCGCTTTCGCCATGGCTGTGATCTTTCGCGGCCTCGACAATGCCGAGACCGTCGCGCTGACCGAGGCGATGCGCGATTCCGGCGAGGTGATGGCCTGGCCCGGCCTCGACCGGCCCGTTATCGACAAGCATTCGACCGGCGGCATCGGCGATAACGTCTCACTGATGCTGGCGCCGATCCTGGCCGCCTGCGGCGCGGCGGTGCCGATGATCTCCGGCCGCGGCCTCGGCCATACCGGTGGGACGCTGGACAAGCTGGAATCGATCCCCGGTTATTCGATCATTCCCGATCCCGGCACCTTCCGCCGCACGGTTGCGGACGTCGGCTGCGCCATCGTCGGGCAGACCGCAAGGCTCGCCCCGGCCGACGGCAAGTTCTACCGTGTCCGCGACGTGACCGCGACGGTGGAGTCCGTGCCGCTGATCGTCGCCTCGATCCTGTCGAAGAAGCTCGCCGAAGGGCTCTCGGCTCTCACCCTCGACGTCAAGACCGGCTCCGGCGCCTTCATGGCCGAGGAAAGCGCGGCGCGGGACCTCGCCGAAACTCTCGTCGCGGTGGCGAACGGTGCGGGGCTCAAGACCTCGGCGCTGATCACCCGCATGGATCAGGCGCTGGCGTCGTCCGCCGGCAATGCCGTCGAGGTCAGGAACGCCGTCGATTTTCTGACGGGCACCCATCGAGACGCCCGGCTGGAGACGGTGACCCTCATGCTTGCGGCCGAAATGCTGGCCCTGTCGGGGCTCGCCGAGGATGGCGTTGCCGGCAAGGCGATGGCCCGCCGGGCGCTCGACACGGGCGCGGCCGCCGAGCGCTTCGGCCAGATGGTCGCGGCCCTCGGCGGACCGGCAGAGCTGATCGAGCGCCTCGATGCCCATCTCCCCCACGCGCCGCTGATACGCCCCGTCACCGCAGGGGCGTCCGGCGTCGTCTCGGCCGTCGATGCCAAGGCGCTCGGCCTTGCCGTCGTCGAACTCGGCGGCGGGCGACGCCTGCCGCAGGACGCGATCGACCATGCGGTCGGCCTGACCAAACTCGCCGCGATCGGCCAGACAATTGCCGAGGACGAGCCTCTGGCGATGATCCATGCGAGGGACGAAACCGGCTTTCAGCGCGCCGCCACGAGGCTGCGGGCCGCCTATCGGCTTGGTGAGACTGCTGTGGATGCAGGCGAGCCGGTGATCGGGCGGATCGGTTAAAGCCAGGCCGGCGCCCATGCGACGCCTAACGCACCCTCATCCTGAGGTGCGAGGCCGATTTTCAATCGGGTGAGCCTCGAAGGGCGAGGGTGCGCGCTCGGGTCTCGCAGTTGCATGCACCGGGAAGCACCAGCATCTGAAAGGCCAGCCCCTCGCCCTTCGAGGCTCGCTTTGCGAGCACCTCAGGATGAGGGGCTGCTTCGCCTGTCCCCGGCCTTTAAGGCAGCCGGCCGATCCGTTCCGTCAAAAGCTGATAGAACCGGTCCGAATCCCCGGACCGCACCCAGAAGGCGTTCTTTGGCCGGTCGGTGACGCCCCAGTAGTCGGCCACCGTCATGCCGCGGGCGAGCGCGCTGCCGGTCTCGATCTCGACATTGATCTGCCGACCCTCAAAGATCGACGGATCGAGCACGAAGGCGGTCACGCAGGGATCGTGCAGCGGCGCGCCCTCCGACTGGTATTTTTCCACGTCGAAGCGCTCGGAAAAGGACAGCATCGCCGCAACCGCTTCGCCGGCCTTGTTGCCGAGCGCCCGGAACGCATCGATCCTTTGCTTCGTCGAGCGCATCTGATGGGTGACGTCGAGCGGCAGGACGGTGATCGCAACGCCGGAGCGGAACACCATCGCGGCGGCTTCGGGATCGACATAGATGTTGAATTCGGCCGCCGGCGTGATGTTGCCGCCCTCGAAACAGCCGCCGCCCATCAGGACGAGGCCGGCGAGCCGCGAAACGATGTCCGGCGCCTTGGCGAAGGCCAGCGCGACGTTGGTCAGCGGGCCGAGCGCCATCAGCGTCACGGTGCCCGGCTCGCGCGCCCGTACCGTCTCGATCAGGAAGTCGGTGGCATGGCCAGCGCCCGGCCCGGTCGCCGGTTCAGGCAGGTCCGGGCCGTCGAGCCCGGTTTCACCGTGGACATGCTCGGCGGTCACGAGAGCGCGGCCGAGCGGCCGGTCGCAGCCGGCATGGACGGGCACGTCGGTGCGGCCGGCGAGTTCGATGAGCTTCAGGGCGTTTTTCGTCGTCAGATCCAGCGGGATATTGCCGGCGACCGTACAGATGCCCAGAACGTCGAGTTCCGGCGAGGCAAGCGCCGTCAGGATCGCAACGGCATCGTCCTGGCCGGGGTCGGTATCGAAAATAACGGCGCGCTTTTCCATGACGTCGGGCTCCCTCGCTGTGCCAAAGTGGAGACGGCATGTTCCGTTCTCCGGCTACGCCTATGCCAAGTTTTGGCGCGGCCAGATAGCGCCGAAGCGACATTCCTCGATGCGCGCGGGCAATCGTGCTGTGCATGGAGGCGCGCTGAGGCCCGCGAGCGGTTCAAGATCGGCTGTGAAGGTCTATACTGCAATGGCGGCACGTCATCTGGAAAGCAGCATATGAAATTGGAAGAGTGGCATCTGGGTGAAGGCGACGGCATACAGGAGCGCCAGCTGGCGGCTGAATATCTTCCCGTCATGGAAGCCCATCGACAGGAAGACGAACCCGACCGGATCGAGCGGCTTCGCCGGGTCTATGCCATGGCGCAAAACCTGTTCCTGATGGTCGAAGGCCGCCGCCTGCCGCAACGCATTGTCGTCGCCATGCACGATCACAAGGGCGAGTTGGCGGTGACGTTCCACGATCGCGAATGGCAGGGCTTCGTGATCCCGTTCTTCCGCCTCGCCTGGCGATCCGAAGGCGAGCCGCCGGAGAAGGTGGTTTCGTCCGTCATCCATTGACGGACCGCGTCTGAAAGCTCCCGTTCGTTATTCCCGTTTCCCTCATGCCCGTTGACTGAAAAAAATCGTGGATTTGCAACGACATCGAAGCGGCAAAGTTTCGATGGCGAGCGAACTTGAATAGAATCCGCGGCACGCGCGTCATAAGGACCGTTCGCCGGACCCCATGGCTGGCCGGCAGCAGGTGAGTAGTAGATGCCAGACGAAGAGACGTTCTCCATCAAGGACCTGGAGCAGGAGTTCGGGCTCACCCTTCGCACGCTGCGCTTCTACGAAGAACGGGGCCTCGTTCGGCCCGGCCGTCGCGGTGAGATGCGGGTCTACTCCACCGCCGACAAGAAGCGGCTGGAACTCATCACAAGGTTCAAGACGCTCGGCTTTCCCCTCTCCGAGGTCAAGCAGATCGTCGATCTCTACGAGGCACCGCTCGGTCGACGCGAGAACATGAAGGGACTGGAAACGCGCCTGCGCGAGCAACGTGAGGTTCTCAGCGAGCAATGCCGCGCCCTCGAAAAGATGCTTCGTTTGATGGACGAGACGCTGGCCGAGGTGAACGGGGAATTGTCAGACGAGGACACCAGGGACCTGCATGGCGGGAACTGAGCCAGAGCGTTTCCGGCGAACAAGAGTCGGCCAAAACGCTCTATTGCTTTGCCAAGCCTCATTGTCCGCCTGTGAAAGCCGAACCGGCTTGCACGGGAAATGCTCCAGGCGCAGCCCCGCGACCCGTTGTCTGTCACTGATCGTCAGAGCGGACCGCGCTCCGATCACCCCACCGCGCGGGCGATTTTCCCGTCGACGATATGGATGCCGCATTCGGTCTTGTCGGTGCCGGCCCAGCGTCCGGCGCGCGCGTCCTCGCCGGGTTTGACCGCCCGCGTACAGGGCAGGCAGCCGACGGAGAGGTAGCCCGCCGATTTCAGCGGGTGTTCGGGCAGATCGTTTTCACGGAAATAGGCCGCGATGTCGTCGGCCGACCAGTCGATCAGCGGGTTGAGCTTCAGCCGGCGCTCCTCGCCCTCGAACAGCTGCATGCCGGCCCGCGTTCGCGCCTGATGCCGCTTGCGGCCGGTGATCCAGCAGTCGAACGGCCTCAGCGCCGACAGCATCGGCAGGGTCTTGCGGACATGGCAGCAGAGATCGGCATTGCGGGCGTGCAAGTCGCCATCGGGATCGTCCGCCTCGAGCTGCGCCGGACGCGGCGTGACGATCTGGACGTTGCAAAGGCCGAAACGCTCGATCAGCTGGTCGCGATAGGCGAGCGTCTCGGCAAAGTGCTTCCAGGTGTCGAGAAACACCACCGGAGCATAGGGATCGATCCGCGAGACCATGTGCAGCAGGATCGCGGCCTCCGTCCCGAAGGACGACACAAGGCCGATCCGGCCGACGAAGAGCTCCGTCAGCGCCGCCTTCAGAACGACCGACGCATCGGCCCCCTCAAAGCGCAGCGACAGAGCCTGCGCCCTGCGCTGCAGTTCCATCCGGGAGGTCGTTTCGACTGGCAGAACCATCAATCACCACTCTCACCCCCCGAAAATGATCTCCCGATCGCTCAGGAGGACGGCGTCCAGACGGACACGCAGGGGATCTTCGTCGTGTCGCAGCGAGCCGCATAGCGCTCGGCGATCT
>NZ_JAGJCF010000023.1 GCF_017815135.1 Jiella mangrovi | reverse complement strand
CGGGCCACGAAGCGCAGACGTTCGTCCATAACGGACCTTTCCATCCACGGCATCAACACCTCCCGCAAAGCGAAAAGTGTTACCCATGTCTCCGGTACGAAACGTCACCTATGTCTCGGGTCGGACATTTGTCCAGCCCGGAGACATGGGTAACAGAACGTCCCTAAGACATGGGTGACAATCTCGTGCCGAACGGATTGTCGATCGTTCGCAAGGTTCTCTGTTCCAGGGTCGATCTACCCCGGTGCGCGACCCGAAGACACGGGTAACGGGCGCTGCTTCCATGCGCTTTGCGTTCGAGATGATGCGGGCGGCTGCCGACTTTTTCGAACTCAGCGCGGTGACGCTTATCCGTGATGCGACAGGATCGCTTCGCCGCTAGCGGCTGGCGCTAAGCTTTGGTTCTTCGATCATGCTGCGCAACGCCGCGCGGCCTGCCGTCTTCCAGACCCGGCATCCGATCCGGCAAATGCGGCCAGGCGCTTGCCGAATCGCCGTTCACGCCGGTCCGGTGCGCCGGCGCATGCGGCCGAGGACGAGCGAGCTCAGCGGGACGACGATCATCACGATGGCGATGACGGCGAAGATGACGGCGGCGATCCAGCTGGCTGTCGGGAAGCTCAAGATGTTGCCGTCGTTGAGCAGGAGGCCGCGCCGCAGATTTTGCTCGAATTGGGGACCGAGCACCAGTCCGATGACGAAGGGCGCCAGCGGAAAGCCGCCGAGCCGCAAGCCGTAGCCGATGATCCCGAAGGCGACCGCGACGACCCCGTCGAGGGCGTTGCCGCGCACGGTGATGGCGCCGATCAGCGAGAAGACGATGACGCCGACCATGATGATCCGCTCGGGCGTCGCAAGGATCTTGCCGAACAGCCGGACGATCGGAAAGGCGAGAAAGAACATTACGATATTGACGAGGATCAGGACGACGAAGATCGCGTTGACGACGTCGAGATGCTCGCTCATCAGCCGCACACCCGGCGTGATCCCGTGAACCACCATTGCGGAGAGGAGGATCGCCGTGACGACGTCGCCTGGAATGCCGAGTGCCAGCGTCGGGATCATCGCGCTTCCCGTCACCGCGTTGTTCGACGCCTCGGCCGCGATCAGGCCATCGGGCTCGCCCTTGCCGAAATTGTCCCGCCGCGGCGAGGCCTGCTTGGCGGACGCGTAGCTGATGAAGGCGGCCGTCGCCGCCCCCGTCCCCGGCAGCGCGCCGATCAGACAGCCGATGGTCGAGCTGCGAAGGAGATTTCCGACGCGGCCCTTCCATGCTTTCAACGCCGGAATTTCAAGTCGGGCATTGGCAACCGGCGGCGCACCGGTATCGGGCATTGCGAGGCGCGAAAACGCCTCCGACAGGGCGAAGAGGCCGATGACGACAGAAATGAGGTCGAGGCCGGCGGACAGGAACTGGATGTCGAAGGTGAAGCGCGCAGCACCCGTCACCGGGTCGGTCCCGATCAGGGAGAGGAACAGGCCGGCCGCCCCCATCGCCAGGCCCTTCAGCATGCTGCCTCTGGAAACGGCGGCGATGCAGGTGAGTGCCAGAAGGATCAGTGAGAAGATTTCCACCGATCCGAAACGGGTTGCAAACCGGGCGAGCTGCGGCGCGGCGAGGATCAGCACCACGCAGGAGATCAGGCCGCCGAGCACCGAGGAGACGGTCGCCCAGCCGAGGGCGAGCCCGCCCTCCCCGCGCTGCGCCATGGGGTGGCCGTCGAGCATCGTGGCGGCCGACTGCGGCGTTCCGGGCGAGTTGATCAGGATCGCCGAGATCGAGCCGCCATAGACCGATCCGCAATAGACCCCGAGCAGCAGGGCGAGGCTCGGGACGGTGTCCATGCCGAAGGTGAAGGGCAGGCAGATCGACAGGCCGACGACGGAGCCGAGCCCCGGAAGCGCCCCGATGACGATCCCGAGGGTCGTGCCGACGAGAATGGCCAGAAGCGTCGCCGGCGAGAGGGCATCGGCGAGAAAACCAAGATCGGGCATCAGAAGAGCCCCCCGGACATCAGGATCGGCAGCCGGATCCCGAGAAGGTGATGGAACAGAAGCCACAGGCCGGGGCCGAGCAGCAGAAAGGACGCGGCAAAGGCGACCGGCGCGCGGGTTCCGGTGAGGTAGAGAAGCAGCGGCAGAGCGATGACGATCGGGACCAGATAGCCCAGAAAGACGATCGCGATCGCCAATGCGAGCGACACCGCCATGACGATGCCGACATGGGAGTTGCGAAGGCCGGCATCGGCCGGATCGGCCGCCACTCGTTCGGAACGCGCGGAAAGGAGCTGGCGGGCGATGTCGGCGAGAGCAAGGCCCACCCACGCGATCAGGAGAATGCGCGGCAGGGCGTCTGGGGTGTCGCCGGCGGCGAGGTTCCCGTCCCCGGCGCCGGCCCCGGCGAAGGCGGAGACGAGAAACGCCGCCCCGACGAGGCAGACGCCGCTCGATATGGAAAGCCTGACGGCGCGGCTATCGTTCATGACACTGCTTGAATTGGCTGGATGATTGGGAAAGGCGCGACCGCAGGGTCGACATTCGCCGCGATCGGACCGCGACGGGCAGCGGGACGCTGAAGACGCCCGGCCGCCCTTACCATCGACGAAACGTCTATTTGACGAGGCCGGCCTGTTTCAGGATCTCGCGATTGCGCTCCGCGTCCTTCTTGACGAAAGCCGCGAATTCCTCCGGCCCGCGATAGGCGATCCCCGTGTTGGTGCTCTTAGCCAGCTCCTTGAAGCGATCGGTGTCGATCGCCTTGCGGCAGGCTTCGGAATAAGCCGCGAGAGCCTCTTCGGGAATGCCCTTGGGGGCGACGAGGCCCTGCCAGACCGAAAATTCGAGGTCGTGGCCGAGTTCCTTCATCGTCGGGATATCGGGATAGGCTTCGAGTCGCTCCGGCGCGAAGACGGCGAGCGCCTTGACGTCGTTGTTCTCGAGCACCGTCGCCGTGTCCACGAACAGATCGATCTCGCCGCCTGCCATCGCGTTCATCGCGGGCCCCGTGCCCTTGAACGGCAGATGCACCGCATTGAGGCCGGCTTCCGAGGCGAAGGCTGCCATGGCGATATGCGGGATGGTGCCCGGCCCGGACGAGCCGTAGACGATGCGCCCGTCCTTGCCCTTGGCGATCCAGTCCTCGACGGAATCCATGTCCGAATCCTTCTTTTCGAGAAGGAAGACGGGCGTCGAGGTAGTCTGGCAGATATAGTCGAAATCATCGGCGCTGTAGGAGGTCTGTCGCAAGGACGGCTGAATCGCGAGCGGACCGATCGGAATGTAACCGACCGTCGAACCATCGCCGCTCGCATCCGCCGTCGCGGCCGCGCCGATCGTTCCGCTGGCGCCATCGACATTGCGGATCACCACGGTCTTGCCGAGGGCCTCGGAAAAGCCGGGCTCGAACACACGGGCGACCGTATCGGTGCCTCCGCCGGCGCTGAACGGAACGATCATCTCGATCGTCTGCGCGCTTGCCGCTCCGCAGGTTACGGACAGGCCGAATGCCGTCACGACTGTCGTGATTTTCATGATTTCCTCCCTGATAAATTCGTCGGCCCTCACGAGAGGACCATCGTCTCCGGCATCTCCCAATCCCGGAACGCTGAGGCCAAATCGTAGCGATACGAAATATTCTGTCAATCGCTTGCGAGGCTTCAAGCGGCGGCAAGACGTCTTTCCGACGGGCTGATGCCCTGGCTTCGCGGCGCTTGAGCTCTCACGCCATGAATGCGATTCTGTCCGCTCCGCGTCATTATGGCCTCGCCACGATCGTCCGAAGGCCGCAACGAGCTCTTTGACAGCCTCTGATCGTAGCGCTACGATTTGGCGAAATGTCCCCTGGAAAGCCTGACGGGATGTATCGCAGGAGATTTCATGCATACCGGCGCCATTCTTGCGGCCCTCATGCCGCGACGATGGCCATCTCTCCGGGCTTGGTCGCCACCGGATCCTCAGTGCGATCATCGAGAATGCAATTTTGCCCCTTATCCGCGCCTGCATGATGCGGGGCGCATGAGAAAACCGTGCGGCTCTGCCGACGCAATTGATCAAAGCCGGTGCCGCTCGCCCGCGTTACCCGAAGGCACAGCGAAAACACGAGTCCTGCCATGACGAAAGCCATCTCAGATCTGCGCAGCCAGCGATGGTTCGCCTCCTCGGACATCCGCGGTTTCGCACACCGCCAGCGGACCCAGCAAATGGGCATGCGGCGCGAGGAGTTCATGGGCAAGCCGGTCATCGGCATCATCAACACCTGGAGTGAGATGAGCCCCTGCCACGCCCATCTGCGCGACCGCGCCGAAGCGGTGAAACGGGGCGTGTGGCAGGCGGGCGGCTACCCGGTGGAGATGCCGGCTTTGTCGGTCGGCGAGGTCATGGTGAAGCCCACCACCATGCTTTACCGCAATTTCCTCGCCATGGAGGCAGAGGAGATCCTGCGTTCGCATCCCATCGACGGCTGCGTCCTTCTCGGCGGTTGCGACAAGTCCACGCCGGGCCTCCTGATGGGCGCGATCTCGATGAATCTGCCAACGATCTTCTGTCCGGCCGGCCCGATGTCGAGCGGCAAGTGGCGGGGCGTGACGACGGGCGCTGGAACCCACACCAAGACCTATTTCGACCAGCTGCGGCGCGGCGAGATCACCGAGGACGACTGGGTCGATCTGGAAAGCCGGATGACGCGCTCGGCCGGCACCTGCAACACGATGGGAACGGCCTCGACGATGACCTCGATCGTCGATGCCATGGGCCTCACTTTGACCGGGGCCTCGTCCATCCCCGCCGTCGATTCCGGCCATCCTCGGATGGCGTCGCTCTGCGGCGAGCGCATCGTCGCGATGGTGCTCGAGGATCTCAAACCGTCCGACGTTCTCAGCCAGGAAAGTTTCGTCAACGGCCTCGCCGTCTACATGGCGCTCGGTGGGTCGACAAACGCGGCGATCCATCTGATCGCGATGGCCGGCCGCGCCGGGCTGACGCTCCGGCTGGAGGACATGGCGGCGGCGGCCGAGAAGATCCCCGTGCTTGCCAATCTGTTCCCGTCGGGCACCTATCTGATGGAAGACTTCCATTTCGCCGGCGGCCTGCGCGCGCTGATGGCAAAGCTCACCGAGCACCTCGCCCTCGATGCGCGAACCGTCGAGAACAGGACGCTCGGCGAGGCGATTTCCGGCGCAGATTGCTGGAACGACGATGTCATTCGCGATCTCGACAATCCGGTGGTTCCGCTCTCGCAAGGACGGACGCTGGTGCTCCTGAAGGGCAATCTCGCGCCGAACGGGGCCATTTTGAAATCATCGGCCGCCAATCCGAAATTCCTGAAACACCAAGGCCCGGCGCTCGTCTTCGACGATCCGGGAACGATGATGAAGGAACTCGACGATCCTGATCTCGACGTCACCGAAGATACGGTTCTCGTTCTGCGCAATGCCGGCCCGGTCGGCGCGCCGGGCATGCCCGAATGGGGCAATCTGCCGATCCCCAAGGCACTTTTGAAAAAGGGCGTGAAGGATATCGTGCGGATCTGCGACGGCCGCATGAGCGGCACCCATTACGGCACCTGCATTCTCCATGTTTCGCCCGAATCGGCCGTCGGCGGCCCCCTGGCGCTGCTCAAGACCGGCGACACGGTCGTTCTCGACGTCGAGGCCGGTCGGCTCGACATGCAGGTCGCCGACGACGAACTCGAACGGCGACGTGCCAAGCTGTCCCCCCCTACGCCGCTTTATGCGACCAGCTTCACCGCCCTTTACCAGCGCCATGTCAGTCAGGCCCATGAGGGCTGCGACTTCGACTTCCTTTCCGGCGTGCGCAACCTGCCCGAACCGGCAATCTACTGAAGGCTCTTCCTTATGACTCAGGATATTTCCAACCGCTTTCGCCGCATGCTGGATGAAAAACGGGACATGCCGCCGCTCGGCACCTGGCTGATGTCGGCCGCGCCGGGGCCGTCCGAAGCGATCGGGCATACCGGCTTCGATTTTGTCGTGGTCGATATGGAGCACGTGCCCGTCGAGGTCGCCAACCTTCCCGACATATTGCGGGCCGTCGGCTGCACCCCGGCCGAGCCGATCGTGCGTCTTGCCTGGAACGACATGGTGATGACCAAAAAGGTGCTCGACGCCGGCGCGCAGACGGTCATGGTGCCCTTCGTCGAAACCGCCGAGGAGGCCAGGGCCGCCGTCGCCTCGGTCAAATACCCGCCGGTGGGCGTTCGCGGCGTCGCCGCCGTCCACCGCGCATCGCGCTACGGCGCGGTTCCCGATTATCTGAAACGCGCCAATGACGAGACCTACGTCATCGCCCAGCTGGAAACGCCCGAAGCCGTCGGTCGGCTTGCCGAGATCGCGGGCGTTCCCGGCATCGACGCGGTGTTCGTCGGGCCGGGCGATCTGTCTGCGGCCATGGGGCACATCGGCGATATCGGAAACGCCGAGGTGCAGGCTCTCATCGAGAAAGCCGCCAGGGACGCCAAGGCTGCCGGCACCAAAATCGGCATCGTCGGACCGAACCCTGCCATGGTCCGCCGCTTCCTCGATTACGGCTACGACTTCTCGGCCATGGCCTCGGACATCGCGATGATGACCGGCCGGGCGCGTGACTGGCTCGGGGAACTGCGCGGCCAGCCGGCAAAGGAGCAGGGCAAGGTCTCCTCGGCCTACTGACCCTCGTTCCCGGAGACGCCCAGGTCAGGCGCTGCCGCGCTCGACGATCACGAAGCCGGTGTTGATCGCGGTTCGCGATCGCCCTTCCCCCTCGACGATGTCGAGGATCAGCTGGGCGATCTCCTGGCCGATGACATCGCCGAAGGGGCGGATCGTCGTCAGCGAGGGGTTGCTGAAGGCCGCGAATTCGAGATCCCCGAACCCGATCACCGAAAGGTCGTTCGGAACGGCGATGCCGCGCCGGCTGCATTCGAACAGAAGCCCGAGCGCGAGCGTATCGTTGGACGCGGCGACACCGTCAAGGCCGGGATCTTTTGAGAGCGCGCTCGAGAGCAGCGCGGCTGCGGCCTCCGTGCTTGCCGGCTTGATGTGATTGATGATCTCGGCCGTGACGCCCTGTGTCGCCGCCTCGGCTGCGAAGCCTTCGGCGCGTTTCATCGCGCGGCGATCTTCCTGCATGCGCGCACCGAGGAAGGCCAGCTTCTGCCGCCCCTTGCGCAACAGATGGCGCGCGGCGGCGCGGCCTGCCTCGTGGTGCGAGAAGCCGACGGCATGGTCGATCGGGTCTTCTCCAAGCTCCCACATTTCGACGACGGGGCAATCGGCGTTACGCAGAA
The DNA here is from genome assembly GCF_017815135.1 of Jiella mangrovi. GTDB lineage: Bacteria > Pseudomonadota > Alphaproteobacteria > Rhizobiales > Rhizobiaceae > Jiella > Jiella mangrovi. Next base: position 67,254 of record NZ_JAGJCF010000023.1, on the reverse strand, counting down.
GATCGCGGGTCTGCGGAGAATGGTGGAGCCCGGTCAGAACCATTGCCGAGGGCGACCATGAGAGATTGGCCCTGACCAGCTGGAGTTCGGCGTCCGCGTCGTAGTCGGTATTGCCGAACATCACCTGAAAGCCGTGCCCCGACAGGATGCTCTGCATGGCCGAGACCGTATCGGCGAAAAAGGCATTGCGCATCGAGGGGACGACCACACCGACGACTCGCGAGCGCGCCGCCGCCAGACCGCCGGCCATCAGGTTGGGCACATAGCCGAGCCGATCGATCGCGCCAGCGATGGCCGTGCCGGCCTTCTGCGACACCGAATGGGGTCTGCGCAGATAAAGCGAGACGGTCGATGGCGAGACGTTGGCGGCCAGGGCCACGTCGCTCATCTTCACGTTCCGCCGGGTTCGGCGCATCCGCCGTGTCACTGCCTCGTCCAACCCAACCCTCGAGACGTCGATTGAGCCTCTTCCTTAGCGCGAAACCGGCCTTGGTCGCCAGCTATTCGCTCGCCGGGCCGTGTCAAAGCCAGCTCAAGACGGGATGTCGACGGCATAGCGCTTCAGGGCAGAGAGATCCGGCGCGACGCCGATGCCGGCGCCCTCGGGGATCAGCATGTCGCCATCTGCCATCTCGGGAAATCCGAGGATCAGATCCTCGCGCAGCGGATTGGGATTGGCATCGACTTCGAGGATGCCCTCGCCGCCAATGGCGGCAAGAAGATGCAGCGAGGCGATCAGACCGACGCCACCACCGAGCCAGTGCGGGCAATAGGTCACGCCACTGTCCACCGCATGTCTTGCGACCGTCAGACAGCCGGAGATCCCGCCCCACTTGCCGATGTCGGGTTGCAGATAGCGCACGGCGCCGCTTGCGGTCATCGCCGAAAACTCGGCTGCGCCCCGCAGGTTCTCGCCATTGGCAAGCGGGACGCCGCATCCGCGCGCGATCGATTGCCAGGTTTCGATCGAGGCATCGGCCCGCACCGGCTCCTCAAGCCATTTCGGCGCGAGGGGCTCGAACAGCCGGCCCATCCGCATCGCGGTGTCGGTGTTCCAGGCCTGGTTCGCGTCGACCATCAGTTCGGTCTCGTCGCCGAAGGTCTGGCGCATCGTTTCGAGATTGCGGAGGTCGCGCTCCTCGCCGAATCCGACCTTGATCTTGAAGCGGCGAAAACCCGCCTCGGCCTTGCGGCTTGCAAGCCGCTCCGGCTCGTCCGCATTCAGGCCGCTGGCGTAAGCCCTGACGCGTCCAACGTCGGCGCCGCCGAGGAAGCGATTGAGGGGTTGGGCGCTGCGCCGGGCGAGCATGTCCCAGATCGCGATGTCGATGCCGGCGACCGCCTGGGCCAACGGGCCGGGCTCACCGCTCTGGATGGCAAGAACAGCGGTCGCCTCCTGCATGAAGGCAAAGGCCGCGGCCGGCGTTTCGAAGGTTCTACCCTCAATGAGCGGGGCGAGGACAGACGCGATCAGCCGCGCCCGATGTTCGGCCCCGACGGCGGGAAAATTGCACCACGCCTCGCCCCAGCCCTCGGCGCCATCGCCGGCGACGACCCGAACGAACACGGCCGGCCGATCGCGCATGACGCCGAACGAGGTCACGACCGGTGTCTCGATCGGCACCCGGAACACCAGCGGCTCGATATGCGCGATCGTGAAGGAATGCACGGCCATCATAAGGTCTCCCGAGAGGTTTTGGCAGATTTCGCGCCCGGCCTTCAGCTCGCGGGGCGAGGCTTGGCTCATACCGACTTCGGCGGTGCCGACGAATCACGCACGACGAGCGAGAAATCGATCTCGCGATGCTTCATCGCGGGATGACCCGCCAGCGTCTCCACGAGGTATTGTCCCGCCCGCGTCCAGATTTCGTCCGTCGGCATGTGGATCGTGGTCAGGGCCGGCTGCAGGTGACGGCTCCATTCGAGATCGTCGAAGCCGACGACCGAAAGGTCACCCGGCACGTCGAAGCCGAGCTTTTGCGCTTCCATCATCACGCCATAGGCGATGACGTCGTTGCCGCAGACGAGCGCGGTCGGCCGATCCTCGCGTTGCAGCAGCATGCGGGCCGCCTGCCGCGCCTCGTCGAGCTTGTAGTTGACCTGCATCTGCCATTCCGGCCTCGGCGCCGCGCCGGCTTCCTGAAGGGCGGAGAAGACACCGCGCATCCGGGCCTGCGCGCGATCGTTGTTGCGCTGCATGGCCGCGACGATCCCGACCGAGCGATGGCCGAGATCGATCAGATGCCGGGCGATGCAGCGCCCGGCGCCCTCATTGTCGACCCCGATGCTCGGATAGGACTTTTCGGGATCGTAGACGCCGACATTGACGAAATCGATCGCCTTGGCTCGCAGGAGATCGCGCAGGGCGTCGTGATGGGCGTCGCCGCGCAGAAGCAGGCCGTCGATCCCGCGGCTGACGAGATTGCGCGCCTGCTCCAGCTCGATGTCGAGATCGTATTCGTTGGTCGCAAGCAAGAGAAGATAGTTCTGGCTCGACAGATAGCGCTGCAACGCCTGCAGCCCCTGGGCGAACATCGCATTGTCGATGGTCGGAATGATCGCGCCGATCGTGCGGGTTCTGCGCGAGGACAGAGCCCGCGCCGAAGCATCGGGAATGTAGCCGACCTCGTCGACGATCGCACGGATGCGTATTCCGAGCTCCGCGCTGACCGATTCCGGCCGGTTCAAGAACCGCGAAACCGTTGCCGTCGAAACCCCGGCCTTCTTGGCGACGGCTCTGATGCCGACGCCCCGAGGCCGAGACGATCCTGCTCCAAGCGCTTGAGAAACCGGTTTCATGATCCCCGCTGTTACCCTGTTCAGATACACCCGATACCAGCACCCTGGCGCGCCGCGCAACCGTCGATTTTGCTGCATTGCAGCGACGTTTTTGCCGCGATTCATCGATGACAGCGTTGACGACGTTGATTCGTCGGGCGTATGTAACCGGTTACAAAACAATAGCCCGGATCGAGGAGGATGCCGAGGCTGTTCGATGCAACGGGAGGAAACCATGGCATCACGCAAGCTCACCCTGGTCGGCGGCATTGTGGCGGCGTTGGCGCTGTCCACGACAGCCGGATCGGCCCTCGCCCAGGGATTCGACTGGAAGGCTCACAAAGGCGAGACGATCACCTTCCTCGCCAACAACAACCCGGTGGCAAGCGCGATCCTGAAGCATCAGGACGAGTTCACGGCGCTCACCGGCATCAAGCTCAAGGTCGACAGCTATCAGGAGCAGCAGATGCGCCAGCGTCTGCTGACCGTCCTCAACGCCCGCTCCGACGAGGTCGACGTCTTCATGACGCTGCCCTCCCGCGAGGGCAGGCAGTATGCGGCGGCCGGCTGGTACACGGACCTGACGCCGTTCGTGAAGGACAGCGTATCGAGCGACTATGACTTCGACGGGCTGGGAAAAGCGCTGGTGGACGCGGCGCGGTTCGACGGCATCCTCACAGGCCTGCCGCTCAACATCGAGGGACCGGTCCTCTACTACCGGACCGACATCTTCAAGAAGTGCAATGTCGAGCCGCCGAAGACCATCGCCGACATCCAGAGCGCGGCGCAGACGATCAAGAAATGCGACAGCTCGATCACGCCTTTCGCCTCGCGCGGCCTGAAGCCGGCCTTGCCCTACACCTTCTCGAATTTCCTGCACAATATGGGCGGGGAATACATGAAGGACGGCAAGTCGAACCTCTGTTCGCCCGAGGGCAAGGCGGCCCTTCAGGCCTACGCCAATCTCCTGAAGGACTATGGCCCTCCGGGGGTCGTGAACTACTCCTTCTATCAGCTCACCTCGCTCTACCGTGCCGGCCGCTCGGCGATGAGCTTTCAGTCCTCCAACGAGTTCCCCTCGGTGATGGAAGGCGGCGCAAGGCTCAAGGACACGGCGATCGTGCCGTTGCCGAAGGGTGATGGCGGATCGGTGCCGACGACCATCGGCTGGGCGCTGACGATCTCGGCCTTCTCCGACCACAAAGACGCGGCCTGGTATTTCCTGCAGTGGGCGACGAGCCCGAAAATGCAGGCAGAGCTTGCCCTCGAAGGCATCGCCCCCCCACGCCAGTCTGTCTCGCAAGACCCGCAATATAAGGCATGGCTCGAGGAGCAGCCGCTCCGCCAGCAGTGGCAGAAGACGCTCGACGAACTGGCCAAGACCGGCACGTCCGAAGTCGGGTTCCCGATCGTCGAGAACCCGGAATCGCGTGAATATATCGGCCAGGCCGTCGACCAGATCCTGCTCGGCGAGGCCGATGTCGATACCGCCTGCAAGGCCGCCGACGAAGCACTCGATGGGCTGATCGCGCGCCAATAGAGCGCGCTCGAACGTTGCGGTCGCCGCTTCCCGTCTGGCGACCGCACCTCCCGGCGTATCCGGCGTTCGGCCGGACACGTTTTGAAATGCGGCATGGGATCCTGCGTCATGAATAATTTCGCCCTGGCGGCCGGGTTTCGGGCCGTGGTCATCGGCGGAGCCGGCGGCATCGGGCTCGCGATCCTGCGACAACTTCACGCCCTCGGGGCGAAGATCCACGCGACAGGCATCAGCGACGCGGAAATCCGGGCCTGCGACGCCCCGGCCGAAACTGAGCTCTCAGTGCTCGACGTGACCGACAACGCCGCCGTCGAGGCCTATGCGCAGGACGTCGGCCCGGTCGATCTCCTGGTCAACTGCGCCGGCATCCTCAGACGCGACGAGGAATTTTCGATCGACGTCTTCCGGCAGGTGCTGGAGGTCAATCTCGTCGGCACGATGTCGGCCTGCCTTGCCTTCAAGCCAGGCCTTGCCTCGCGAAAGGGCTCGATCGTCAACATCGCATCGATGAATGCTTTTGCGGCCCTGCCCCGACTGCCGGGCTACTGCGCCTCCAAGGGCGGCGTCGTCATGCTCACGCGCTCGCTGGCGCTGGCCTGGGCGGCCGAGGGCATTCGCGTCAACGCGGTGGCGCCGGGCTTCATCGAGACGAACATCAATGCCGAGGGCCGCAGGGATCTCGGCCACTATCAGAAGATCGCCGACCGAACCGCCTTCAAGCGTTGGGGCCAGCCCGAGGATGTCGCGGGAACGGTTGCCTATCTTGCAATGCCCGCCGCTTCCTACGTGACCGGCGCGGTCTACGCCGTCGATGGCGGCTTTCTGGCGGGATAAGACGAAATGCAGACGTCCAAGGGCCAACTCGGAGCGCTCGGAGCGCCGGCCGTCCTCTTCACCGTTGCGATGATCGCGTTTCCGGTCGCCTATACGCTGTATCTCAGCTTCGAGGCGTTCAGCTCGACCGGCACGACGCGGTTCATCGGCGCCGGCAACTACACGCGGATGGTGAACGACGAGAGCTTCTGGAACGGCGTCGTCATCACCTTCTATCTTTACATTCTGTCGCTCGTCCTGCAGCTGTTCTTCGGCACGGCTCTCGCGCTCCTGATGTTCCGTGCCAAGCGCCTGCCGGGCTTCGTCCGCTCCCTGTTCATTTCGCCCTTCATGCTGCCACCGGTCGTCGCCGGGATGATGTGGCTGGTCATTCTCGACCCTTCGCTCGGGGCCGCGAACTACATCCTGACGTCTCTCGGCCTGCCGCCCTCCGAATGGCTCGCCTCGCCGCAATGGGTGGTGCCGACGCTGGCGCTGATCGATACTTGGCAGTGGAGCCCCTATGTCGCGCTGATCGTTCTGGGCGGTCTGCAGTCGCTTCCGCCCTCCGTCTACGAGGCGGCGGAGATCGACGGCGCCTCGGGCTGGAAACGGCTGTGGCGCATCACCCTGCCGCTGCTTCTGCCGACGCTCGTCACCGCCATGGTGCTGCGCTCGGTCGATCTCCTGCGGTTCTTCGATCTCATCTACATCACCACCCAGGGCGGACCCGCCAATGCCTCGCTGACCCTCAACATCTACGGCTTTCGCACCGGCTTCGAGTTCTTCCAGCTCGGCTATGCGAGCGCGCTGATGGTGACGCTCTCGGTCATCGTCCTCGGTGTCACCCTCGCCCTCAACCGCCTTCGTCACATCGTCGCCTGGTAACGCCATGTCATCGCTCGCCAACCGACCCTCGGACCGGCTGATCGCCGTCCTCGACGTCGTCCTGCTCGTCGCCGCCGGCATCGCGGTGCTGGCGCCGGTCGCCTGGATGGTGCTGTCCTCCTTCAAGCAGAGCTACGAGGTCACGGCCTATCCACCGACGATCTTCTTCCAGCCGACGCTCGACAACTACCGCTCGCTGTCGCAAACGACGCCGTTCCTGCAGTTCGGCATCAACTCGCTGATCGTGACGATCGGCTCGACGGCGCTCGGCATGCTGCTCGGCGCGCCAGCCGCCTTCGTCGTCTCCTGGACGCGGATCACCTGGCCGGCAATCGTCACGCTCGTCGCCCGCATGGCGCCGGGAACGCTCTTCCTGCTGCCATGGTACGTGATGTTCCGGCAGTTCGACATGATCGGCACCTACAGCGCGCTGATCCTGACCCACGCCGTGATCACCATGCCGATCGTCATCTGGGTCCTGCTTCCCTTCTTCGACAACATCCCGCGCAGCGTCTTCGAGGCGGCACAGGTGGACGGCTGCAATCCGGTGCGCATCTTCTGGCGCATCGCGCTGCCGCTCGTCGTCTCGGGCCTCGCAGTCTCCGCGATTCTCGCTTTCGTGTTTTCCTGGAACTACTTCCTGTTCGCGCTCGTCCTGTCGAACTCCGACACCAAGACGCTGATCGCGGCTTCCTTCAACTTCATCGGCGAGGGCTCCACCAACTGGGGCGGCCTGATGGCCGCGGCGACCCTGATCGCGCTGCCGCCGCTCGCCCTCTCCTTCGTCGTCCAGCGCTGGCTGATCTCCGGCCTGACGCTTGGCGCCGTGAAAGGCTGATCCCCGATGACGACCAACGACCACATGCGCGCCGCCGACTTCAAGGGCGACGACGTCATCGCCATCACCTCTGTCGAGATGCCGAAGCCCGGGCCCGGAGAGGCGCTGGTTCGCGTCCTGAGGACAGCGCTCTGCGGCTCGGACTTCAAGCTCTGGCACAAGGGCGCCGAATTCATCGCCGGTCACGAGATCTTCGGGCGCGTCGAACAGCCGGGCCACGCCTTGGACGGCAGCCGCTGCGCCGTCTACATCCCGACCCATTGCGGCCACTGCGAAGCTTGCGAAGCGGGCGACACCCAGATGTGCATCGAGGTCTCCTCGCTCATCGGCTGGAACCGGGACGGCGGCTATTGCGAGTTCGTCGCCGTGCCCGACAACTGCCTCTTGCCCGTTCCCGACGACATCGACGACGATCTCGGCCCCCTCCTCCTCGACACGATCGGCACCTCCGCCCACGCCGTGCGTGAAGCCGAACGCTTCCTGCCGCGCAAGGCCGGCCGCAGCGTCCTCGTCACCGGTGCCGGGCCTGTCGGCCTTGGCGTCGTCCTCGCCCTGAAGGCGCTCGGCTACGACGAAGTTTATGTGTCCGATCCGAATGCGGAGCGGCTCAAGATCGCCGAGGAATTCGGCGCAATCGCTTCTGCCGTCGGCTCTCGCGACAAGCGCTTCTCGCTGATCGTCGAGTGCTCGGGTGCCCATGCCGCACGAAATCTTGCGATCGAACTCGTCCTGCCGAAAGGGGTCATCGTCCTCGTCGGCGAAAATGCGGCGCCCTGGACGATTACCGAGGACAAGGTCTTCCGACGAAAGGATTTCGCGATGCTGCGGACCTTCTATTTCCCCAAATCCGACTTCGAACCCAATGTCGAACTCCTGCGCGCCAACAAGGAGCGCTATCGCCGCCTCGTCGACGAGGCGTTCGGGCTCGACGCATTGCCGGAAAAATTCGCCCGCTTTGCCGCCGGAGAGACCATCAAGCCGGTTCTGGCCTTCTGGGAGGCGCCGTGATGGCCTCGATCCACATGCAGAAGCTGGTCAAGAAATATGGCGACCTCACCGTCATTCCCGGCATCGACCTTCAGATCGCCGACCATGAATTCGTCGTGCTCGTCGGCCCGTCCGGTTGCGGCAAGTCAACACTGCTGCGCGTCCTCGCCGGTCTCGAGACCATCGATGGCGGCGATCTCTTCATCGGCGATCGCAAGGTCAACACCGTTCCCCCCTCGCAGCGCGACATCGCCATGGTCTTTCAGGATTACGCGCTCTACCCGCATATGACGGTGCGCCAGAACATGGCATTCGCGCTGGAGATGCGCGGCATGGCGGGCGATGAGATCGCGACCCGCGTCCAGCAGGCGGCGAAACTCCTCGACATCGATCCGTATCTCGACCGTCGCCCGAAAGCGCTCTCGGGCGGTCAGCGCCAGCGTGTCGCGATGGGACGGGCGATCGTCCGCGATCCGCAGGTCTTCCTGTTCGACGAGCCCCTGTCCAATCTCGACGCCAAATTGCGGGCGCAGGTGCGCACCGAGATCAAGGCCCTCTCCCAGACACTGCGCACCACCATGGTCTTCGTCACCCACGACCAGATCGAGGCGATGACCATGGCGGACCGGATCGTCGTCATGAAGTCCGGTGTGATCCAGCAGGTCGGAACCCCGGAAGAAGTCTACGAGACGCCCGCGAACCAGTTCGTCGCGAGTTTCATCGGGTCGCCCTCGATGAACTTCATGCCGGTCACCGTCGAAGGCGAGCGCCTGGCCTTGAGCGACGGCCACACCCTGCCGGGCACGGCCGACCTTGCACGCCGCGTTCCCGAAAAGGGCTCGGCGACCCTCGGCGTGCGGCCGGAGCATCTTGCGGTCGTGCCGAAAGACGAGGCCTCGCTGATGGCGAATGTCGAGCTGGTCGAGCCCCTCGGCTCAGATACGCTCATCCACTTCACGGTCGCGGGAACGAAGGCGATCGCCCGCGTCGAGCCGGATCGCCGCCCCCGGCCCGGCGACGTCGTGCCGCTCGCGCCGGTGCCCGGCAAGGCGCATCTCTTCGAGACCGCCTCCGGCGCGATCATCCACTGACCCCATTGAGGCGCGGGTCTTTCCCGTCCGCGATGGATCGTGGACGTTTTCTTAAGAGCGACATCGCTCAGACTGCGAACCGGACGACTCACCGACAAATGCAAAAAGGAACAGACACAATGCCAATCGAAGGTCTGAAGGACTCGTCGCTCTTCACGAAGTCCTGCCTCGTCGCTGGACGCTGGATCGAGGCAGGGGGCGACACTGGCATCGCCGTGACCAATCCTGCCGACGGATCGCTCGTCGGTACCGTCCCGAGCCTCGGCAAAGAGACGCTCCGCGAGGCGATCGACGCCGCCGAAAGCGCACAGAAGGACTGGGCCGCAAAGACGGCGAAGGAGCGCTCGGCGCTGATCCGTCGGTGGTACGAGCTGATCCTCGAGAACGCCGACGACCTCGCCAGGATCCTGACGGCCGAACAGGGCAAGCCTCTGGCCGAGGCCAAGGGCGAGATCGTCGCCAATGCGGCCTATCTCGAATGGTTCGCCGAGGAAGCCAAGCGGGTCTATGGCGACATCGTCCCGCCGCCCGGCAACGACCGCCGGGTGCTCGTCATGAAGCAGCCGGTCGGCGTCTGCGCGGCCATCACGCCGTGGAATTTCCCCAATGGCATGATTACCCGGAAGGCGGGCCCTGCGCTCGCGGCGGGCTGCACGATCATCGTCAAGCCGGCCTCGCAGACCCCGCTCTCGGCGCTGTCGCTCGGCGTTCTGGCCGAACGCGCCGGGATCTCCGCCGGCGTCTTCCAGGTCGTCACCGGCAAGGCGTCGATGATCGGCGAGGAGTTCTGCACGAATCCGAAGGTCGCCAAGATCAGTTTCACGGGCTCGACCGAGGTCGGCCGCTGGCTGATGCGCCAGGGTGCCGACACCATCAAGCGGCTGTCGCTGGAGCTCGGCGGCAACGCGCCGTTCATCGTCTTCGAGGATGCCGATATCGACGCCGCCGTCGCAGGCGCGATGATCGCCAAGTTCCGCAATTCCGGCCAGACCTGCGTCTGCGCCAACCGCATCTACGTCCATGAGAGTATCGCTGCGGATTTCGCCAGGAAGCTCGCGGTGGAAGCCGATCGCCTCAAGGTCGGACGCGGCGAAGAGGACGGTGTCACCCAGGGTCCGCTGATCGACGACGCCGCCGTCGCCAAGATGGAGGAGCATCTGAAGGATGCTCTCGACAACGGCGCCGAGCTCGTCACCGGCGGCAAGCGCCACGCGCTCGGCGGGACCTTCTTCGAGCCGACGGTGATTTCCAACGTGAAGCAGACGATGAAGCTCGCCCATGAGGAGACCTTCGCGCCGCTCGCGCCGGTCATCGCCTTCTCCAGCGAAAGCGACGTGATCGAAATGGCCAACGATACCGAATTCGGGCTCGCGGCTTATTTCTACACGAAGGATCTCGCCCGCACCTTCCGGGTCGCCGAAGCTCTGGAGAGTGGCATCGTCGGCGTCAATTCGGGGCTGATCGCCAACGAGATGGCGCCGTTTGGCGGCTTCAAGCAGTCCGGTCTCGGCCGCGAAGGATCGAAATACGGGATCGAGGAGTATCTCGAGACGAAATATGTCTGCGTCGCCGGCCTATGATCGGTGACGCTCCCACATGGGCGCATGGGCAAGCCCGCGTCGCCTGTCTCGGGCTGTCGGCTCTCGACTACATCTTTGTCGTCGACGAGCTGCCCGGCCGTGGGAGCGCGAAGGTTCGCGCCGGTGACTTCGCGGTGAAGGGCGGCGGCATGGCCGCGACGGCGGCGGTCACCGTCGCCCGTCTCGGCGGCGCCGCGTCCTTCATCGGACGAGCCGGCGCGGACCGCGAAGGCGAAATGATGCGCGCCGAGCTTTCGGCGGAAGGCGTCGATGTCACGCATTTCAAGCTGTTCGAGGACGCGCGATCCTCGATCTCCGGCATCTTCGTCGGCAGAAATGGCGAGCGGCAGATCGCGAATTTTCGCGGTGCCGCGCTACCGGTGGAGGCCGACTGGCTGCCTTCTTCCGCATTTGCCGGTCTCGGCGCGGTGCTTTGCGATCCGCGCTGGCCGGAGGGCGCGCACGCGGCCTTTGCAGCCTGCCGCGACCTCAACATACCAACCATTCTCGATGGCGACGTCGCGACGGACGACGTCTTCGACGCGCTCTTGCCTCTCACCGACCACGCGATCTTTTCCGAGCCGGCGCTTGCGGCCTATGCGGGCCGTGCCGACGAAGCCGGCCTGCGCGAGGTCGCCGAGCGCCACGGTTGCGCGGTCACGGCCGTCACCCTCGGCGAGGCCGGCGCCATCTCAATCGAAGGCGGAGACATCCGCCACGCCAGCGCCTTTGCGATCGAGGCGGTCGATACCACCGGCGCGGGCGACGTTTTCCACGGCGCTTATGCCTACGCGATCGCGCGGCAGGCGCCGACGGCCGAGGCCATGACCTTCGCCTCCGCCGTCGCGGCCCTCAAATGCACGCGCCCCGACGGTCGCAGCGGAATTCCCACCCTTCAAGCAAGCCTGTCATTCTGGAGAACCCACTCATGACGACGATCGGAAAACTGCGCGGCCTGACCCGCCTTGCCGATGACGACGGCCATTTCACCATGGTCGCGCTCGATCAGCGACCGCCGCTGATCGCAGCGATCGCCAAGGCCAAGGGGATTGCGCAGGACGAGGTGTCCTTTGCCGACATGCTGGCCGCAAAACGGATGCTGGTGCAGGCGCTCGCCGCAGATGCCAGCTCGATGCTGCTCGATCCCAATTTCGCCGTGCCGGCAGCCCTCGACATCCTGCCGGCCCGCACGGGGCTGATCGTGACGCTGGAGGAACATCGCTTCGTCGATACACCCGGCGGCCGCTTCTCGCGCTCGATCGACAACTGGACGGTCGAGAAGATCCGCCGCATCGGCGGCGACGCGGTCAAGGTGCTCGCCTGGTATCGGCCCGACGCCTCCCCTGAAGTGCTCGAACATCAGAAGGACTATGTCCGCACCGTCGGGGCCGAGTGTCGCCGCCACGACATTCCCTTCGTCCTCGAGCTCCTCGTCTATCCGTTTCCCGATAGCGCCGATCACACCACCGATTACGTGGAATCGCCGGACAAGCGCGCCGAACTCGTCATCGAAAGCGTTCGGGAGTTCGCCAAGCCGGAATACGGCGTCGATCTCTACAAGCTCGAGACGCCCCTGCCCGGCTCACAGCTGCCGGACTACTCCGACACACCCGAATCCAAGGCCGCTGCCGCCGAGTTCGAAACCGTCGGCTCGATCTGCCGGACAGCCGGCATTCCCTGGGTGCTCCTGTCGGGCGGCGTGACACCGGATCAGTTCGGTCGCGTCCTGACCTATGCTTATGCTGCAGGCGCTCAGGGCTTCCTCGCCGGCCGGACGATCTGGCTCGATGCGATCCAGTCCGCCTTCCCGGACGAGGCGAAGGTTTTGTCGATGCTGAAGGCCGACGGCAAGCAGCGTCTGGCGCGCCTGACCGAGCTGACCCTCGAGCGGGCAAAGCCCTGGCGCTTTCCCGAGCAGGATCGTGCATCCTTCCGACGTGAAGGCGCCTTCGCCGCCGCCTACGCCTGACGGCCTCGCGGTTCCGTGTTCGGCGACCGGGGCGAGGCACGCGTCGTGCCGCCTGTTGAAATCGCGGGGACGCACTCGCCATGGAAGAAGACGGTGCCTCTGTCTCGAATGGCTGCGCTTTCACCCTTTGCGATCGAGCCGTCGAACACAAGCGCCCGGTAAGACTCGGCCTGACGGTCACGCGACTGAATCTGGACACTGAATCTGGAAAGGCCGGCCGATGCCGGTCATGCGGTGCACGTCACGTCTCGAATTCCGAATGATGTCTGCATCGCCCCGCCTTCGCAACGCGCGGGGTTCCAGTGCCGCGCCGATACGATCGGGCGCTGCGGCGTGACGCCCCTCAATCGGCGCTCGGCAGTCGGCGCATCGTAAACTCGATCCGGTCGCCCGGCAGCTGGCGCCAGCTCTCCACCTGCGTCCAGTAGGCCGCCTTCGGGTATCGTTCAAACCATTCGCGCGCCTTTGAGCGCGCCTCGCCGCGCTCCAGCGTGTAGGTCTCGCGCACGAAACTGTCGCTGCCGCGACCGGAGCCTTGCGGCTTATCATCGCGGTTTCGGCGCAGCTGCCGCTTCAACCCGTCGAGCGGTGGCCTTCGAAGCGAGGACATGGGGACTCCGGTCAAAAGCGGGTTTGTCTCGATCTCCGCGCAAGATAGTGTGAATCCGGCGAAATAACGAATCGGACGGATCGGGTATGGGTGTTGCGCTGCAGAGCACCGGCGTGATTGCCGGGCGCGGTCGCGGCCAGCCTTTGTTCCGAAAGCGTCAGCCCCGGCCACCGCGATGTCGCCTGTCCGGGGAGAACAGATAGAGCCGAAGATGGAACGACCTGATCTGCCGACTGGACTGCCCGAGGACATCGAACACAAGAAGGCGATGGCGCGGGCGTGGTTCGAAGCGCTGCGGGACCGCATCTGCGACGCCTTCGAGAAGCTGGAAGACGAGTTCGGCCACGAGTTCTCGGACCAGCCCGGCCGTTTCGAGCGGACCGAATGGTCTCGCGACGGCGATGGCGGCGGCGGCGTCATGTCGATGATGCATGGGCGTCTGTTCGAGAAGGTCGGCGTGCACGTTTCGACGGTTCACGGCGAATTCTCGCCCGAGTTTCGCAAGCAGATCCCCGGCGCCGAGGACGATCCCGAATTCTGGGCGTCCGGGATTTCGCTGATCGCCCATCTGCGCAATCCGAACGTTCCCGCCGTGCACATGAACACCCGCATGGTCGTCACGACGCGCCAGTGGTTCGGCGGCGGTGCGGATCTCACCCCGACCCTCGATCGTCGCCGCAAGGAGGACGATGCCGATACCGTCGCCTTCCACCGGGCCCTGAAATTCGTCTGCGATCGGCATCGCCGCGTCGCCGACTATCAAAAGCTCAAGGAATGGTGCGACGAATATTTCTATCTGCCCCACCGCCAGGAATCGCGCGGCGTCGGCGGCATCTTCTACGATTGGCTGCACTCGGCCGACGATGCCGGCGGCTGGGATGAGGACTTCGCCTTCACCCGGGATGTCGGCAAGGCATTCCTGGTCGTCTACCCCCACATCGTCCGGCAGAACGCGCCCTTGCCTTTCACCGAGGAAGATCGGGAAGAACAGCTGATCCGGCGCGGGCGCTACGTCGAATATAACCTGCTCTACGATCGCGGCACGCTGTTCGGACTCAAGACCGGAGGCAACGTCCAGTCGATCCTTTCATCCATGCCGCCGATAGTTAAATGGCCGTGACTTATTGATTCGATTGAAAAATTTTCACACAAAAATTGAACCGCTATATATTTTGCCGCGTTCTCCCCCCATATTAATGAAAGTAACAAACTGGGAGGAGCACCATGTACGAACTTGATTGCAGCACCGTATTTCCCGGATGTGAGCGCGTGATCCGTGCCGACAGCCCGGCCGGCGTCATTCGCCGCGCCGTCGCCCAGGCCAACGCGCTCGGCATCGAGCGGGTTACCCCCTCGATGCTGGATTCGATGCGCGAAAAGATGATCGAGCGGCCGGAAACGGCCGACCGCGCGGCCTGATCACCCGCATCCACGGCTGATCGAGCGGCGGCATCATCGAGGTGCCGCCGTTTTTGTATCGGGTCTGCTGAAACGATGAGATGTCGGTGCCCCAGGCGCCGACGACATCTCGCAAGTCGCGTCTAATTCCGGTCTTCCGCGGTGCTGCTCTTTGCGAGAAGCTCGTCGGCCGTCAGCGAAAACCCGCTTTCCGCCCAGATTCGTTTCAGCCTGTCGATTTCCTGGCCGAGATGCGGTCCTGCGGCATGCCCCCGCTGTTTGAGACCGTCGCCACTGATCGGAAACCGCGGCGGGACAAACGTTTCGGTGATCTCGAGCCGCGCCGAGAGCTTCGCCACCCGGTCGAGCGCCGCCAGATCCTGCCCGACCTTCGCCTGCGCCTTGGCAAGCGCCAGCCGCAAGACGTCCTCGCTTGCCTGGCGGTTGCCGAAGTAAAGCCGGGCTCTGAGGGTTCGCTCGGTTTCCTCTTCGGGCGGCGGCGGCTCGTTGGCAAAACCGAGCAGTCGGTCGCGTTCCTGATTGGCGAGCTTCAGGCGCCTGGAAAGCTCGCTCAGACGGGCGGGATCGGGTGGAACGATCGCCATCAGACGCAGCATTGCATCCGGCATCCAGCCCCTCGCCTGCTCGGCCGCGACCAGCCCGTGGATCTCGTCTATCCCCCATTTCTCGCTTTCGGGCAGGACGACCGTCAGCGCCCGGGTCTGACGCATCCACAAGAGCGCGCGCGAGGGATCAGGGGCTGCGAGCAGCTTGCGCATCTCGTTCCAGACACGCTCGGCGGACAGCTCGGTCAATCCGTCGCGCAGTCGCGTGACGGCTCGCAGACCGTCCGCCTCCGGCCGCCCGGTTCCATACCAGGCGAAGAACCGGAAGAAGCGCAGGATCCGCAGCCGGTCCTCGAGGATCCGCTGCTCGGCGTCGCCGATGAAGCGCAGATTGCCGCGCTCGATGTCGGCCACCCCGCCGACGAGATCGAGGACGTCACCCTTCGCATCGGCGTAAAGGGCGTTGATCGTGAAGTCCCGCCGCTCGGCATCGGCCTGCCAGTCCCGGCCGAAGGTCACGACCGCGTGCCGCCCGTCGGTCTCGATGTCGCGGCGCAGCGTCGTCACCTCGTAGGGCCGGCCGTCGGCGACGACGGTGATGGTTCCGTGCTCGATCCCGGTCGGCACGGCCTTCAGCCCGATCGCCTCGGCCCGTCGGATGGTCTCTTCGGGCAGCGTCGTCGTGGCGATGTCGATGTCGGTGACGGGGCGATCCATCAGCGTGTTGCGCACCGCCCCACCGACGACCCGCGCCTCCTCGCCCCCATCCGAAAGCGCGGCGAGCAGCGCCTGCAGCGTTTCGTTCTTCAGCCAGTCGGCGGAAATCCTGGTCATGCGTAATACCGTTCGTAAAGTGTTCGAAGAATGCCCGCGGTCACGCCCCAGATGAAGCGCTCGCCATAGGGCATCGTGTAGTAATGGCGCTGAAGGCCACGGAATTCCCGGCTCTCCTGGCGGTGATTGGCCGCATCCATGAGAAAGCCGAGCGGCACTTCGAAGACGTCCTCGACCTCGCCGGGATTGGCTTTCAGCTGGAAACCGGGTCGCACGATGGCGACGACCGGCGTGATGCGAAACCCCGTGGTCGTCAGATAGCGCGGCAGGCGGCCGATCGGCTCGACGAAGCCCGGATCAAGCGCCACCTCCTCGAAGGCCTCGCGCATCGCCGCGTCTTCGGGCGAGCGATCGTCCTCGTCGACCGCGCCGCCGGGAAAGGCGATCTGGCCGGAATGCTTGCGCAGCGACCTCGTGCGCGTCGTCAGAATGACCGTCGCGGCGTCCGCGCGATCGACCACCGGCACGAGCACGGCGGCCTCACGGGTCTCCGCCTGCTTCATCTCGGCCAGAAGATCGGGGTTCAGCCGATGGTCGCCATATTCGCCGGCCGCCTCCGGAGCGGACAACGCCCCGTCGCCGCGCCGCTCGCGCACCGCCAGCATCCTCCTGCGAAGATCGTCCGCCGTCAGCATTGACGCGTCGATATCGCTCACGCGGCACCTTCGGGCACGGCAAAGCGCGCTCCATTCGAAACGAGGAAGAACCCCGCCTCGTCTTCTTCCAGCAATTCGGCCAGATCGAAGGCCAGCGAGCGCGTGAGCGCAGCTTCCAGCCGTCCGCGAACGAGGAGATAGGGGCGAAACGCGCCGTCTGGGTCGCTCGCGAAGCGGATCGGATGGTCCGGCCCCGCGCTGACGACGTCGCCGGTGTCGGTGCGAAAGGTCAGTGTCTGCCCGGTGTCGGTCGCCTCGCGGCTCATCTCCACCGCGACGAAAGGCGCGTCCTCGACGGTGATGGCGAGCTTTTCGACGGGCGTGACCAGATAGGTCCGGCCGTCATCGTCCTTGCGCAGCACCGACGAGAACAGCCGCTTCAGCGCCTCCCGGCGAATCGGCGTTCCGTTGTAGAACCAGGTTCCGTCGGCCCTGATCACCATGTCGATCTCGCCGCAGAAATCCGGGTTCCAGCGCTCGACGGGCGGCGCTCCGCGGCCGGCCCGTTCGGCCCGCGACACCAGCGCTTCGAGGCTCACCGTCTGTTTGGATGGTTGATCGATCATGGTTTCCGTTTTGCCGGCGATAGCTGCCGGGATTGTGGCCGGTCTCATTTTCGCCTGCCTTCGTCCTCACGAAATAGTTGGACATTCGGCGCTTGCCACCGGGAAACCCGATCGTATTGATTGATCAGACCGTTCGATCCCGTACGCTGCTTTCGGGGCCCGTGAGTCGGCAGGCGGCGGCAAAATCCGGTTCCGGCATTGGAGATACCCGATATGACGATACTCACGCCGCAGGAATCGACCTTGAGCGAAGAGGCCATCGTCTCGCTCGCGGAGGCAGCCCTTGCCGACATCGCACGGGTGAAGGCATCCATCGGCAAGGTCATCTTCGGCCAGGAGAGCGTCGTCGAGCAGACGGTGATCGCCATCCTCGCCGGCGGCCATGCGCTTCTCGTCGGCGTGCCGGGCCTTGCCAAGACCAAGCTCGTCGATACGCTCGGCATCGCCATGGGGCTCGATGCGCGGCGCATCCAGTTCACGCCCGATCTGATGCCCTCCGACATCATCGGCACCGAGGTGATGGATCAGGACGAGACCGGCCGCCGCTCCTTCCGCTATGTGAAGGGCCCGGTCTTCGCCCAGCTTCTGATGGCCGACGAGATCAACCGTGCCTCGCCGCGCACGCAGTCGGCGCTTCTCCAGGCGATGCAGGAATATCACGTCACCGTGGCCGGCGAGCGCTATGACCTGCCGGCGCCGTTCCATGTGCTCGCCACCCAGAATCCGCTGGAACAGGAAGGCACCTACCCCCTGCCGGAGGCGCAGCTCGACCGCTTCCTGATGCAGGTGGACGTTCACTATCCCGATCTCGCCTCCGAGCGCCGCATCCTGCTCGAAACCGGCGGCGGCGAAGACCGCGCCGATCCGGTGCTCACGGCCGATCGCCTGCGCGAGATCCAGGGGCTGGTGAGACGCATGCCGGTGCCCGAAAGCGTCGTCGAGGCGATCCTGTCCCTCGTGCGCTCAGCCCGTCCCGGCGGCGGACACAAGGAGGCGGACGACCACATCGCCTGGGGTCCGGGCCCCCGTGCGTCTCAGTCGCTGATGACCTGCGTACGTGCGCGCGCTCTTTACGAAGGCCGGTTCGCCCCGTCCATCGACGACGTCCTGGCACTGGCCGAGCCGATCCTCCAGCACCGCATGGCGCTCAACTTCGCCGCCAGGGCCGAGGGCATGAGCGTGCGCGACGTGATTGCTACGCTCAAGCGCGACGTCGCATGATTCAGGAGCGGGCTTGATGCCGATCGGCTCCACCGTCGACCTCACCAATTCCTCCGACGCGCTGGTTCGCGCCCGGCAGCGCGCGGTCCTGCTCCCCGATCTCCTCGTCGAGGCCCGGCGTATCGTCTCGACGGTGATCGCCGGCTGGCACGGTCGCAGGCGCCGCGGCATCGGCGAGAACTTCTGGCAGTTCAGGCCCTTCGTCGATGGCGAGCAGGTCTCGCGGATCGACTGGCGGCGCTCGGCCCGCGACGATCACGTCTATCTGCGCGACCGCGAGTGGGAAGCCGCCCACACGGTCTGGCTCTGGGCCGATCCGTCGCCGTCGATGCGCTACCAGTCGGGCGCGGCTCAGGTCTCCAAGGAGTCCCGGGCCCTCGTTCTCGTTCTTGCACTGGCCGAGCTTCTGTCGCGCTCCGGCGAGCGGATCGGCTATCCCGGCGTCGTCGAGCCGGTCTCCGCGCGCAACGCGGCCGAAAGGGTGGCCGCGGCCCTGCTCAACGAACGCCCGGACACACGCTTTCCGCCGGACGACAGACTGCGCCGTTTCTCGGAGATCGTCATGGTCAGCGACTGCCTCGACCCGCTCGACGACATCCTCGCCTATGTCGACAAGGTCGGCCGGCGCGGCATTCGCGGCCATCTCGTCATGGTCGCCGATCCGGCCGAGGAGACCTTTCCCTATGCCGGACGCACCGAATTTCGCGATCCGGAGGGCGGCGGCCGCCTGACCGCCGGGCGCGCCGAAACCTTGAAGCAGGAGTATACCGAGCTCTACACGGCGCGGCGTGAGATCCTCTCGGAACATTGCCGCCGCCTGGGCTGGAGCTTCATCTTCCATCGCACGGACCGGCTCGCATCGGAGGCTCTGGTCGCGCTGCATACGCGCCTGTCCGGCGTTCCGCAGTCTGCGGGGCAACGCTCGTGATCGGTGGACTTGCGCTGAGCTTTGGGGCTCCCTTCGTTCTCGCAGGCCTTCTGGCGCTGCCGGTCATCTGGTGGCTCCTGAAGCTGACGCCGCCGCGCCCGCAGGTCGAGGCGTTTCCGCCGCTGCGGATCCTGCAACGGGTGCTGAAAAGCGAGGAAACACCGTCGAAGAGTCCCTGGTGGCTGACGCTGCTGCGGCTTCTTCTGGCGACGCTCGTCATCCTCGCTCTGGCGGCACCGACCCTCAATCCGAGCACCACGCTCATCTCCGGCTCCGGCCCCTTGGCCATTCTCGTCGACAATGGCTGGGCATCGGGCGCCGACTACGATCAGCGGCGCCGCTCGGCGGAGGAGATCATCCGCCAGGCGGGCGATGCGGGCCGGCCGGTGGTAATGGCGTTTTCGGCCGAAGGCGCCGATGACGACGCCTCCCCCGTCGAGGCCGCCGGCGCGCTGGAACGGCTTGCCGCGAGCCAGCCGCGTCCGGTTCCGACCAACCGCCTCGCAGCCGCGCGCCGGATCGCGACGGCGCTCGAAGGCGAGCGGCCCGGTTCGCTCGTCTTCCTCTCGGACGGGCTCGACAGCACGGACGCGGCGGAAGCCGCAAGCACCCTCGCCGCGCTGACCCCGACCCAGACGATCGTCTACGAGCCCTCGCTCGACAATGTCGTCGGCATCACCAATGCCGACAATTCGACCGAGGCTCTGGTCGTCTCGGCCGTCCGGCCGGCCGGCCTTGCGGGCGGCGCATTCAACCTCGTCGCCAGAGACGCGCAATCGCGAGAGATCGGCTCGGCGCCGATCGACTTTTCCGGCAGCGATGGCACCGGGGAGGCGCGCTTCCAGGTGCCGGTGGAGATGCGAAACGACATTGCCCGGATCGAAGTCGAGGGCGCGTCGACCGCCGGCGCTGTCCGGCTCCTCGACGATTCCTTCCGGCGCCGGCGCGTCGCCCTCGTGTCCGGCGAATCGGCGGATGCAGCGCAGCCGCTCCTGTCGCCGCTTTATTACATCTCCCGCGCCCTCGGCCCCTTTGCCGACCTCGTTCGCCCCTCGACCGCCGATCTCGCCAAGGCGATCCCGGAGCTTCTCGAGCGCAAGCCCTCGGTCGTCATCCTCGCCGATATCGGCGTCCTGCCGGAAGAGGCGCGCACGGGCCTTGAAAAATTCGTCGAAAATGGCGGCTATCTCGTCCGCTTCGCCGGCCCCCGCCTTGCCGCGACCACCGGCGAAGACCCGCTGGTGCCGGTGCGCCTTCGAGCCGGCGAGCGCCAGCTCGGCGGGGCGATGTCCTGGTCGGAGCCGCAAAAGCTCGCGCCCATGAGCGAGACCTCTCCCTTTGCCGGCATTGCCGTGCCGGAGGACGTGACGGTGTCGCGGCAGATCCTGGCCGAGCCCTCGGCCGATCTCGCCGATCACACCTGGGCAAGCCTTGCCGACGGCACACCCCTCGTCACCGCCCGAAGCCAGGGGGCCGGCACCATCGTCCTGTTCCACGTCACCGCCGAGGCGACCTGGTCCAACCTGCCGATCTCGGGTGCCTTCGTCTCCATGCTGCGCCGCATCGTCAGCCTCTCACGCGCCAATGGTGGCGCCCGCGACGGGCAGTCGGCAGCCGAGAGCCTGCCGCCCTACCGCCTGCTCGACGGCACCGGCCGGCTCGTCTCACCCGGCCCGGAGGCCCAGCCACTGGTCCTCGCCGCCGATCAGCCGGCGCCCGTCGATCTGAAGAACCCGCCGGGCCTTTACGGCAGCGAAGACGGCTATGTCGCGCACAATCTTTTCAGCCCCTCGGCGCGGCTCGCGGCGTTGCCGGCTCTCGATTTTGGCGCCGCCGCCGATCAGCGTCCCTATGCGAACGAGGACAGCACCGACCTCAGGCCCTGGCTCTTCGCCGCCGCCCTTGTGCTTTTCGCGCTCGATGCCTTCGCCATGCTCTGGCTGAATGGCGGCCTCGCCCGCTTCAAGGGGCGCCTGTCCGGCCGCCCGGCGGGGACGGCCGTGTCGATCGTCTTCCTCGCCCTGATCGGCACCGCCGCGGCCTTTGCCTTTCTCCAGGCGGCGGCGGCGCGCGCCCAGACGATCGAGCAGTCCCCACAGTTCGACGTCCAGAAGGCGATCGAGGCGACGGCCGAGACCCATCTGGCCTATGTCGAAACCGGCGACGATGCACTCGACGAACGTTCGCTCAACGGTCTTCGCGGCCTGTCGCAATATATCGCCGCCAAGACCGCGCTCGAGCCAGGCAAGCCGATGGGTGTCGATATCGCCACCGACGAGTTGTCCTTCTATCCCCTGCTCTACTGGCCGATCGACGCCGGCGATCCGATGCCGACGCCCGATGCCATCAGCCGTATCGACGCCTATATGAAGCAGGGCGGGACTGTGCTCTTCGACGTCAATGACGACGCGCTTTCATCGCTTTCGGGAACGGTTTCACCCGGCCAGCGCCGACTTCGTGACATTCTCGGCGATCTCGACATTCCCCCGCTGGAGCCGGTTCCCTCGGACCATGTCCTGACCAAGGCCTTCTACATTCTTTCGTCGTTTCCCGGCCTTCACTCGGATTCGCCGCTGTGGGTCGAATCCATGGTGCCCGACGCGAGCGGCACCGCCCGCCCGGCCAGAGGCGGCGACGGCGTCTCCTCGATCATGATCACGTCGAACGATTTCGCGGGCGCCTGGGCGGTCGATGACAAGGGCCTGTTCCTCTATCCGACCGATTCCTCCGACCCCTACCAGCGGGAATACGCCTATCGCGCGGGGGTCAACATCGTGATGTACGTCCTCACCGGCAACTACAAGGCCGATCAGGTCCACGTTCCCGCCCTTCTGGAAAGGCTTGGCCAATGACCTGGTCCATCGCCTTCGATCCGTTCTTCTCCTGGGTCGTCCTTGCCGTTCTTGCCGTTCCCGCGGCAGTTCTCGCGCTGGTGCTTCTCGTTGCCAGAACGCCCGGTGCCCTCGTGCGCATCCTGGCGATCGCGGCCCTGATCCTGGCGCTCGCCAATCCGGTGATGCTGCGCGAAGAGCGCGACCCGATGAAGAGCGTCGTCTCGCTCGTCGTCGACCGCAGCCAGAGCCAGTCGATCGGCGAGCGCACGGCCCAGACCGACAAGGCGGAAGCCGCGCTGAAAGCCAGCCTCGCCCGCTTCCCGGAATTCGAGGTCCGGACCGTCGAGGCGAAATCCGCCGGCACGCCGTCGAGCGATGCGACGACCGCCTTGTTCGGCGCCCTGTCGGATTCCCTGAAGGACGTCGCGCCCGGTCGAGTGGCCGGCGCGATCATGCTCACGGACGGGGAGGTCCACGACATTCCGGACGCCGCCGCCAAGCTCGGCTTCGATGCGCCGCTCCACGGGCTCGTCACCGGCCATGACGGCGAGTTCGATCGACGGATCGAGATCACCAACAGTCCGCGTTTTGGCCTCGTCGACGAAGACCAGAGGCTCACCTACCGGGTGATCGAGGACGGCGCCAATGCCGGCACGACGCCGGTGCCGGTTCAGGTTTTCCTCAACGGCGACCTCGTCACCCGCCAGCAGGCGACGCCGGGTGAGGATGAATCGATCAGTTTCAGCCTGCCGCGGGCCGGCAAGAACATCATCGAATTGAGCGTTGCCAGAGACGACCGCGAAATCACCGGCGTCAACAACAAGGCAATCGCCGTCGTCGACGGTATCCGCGAGAATCTGCGCGTTCTTCTCGTCTCGGGCGAGCCGCATGCCGGCGAAAGAACCTGGCGCAACTTGCTGAAATCCGACGCCATCGTCGATCTCGTGCATTTCACCATCCTGCGTCCGCCCGAGAAGCAGGATGGCACGCCGATCGACGAATTGTCGCTCATCGCCTTTCCGACCCGCGAGCTGTTCGTCGAGAAGATCAAGGATTTCGACCTGATCATCTTCGACCGCTATCAAGAGCGCGGCGTCCTGCCTTCGCTCTATTTCGACTACATCGCCCAGTATGTCGAAAATGGCGGCGCCATGCTGATCGCGGCGGGGCCGGAATATTCCGGCAACGAGTCGATCGCACAGACACCCCTGCAGTGGATCCTGCCGGCTCTGCCGACCGGCCAGATCGAGGAGAAGGCCTATTATCCCCAGGTCTCGGATCTGGGAAAGAAACACCCCGTCACGCGCAACCTGCCCGGCTCCAACACCGAGCCGCCCGGCTGGAGCCCCTGGTTCCGATCGATCGATGTCACCGATCCCAAGGGCGAAACGGTGATGACCGGGCCCGACGGAAAGCCGCTCCTCGTTCTCGATCGTGTCGGCGAGGGGCGGATCGCGCTGCTGTTGTCCGACCAGGAATGGCTGTGGTCGCGCGGCTTCGAGGGCGGCGGGCCGCATGTGGCGCTGTTCCGCCGTGTGGCGCACTGGCTGATGAAGGAGCCGGAGCTCGAAGAAGAGGCGCTCGACGCGGAAGCGCGGGGCTCCGACCTCGTCGTCACTCGCCAGACGATCGGCGACGATCCGGGTCCAGCGACGGTCATCACGCCCTCCGGCAAGGCCGAGACCCTGCCCTTGCGCAATATCAGTCCCGGCATCTGGGAGGGTGTTCTCAAAACCGACGAGATGGGTCTGTTCCAAGCCGCCAATGGCGATCTGCGCGCCCTTGGAACGGTCGGCCCGGTCAATCCGCGCGAGTATCGCGAGGCGATCTCGACGACCGACAAGCTGCAGCCGATCGCCGACGCCACCCGCGGCAGCGTCAGGCGGATCGGCACGTCGGGAAGCAGTGACGTATCCGTTCCGCGCATCGTCCCGATCAGCGGCCGGGCGGATGGCAACGGCCGCGACTGGATCGGTCTGAAGACCACCGACGAGACGATCCTGCGCGGCGTCGATCGCACCCCGCTTTTCGGTGGCTTTCTGGGCCTTGCCGTCCTGTTGCTGGCGCTGTCGGCCACCTGGTATCGCGAGGGGCGGTGAGCCTCGCCGTCACTCTCTTCGCCGAACCTCGCCGACGAGACCGTCCAGAGCGCCTTCGGCGAGCTCGAGCCCGAGGACCCGGCGCGGATCGACCGGGCCGGGCATGAGGATGGAGCCCGGCGGCAAAGGACGATAGCCGAGCGGCTGATAGTAAGGCGGGTCTCCGATCAGGACGATCGAACCCTCGCCCTTCTCCCGCGCCGCTTCCGCCGCACGCCGCATCAGGGCCTTGCCAAAGCCCCGGTTCTTGCACGTCGGCCGCACCGCCAGCGGCCCCAGCAGCAGTGTCGGCGTGTCACCCACCATGATCGGCGTCAGCCGAACCGAACCGATCACCTCCCCCTGATATTCGGCGACGAAGGACAGCGCCGGGTCGTGCGCCGTCATCTCGCGCACCCGCTCGGCAGCGCGGGTGAAGCGGCCCGGCCCGAAGGCCTCGTCGCAGATCGCCTCGATCGCGGCGTGATGGTCGAAAAGCTCAGGCGTCAGCCTGACGTCACTCAGGGAAAACATGGAATTGTCCGGGAAAAGATGATCGAGCGGTCTCGCCGCCCGCCTGCCGGACAAATCCCGACAGGCCGCCAACGACGGATGGTCAGCGCTGTCCAGCGCAGAGCCTCTTTCGTCGTCGCTCGATGGTCATTGAAGCTATCCCGATTCCAGTCCGACGGTGCCGTTAGCACCTTCCAGCCGCATGGTCCACCGTCTGTCGGCACCGCCGGCTTCGTCCATTGACGCTGTGTCGCTCCCCAATCTGGAACACCGGCCATTGCGTCTGGTTAGATACCCACGACATCCTAGCCCGCGGGCAAAGGCCGACCGACCGCCGGGCCAGCGGACAAAATCGAAATCTTCAGGAGGCGATTGCCATGGGACTTCTCGTCGACGGCAAGTGGCAGGACAAGTGGTACGATACCGACAAGACGGGCGGCAAGTTCGAGAGAACGAAGACGACGTTTCGTGACTGGGTGACGCCCGATGGATCGGACGGCCCCGACGGCCAGCGGGGCTTTCCCGCCGAAGCCGGCCGCTATCACCTCTATGTTTCGCTCGCCTGCCCCTGGGCTCACCGCACGCTCATCGTTCGCAAGCTGAAGAAGCTCGAAGACGTCATCTCGCTTTCGATCGTCGATTTCCATATGGGCGAGGAAGGCTGGGTGTTTTCTGATCGCCCCGGCGCCATCCCCGACAGCGTTCTGGGAAAGGACCGGCTCTACGAAGTTTATCTCGAAGCCGCTCCGGACTACACCGGCCGCGTCACCGTGCCGGCGCTGTGGGACAAGAAGGAAGGCACGATCGTCAACAACGAGTCGGCCGAGCTGATCCGGATCCTCAATACCGGCTTTTCCGACTTTGCCGACAACGCCGTCGACATCACGCCGCAGGAGCATCTCGCCGAAATCGACGAGATCAACGATCGTGTCTACGAGACGGTCAATAACGGCGTCTATAAATGCGGCTTCGCGACGAAGCAGGACGCCTACGAAAAGGCGTTTCATCCGCTCTTCGAGACCCTCGCCGTTCTGGAAGAGCGCCTTTCACGCCAGCGCTATCTGGTGCCGTCGAAGGCGCCGACCGAGGCCGACTGGCGGCTTTTCACGACGCTCATCCGCTTCGACGCGGTCTATCACGGCCACTTCAAGTGCAATCTGCGCCGCATTGCCGACTATCCGGCCATCGACGCCTACATGCGCGAGCTTTACCAGTGGCCGGGGGTCGCCGAGACGGTGAATTTCGAACACATCAAGGGCCACTATTACTCGAGCCACAAGACGATCAATCCGACCGGCATCGTTCCGCTCGGCCCCGAACTCGACCTCGGCGAGCCCCACGGCCGCGACGACGTTCCGACGTCGGCCTGATCGCCGGACGCTCGTCTCATCCCGCATCCGGCGCGGCTTACAGCCGTGACGGCTGCGGCAGCGAGTGAAAGTCCTGTCGCTCGAGCGCTCCGGTTGCCGCCGCCCACTCCGTCGGTGCCCGCCCGGTCACCCGGCGGAACTCGCGGTTGAAATTCGACTTGGTGACAAAGCCGCTGTCCAGCATCGCCTCGGTTACCGAGCGCCCAGCTTCCAGAGCCTCGCAGGCGGCGGCGACCCGAAAACCGTTCACATAGCGTGAGACATTCTCGCCGGTGCGGCGGTTGATAGCCTCCGATACCCGCTTGGCCGGCAGGCCCAACCGGCGCGCAATGCGGGCGAGCGTCAGCTCACTGTCGCGGTAGAGCCTCTGTCCGGCGAGAAGCTGGGCGGTGTCGGCCAAGATCGCGGCATCGCGTTCGCGTTCTGCCGCGCTTTCCGCCTCGGGTGCGTCCGGCCTTGCGGTGTCGCCTTCCGGCGCAGCTGCTTCCTCCGGCTCCTCCGCCGGTGGATGGAGGCTGCGCGACGATGCGAGAATGCCGATCCAAAGGAGCGTCGCGCTCGTTCCGAAACTCACGATCCAGGCCTTCAGCCATGCGCCGCCAGCGAGGACGGCAAGGGCGATCGCCATGTCGCTCAACGCCGACAAGAGCAGCATGACCGCGATCGCCCGCCAGACCAGCGGCGGCCAGTCGCCGGCATCGAGCCGCGCTTCGGGCAGAGCGTCGGCTCCCTCGCGCAAAGCCATCAGCATCGCGCCACCATAGCCGGCGAAGATCGCCACGACCGCGACGTCGATGACCTCACGGGCGGTCCAGACGCAGAAGCCGGTGAAGGCCGGGGCCAGAAGGTGCAGAAACCGTTCGGCGCCCGCTCGGCCGAGCCCTTGCGCCGACCGAAGCGCCAGAAAGGCGATCGGGGGGATCGTCACGGCCGTGATGGGCTGGAGATAGCGACAGCCTGGCAGCTGATAATACTGGCCCAGAGCGTTGACCACGCCCTGGACGATGCAGGCGGCAAGCAGGATCGCGAGCGGCGTCGAGATCCTGTTCGCAAGGAGCAGACGCGCCAGAAGATAGGCAAGAGCGAGAGAAACGACGATCGAGATGGGCAGGGCAAGCATCGGGCGCTCCGGTGATGTCAGTTCATCGATAGGCCTCGAACGGGTTCGGCGCGACCTCAAACCGGATCGAGGACGCGCAATCTCGGCTTCCACGGGCATCGATGACGGCGGCCATCCGGCCTTCGATCACCGTTCAAGGGACAGCCGACATGAATTTCCGCCCCATTCGCCTCGCCACACTTGCCGCAGCGCTTTGCGCCAGCCTTCCTGCTGGCACTGCACCTGCAGATGCCGCACCGACGCAAGCCGTGCCCATCGAGCCCATCGCCGGTTACGATCGCTTCGACATTCGTGTCGATCACCGTGCCGTCCTCGTCGCAGGCTCGATCTGGTATCCCGCGACGGCCCGAACCTTTACCGTCCCGGTCGGCGACAATGGGGTCTTCGAGGGAACGCCGGCCCTCCTCGGCGCGGCGGCGGCAAAGGGCAAGCATCCGTTGATCCTGCTCTCGCACGGTTCCGGCGGCAACATGGACGGGCTGGGCTGGCTGTCCTCGCAGCTGGCGCTGCGCGGCGCGCTTGTCGTCGCCGTCAATCATCCCGGCACGACGTCGGGCGATTCCTCGCCGCGCCGGCTCCCGCGCATCGACCAAAGGGCGAAGGATCTGTCCGCCGCCCTCGATGCCGTTCTTGCCAATCCGAGCTTCGGTCCGCTGGTCGATCAAAGCCGCATCAGCGCCCTCGGCTTCTCCCTTGGCGGGACCACCGTCCTCGACCTCGCGGGCGGGCAGTACGAACGCGCGAAGTTCCGGACCTACTGCCAGACTTTCAGCCAACAGGAGGACTGCGTCTTCTACCGCAGAGGCAGCGTCGATTTCGACCACCTTCCGCAGGAGATGGAGGCTGACGTTCGCGATCCCCGCGTCTCGGCAATCGTCGCGATAGATCCGGACCTCACCGGCTCACTGTCCGACAAGAGCATCCGGGCAATGAAACTGCCGATCCAGCTGATCAACCTCGGCGCCCCGGCCCCTTTTCCAGGCGTCGACGTTTCAGCCGCGGGCTCCAATCTCGTCGCCCGTCTCCCCGACGCCACCCACGAGATGATCCGCCCCGCTGGTCACTTCACCTTCCTCGGTCTTTGCAAGCCGGGCGCGCTACAGCTCTTGGAGGAAGCACAGGAGGATCCGATCTGCACCGACCCCGCCGGCTCCGATCGCGCGGCGATCCATGCCAAGGCAGTCGATGCGATCGCAAGGTTCCTCGGCCTGACTTCAGCTCCCGGCGAAGCGAAGGACGCTCACCAATAGGGATCGATCGGTTGCCGGCCGGCAAGTTCGTCGAGCCGGCGCCGCGTCGCCTCCGTCGTCCCCTCGGGGAGATCGTCGAGATCGAAGAACCCGGTCTCGGCGATCTCCCTGTCGGGCATCTTGAGCGCGCTTCGCCGGAAGCCGCCGCTACGGTAAAGGAGAACGTGATCGCGATTGGAGGCCGCGCGATTGAAATAGACGGAAACCAGCGTCGGCGGCTCGTCGAGCTCGACGTTCCCCTCCTCCAGCAGCTCGCGGCAGATTGCCTCAGCCGCCGTCTCGCCCGGATCGACGCCGCCGCCGGGAAGATACCAGCCGGACACATAGGTATGGCGCACCAGAAAGATGCGTTCGTCGGCATCGAAGACCGCCGCGCGCACACCAAGGGTCATCGGCCGCGCCAGAAGATGAGCGCCGTGCATCGCCGTAATCAGTAATTTCTGAAACCGCACGGTTCCGTTCTCTCTCGTCGTGTCTACAATTGATTCAACGAACGGGGCCGCGAAGCCGATCATCGCCGACGCCTGCGACAAAACACAAGGCTCGCCCGGTGGCCATCGATGCTGCCGGAAAAAATGCCGAATTCAGATCGAGGAAACGAATGTTCCGACTTGCCCATCTCTCCGACATCCATCTCGGACCGCTGCCGGAACTCTCCTTCCGCGAGCTCGCCTCCAAACGCATCACCGGTTACGTCAACTGGCACCGCAACCGACGCCGGGCAATGTTCGGCGATACGCTGTCCAATCTCGTCCAGGACATCAAGGACGAAGCGCCTGACCATGTCGCCGTCACCGGAGATCTGGTCAATCTGGGCACCAAGAAGGAATCGATCGCGGCCCGTCTGTGGCTGGAAGATCTCGGCACCCCGCATGACGTTTCGGTCGTGCCCGGCAATCACGACGCCTATGTCCCCGGCGCTCTGAAACGCTCCTACAAGGAGTGGAACGAATATATGGTCGGGGACAATGCGCTTTCGGCGGTCGGCAGTTCGTTTCCCTATATGCGCTGCCGTGGCCCGGTCGCCATCCTCGGCGTCTCGACGGCAGAGGCGACGGCGCCGTTTTTTGCGACCGGCACGTTCAAGCGGCGTCAGGCGCTGGCTCTCGCCGGCCTTCTGGAACGGGCGAAGGAAACCGGCCATTTCCGTATCGTGATGATCCACCACCCCCCGATCTCGGGCTCGACCTCGTGGCACAAGCGCCTGATCGGCAAGCAGTTCTTCTCCAAGGTGATGCGCGAGGTCGGGGCAGAGCTCGTGCTCCACGGTCATACCCATCTCGACACGCTCTACTGGCTCGACGGCCCGGAGGGCAAGATCCCCGTCGTCGGCGTTCCCTCGGCGAGCCAGGGTCCGGGCGGCAACACGCCGGCCTCGCGCTACAACCTGTTCGAGATCACCGGCGAGCCGGGCAGCTGGTCGCTGATCCAGCGCGAGCGCGGCATGCGCGAGCGCGAAAGCGGCATCGGCTGGGTGCGCGAAAGAGAGCTTCTGTCCGATGGCCGCGCGATCGACGCGGCTCCCCGCCAGGACGCCAAGGAGGCCGTCTGAGCCGTTCAGCCGGTGTTCCGACCCCGCTGACGTGGTCATGGCAGAAGGCCTGTCGCTTTGCGGGAGAGCCGCGACGTCGAGGACCCTTAAGCGCTCAAAGCCCTGCCACCTGTGGTGCCTGATCGGCCGGGACGAGGCGCACCACCTTGTAGCCGCGCTTTTCGAGTTCGGCGAGGAAGCCAGGCAGCATGGCCGCCGTCCTGTTCTGGATGTCGTGCATCAGGATGATGCCGCGCCCGTGCTTTTCAAGGGCCCGCAAAGTGCGGTCGCGAACCGCCGCAGGTCCATCGCGAAAGTAGTCCTTGGAATCGATGTCGACATCGATCGTGACGATACCCTCGCCGGCAAGGCGATGTCTCAGCGTTGCGGTATCGGCGAGATAGGGGAAGCAAAAGAAGGGCGCCGGCTTCAGGCCGATCGGCGCCAACGCCTCCGCGACGCTGATTTCGCCCTTGCGGATCTCGGCCATCGCAGCCGCATCGCTCATCGTCCTGAGGTTGGGATGGCGATAGGTGTGGGTGCCGATCGTATGGCCGGCCTCGGCGACGTCGCGGGCGATCTGGGGATAGGCCTTGGCCATCTGCCCGACCATCAGGAACGTCGCGCTGACGCCATAGTCGCCGAGGGCTTTCAGGATCTTGTGGGTCTTGCCCGGCATCGGGCCGTCATCAAAGGTGAGCACCACCTCCTTCGGCTCCAGCGCGATGTCGGAATATCGCGCGACGGCGATCGTCCGGCCCGAAAGCGTGGAGCCCACGGCCGGATGGAAGGATTCGAAGAACGGGAACGCAGTGCCGTTGTCGGCCGGCGTGTAGCCAAGGGCCGCGGTCTCGCTGATCACCACCGGCGTCGGCGAAAGGCGCATCGAGTAGCGCTCGTTTCCGGCACAACCTGCCAGAAGCGATGTTGCGAGGATGGCGGAAAGAAGAACTCGCGGGGAGCACATGGGGGCCGACCGGGGACTATTACGGATCCGGTCTTTGATAAGCCGTTAAGGTTAATCATCAGTTGCGCGCTCGAGCGCCCGCCCATCGAAGGCGGACCGCGAACAAGGGCTGAGGTTTGGCGGCGAAGGCCTTCAGGCGAGAGACGGATCGTTCTGGTTGGGAGCGCCGCTCCCCGTCGGCGCCTCCGGGCGCCGGATGGAATCCATCGCCTCGAGCACCAGTTCGTGCATGCCTTCGGTCCTGCCGCCGTCCACCCGCTCGAACAGCTGGCTGCGCATGCGCGGCTCCCAGAACTTGTTGATGTGGTCGGCGACGCCCTTCGAGCGCGCGCCTTCCTTCGCGGATTCGAAGAATTTGGCGATCTGGTTCGCCATATAGACGAGCTTGTCACGTTCCACGGGCGGCTCTCCCCTCAATCAGCTGCTGTTCATTGTCATCGACAGTCGGCGCCAGACCGGCCGCGCCCACGATTCTCTCGGGATGCGAAAACACCTCGAATTCCGCGCCGCGCACGACCGCAACGAGGGTGATCCCGGCCGCCTTTGCCTCGCCGATCGCCAGCGCCGTCGGGGCGGAAACCGCGGCAATCAGCCCGCATCCCATCCGCGCCGCCTTCTGGATCAGCTCGACAGAGACGCGGCTGGTGATGGTGAGAAACCCGTCTTTCGGATCGATCCCAACCCGGCCGAGATGCCCCGCGACCTTGTCCAGCGCATTGTGCCGGCCGACGTCCTCACGCGTCACGACGGGGCCCCTGCCCGGCTCGGTGTCCGCGCGATGAAAGGCCGCCGCATGGACGGCCCGCGTCAGCCGGCTGAGATCCTGCTCCCGCGCCATGGCAGCGACGGCGGCCGCAATTGCCTCAGGCCGGATCGACCTGGCCGCGCCCGTCTCGACCGTTGGAAGAACGGGAGCCGCCAGCTCAAGCGATTCGACGCCGCACAAGCCGCAGCCGACCGGCCCCGTCATCTGCCGGCGGCGGGCGACATAGGTCTTCGCCCGCGCTTCGACCAGCCGGATCTGGCAGTCGATGCCGACCTCGGTCTCGACGATCTCCAGATGCTCGATCTCGTCCAGCCGATCGACGATCCGCTCGTTGAGGACGAGGCCGATCGCCATGTCCTCGAGATCTGCGGGCGTCGCCATCATCACCGCATGGGTCGAGCCGCCGATCGAGATCGCCACGGCGATTTCAGCCGGGACGGCGCGGGTGCCCTGGTGAAAGGTCCCGCCCCGGAAGACGATCGTCTCGGCGTTTGTCGATGCGGTCTGATCGGTCGGGGTCATGGGCAGACGGACTTTCCGACCGGCCGGGCTGGAGGCCTCCTGAAAGAACGCGGGCGGCGGCTATACCCCCCTCTGCCTGCCGGCATCTCCCCCACAAGGGGGGAGATCGACGCGGCCTCGGCTGCCGCGCTCCAAATCATCGCTGGACAGTGCCGTGACGCAAGCCGGTATGGAGCCTGCATAGACGCGCCCGATCTCCCCCCTTGTGGGGGAGATGTCCGGCAGGACAGAGGGGTGTGCCTGCGCATCCGCTTATCGCCCGCTTGACGACGTCGATCCCAGCTACTCCGCCGCCTCGGCCGGCGCGATGCGACGGCTTTCCATCGCCAGCTCGCGGTAGTCGTCCTGCCATTCGGTCGGCCCGTTTGACGGCGAAATCTGCACCGCCGTCACCTTGTATTCCGGGCAGTTCGTCGCCCAGTCGGAGAAGTCGGTGGTGATCACGTTGGCCTGGGTCATCGGATGGTGGAAGGTCGTGTAGACGACGCCCGGCGCGACCCGGTCGGTGATCTTCGCCTTGATCGAGGTCTCGCCCGCCCGGCTCTGCAGCTTCACCCAGTCGCCGTCGCGCACGCCGCGCTGTTCGGCGTCGTGCGGATGGATCTCGAGAAGGTCCTCGTCATGCCAGACGACGTTGCCCGTCCGCCGCGTCTGGGCGCCGACATTGTACTGGGAGAGGATCCGGCCGGTGGTGAGCAGCAGCGGGAAGCGCGGTCCCGTCCGCTCGTCCGTCGCGACATATTCCGTCATGATGAACTTGCCCTTGCCGCGCATGAACGTGTCCACATGCATGATCGGCGAGCCTTCGGGATGCGCCTCGTTGCAGGGCCACTGCACCGAGCCCTTCTCCTCGAGAAGATCGTAGGTGACATTGGCGAAGGATGGCGTCGTCGCCGAAATCTCCGCCATGATCTCCGACGGATGGGAGTAGTTCATGTCCATGCCGATGGCCTGGGCCAGCATCTGCGTGACCTGCCAGTCCTCATAGCCGTTCTTCGGCGCCATGACCTTGCGCACGCGGTTGATGCGGCGCTCTGCATTGGTGAAGGTGCCGTTCTTTTCCAGGAAGGTCGAACCCGGCAGGAAGACGTTGGCGTAGTTCGCCGTCTCGTTCAGGAAGAGGTCGTGGACGATGAGGAGTTCCAGCGCGGCAAGGCCGGCCGAGACGTGCTTGGTGTCGGGATCGGACTGCAGGATGTCCTCGCCCTGGCAGTAGAGCCCCTTGAAGGTGCCCTCGACCGCCGCGTCGAACATGTTGGGGATGCGAAGGCCCGGCTCCTTGTCGATGGTGACGCCCCACAGCTCCTCGAAGGTCTCGCGCACGGCGTCCGTCGAGATGTGGCGGTAGCCCGGCAGCTCGTGCGGAAACGAGCCCATGTCGCAGGACCCTTGCACGTTGTTCTGGCCGCGCAGCGGATTCACGCCGACGCCCCGCCGGCCGATATTGCCGGTGGCCATGGCAAGGTTGGCGATGGCGATGACCGAGGTCGAGCCCTGGCTGTGCTCGGTGACGCCGAGGCCGTAATAGATCGCGCCGTTGCCGCCGGTGGCATAGAGCCTTGCGGCCTTGCGCACGTCCTCGGCCGGGACGCCGGTGATCGCTTCGACGGCTTCGGGCGAATGCCGGTCCTCGGCGACGAAGGCCGCCCATTCCTGGAACTCGTCCCATTCGCAGCGCTCGCGCACGAAGCTCTCGTTGACGAGCCCCTCGGTGACGATGACATGGGCGAGCGCGGTCAGCATCGCGACGTTGGTGCCGGGCGTCAGCGCCAGATGGTGGTCCGCCTTCACATGCGGCGTCTTGACGAGGTCGATGCGGCGCGGATCAATGACGATCAGCTTGGCGCCGGGCTCACCCGGCTTGCCGCGCAGACGCTTCTTCATCCGCGAGGCGAAGACCGGATGGCCGTCGGTCGGATTGGCGCCGATGACGAGGATCACGTCGGTATCCTCGACCGAGTCGAAGTCCTGCGTCCCCGCCGAGGTGCCGAAGGTGGAGTTCAGGCCATAGCCCGTCGGCGAATGGCAGACGCGGGCGCAGGTGTCGATGTTGTTGTTGCCGAAGCCCGCCCGCACCAGCTTCTGGACGAGATAGACCTCTTCATTGGTGCAGCGCGACGACGAGATGCCGCCCATGGCACCCTTGCCGTATTTCGCCTGGATGTCGTTGATCTTCGCCGCCGTAAAGGACAGCGCCTCCTCCCAGGAGACCTCCTTCCAGGGCTGCGTGTAGTGATCGCGGATCATCGGACCCAGGATCCGATCCTTGTGGGTCGCATAGCCGAGCGCGAAGCGGCCCTTGACGCAGCTATGGCCGCGATTGGCCTTGCCGTCCTTGTAGGGCACCATGCGCACCAGCTCCTCGCCGCGCATCTCCGCCTTGAAGGAGCAGCCGACGCCGCAATAGGCGCAGGTGGTGACGACGGAGTGCTCCGGCGTGCCGATCTCGATGACCGACTTTTCCTCCAGCGTCGCCGTCGGGCAGGCCTGGACGCAGGCGCCGCAGGAGACGCAGTCGGAGGAGAAGAAGTCGTCGAAGCTCGTGCCGGCGGAGATGATGGAATCGAAGCCCCGGCCCTCGACTGTCAGGGCAAAGGTCCCCTGAACCTCGTTACAGGCCCTGACGCAGCGCGAGCAGACGATGCATTTCGACGGATCGAACTGAAAGTAAGGGTTCGAAACGTCCTTCTCCTTGCCGAGATGGTTCTCGCCGTCATAGCCGTAGCGCACCTCGCGAAGGCCGACGGCGCCGGCCATGTCCTGCAGCTCGCAGTCGCCGTTGGCCGCGCAGGTCAGGCAGTCCAGCGGATGGTCGGAGATGTAGAGTTCCATCACCCCCTTGCGGATCGCCTTCAGCCGCTCGGTCTGGGTGGAGACCTTCATGCCCGCCGCGACCGGCGTCGTGCAGGAGGCCGGCGTGCCATTGCGCCCCTCCACCTCGACGACGCAGAGCCGGCAGGAGCCGAATGCGTCCATCATGTCGGTGGCGCAAAGCTTCGGAACCTGAACGCCCGCATCCATCGCCGCGCGCATCAGCGACGTGCCCTCCGGCACCGTCACTTCAACGCCGTCGATGGTGAGCGTCACGGTCTTTTCGGCCTTCGAAGCCGGTGTGCCGTAGTCGATTTCGCGAATGAGGCTCATGGTTTCCTCCCTGACACCAATTCGAACCGATCATTCGGGATCGGCGAATCGACGGTGAGACTGTTTGAGGGCGGCGCCTTCAGGCGACGCCGAGATCTTTCCTGACGAGGTCCATTATGTACTCGTCGATCGAAACGTTCTTCTCACGAGCCCTGTCGTCCACCCGGTAGAGCAGCTGGCTGGGCATCCTGATGCTGTAGAGGCTGTCGTCGCCGCGACGGCTGATCTGCATGGGCTTGAAACCCGAAAGGTCGTACTCCGACAGATCCGCCTCATCGACGAAGCGTTCGGCTTCCTCATCGGTCGCAAAGTGCGGTATCTGCTTGAGCTTAGTCTCGCTCATAAGTCCGTACCTCCTTCGAATGCATGTACCGGGCGCTGATCGGCCGGGCGTAAGACGTGTCGCCGCGCCGGCGAAGCGTGAAGACAACGAATATAGGTCGGCCCGACACGCTTCGCCCGATCGCTCGATATCGACGCTCCTGGGTCGAGTGGGTCAGATCTTCGAAGATCATCGGCGTCGCCCGCAAGGCGTATTCAGTATCGGCAATGG
The DNA here is from genome assembly GCF_017815135.1 of Jiella mangrovi. Taxonomy (GTDB): domain Bacteria; phylum Pseudomonadota; class Alphaproteobacteria; order Rhizobiales; family Rhizobiaceae; genus Jiella; species Jiella mangrovi. The sequence continues at coordinate 31,343 of NZ_JAGJCF010000023.1, read as the reverse complement.
GCACGCCGTGCTTTCCGCACTTGTCACGATTGCCCTCGTCCCACTCGATGTCGTCGAAAATCGGCGTCATTCGATCGCCACTACTCCGCCGCGACCCGCATCGGCTCCCCGTGAAAATCCTCCGGAAAATGCCGGATCGCACTCATGACCGGGTAAGGCGTGAAGCCGCCCAGCGCACAGAGCGATCCGAACTTCATCGTGTTGCAGAGATCCTCGACCAAAGCGAGGTTCTCCGCCGGCCGCTCGCCGTCGATGATCTTCTTGACCGTCTCGTAGCCGCGCACCGCGCCCACCCGGCAGGGCGTGCACTTGCCGCAGCTTTCGATGGCACAGAACTCGAAGGCGAAGCGGGCCTGGGCCATCATATCGACGGTATCGTCGAAGACGACGATGCCGGCATGGCCGATCAGCCCGTCCTTCGCCGCGAAAGCCTCGTAGTCGAAGGGCGTGTCGAACAGCGATACCGGAAAGTATGCGCCGAGTGGTCCGCCGACCTGCGCAGCCCGCACCGGTCGTCCGGAGGCCGTACCGCCACCGATCTCGTTGACGATCTCGCCGAGCGTCATCCCGAAGGGCGCTTCGAAGAGACCGCCATGCTTGACGTTGCCGCCGAGCTGGATCGGGATGGTGCCCCGCGAGCGGCCCATGCCCATCTCCTTGTAGCCGTCGGCGCCCGCCGCCAGGATCTCCGGCGTCGAAGCCAGCGTGATGACGTTGTTGATGACCGTCGGCATGCCGAACAGGCCCTGGATCGCCGGAAGCGGCGGCTTGAAGCGCACCTGCCCGCGCTTGCCTTCCAGGCTGTCGAGCAGCGACGTCTCCTCGCCGCAGACATAGGCGCCCGCCCCGACCCGCACCTCGATGTCGAAGACGTGGCTCGACCCCAGCACCGAAGCGCCGAGAACGCCGCCCTCCTGCGCCCGGCGGATCGCCTCGCGCATGACGTCGATTGCGACGGGATATTCGGATCTGAGATAGATGTAGCCCTTGGTCGCGCCCGTCGCGACGCCCGCGATCGCCATGCCCTCGATCAGGCAGTAGGGATCGCCCTCCATGATCATCCGGTCGGCGAAGGTGCCTGAATCACCCTCGTCGGCATTGGCGACGATGTATTTGCGCGCGCCCGTGGCCTCGGCAACGGTCTTCCACTTGATGCCGGTCGGAAAGCCTGCCCCGCCGCGCCCGCGCAGGCCGGATTCGGTGACTTCGCCGACGATCGCGGCGGCGCCGATGCCGATCGCCCGCTCCAGCCCCTTCAGGCCGCCATGGGCCTTGTAGTCTTCCAGCGACAGCGGATCCGTGATGCCGCAGCGCTTGAAGGTGTGGCGGGTCTGGGCGCGAAAGAACGGGTGCTCCTCGACCTTGCCGATATGCTTGGGGTGCCCGGCACCCGACAGGATGCCGGCATCGACCAGCGCCTCGGCCTCGCCGGGTTCGATCGGCCCGTAGGCGATGCGCCCGTTCGGCGTCTCGACTTCGATCATCGGTTCGAGCCAGGCCATGCCCCGCGAGCCGTTCCGCACGATGTCGAAGGAGAGGCCGCGATTGGTCTTCAGTTGCTGAAATTCTTCCGCGATCGTGTCGGCGCCGCAAGCGACGGCGAAGGAATCGAGCGGGATGAAGAGCTTGCTCAAAGCCGTGCCTCCTCGACGAGCGCTCCGACCTTCGCCTCGGTGAGCCGGCCGATGATCCGCGCGCCCAGCATCGCCGAAGGCGCTGTCGCGCACAGCCCGAGACAATAGACGGCTTCGAGCGTTACCTGGCCGTCTGCGGTCGTCTCGCCAAAGCCGATGCCGAGGGCCTTTTCGAGCGCACCGGCAACGGCATCGGAGCCCGCCGCCTGACACGCTTCCGCCCGGCAGACCTTCAGGACGTGGCGGCCGGCCGGCTCTTTGCGGAAATCGTGGTAGAAGGTGACGACACCATGGACCTCGGCACGCGTGAGGTTCAGCTCGGCCGCGATCCGCCGCACGGCGGCCTCCGGCACGTGACCGAAGCGCTCCTGGACGTCATGCAGGATCGGTAGCATCGGACCTTCCAGCCCGCGCTTTTCCGCAATGATCTCAGCGACCTCGGCCTCGTCATATCTCGCCTGATAAACCAAGCGCTTGCCTCCCGGCCCTGGTTTTGAATTGTTCCAAGCACGGAACACCTCGATTGGCTGAAAATCAATCTGCAATCACCGTGCGCTGATAGATATTTTCTATCAAACCGACTTCGGGTTTTTGCCGGGTTGGAAAAGCGCGTCCCTCGCCCGATACAGACAGAGATCGACCCTTGCCCGATCGCCGGTCAAACCTCCCCGATCAACCGGGTCTCTGCCCAAAACGCGGCGACGATCGGCGGACGCAGCTCGCGCCTGGCGGTCACGAGACCGATGCGATAGCCGATGTCCGGCCCGGTGATCGGGATCGCGACGAGCGGATCGGCAAGGCCCAGAACCGCCGCCGAACGATGGGGCATGACCGTGGCGATGCCCGCGAGGCGGGTTTGCGACAAAAGCGCGATCATCGAATTCGATTCCATGACCGTGCGAAAATGCCGGCCGCCCGCGCCCAGATGGCGATTGAGAATCTGACGATTGTGCATGGTCGGGCTGAGAAGGCCGAGCTGCAGCGTCGCGACCTCTTCCCACAGGACCTCTTCGCGGTCGGCGAACTCGCTGCCCTGCCGGGTGACGAGGCAATAGCGCTCTTCGTAGAGCACGTGGGTGTCGAGCTTCTGCAGCCTTTCATCGTCGATATAGGTCAGGCCGATATCGATCTCGAAATTGCCGATGGCGGCGATGATTTCCGTCGCGGTCTGTGACGTCACGTCGAAGGTCACGTCGTCGTGCTTGCGGTGAAAGGGGGCAGTCAGGCGGGAGACGATCGCAAGGCTGGTGGGGACTGCACCGATCCGCAGATTTCCCGATAGGCCGCGCTTGGCGGTCTGAACCTCTTCGCGCATCGTGCGCACGTCGTCGGTGATCCGGCGCGCCCAGGCGAGCGCCCGCTCGCCCTCTTCCGTCAGCCCGCGATAGCGCGAACCGCGATTTACCAGCGTCGTGCCGAGCCGCCCTTCGAGCTGGCGGATGCCGGCCGACAGCGTCGGCTGGGTGATGCCGAGCCGATCCGCTGCCCGGCCGAAATGCCGCTCGGCGGCGAGCGCGATCAGATATTCCAGCTTGTCGATCATCTGCACTGTCTTTCTTCCGCGACCAGGCCCGCCGCCACAGCGCCAGCTGAGGCCGAGATCGACAGACATGATACGGCTGATGCTCCACCCGGCCCCATCGGACCACTTGCCAATGCGATCGGCAAGTCGCTTAGAGCCTGCTCGCAGACACGACGTTTGAAAATCCGGAGCGATCCACGATGTCCCACACGGAACTCTCGCAGCTCGGCCAGGCCACCCGCACGCCGACCTCCCCCGAAGAAGCCGTCCTCGAGACCGTCCCCTACACCCGCGGCGACGGACCGCCGGCGATCGTCCGCTTCACCTGCCCGGAATTCACCTCGCTCTGTCCGGTGACCGGCCAGCCGGATTTTGCCCACATCGTCATCGACTACGCGCCGGACGCGCGGCTGGTCGAATCGAAGTCGCTGAAACTGTTTCTCACGAGCTTCCGCAATCACGGCGCCTTCCACGAGGACTGCACCGTGATGATCGCCCGACGCGTCGTCGAGGCGACCAAGCCGCTCTGGCTGCGCATCGGCGGCTACTGGTATCCGCGCGGCGGCATCCCGATCGACGTGTTCTGGCAGACGGGGCCGGCACCTCAGAATGTCTATCTGCCGGATCAGGGCGTGCCGACCTATCGCGGCCGGGGATAAGGACGCGGGGGCCGGCTTATTGATCATTGCCGGCCTTGCGACGTAAAAGCGCGTCATCTCTCCCTCTTGCGGCCGGGCTTCGATCCGGCACCCGCAGATCATCATCGACAGGACCGACAATGACCGACCCGGATCTCACGCTCGATTCCATCGAAGATGCGATCGCCGCGATCGCAGAGGGTGAACTCGTCGTAGTCGTCGATGATACCGACCGCGAGAACGAGGGCGATCTGATCATGGCCGCCTCCAAGGCGACGCCGGAAAAGATGGCGTTCATGATCCGCCACACCAGCGGCATCATCTGCGTGCCGATGACCGGCGAACGCGCCGAGGCGCTGAACCTGCCGCCGATGGTCGCCAACAATCTCGATCCCATGCGCACCGCCTTCACCATCTCGGTCGATTACAAGGTCGGCATGACGACGGGCATCGCCGCCGAGGAGCGCGCCAACACCTGCCGCGCGCTGATGAACACCAATTGCGCGGCGAGCGACTTCATCCGCCCCGGCCATATCTTCCCGCTGATCGCCCGCGAGGGCGGCGTCCTCATCCGCTCCGGCCACACCGAGGCCGGCACCGATCTCGCCCGCCTCGCCGGCCTCGAGCCCGGCGGCGTCCTCGCCGAGATCGTCAATGACGACGGCACGGTCAAGCGCCTGCCAGAGCTCGTTCCCTTCGCCCGCGAACACGGGCTGAAGATCATCTCGATCGAGGATCTTATCTCCTATCGCGTGCGCCGCGAATCCTTCGTGACCTGCGTGCGGGAGGAGGAATTCAATTTCGCCGGTCTGCCGGGCCGGATCCGGGTCTATGAGACCCCGTTCGATGAGACCCAGCACTTCGCCTTCGTCCATGGCGACGTTCGCGGGCGCAGCAACGTGCCGACCCGCATTCACCGCGAACAGCCCATTGTCGACCTCATGTCCCGTGTCGGCGGCGGGCGGAACTGGGTCGATGTCACGGTCGACAAGATCAAGGCCGCCGGCCAGGGGATCGTCATGCTGCTGCGCTCGCCGCAGATCGACGAGTTCGAGGTGAGGCCCGATGCGGACGAAGGGCCCGTCACGGACGGCGAGCGACACCTGAGCGCGCGGCTTCGCCGTCAGCGCTGGCGCGAGGTCGGCGTCGGCGCGCAGATCCTGCGCGATCTTGGCGCGTCGTCGATCGCGGTCCTTGCCACTCACGAGCGATCCTATGTCGGCCTGACCGGCTTCGGCATCGAGGTCTGCGACACGATCCTGCTCAGCGAATGACGAAACTGCCCTGCGCCATTGGCCCTAAGCGGTGAGCGCGGATTCAAGGCCGTATACGCAGGCTCGGTAGCGGCCGTCGCAAAAGCGGCCAACGGTCAGCTTGCAGGATCGAGCTTCGTCACGGTCCGGCGAACCGCTTCCATGAACATGCGCAGCGCCGGCGAAGGATCGCCCTCCCCCCGCATGGTCAGCCCCACGGGTCCGAGGGTTTCGCGCGTCGGTATCGGCAGCTCGACCAGCATGCCCTCCGCCACGTCGAGCGCCACCACACCGGACGAGATGACCCAGACGGCATCCGTCTTGCGCACATAGGCGCGGCCGAAGGTTTCGGCGACGGTCTCGATCCGGTGGCCCGCGCGCCGGATGCCCTGGGCGATGAAGAACTGCTCCGCCATCACGCGGATCGCCGCGTTGCGATTGGGAAAGACGATCGGATAGTCGGCGATGGCCGAAACGTCCGCTCGGCCGACAAGCGGGTGGCCAGGCCGCACGACGAGAGAGATCCGTTCGGAATAGAGCTGGGAAAAGCTGAGATCGGCCATCATTTCCGGATTGCCGAGCCGGCCAATCACCAGATCGAGAGCGCCAGCCGCCAGCTCTGATAGAAGATAACCATTCGGTCCAGTTACGATTGCGAGACCGACTTCCGGCGCCACCCGGCCCATCTCGACCGCGGCCTCCGGGACGATGCGCGCGGCAACCGATGGGAGTGCCCCGATCGACAGTCTGAGACCGCCCGCCGCGAGCGTCTCGGAGACCCCCTCGATGCCCTGCCGAAGCGCCGCAAGGCTCGAGTTCGCATAGGCATGAAACATCTGGCCGACGGGTGTCAGCGATACGCCGCTGCGGCTACGCTCCATCAGCCGGGCGCCGAGCACCGCCTCCAGCTCCGCCAGCGTCTTCGAGACCGCCGGCTGCGACACATGCATCAGCTCCGCCGCCCTGCCGACACTCGCGCACCGTGCGACTTCGACGAAGGTTCTGAGGTGGCGAATTTTAATCCGGCGATCGATTTCCATAACTGACCGCTCATGTTAATTGCGCTTCTTATTCACTTTACATGACTTTTCGGCACTTTCATATTGCCGCCGTCAGGGAGCGAGGAGTGACATGCCAGAACGGCCGGACAATTCTTACGAGCGCGGAATGGCGACACGCCGGGCTGTGCTCGGCGCGGCGCATGTCGATGCCGCCCAGTCCTCGATCACGTCGATCGATCGCGATTTTCAGACCTTCATCACCGAAGGGGCATGGGGTTCGGTCTGGTCGCGGCCGCATTTCTCCAGGCGGGAACGCTCGATCGTGACGATTGCCCTGCTCGCCGCTCTCGGCCAGCACGAAGAACTCGCCATGCATATCCGCGCGACGCTGAACACCGGAGCAAGCCGGGAAGACGTGACCGAGGCACTGATGCATGTCGCCGTCTATGCCGGCGTGCCGGCCGCCAACCATGCCCTCAAGATCGCCAAGCGTGTCTATGGCGAGATCGACGACGCGAAGGGAGAAGCTCCATGAGCGGAGGTTCCTTTTATCAGCGGGATCGTCGCTGGCACCCTCCAGCCTATGATCCCGGCTACAAGACGAGCGTGACCCGTTCGCCGCAAAAGGCGCTGATTGCCCTCGACAACACCCTGTCGGAACTGACCGGGCCGGTCTTCGGCCACGACCTCCTCGGCCCTCTCGACGACGACCTGATCGCGAACTTCGCCAAGGACGGCGATCCGATCGGCCAGCGCATCATCGTCCATGGCCGCGTTCTCGACGAGGACGGCCGCCCCGTGCCGGGCGCGCTGATCGAAGTCTGGCAGGCCAATGCCGGCGGGCGCTACCGCCACAAGAAAGAGACCTACCTCGCGCCGCTCGATCCGAATTTCGGCGGATGCGGGAGGACGATTTCCGCCGAGGACGGCTCCTATCGGTTCCGCACCATCAAGCCCGGCCCCTATCCCTGGCCGAACGGCCCGAACGACTGGCGCCCCGCCCACATCCATTTCTCGATCTTCGGCCACGGCTTTGCCCAGCGGCTGATCACCCAGATGTATTTCGAAGGCGACCCCTTGATCTGGATGTGCCCGATCGTCGCGACCATTCCCGACAAGGCGGCGGTGGAGCGGCTGATCGCGCCGCTCGACATGGCCAACACGGTGCCGATGGATGCCCGGGCCTACAAGTTCGACATCGTCCTGCGCGGACGCCGCTCGACCCTGTTCGAGAACCGGATGGAGGGGAACTGATGGTCCAGCCCTTGAACCGGCTGAAGGAAAGCCCTTCGCAAACCGCCGGCCCCTACGTTCACATCGGCTGCACGCCGAATTTCAGCGGCGTCGAGAACGTCTTTCCCGAAGATCTCGGCAAGACGATGCTCAAACCCGAGACCAAGGGCGAGCGCATCCGCGTCGTCGGACGTGTCTTCGACGGCGTCGGCGCCGCGCTGAAGGACGCGCTGGTGGAAGTCTGGCAGGCCGATGCGGCCGGCCTTTATCCCTCGCCCCAGGAAAAGCGCGGCACGGCCGATCCAGGCTTTGCCGGCTTCGGCCGTTCGGCGGGCGACATGACGACGGGCGAGTTCGTCTTCGAGACGATCAAGCCGGGCAAGGTGCCGTTCAAGGACGGTCGTCCCCAGGCGCCGCACATCACCCTCTGGATCGTTGCTCGCGGCATCAATATCGGCCTCCACACGCGGCTTTACTTCGGCGACGAAGAGGCGGCCAACGACGCCGATCCGATCCTCTCGCGCATCGAGCACCGCGCCCGTGTCGCAACGCTGATCGCGCCGCGGACGATGGAAGGCGGCATGCCGACCTATCGCCACGACATCTTCCTGCAGGGCGAGAAGGAAACGATCTTCTTCGACATCTGAGGATCGGCGGCTGGGTCCGCGCAGCATGTGATCGGCGTTGGGCCGACATTCTTTCGAGGGAGGCGACATGAACACGAACCAGGATTCCGGTGCGATTCCGAAACGCACGCAGGTCGTGGTGGTCGGCGGGGGGCCGGCCGGCCTTCTCCTCGCCCTCCTCCTGCATCGCGCCGGCATCGACTGCGTCGTCCTGGAGCGGCGCACCCGCGACTACGTTCTGTCGAGGATTCGCGCCGGCGTTCTGGAACAGGGCACCACCGACCTCCTGCGCACCGCCGGTGTCGGCTCGCGGATGGATCGTGAAGGCCTCGTCCATGACGGTTTCGACATCGCCTGGCGCGGCGACAAGCTGCATATCGACCTGCGGGAGCTATCCGGCGGCAAGACGGTGATGGTCTACGGCCAGACCGAAGTGACCCACGATCTCTACGACGCGCTCGACGAAGCAGGTGTCCTCGTCGTTCACGAGGCCGAAGACGCAAAGCCGCAGGACCTTCAGACCGAACGCCCCTTCGTCACGTTCAGGACAGCCGACCAGGGCGAACAGCGCCTCGACTGCGACTTCGTTGCCGGCTGCGACGGGTTTCACGGCGTCTGCCGCACGACCATTCCCAAGGACAGGATCGAGACCTTCGAGCGGGTCTATCCCTTCGGCTGGCTGGGAATTCTCAGCCGCACACCGCCCGTTCAGGACGAACTCGTCTACGCCAACCACACGCGCGGCTTTGCGCTTTGTTCGATGCGCAATCCGCAGCTTTCGCGCTACTACGTCCAGTGCGACCTCGACGACAAGGTCGAGGACTGGTCCGACGAGCGGTTCTTCGACGAGCTCTCCGCCCGGCTGCCCGATCAGGTCGCCGCCAATCTCCAGCGCGGGCCATCCATCGAAAAATCGATCGCGCCCTTGCGATCCTTCGTGGCCGAGCCGATGCGCCACGGCAGGCTGTTCCTGGCCGGCGACGCGGCCCACATCGTTCCGCCGACGGGCGCCAAGGGCCTCAATCTCGCGGTCTCCGACGTCTATTATCTGTCGCGCGCCCTGATCGCCCATTACGTCGAACATGACGACGGCCCTCTCGACACCTATTCGACGGACGCCCTTGCGAGGGTCTGGAAGGCCGAGCGGTTCTCCTGGTGGTTCACCTCGATGATCCACCGGTTCGAGGCGGATGGCAGCTTCGGCCAGCGTATTCAGGAGGCGGAATTCGACTTCCTCGCCGGCTCGAAAGCCGCACAGACGGCTTTGGCGGAAAACTACGTCGGCCTGCCGTTCTGACCGCGTCGCGAAAACGCGCTGTCGGCTTTGCGACGTTCGGCAGCGATCGCGTGGCTGACCAGTCTTCAATCGCCTTCGGACCGATCGGGCTGCGATCTGCCGTTCGTCAGCGCACTTCGGGATCATAGGCGAGCGCGGAGACCGGCACGATTTCGATGCCGCGCTTTTGCGCCGGCGCGATCCAGGCCGCGATCGTGGCGATCGACTGGTCGAAGGCCGACGCGACGCCGATCGCCGAGCCTTGCGCCCGTGCGACCTTCTCCAGCATGTCGAGCTGGCGACGGATAGCGGCCGGATCGCGAGTTTCGTCGAGAACAATGTTGGCCGCCGCCGACGGCACGCCATCGGCGATGGCCGTATCCTTGCCGAGCGAGCGCATCGACGATCCGTCGTCGAGATACATCAGACCGCGGCGCCCGAGTTCGGCAATGAAGGGCGCCATGGCGGATTGGTCGCCCGTGAACCGCGCGCCCATGTAGTTCATTACGCCGACATAGTTGGTGATCTTGCCGAGGGAGGCAAAGAGCGAGGCGAAGTCGCCCGCCGCCGCATCCTTCACCGTCAGAGTGGTCTCGCCGGGATTGACCGCCGGATAGCCGAACGGCTCGAGCGGCACCTGGATCAACAGTTCGTGGCCGGCGCGCCTCGCCGCCTGCATCCAGCGATCCAGACTGTTGCCGGCCGGTGAAAATCCGAGCGTCACGCCGGCTGGCAGTTGCTCGACCGCGTCCATGCTGCCCGTCTGACTGATGCCGAGACCGCCGACGACGATCGCGATGCGCGTCGAAGGCTGGCCGCTGGAAGCGCCGCGATAGACATCGAAGGGGCGCCGCCCGTCGGCCGCGCGCACCGGCAACGGCCCATAGGGGCTGTCCTCGATCAGATCCGTGTCAGGAAGATAGGCGACGGCCGGAGACTGCCGGTAATCGTGGGGTTCCTCGACGCGAAACGTCACGACTCCGGTCGCGGAATCGGGGCCGATGATGGTCGGACCGGCCGATCGTTGCGCCAGTGGCGCTGCGACGACCGGGGCCTTGGTGGCCATTTTCCGTGCGGGCTCGGCGATGCCATCGGTTCGCGCGAGGACATCGATGAAGCGGCGTGAAGTGTCGGAATGAAGGGCCGTTTCGGCAGAGCCCCACAGGAGCACTGCCGAAACGGCCGTCAGAACCAGGGAAGACGCAGCCGGCAGCCGCGGCAATCTTCGCCGTGCCGGTCGATTGAGCCCCAGGGGCCGATAGAGTTCGCCTTCGATGGACATGACAGAACGAGTAGTCTGTCAATCTTTCGCGAGGCTCGCCGTTTCGAAACAGACGGCGAAAACGAAAAAACCCGGCCGCTTGTGCGACCGGGTTCTCATCGTAGATTCATGGGACGGGCGACCCAGTGCCCGCCCGGGTCAGTTCTTGGCGCTGTTGCTTGCGTCGGCGTCCGTCGCCGGCTTGGCGTTCGCCTCGCGCTTCGGCGGGAACATCGCGTTGGTCTTCTTGCCGTCGAGAAGATCGATCGCATACTGCAGCTGCAGATCGTCCTTCTTTTCCGGCGGAACGTAATCGAGCGAGCCGGAACCCTCGTCGGTCTCTTCCTTGCCGGTGATGTGCCCGCGCAGAGAAGACTCGCCGCGGACCAGCTCGTCCTCGCCGTCGAGGCCCATCTGATCGCGGATCTCCTTGGGGAGCGGCTGCTCGACGGTGATGTCGGGATTGATGCCCCGGCCCTGGATCGAGCTGCCGGACGGCGTGTAGTAGAGCGCCGTCGTCAGCCTGAGCGCACCGTTCTGGCCGAGCGGGATGATGGTCTGGACCGATCCCTTGCCGAAGGAGCGCGTGCCCACGATGGTCGCGCGGCGCTGATCCTGCAGGGCGCCCGCGACAATCTCCGAGGCCGAGGCCGAGCCGCCATTGACGAGGACCACCAGCGGCTTGCCGTCGATGTCGTCGCCCGAGCGGGCGTTGTAGCGCCTGGTTTCGTCGGCGTTGCGACCGCGCGTCGAGACGATCTCGCCGCTGTTGAGGAAGGCGTCCGAAACCGAAACCGCCTCGTCGAGAAGTCCGCCCGGATTGCGGCGCAGATCGAGGACATAGCCCTTCAGCTTGTCGTCGCCGACCTTTTCCTTGATGTCCGCGATGGCATCCTCGAGGCCGACGGTGGTCTGCTCGTTGAACTTCAGCAGCTTGATGTAGCCGACGTCACCCTCGACGGAATGGCGGACCGAGGGCACCTTGATCTCGGCGCGGGTCAGCGTCAGCCGAACCGGCTTCTTCGCGCCTTCGCGGATGATCGTCAGCGTGACGTTGGTGCCGATGTCGCCCTTCATCTTGTCGACGGCTTCGCCCAGGGTAAGGCCGCGGACCTGCTCGCCATTGATCTCGGCGATCAGGTCACCGGCCAGAACGCCCGCCTTGTCGGCCGGGGTACCGTCGAAGGGCGAGACGACCTTGACGAGTTCGTCCTGCATCGTGACTTCGATGCCGAGCCCGCCGAACTGGCCGCGGGTCTCGGTCCGCATCTCTGCGGCTTCCTTGGCGTTCATGTAGCTCGAATGCGGGTCGAGCGAGGTGAGCATGCCGTTGATGGCCGTTTCGATCAGTTTCTGATCGTCGGGCTTGTCGACATACTGCGCGCGAACGCGCTCGAACACATCTCCGAAGATCGCAAGCTGCCGATAGGTATCGGATCCGGCGGCGTTGGCGACGCCCTGGCTCTGGCTGACCACGGTCATTGCCGTGGCCCCCATCAGCGCACCGGCGAACAGTATCGAGAGCTTACGAATCATTCCTCGTCCTTCCAGAGGGTTCTTTCGTCCACCACGGGGTCGGATCGACCGGCTTCCCGTCCTTGCGAAATTCGACGTAGAGAGCGGGCTCGGCGGCGCCGAATTCCGCCACTTGAACACTTGCCAGCCGCCGCGCTCCCATCAGCGCGACCGGCTCCCCTGACGAAACGAACTGGCCACTCGTCACATCAATGCGGTCCATCCCGGCCAGGACGACATGATAGCCATCGCCGACGTCGAGGATCAAGAGCTCACCATAGGATCGGAAAGGCCCCGCATACAGAACGCGGCCGTCTGCCGGCGCGATGACGACGTCGCCCGCCCGCGAGGCGAATGACACCCCGGTGGAGGGTCTGCCGATGTCGTCCGTCTGTCCGAATCCGATGATCTGTCTCCCGAACACGGGTTTCGACAAACGAGCCTTGAGTGTCGAAAATGCGGCGGATGGCTCCAGTAACGCCGTGTTGTTTCTCAAAGCGGCGATGTCATAGGGGGCTTTTTCGCCAGCGCCGGGCTCGAGAGCGGCGACCTCGGTCTCCCTATCAGCCGTTTCGGATCCCCCGCCGGCTGCATCGTCCACCACGGCCTGCCCGGTTCCAGACGATGCCGCGGGCTCGCGGGCAGATGTCGATCCGGCATCCCGCGAGGCCATCTCCGTTTCGGGCGCGCCCGCAGGCGGCTCGCCGACGGCTGACGTGTTCGCTTCGGCGGGCCCGTCCGTCGAGGCGACGACGCGCGCGGCTTTCTGCGCGCTTTCGCGGCTCCGGGCGAGAGCGAGCTTCTCGCCGGCGGCGGCAGCGTCGCGATTGGCCTTTGCCTCGCGCGCCTCTGCCTCGGCGATGCGGCGCTCCTCGGCCTCGCGCGCCGCGACCTCGCGGGCCCGCGCTGCGTCCGCCTCGGCCTGCAGCGACGAGATCAGATCCTTCAGGTCATCGGCCTTGCGCGCCAGCTCGGCGGCTCGGGCCGTCTCGGCCTCGCGCTTTTCGCGGCTGTCCGCCTCGATCCGGCGCTTTTCCTCAAACAGGCGGGACAGTCGCTCCTGCTCCTCGCGATGCTGCTTGATCTGGCCGGCATAGCGGTCCTTTTCGGCAACGATCGACGCCTTGACGGATGCCAGCCTGTCGAGGTCGGCGACCAACGTCTCGGTCTCCTTGCGCATGGTCGGAACGACGGCGCCAAGCAGGATCGCGCTGCGAACGGCGCCGAGTGCGTCGCGCGGGCGCACGAGCAGCGCCGGCGGCGGCTTCGAGCCCATGCGTTCGAGCGCCGCGAGAACCTCTGCCAGGACGTCGCGGCGGGCGATCAGCGAAGCGCGGATCGTGTCCTCTTTCCCCGCGAGGGCGGCAAGCCGGCCTTCCGTCGCATCGAGATCGGCGCTGATCTTGCGCTGCGCATCGCTCGCCTTCTTCAGCGCCGCCTGAAGCTTGTCGCGATCGGCGGCAATCGCGGCGATTTCATCATCGAGCGAGCGGATGGTCGCGGTCGAGAGCTTGATGCGCGAAGCGAGAGCAGCGAGTTCGGCTGCCGTTTTCTTCCGCCGGGCCTCGATGGCGTTTGCGGAAGACGAATCAGGGTTCTCGGCGCCTGGGGTCGATGGGTCTGCGGCGGGGATCGCGGCGACGGTCGTTTCGTCGATCTCGGCCTCGAGCGGTGTTGCCGCGGGCGAGCCCGCCGCCATAAGGACGGCGAGAAGCACCACACCGGCAGGCGCCGCGGCAAGGCGTATGCCCCTTCCGCGTACAGAGAGGCTTTTAGCACCTCTGCCGGTTCTCGATCCTGCCGTCACGCCGCTTCGTCCTGTCCTCGATCCTTCGACGATAGAGTCGGGCCGTTAACAATCGATCAACCATGGTCCGCCACGAGGCGCCCCTTTGCCGCCAATCGCTGGTGCCTCGACCGAAAGCCCGTTCGATCGAACACCCTTCGATAGCACGATTTGCACGACCAACTCTGTGATCGCATCGCGACACAGCGAAAATGCCGCAAGATCGTGTCGTCATGGCAATGCTGAAAGCCGGCGCGAGCGTCGCCCCCATGCCGCTCGGGCACACAGGCTGGACGCGATGGGTGAGAAACGCCCTCAGGCCCGGTGATACGGATGTCCGGAGAGGATCGTCACCGCGCGGTAGAGCTGCTCGGCCAGCATCAGCCGGGCGATCTGGTGGGGAAAGGTCATCCGGCCGAACGACACGGCCTTCTCCGCGCTTGCAAGAAAGTCCGGGTCATGGCCGTCCGGCCCACCGAGAAAGAATCCGGCCTCGGCCCGACCTTCGTCGCGCAGCCGTCCGAGAAAGGCAGCGAACTGTTCGGAAGAAAGATTTTCGCCCCGCTCGTCGAAGACGATGCGAACACAATCGGCGCCGACACTCCCCGCCAGCCTGGCGGCTTCGTCCTTGCGCCGTGCGGCCACGGTCTGCAGACGCGACTCGACCGTCTCCCGCACGCCGCGGAGATCGAAGGCCACCTGACCGCCAGACTTCGACAGCCGGTCGAGATAGCGCTCGACCAGAGCCTGATCCGGGCCTTTCTTCATCCGCCCGACGACGGCAATCGTCAGCTTCATCCGGCGCCTCCGAGGGAGGGGCCGGTCCTTGAACGCCCAGCTGCCGCGTCGATCAATGGACCGTCGCGTCTCCGGCGTCGCCGACGGTCCACATCTTCTCGATATTGTAGAAGCTGCGGATTTCCGGGCGGAAGATATGGACGATGATATCGCCCGAATCGATCAGCACCCAGTCGCCGTTCTGGAGACCCTCGACCTTGGCGTTGCCGAGACCCTGCTCCTTGAGCAGTCGCAGAAGATGGTCGGCAATGGCAGTGACATGGCGATTCGAGCGTCCGGAGACGACGACCATGTAGTCGGCGAGCGCCGACTTGCCCCTGAGATCGATGGAGACGATTTCCTCGCCCTTGGAGTCGTCCAGACTCTGCATGACGAGGTCGATGGCGGTCCCGCCGGCCGAAACGTCGGTCGCGGGCGCTTCAGAAGGTGAAGTCTCGAAGACTCCCTTCGCTTGTGCCGCTTGTCTCAGTGTCGTTTTCCCTTTCCTTGGGTCGACTGCCCGGCTCGCAATGATACCGGTGGCTTAAATGTAGGCGGTCTACCATGTCCGTTTCAAGACGGAACGTGAACCGCCTCTCGAAGACCCGTCGAAGATGTGCCGTTGCGCGGTCCGAACAGGAACGTCCAGGCCGGCGCCTGACGGTAAGGCAGGACCCTTGCGTCTTCCTGTGCGACCCGCGCGAAGGCATAGCGGCGGGCAAAGGGCGAGGCGAGTGCCGGGAAGGTGCTATGCGGCCGATCGACGATCGCGATCGGCACGTTGTCGGCGATCCAGCGCCATTCCTGCCAGCGATGGAACGTGGCCATGCTGTCGGCCCCCATCACCCAGACGATCTTCAGATCCGGCCGCCGCAGCTTGACGAGGGCCAGCGTGTCGGCGGTGTAGCGGACGTTGTAGCGCGCCTCGAAGGCGGTGACGTCCGAGCGCGCCGGCGACGCCATCTGGCGGACCATGGCGATCCGTTCGTCCAGCGGCCGAAGCGCACCATGGTCCTTCAGCGGATTGCCGGGCGTGACGATCCACCAGATCCGGGTGAGGCCGAGGCGGCGCAATGCGGTCTCGGCGACCAGCCGGTGCCCGTCATGCGGCGGATTGAACGAGCCGCCGAAGAGACCGACGGTCATCTGCCGGTTGCCGGGCGGGATCGACAGGAGAGCTGCCTGTCTCGCTCCGTCCCAACGAGAGCTCAGGCAGGCATCGCCCGCATCGGTTTTCCCAAGGCTCGTCAAGGCCGCGTCTGTCCGCTGCCGCGGACGCGGTAGTTGAAGCTCGTCAGCTGCTCGACGCCCACCGGCCCGCGCGCATGCATCTTGCCCGTGGCGATGCCGATCTCCGCGCCCATGCCGAATTCGCCGCCATCGGCAAACTGGGTCGAGGCGTTGTGCAGGAGGATCGCCGAATCGATGCCGTTCATGAAGGTTTCGACGGCCGCCGCATCCTCGGCGATGATGGCCTCGGTGTGGTGGGAGGAATAGGTCTCGATGTGATGGATCGCATCGTCGACACCATCGACGAGTGCGACGGAAATGATCGCGTCGAGATATTCGGTGGAAAAGTCCGCATCATCGGCCGCTTCAGCCGAAGGATAGAGCGCGCGGACCTCCTTAGTCGCCCGAATCTCGCATCCCCTGGCCGCCAGCGCCTCGAGGATCGGGACGAGATGGGTCGAGGCGGCGCGGCGATCGACCAGAAGCGTCTCGGCTGCGCCGCAGATGCCGGTGCGCCGCATCTTGGAATTGACGACGAGCTCGACCGCCATTGCGAGATCGGCCGAACGATCGACATAGACGTGGCAAAGCCCCTCGAGATGGGCGAAAACCGGGACGCGCGCCTCGTCCTGAACGCGCGCCACAAGCGAGCGCCCGCCGCGCGGCACGATGACGTCGAGATTGCCGGAAAGGCCTTTCAGCATCTCGCCGACCGCCGCCCGGTCCGTCGTCGGCACGATCTGGATCCCATCCTCGGGAAGCCCCGCCGCCTTCAGCCCCGCCACGAGAGCGGCATGGATCGCCCGCGAGGAATGCGCAGAATCGGACCCACCGCGCAGGATCACCGCGTTCCCCGCCTTGAGGCAGAGGGCGCCCGCATCGGCCGTGACGTTCGGACGGCTCTCATAGATGACCCCGACGACGCCGAGCGGCGTCCGCACCCGCTCGATCTGCAGGCCGTTCGGTCGCTCCCAGGCGGCGATCGTCTCGCCGACGGGATCGGCGAGTTCGGCGATCGTGCGAAGCCCTTCGGACATGGCGACGATGCGTGCCGGATTGAGGGTCAGCCGGTCGATGAGAGCTGCGCTCGTCCCGTTCTCCTGCGCCCGCGAGACATCTGCGCCATTGGCTTCAAGGATCGCGGGAATTGCAGCGTTCAGCGCATCGGCCATGGCGATGAGTGCCGCGTTCTTGGCGGCCGCCGGCGTGATTGCGAGCTGGCGGGAGGCAGCGCGCGCCCGCTCGCCAAGGTCCTGCATCAGCCTTGCGATCTCGTCTTGCGCCGTATCAATCCTGTCGAGCACGTTCCGTCTCCCTCATTTCGCCGAGACCATGTCGGGGTCACGTCTGTCGCTTACGCCATCGCCGGGCAGATGGCCGGCGGTCTCCGCGCCGGCGGTCTCGACGACATGGTCGAGCACCAGATCGTCGCGATGGATCATCGCCGCCCGCGCCTCGTAGCCAAGCGCCGCGCTGACGGCGGAGCTGCGAAGGCCCAGGATCTTCCTGGCGTCGCCGGCATCATAGGCGACGATCCCGCGCGCGACCGGCGAGCCGTCCTGCCGGGTGATCAGCACGGAATCGCCGCGCGAGAACATGCCATGTACCGATACGACGCCGGCCGACAGCAGGCTCTTGCCGGAGATCAGCGCGGCAACCGCGCCCTCGTCGACGACGAGCGTCCCGTGCATCTGCAGATGGCCGGCGATCCAGCGCTTTCTGGCGCTGCGCGGCGTGCCGGACGGCAGGAACAGCGTCGCCCGCTCGCCGCGTTCGATGGCCGAGAGCGGATAAAGCCGCTGTCCGGCGGTGATGATCATCGCCGTTCCCGAACCCGTCGCGATCTTGCCGGCATCGACCTTGGTCTTCATGCCTCCGCGCGAAAGCTCCGATCCGGCCGCACCCGCCATCGCCTCGATCTCGGGCGTGATGCTCTCGACCACCGGAATATGCGTCGCCGTCGGATCTTCGGCAGGGGGCGCGGTGTAGAGCCCGTCGATGTCGGAGAGAAGGACGAGGAGGTCGGCGTCAATCATGGTGGCGACCCGTGCCGCCAGCCGGTCGTTGTCGCCATAGCGGATTTCGCTCGTCGCCACCGTGTCGTTCTCGTTGATCACCGGCACGGCGCCCATGTCGAGAAGCGTCGCCAGCGTGGCGCGGGCATTGAGATAGCGGCGGCGCTCCTCTGTGTCCCCGATGGTGAGGAGGATCTGGCCGGTCTCGAGCCCGTGCCGGCCCAGGATCTCGGAATAGGTCCGCGACAGGGCAATCTGGCCGACGGCCGCGGCGGCCTGGTTTTCTTCGAGTCTCAGCGGCCCGCGCGGCATCTTCAGGAGCTTGCGCCCCATGGCGATGGCGCCGGAGGAAACCACCAGGATCTGCTGACCCTGGCCCGTGAGCCTTGCAATGTCCTCGCCAAGGGATTCGAGCCAGGTCCGCTTCATGCCGCGATCGCGATCGACCAGCAGCGACGAGCCGATCTTGACGACGATCCGGCGATGGCCTTCGAGCAGATTGACCATCACACGCGTCTCTCGGTGCGATCTCCCGACGACACGGGGGCGTCATCATCATCGTCATCATGGTCGTCGGCGTCGGGCGACGCGGTGAAGCCGGCGATCTCCGCGCGCATGCGCCGGAGCGCCTCGGTCATCCCCTCGCCGCTGACCGACGACAGCGCCAGGGGCTCGACACCCGCCGCCGCGGCGAGTTCGGCAAGCTTCTCCGCCCTCGCCTCGCCCGCCAGCGTATCGATCTGTGACAGGGCGACGATCTCTGGCTTTTCGGATATGCCGTGGCCATAGGCCTCGAGTTCACGGCGCACGGTACGGTAAGCCTTGCCGACGTCCTCTTCCATCGCCGAGACGAGATGGAGAAGGATCGACGTCCGCTCGACATGGCCGAGGAACCGATCGCCGATACCGACGCCCTCATGGGCGCCCTCGATCAGACCCGGAATATCCGCAATGACGAATTCGGCGTCGTCGACCTTGGCGACGCCAAGGCCCGGATGCAGCGTCGTGAAGGGATAGTCGGCGATCTTCGGCCGGGCCCGCGTCACCGAGGCGAGGAAGGTCGACTTGCCGGCATTGGGCAACCCGACGAGACCTGCGTCCGCGATCAGCTTCAGACGCAGCCAGATCGTCAGCTCCTCGCCGGGAAGGCCGGGATTGGCGTGGCGGGGGGCCTGGTTCACCGAGGACTTGAAATAGGCGTTGCCGAAGCCGCCATTGCCCCCGGCGGCGATCCGGTGCCTCTCGCCGACGGTGGTGAGATCGCAGATCAGCGTCTCGTTGTCCTCGGCGAAGACCTGCGTCCCCGCAGGAACCTTCAAGGTCACGTCGGCGCCCCTGGCGCCGTTGCGGTTGCGGCCCATGCCGTGTGTGCCGGTCTTGGCCTTGAAATGCTGCTGGTAGCGGTAGTCGATCAGCGTGTTGAGCCCGGCCACCGTCTCGATCCAGACGTCGCCGCCGCGGCCGCCGTCGCCGCCGTCCGGGCCACCGAACTCGATGTATTTCTCCCGGCGGAACGACACCGAGCCGGCGCCACCATCACCGGAGCGGATGTAGACTTTCGCCTGATCGAGAAACTTCATCGTCGTACCGTATGCGTCCGCTGAGGATAAAGCCTTGCCTCGCGTCGCGCCCTTTCGTCCAAACTGTCGGGCGGCATCGTGCCTGCCCGGATCATGATTGCGAGCCGTTACCGGTCCCGCTCACTTTCTGATCGCCGTCCACGCCGGAAGATGACGTTTGAGGTCGCGATCGCCAACCCGAATTTCGAGATCGTCACCCGGTTCTCGATCGTTCGCGGTCCGACTTGCCGCATGACATGGCGGAACCCGAGAAGCGTCTGCCCACCGCCCGGCGCATATCCGTCATAGGCAAGGACGACGCCGCCTGCAAAGGAATAGCCTTCGACATGAACTTTCGGCGCCATCGTTCCATCGCCGAGTTCGGTTTGAACGGTCCCCCGATATCGCCCGTCGGCGGATCGGGTCAGGTCCCAGCGCTGGAGGCGAGCGCCGTCTTCAAAATGGAACCGTTCGTCGAGTTGCAGCCGGTTTCCCGTCGCCCTGCCCTCGAAATTCGCGCTGAACCGCTCGGTCGAGACGAGCAACGTCGTGATCGTCCCGCGCGACGTCGCCCGCCCGTCGAAGAAGGCGATGAGCGACAGGGGCCTTGCCGCCGCTTGAGAAGACGAAAGGGCCACGCGCGGGCTGGCAGTTCCGGCCGCGGCAGCGAAGGGCGCGTTCACAGCCGCAATGAGAACCATCGCCGCCGCTGCCGCTGCCAATCGCGCTCGGCGCACCTGGCGCCTCATGCCTGCCCGACAGCGCCGTTTCATCGCGACGCTCCCCAGGATTTCAGCGACTGCCAGCAGCTGCGATCGAGGCTGAAATTCTCGGAAGCGACCCGGCCCGCCGCATCGGTGTCGATCATGCCAGAGCCCGTGAAGCGAAAGCCGCACTTCCAGATGACCCTACGAGACGCTTCGTTGATGACCCGGCAGTGAGCGGTGATCTCGTCGAGGCAAAGGGCAGTGAAGCCGTAATCGATCGCCGCATGGGCCGCTTCGGTCGCGTAGCCATTGCCCCAGAACGGACGTCCGATCCAGTAGCCGAGTTCGCCGCTTCCGGCACGATGCATTCCATTACCATGAATGCCGCAGATGCCGACGATGTCGCCGCTCGTCTTCAGGCAGATCGCAAACACCGCTTCGCCCCCGCGATCGTGGATGAAATCCTCGGCATCCTCGATCGTGTAGGGCCACGGCGCCCGGGAGAGCATCTTGACGACGTCGTAGTCGTCGAGCAGCGCGGCGATGGCCTCGGCATCGTCCAGCACCGGCGGTCTCAGCCGCAGCCTCGGGGTGACGAAGGCCCTGGGCGAAAGCGCCCTCTGCCCAGGCCTTTCCGTCATCTCTTCGGTCATCGCGTCGTCCTTCCGTTCAAGCGAAAAGGGGAGACGGCGATCCATCTCCCCTTTCGCTCGATCCGTCAGGCGATGCCTTCGGGCCTCTCAAGCGCCGGGTCGTTGGAACGCCGGCGCTTGGAAGCTCCGGTCATTCGGCGGCTTCTGCTTTCGGCATTACTGCAATGAAGGTGCGGCCATTGGCCTTCTTCTGGAACTCGACCGTTCCCTCGGCCTTGGCGAAAAGGGTGTGATCGCGGCCGAGGCCCACATTGGCGCCCGGATGCCAGCGCGTGCCGCGCTGGCGCACGAGAATGTTGCCCGCGATAACGGCTTCGCCGCCGAATTTCTTCACGCCGAGGCGTTTGGACTCCGAATCGCGACCGTTGCGCGAGGAACCGCCAGCTTTCTTATGTGCCATCGTTCAATCTCCTTGCCCTTGTGGGCAGCGGACCATCCGAAGAGGTCCCGTCAATACCGTTGGTGACTGCCCGCGCCTTACTTGGCGGCGAGCGCCTTGGCCTGCTCACGCCAGTCGGTGATCTGCGCCGCGCTG
Organism: Jiella mangrovi; assembly: GCF_017815135.1. Taxonomy (GTDB): domain Bacteria; phylum Pseudomonadota; class Alphaproteobacteria; order Rhizobiales; family Rhizobiaceae; genus Jiella; species Jiella mangrovi. The sequence continues at coordinate 10,122 of NZ_JAGJCF010000023.1, read as the reverse complement.
AAAGGCATCTCGGCGTCGATACGCTCGATATCGGCGTCGGTGAAGGCCGCGATCTGAGCGTAGGTCATGATGCCCTGCTCGTTCAGCTGCTTCTCCGCGACCGGGCCGACACCCTTGATCGTCGTCAGCTTGTCCTTGGCGCCTTCAGGCGCCGTGAACATCGGCGTCACGACGACCTCGGTCACGTCAGCCGACGCATCGGCCTCGGCCGGCTTGGTCTCCGCCTTCTCGGCCTTCGCAGCGGCCTTTGCCGGCTTGCCGGAGGGCTTCTTGCCGTCGGTGAGGATCTCGGCAACGCGGATCATCGTCAGGTCCTGGCGATGGCCACGGGTGCGCTTGGAGTTCTGCCGGCGGCGCTTCTTGAAGGAGATGACCTTCTTGCCACGGGTCTGCTCGACGATCTCGACGGAGACGCTGGCGCCTTCGACGAAGGGCGCGCCGATCGAGGAGCCGACCATCAGCACCTCGTTGAGCGTGACGAGATCACCGGCCTCGCCGGGGATGCGCTCGACGGTGAATTTGTCTTCTGCGGCAACGCGGTACTGCTTGCCGCCGGTCTTGATGACTGCGAACATTTTTTCTCCGTTCGTCAGACCAGCTCTCGTTCCGCGAGGGAGACGGGCCGTCTTCTTGTTCAGTCGGTTGCGGAATAGGCGAATGGGGTAAGAAAACACCTGCCCCACGGAATGCCGATCGTATAGACGCCAGCCCCAAAAGCGTCAAGAACGTGAAGCGTCTCTGTTACAATACAGCCCGGTTCGACGTTCCGTCATCAGCCCGCCCACCGGTGAACGCCTCCTCCCGCCATCCCAAATCGAGCGCGGCAGCACGAAAACTTCCCTTTGGGGGGCGATTGTCTTTGATGACTCGCCGATCAGTTTGCCGGCAAGGGGAGAGAATAGGCAAAGGCCTTTCCATGGGCGCCCTCACCGCCCTCCACCGGCTCGACCGCATCTTCCTGCGAACGGGTCTCCTTTGTCTGCGGCGACCGCGGCGCGGGGATTGCGCCGCTCCTGCCGCCAGTTGCGGGCTCGCCAGTTGCGGGGTCGCCGTCCTGGAAAGATCCCTCGGAGGCAGGCCCCGCATCGCTGGGCGCGCCAGCTGGCGCTGGCGCACTCGCACCCTCGTCCGCCGCGTCAGGCGAACGGCTTTCGCCGGTGGCGGGAGTGTTGCCGGCGCCTTCGCTGGCGCCCTCACCGGCAGTCGTCGGCGCGGACATATCGTCGCCGAGGATCAGCGCCCAGAGATCGTCGGTTGCCTTGCGTGCCCGGTCGAGCGGCAGAACCAGCTTGCCGCTGCCGGCAGCCCGGGTCAGCTCGTCGCGCAGCTTGGCGGCGGCCCGATCGCCGCCGGCGGCCGCGATCGCCGACCAGCCATAGGCGCGCATGATGTTGCGGGGCATTTCGGAGCCCTCGTAATAGGCGTAGGCAAGGCGCCGGATCGTATTCCAGTCGCGGGTGCGAAACGCCTCGATCTCGGCGGCGCGCTGGCGCTGTCCGACGGGTGTCTGCCGCCAGGTCGCGACGGCCTCGTCCTCGGCCCCGACGATTTCCGACGGGCTGAGCCGACGACCGATGGCTGCCAGGCTCTCGGCAGAGAACGGCAACCCGTCCGCCAGTGCCAGATCGAGCGAGACATAGGTCGGGACGAGCTTTTCCTGGGCAATGCTGACATAGGGGTCGATGGCGATCGCATGGGCCAGCAGCGCCACGGCCGCCCGGTTGCCGTCCATGGCCGCCGGCATCATCAGATCGAGAGCCCGGCCGATGTCCTGCGGTATGCCGCGGCCATTAAGCAGCGTATCGGCCAGAGCGAGCTTCCTCGCAAGCGGCGCGTCGGCGGGGAGCGAAAGCTGCGTCGGCGAAAGCAGCGCCTGCTTGACCACGGAGCCGTTGACGACGGTCGGATCGAGATCGGCGATGTCTTTGGCATCGATGGCGCCATCGGTGAGCCGTGAAAGCTCGAATGGCTGCTGCGGCCGCAACGCGACCGACAGCCGGCCCGGCGCCTTGAGAAACGCCTGCAGCGCGGCCGACCAGTCGCGCGCCTTCCGCTGCAGTTCCGGCGTCGGGCCTCCGGGCAAATTGTCGAACATGCCGGCGAGCGCCGCACCGGAAATCATCATGGCAGCGCTTTTCGCCGCCTGGGCATTCAGCCCCTGCTCGCGTCCCAGGACATCGTAGAGCGCCTCCGTCAGCCCCATGTCCGAAAAGGCGATATCGGCCGAGGCGAGGGTCCCGCGAATTTCCGGCTGGTTACTCGCCGGCCTGTCCGTGGTCTCGAGTTCGGAGAGCGGCGCGAGAATGTGAAAGCCGCGCAGATCGGCATCGAGATCGAAGGCGCCGATCCCGTCGAACCGCGCCGTCGCCTGCAGCACATAGTCGGCCCGCGGTGCATCGAGGGCGAGATCGACGGTCAGATGGCCGGTGACCGTCTCCCGGCCGAGCTTGTCGAGCACCTGCCGCACGGTTGGATCGAGCGGTAGCTGCCGGGTGTCGATCGCCATGCCGTCCAGGATCATCTGATCGGATGCGATGCGCATCTGGCCGATCCGGAAATGCACGTCGCCGCGATCGACGGCAAGGCCCGTCACGACTAGCGAGCGCGTGATCGGATCGTAGCGGCGGTCCGAATAGGTGATCTCGGCGATGCTGCGAAGGGATGTGACGGCGAAGTCGAACAGATATGGCGTGTAGGGAAGAACCAGGTCGGCCAACCCGCCCGCATTCTCCGCGACAACGACGGGCGCAGGGCTTTCAGCCGTCTGGGCGCCTGCAGATCCGGTGGCCATTGCGACCGAGATCGCGGTCGCCGCGAAAGTCGCGACGAATCTTGGCGTCATCGTCATCCTCCCAACTCCGGCCGGCACGGACGCGAAACATGCCGGATACGCAACGCAAGCAGTTCACTCCAGTGCCGACCGCAACCCCCAGCCTTCTTCTTCCAGAGGCTGGATTCGGATGCCGGCATCGGCCCTCAGAACCGCGGGGATACTAGACCGGAGCGCGGAGGATTCCCAATGCGGAAAATGCCGATCAAGACATAAACAAATGTTTATATCCTCTTGTGGCATGTCCCGGGCACTGCTACAGCGAGCGCAAGCATTCGGGGGCGCCGCGCGCCCCGCTTCGACCAACCGCATTCTCAAGGGAGTTCCCGAACCATGAGCGAACAGACCGACTACATCGTCAAGGACATCGCGCTCGCCGACTACGGCCGCAAGGAACTGGACATCGCCGAGACCGAAATGCCGGGGCTGATGGCCTGCCGCGAGGAGTTCGGCGCCGACAAGCCGCTGAAGGGCGCGCGGATCACCGGCTCGCTGCACATGACGATCCAGACGGCCGTTCTGATCGAGACGCTGGTGGCGCTCGGCGCCGAGGTTCGCTGGGCCTCCTGCAACATCTTTTCCACCCAGGACCACGCCGCCGCCGCCATCGCGGCTGCCGGCATCCCGGTCTTCGCCATCAAGGGCGAGACGCTCGAGGAATACTGGTCCTACACCGACAAGATCTTCCAGTGGCCGGACGGTCAGCCGTCGAACATGATCCTCGACGACGGCGGCGACGCCACGATGTACATCCTCACCGGTGCGCGCGCCGAGGCCGGCGAGGACGTCCTGTCCAATCCGGGCAGCGAGGAAGAGACGATCCTCTTCGCGCAGATCAAGAAGCGCATGGCCGAGACCCCGGGCTTCTTCACCAGACAGCGCGACGCCATCAAGGGCGTCACCGAAGAGACCACCACCGGCGTCAACCGTCTCTACCAGCTGCAGAAGAAGGGCCTCCTGCCCTTCCCGGCAATCAACGTCAACGACAGCGTCACCAAGTCGAAGTTCGACAACAAATACGGCTGCAAGGAATCGCTGGTCGACGGCATCCGCCGCGGCACCGACGTGATGATGGCCGGCAAGGTCGCCGTCGTCTGCGGCTATGGCGACGTCGGCAAGGGCTCGGCCGCATCGCTCCAGGGTGCGGGCGCCCGCGTGAAGGTGACGGAAGTCGATCCGATCTGCGCGCTGCAGGCGGCGATGGACGGCTTCGAGGTGGTGCAGCTAGAGGACGTCGTCGCCTCGGCCGACATCTTCATCACCACCACCGGCAACAAGGACGTCATCCGCATCGAGCATATGCGCGAGATGAAGGACATGGCGATCGTCGGCAATATCGGCCACTTCGACAACGAGATTCAGGTCGACGCCCTGAAGAACCTGAAATGGACCAACATCAAGCCCCAGGTCGACATGATCGAGTTCCCCAAGGGGAACCGCATGCTGCTCCTGTCGGAGGGTCGCCTCCTCAATCTCGGCAACGCCACCGGCCATCCGAGCTTCGTGATGTCGGCCTCCTTCACCAACCAGACCCTGGCGCAGATCGAGCTCTTCACCAAGGGCGATCAGTACGAGAACCAGGTCTACGTCCTGCCCAAGCATCTGGACGAAAAGGTCGCACGCCTTCACCTCGGCAAGCTCGGCGCAAGGCTTTCGGAACTGTCCGAAGAACAGGCCGCCTATATCGGCGTCACGCCGCAAGGCCCTTACAAGCCAGAGCATTACCGCTACTGATTTGCACCACAGCCAATCAGCGATTCAGAAGGTCCGGCGAGGCGCAAGTCTCGCCGGGCTGATTTCTTTCAATCTTAGTTAAATATTGAGGATTGCGCCCGAGTCGCCAGCCGCTAATATGGTCGAATCATGGCTTTGAGATGCGGACCTGAAAGCCTGATCGAGATGCGTTGAGTTCAGTCTCGACAGCAACGGCAAAACGAGGGCAGGCTCACATGTCGAAAGACATCCGACCCGGGCGCGGGGGCGCCACCGGGTTGCGCATGGATTCCGAACGCACAGCCGGATCGACGCGTCTCGTCGATACCGTGACCGGACGAGGGGCGGCACCGGCCCTTCTCACTTTCGCCATTCTCCTGCATGCGGCGCCCGCCGCAGCGGCGACACCGGGCGACGCCTTCGATCTCGGCGGCATCCTGTCGGAAAGCGACATCGTCTACCTCGCCGCTTTCGCCTTCATCGTCGGCGCGGCGATGCTGGCAGCGACCTTCATCGTTCGCCAGAGGACCGCTCTTGCTGCCGAGAGCGACGCCCTGCGAAACGAGCTTCACCAGGCGCGGATCGAGGCGGATGCGAGAACCGCCCTGCTCGTCGCCGGCGACGAACGCATCCTCGTCTTCGCCGGAGCCGACAAGCCGGAGGTGATCGGCCAGATTCACACGACGCGCAAGGTGCCCTCCGATCCCGAGCGGTTCCTGGTCTTCGCCGACTGGATGCCGGCCGATTGCGTTGCGGTCCTCGAACAAGCCATCGGCGAACTGCTCGAGCATGCCAAGCCGTTCCGTGTCGCGATCGACATCGACGCAGAATGCGTCATCGAGGCATCCGGACGCACCTCGGGCGGACTGGCGATGGTCCGATTCAATGTCCTCGAGGGGCTGCGCAAAGAGCTCAACGATCTCTCCACCTCGCATTCGCGGGCCCTGAGCACCGTCGAAACGCTGCAGCAACTCTTCGACAAGGCGCCGCTCGCAATCTGGCTGCGCGACCGCAACAGCCGGCTGAACTGGGTCAATGCGGCCTATGCGACAGCCGTCGATGCACCTTCGGTCGACGTCGCGCTGGAGCGGCAGCTCGAATTTCTCTCCGCCCAGGATCGCCTGCGCATCGCCAGGAACCTTGCCGAGGGTCAGACATTCGAAGCCAAGCTTTCGACCGTTGTCGAGGCGGACCGCCGCAACTTCAACGTGGTGGAGACGGTCGGGCCGCTCGGCTCTGCGGGTCTTGCGATCGACGTGTCGGAAACCGAGCAGGTGCGCATGGAGCTGCACCAGACGATCGCCAGCCAGTCCGACACGCTCGACCAGCTCGCCACGGCCGTCGCGCGCTTCGACGAGAAGACGCAGCTCGCCTATTACAACACCGCCTTCCAGCGGCTGTTCGATCTGACCAATGCCTATCTCGAGACCGGGCCGGACCACATCGCGCTGCTCGATCATCTGCGCACCCGTGGCATCCTGCCGATCGAAAAGCTCGCACGCTCGGAAATGCGGGAGCAGGACCTTGCCGCCTATCGGGCCGCCGAGCCGACCGAGGCGATGTGGCATCTCGCCGACGGCCGCACGCTTCGCGTCATCGCGACGCCCCAGCCGCGCGGCGGCGCGACCTGGGTCTTCGAGGACATCACCGAGAAGCTGGAACTCGAAAGCCAGGTCAAGGCGACGGTCCGCCTGCAGCGCGAGACGATCGACTATCTCAGCGAAGCGGTCGCGGTGTTCGGCAGCGACGGGCGGATGCGTCTTTCCAATCCCGCTTTTGCCGAGATGTGGGGGATCGATCCCGAAAAGCTGCTCGCCTCGCCGCGCATCCACGCACTTGCCGATCTGGCCACGGCCAAGGTCGAGCGGACGATCGGCGTCAACGGCAACCGCGAGCCAGGCATGCCCGAGGGCTGGCAGCTCTTCTGCGAGCAGGTGACCGCCTTCGACGAGCACGGTCGCGAAACGCTGCGCGGCGAAATGAGCCTGTCCGACGGCCGCACGTTCAACTATGCGATCGTGCCGCTGCCGAACGGGCTGACGATGCTGACCTATGCCAATATTTCCGAGGCGCGCGCCGCCGAGCTGGTCCTGCGCGAAAGAAACGACGCACTGGAGCAGGCGAACCGCATCAAGACCGATTTCGTCCAGCACGTGAACTACGAGCTGCGCTCGCCTTTGACCAATATCATCGGCTTCTCGGCCCTCCTGCGCTCGCCGGAAACCGGGCCCCTGACGGAGCGCCAGAGCGAGTATCTCGACTACATCTCCTCCTCGACCTCGACCCTCCTCACCATCGTCAACGACATTCTCGATCTCGCCACCGTGGATGCTGGCATCATGGAGCTCGACCTGTCCGAGGTGGACATCGAGCGAACGGTCGAGCAGGCGGTCGATGGTGTCCGCGATCGCTTCGAAGCCGCCGACATCTCGCTTGAAATCGACCTTGCCGATGCCGGAACGCGCTTTTTCGCCGATGGACACCGGCTCACCCAGATCCTCTTCAATCTCCTTTCCAATGCCGCGAATTTCGCTCCGGCGGGCTCGGCCGTCGCGGTGCGCGCCTGGCGCCATCAGGGCATGCTGTCCTTCGAGGTGTCCGACCGCGGGCCAGGCATCGCGACGAACCAGGTCGAGAAGATCTTCGAGCGCTTCGAGGCCAATCCGAGCGGAGGCCGCCAGTCCGGCGCCGGGCTCGGCCTGTCGATCGTCAAGAGCTTCGTCGAACTCCACCAAGGCCAGGTCGAGGTTCGCTCGGCGCCCGGTAAAGGCACCAGCTTCACCTGCCACTTCCCGCTCGGCACCTTTCCCCCGGACGAGGAAGCCGGCCGACAGGGCAAGTTCCGGGACGCCGCGGAATGACGGCGCCCGGCCGCGCCAGCGATTTGCCCGGTAAAGGGCCGCAAACGCTTCAGGCCTCGCTTCCCGTCTTGCATCGCCTGCACCTTGCCGATGACGCCGCCACGCGGATGCTCGGTGCCGACCTCGCGATGGTCCTTGCTGCCGGCGACGTCGTCGCGCTGTCGGGCGATCTCGGCGCCGGCAAGTCGACGCTGGCACGGGCGGTGATCCGGGCGCTTGCAGGCAACGGGGACCTCGAAGTCCCCTCGCCCACCTATACGCTGGTCCAGCCCTACGAGACCGAGCCGCCGGTTGCCCATTTCGATCTTTACCGGCTTGCCTCCGGCGACGAGCTCGACGAACTCGGCTTCGCCGAAGCCGCCGAGGCCGGCATCGTCCTCGTCGAATGGCCGGACCGGGCGCCTGACGCCCTCCGGGCCGCGACCATCACTATCGATCTCGCCGTCGATCCCGAAGGTGGCCGGCAGGCAACGATCGGAGCCGGGGAACGCGCCGCTGCCCGCCTCGAGCGGACATTGGCGATCCGCGATTTCCTTTCCGTCGCAGGTCTTGCCGAAGCACCACGCCAGCGCTTCTTCGGCGACGCCTCCAGCCGGCGCTACGAGACCGTTGCAAGCGGCGACGAAACCCTTGTCTTGATGGACGCGCCTCGCCAGCCGGACGGCCCGCCGATCAAGGACGGCCTTCCCTACAGCCAGATCGTACATCTCGCCGAAGACGTCACCCCTTTCGTGGCGGTGGCGACGGCGCTGAGAACGGCTGGCTTCGCCGCCCCGGCGATCCACCACGCCGAACTCGACCAGGGCCTGCTCCTGATCGAACATCTCGGAGCCGGCCAGATCATCGACGAAGACCGCCGGCCGATCCCCGTGCGCTACCACGAGGCCGCGCTCTTTCTGGCGGACCTTCACGGTGTCGCCTGGCCCTCCGAACTCGCGATCGCGAACGGCCCCGTCCACCGCCTGCCGCATTACGACCGCCGCGCCATGCTGGCCGAGGTCGAGCTCCTCATCGACTGGTATCTGCCCGATCACACGGGCCGTCCGGCAACGGAAGACGAACGGGAACTCTTCGGCGAATGCTGGGCTGCCATCCTCGACGAACTGAAAGACGGCGAGACGAGCCTCGTCCTTCGCGACTACCATTCTCCCAACGTGATCTACCGGCCGGATGCCGAGGGCATTCTCAAGATCGGCCTGATCGATTTCCAGGACGCGATGATCGGCCCGTCGGCCTATGACGTCGCCTCTCTCGCCCAGGACGCGCGCGTCGACGTCCCGGCCGAACTCGAAGCGGCCCTGACGGCGGCTTATCTCGAAAGGCGGCGCAAGGAAGATCCGGGCTTCGACGGCTTCGCTTTCGAGCGCGACTATGCTATTATGGCGGCCCAGCGTGCTTCGAAAATCCTCGGGATCTTCGTTCGCCTTCTTAAAAGAGACGGCAAGCCGCAATATCTCCGTCACATACCGCGGATTAAGGGCTATCTCGCCCGAACGCTCGGTCATCCGTCGCTGTCGGCCCTTCGCCACATTTATGGCGAGTGGGGCATTCTCGACGCAGACGATCCCAAGCGGCACCGCTCGAACGACTGATGAACCCAATGACCCTTCGCAGCAAAGACGCCTCCTTCAAGCCCAAGACCGCGATGATCCTCGCCGCCGGTCTCGGCAAGCGCATGCGCCCGATCACCTCAACCATGCCCAAACCACTGATCGAGATCCGCGGCCGGGCGCTGATCGACTACGGCCTCGATGCCCTCGCCCGAAACGGCGTCGAGCGCGTGGTTGTCAACGTCCACTACATGGCCGACCTGATGCGCGCCCATCTGAGGAAGCGCAAGGACATGGAGATCGTCGTCTCCGACGAAACCGACCTGCTGCTCGATTCCGGCGGCGGCATCGTCAAGGCGCTGCCCGAACTCGGCACCGATCCATTTTACGTGCTGAATGCCGACACCTTCTGGATCGACGGCTATCGCGACAATCTCGATCTCCTCGCCGAACTCTGGGAGCCGGCGAGGATGGACGTCTCGCTGCTGATCGCCGAAATGCGCCAGTCCACCGGATATGACGGCAATGGCGACTTCGTGATGGACCCCTCCGGCCGCCTCAGCCGCGTGCCCGAGCGGGTCGTCTCGCCTTTCATCTATGCCGGCGGCGCGATCATGAAGCCGGAGCTCTTCGAGGGGATGAAGCCTGAGAAGTTCTCGCTGAACCGGATCTTCGACCAGGCGATCGAGGCCGAGCGCCTCTCCGGTGTCCGGCTCGACGGCGTGTGGATCACCGTCGGCACTCCGTCGGCCATTCCCCTCGCCGAGGCCGCCTTCGTCGCCAGCGCCAGCGCGGCGGCTTGAGAGGGCCGACGGCGCCAGGCGCGAAAGATGAACTGTAGTCAACGTCGGGACCGTTTCAACGAGATCGATAAGTCACCAGCGAATTTCCCGACGACCTCCGTCGATTCGACATGTTGTACCAGAAATAGCCGGAAACATTGCCGCTTCGTCCTGCTCGGGCCCCGTCCCGAGCATCCAGTCCGGCACCGGAAAAAGTTCATTTTTGTCAACGGAATCGGGCTGTAGCCACGATGCTCTAGCAACTGTGTTCATTCGAACGCCTTTCTGTCTCTCTGCATGGCGTTGAGAACAGTGAGAAGCTTTCTGGCGACGGCGATGATGCCGACTTTCTTCGATCCCGATCTTTCGGCGACGGCTTGAAAGAA
>NZ_JAGJCF010000022.1 GCF_017815135.1 Jiella mangrovi | reverse complement strand
CTTGGGTCATCCCATAAACTCGACAGAACCGAAAAGGATATCGATCCAGCCAAGCCGCAGAAACAACCGCCGCCCACGCTTCTCTTTCTTGTCTCAACTACCAACAATGTCAAAGAGCACGATCCCACTCGTGGATCGTCGAGAAGTGCGATAGAAATCGAGCCCTCAGGTGAAGGCCGACCCTGTCGACAAAACTCAAAAGATAGCGACGTTGGAGGCGCAAAAAACATCCGGTCGGAGATTTCTCTTCCGAACCAGAGGCTGTCCGCTCCGTCTGGAGCGGCTCGGCGCCACCGCCGTCGTCGATGAGCGGCTTATAGGCCATGCTTTCCCGGCCTGTCAACGACGCTTTCGCAAAAAGTTCAAAAAACTTCTCGCGCCCCCTGCTCTCGCCTTCTGCGGCCGCTTGAAAGCCGTGGCAGCGCAGTCTCTGGAGGGTGCGGCTTCGAGGCGGGGCCCTTGCGGTTACGGTCATCGGCCACGCCGCCGCTCGCGCCTTTGCGGGCAGGACGCTCTGGAGATGCCCCCAAAAACCTGGCTGACGATCACGGCCTGCGCGTCGGCGCGTGTTTCTGCTTCGCTCACAGGTGAGATAGCGCAGGAGGGATGCCCGGCTTGCGCGCGCACCCCGAACAGTGTTGGCCGGGATTGCTGGCGATAAGCCCCCTCCCCTCGCGCCTCTGGAAGGAACCTGCGGGCCGGCGGACTTCTTGAGAAGGGTCCGGTCCGTCGCGCCTGCCCTTGCTCGCTGCCTCTTCATTCCTTTCCCCTTCTGCCTTTCCTCTCCGTCCCGCTCTATCTCGAAGTCATCGTCCGGAGCGTCGCACGTCCCGGCTCTTTCTCCGGGGGATGTTCGATCGCACGGAGCAGAGGTCGCTTGAGAGCCCCTTCGCAACCGGCTATGCGATTACGACAGTCTTCGCGCTGATGGTTTGCGTTCATGCAGATCGTAGCGACCGGGTTTTCGCCACCTTCTTGGAGGAAGCCGGAGACGCTCCGGCGTTCGCGACCGGCTTGCGCCTCATCGACGAGGCATTCTGGGGAGAGGAATGAACCGACCGCCGCACGACCCGGCCCAGTTTCGACCAGCCCTTGGTGATACGCCGGCGCTCGTCGCCGATCGCCGCCGCCAGCCCGACAAGCGACAGGTTTCGGCACGGTGGCTGGCGGGCACGCTTCTGACCGGCCTGACATCGACGGCCTTGATGGGGATTGCCCTCTCGGCTGCGCTCGACGGACATCAGGGTGCGGCACGCCCGGCGCTGGCGACGGGCCCCGGCGGAAGCGACGACGACCCGATCGTCAAGGGCGAGCGCGTGGTCGCGACGGCGCTGCCCGTCGCCCGGTCGCGGCAGATCATGGAACTGTCGACATTGAGCCGGAAGGGCGATCGGGAGGTTCTGCGCACCCTGCCCTTCGGCTATGTGAACATGCTGCTCGCCGCGCGCTATCCGGCGACGACCGACTATCCTCCCTTCGACCCGATGACGATCTATGCCGCCGGGGACACGGACGACGACAAGTCCGACGCGGCGGCGGACGAGCCGGCACGGATCTACGGTGCGCGGATCGAATCGGAGGTCCGGCTCAAGGTCTCGAGTTTCGCCTTCGACGCAAAGACCTATGAGCAGAGTATCGATCTCGACGCCAACGCCGCCGAGGGCCTCGTCAGATCCCTTTCGCCGCGTCTCGGCAGCCAGCCGGTTCAGGTCGCCTCGCTCGGCACGGTCGATCCCTTCCGGTTCGGCCTCAACCCCGACCCGGCGAGCGAGTACGAGCCGGGCTCGGCCTTCCGCGTCGTGGCGCAGAACGTCTCCTATGCGGTCGCCGACACGAGTGACGACGACCTGCCGCGTTTTCACGAGGAAATCGTCCCCTTCCGCCAGAAGGCCAAGATGATCGACATGCTGGCCCGGGCCGGCCATGATGGCGACCAGGCCAAGGCGGCCGTCGAGGCGCTCGCCAAACTCGTCGACGGCGAAACGCTGCAGGCGGGCGACGCGTTGCGGATCGGTGTCGAGACCCAGCCGGCCAGCCAGGAGGACGGGGCTTCGCCGGTCAAGACGGTGGTTCGCCTGTCGGCCTATCGCGGTGGCAGGCATCTCGCCACGGTGGCCGCGACCCAGGACGGACCTTTCGAGCCCTCGAATTCGCCGGAAATGTCCGATTCGGTCGTCGAAGCCATCGACGAAAACGAGAACGAGGCGCCGATCCGCAGTGACATGCCGACGGTCTACGACGGCATCTTCCAGGCGGCGCTCTCCTATGGCCTCGATCTTCGCATGTGCCGTCAGCTCGTCACCATGCTGGCGAGCGACCTCGACCTGCAGGCGCGGCTCTCGCCGTCGGACCGACTGATCGTCTTCTACTCGATGACGCGGGAGGGCAAGGAAGAGGAGCCGAACGATCTTCTTTATGTGGAGATCCATATCGGCGACGTCGTCAAGAGATTTTACCGGTTCCGCCCGAAGGAGACCGGGATCGTCGATTATTTCGACGCGGACGGCCAGAGCGCCGGCAACTTCCTTGTGAGAAAGCCGTTGCCGAGGGGCCGGTTCAGTTCCGGTTTCTCGACCGGCCGCCGCCACCCCGTGCTCGGCTATGTCCGGCCGCACTGGGGCGTCGACTGGGCAGCGCCGCGTGGCACGCCGATCTTCGCGGCGGCCGACGGCGTCATCGAAAAGGCCGGCTGGTCTTCCGGCTACGGCCGCGAAACGGCCATCAAGCATGCCAACGGCTACGAGACCGTCTACGCCCACCAGAGCGGCATCGCCAAGGGCATCAAGCCCGGCGCCCGCGTCCGCCAGGGACAGGTGATCGGCTATGTCGGCTCGACCGGGCTTTCAACCGGCAACCATCTGCATTTCGAAGTTCATGTGAACGGCAAGCCGGTCGATCCGATGCGCATCAAGATCCCTCCCGGCAAGACGCTGAAGGGCGAGGATCTCGTGACCTTCGACCGGGAGCGGGACCGCATCGACGCGCTCTTGAAGGAAAATGTCGATACCCCGCTGCTGGCGTCGCAGTAAGCCGTCTGCCGCAAGGCCCTTCCGAGCGGCAGCCGGACATCGCCGCAGCCTATTTGCAGTATGTTCCGCCGTTTCGACGCGCCGCCATGTCGAAATGGAAGTGGGTTGCATGGTCGGCGTCGGTGCCGGGACCGAGCACGGTCTTGAACGGCCCGCAGGCTGACGCCCGGACGCGGTCCAGAAAGCGTTTTTCCCGAGCATCCTCGCTGTCTCCGGTCTCTTGCGGCGACGGCTTCGTCGCCGCGGAGCCCGCGTCGTCCTTTGCGGCGCCCTCCTCGATGCCCCCAGCGACGGTCTTGCCATCCTCCGCGTCTTTGTCCGACGACGCAGCGGTCGCGCCGCCCGTCTCGTCGGAGCTACCAGGCGATGCATCTTTCTTGCCCAGAACGATGGCCCGGACACCGACATTGGTACCGTCCGTCAGGGCAAAGGATCCGATATCGATGGCGCTGCCGCGGGCGTGTTCGGAAATCTTGTCCTGCGAGGATCGCGGCCGGCAGACATAGGTCGAGACCTGCCGGATGCCGGCCACCATCCGCCCGCCGCCGAACGACACCTTCGCCGCCGGGACGACTGCGTCCGTTGCCCAGTCGTCGAGGGCAAGGACGGTCTGGCACAAAAGCGCGGTATCGGGTTCGACCGTCAGTCCCGAAGAAAGCCTTTTCACAGCAATCGGCCGCAATACGCCGCATCGTCCTTCGGAGATGCTGTCTTCGACCTCGAACACGACACCGCGCCGCTTCAGCTCCGCCTCGCAGGCCTTGGCTTCGACGACCGCCGCGGCCGCCTCGACAGCAAGGGCTGGTGTGACCGTCACGGTTCCGGAGCGAAGGGTGGCGGGATCGGCATGACGCCCTCCGGCAGACGATGCCATGTCGGCGCCGGCAGACGATTTCGGCGGCTCGGGCCGGATCACGGGCACCGGTCCGGCATCGGGAAGCGGCTCCGGGCCACTGTCGGTGGAGCCGACGATCGGCTCGAGATTTCCCTTGCGCGGCTCGCCCGGCAAGTCGGCCTTTGCGGGGGGCTGATCAGCGGCGGCATTCGCCGGCGCCGGATCGGCGTCAGGGCTCTCGGCGATGGCACTGCCGGCCTCGGGCCGCGGCACCGGTGTCGGCGCATTCTTCGATACCGGCAATTCCGCCGCCTCTAGACGCGCGGGATATCCCGATGCGCTCAACGCCGTTACGACAAGGAGCGCCCCAAAGACGCTGCCCTTGCCGCTCAACCCGCAGCGCGAGAGAAGGCCTGACCTGCCCCTGCGAGCCGTCGAACCATCGTCTTCGATGTCGACTTGCTGGAGAAAACCCTTCCGGGCACGGTTCGGGACCAGGGAACGCATCGGCATCTGCCTTCACAAGTGAGACTGATGCCGCCGCGCCCGCCGCAAGAGCGAACATCGGAGCACCGCATCGGTCACGGCTTGATAAGTCTTCGTGATGAACTTCGTTCCCGCCGGCTCCATGCGACTTGCCACCCGAGGGGGCGGCGTGGGCGGTTCACGCTTCGGCCGAACCCCATTGGCGAGCCCGTAAGCGGGCTTTCCACCGGGAGCTGCCCGGGGCCCGGCCCTGCCGACTGTCAAGCGGATCAGCGGTCACCGGCATCCGGCACGCTTCGCTCTGGCCCGCTATTCGACGAACTCCACCGTCACCCCGGGCTTGACCATCTTGGCCAGCTCGGTCGCGTCCCAATTGGTCAGGCGTACGCAGCCATGGCTGTTGGTCTTGCCGATCTTCGAGGGTTCGGGCGTGCCGTGAATGCCATAGGTCGGCTTCGACAGGGCGATCCAGATCGTGCCCACGGGGCCGTTCGGCCCGGGCGGGATCGTCAGGACCTTGTCGTTGCCGCCCTGCTTGAAGTTGATTTTCGGGTTGTAGGTGTAATTCGGATTGAAGGCGATGCGGTCGACCCGAACGGTTCCCGAGGGCGACGGCGTATCGGTCGATCCGATGGTCGCGGGATAGGCGGCGATCAGCGTCCCGTCGGCGCCGTAGGCACGGACCTGCTCGCGGCCCTTGTCGGCGATGATCTTCGTCACTTCGCCGGTCGCGTTCGCACCGACATTGGCCACCTTGATCTTCGTCCCCGGCCGATTGAAATCGGCGCCGGGATTGATCGCTTTCAGATAATCCTCGTCCATGTGAAATCGCTCGGCGAGACGCTCGGTGACGCGCTCGAAGCTCATCGCCGGAAGTTTCGCCTTCTCGCCGTAGTCGCTCGGGATCGACGCGACATAGGGGCCGGCGACATCCTCGTTGGTGATCTCGTACTGGATGATCGGCGGACCGCCGGTCGCATCCAGATCCTCGGCGAGCACCTGCGGATCGCCGGTCTTGAGCGTCTTGCCGAATTTCTCACGGTACGCGGCGACGGCCTTGTTGACGTTGCCGCCCATGCGCCCGTCGATCACGCCCGGCGACATGCCTGCCCTGTCGAGCAGGATCTGGAGGGCTGCGACCTGCGCCTTGTCAGCCTTTCCACCGGGAGCCTCGACGGCGGGCGCCGGATTGGTTTCCTCGATCGTCTGGCCCTCGCCGCTCGACAAGGGCTGATCGCCGAGCGTGCCGGTGGCAGGTCCCTCGACACCGGGCAGAGCCTCATCCGGCGACGGTTGCGGAATGCCGGCCTCCATCTGCAGGTCGGGGTCTGTTCCGCCTGCCGGAGGCAGCGGGGAAGCCTCGACAGGCCCCTGGTCATCATAACGACGATCACCGTAATCGCTGCTGCCATAGTCGCGATCGTCGTAGCCGCGATCATCCGGTTGCGAATAGGGATCGATGGTCTGTGGCCGACCATAGTCGGGGCCCTGGTCGAAACCGCCCTGCGGCGACACGTCGACACGTCCCTCGACGGTCAGCCCGGGCGGCGGCGGCGCATCGATGATTTCGCCACGGCGCTCGCGAAAGCGATCGCGGCGACGCTGAAACCCGCCGCGCCGCGGCTGCTCGACGCCGACCACCCGGCCGCGCGAATCGAGGAAGACGCGCTGGCCATACTGATCGACATAGACCTCGACGGCGCCGTCCGGCACGCCGAAGCCCGAGGCCTGGGCCAGAAGTACCGGCGCTTCACGACCCGTCGCGCCCGCGGCGACAGCCGGCGAGGACGCGAGGCCCGCAAGGATGATGCCCGAGAGGCAAAATTTTACCGGTCTTGTCATCAGTTTCGATCGTCCTTTGCCGTCGCCATCCCAACGGCCTGTTCGGGGCCGCAGTCAGGCGCATCGCCTGTGCGGCGAATCGCTTATCGCCGAAGGGAAACATCTTTTGTGATCATGGGGCTTACCATGTGAACCGGACATGAAAATGGCCGCATCAAAGCGCGCGATGGCACCGCGTCGACTTTGCCGATCGAGGGCGCGGCGCGCGAAGGCCACTCGCCGCAACGCTGTGAGAATGCGAACCCTCCCATCACGACGCGTCATGTGCTTAAGGTGCCGCCGTTACAAAAGCGGAGCATGACCGACCATGACGAAAGCCCTCCCCGATCGCCTCAGCATCGATCCCGAAAGCCCCTACTATGACGAAGAAGCCATCGGCGACGGCGTCGGCGTCCGCTTCAAAGGACAGGAGAAGACCAATGTCGAGGAATATTGCCTTAGCGAGGGCTGGATCCGCGTCCAGGCCGGCAAGGCCCTCGATCGCAAGGGCAAGCCGTTGACGATCAAGCTGAAAGGGCCGGTCGAGGTGTTCCGCAAGTCATCCGAGGAAAACGAGGCCGACGCGCAGACCTGACAGGCGTATCGCGTCATCCGCTCTCGCCCCCGTCATCGAGACCGGCGCGAGAGCGCTTTCACTGTCGGACGATTTCGCGCACGGCCATCAGCGATTTCGTCAGGCCGGCGACGCGCTCTTCCCGCAATTCGGCCTCCGGAAAGAGACGGCGCATCAATTTTGCGTCGAGAAGCCGGATCTCGACGACGTTCTGCCAGGCCTCGTCACGGCTCTGGGCGCGGGGAAAGAAGCCGAGATTGTAACGCTGCATCATCGCCGCGCGGGCGCGCAGCGGCAGCCACTGAAAGCCGACGACGCGAAAATGCGGCTCCAGCGGAAACCAGTAATTCGGCGTCTGGATGAAATAGCTGTCGGAGAGCCGCCGGACATTGGCGGCAAAGGCCTGCATGCGGTCGATCTCGCCGACATGCTCGATCACCGAATTGGAATGGACGAGATCGAAGCGCCGGCCGGCAAACAGGTCGGCGGCGCATGCGTCACCCGAGATGGCCTGGAACACGGCGCTCTTGGGCGGATCGATCGGCTCGTTGTTGAGCAGCGTGATGTCGATGCGGCCGCGATGCTCGGCCAGAAAATCCTCGGCGATCGACCAGTAGGCTTCCGTACCACCGAGATCGAGGATCTCGATCTTTTCCTTCTTCGCCAGGCCTGCCTCCAGAAGGCTGCGGACATGGCGGAAACGATTGGCCCGAAAACGCCGCTCGATGCTGCGGGGATTGCTCATCGGATCGGGCTTGACCCAGGCGCTGCCTTCGAGCTCAGCGATTGTCATGACGAATTCGTTCCCTGATATAACGCTACATTAACATTACGTAAGGGCGAAAATACTAGCGGCAAGGCGTAATAGAGACGGCGGCTCGAAAGCTGTCATTTTGCGGCATGAACAGATTTCACCGAGTGCAATTTCGGGACATATCTGTCTCTCGTCATGATCGGTTGAAAAAATAATTCATTTCGCCGCTAGAGCGAAAATAATGCGGAAGGCGAGAAAAGAAGAAACACTCAGTCTCGATCACCGGATTTCGACGGAACGAGGACGACCACGGCCTGGCCGGGAGACCGCATCGCCAGACGCTGGTGCGAGACTCGCCGGCGGGCGGGTTTGTGGCGGGCACGGAAACGATCGCAGGCCGGTGGGCGGCGCGCGCAGATCTGCTTCGATCTGAGACAAAAATCGATGGCGGCGGCGACACGAATTCGCGCGCCTCGCTTCGTTGACGCGGAGAAGAAAGCTCCCACCGCTCATCTTTCGCGGACCGCTGGACCGCAGAGGACGGGTCCGCCACCGTCCGCTGCACCGCTATGTCAGGCGGCTATACGCGGCGCCAAGACGGGTCAGTTGCAGTCTCAGGCCTCGCCTCAGCGCGGTGCCCGTTTGGCAAGAATGCGTTGCAGGGTGCGCCGGTGCATCGACAGCCGCCTCGCCGTCTCCGAGACATTGCGGTCGCAGATTTCATAGACCCGCTGGATATGCTCCCAGCGCACGCGATCGGCCGACATCGGGTTTTCCGGCACGTCCACCGTGATGCCGGAAGCGCGAAGCAAGGCCGCAGTCACGTCATCGGCATCGGCGGGTTTGGCGAGATAGTCGATCGCACCGAGCTTCACGGCGGTCACGGCTGTTGCGATGTTCCCGTATCCGGTCAGAACGATCGCCCGTGCGTCCGGCCGCTTGCGCTGCAACGCGGCAACGACGTCGAGGCCATTGCCATCGCCCAGCCGCATGTCGACGACGGCATGGGCGGGAGGACCGTCCTCCAGAGCGCTGAGGCCGCCGGCAATGCTGTCAGCGGTCCGCACGACGAACCCGCGTTGATCCAGCGCCCGGCTCATCCGCTGCAGGAACGGCTTATCGTCGTCGACGAGCAGGAGTGTCGGATCACTGACTGGCAGCGGCGCATCGAATGAAGTCATCACTTGGTCGAGCATTATCGGCCCACTCTTTCCCCACATACATACGTCAGCTTTTTGCCGACTTGTTGAAAGCTTCGCACGCCTTACAACTGGCGTCACCTTACCGTCTCGCAACGCGTCTCGGGGTCCCATTCCCGATGCGGCGAACGGTCTACGAGTTACGGTGCGACTAATCGCGCAGATGCCTCAAACGCGAACTAACTTTAATTTGATCAGTCCGGCGGGTGTGCATATCCTCAGCCGCCTCAGTCCCGACGCCGGAACAATTTCGCTCTAATCTACTGATATTCATGTAAAAATATCATATATTTCGAGGAAAATCCATGGCGCTCCCGGCGTTCCACCGGGTGACTGATCACATCGTGAATCTTTGCTTTGACAGAGGGTTACGGAAAATTTTGCCGCCGCGCGACCAAGGGCAGATCGCGATCTGCCATATGCGTGGGTAGCGCTCGCGCCGCCTACCTGAAACAGGCCTGTCAATCAGTACAGCTGAGTAAGATTTATACAGCAACTGGCTTCGACGCGACCAGCCTGGCGATCATAAATGCGTCATTTCGTCGCTTTTTTGTCCTCGCTTCGTCGCGGGGGAAGACCGAAAAGTCGAATCACCCGCTTCACTGAATGTCTCGGCTCGCGGGAACGCTGGCGGAATAGACGGCGCGCGGCCAGGTAATCGTCGCCACCGCCCCGGACTGCGATCTGTTCTCGATCTTGACGGTGGCCCCCGACCGCTGCAGCAATGTCATCGCAATGAACAGGCCGAGGCCCAGCCCGCCGGCGCTGCGGTGATCACGCGTCTCGCGCCGCGACATGTAAGGGTCGCCGATCCGGTCCAGCATCGCGGGCGGGAAACCCGGGCCGTCGTCGAGAACCTCCAGCCAGACCGACATCTGCGTCCAGCCGACCCGGATCGTCACGCGGGACTGAGCAAAATCGACGGCATTCTCGACGATATTGCCGACGCCCGAAATCACCGCGGCATTGCGCCGCGCCACCGGTTCCGGCCCCATGCTCTCGATGACTTCGACGTCGAGGTCCACGCCGAAATTGCGATGCGGCTCTGCGACCTCGTCGATCAGCGCCAGCAAAGACAGGTTGGCAAGATGGGTTTCGCTCGTTGAGGACAATGAGGTCAGCCGCCTCAGAATAAGCCGGCACCGTTCGGATTGCTCGACGAGGAGCGTCACATCGTCCGGCACGTCGCAGCCTTTCGGCACGGATCGGCGCATCTCCTTGGCGACGAGAGCGATCGTCGAGAGCGGCGTACCGAGTTCATGGGCAGCCGCGGCGGCAAGACCGTCGAGGGCGGAAAGATGCTGCTCGCGCTCCAGAACGAGCTCCGTCGCCGCGAGCGCGTCTGCGAGCGCGCGGGCTTCGGCTGCCACCCGGTAGATGTAGATCGCCGCAAAGACCAGCGTCGCGACGACGGCGAACCAGAGACCGCCGATATACCCCGACGGCAACATCAGCCCCTCCGGCTGCGACCAGGGCAAGGGCATGTAGGCGGTCGCAAGGACGGTCGTCGCGGCAACGGCAAAGCCGGTGATGGTCGCGACGGTCAGGGGTGGTTGCGTCGCCGATGCGATCACGGCAGGCACGATGAGGAAGACGATGAACGGGTTCTGGATACCGCCCGTGAGCATCAGCAGCCCCGCCGGCTGCATGATGTCGAAGGTCAGAACGGTCAGCGCCGCCGTCGACGAGATCCGGTAGCTGCCTGGATAGCGGCTGGCGAGGAACAGATTCAGCCCCACCGACAATCCGATGAGGGCAAGGCAGGGAACGACCGGAAACGTCCAACCCAAGACCCAGGCGACGGCGACGCAGGCCGTGGTCTGCCCGGCGACCGAAAGCCAGCGCAACCGGACCAGCGTTGCAAGGCGCAGCCTCTGGCTCTCGCGCATCCCGGTGGCGAATTTCAGCCGGCGGTGTCGCTCTCCGCCGTCAATGATCTGATCCATGTCGCCGTGGCAGCCTTTTTCCGCAATGCGCTCAGTCAGAGATTATAGCGCATTCAACCAATTCGCGTTGCATGCCAATTGTCCCACCCGCCCGGCCGCCGCAGACTTCCGGGCGGCAATTCATTTAGCCGGCCACTAAAGCGGCGGGAATGGCGCCGGAACGCTGGGGCCGGCGCTGGCTTTTAATCTGCACAGCCTCCAACGGGCCAAGGTGATCGCTTCGGACCGCGTCGTTGTCGCGACCGGAACGTTTCACCGGCCTTCCAACGGTAAAGGGATACGATCATGGCGCTTGCCAATCTCAAGGACATCTATATCGACCAGCTGCAGGATATCTTCAGCGCCGACACGCAGGCCGAGAAGGTCACGCGGGAGCTTGCGGAAGCCGCGAGCGACCCGAAGCTGAAGAAGGCTCTGATGGCCGGTGTCGAAGGGATCGAGGAAGGGCGCAAGACGCTCGCCGAGATCATCAAGTCGCATGGCGAGGATCCGACCGGCGAATTCTGCAAGGGCATGGAGGGCCTCGTCAAGGAAGCACGCTCCCACGGCATCGAGGAGGAGATCACCGACGCCGACGCGCGCGACGCGATGATCATCACCCAATATCAGCGCATGGCCCATTACGGCATTGCCGGCTATGGCTGTCTCGTCGCTTTCGCCAAGCGGCTCGGCCTGACCGAAGAGGCGCACAAGCTGCAGCGTTGCCTCGAGGCGACGGCAGACGGCGACCGCACGATGACCGAGCTTGCCGAATTCGGCATCAATCAGGCCGCGGCCTGAGACGCGCGGCGCATCGAGCGCCGCGGTTCGATCGACAGATCACACAACGGTTCAACGGCGCGGCTTGGCCCGCGCCGTTGCTTTTGCATTTGCCGGATCTTCCGGCCATTCGTGTTTGGGATAACGGCCGCGAAGATCGGCCCTCACGTCACGCCACGAGCCGTGCCAGAAACCGGGCAGATCCCGCGTGATCTGGATCGGCCGGTGAGCCGGCGAAAGCAGCTCCAAAGTCAGAGGCAGACGCCCGTCGGCGATCGCCGGATGCTGCGACAGACCGAACAGCTCCTGCACCCGGACCGCCAGCACAGGCTGGTCTGCCTCGTAGCGGATCGGCAGGCGCGAGCCGGACGGCGCGTCGAAATGGCCGGGAGCGAGCGCTTCGAGCCGCCCCTGAAAGGCCGGCGGCACGAGCCCTTCCAAAGCGGCGACGATCCGGCCGGGCGTGATGTCGTTGAGGCTCGAGGCGCCCGGGCAATAGGCCAGCAGCCAGCCCTCGATCGTCGCCGTCAAAGTGTCATCCGCAAGGTCCGGCCATGGCGGACCATAGGCACCCGCGAGAAAG
The DNA here is from genome assembly GCF_017815135.1 of Jiella mangrovi. GTDB lineage: Bacteria > Pseudomonadota > Alphaproteobacteria > Rhizobiales > Rhizobiaceae > Jiella > Jiella mangrovi. Next base: position 66,322 of record NZ_JAGJCF010000022.1, on the reverse strand, counting down.
CGCAGGCGGGCGAGCAGCCGTGCGCCGTCCTTGCCGAGATCGAGCGAGGCAAATCCCATCTGCCTGATGCCCTCGGCAAGCGCCGCCGTGACCCGTTCGTCCTTCGGCAAAGGCTGCGGCACCCTTTCGATCACCGCCCTGCCAAGCCGCGAGACGCGAAAGGCTCTGACCGCCTGCGCCTCGGCGACAAAGGCGACGACCTCCTCGTCTTCGGCCCGCGCGGCGACGATCCGCTCGAAGGCGGATTTTTCGAGGCCTGCGGCTGCAACCACGTGTCCGGTCGCCGCCGTGCCCTGCATTTCGGCGATGACGATCACCTTTTCCCTCGCAAGGGCATTGGCAAGATCGAGCCGCCCGCCGCGGCCATTGGCGAGCGTGTAGCTTCCCGGTGCCCCCTGCCGGATTGCGACGCGATCGGGGTAGCCAAGCGCAAGGATCGCGCCGACGTCGCCTTGTGTCGCCCAGTCCGCCACGCCGAGGGATTGCCCCCGCGTGGCTTCCCGGCTCGTCGAGGCGATCCGCCTCGCCAGCCCGCTTGCCTCCTTTGAACGAGGATCACGACCGCTTCGAAAGCGGCGCAGCCGATCTGCGAGATCGACGTCGTTGCCGCCCAGTCCGCGCTCGGTGAGGAGAATGGCGATTTCGGCGGCCGTCCCCGTATCCTCGGCGTCCGATGCCGCCACCATATGGGCCAGCCGGGGCGGCAGCGGCAGGTTTCGCATCGCCTTCCCGGCCTCGGTCAACAGGCCGCTCTCATCGAGTGCGCCGAGCTGCGTCAGGAGCTTTGCCGCCTCGCTGACTGCCGCCGGCGGTGGCGGATCGAGCAGCGCCAGCGTGGCCGGATCGCTCACACCCCAGGCCGCGCAGTCGAGGAGCAGGCCGGACAGGTCGCTCGCCAGGATCTCCGGCTGGTCGAAGGCCTCGAGGGCGGCGGTCTGCTCGGCGCGCCAAAGGCGGATCGCCGTCCCCGGCTCGGTGCGCCCGGCGCGTCCCGCACGCTGGTCGGCGGAGGCCTTCGAGACCCGCACCGTTTCGAGCCGCGTCAGCCCCGTTTCCGGCTCGAAGGCCGGCCGCCGCTTCAGGCCGGAATCGATGACCACCCGCACACCCTCGATGGTGAGCGATGTCTCGGCGATATCGGTGGCGAGCACGATCTTGCGGATGCCGGCCGGCGCCGGGCGCACGGCGCGATCCTGTTCGGCGCTATCGAGGGCGCCATAAAGCGGCGCCAGCAGCGTGCCCGCAGGCAGGACCGGCGAAAGGCGCTCGGCGACCCGGCGAATTTCCCGCTGCCCCGGCAGGAAGACGAGGATGCTGCCGGCCTCGTCTCCAAGAGCTGCGCGGACGGCCGCGACAACCGCCTCTTCGATCGGGACCGTGCCCGGCCGGTCGCGGTTGAGGATTTTGACATCAAACGCCCGTCCCCGGCTTTCGACGACCGGCGCATTGCCGAGCAGCGCGGCGATGCGGGCGCCGTCGAGGGTCGCCGACATGACCAGGAGCTTCAGATCGTCGCGCAGCGCCGAGGCGACGTCGATCGCCAGCGCCAGGCCGAAATCGCCGTCGAGGGAGCGCTCGTGAAACTCGTCGAAGATGACCGCGCCGACGCCGGCAAGCTCCGGATCGTCGAGGATCATGCGCGTGAAGACGCCCTCGGTGATCACCTCGATCCGCGTTTGCTTCGAGACTTTCGTGTCGAGCCGCATGCGCCAGCCCACCGTCTCGCCGACCGCCTCGCCGAGAAGCGAAGTCATGCGGCGGGCGGCGGCGCGGGCGGCGAGGCGGCGCGGCTCGATGAGGATGATTTTGCCGCCGATCCCCGATTGCAGAAGGTGGATCGGCACGAGCGTCGTCTTGCCGGCACCGGGCGGGGCGACGAGAACGGCGCTGCCATGGCCGGCGAGCGCGGCCGAAAGCTCTGGCAGGACTTCGACGACCGGCAGGCCGAGCGCGCCCGCCGGCAGGTCGGTTTCTGGAATGCCGTTCATCTCAAAGCCCTGGCACGGAGCGGCGTTTCGGCGCGCTCGGCGCCCGGTTGCCGTGCGTGCTCGTCGCCCCTGCCCGCCGCGCCGATGACGACGACGTCGCCGCCGGCAGCGGCCGCATCGGCCGGGTCGTGGGTGACGAGGATAGCCGGGATCTTTCGCTCGGCGATGCGCGCGAAGACGAGGTCACGCGTCGTTTCCCGCAGCTCCTGATCGAGCCGCGAGAACGGCTCGTCGAGAAGCAGTGCCTGCGGCTCGGCCAGAAGCGTGCGGGCAAGAGCGACACGGGCCGCCTGGCCGCCGGACAGCGTTGCCGGATCGCGCAAGAACATGCCGGCAAGGCCGACCTCGGCAAGCATGCGCTCTGCCGCCTCGCCCCGCGCGCGCCGGCCCTTCAGCGCGGCCGGCAGGGCAAAGAGCAGGTTCTCCCCCACCGACATATGCGGAAACAGCAGCGCGTCCTGAAACAACAGGCCGATCCGCCTCTCTTGCGGCGTCAGGCCTGAGACATCGCGGCCGCCAAGCAGCACCTTCCCCCTTGCGGTGAAGGCCGGATCGAGAAACCCCGCAACGAAAGCAAACAGCGTCGACTTGCCCGAGCCGGACGGTCCCATGACGGTCAGCGTCTCGCCGGGCAGAACCCGGCGATCGAGGGCGAGCAGCGAGCGGCCGTCGAGGCTGATCTCGACATCACGGAGGATGAGTCCGCCTTCGGCGTCAGATGCGGCCCCGCTCGCCGGTGTTCTTGCGCTCTGGTGAAGATTCATCGGCGTTTCATGGCCAATCGCCGGCCAGAGAGCAAGCGCGGCAGGGTTCCCGAGAGCGTGAAGGCGAGAAAGGGCAACAGCGTCTGCAAGAGCGCATAGGCGCCGATGACCCGGCGATTGCCGCCCGATGCCAGGGCGACCGCCTCGGTGGTGATCGTCGGCAACCGGCCGGCGCCGATCAGAACCGTCGGCAGATACTGGCCGACGGAAGTGGCAAAGCCGATGGCGAGAGCCGTCAGCACGGCATGGGTCAGGATCGGCAGGCGAATGCGGAACAAGGTCTTCAGCGAGCCGTGGCCGAGGCTCGCCGCAACCTGATCGTAGCGCGGATCGACCGCAAACCACGGATCGGCCAGCGCCAGCGCGACATAGGGCGCGACGAAGACGAGATGAACCGCCGAAAGGAGAAGCAGCGACGGCGTCAGGCCGAGGGCGAGGATCGTCACCTGCAGGCCGAAGATGAAGGCGATCTGCGGCACGATCAGCGGCAAGTAGATGAGCCCTGCCATCACCGACGAAAGCCGCACCGCCCTTGCCGCCGACGCGCGGAACTGCCGGCGGCGGGCTTCGAGAAGAACGACGACGAGGACGAGGGCGGCGCTCGCCGAGAGGATGGCGACGAGGAACGTCGTGGCGAGAGGTCCGCCGGCACTTTCCAGTGCGCGGCCCCAGGTCTGAAGACTGACGCTCGGCGGCAGGATGGCGGGAAAGGCCCAGAAGCCGGCGACCGACCAGAGAAGCAGCCAGAAGAGGCCGAAGAAGATCGCGCCCCCGGAAAGCGCAACGGGAATGCAGGACGCCGCGCGCAGGGCGCCGTCGCCGGACAGGCGCCAGCCCCCTGCCCCGACGCTTCGCCGGATCCTGCCGACGAGGCGCTCGCCGACGAACCACAAGAGCAGCACCAGACCGGTGATGGCGAGCTGCAGCAAGGCGCCGGCCGATGCCATGAAGCGCAGCGACAGGTCGGGATCGTTCATCCAGGAGACGAGACGCACGGCAAGCGGGGCCGGCAGCGACGGGCCGAGGATCAGAGCGACGTCGACGACGCCAGAAGCATAGGCCGCGACCGCCAGCACCGGCAGCCGGATCTGGCGATAGACGCCGGGCCAGACGGTGTGGAGAAAGCCCGCCATCCGGCCGTAGCCGAGCGAGGCGGCAAGCTGCATGCGCCGCCGCGGATCCGCTTGCGGCAAGGCAGCGAAGGCGACGAGCAGGAGGAACGGCATCTCCTTCGCGATCAGCCCGGCCATCATCGCAAGGCCGAACGGATCGCCGATGATCAGGAGATCCGGCGGACGGTCGAGGTCGAACGGAGCGGCGAGAAGACGGAAGATCAGCCCCGAAGGCGCGATTAGAAACGCCAGACCGAACGCTGCCGCCGCATGGGGCACGGCGAGCAGCGGCGCCAGGGCCCGCCGGGCGATGCGCTCGACCGCAGTGCCGTGAAAGGCCGCCAGGAACAGCGCGACGCCAAGGGTCGATATGGCGGTGGTGACAAGGCCGCTGGCATGAGACAACAGGGCGGAGGCGGCAAGACCCGGCTGGGCGAAAAGATGCCGAAACGGCTTGAGCGAAAACGCGTCGCCGCCAAGCGCCGGCAGATAGCCGAAGGCCGGCAGGACGACGCCGATCAGCCCGACACCGACCGGCAGGGCGAGGAAAAGAGGCACCGCGAAAGCGACCGCCGCCCGGGAGGAGCGCGATGACACGTCAGCGCTCATGACGGCATCCGTTTGCGGCGATCACCGGCTCACCCTGTCCGACGCCGCGCGACCAGACCGGCTGCGCTGGCGGATACCACAGCGGTTCAAGCCACTCTCACGACGAAAGCGACGTGAATTTCCTCATAGCCCTCAACCGCCATAGCGCTTCTTCCATTCCTCCTCGATGCGGTTCATCCAGCTGGGATGCGGTTCGGCGAGAACCGGGCCGAGCTTCGACGGCGGCAAGGTGGCGATGCCCCGGTCGATCTCGGCGAAGGCGTCGCGATCTTCTTGCGGCAGCGTGTCCATGGCGAGGACGGTCGGATCGCCCCAGTAGCGGGGATCCTCCTTCCTAAGCTGCGCCTCGGGCGAGATGAGGAAGTTGGCGACGACCTTCGCCGCGGCCTTGGCCGAGGAATTGTAAGGGATCGCGACAAAATGGGTGTTGCCGAGCGTGCCCGTGGAAAAGACGAAGGAGCGCACCGTATCCGGCAATTCGCCCGCCGCGATCCCAGAGGAGGCCTCGGCCGGATTGAAGGCGAAGATGATGTCGAGCTCGCCGTCGGCGAGGAGCTGCTTCATCGCCGGATAGTTCTGCGGATGGTCGCGGCCGGAGCGCCAGAGGACGGGCTGGATCGCGTCGAGCCAGTCCCAGAGCGGCTTCGTCACCGTCTCGAAACTGGCCTCATCGACCGGTTTCTGCAGGACGGCGGGATCGGCGACCTTTTCGATCAGGACCTGCTTGAGGAAGCTGGAGCCGATGAAGTCCGGCGGGGCCGGATAGGAAAAGCGGCCGGGATGGGCCTTCGCCCAGGCGAGCAGTTCGTCGGCCGATTTGGGCATGGCGTCGACGGGGCCCGAGCGCGCGGTGTCGGAAAAGAACACGAGCTTCGCCCCGCCCCAGGGCGATTCCTGGCCCTTTGTCGGCAAAGTGAAATCCACCGTCACGCTGGGGTTTTTCGTGTCGACATATCTCCAGTTGGCAAGATCGGTCGCAAAGCCTTTCGCAAGGAGACCCTGTTCCTGCATCGCGGCGAAGTTCTCGCCGTTGATCCAGATGAGGTCGATCGAGCCGCCGTCGTTCTTGCCGGCGGCTTTTTCGGCGACGACGGTCGAGACGGCCGCCGCCGTATCGTCGAGCTTGACGTGCTTCAGCGTGACGCCGAACCGCTTCGACACTTCGTCGCCGACCCAGTCGATATAGTCGTTGATGTTCTGCGAGCCGCCCCAGGCGTCGAAATAGACCGTCTCGCCCTTCGCCTCGTCGAGGACGGTCTGCCAGGCGGGATCGGGGGCCTGATCGGCCCGTGCGGCACCGGCGATCATCACGCTTGCCGCCACGGCCATGGCAGCGACCCGAATTTGAACCATATTCCACTCCTCGGTGACATCTGGGGCGCGACGGACCGGCCAGCCCAACCGCCCTATAGTCTCAGTTTCGATCGCCGGCGAAATTTGTTTCGCCCAGCCGCGCCTTGAAATCAGGCAAGATGGGCTGGTGCCAACCGCCTGCGCATCGGCTATGGACAAACCAAGGCAGACACATGATTCAAGCCGGCCGGCCTCCCGCCGGCTCAGGAGAAGCGCCAAATGAGCGATCGCGACGAACGCAAGACACTCGTTCTCACCGGGGCATCCCGGGGCATCGGCCACGCGACCGTCAAGCGCTTTTCGCGCGAAGGCTGGCGGGTGATCACCTGTTCGCGCCAGGATTTCGCCGAAAACTGCCCCTGGCCCGCCGGCCCGGAAGACCACATCCGTGTCGATCTGTCGGACCAGGAGGATGTCGGCTACGCGACGTCCGAAATCCGCCGCCGGCTGGAGGCGAACGGCTCGAAACTGCATGCGCTCGTCAACAATGCGGCGATTTCGCCCAAGGCCCAGGGCGGCTCGCGGCTCGATTCGATCCAGACGCCGATGCATATGTGGCGCGACGTCTTCCAGGTGAATTTCTTCGCGCCGATCATGCTGGCGCGCGGGCTGTTCAAGGAATTGGCCAACGCCAAGGGCTCGATCGTCAACGTGACCTCGATCGCCGGCGGCCGCGTCCATCCCTTCGCCGGCACCGCCTACGCGACCTCGAAGGCGGCGCTGAACTCGCTGACCCGCGAGATGGCCCACGATTTCGGCCCGGCCGGCATCCGTGTCAACGCCATCGCACCGGGCGAGATCGAGACCGCGATCCTGTCGCCGGGAACCGAGAACATGATCGAGGACATCCCGCTGCGCCGGCTCGGCCAGACCGCCGAGGTCGCCGACGTCATCTATTTCCTGTGCTCGAACCAGTCGAGCTACGTCAACGGCTCCGAACTCCATATCAATGGCGGGCAGCACGTCTGAGGCCTGAGAGCCTCGCGCTTCACAGCCGCGAGGCCGGCGGGTTGTTGCGGGCGTCGAGGGCGGTGAAGAGCAGGCCGAAGCCCGACGAGATGAAGGAAATGCCGAGGAACACGCCGACCGCCCAGACGGCTGTGCCCGGCAGGCCGAGAATCAGAAAGACCGCGAGCGCGATATCGACGACGCCCGAGACGACGACCAGCCAGAAGCGGGTCGTCGACAGCTTGACCGCTCGCGCGATCGAGAAGTTGAACAGGCCGGACAGGACGAAGAACGCCGCCAGAATCCAGGTCAGCGTCACCGTCCCGGCGATCGGATCGTAGATGATGACCCCGCCGAGGACGACGCTAAGGATGGCAAGAAGGAGGTTCGACAAGAACCCCGGCGCCTCTTTGGAGCGGACGGCCGCGACAACCCCGACGACACCGCCGAGGATCAACAGCCAGCCGAAGAACAGCGTCGTTGCCAGCGTCGCGGCAAAGGGCACGAGCAAGGCCAGAAATCCGACGACGATCATCAGCGCGCCCTGGAAGGTGTAGTATTTCCAGTGGTCGTGCAGGTAACGCTGGACCGCCTTCACGGCGGCGCGCTGCTTGGCTTCGGTGGTCGCAGGCTCGCTTGGACGGATTTCGGTGGGCATGACGGTGGCCTCCATTCGCATTCGATCGCGACCAGCCAGGGCGAGCGCCATCGCATCGATAAATTGAAGTCCGTTCGCGGCTGACGGTTCCCGACATGGACGAAGCTTCAGAATGCCCCTCGTCCAAGGGTCGTTGTCGCCTAGCCAGCCTCAGCCGTGCCGGCTCAGGCTGCGGGCCGTGTCGAGCAGCTTGTCGCACAGCGATTCGAGGTTGGAGCGGGAGGCATCATCCGTCAGCCGCCCGCTTTCGTCGAAACCGGTGGCGGCGTTGGATACGAGGCACTGCTGGGTGATGACGTCGGCGCCAAGGGCCCGCATGACGATGCGAACCGCCTCCAGCCCTCTCAGCCCGCCGAAACGGCCGGGCGAGGCTGCGGCGAGACCGACGACCAGTCCCTTGAAGGGCTGGACCGGCCGATCGTCGACCTTGCGCACCCGGCTGACCCAGTCGATGGTGTTCTTGAGGAGCGGCGGGATCGAGGCGTTGTATTCCGGCGAGACGATCAAGAGAGCGTCCTGCGCAGCGATGCGCTGGGCCAGGAGCTTGGCATTCTCGGGGACGCCGGCTTCCGTCTCGAAGTCGCCGTCATAGATCGGCAGCGGATAGTCGGAAAGATCGACGCGGCTGACGACGGCATCCGACACGGCGATCAGCCGCATGATTTCCGAGGCGAGCATGCGATTGTAGGAGCCGAGCCGGAGCGAGCCCGGCATGATCAGGACATTGGTGCTCAAGCAGTTCTGGCCCCGCTGCCGGCAGTGTCCTGATCGTAGATCCAGACCTTTGCCGGTGGAATGTTGGTCCAGACCCTTCGCGAGGACGAGACGGAGAAGACACCCGGCACGGGGCGCACGGGAGGGGTCACCATGTAGGAGAGCTGGGTCAGGTTGCCCCCCGGCAGGAGCCGCTCGAAATACCGGGTAAACAGCGCCTGACGCTTGGCCTGGGACATGTTGACGATGGGGATCGCAAACAGGATGGCCGCATATTTCGGGCTGTCTTCGGCTGGTCCGAGCGTCTTTTCGAGATCGATCCCGTCGCCGTTGATGACGTTGACCTTTGGAAACCGGCGCTGCAGCTTTCTGGCGAAGTCCTGGTCGTATTCGATCGAGGTGATGCGCTCGGGGGCGACGCCCTGTTCGAGAAGCGTGCGGGTGACGACGCCGAGGCCGGGCCCCAGTTCCAGGATCGGCCCGTCGATGGCGGTCGTCGCGTGGCGAACCATCATTCGGCAGTAGGAGCGGCTCGAGGGCGCGACCGCCCCCATCTTCACCGGGCTGCGAACCCAGGTCGCCAGAAACGGCAGCCAGTCGCCCGCCCCACTTTCGGTTTTCGATCGGCTCATCTCGTCACTAGCCTCGACTCTTACTACGGGTGTCTTTCTACGGGGCGGGAGTGGAAAGGCCCATCTTAGACGCTTGTATGCCCGCCGCCTCGGATCGATAGACCAGCACGCGCGCCGGTGGCAGATTCCGCTTGATCCACGGGCTGAGCTCCAGCGTCGCGCCGATCCGCTTCGCCTTCACCGGCTGAGTCAACGCATAGGAAAACTGGACGAACGGCGCCCCCGGCTTCATCCGGGCGATCGAACGGCCGATCACCTCTTCGCGCATCTCGTCGGGGCGGGTGAACAGCGGCAGGCTCGATACGACGGCCTCGAGCGGGTCATCGCCGATCCATTCGGAAAACATCGTCCCGATCGCATAGGCATCGCCCCGGATGACCCGGGCCTCGGGAAAGCGCTTTTCGAGAAGCTTGCAGAATTCCGGCGAAAACTCGACAAGCACCAAGGATGCTTCGGAAACGCCTCGGGCGATCAGCATCTGCGTCACGACGCCGGTTCCAGGCCCGAGCTCCAGAACCTTGGAATTGGGTCGGAAGGACGCCGGATCGGGAACATAGGCCGCCATGGCCCGGCCGAGCGCGCGGGACGACGGCGACACCGCTCCCATAGTCAGGGGACTCTGCAGCCAGCCGCGAAAGAATCGTGCCTCGTCGCTGACCTTGACACGTGGTCGCGTCTCGGATCGCGATCGCGCGACCATTCGAGATCGCCGCGGCGGTGTTTCCAGCACGCTTCTTCCTCCGTCGACGTAGATATTGACCGGCCTAACCAAAACCGGTGCGTTACGAAAGCCTGAATCGGCGGAATATCAGCCGTCGATACGAAACGGTCGGTAAAGAAGATGGAGCGGCCTACGTCTCGCTCAACCCTTCGAAGAACTCCTTCATACGGGCGAAGAAGCCACTGGACTGGGGGGAATTTTCCTTCGACGAGATCTGCTCGAACTCTTCGAGCAGCTCGCGCTGGCGCCGTGAAAGATTTTGCGGCGTCTCGATCGCAACCTGGATGAAGAGATCACCGGTCTGCGGGGAGCGCAGCACGGGCATGCCCTTGCCACGCAGGCGGAACTGCTTTCCGCTCTGCGTGCCGTCGGGGATCTTCACCCGGCTGGTGTTGCCGTCGAGGGTCTGGACGTCGATGTTGCCGCCGAGCGCGGCGGTCGTCATCGACACCGGCACCTTGCAGAACAGGTCCGAGCCGTCGCGCTGGAAGAACTCGTGCGGCCGGATCGACAGGAAGATGTAGAGATCGCCGGCTGGCCCGCCGCGCAGGCCCGACTCTCCCTCGCCGGCGAGCCGGATGCGTGTGCCATCCTCGATGCCGGCGGGAATGTTCACCGAAAGCGTCCGCTCTTCGGGAAGCCGGCCCTCGCCGCCGCATTTGCCGCATGGATCAGTGATGACCTGACCACGGCCCTGACAGGCCGGGCATGTCCGCTCGACCGAAAAGAAGCCCTGGGCCGCCCTCACCCGGCCGACGCCACCGCAGGTCGGGCAGGTCTTCGGGGTGGAGCCCGGGCTTGCGCCGGAGCCGGTGCATTCGTCGCACTGGATCGATGTCGGCACGCCGATGTCGGCGGTCTTGCCGGCAAAGGCCTCCTCGAGGCTGATTTCCATGTTGTAGCGCAGGTCCGACCCGCGCTCGCGGCCGCTGCCGCCCTGCCGGCCCCTTGCCCGGCCGCCCATCATCTCGCCGAAGATGTCGTCGAAGATGTCGGCCATGGACGAAGCAAAATCGCCTCTAAATCCGCCAGCGCCGGCGCCGCCGTTCTGGAAGGCCGCGTGGCCGAAGCGATCGTAGGCCGCGCGCTTCTGAGGGTCCTTCAGGACCTCGTAGGCCTCGCCGAGCTCCTTAAACTTGACCTCGGATTCGGCATCCCCGGGGTTGCGATCGGGATGATATTGCATGGCGAGCTTGCGAAACGCACTTTTCAGCCCCTTCTCGTCCACGTCACGGGCTACGCCGAGCATCTCGTAGTAATCGGCCTTCATTCAAGCTTCCATCAGTTCTCAGTCCAAATCCGCAGCCTTCGCGGGGATGCGCTCCGCCGGCGCCAGGCCAAAGCGGGAGTTCAGACCTTCAAAACGTTTTCGCGGCGGCCCCGCCGACAGATCCCGCGAAACCACCGGACGCCACGGGACACCTGTCATCACCGTGGACATTGGCAAAACCCCGCAAGGATCGATCGCGCCACCCGCCCCTTCGAACCAGCTGCAGCTCCCGGATGGTCGCCGCATGGTCGGGCGACACGTCGGGCTCAGCGCCGATGACTTTTCGTTCATCTAGGAACGTATGTCCGCCGATACCATAGGCCGCAGAGGAGGAATAGTGGCGCGTATCGACAACTCGCGCACAGAGCCGGCTCGCGTGGCCGCGGAAAGATCGTCAGACCGCAGCCAGCCGAGCGGCGGGACTTGATGGATCCGGCCTTGCGGGAAGAAGCACCTTCGCGCAGGCCGGCTCCAGATATTTGCCGGACAGGACGGCGGCGGCGATCGTCGCGATCATCGGCAACATCCAGTAGAGGTAGAAGTCGACGAAACCCGTCTGCCGCAGCCAGTGATACCAGATCACTTCCAGGAAGATGAACTCCATCACTGGATGGAGAAGATAGATGCTGAAAGCGACGCGCGTCAGCGGCATCAACGGCTGCAGAGAGCGCGTCGATTCGGGCCGTGCGATCTCGGCCAGCGCCGTCAGCGTCAGCGCCGCCACCATCAGCGGCATGACGAGGGCGTAGTGGAAGCCGGCGAGCATCGCGGCGAGGACGAGCCCGGTGGCGATCAGTCCCGGCACGTGACTTCGAACATCGACGATCCGTCGCGCGACGACGGTGGCGACTGCCGCGCCGATCAGGAAATCGGCCAGCGCACGATAGGCGCCCATCGAATCGGCAGTCGTCCAGCTTCCGGAGGGAAACCATCCCTGCGCCGATGCCAGCTCCAGACAGCCGATCCACATCGCGATCACGGCAAGAAGCCCGCCCAGCCCGCCGAAGCGCAGCGTCAGGCAGACCACCGGAAACAAGGCGTAGCAGAAGAACTCGGCGCTGATCGACCAGGACGGATAGTTGAGAGCAAGCCCGTCGGTGAAACCGTGAGCATGCAAGAGCGAAATGTGAAAGGGCAGCGCTGCGAGGTCACGCGCCCACGGGTAATGCGGGGCATCGACGACAAAGGCGGCGAGTGCGACGACGGCGAAGAAGGCGGTGATCGCGTAATGGAGGGGCAGAAGCCTAGCCGCGCGAGCGCGCATGAAGCGGCCATAGCTCGCAAGGTCGCCGACCCGATCGCGGTAACGGATGGTGATGAAGAAGCCCGAGATCATGAAGAACATGTCGAGCAGGGGCAGCAGGCGATACAAGATCGAAACGCCCGTCTCGACACCGTAAGGCGCCCAGAACACGAAATGATACGTCATGATCAGTATTGCTGCGACGAAGCGCCAACAATCGAATATCCGAAAATGCATGGAGGTCTTCATCCTCCGACCAGGCCTGCCCAAAGCCTATTATCGACCAAATTTCCTTATCTGTCGCTTTTCATCCCACTCGCGGCAATCAAATGTTGAAGGATTGGTTAAGCCACCAAGGCAGGAAATGCAGGCAAAGCCTGGTGGCGCAGCATTTGGCATCAGGCTTCGCGGCGGCGAGACACCGAACGTCGAGAACCGGCAAAGCCTCGTCTACTCATGCGTGACGATCAGAGGTTGGGCACCGCAGACTGATACAAGTCAGAGTTTTTCGAGCGGACAGGGGACGGCCTTTTTGTCGCATTTGCGCCGATAGACGCGCTCCCAGCGCGACAGTCTGCCGCGTTCGGTCAGACGATCGACGAGCATGCGGAAGAAGGCCTTCTTCTTCGACTTCTTCTCAAGGCGCTTGAAGCGCTTCTTTTCCGGCTTGGTCATGAAGCAGCCGATGCAGCCGCCGCCTTCGCCGCTGAATTTGCAGACACCGATGCATGGCGACGGCGCCTTGGCCCATCGTTTCGCCACGAACTTCCCCAATCGAGTGATGGCCTGAGCTGAGCGCGGACCCGGGCGGCGGTTACTACCTGGCAGAAATGCCAGCCGAAGCGCCGATCTGCCCTTTTGCCCTTCGGCTCGGCCTGCTATAAAGACTGACGAGAATTGTCAAGTTTTAGAATGGGTCCAGACTGACAGTCCCTCGGGGCTTGCTGAAGCGGACCATCGACGGACGGCATGATGAGCGCAGCATTCGCCTATGCACAACCGGTTGAGACCGGCGGAGTGGTTCTTCCCCTGCGCTCGGGAGGCAGCTTCCAGTGCCCGACCGTGGCGCAGCGTGTCCCGCAGCTTGGCGAAGAAGATCGTGATCGGCTGAACCGTCTGCGCTGGTTCGCGCTCAAGAGCCGCCTCGCACCGCGGCCCGATGTCGAGCGCGCCTGCCTGGTTCTCACGGCACAGGCCGCGCCCACCGTGGAACATCTCGCGACCATTTTCTTTCGGGCGCTCGAAGAACATGCCAATCGCGACCTCGCCTTCTACCGGCCGGGCGCAAGGCATCCCTCGGAAGACGAGATCTGGCTGCTTCGCCTGCTTTCGGCCTGGCGCGACGGCGAACGCAAGGCCGGCGCCGCACTGATCGCCTGGCGCGTCGCGCCCGTCGGGCGCCACTGGCTGCGCTTCCTGGCCGAGGCCGTTTCCTCGCGCTTGTGAACCCGACGGAGGAGTTCGATGGCACGCACCGCTCGGCCAGATTGCCGCTCCGCCCCGTCCTTTGACTGTCCATTCGTCCCGTCCACACCCCGACACAAGGCCGGTTTTTTTCGGTGACTTGCGCGTTTCGGGCGCGAGGCCCGTTCGGAAAAATCGACAAAATCATGTCTGACCGCTTCCATCCTTTTTAGAATTATTCTAGAAACAGGAAAACCGAGCGTCGGAAGGCGTTCTGCGAATTTGAGAAAAGTATCGAAGGAGATCGCCATGACCCTCGTGGCCGCAAAAATGGAACCCACCGCCAAGGAAGAAATCGTCGAGGGCCTGACGCAGGCTCTGGCCGAGACCTCGGTCGAGACGATGAAGGCGCAGAACTTCCACTGGAACGTCACCGGCATGGCCTTCGGCCCGCTGCACGAGCTGTTCCAGAAGATCTACGAGGACCATTTCGAGGGTCAGGATTTCCTCGCCGAGCGTATCAAGGCGATGGATGCCCATGCCGAGGGCCGCTACAGCGTTTTCCTGTCGCGCAGCGCGATCTCCGAGCATGACGGCAAGACCGACGCGAAGACCATGATCGAGACCCTGCTCAAGGACCAGGAAACCCTGTCCTCGACGCTGTCGGCTCTCGCCGAGGTCGCCGATCAGCATGGCGATTGGGCGACCAACGATATGGCGACGGCTCGCATCGAGGCCCATGACAAGTTCGCCTGGATGCTGCGTGCGCATCTGCGGGGCTCGGCCGCCTGATCCGTCCGGTCTTTCTGGCGCGGCAAGCTGCGGCTTGCCGGTCACCGAAATTCGATCCCCGTCGGCAGATCATCCCGGCGGGGTTTCTCATATGCGGATCCCGGTGGTTCTTCGGGCCCCTATCAGGAACGATCGAGCGCCGCTTGCGCCGCGCCGAGCCCCCATTCGAGAAGCCGCGTCGCCGCCTCTTCGCTCGCCGCTTCCACGTAACAGCGCAGCTCAGGCGCGTTGCCGGACGCGCGATAGTGCACGGTTTCGCCACTCGCCAGCGTCGTTCGAACGCCGTCGACGCGGTTGACGTCCTCAACGTCATCGACCGGTCGGAAAAACGCCCGGCGATACGCCTCGTCCTCCGCCAGCCGGGCGAGGAACGGGCCACTCGCGGTCGCCTCGACTTCCTTGAGTCGGTGGGCGGCCGTGAAGCCCGCCTCGAGCCCATCGACGATCGCCGAGAGCGTCTTTTGCGTCGCGGCGATCTCGGCGAGCACGGCAAGGATCGGCAGGACGCTGTCTCTCGTCGGCAGGGCCGCAAGCCACCGCCCGAAGAGCTCTATGTCTGAGCCGAGCAGCAGACCGCCATTCGCCTCGAAGCCGACGATGCCGGCTTCGCCGGCCCGGCCGCCTTCCTCCATGCCGGCGATGACGAAGGGACTGCCGACCTTCGTGCGGCGGACACTGGACGCGATGCCCGAGCGCTCGATCGCCGAGCTCGAGGTGACCGGCGTCACGATCGTCGACAGGCCGAGATGCCGGGCCGTCAGCAGACCGATCACGTCACCGCGCAGGACATGGCCCGCCGCATCCGCAACGAGCGGCCGGTCGGCGTCGCCATCGGTCGAGACGAATGCATCGCAGCGCCCCTCCCCGGCCCATTCCCGCAAAAGGGCGATGTCTTCCGGCCGATGTGCTTCCGTATCGACCGGAATGAAGGATTCCGATCGGCCATAGGTGATTGTCCGTGCACCGAGCTTTGCGAGGACATCGACCAGGATGTCGCGTGCGACCGAGGAGTGCTGATAGATGCCGACGGTCAGCCCTTCGAGCGCGTGCGGGCCGAAGAAAGCCGCGTAGCGTTCGACATAGGGCGTCGTCGCATCGAAACTTACGGCCGGCCGTTTCCACTCGGCAAGCGCCTCGAATTCCAGGAGATCGTCTTCCCGCAGGGCAAGGAAGGCTTCGAGGATGCCGGCCTCGTCGGCCTTGCCGATCTCGCCCGTCGGCAAATAGAACTTCAGGCCATTGCGATCGTCGGGGATGTGGCTGCCGGTGACCATGATGGCCGGCGCCCGATGCTCCAGCGCCGCCAGCGCCAGCGCCGGCGTCGGCAGCGCCCCGCAATCGACCGGCTCGAAGCCTCCGGCCTCGGCCGCGGCCAGAACGAGGCCCGCGATCTCGGGGCTGCTCGATCGCAGATCACGGCCGACCAGCAATGCGCGCCGACCGCAGACGATCTCGGCGACACCGAGATAACGCAGGAAGGCCAGGCTGTAGGCATAGCTCGGCCAGCCGGCAAGGTCGCTGACGAGACCGCGCAATCCGCTTGTGCCGAATTTCAGGCTCGACATCGGCTCCCTTTCGTTCCGGACCTCTGACCCGCGTCGCGTGTCGGTCCTCCACGCCCTAGCTGCGGGCGTAGACATCCTCGATGCGCACGATGTCGTCCTCGCCGGTATAGCTGCCGACCTGCACCTCGATCAGCTTCAGATCGATCTTGCCGGGATTGTGGAGACGATGGACGCATCCGATCGGCAGATAGGCCGCCTCGTTCTCGTGATAGAATTTCACCGCCCCGTCGATGGTCACTTCCGCCGTGCCGTGAACGACGACCCAGTGCTCGGCGCGGTGATGGTGGCGCTGCAGGCTGAGGCGTCCGCCCGGCTTGACGCAGATATGCTTGACCTGAAACCGGTCGCCGATGTCGATGCGTTGATACCAGCCCCAGGGCCGGTGGATGCGCATGTGTTCGCCGGCCTCCCGACGGCCGGCCCGCTTCAGCTCGGCCACCAGCGTCTTCACCTTCGGGGCGGCCTGCATCGAGGAGACCAGAACCGCGTCATGGGTGGTGACGACGACGACGTCGTCGAGCCCGACGACGGTCGTCAGCGCCTCTTCGGAGCGCACGAAGCTGTTGGTGGTGTCGATCGCAACCACGTCGCCTTCGAGCCGGTTGCCGTTCTCGTCCTTGTCCTTGACGGCGTGGAGCGAATCCCAGGAACCGATGTCCGACCAGCCGAATTCCGCCGCCAGCACCCCGCCGCGCTTGGTCTTTTCCATAACCGCATAGTCGATCGAAATCGTCGGCGAGGCCGCGAAAGACAAAGCGTCAAGGCGCACGAAGTCGAGATCGAGAACCGCCTTGTCGACGGCCTCGCGGGCGGCGGCCAGAACGCCCGGAGCGTATGTTTCGAGCTCCTGCAGCATCACCTCGGTGGCGAATGCGAAGTTGCCCGAGTTCCAGACATAGCCTTCGGCAATGTAGCGCTCGGCGGTCTGGCGATCCGGCTTTTCGACGAAGCGCTCGATCGAGCGGGCGCCCTGGCCGAGATCCTCGGAGCCGGGATGAATATAGCCGTAGGCCGTCGAAGGATGGTCCGGGGTGATGCCGAGTGTCATGATCCGCCCGGTCGCCGCGACGCTCGACGCCTCGCGCACGGCATTCAGGAAGCCCGCCTCGTCGCCGATCACGTGGTCTGAGGCGAGCAGCAGGCAGGTGCCGCCACCGATGGCCTGTCGCTCCGCCAGCAGCGCGCCCACGGCGACAGCGGCCGCACTGTCGCGCCGCTCCGGTTCGAGGACGATCTCGGCCTCGACGCCGAGCGCCGCCAACTGCTCGGCGGTGATGAAGCGGAAGTCGTTGTTGGTGACGACGATCGGCCTGCCGAACCCCTTGCCCACGACGCGGCGGATCGTCGCCTGAAAGGCCGAGAGGCCGCCGTCGAGCAGTTCGATGAACTGCTTGGGCATCGAATCGCGGGAAACCGGCCAGAGCCGCGAGCCAGCGCCACCAGCCATGATGATCGGGATGATTGTCGGCGAGGGGACCATGGAACGGGACATCCGTGATGATTCGACCGGATTGGATGAAAAGGCAGACACACAGATACAGTCTGCCATCCGGCCTTTCCATATCATGAGCGAGACGACGTCCCGCCTCGCCGGCTGTCATCATGGTTTATGGACGATGGGCAGGGCACCGCACTCGCCCGGTCATGTCCGCGATGGCGACACCAGCAATTTCCGCTACGGAAAATCTCGCGTCAAGCGTCCCGCGGGTAAATGGCCTCACTGGATGAGGTTGACTTCGACGCCGTCACTTCGCATGTGCGAAGCATGCGAGTTGCCGAAGCTGATATTCTCATCATTCCCGGTTACAAGGGATCCCCGGACGACCACTGGCAAAGCCGCTGGGAGCGCAAGCTTTCCACCGCGCGCCGCGTCGGTCAGAAGGAATGGTCCAAACCCGTCGTGGAGGACTGGACGAACGCCGTCGCCGATGCGGTGAACGGCTGCCAGCGCCCTGTCGTCCTCGTTGCCCATTCCTTGGGTGTCGCCGCTGCCGTTCAGGCGCTTGGCAAATGCGAGCGCCCGATCGCAGGCGGGTTTTTCGTCGCGCCGCCCGACGTCGCCAATGATGCGATCCGGCCGAAGCATCTTCGCACCTTCGGGCCGTATCCCCGCGACCCGCTCCCCTTTCCGAGCCTCGTCGTTGCCAGCCGCAACGACATGTTCTCGTCCTTCGAGGCGGCAGAGGACATCGCCGGAGCCTGGGGATCGCTGTTCATCGATGCCGGGGAAATCGGCCATATCAATGCCGACAGCGGACATGGCCCCTGGCCCGAGGGCCTCTTGACCTTCGGGCGCTTCATGAGCCGGCTGCCGCATGGCTGAAGGTGGCGGGAGGACGGATCGCTCCCGCTCGCCCGGTCAGTCGTTGCGAAGCTGCGTCTCCGCCTCGGCGAGAAACTCGCTCATGTGGCGCTGGATCTGGTGATCCGATTGTTCGACCTTGGCACCGTCGAAATCCGCGCGGATCTTCTGGAAGATGCCGTCGTCGCCTGGCGTCTGGAACGCGACATTGATCAGGTCCTGCGCGTAACGGCTGGCGTCGTCGCCGCTATAGCCGAGCTTTTGCGCAGCCCAAAGCCCGAGCAGCTTGTTGCGCCGCGCCTCGATGCGGAACCGCAGCTCCTGATCGTGCACATAGCGCGACTCGAAGTCTTGTCCGCGATTTTCAAAGGCCATGTCGTTACCTCGCTCCTTCACCCAGCCTGGGCATGTGCCTCTGACATAGGCAAAGATGGCCGGTTTTTGAAGCGGATTCGAGCCGCAGCGCGTGACATCGACACTTGCCACGGCGCGCGCATCAGCCCCGGCTCAGCTCGGCGCGGATCTGGCGCAGTTCCAGCCTGAGTTCCTGCACCTCGCGGCTGAGGTCGTGCATCAGATCGCCAAGTGTTTCGGCGTGCTGTGCGGCGTTGTGGCCGGTTTCCCGCGCCCGCTCGCCAAGCCTCTTGTCGAGTTCGCGCATGGTCAGCGAGAGCCCCTCGACGGAGCCTGCCAGTTGCCTGACCGAGACGCTGTCGACAAGGGCTCCATCGAGGCGGACAGGCTCGGTCCGGTCGCCGGCCGCTTCGCCGCTCTTCAGGCCCAGTTTCAGAACGATCGTCGAGACCGCGACACCGACCCCTCCGCCGATCCACAGCACCCACTCTGGCAGGGCATTCGTATCAAACATGGTCGCGGCAGCCTTTTTCCTCGCCGATCCAGTAGAGGCAGAACAGCGCCAAAACCGCGATGGCGGCATTACCCGCGACGGCCGGCATCAGCACGCCAATCCTTGCCGCGCCGATCGCATAGGCCACGGAGATGAGGCCGTAGACGATCACGCCGGCAAAGCAGCATGTCGCCCGGACCGAAGAGGTAAGATTTTGCCGGCAGCCGTTGACGATGAGCCCGCCCATCCAGACGGCGCCGAGGCCGAGCGCCAGGGCGCCGGTCAGGACCTCGCCGAGCACGGCCTCGAAAGCCGCATAGGCGGGGGCTTCGAATGTCGCGCCGGGCGCAAGCAGCGTCAGGCCGAAGAGCGCAAGGTTCACGGCGCAGAACCACTCCGACACCCTCGCTCGCGCCTTCTTGCGAAAATGGACGAAGATCATTGCGTCAGATCGTCGGCGTCTGTGGTGTTTTTCGGCGACAGGTAAACCACCCCGAAGCCGAGCAGCGCGTTGAACAGGCCGAGGCCAAGCCACGCATACCAGGGCATCTCGACGCCTTCGGGCACTGTGGCAAACACCGTCGTTCCGGTCGCGCCGATGGTCGCGACAGTCGCGGCGATGGCCTTGGCAACTTTGGAAAAATTCATCGGACATCCTCTTCGCGTCGTCGTCGGTGAGTGTGAAGCCGTTTCGGCCGCCGTCAGAGCCTCGCCGCCTGGACATGCATCCAGTCGTAGTTCCGGGCGCGGCCAAGCGAGAGCCAGCCTTCCGCTTCGAAGGCTTTCCAGAACGGCAGCGCGTCGGCATGGGACAGGCGCGCTTTCGGCGCGCCCCATTTGAGCTGGTTGCGCTCGGGGTCGAAATCGATCGCGATGCCCCAGGAGTGCATCGACCAGGCCGAGCCGCCGCGCATGCGCCTGACATTCAGGGAACCGCCGAAGAGATCGAGGCCGAGCGCCTGGCGTTCCTCCGCCGAATAGGTCGCCGCCACGGTCTGGAGCACCCGGCTAGCCGAGGCGGCGACCCTTTCGTGCAGGGTCATCGTCCTGATCCGCGTCGTCTTCGACCAGGCGAGTGCCATGTCGAACGGGATCTCGACCCGGGTCTGGCGCGTGCCGACCGCGCCGTAATAGGCCGGCACACCCGACTGGCGCGGCCAGCTGTTAGTCTTGAGATCGGCAAGGTCGATCGTCTGGATCTCGGCCTCCGAGACCAGACGGTCCTTCACGGCCTCTGCGGTCTCCGGGTCGACCTTACTCGCCGATTGCCGCAAGGCCGAAACGACCGCCTCGTCGGCGATGCCGTCGGCGGTCAGGTTCCTCGCTGTCTCGAAGGCACGAATGGCCGAGCGGGTGATCGGACCGACCACCCCATCGATCGGCCCGCACGCAAAGCCGTGCGCGGTCAGCCGGCTCTGCAGCCAGGTTTCGAATGTCATGGTCATCTCCTCGCAAAGGATCGGAACACAAGACCGCAGGCACGCTGGCGGGGCCCGGCGAGACTGATGCCTCGAAGAACGGGGATTGGGATCGCGCAGCTCACTCGATCGACGATCTGCCGGGAGGACGGAATAGACCCGGCGCCCTGCTCCGGCTCGTGAACGGCTGGCGGTCTCACCTCGGAGGCCGGCTTGCGCTGGACGCCCCGTCGGGCTTTATGCGCAAGCCTGCGCCTACAGGCTGCTCGCGCAGCGGAACTCTTGAGCTGCCTCACCGACGAATTGGACGCCGATCATGACCTTGAACGATGCCGGTCTCGTCATCTTCGACCTCGACGGGACGCTGGTCGACACGGCGCCGGATCTGGCTGACGCGCTCAACCACTGTCTCGGTGCCGCCGGGCTCGAGGCCGATGCTCTGGCCGTCGTGCGGCCCCATGCCGGTCACGGCGCCCGCGCCATGCTGACTGCGGCCTACGAGCGTCGTGGCCGCGTCCTGACGGAACCTGAGATGGCGAGCGCGCTCGAGCGATTCCTGTCTCACTACGAGGCGCATATCGCCGACAAGTCGCGGCCCTATCCCAACGTCGTCGCGGCGATGGATGCTCTTGCCGGTGACGGTTTCCGGCTCGCCGTCTGTACCAACAAGCGCGAGGAGCTGGCTCGCCTCCTCCTTGCGACACTCGGCCTCGCCCACCGCTTCGCCGCGATCTGCGGCGCCGATACCGTGCCCGCCCGCAAGCCGCATCCGGCCCATATCGAGGCGACGATCCAGCGCGCCGGCGGTGTGCGCGAGCGCGCGATCATGATCGGCGATTCAGCCGCCGACATCGACGCCGCGCTCGCCGCGAGAATTCCCTCTGTCCTGGTCGACTTCGGCTATGCGCCGGACGCCGAAGCAAGAGCGCGGGCGACGGTAGAGATCACCGACTATTCGACACTCACGCCTCGGCTCATCCGGCAGCTCATTGCCTGATGTCCGACTTGCTACCAAACACGTCGTTTTCCAGCGGACGCTGCCGCCGGCTCAGCCAGGCCGCCGGAACGTCGCCTTGCGAAACGTTCCCGCGCCCCAGACGGGACTGACCTGCGCGACCGAGACTGCCAAGGCATCCGGCAGAACACCGAAACGCTGCTCCTGCGCCGCCGCAGACAGGGAAAGACGCGGCTCGCTCGTATCGATCGTCGCGCTGATCCCGCTCTCTGCTTCGATCAGCACATGATAGCGTTCCGCTTCCTCCCCCAGCGGGACTTCGCGCGCGGCCCAGCTGTCGCCGCCGGTCCGGGTGCGGCGCACCCATGCGATCGAAACGTCGCCATCGGCGGCAAAAGCTGCCCTCAGATGAACTGGCGAAAGCGGCCGCACGGAGCGTCCCCCCAAGGCGGCGCTCTCGGAGAGCACCGCCGCGTCGTCCCGGGCGCGACCGAAGGGCTGAACGCGAAACTCCAGCTGCCGTCCGACGTCCCCCTCGGCAAGGGAAAGCGCGGCACTCGCCCCGTCGAGAAGTGCGAAGACGGCGCCCGCCGAGGCTCCGGCCGCCATGGCGTCCTCCGTCCCGCCCTGCGCCCTCAAAAGCCGGCTGAGCCGGAATTGTCCCGGCGCAATCTCTTCGGCCCGCTCGAACTGCAGCACCTCGAAGCCGCCATCGTCGCAGCGAACGGCGCAAAGATTGCCACCTGACAGCATCGACGCCGGCGAGACAGACGAAAGCGCTCCGCGCGGCAACTCGACGATCAGGTCGTTTGCCGGATCGATGCGTCCCTCGGGGCCGGGGCGGAGTGCGCCGGCAAGCCGGCCGAGAACTGCCGGCTGCGCCACGCGCGCTCTCGACTTCAACGTGCCATCGTCGGAGAGGCTCGCCACCTCGTAGCCCGCAAAGGGCGAAGCACTGACGGCGACACGCGCGCCCTCGAAGCCGCTTCCCCCCGGCGGCAGCGGAAGATCGAGAAAGGCCGCGAAAGGCTGCGACGCGAGGACCGGGCGGAGCTGAGCGACACTCGGTATCGTGCCACCGGCCGCCGCACCGCCACGCCGCACCGGCAATCGCCTGGCGCTGACCCGGTTGGACGCCCCGGTTTCGATCCGCGTGACCAGCCATTCGCCATCGCGTCCGTCGAGACGCAAGACGTCGCCAACCGCGAGCGAGAGGTCGCTGGCAGGAACGGCGAAGCTCGCCGTCTCCGAAACCGAGCCATTTTCGGCGAGGATCGAGGCGGCAAACGCCTCCGCCTCGGCCTCGTCCATCACGGCCGGCAAGCCGATGAGCTGCCTTCGCGGTGCGGCGACGCTCGCGCGCATCGCCTCGGCGCTGCCGGGCTGATAGTGGCGCCATGGGTCGAGGAACGACAAGGCGACGGCATCGACCGTCGCGGTGGCCTCGGTCCGCCGAAGCTCGACGAAGGGAGCGTCCTCCTCATCGACGAAAGCCGAGATCGTGGCTTTGGGGCGAAGGCGCTCCAGCGAGCGCGCGACGAACCGGCCATCCTCGGCATGCGCGACCGCGCCGACGAGGCTGAACAGGCTCTCCAGAGTATCGCGCGCCGAGGTCGGCCCCGTCTCGACCCACCCCGCAAGCGAGGCCTCGAGCCCCGACAGATCATGCGCCTCGATCCCATGGCGCTCCAGGATCGCGGCGACCAGAGCGTCCAGAGGCGCATTGCCGAGCCTGCCGTTCAGCCAATGCCCCCGGCGCCAGTTCTCGCCGTCGCTCCAAACCTCGGTGAGCGTTGGAAAGGCGGGAAACGGCCGTGCGTCGAAGGTCCAGAGATGTATGGCGGCGGGATCGATCATGCGCCCGCCATAGAGCGGCGAGGCCGGATTGGCGGCCTCGTCGAAGCCCGCCGATCCCGGGCTCCAATGTTCCAGATGGGCTTCGAGGAACCGCCGCTGCACGAGATCGTCCCGGCCGCCGCGGGAAAAATGGGGGATGGCGCTTTCGGCGGATTTGGAATCGACGAAGAGGTTGGGCTGGTTGGGTCCCTTGTCGATCGCCGGGCAGCCGAGCTCGGTCAGCCAGATCGGTTTCGCCATCGGGACGTAGTCCGTCGGCTGCTCGATCTCGATGCCCCCGCGCCGGTCGAAATGCCGGTTCGACCACCAGGAGACGATGTCCTTCGGCCGGAACACCCAGGACTTTCCGTACGCGCCATCACTGATTGGCGTGCGGTCCTTTTCCGCTCGCGCCTCCTCGTTCTCGTAGAACCAGTCGAAATACTCGCCGGCCGCGATCCCGGCCTTCAGCCCGTCCCGATCATAGATCGAGGCGGCCTCGGGCTCCTCATCGCCATCGCGCCAGTCGGTGATCGGCAGGTAGTTGTCGATCCCGATGACGTCGATCGACGACGAGGCCCAGAGCGGATCGAGATTGAAGAAGACGTCGCCCGAGCCGTCCGACGGTTGATAGCCGAAATACTCGCTCCAGTCTGCCGCGTAGGTCACGGTCGCGCCGGGCATGATCTGCTTCACGCCCTCGGCGATCTCGATCAGACCCTCGACGAAAGGAAAGCGCCCCTCATGGTCGCGGATGCGCGTCAGTCCGCGCAGCTCCGAGCCGATGACGAAGGCGTCGGCGCCGCCGGCCGCCGCAAGGCGGGCCTGGTGAAAGATCATCCGGCGATAGGACCACTCGGACGGCCCGTGATAGGTCACGCGGCCGCCCGAATACGAATAATCGCCGGGCCCGGCGGTACCGAGAAAGGCCGCGATCGCCGTGCGAGCGTCGGCCGTGCCGTCGGCGCTTCCCGCTCGCCCGACCGCGACGTCGAGGCTGATCCGCCCGCGCCAGGGAAACGCCGCCTGCTCCTGCTCGCCATAGGGATCCGGCAGCCCGTTGCCGGGCGGCACGTCCATCAGCAGGAACGGGTAGTAGGTGACCTTCAGCCCCCGGTCCTTGAGCGCCGCGATCGCGCGCATCACGCCGCCGTCGCTCGGGGTCCCGCCAAAAGCCGGGCTGCCATCGACGGTCGAGACCGTCCTGGCATTGTCCCGGCTGAGGCCCGCGACCCGCCAATTGGTGTTCTCGCGCCGCTTCGAGATCTCGACCTTCGGGCGCATCGAGCAATGGCCGGCCCGCAGATCGTCCCCGAACCACGAAACCACGAGCGCCGCGCGCTCGAGATTGGGGCAGAGCGCGAGCATTTCATCGACGGAGGCCGAAATGTCGCTGTCGCCATGAAGGACGTTGCGGTTGATCAGCCTGTCCTCGCCCTCGGAAAGCTTCTCGCGCACGCGTTCGGGATCGAGCCCGTGCTCGGTGGCGCCTGGGATGATCGTGACGGCTCTGACCTGCTCTTCCAATCGGCCGACCGGCCGCAGAACTTCGCAGGAGATCTGCGGGATGCGATTGCCGTATTGTTCGAGAGGAAGCCGCTCGAAGACGAGATAGGCGAGCCCGCGATAGGCCGGCGCATTGCCGGCGCCCTGCTTCACCTCGATCAGCGGGTCAGGCTGTTGTTCCTCGTCGCCGAGATAGACCCTGACGTCGATCTCCGACAGGTCCATTTCCTCACCATCGGCCCAGACCCTGCGGATCGCCGCGATCGGCCCTTCGCAAAGCCCGACGGCGACATTGCCGAAATAGCTGTAGGTGGTGACCTCGCTGGTCGGCGCACCGCCCTTGCCGCCCTGCCGCTCGGTTTCGCTCTTCTCCTCGAAACGCGTCGTCCAGATCACCTGCCCGGCAACCCGTGCCGCGCCGTAGACGCGCGCCACGCCGCCGCCCTCGTCGGCGGTCATGACGCGCCCGGCCTCGAGCCGCGGCCCCTCGTAGCGCTTCGTCTCGGAAAACAGCTGTCCGTCGAAGATGGACCCGGCCAACGCGCCGGCCGCACGGCCGATCACGGCGCCGAGCGGGCCACCGAGAATGGTGCCGAACGCGGCCCCGGCCGCCTGAAAAACGATGGTCGCCACGGTTCACTCCGGAAAACGGAAGGCGCCGGCGATGCGCGCGCGCCAGCTTCTCGGCAAGGCCGTCGAAACGACGGCGCTGCCCTGATAGGCATGGATGATGCGCCCGCCCCCGTCGACGAGGGCGCAATGCGTGGCCGGCGCGCCGGTGCGCCAGCGAAACAGCAGGACGTCGCCTTCCAGGGCCTCGGCCGGTTCGATCGGCACGAGATGCCGCTCCGCCGCCGCCAACAGCCGGTCCGGCCCGGCCCGCAAGCTCCATGTGATGGCATAGGCGCCCGGCTCTTCGGGCTCGCTGTCATGCAGCTCGCGCCAGATGCCGCGCAGAAGGCCGAGGCAGTCGCAGCCGACGCCCTGCGTCGAGCCCTGGTGCCGATAGGGCGTCCCGAGCCAGCGCCGGGCGATGGCGAGCGCGCGTCTACGCGTTTCCTCGCTCATGGCACGACCGGCGAGCCGTCGTGGAAACTCCCCGTCCTTGCGACCTGCAGAGTGGCATCGCTGCCGGGAATGTGCGGGAAACCCCGGAAATTCAGATGATTGCCGAAGCGTTCCTTGCAGGTCTGAAAGCGCTTGTCGCAGCCTTGCACGAGGCTCAGCCGGTCGCCTGCGCCGATCGCGGGGACGATGGTTTCGGCCAGGAATATTCGCACACGTCCGGTGGCCATCGCAGCCGCCGAAGCGACATCAGAGCCAAGCCCGCCGGCATCGCCATCGATCATCGTCAACCGTCCCGAAGCGTAGCGATCGGGATCGGCGCCGAGCGCCCCGTCGATCTCGATCCAGCCGTCGCCCACGGAGTGAACTGCGCATTCCACCCTATGGGGCGGCTGCGACAGGTCGAAGCGACAGCGCTCGTCACCCAGAACGGCATCGCAGCGCCTTCGATAGAGGCGGCCGCGCACGGCCTCCAGCCTGGCCGCGATGCTTCGCAATTCCGCCGTGAAGGCGATCTCGCCCCATTTGACCTCGCCGAGATCCGAAACGTCGATGCGCACATGCCGGTCGACATTCTGCCAGTCGACGACGAAGGTCTCGATGCGCGCGCCGTCGAAGCGGCCGGCGGCGATATCCGTTTCCTCGATCGCAGCCGAGGACAGCGCCCCCTCGACCTCGGCGGTCGCCGCGCCGAGGCCGAGCGTCGCTTCTGCCTCGGAGGCCGTGAGCCCGGTCGCGGCCTCGAACGTCGTCCCTTCGAAGGTCAGCGCTTCGTCGTGATCGGTAAAGCCGAGGACGACGCCGTCCGTCCGCGTCAGTCGCCAGCAATTGGCAAGCGTCGTGACCGGCTGCTCGATCGCGGCAGCGAGATCTGGAGACAGCGTTCTCATGGCCGCACCTCGATCAGCGGGATGGTCGGAATGTCACCGGCCTCGAAGGCGGCGATGTTGATGGCCAGCTGGTCGGTGTCGAAGCGGACCGGGACGTCGAACTCGAAGCCGGCCGTAATCGTTGCCCCTTCGGCGGGTGGCGCATCGAAGATGACCACGCCTTTCGATGGATCGACGACAACGCCCGCAGCGGTCTCGACGCCGCCAACCGCGACGCGCACACTGCCGCCGACCGGCTTTTCGATCGACCGCATATAGGCGCCCTCGCCGCTGCCATAGGCCTTGATCAGCGCAAACTCCCGCCCTTCGCCATCGCCGGTTCCGATCGCCTGGTCGAGCGGCGAGACCGGAAGGCCGAGCCGCGCCGAGGCGTGGTCGAGCGGGTCGCGAAACCTAAACCCCGTCATCCGCCCGCGCATCGCCTCGAAGAATTCGAGCACCGCGGCAAGATCGGCAAGGCTCTTCAACCCCGAGCCCGCGTCGTAGCGTCGGACCGAGCGGGCAAAGCGCTGATTGCGCTTTTCGAAACCGGTCGAAAGCCGGACGATGTCCGTCCTGCGCTCCGGCCCGCCGCTGGTGCCGAACGCGATCCGCAGCGGAAACCGCTCTTCGCTGAAGGCGATGATCGCCATGGTCAAAGGCCCCTTCGCCCACGTGTCGCAGCGCGCGCCAGCATTGCCTGGATCTGCGCCTCGGCCCGCTTGAAGCTCGGCGCATCCGGCGTCGATACGTTGAAGACGATCGTCGAGCCGTCACGCCCCTGCGGCGCCGCGACGCCGAGCGTGCCGTCCGCGCCCCGCGACAACGGCAGGATCGCCTCCGCCCCCGCCTCCCCCATCAGCCCTGTCTTGCCGCCGACCGGAAAGAAGCTCGGCGATGCGACGACCCCGCCCTTGGCGAAAGGCAGGACGCTGCCATCGCCACCTCCCGTCCCGCCGCCGAACACCGAGGTGATCTGGCCGATGGCGCTCGAAGCCAGCTCGCCGAGCGGCTTCAGCGCGGCATCGAGCGCAATGGTCGAGAGCCTCGCGGCCAGCTGCTTCAGAACGCCGTCGAGCGAGCGGCTGCCGGTGACTGCGCCGGCAAGGGCAGTTGTCAGCGCGGAGCCGAACCGTTCGGCGCGGCTTGAAAGATCCGACAGCGCCCGGTCGAGCCCGGACGTATCGGCGCGGATCGCGACGGTGAAGGTCTCGTCCTCTTCCATGGTCTCGTCCTGTACTTGAAAGGTCTACGGAAATCGGTCTCGCCCCTTGGGGCGAGCTGTCCGGCAGCACGGAGAGCGAGCCTCTCGCGCCGGCGGTTCGATCAGACGCGATCACCTCGCCGTCGATCGGGAAACCGCCGCATCAAACCCGCGAGTTCTCCGGCTGATGGCGCACTGGCAGGCGAGCGCGGGCCCAAGACGGCCGCCAGCTCGCGCGGCGTCAGCCTCCAGAAATCCCGGGACGACAACCGCAACACGCCGAAACCGATGGCCATCGCCTCGTCCCAAGGAAAGGCGACCGGCAACGCGACGGCTTCGCCCTCGGCCCGACGTTCGGCGCTCAGAGCGCCGCTTCGCGAGGGTTTGCAGCGCCCGTTCCGGCCACCTCCTGATCGCTGCCGAAAGCCGCGGCCAGGAGTTCGACGGCGGTCGCCGCCGCCCCCGCGGCCCCGCCATCGATATGCATGGCGCCGACCTCGGCATCGCTCACCTCGGCGCCCGCGCCGCGCAAGCCGGCGCCGATGATCCGCGTCAGATCCCGCGCCGAGAGCCGCCCCCCGCGAAACCGGTCGGCGAGTTCGCCGAGATTGTCGGCGGCAAACGCGTCCTCCAGTTCGGCCAGCGCTCCAAGCGTCAGGCAGAGCCGCCGCTCCTCGCCGTCGATGGTGGCGGATACCTCGCCGCGTTTTCGGTTCACCGCCATGGTCAGATCGCCTCGAAGGAGAGCGCGCCGGCCGATTCCAGCGTCGCCTCGAAGGTGACCTCGCCATCGTGCTCGCCGCCATATTCCAGCGCCGTCACCTGGAACGGCCCGGTCACCCTGCCGAAATCGGGGATCACCGCCTGAAACGCGGCAACCCGCGATTCGAAGAACACGTGCCGAAGCGTCGCGTCCGACGCCGCATCCTTGAAGATGCCTGAGCCCGAAAGCGCCGCCCGCTGCACGCCGGCGCCGCCGAGCAACTCGCGCCAGCGTCCGGCACTTTCAGAATCGGTGATGTCGACGGTCTGGGCATTGAAGGCGATCCGCCGGCTGCGAAGCCCGGCGATCGTCGTGAAACTGCCGTCCCCCTCCTCGTCGATCTTGAGAAGGAGGTCCTTGCCTTTTTGCGCGCTCATCGGTTCGTCCCATCTTCGCGTTCATCCGCCGTCATCTCGCAGCGGCAACGAAAAAGGGCGGCCCCGAAGGACCGCCCTGAAGTGATGTCATCAAGAATGCTCGCAGCAGCGAGGCCGGAAAAACGCCCTGAGCCTCGTGGTCGGCCCGGCCTCGGCTCAGGCCAAGGGCTCGGTCACCGCGCGAAACCGCAGAATGCCGTGATAGGTCGAGGAGTCTTCCTCCCGCCGCGCCTCGGCAAATTGCAGCCGAAGGTTCACCAGATGGTGCCCCTCCAGCGCCAGCGCCGTGTCGTTCAGCTTTTCGGCCACCTTGTCCATGATCGCGTAGGTCTCGGCCTTGCCGCCACCCTTCGCCCAGACATGCAGGGTGAGGATATGCTCGGCCCCGTCCTCGGTGCCGGTCGACCAGTCGACGACCGCCGTCCGGCCGAGCGTCAGATAGGGGAAGTTCGCCCGCTCCGGCCGCCGGTCAAAGACCTTCGGCCCGCCGAGCAACGCCGTCAGCGCAGGGTCGGACGTCAGAGTGGAAAAGATCGACTGCTGGAGTTCAGCGCTCGGATGCGCCATGGTTCTCGCCCCTGTTCACGATGCCATTTCCGTAAAAGCCAGCGTTCACTTTGAACGACGCCATGAAACATAACCTGAAATGGTTGCGCTGTCGCTCCGGTCAACGCCGGCAATTTTAACTTTTTCGCTACCTTACGTTTTCGTTGCGTCCGGCCTCCGCAACGGGACCCCATCCTCGAAGGGATCGTCGATCATGTCCTGGATCTCCCGCGAATTTTTGAACCCGGAAGTGGCAGGAAATCGCGTCGGCCCAGACGTCGGTTCGCGCCTATCGCGCTGCGCGGCCCGCCGCTCGACGAATGCCCGCAGACTGCGTTGCAGCGTGCCCTTCGCCACCGTGACCTGCAGCCTCATTCCTCAACGCTCCTCTTCGCAGCGGCAGACGAGGTAGCGCCCGCTTTCGTCCGGGTCGTGCACCGAGTGGATGACGAGCCGCCGGCCGCTTGTCCGAAACGACAGACCGCGCGCGACGACCGGGTTCGTTCGAACGAGAACCCGGTGCGTCACTTTCGCCTCGCGCTGATCGAAGCGTTCGCGCGAGCGGACGGAAAGCGGCTCGATCCGCACGGAAAGCTCGCGGATCTCCTGCCAGCTCGTCTCGCCGCCGCCTGCCCCATCCGGAACGACGACGGGCTCGTCCAGCGCGACGCGGCGGTTGAAAAGGCCCGGATCGAGAAACAGGGGCGCCATCACAGCCTCACCGGCCGATAGGGCGCGAGCAGCCGATCGGCGATCGCCGGGCGCAGCGCCGGCTGCATCCCCGGCTCGACCAGCGCCCGCGCCTCGTAGCTGGCAGCGACGATGGCCTTCAGGGCCAGCACGAGATCGGCCGGGCATTTCCCGACCGCAAAGCCGGCGGAAAATTCGATCTCGACGCCGTTCACAGCCTGATCGACGGCGGCGCCCGAAAGCCGGTATCCGTCTGATCCGCGCGGCCGCTCGACGATCGCCTCGGCCGCGGTGAACACGACCGGACTGCCCGCCCCATCAAAGGCCGTGACCGCATCGATCGAGACCAGCGGTCGCCGCGTCGCCTCGACCCAGCCGTTTCGGGGTACCGGGTCGAGAGAAAGACGAAAGCTGCGGGCGATCAGCGACAGGCCGGTCTCGCGCTCGATCGCCTCGCGCCCGGCGCGAATGAGATCGGCGATCAGCGCGTCCTCGTCGTCCCGCTCGATGCGTGCCCAGGCCTTGGCGGCTTCGAGCGTCAGCGGCTCGGCGGTCACGCCAAGATCGATCGTCGTCATGAATTGTCTCCGAAAGAGCCAAAAGCCCGGCACGTGGCCGGGCTTTCGAATGGGTGGCGATCGCTCGTCTTGCGATCAGGCGGAGAAATCGAGCAGCTTGGCCGCGTCGAAGTCCTGGATGCCACCGCCGACGCGCTTCGTCGTATAGAACAGGACGTAGGGCTTGGCGGAATAGGGGTCGCGCAGCACGCGCACGCCCTGCCGGTCGACGACGAGGTAGAAGCGCTGGAAGTCGCCGAAGGCGATGGCGCAATTGCCCGTCGCGATGTTCGGCATGTCTTCCGCCTCGACGATCGGAAAGCCCATCAGCGTCGCCCGCGCGCCCGCCGAAGCCGGCGGCAGCCACAGATAGTTGCCGTCCTCGTCCTTCAGCTTGCGAACCGATCCTTGCGTCTTCCTGTTCATCACGAAGCTGGCGTTCTGGCGGTAGCCCGCCTTCAGCGCATAGACGAGGTCGATCAGCGCGTCGGCGGCCTCTCCCTCGGCAAACGCCCCGTTTGCGCCGGTGGAGATCGTGCCGACCTTGCCCCAGGCCCAGGCGCTTTCGTCGGCCTTGGCGTAGGTCATGAAGCCTTTCGGCTTG
This sequence comes from Jiella mangrovi, assembly GCF_017815135.1. Lineage (GTDB taxonomy): Bacteria > Pseudomonadota > Alphaproteobacteria > Rhizobiales > Rhizobiaceae > Jiella > Jiella mangrovi. Next base: position 35,010 of record NZ_JAGJCF010000022.1, on the reverse strand, counting down.
CTGACGCCGTCGCCATTGACGAAGGCCGAGCCCTCCTGGGCTGCGAAGGCCTGCTCGACCTCCTCGCCGATCCAGCGATCGATATCGACCGCGGCATCGTCGAGAAGCGTCGCCGTCGCCGCCGGCATGGCGTAGAGTTCCATGGTCGGGAAGGAGAGTTCGGCGAGCTGCGGCGCGGCGGTCTGCTCGCGATCGGCGGCTTCGCTCACCCAGCCGCTCTCGGCGCCGGAAATCGCGAAGGGCTTCTTCAGAACCGCGCTGGAGACGGTCCGCACCGCGGCAATCGAGCGGATCGGCGAGATCGACGCCAGCCTGCGGCCGATCTCGGTTTCGGTCTCGTCGGGGACGAGGAAGCCGCCATCGGCACCGGTCAGATTCGACATCGCCTTTTCTTCAAAGCGCCGAAGCGCCGTCTCGTCGCCGCCGCGGACATAGCGCTCGAAGGCGCTCTTGTGCTCGCTCGCCGGCTCGCCGCGCCGGGCCCTGTCCTGGCCGAGCGCCGGGCGCATTTCCTTCAGCGCAAGGCGCTCGATCCTCTGGTTCTGGGCGTCGAGCGCCGCCGCGATGCGGTCGACCTTATCACTCGTCACGACGTCGCCCGTCATGCGCCTTTCGAGCTCGTCGAGGCGCATGTCGTTGGCCTCGCGAAAGCTCTCGAAGGTCCGCTGCATCTCGTCCTGCAGCCCGCGGATTTCGGGGGTGACCGTCTTCGTCTCGAAGCCGGCAAGCGCGGTCTCGTCCATGTCTTTCTCCTGGTGTTGCGTCTGGTTTTCGAAATGCCCCTGGCGTTTCGCCGAAAGGTCGGCGAGCGGACCGCGTCGAAGTCAGGCGATGACCGTCAGCCGGGCCCGGTCCTGCATCGGGAAGGTGACCAGCGAGATTTCCCACAGGTCGATCGTCACCAGCCGGCGCTTGGCGCCGCCCGGATCGCGTCTTGCGAGCTTGGTGCGAAAGCCGATCGACAGCCCGTCGATCGCCCCGGCGGCGGCAAGCGCTGCGGCCTCCCGCCCGCCCTCGGTTTCGAGGGCGAACTCGCCGGCGACCTTCAGGCCCACACGATCCTCGAAGATCTCCAGCCAGCGGCCGATCGGCCGGGCCGGATCGTGCTGCCAGAGCATGCGTACCTCGCTCGCGCGCCGGCCGATCAGAGAGGCGGCGAAGGCGCCGGGCTCGATCCGGTCGCCCGCGAGATCGGTCGCCCCAAAGATCGCCGCATAGCCGGAAAATCGCGCCGGCGGCGCCATCGCCCCTGCCCGGATCGCCCCCGCCGCAACCGGTCGCGCGTCCGCAAGGGTCGCCGCCGCAACGCCGCGCGTCTCAAGCATCGTCGCCATCCCTGCCATAGCCGACCGCCTCCCGCTTTTCGCTTCTCGTCAGGAAGTCCGCCGCGCCGACCCGCGCCCACAGCGCCTCGCGCTCGGCCGAAAGTCCTTCCACCTGGTCGAGATCGATCGAGAGCGTCAGGCCCGACTCGCCGAGATGGCCGCCGAGCCAGCCGCCCAGCGCCCCGCAGATGCGCTTGACGATCGGCAGGACGGTCAGTCGGTAGAGCGCCCGGTTCGCCTCGGCATAGTTGGAATAGGTCGCGTCGCCCGGGATGCCGAGCAGCATCGGCGGCACGCCGAAGGCGAGCGCGATATCCCGCGCCGCGCCGTTCCGTGCCTCGATGAAGTCCATGTCCTTCGGCGTCAGCGCCATCGCCTTCCAGTCGAGGCCGCCTTCCAGAAGCAGCGGACGCCCGGCCCGGGCCGCGCCGGCATAGCCGCTCTCGAGTTCGGCCTTCAGCCGGTCGAACTGATCGGGCGAGAGATTGCCACCGCCTTCCGCCTTGTAGATCAGCGCGCCCGACGGCCTTGCCGAATTGTCGAGCAGCGCCCGGTTCCAGCGCGCGGCGGCGTTGTGAAGATCGAGCGCGTTCTGCGCGGCGCCGAGCGGCGCATAGCCGGAATGGTCGGCGAGCGGATGGAAGAGCTGAAGCTGCAACAGCGTCGCCGGCTCGCCGCCCGGCCCTTCGGCCGCAATCCGCCTCACCCGCGTTCCCGCGCGGTACTCGTAGGCTTCCGGCCAACCGTCCGCGCCCTCGATCAGCCGCACCCGGTCCGGCCGCAGCAAGTGCAGCGCCCTCACCTCGCCCTCGATCAGCGCCGCCTCGACATAGGCGTTGCCGGACAACAGCAGATGCCCGCAGATCGCCTCGACGAAGGCGGCGCCGTCCGTCATCCCGTTGGGTCGCCTCAAGAGATCGAGCAAGCGATGCTCGCTCACCTCCTCCGCGCCATCATAAAGGACGAGCGGGATCGCCGCCGCCGCCTCGCTGATCATCCGGACAGAGCGATAAGCGACCGGGTTCTGCATGAAGCCGGCCCGCGACAAAGCGGCATAGGAGCGCTCGGCCCAGATGCCGTCGCCCCCGCCGGTGAACACCAGCGTTCCCGAGACGGTCGCGGCGGATTTCGCCTCCCCTGCTCCACCGTCGGCAGCCGCCGTCTCGGCCGGCCGCCGGCCCGCGCCGAGCCAGCCGGCCATCGATCGCGCAAGTCCCATTGCCAATGCTCCGATGTGTTTGGAATTCTGCAAGCCGCCTGCGGTCGCCCTCCGGCTTTCGAAGGCTTCGCCCTACGGCGCCCCCCTCTGCCTGCCGGCATCTCCCCCAACAGGGGTGAGATCAGAAATTTCGCCGCCCTCGCCCGCCACTCCGCCGGCCACGCGATCCGAAACGACCGACAATGAGGCGGATCGACCCGAGCGAGCTCGATCTCCCCCCTTGTGGGGGAGATGCCCGGCAGGGCAGAGGGGGGTAACGCCTCCGCCTGCACCCCGCCCCAAAAGAAGCTCGCCAACCGCGCAAACGCCCCTCAAAGCCCTCGTATCCGCGGCGCCTCACGTCCCCCCGTCAGCGCGTTCACCGCCCAGACCAGCGCGTCGAGCCGGTCCGGCGAGCGGCCGCCGGACAATCCATCCGGGCCGAAATCGGCCATCTCGTCTTCCAGTTCGGGAAACCGCCCGGCATGGCGCACTCGTCCGCGTTCGTAGAGCGCGGCGACGGGCTCGGCCCGCAGCCATTTGCCCCGGCTCGCCCGCACCGCCTGAAACGGCGTATCGGGCTGTGCCGCCCGGATCACCGCCTCGACCATGTCGCCGCCCTGATTCACCTCGGCGACGATCCGGTCGGCACCCAGCGCCTGATAGAGCGAGATCGCAGAGCCCGCCCATTCATGCGGCTTGGCCCGCCGCCGGCTCCTGTCCGCCAGAATGTAGATCGTCCCGTCCGCGCCCCGGCCGGCCGCGATGATGCCGCAAGCGTCGGAGCGCGCGGTCGCCGTTGCCGGCGGATCGACCGCAACGACGATCCGCTGCAGCTCTTCCGGCGGCTCGCAGCGCTCCCGCTCGATCTTCGCAAGGTCGAACAGCGCGTCCTCCCTTGCCGAAAGAATCTGCCCGTCGAGCTCCTGCCGTCCGAGCCGCGTGCCGCCGTAGCGTTCGGTCATCGCGGCGAGAAAACCCGGCGCCAGATTGCCGGCGTTTTCCGCCGTCGTCATGTGGGTCGTTGCGGTCTGCGGATCGGCCATCAGCCGCTTCAACAAGGGGATCGGCCGCGGCGTCGTCGTAAACAGCGCCCGCGGGTTCCCGCCCAGTCGCAACGCCAGTTGCAGATTGTCGAAACACGCCTCGCCATGCACCCATTTCGCCAGCTCGTCGCCCCAGGCGAGATCGAACTGATAGCCCCGCAGCGCGTCCGGATCCTCCGACGAAAAGATCTGCGCGATGGCCCCGTTGGCGAAGACCACCCGTCGCCGGCTTGCCTCGAAGACCGGGCGCGGACGCCCGCTGATCGCCAGAAGCCCGCTCTCCCCGTCGATCATCACCTCGCGGGCATCGGCCAGCGTCTCGGCGAGCAGCCCGATCCGCCCATGGGCCCTCTCGGCAAAGGGCGGCTCGCCCGTCGCCATCGCCCGCACCCATTCGGCGCCCGCCCGCGTCTTGCCCGAGCCTCGCCCGCCGACGATCAGCCATTGCCGCCAGTCGCCCGGCGGCGGCAGTTGCGAGGCCCGAGCGAGGCTCGCCCAGGGAAGCCTCGCTTGCATGAGCACCGGCGCCTTCTGCCGCGCAATCAGATCGTCCGTTTCGCTCCAGAAGTCGGCCTCGCTCAGCGGCGCGCCCTTTGCGCCGGCGAGAGGCTCCTCGTCAGGCGCCGCCATCGGGGTCCCGATCCCTGGGCTTTGGCGCGGGCCCCTTCGCCCGGCGCCTGCCCTTCGTCGCCGGCTTGCCCGCCTTGGCCGCCCCGTCCGCAAACAAGCGTGCGCCGCCGGCGCGCCTGGCGTCGAGCGCCCGCAGCCGGCGCATGAATTCGTCGCGCAGCCGCAGCGTTTCGGCTTCGTCGTCCTGGCCCGCCGCCGACTCCTCGGCGCGCAGTTCCAGAAGCTTCTCGAGGGTGCGCGTCAAAAGGATCAGCGCATCGGCCCGCTCCTTGAAGCCGGCGCGGGTCGACGCTGCCTTCGTGCCTGCCGATGCCGGCTTCGCGCTCGTTCGCCCCGCAGAGACGCCAATCTTCCCGGCGCCTTCGCCGCCGAAAGGTTCGGTCGAATTCTTGTTAGGACTATTTTCTCCAATCTCGTCTTCGAGACGTTCCACCTCGCGCAGGAGAAGCATGAAGAGCCGGTCCGACAAGAGTTCCGCCATTCGCCCCTCGCCCCGTGTTCGCTCCCGTGCCCGGCGGCCTCCAACGCGACCCGGCACCAGAAACGAAAAAACGGCCCCAGTTGCCCGGTGCCGCCGACAGATTTTTGATGATGACTGAACCCTACTGGATCACCGTCACGCAGTCAAGGAATTTTTTCATATTTCCTGTCGGCCTCCGCGACATCCACATCCTGCCCCGGCCATTCCACCAGATGGTCCTCGTAATCCTCGAGCTCCATCCCCACTTCGCTGACCGTCCGATCCTGCACCGAGACGCCCGCCTGGTGCACGGTCTCGCGATCGCCCGAGACGAGATGGTGCCACCAATAGAGCTCGCGCCCCTCGGCGATCAGCCGGTAGGCGCAGCTCGGCGGCAGCCAGGTGAGCGTGCGCACCGCGTCGGGCGACAATCCGACGCAGTCCGGCACGACCTCGTGCCGCGTCTCGTATTGCCGGCAGCGGCAGGCGTGCCCGTCGAGAAGCTGGCAGGCGACGTTCGTCCAGGCGATCTCGCCGGTGTCCCAGTCTTCCAGCTTGTTCAGGCAGCAGCGTCCGCAGCCGTCGCACAGCCGCTCCCACTCCTGTGGCGGCATCTCTTCGAGCGACTTCGCCTTCCAGTAGGGCACGTCATCGTGATCAGGGCTGCGATCGTTCATCCGGAAACCATGCTTTGTTTTTGCAGATTTTTTCGTGCCATCGAACTATAAGGGGCGTTGGGGACGACGTAAGATGTCATCGATGGCCGCACAAGTCGCGGCCGGGAATTGCCACGACGATCGTGGGAGGGTAGGCCGCGAGGGCCGGTCCCCCTGCGGGCGTGGCGCGCGATCATGGGCCGAGCCTTGCAGAACGACGAGACCAAACCCCGGAAGCGCCGGCAGCCCTCGCGCCTTATCGAGGTCGACGCCTGGATCGATTCGAGCCTCTGGCGCGCCTTTCATTCCTTCCTCGCCTGGTGGGAAGGCGTCACGATCTTCTTCAGAAAGTTCCGGGTACGCGGTCTCAACCGGGCACTGGTGGAGGTCGCCTGCGAGGGTCTGACGCTCGGCCTTGCCGGCTTCATCCTCCTCTTTGCCCTGGCCCAGCCCGCGATCAAGATGACGAAAAACGGTCTGCCCCAGGAGAGCGACTATTCCGTCCTCTTCCTCGACAAGCATGGCGACGAGATTGGACGGCGCGGCATCCTTCGCGCAGCCGCCGTCCCCATCGACGAGATGCCCGACAGCTTCATCAAGGCGCTGCTTGCCACCGAGGATCGCCGCTTCTTCGATCATTTCGGCATCGACTTTCTCGGCCTCGTCCGCGCCCTGACGGTCAATGCCCAGGCCGGCGGCGTCGTCCAGGGCGGCTCGACGCTGACCCAGCAGCTGGCGAAGAACCTCTTCCTCACCAATGAACGCAGCCTCGATCGCAAGATCAAGGAAGCCTTTCTCTCGCTGTGGCTGGAGTCGCATTACTCCAAGCGCCAGATCCTCGCGATGTATCTCGACCGGGCCTATATGGGCGGCGGCACCTTCGGCGCGGCGGCGGCGTCCGAGTTCTATTTCGGCAAGAATATCCGTGACGTGTCGCTGGCCGAGGCGGCGATGCTGGCCGGCCTCTTCAAGGCGCCGGCCAAATACGCGCCGCACATCAACCTTCCCGCGGCCAGGGCCAGAGCCAACGAAGTCCTGACCAATATGGTCCAGGCGAACTTCCTCACCGAAGGCCAGGTGATCGCCGCCAGGCGCAATCCCGCGACCGCGATCGACCGCTCCTCCACCCCCTCGCCCGACTATTTCCTCGACTATGCCTTCGACGAGGTTCAGCGCATCGCCAAGGAAAAGGGCCTGAAGCAGCGCAATTTCACGGCCCGCACGACCATCGACCTCGATCTTCAGAAGCTCGCCGACGAATCGGTCGAATACAATCTTCGCCAGTACGGCAAGACTTACGACGTCGGCGAGGCGGCAATGGTGGTGCTCGCCTCCGACGGCAGCGTCAGGGCGATCGTCGGCGGCCGCGACTACGGCGTCTCCCAGTTCAACCGCGCGACCAGGGCTTTGCGCCAGCCCGGTTCGTCCTTCAAGGTCTATGTCTATGCGACGGCCATGCAGGAGGGCATGAAGCCGTCCGATACGATCGTCGACAGCCCGATCACCATCGGCAAATGGTCGCCGCAGAACTACGGCCGCTCCTTCTCCGGCCGCGTCACCCTCGCCAACGCGCTCGCCCGCTCGCTCAATGTCCCGGCGGTGAAGCTCTACCAGAAGGTCGGCTTCGACAACACGGTCAAGACCGCCAAGGCCATGGGGATCGAATCGCCGCTGAGAGGCGACAAGACCATGGCGCTGGGCACCAGCGAGGTGACCGTCATGGATCAGGCGACCGCCTACACCGTCTTTGCCAATGGCGGGATGAACTCCAATCGTCACGCGATCGAACAGCTGCTCGGTCCGACCGGCGAGGTCGTGTGGGATGCGCGGCGCGACATGCCCGCGCGCAAGCGCATTCTGTCGGAAAAGGCGACCGGCTACATGAACGAGATGCTCGTCGGCGTCACCGAACGCGGCACCGCGCGCAAGGCCCAGCTGACGATGACCCGCGTCGGCGGCAAGACGGGCACCACCCAGTCCTATCGCGACGGCTGGTTCGTCGGCTTCACCGGCAACTATGTCGGCGCCGTCTGGTTCGGCAACGACAGCTTCAAGCCGACCAACAAGCTCACCGGCGGCTCGCTTCCGGCCCTGACGTGGCAGCGGTTCATGGAGGCGGCGCACAAGAACATCGACTTGAAGCCCATCCCCTATATCGACGATCCTTTCCCCGCATCGAGCGGCAAGGTGGCGACGACCGAAGAGGATGGATCGCGAGCGAATAGCACCGAAGTCCTCAGCAAGAAGGCCCAGCATGTCCTGTCCGACATCGCGGACCGCCTCGAGACGATGAAGCCGCTGGCCCCCGAACAGCTCGCCTCGGCCGCAGAAACGACCAGCGTCGATACCGCCGCCGCGGCTCCCGTCCGATAGCAGCCCCACTCCAATCCTTGATATAATCGAACCGATGCGTTTCACCGTCCTCGTCATGATTGCGCTTGGCATCGCCCTTTCTCTTGGGGGTTGGTCGGCCAAATGGGCGGTCGATCACTCCGGCGAGATCGGCACCGTCTCGGTCGGTCAGTGGCGGGCAACCCCTTCTGCCGGGGCGCCCGACGCCGACCCCTATTCCAAGGCCCGTCTCGCCATGGTCGGCAACCTCACCCTCGGCATCGGCGAAGGCATCCAGTTTCGCAGCGACAGCGACGACCAGGGACGGCCGCTGCGGCGCGAATGCACCTACAGGATCGCTGGCTCGACGCCGCCCGCCCGCATCTTCACCCTCGCGACCTATCTCCCGGACGGCCGGCTCGTGCGCCCGGGCGCGGGTCGATCGGGCTGGCTGACCTCCAACAATCTCATGCGACGGGACGACAACTCCTTCGAGATCGCCATCGGACCGACAGCGAGAGCGGGCAACTGGCTGGCAACCTCCGGCAAGGGTCCGATGATTTTCGTTCTGGCCCTTTACGACACCCCCGCGAGCGCGGCGAGCGGCGCCTCCAGCCTGTCCTTGCCGACGATTCGGCAGGAGGGTTGCGCCGATGGGTAAGCTCCTTCTGGCTGTCATGGTCGGACTGGTCGGGGCCGGTCTCGTGCATATCGCCGTCATATTCTCGATGCCGGACGTTGCCAGTCGCAACGGCTGGAGCCGGTTGGCAGAGCTTGGCGAAACGGATCGGCTCGTGCGCGTCGAGGCGCTGGAAAGCCCTGCTGAGCCTGGAGAATCCGGCGGCTCGACCAACGGCGAGTTCGCCTTTGTCGATCCGGCCTTCATCACGGCCGGCTGTCGCTTTTCCCTGGTCGACGGCCCGGTCAGGATTCACGCCTTGCAAAACGATCCCGCCTTCTGGTCGGCCTCGATCTACGACCGCCGGGGGGACAATCTCTACAGCATCAACGACCGCTCGGCGGTCGACAATGCCTTCGATCTGATGGTGGGAACGCCGGAACAGCTCGTCGACAAGGCAGCCGTCCAGGATGCGCCGGAAGCGCAGATCCCCGTCGAGGTCGAAATGAGCGAGGGATACATGACGATCCGCGTCCTCGTCGACGAGGAGAGCAAACGACCGAGCGTCGATGCCTTCGTCTCTTCGATCGGATGCGATCCCTCGCCGACCGACGACGCGATCTCGACGAATTCGATCCGCCGCAAGTCGCCGGCCGCCAGCGGAGGCTGACGATCAGGGGATTTGCCGGACACATCCGAGAGCCTGTCCCCGGGGCGACATGCCAGCACGACGAGCCGGATGCTCGAAGCGCGAAAAAGTGCCCGCGTCGCCTCAGGCGGCGGTTGGGTCGCGGCTGATCGAATTCGAGCACCGCTCGCCGGACATTGCGGAGCGAGTGCCTTTGCCATGGACGTCGCGATGGGCCTCGGATGCCGCGCGGCGTTCGTAGCGAATACAGGGCAAGATCACGATCTCGGCGGTACCGCCCTGCTGATTCCTTGTCGGCGGCGATGGGTCGTCACCGAATTTCTTTCGTTCGAAGCTCAAAATAGCGCCCATTTTTCCCCAATCCCCCTTCCTCTGGCGTCGTCGCGCCGCCGCGAAAATGAACCTGCCTCTACAAGCTCAGAGAACACATCCCGAGGGTTAACAACTTGCTAAGAAATCTTGCGTAAACCTATCCAAAGACTTTCAAATTGCCGTTTCGTGATGCCAAGGGCACTTTCCATCTCTAGCTGTGATCAATTGGCGCCAGCCCCGGCTGGCTTCGATCTGGCGATGGAGCGGTTCGGGCGCCGATCGGGAAACGCAGCTTCGCTGGAGCGACATGGTCGACAAGATGCCGCGCCTCTTCCGTTCACTCGAAACCCGTCAGGGCCGGAGCGCCTTTGATACCATCGCGACGGCTGCCGTCGCGGGGTTTCTCGATATGCGTCGGCCGGGCCCCGCCCATGCTGCGGATTTTGCTCGGCTCATCGCCTCGACATGGCCGAAACTGTCCACCGAAACGAAGCGCCAGATCGCCATCTCGCTGGCGAAGTCTCCCGATGTGCCGCGTCCCGTCGTCGAGCTTTTCCTGAACGAACCTGCGGAGATCGCAGCGCCCTTCCTGTTTTCGAGCCCCTGCCTGACTGAGACGGATGTCCTTTCGCTGCAAGCGGCGGAAGAAGCCGTGCCGCCGGCCGAGGCGGCCCGCGTTCATCTCCCACGTCAAAGCGTGGAGCCGAACGTCCAGCGCTCTGATGGGGCCGGCAAGGAAACAGCCCCACCACCCCTGAAGAATGCTGCCGCCGCCCGCGATGCATTGAGAGCGCTTGTCCGCGCAAAGCCACGCCCCGCGCAGCCCGGCGCGCAGACGAGCGAAACGGCGGTGTTTCGGCTGGAACCCGGCACACCGCCATTCCCAGCCCTGCTGCACGAAGCCCGCAACGGCAATCCCGGAGGCGCCGCCCGGGCGATCGCCTCGACCCTGAAGCTCCCGGCGCAAACGGCCGTCACTCTCGTCGAGGGCGAGGATGGCACGTTCCTTGCCGCCGCCCTCAAACTTCTCGACCTGACGACCGCCGACGCCATGACGCTCGTCCTGATGGTCCACCGGACCGCCGGCCACGATGCCACGGCCTTCGCCGCCCTCAGACGCGTCTACGACGGATTGACGAAGCCGGCCGCGCGCGAGCTTCTCGGCCTCGAGGCTGCCACTCCAATCGACGTGCCGGTCAAGCGCGACAAAGGCCAGCACCAGCCGTTGCATGTGGAAGGCGCAGGCCTCCGCAAGGGCACGGCCACCAGGAAAACGACCTTCGGCCGGCGGCGCCAGTTGCCGTCAGCGGTCGCCGGCAGGCGCGTCGACTGACGGATCGCCGGGCGGCTGCGGGAGGGGACTGGGTTCCGGCTGAGGCCCCTGAAACGCTGATCCTTTTCGGTATTTGATCGCGTTGGGAAAGATCACGATCAGATTGTACTGCCATCCAGCGCTCAGCTCGCGCTTGAACCGCAGTCGCGTGCCCGCCTGGTCGATCTCGAAATCCTGAAGGTTGCGCAGCTTCTCCAGAAGCCCGCCCGGCGGGCTCCATTGCAGAACGTCGAACAGGGCCGCGGTGAGTTCCGCCAACCGCTTGGCGCCCCGTTTCGCCTTCGCGCCGCTGTCGGCAACCAGTTTGATGCGAATGCTCGTGAGTGTGTCGCGCGCAACCCCGCGCGCCATCACGAAGAGCTGCGGCTCTGTCGGCAGTGACGGCTCGATCACCGTATCGGGATCTTCCGTCGCGGGCTCATCTTCGAGATCCCTCTCGCTCGTCACGCGCTCCCCGTCCGCCGTCGCGGTCGCGTAGCATTCCCACTGGCCGCGCATCAGCGGGCTTTCGCTCCATTTCATGAGCCGCTGGCCCGGATCGATCGCCCGGCAGATCCGCTTGGGACTGACGGTGGCAAGGCGCACGAAATCCTCCGCGATTTTCGTCGCTGGCGGCATGAGCAGGCGGTCCGAGGCAAGCGGGGCGACCTTCGGGCCCTCCCCCGCCTCGCCCTCCGGCGAAGGCTGCAGGGCATCAAGGGCGCTGCGGTTTGCGGAAGAGCTTGCGGCCGGCTCGCTGAAGACGGCTCCGGTCTCCGCGGCGCGCTTCAGCCGCTCGCCGATAGAAACACCCCGATCCGTATTGAGGAACAGCACGAACAAGCCCATGGCGATCAGCAGCGCAACAAAGATGAGGCGCGTCGCCGGACCAAGGACCGCAAGACCGTCGAACCGCCGCGCGGCTGGCGCGGCCCCCGCGATCGTCGGGGCATCCCATGCAGGACTGCGGGAGGGAGGTCCCGCCGGCTTCGCCTCCGACGACGCATTGCCGGGTCTGCGTGTCGGCACTTCGGCTTGGGCTGCACCTCCGCGACCCTTGAGTCTGGCAGCTCCTTTCAGGACGCCAGCGCGAGCTCTCAACCCGGCAAGACGGGCCTTGGCGGCGAAAGCGCCGAGTGCTGACCGAACGTTGTCCGAAACCCTCGTCAGTGCTGCCCTGCCCGAAAATCTCGGGAGCTTCGATCTGATCCTCGCAAACAGCCGCAGGCGCGGAAGCCGCTCTGCGCCCCCTTCCACGAGACCGCTCGTTCGCGCACCAAGCCGCGCTGAAAGCCGGCCTGGCGCCAGGCGAGCCGATTTCGGCCGGCCGCCGAACGCACGCATCGATCTGCCGGTCGCCACCCGCCGCGCGCGTGCCAGAAACCGTCGTGCCTTGTCGGGAAAGGCCTGGAAGGGCATGTCGAATGATCACTCGTCCGTCCGAAACCGCGCCGTACGCTCCGACGGCACAATATGGCAAGATACATGGAAAACGAAGGCAACCCGCCGGCGGGCCATCAGCGCCCCTCCCTCGTCCTCTTTCAGCCCGACATCGCCGGCAACACCGGTGCGATCCTGCGCCTTGCCGCCTGCTTCGGCCTGACCGTCGAACTGGTCGAGCCCGCCGGCTTCGATTCGTCTGATCGCGCCTTGAAGCGAGCCGGGATGGACTATGCGGCGATGGCAGCCCTCAGGCGTCACGACGACTGGACCGCATTCCTGCGCGATCTCGAAAACCGGCCGGGCCGTCTCGTCCTCCTGACCACGAAGGCCGAGACCATCTACACCGATTTCACCTTCCAGGCGACGGATCGGCTCGTCTTCGGCCGGGAAAGTGCCGGCGTTCCTCAGGACGTTCACGACGTCGTCGATGCGCGCCTCAAGATTCCGATGGCACCGGCCACCCGCTCGCTGAACCTCGCCGTCTCGGCCGGCATCGTCGCAGCGGAGGCATTGCGGCAAATGCATCTATTTCCCGTCGGCTGAGATTTCCGAAGAGACAATGGTCAAGCTCGGGCGGATCGTGACGGGCGTTGCCATGGTCATCGGCGCGATCTACGCGCCCTCGATCGCCGGGTTCGAAAGCCTATTCGGCTATTTCCAGTCGTCGCTCAGCTACGTCGTGCCGCCGATCATCGTCGTCTATATTCTCGGCCTGTTCGTTCCATGGCTGAATGGCAACGGCGCCTTCTGGACGATTGTCCTCGGCCTCCTCGTCGGTGTTCCGATCTTCATTGCCAAGGAAGTGACGGACGTGTGGTCGGGTCTTGGACTGCCGGACATTCACTATACGATCATGTCGAGCATCATCATGCTTGCCGCCATCGCGCTTCACTTTGCGATCAGCGCCGCGACACGCCGTCCCGCCAAGGAAAATATCGGCGACCTCGTCTGGGACCGGCAGGATGCGCTTCAGATCTTCGGCCAGTGGGAACGTCCCATCTGGCTGGACAGAACGGTTCTGGGCGCCGCGCTGACGGGCTCCATGGCAGCCGTCGTCGTATGGCTGTGGTGACGGATTTCTCGGTGCGCTTCCCGGTTCCTCTCACAGATCGCCATTGCGAGAAGGACGACGCTGACAGACCGCCCCTTGCGGCCGCCCGTTTTCGGCAAAGACCATCGCGCCAGACGCCGCGTCACAAACGTTTCGGCGAGCGCAGGGACCGCCGATCAGCGCAATCCGGTGGAGCTCATCTACTGCGTCGGCGCGATGGGACGCGGGACTTCCGGCGACGAGACCTCGGTATCGTCACTGGAGATCCAGACGGCGCCGGCGATCACGATCAAAAATAGAAAAAGGAGAACGAACTGAGGCCCTAGCTTCGAGCGACCCCGCTTGGCGTAGCCTTCCTCCGAGCGCATCTGACAGGTTCCCGGCCAATTGTCGAAACACATCCGTTCATATTATTTTAAGCATATTCTTATATTCTTGAATTTGCGAGACAAAACGTCGTCTCACACGGTCTGCGAGTACGGGTTCTACTCCTTTTCGAGGCGCATCTCCATGAAAATCAAGTCCCTCGCCGCAGCAGGCCTGCTTGCGGCAACGATGCCCCATGTCTCGCTTGCAGGCGAGTGGCGCCCCCTTTCGCAAGAAGCGATCGAGGCCGCCACGTTCCAGTCCTGGCAGGCGTCGGTTCGTGAGGCGAACGCCGTGGCCGCCACCGCCAGACGCGACGACACGGTCCCCGATGTCCATGCCGCCGACGAGAGCCCGCTGGACACGCTCGACCAGACGCGGACCGGCTCCACAGACGCACCGCCGAGCGCGGCCGCGGCCATGCTGACAAGTGAGGACGTTCCCGTATCGGACGCTCCCGATCTTGAGATCACGTCGCCGTCCTATTCGACGGATCTTCCCGACGAGGCCAGTCTCGAGACCGCGGACGAGCAAAAGCATCCGGACCCGTTCCTGATCCGCTTGCAGATCCTTCTCGATCGCGCGCACGCCTCCCCCGGTGTCATCGACGGTTTCAACGGCGAGAACACCCGCAAGGCGATCGCGGCCTATGAGGCGATGCGTGGTCTTCCCGAGGACGGCGAGATCGACGCCGATCTCTGGGTCATCCTGACCGTCGATCAGGGCAAGGCGATCAAGACCTACACCATCACCGAAGAGGACGCGGCGACGCGCTATGTCGACCGTATCCCCGATGACTACGGCGAGCTGGCGAAGATGGAATGGCTGGGCTACCAGTCCCCCGCAGAAATGTTCGGCGAGCGCTTTCACATGGATGAGGATCTGCTCCTCGCCATGAACCCGAATGCTGATCTACGCGCGGCCGGGACCAGGATCCTCGTCGCCGATGTGGGGCAGGCCCCGACGACGAAGGTCGCCCGCATCGTGATCGACAAGGAGCGCGGCGAACTCATCGCCTACGATGCAAACGGCAACATTGTCCTGCTCGACCCCGCGACGATCGGCTCGGACGATACGCCATCGCCGAGCGGGCATCTGACGGTCACCGGCGTCGCGGAAAACCCGACCTACAGCTACAATCCGGCCAGGAACTTCACCCAGGGCGACAATACAGGCCCGCTGACCATCCCGGCAGGCCCGAACGGACCGGTCGGCTCGACTTGGATCGCGCTGTCGAAGCCGACCTTCGGCATTCACGGCACGCCCTATCCAAGCCGCATCGACAAGAGCCGCAGCCATGGCTGCGTGCGCCTGACCAACTGGGACGCGGCCGCCCTGGCAAAGCTCGTCCAGCCCTCGGTCACCACCGTCGAGTTCGTGGATAAATCCTCGGACCGCCTCGCCGTGAAGTGAACCCGGCGACGGTGGCGGCATGGCCGCCGCCGGCCTTCATCATCGGCCATGCAAACCGCTCCCTGCCCTCGACAGGAAGGCCGCTTCGGTTGACATCCCTGCCTTTACCCGCCCGAATTGCTCTCATCGCCGCCGCTCCTAGTTTGACGTCCAGATCAAATGTCGCGGCGGCGGCACGCGCTTTTCTGGAGAACCGGGATGACCAAGGGCAACGTGGCGGATCTGATCGTCGATACGCTTCACGAAGTCGGCGTGAAGAGAATTTACGGGGTCGTCGGCGACAGTCTGAATGCCCTGACCGAGGCGCTGCGTCAGCGTGAGACGATCCGCTGGGTGCATGTGCGCCACGAAGAGGTCGCGGCCTTCGCCGCCTCGGCGGAATCCCAGCTGACCGGCGAGCTGGCAGTCTGCGCCGGATCCTGCGGGCCGGGCAACCTGCACCTCGTCAACGGCCTCTTCGATGCCCAGCGCAGCCGCACTCCGGTGCTCGCCATCGCGGCGCAGATCCCCTCCTCCGAGATCGGCGGCGGCTATTTCCAGGAAACCCATCCGCAGAACCTGTTTCAGGAGTGCAGCGTCTATTGCGAGATGGTCTCCGAAACGAGCCAGATGCCCTATGTGCTGGAAAACGCCATCCGCGCAGCCGTCGGTAAGCGGGGTGTCGCGGTCGTCGTCATTCCCGGAGACGTCGCGCTGAAGCCCGCGCCCGAGCGGGCCATGTCACCTCTGGCCGGCCTTTTGCCGGTGGCGCCGCAGGTCGTGCCGAGCGAGGAGACCGTCGAGCGACTGGCCGATCTTCTGAACGGCGCCGGCAAGGTCACGCTGTTCTGCGGCCGGGGCTGCGCCGGTGCCCATGCCGGGCTGATGCGCCTCGCCGAGACGCTGAAGAGCCCCATCGTCCATGCCCTCGGCGGCAAGGAGCATGTCGAATACGACAATCCCTATGACGTCGGACTGACCGGTTTCATCGGCTTTTCCTCGGGCTATGAGGCGATGCACGACTGCGACGCCCTTCTGATGCTCGGCACCGATTTTCCGTACAAGCAGTTCATTCCGAAGGGCATCAGGATCGCCCAGATCGACATCACGCCGGAGCAGCTCGGCCGGCGGGCGCGGCTCGATGTCGGCGTGGTCGGCGACGTCGGCGAAACCATCGCCGCCCTTTTGCCGAAGCTCGACGAAAAGACCGACCGCAAACATCTCGACGACAGCGTCAAACGCTACAAGAAGGTCCGCGCCTCGCTCGACGAGCTTGCCGAGGGAACGCCCGGCCGCAAGCCGATCCATCCGCAATATCTGACTCGCCTTCTCGACGAGCAGGCGGCCGACGATGCCGTCTTCACCTTCGATGTCGGCACGCCGACGATCTGGGCAGCGCGCTATCTCAAGATGAACGGCAAGCGCCGGCTGATCGGCTCGCTGATCCATGGCTCGATGGCCAATGCCATGGCACAGGCGATCGGCATTGCTGCGAGCGAGCCGAGGCGTCAGGTGATCTCGCTCTCCGGCGACGGCGGCTTTGCCATGCTAATGGGCGACCTCCTGACCCTTTCCCAGGAAAAGCTCCCCGTAAAGATCGTCATCTACAACAACGGCACGCTCGGCTTCGTGGCTTTGGAAATGAAGGCGGCCGGCTTCGTCGAACTCGGCACCAGGCTCGACAATCCCGACTTCGCGGCGATGGCCCGGGCCATCGGCATACATGGTGCGCGCGTCGAGGATCCGGGCGATCTGCCGGGGGCCGTCGAGACGTTCCTCGCCCATGACGGGCCAGCGGTGCTCGACGTCGTCACGGCGACGCAGGAACTGTCGATACCGCCGACGATCGGCGCCGAACAGGTCAAAGGCTTCGGCCTGTGGATGATCCGCGCGGTGATGAGCGGACGCGGCGACGAGGTGGTGGATCTGGCAAAGGAGAACCTTCTGCGGCGATGATCGCACCATCCCGATGACAGCCCCCGTCGGCACCGCACGCGTTGCGCCGACAGGGATGTTGATCGACATCAATCCCGACGGGGTTGTTTCTCCTCTATGCAAGCTGAGATATGCTCGACAGGCTCTCCGGACGACCTCGGTGCGTTTCGGGGCCTCGTCCATGTGGCGGCGTGGGATGAGGCGCCGCAGCCATCTAGCCGGCACCGACCAGGGCTTACGATCGAATGAATGAAAGCAGCGGCACCTTACCGGCCGATCTCGGAATGAAGCTCCGCCATATGCGGACACTCCACAGTCTTTCCCTCAAGCAGCTCGCCCAGACCGTCGGCTGCTCGGAAAGCATGCTGTCGAAGATCGAGACCGGCAAGGTCAACCCGACCATGACGATGCTGCGCAAGCTCGTCGACACGCTCGGGATCAACATCACCTTCCTGTTCAGCGAGGAGGACGACCGCGAGACCGTCGTCCATCGTGCCGGCGAGCGTCCGTTGATCGGCATCGGCCAGTCGCGCTTCGGGGCCGGCATCATGCTCGAGCGCCTCCCGCCCTCGTCGCGCCAGAACCTCCTCGAGGCGAACATCCACATCGTCAATCCCGGTGGATCGA
Organism: Jiella mangrovi; assembly: GCF_017815135.1. GTDB lineage: Bacteria > Pseudomonadota > Alphaproteobacteria > Rhizobiales > Rhizobiaceae > Jiella > Jiella mangrovi. The sequence continues at coordinate 17,658 of NZ_JAGJCF010000022.1, read as the reverse complement.
CCGATGGCGCCTTCAGCCATGTCGGCGAGGAAATGGGTTTCGTTCTTGAAGGACAGGTGGTTCTCACCGTCGAAGGGACGGCCTACGAGCTTTCTGCCGGCGATTCTTTCGCCTTCCGCTCCGAGAAAGCCCACGAGTATCGCAACGATGGCGATCAGGTGGCGCGGATACTGTGGGTCAACACGCCCCCGACCTTTTGACCTCCCCAAATGGCCATCGAGTATGGTCGGCCAGAGCGACGGTTGCCCGCAATCCGGGCCATCCACCTTTTGATGAGCACATGGCGGCCATTTTGCGCAAAAATTAGGCTCGCTCAGATTCTTTTCACAAATTCATTCAAGTCACTTGAATGGCGGGAAAGATCGGGTAGGTTCCGGATGTGAGCGCCGTCGCGCAGAGCAGCCGGAGCGGCTTGCGACGACCCCCGTGGCGCAGACATCGGGAGTGCGGGTGTCCATGGTGCAGGAAGCGCAGATCCAGATTTCATGCGCGCAGTTCGAGCCGCGCATCGGCGAAAAGAAGCGGAACCTCGCGGCGAGCATCGCGCTCGTCGAAACGCTCGCCGCGAAAGGCTCGCAACTGATCGTCCTGCCGGAGCTCTGCAATTCCGGCTACGTCCTGGAAAGCCGGGCTGAGGCCTACGAACTTTCCGAGGAAGTCGCGACGGGCGAGACCATCGCCGCCTGGACGAAACTTGCCGCCGAAACCAACGTCACCCTCGTCGCCGGCTTTCTCGAACGTGAGGGCGTGAAGCTCTACAACAGCGCCGTTGTCATCGGGCCGGACGGCATCATCGGCACCTATCGCAAGACCCATTTGTGGAATGCCGAGGCCCTCTTCTTCGAACGCGGCGATCTCGGCTTTCCTGTCTTCCACACGCGCTTTGGCCGGCTCGGCGTGCTGATCTGCTACGATGGCTGGTTTCCCGAAGCCTGGCGCCTCCTCGCCATGCAGGGCGCCGACATCGTCTGCGTCCCGACCAACTGGGTGCCCATGGAAAAGCAGCCGGGCCATCTTCCGGCTATGGCCAACATCCTTTGCATGGGCGCGGCGCATTCCAACTCGATGGTCGTCGCCGCCTGCGACCGCGTCGGCACCGAGCGCGGCCAGCCCTTCATCGGCCAGAGCCTGATCGTCGATCACAATGGCTGGCCCGTCGCGGGTCCAGCCAGCAAGGACGAGCCGGAAGAGATCACGGCCCGGATCGACCTTTCGCAGGCGCGCCGGCAGCGCAACTGGAACGCCTTCAACCAGGTCGTCCGCGATCGCCGGACGGATCTTTACGGGGAAATGTTGGGAACCGAGGCTCGCCCCGACTGGCACTGACAACGAGCGGTTCGCAAACAGGGAACGACGTCATGAAACTCACCCATCTGGCAGGCAGCGTTTTGCTGCTCGCAGCGATGACCTCCGGCGCTGCGGCGCAGGAAGATCCGATCAAGATCGGCATCCCGGTCGGCCTCAGCGGCGCAAACAGCGTCGTCGCGCCCTCCGTCGTCCAGTCGAGCGAACTGGCGGCCGAAGAGATCAATGCCAATGGCGGCATTCTCGGCCGCAAGGTCAAACTCGTCGTCGCCGACGACGGCAGCGGCGCGCAAGGCGCCCAGAGCGCCTTCAACTCGCTGGTGTTCCAGGACGACGTCGACGTGCTGATCTCGATGGAGACGAGCGCCGCCCGCAATGCCGGCCTGCCGATCGTCAACCGCGCCGGCAAGCCTTACATCTACACCTCGTTCTACGAGGGTCATTCCTGCAGCCCGTGGATGTATGTCGATGCCTGGGTCCCCGAGCAGCAGGTCACCCCGATCGTCGATCACTTCATGAAGGAGGAAGGCGCCAAGAGCTTCTACCTCATCGGCTCCGATTACGCCTTCGGCCGCGGCATGCTGGAGTTCACCCGTCAGTACATCGAGAAAAGCGGCGGCAAGGTCCTCGGCGAAGAATATCTGCCCATGGACGGCTCGGACTGGACCGCGATCATCTCCGATCTGAAGTCGAAGAACCCTGACGCGCTGATCACCTCGACGGCCGGCGGCGCCCCGAACGTCACGCTGACCAAGCAGCTGCGCAATGCCGGCGTCACCATTCCCTACGGCAACCTCGCCGTCGACGAGGGCACCGCGAAGAGCATGGGCTCGGATGCCTCCGGCATCTTCATCTCGCAGTCCTACCTGACAGGCATCTCCAGCAAGGAGAACAAGAAGTTCCTCGCCGCGATGGAAAAGAAGTTCGGCTCCGGCCTGAAGACGCCGAACGACCTCTCGGTGCCGCAATACGAGGCGATCTATCTCTACAAGGCGGCGGTCGAGAAGGCCGGCTCCACCGATCCACAGGCCGTCGTCGACGCGCTGCCCGAAGTCTCCTTCAAGGGGCCGCGCGGCGTCATCAAGATGGACAAGCAGCACCACACGCCGCTGACCATGTATCTCGGCCAGGTCAAGGACGATGGCAGCGTGAAGGTCATCAACACCTTCAAGGACGTCGATCCGGGCGACCAGTGCCCGAACCTTTGATGCCGAAGAAGGGCGAGGCGGGAGAACGTTCCCGCCTCGCCTCGACAACCTGCCCGCCCCCCTTCGCGCAAGGATCGAACCCACCATGGCGACCCTGCTGCTCGACATCGTCACGACGTCGTCGATGCTCTTCATCATCGCGGCCGGTCTGATGATCATTCTCGGCGTGATGAAGCTGATCAATTTCGCCCACGGCGCCTTTCTGACGGTCGGCGGCTACTCCGCCCACGTCGTCACGAATGCCGGCTTCAACGCCTGGCTGACGATCCCGGCGGCAGCCGTCGTCGGCTTCCTCCTCGGCATCGTCGTCGAACGCGTCATCCTGCGCCCGCTCTACGACCGGCCGCTCGACGCGATCCTCGCCACCTGGGGGCTCGGCATCGTTATCGCACAGATCATAACTTTCATCTTCGGGCGCGGCGTGCAGTTCGCCGAAAGCCCGATCTCGGGGACCACCGATCTTCTCTCCGTCGGTTATTCGTCCTGGCGTCTCGTCCTCGTCGTCGTCGCGCTGGCGCTCGGAGCCGCCCTCACCGCGCTTCTCTACTATACCCGTTTCGGACTGAACGCCCGCGCTGTGATCATGAATGAGAACCTTGCGCGCGGCCTTGGCATCGACAGCGTCAGGGTGCGTGCCGTCACCTTCGGCCTCGGCGCCGCGCTCGCCTGCGCCGCAGGCGCGCTGATCACCCCGCTTCTTTCCATCGATCCGAACATGGGCCTTCCCTGGCTGGTGAACTCCTTCATGCTGGTGCTCGTCTCCGGCGTCGCCATCCCGGGTCTCGCACTCGCCTCCCTTCTGCTTGGAGGCGCGCAGGTTCTGGTATCGACCTTCGTCAGCCCGATCATCGGCGGAATCACGATCGTCGTCCTCGCGGCGGTGATTTTGCGGATCAGGCCAGGAGGTCTGTCGCGTGGTTGACATCGCCTCCGAACGCGCAGGGCGCTCGCTTTCGTCCTATTGGGCGACGGCGATCGTGGCCGCGCTCGCACTAGCCGTCGTCGTGGCGGCACCGCACTTCCTCGGCATCTACCTGACCAACGTCATGATCCGCGCCCTTTTTCTGGGCGTGCTCGCACTGACGGTCGATCTCGTCTGGGGCTACACCGGGATCCTGACGTTCGGCCAGTCCGCCTTTTACGGCATCGGCGCCTATGCCTGCGCACTGGTGTTCACCCATTGGGGCTTCGGCCCGGGATGGTTCGCCGCAGCGCTCGTCATCGCGATCGTTTCGGCGGCGCTGGTGGCGTGGCTGGTGGGACTTCTGTCCTTCTATCACGGCGCCTCACCGCTCTACTCCTCGATCATGACCCTGGCGCTGCCGATCGTCCTCGTCCAGATCATCTTTGCCGGCGGCACCTTCACCGGATCGAGCAGCGGGCTTTCGGGCTTTCCGACCTATTACTGGTCGCTCGCCACATGGTTCGTCATTGCCGGCGCGCTTCTCGTCGTCGTCGCCGCATTCGCCTGGCTCTTCGTGCGCGGCGACTTCGGCCGCATTCTCATCGCGATCCGCGAGAACGAGGACCGCTGCGCCTATCTCGGCATCCCCGTCTCGCGCATCAAGACGGGGCTTTTCGTCGTCTGCGGAGCGATCGGAGCGGTCGCCGGCTTCGGCTACGCGGCCTTCACGGACGTCGTCGCGCCGGAACTTGCCGGCTTTCTGCTCGGAACGGAATCGCTGATCTGGGTCGCGCTCGGCGGCCGGGCGACGCTGATCGGGCCGATCCTCGGCGCCATCGGCATCGACGTCACCTCCTCCTATCTGTCGGGCAGCCTTCCCTTCCTGTGGAAATTCATCGTCGGCGTCGCATTCGTCGTGGTGATCATCCTCCTGCCAAACGGCATCGCCTCGCTCGTCACCGGTGCCTGGCGCCGCTACAAGCGACACGGCAAGGACGGCGCCGCGGCGCACATGCACCGGGAAACCGTCACCCTCGTCCCGGCCAAGGGACGCGGGCTGGAAGAAAACCTTGCGGCCGACACGTCCCCGATCAGGATCGAGGCGCTGACCTGCCGCTATGGCAGCCTCACGGTTCTCGACGGGATCGAGGTCGAGGGCAGGAGGGGCGAGCTTTTGTCGATCGTCGGGCCGAACGGCGCCGGCAAGACCACGCTGATGCGCTGCATCAGCAATGGCAGCGAGCGCAGCGGCGGCGAGGTCACGATCGGCGGCGAGACCATCGGGCGGAAATCGCCGCAGAAGATCGTTGCGCTCGGCGTCGGCCGCAGCTTCCAGAACACCAGCCTGTTCGACAGCCTGACTGTCGGCGACTGCCTGCGCCTGGCCCGCTACCGCATCGACGGCGCCCGCTATTTCGAGCGCAGCGACAAGGTCGCCCTGCCCGAGCCTGCCCTCGACATCCTCAAGGCGACCGGGCTCGACCGGCAGCTCGGCCTCGAGACCCGCTACCTTTCCCATGGCATGAAGCGAGGCCTTGAGCTGGCCATGGTGCTCGCCACCGAACCGCGCGTCCTTCTGCTCGACGAGCCGACGGCGGGCCTGACCAAGGCCGAGCGCACCGCGATCGGCAGCGTCTTGACCCGGCTCGTCGAGGATTACGGGCTTTGCGTCTTCCTGATCGAGCACGATCTCGATTTCGTTCGCGAGATCTCCAGCCGGATCGTCGTCCTTCATCAGGGCAAGATGCTGCTCGACGGCAGCGTCGAGGAGGTCGTCTCCTCCGATCTCGTCAAGGCGGTCTATTCGGGCCAGGAGACGGAGGCGCCGGCATGAGCGCTTTACTGAACGGTTCCTCCCACAGCGTCCTCGAAGTCGCTGGCCTCACCAGCGGCTACGACGCCGCGCCCGTCGTCAGGGACGTGTCCTTTTCGATCGACCCCGGCGAGATCCTGGTCATCCTCGGCAAGAATGGCATGGGCAAATCGACGCTTTTGAAGACCATCATGGGCTTCGTGCGCGCTTCCAGCGGAACGGTGGCGCTCGACGGGGCGGACATCACCAACGGTCCGCCGCATCTGATCGCCCGGCGAGCCGTCGCCTATACGCCACAGGAATACGCGATCTTCCAGGACCTCACCGTCGCCGAAAATCTGCGGCTCGGCGTCGAGAGCGACGATCTGCTTGAGGACCGGATGGGAGACGTCGAAGCCGCCTTCCCGCGGATCGTGGAGCGCCTGCGTCAGCGCGCCGGCACGCTGTCGGGCGGCGAGCAGAAGATGCTGCTCCTGTCGCGCGGGCTGATCGCCCGGCCGAAGATCATGCTGATCGACGAGATTTCAGAGGGCCTGCAGCCGACCATGGTGGCCAAGATGGCGGAGGTCCTGAAGGCCACCAAGCAAAAGAACGGTGTCGCCGTGCTTCTCGTCGAGCAGAACCTGCCCTTCGCGCTGTCCGTCGCCGATCGCTATGCCATCCTCAAGATCGGCGAGATCGTCGCGCGCGGGGATGCGGCCCATGCCGATACGGCCGCAACCCTCGAAGAGCACCTGCGGATCTAGATTTTTTGCACCGGGAGACGCGGCATGACAGGCATCCAAGCCAACACCTTCTCGATCGTCGCGCGATGTGATCGCACGGGAGAACTCGGCGTCGCGGTGGCATCGGCTGTTCCCGCCGTCGGGGCGATCTGCCCCTATGTCCGGCCGGGCATCGGCGCGGTCACCACCCAGTCCTGGGTCAATCCCTATCTGGCGACGACGATCCTCGACGCCCTTGCTGCCGGTTCGTCTGCAGAAGCGGCGCTGGCAGGCGCGTTGGAGAGCGATCCGGAGGCCGACCTGCGCCAGGTCGGCGTCGTCGACGCGAATGGTCGATCGGCCGTGTGGACCGGCGCGAGTTGCACCGCGTGGCATGGTTCGCGGAACGGGACGAACTTCAGCGCCCAGGGCAACATGCTGACGGGTCCGCAGGTGATCGACGCCCTCGCGAAGACCTTCGAGGCGCACCCCGCCGACAGTCTCGCCGAGCGGCTGATGACATGTCTCGAGGCGGCGCAGGCCGTCGGCGGCGACAAGCGCGGCAAGCAGGCAGCCGGCCTGATCGTCTTCGGCGAAGAGGTCTATGCGACCGTCGATCTCCGGGTCGACGAGGATCCCGATCCGGTCGCGCGCCTGCGCAAGGTCTTTGAGGTCGCCCGCTCGCAGCTGATGCCTTTCGTCGAGGGAATGCCGAAGCGAACGTCGCCCAGCGCCTTTCCTTCGAGCGTCATGGAGCTGCTTTTGAAATCGCCGCCCGAGCGGCCGGGCGGCGGCGGGAGCGATCGTCCATGAGTGATCCGACCGGCACGACCCACGCAAACGACGTGATGAGCGACGACCAGACAGGCCGCGATCCCGAAACCCTGATCCGCGCGGACCGGCTGCGCGAGGTGCGGCAGGCCTATGAGGTCATCGGCCGACAGATCGCCCTTCTGCGGACGCTCGACCTTGAGGACACGCACCCGTCGGTCATCTTCCGGCCCGTCCTTCGAAGGGAATTAACCGATGACGCCGGATGACGCCCTGAAAGCTCCGATCACCGAAGTCGCCGCCGCCATTCGCGCCGGCCGTCTGTCGTCGGCCGATCTCGTCGCGCGCTGCATCGAAAACATCGAAGCCCGCGACGGAGCGCTCAAGGCCTTCGTTCACATCGCCGGCGATGCGCTCGATCAGGCACGCCGCTGCGACGACGCCGCCCGTTCCGGCGCTTCGACCGGTCCACTGCACGGCATCCCCATCGCCATCAAGGACAACTACCTGACAGCCGACATGCCGACGACCGCCGGCACAGCGGCGCAGATCGCCTTTCCGCTGGAGGACGGGGCGGCGGTTGCCAGGCTGCGGGCGGCCGGCGCGATCCTCATCGGCAAGACGCGGATGCACGAATTCGCCTGGGGCATGGAGACACCGCCGACAACCAATCCCTATGACGAGACACGCGTCCCCGGCGGGTCGAGCGGCGGCTCGGGAGCGGCGGTCACCGCCGGCTTCTGTCTCGCCGCCACCGGCTCCGACACCGGCGGCTCGATCCGCATCCCGGCGAGCCTTTGCGGCAATGTCGGCTTCAAACCGACCTTCGGGCGGATCGGGCGATCCGGCATCGTGCCGCATTCCTGGTCGCTGGATCACGCAGGCCCTCTCGCCCGGAACGTCGCCGACGCAGCCCTCCTCGTCGACATCATGTCCGGTCACGATCCGAAGGACGCCGGCTCTGCCGAAGCCGGCCCGACCGATCTTTCCGCAGCTCTGACGCAGGATGCCAAAGGCCTTCGCGTCGGTGTGTGCCGCAACCACTTCTTCGAGGCGCTCGATCCACAGGTCGAACGCGCCGTGGAAAACACCATCGCACTGCTCGGCCGGCTCGGCGCCACCGTCGTGGAATTTGAGGTTCGCGAACTCCAATATGGCCTCGGCGCGATCTTCGCGATCGAGCTCTCCTCTTCGACCGCCTACCATCTGCCGCATCTTTCCGCCGGCCGCGTCGATGCCTATGCGCCGGACGTCCGGCTGCTGGTCGAGATGGGCCGGCTGGTGACCGGTTCGGACTATCTGCAAGCCGAACGCTACCGGACGCTGCTGGGCCGCAGGTTCCGGGAAGTCTTTGCAAATGTCGATGTCGTCGTGGGCCCGACCATGCCGATCACCGCTTGGCGGATCGGACAGAAGGAAGTCGTTCTCGGCGGCAAGACCGAGGCCGTGCTCGAAACCTCCTGGCGCTTCACCTATCCCTGGAACCTTCTGGGTCTGCCCGCCATCACGGTCCCCTGCGGCTTCGATGACGGAGGCCTCCCGATCGGCTTTCAGATCGCCGGCGCCGCGTTCGACGAGGCCAGCGTCGTTCGAACCGCCTCCCTCGTCGAGCGCCACACGGCAAGCTGATCCATCGAGCACCCGGCGCGGCGTTTGGGCACCCTAGCCGTCTTGCGAGGCTATGTTTCCTCCGTACGCCGACTTCAGCCCGCCTTGTGCCTCCTCATTGCGGCACCCTGTAACGACAAGCTCTTCGCGATCTGTGCATCGGCTCTTCGTTTCAGGAGGTAAGAGAGGAGATACAGATCGTTCAGAATATCGACAGGATCGCGATCCCTTGCGCTTCGCAGCGATTGTCGCAGCCACGCGCTCATTCTTTGATTTTCCAGCACCCAGTCGATCTGATCGTCGACGTCTTTCAAAACCAGTTCATGGGGATCCTGCGTTTCCATCTCGGTCTCCTTCCGACAGATCCTACGGATTGCAGCGTGGGCAATGGCCTGGATCGGCCACCGCCGCCGCGACGGGATTCTCGGCGCGATACCGGCAGCCGGCACAAACGGAGACCTCTGCCCGAACGGCATTCGTCGCGGTGCCGCACCAGTCGCAGGGCAGGCCGGCAAGCGTCTCGGTAACGACGAAGCCGGGGCGCGCGCACCGGGGACAGAGCGACCGGCAAACACGGACGAGGTCGACGGTCGCCCGTCTGATCGCGCGCATGCGCGTCGGATTGCGATGGGCGCGCATATCGGCCTCGACATGGGCCTCCCCGCATGCGGCGATGGCTTCGTTCACGCTCGCCGCCAGTTCTTCGAGGCTCGACACGTCCTTGCGAAGATATCGCTCGGGTGCCGGGTCGCCGCCCGACGTGCCGATCACGATCACCCCATGCTCAGGAAACCCGATCCGCTCGGCAAAAGCTGCGGCGTCGTCAACCGAGCGAGTGGTCACATGGCCGAAATTGGTCTTCAGGTCGGCCTGGCGACCGATCAGTTCGAGGCCCGATCGGCGGTCTTGAAGGACCACGATCTCGCTCCCCAGCGCCGCGAAGAAATAGACGGGATGCGGGCCGAAGCTGCCCTCGCTGGCAATCGCGACATCCGCATCGGGGTCGGCATCGAAAGCGGCGAGGATCTTGCGGCGCGCCGCATCGAGCTGGCTTCCCGTCCGCTCGATCTCGCGGCTGAACGTGCCGAACCGATCCGTGTCGACCCCTTGCGGCACGCTGACATGAAGTCCCAGTGCTCCTTCGAGCAAAGGCGCGATCACCCGCTCCTTGCCATGCATGGTGGCGAGTGCGGCGCGCTTGCCCTGAAGCGAATAGTGAGCCGGCGGCGCCATCTCAAAAGCTCCCTTGCCGCTGCTGCGGCTCCAGCGAGCCGGCATCGGCGCTGCCCGCGATCCTGCCCGGGCGCTCGCGCGTCCGGGCGGGGAGTGTCACGTCGACGACCGACGGGAGATCGCCGGCGCCCGGCCCGGCGAGAAGCGAAAGCCGGGATCCTGTCTGACGGATGGTCATGCGACGTCCTCCAGATCAGCGGCCATTGCCGAAGTCTCCACCGGCTCCCATTCGAGCCCGCCAGCATAGCGCCATGCGAGCCGTCCCCGTTCGTCGAGGGCAAAGAGGTGGAGCCAGCGATTGTCGAAGAGCGCCCGGACGCCTTCGTGGCGCGCCAGGATGTCGTTCATCGCCTCCCGCGGCGCTTCGATGCAGACCGAAAGCCGCAAGGGGTCGTGGACATAGGCCTCGCCGTCATGGATCGACTGCCAGGGCAATCCGGCCCGCAAAAGACCGCCATTGCCTTCGAAGACGCCGATGCCGCCGACGACGTTGTGGAGGAGCTTGTTGCCCGCGCCGAAGGTCTCGGGCGCGACCGTCGAGCCGTAATATTGCAGGCTGATCCAGCTCGCCACGACGACGGGCGCGGTCATGATCAGCTCGAGCACCGGGAAGCCGCGCTCACTGTCCTGACGCCAGCCGTAGTCGTGCAGGAAGGCGCGCCCCTCCAGGCTGCGACCGACGGTCCGGTTGCGGGGCGCGGCGACGAAGGCCTTGCATCCCGCGAGCCCCCATTCGGGACGCACCTCCGCCCAGTTGCGCGAGCGCAGCTCAATGTCGCCCTCATGGCACGCCCCCGGCAGCCGCAGAGCCCGCTCGCCGCGTGCGAGCCTGCCGGCCTCGTCGAGCCATTTGCGGATCTGGACGAGATCGGCGGCATGGTCGTTGGCAGCGACGTCGGCTTCGTAGATCGTCACCCGATCCGTCGTCGTGTCGTGCAGCGCACCGACGAACAGGGTGTCGTCCGGCAGCACGAGGCCCCGCGCGGCGAGGCCGCTGCGCACCTTCGGATCGTTCAATAGGCCCGCGAGCAGCCGCACGTTGACGTCGCCGGAATAGCCGCCGCAGGCCCCGCAATGCAGCCCGCTGGCATGAGGGTTATTCACGACATGCGCGCCATGCCCGACGAGGAGGACGATCCGGGCGAAACCGTCGGTCAAAGACATAGCCCGCAAGACGGTCTCCGCCGCGGCGATGCGGCTTTCGAGGTCGAGTTCGGGCTCGAAACGCGGCGCCGGATCGTTCGGCGCCGCGTGGTGGTGAAGGTTCAGACCATCGCGCAACAGCTTGCCCACATAGACCGGCCCCGTCGCCTCGACGAAAGCAAAGGACGAAACGGCCGCCAGCTTGAACCGGCCCCAGGCGCGTTTCGCCCGCGCCCTGTAACGGGTCGCGAGATCGTCGTCGGCGTCGTCCTGCCCGCCAGACGCCGAGCCGACGGCAGGGTTGAGCAGGACGGGGAACCGCCGTTCCACCACGTCCGAGGCGAAGCGCCGGTGGCTCGTCGAGACGCCGAAGAAACCGGCGAAACCCAGAGTCCTGATCGATGGGCTCACCGCCTCGAGCGCCCGCCGGAAGACCTCGGAGCGAACGTCGATGCAGAAGGCGGCCTGCATCGCCGGGCGGCTTTCGCGAGCGATCGGGGTGACGCTTTCAAGTGTGCCGGCAAGTTCACGCTGGACAGCGCGCTCGGCGGCCTCCTGCAGGATCTCGTCGACGACGTCGTCCTGCGAGGGAACGATCGGCGTCTCGTGAACGCTGCGGACGGCCGCCCATTCGCTGCCGATCGCCGCCTCGTGCCGGGCCAGCAGCGCCTCTTCCCACATAAGCCGGATCGCCAGCATGTCCAGCAGCGTCGAATCCGTGCCTCCCGCCAGCTCGGCGCGCCACAGCTCGTAGCGGGCATATTGCGCCCATCCGCCGAGGGACAGCAGCAACTGGTGGAAATAGCTGTCGAGGGCCGCATCGGTGAGGCCGAGCCGCCGGGCGGCCCGCGCCACTGCTTCGCCGGGTCTTTCCGGCGCATCGGCGACGAAGGCCGCAAAGCCTTTCAGCCCCATGATCTCGGGCGTCAGATCGTGCGTCGCGTAGGCGCACCACGCCGCCCAGGCCGATCTGCCCCGCGGCGCCGCCCACAACGCCTGGCCCTGATCGAGATAGCCACCGGCCCAGAGGCCGAAGCGGTCCGAGATGATCCCCGGCCAGTCGACTGCCGTCGCCCGCGCCGCGAGTTCGGCGATCGTCGGCAGCGCGCCGGGCTCGGGCCGCTCTTTGGCGGCGGCTGCCCTCAGCGCCATGACGTTCGCCGGAGCATTGGCATGCGGTGAAGCTTGAAGCGCCGCGGCGAGGTCCCCCTCCCCGATCGTGCCCGCGGCGATCCTGTCGCGATACCAGGACCGCTTCATCGTGACGGGGGTGTCGCCCAGGCGGGCAAGCCGCGCGCCGGTCTCCGCGAGCGTCTGTGTCGTCTGCCCGAGGAACGGGTTGACGGCGACGGACGACGACAGCGGCCACAGCGGCGGGATCTGCCGCGCGGCTGCGTCCGCGGCCGCTTCGAGCGCGCCGTCGCCGATCTTACCGGCCGGAACGAGGTCTTCGTCCAGCGCGGTCTCCTCTTTTGCGCCGAGGGGAGCATCGCCCGTCGACCAGTTGTCCATGAGCCGATCGAAGAGCGCATTGGCATAAAGGCCGTTGGTCAGATGCACCCGCAGGCCCGCGGCCGCCGGATGATCCGACCAGAGCGGGAACATCGCCTGCGCCACAGCGACGACGCCGAAGCTCAGAACGGCGAGGACGATCAGCCCCCATTCCAGGGCACCGGGCGCCGGCGTCGGCGGCAGCGCGCCCTTGGCCAGCCACTCGGCGGCAGATTGCAGCGCGAAGTAGCTGACGGAGGCGCCGACGGCATAGAGCGCGGTCTGCCGGGTCAGCACCCGCGGCGCGGCATCGGCCAGACCCTGGGCGAGCAGATAGGCGACGCCGAAGATCAGGATGGCGCCGAGGGCGATCGCCTGCGGTGACTTGTGATCGAAGCCGAAGGCGAAACCGATCACCGCATAGATCGCCAGCGCCAGCGCAAAGGCCCGCAGCACCGCCCGGCCGTTGGGGATGGCGATCGGGCCCGGCCGGCGAAGCGAAGCCACCAGATCGACGGCCGTTCCCGACGTCAGGAAGGCATGGGCCTTGTAGAGCGAGTGCGCGACGATGTGCAGGAGCGCCAGCGGAAACAGGCCGAGCCCGCACTGCATCGTCATGAACCCCATCTGGGCGATCGTCGACCAGGCGAGCGAGTTCTTCACGCCCGACTGCGAGAGCATCGCAAGGCCGCCGAAGAGCGCGGTGAAGCCGCCGATCATGACCAGCACGGCCAGGACGCCCGGAGAAAGCAGCATGACGTCGGCGAAGCGGATGAGCAGAAACCCGCCGCCATTGACGACACCGGCATGCAGCAGCGCCGAAACCGGCGTCGGCGTTTCCATCACCTCCGTCAGCCAGCCATGGGATGGGAACTGCGCCGATTTCAGCACCGCCGCGAGCGCCAGCAAGCCCGCGGCCCAGACGATGCCGGAAGGCGCATCGCCAGCCTTTGCAGCGGACAGGATCGACGCGATGTCCAGCGTGCCGTAGCCGCCATAGAGCAGGAGGGCCGCGCCGATCAAAGCGACGTCACCGATCCGCGCGATGATGTATTTCTTGCGAGCGGCGCGCCGGGCCTGAACGCGATCACCGTAGAAGAGGAGCAGCCGGTGCAGGCACATGCTGGTGGCGATCCAGGCGAGGACGAAGTGAACGAGATTGCCGGCCTGAACGAGCAGCAGCACGGTGGCGAGCGTCGTCATCATCCAGCCGAGGAAAGCCCCCTGCCGCGCCTCGCCGTCGAGATAGGAGGCCGAATACCGGATCACGATCCAGCCGACGAAGGCGACGAGCATCGACATCGTCGCGCTCACCAGATCGAGCCGCGCCGAGTATCCGATACCGCCAAGGCCGATGACCGGACCGGTGTTTGCGCCATGGGCGATCAACAGGATGGCCGAGACGGCCGATGCGCCGAAGGCAAGGATCGTCGCCGCCTCGGCGGTTCTGGCGACGAGGGGTTGGCGGCGCCCCGGAAGACAGAAGGCGAAAGTTGCGGCCAGAAGGAGAGCGGCGGGGCCGATCGCCAAAGCCAGATCATAGGTCATGGACAGCTCGCTTTGTTGAAAGTCGGAGATCTGCCCGGTGTCGTAAGCTCCGCTGCGCTTTAAGAAAAATACATTGTCATTGCGATATCGTTCTGTTTAACAGAACGGTATGAGCGAACTGAACTTTCACCACCTCCGCTATTTCCGGACCGTCGCCCGCGACGGCAATCTCACCCGCGCGGCCGAGCGCCTGAACGTGTCGCAGTCGGCGGTGTCGACGCAGATCCGCCAGCTCGAGGAACGCCTGGGGCAGAATCTGTTCGATCGGCAGGGACGCTCGCTGGTCCTGACCGAGGCGGGGCAGATCGCCCTCGACCATGCCGACGCGATCTTCGCTGCCGGGGATGAGCTCGTGAACACCCTTCGCGGGCGAACGTCCGACCAGCGCCGGGTGCTGCGGGTCGGGTCGCAGGCGACGCTCTCCAGGAATTTCCAGATCGGATATCTCCAGCCGCTGCTCGGCCGCAACGACGTCGAGATCGTCATCCGTTCGGGCGCCCTCGGCGACCTTTTGAAGAACCTTGAGGCACACCGGCTCGATGTGGTTCTCGCGACGATCTCGCCACCACGCGACGCGGCCACACCGTGGATTTCCCACGCGATCGCCGAACAGCCCGTCAGCCTCATCGGAACACCGGAACGGCTCGGCAACGGATCCACCTTCGAAGAGCTGCTCTCACGCCAACCGCTCGTCCTGCCGACGATCGACAGCAGCATCCGATCCGGGCTCGACGCGCTGTTCGATCGCCTGCACATTCGCCCCCGCATCGCCGCCGAGGTCGACGACATGGCCATGATCCGCCTCCTCGCGCGGGAGGGCGTCGGTCTTGCCATCGTGCCGCCGATCGTCGTGAAAGACGAATTGCAACGCGGCGAGCTTCTGGAAGTCGATCAGTTCCCTCAGATGTCCGAGACCTTCTATGCCGTGACGCTCAAACGCCAATTTCCCAATCCACTCCTGCGAGAGCTGACCGGCGACAGGCCGTGAGATTTACGGGACTGCGCGGGCGAAGCCTTTGGAACGAGCGGCCTGCGGCCCGAAATCCGTAGCCTGGAGCGCCGTGCGTCAGAATGGACGCACTGAGGACGCTCTACCCTATGGAATCTGCGCATCGTGCCGCACCATGTGCAGCCGGCGCGATCAGCCCTCTCCTGCAGCTGCGACGGACGAAACCTTCGCGGCCAGCGCGATGAACTGCCGGTACTCCTCCTCGTCGAGCCCCGGAAGAATGTCCCTCTGCAGGGACATGACCACCGGGAGCAGCTTGGCGAGGACCGCCTCCCCCTCCGGCGTCAAGGCAAGCACCCTCGCCCGCTTGTCCTGTGGGCTGACACGGCGGTCGACGAGGCCCTTCTGCTCCAGCCGCTCGAGGACCGAGCCGAGGGTGGCGCGGTCTTTTGCGACGAGCTTGGCAAGCCCCTTCTGATCGATCTCCGGATTATGGGCGAGCGCGTCGAGGGCGGAGAACTGAACCGGCGTGATGTCGTATCCCGCCGCCTCGACGCGGCTGTGGAACACCATCGTCGACACCTGATGCAGCCTGCGGATCAGATGGCCCGGCAACGCCAGGCTCGCCGAGCCCTTCCTCTCTTCCGGCAACTCTCATTCCCCTCGCTCATGTCCCCTGTCGCAATGATATGTACACGTATCACCTTGCCCTGGCCACGCCGAAGGTCTATAGTAAGTACACATATTAACTCTGGGAGGATCCATGCAATACCATCTCGACGGCTTTCGCCCCGGCGATCCGGACAAGGCTCCCGCAGCGCCCGGCCGGCCCGCCGCATCAAAGCTTCCCGACCACGTCGACGTTCTCATCGTCGGCTGCGGGCCCGCCGGACTGACGCTCGCCGCGCAGCTCTCCGCCTTTCCTGAAATCACGACACGGATCGTCGAACAAAAGCCCGGCCCGATGGAAAAGGGCCAGGCGGACGGCATCTCGTGCCGCTCGATGGAGATGTTTGAGGCCTTCGGCTTCGCCGACACCGTGAAGCGCCAGGGCTACTGGGTGAACGAGACGACCTTCTGGAAGGCCGATCCCGACAAGCCGGAGCACATCCTGCGCTCGGGCCGCATCAAGGACGTCGAGGACGGCCTCTCCGAGATGCCGCACATGATCCTCAACCAGGCGCGCGTCCACGACATGTATCTTCAGGTGATGGCGAAATCGCCGTCGCGGCTGGTGCCGGACTACGGCCTCGAAGTCGTCGACGTGACGCGTGATCCGGAAGGCGGCGACTATCCCGTCACGGTCACGCTGAAGCGGGTCGCCGAGACCGCTGAAGGCCGCGACGCCGATCGCGACGAGACCGTCACCGTGCGCGCCAGATACGTGGTCGGCTGCGACGGCGCCCGCAGCGGCGTGCGCCGTGCCATGGGCCTCGAACTCAAGGGCGACTCCGCCAATCAGGCCTGGGGCGTGATGGACGTCCTTGCCGTCACGAACTTTCCCGACATCCGCTGCAAGACGCTGATCCAGGCCTCGGGCGGCGGCAACATCATCATCATTCCCCGCGAGGGCGGCTATCTCCTGCGGTTCTACGTCGAGCTGGGCGCGCTCGGAAAGGGTGAGCGGCTCGCCCGCGACGAGGTGACCGTCGATCGGCTCATCGAGGCCGTACAGCGGACGTTCCGGCCCTATGACTTCGCGGTGAAGGAGGTCGCCTGGTGGTCGGTCTACGAGATCGGCCAGCGCCTGACCGACCGGTTCGACGATACGAGCGAGGACGACGCGCGGCTTCCGCGCATCTTCATCGCCGGCGACGCCTGCCATACCCACAGCCCCAAGGCCGGCCAGGGCATGAACGTCTCGATGGGCGACGCCTTCAATCTCGGCTGGAAGCTCGTCTCGGTGCTGACCGGCCGCTCGGCGCCGGAGCTGCTTTCGAGCTATTCGCAGGAGCGCCAGGCGGTGGCGCGCGATCTCATTGAATTCGACCGGGAATGGTCGAAGATCATGAGCGAGCGGGCGAGCGCGGACGCGTCCGACACCGGTGAAGCGCCGAAGTTCCAGCGCTATTTCGTCGAGCATGGCCGTTACACCGCGGGCATGTCCGTCGCCTACGAGCCGTCGGTGCTGACGGGTGATGCAAGCTGGCAGTCACTGGCTCCGGGCTTTCCCATCGGCGAGCGACTGCATTCCGCCCCGGTGATCCGCCTTGCGGACGCCAAGGCGATGGAACTCGGCGAGACCGTCCGGGCCGATGCGCGCTGGCGGCTCTTCGCCTTCGCCCCCACCGCGGATCCGGCCGCGGAAGGCTCGGCGATCCGGTCCCTGTGCGGCTATCTCGCGTCGGATCCCGCCTCCCCGATCCTTCGCCATACCCCGCCGGGATCCGACATCGATGCGGTGATCGATCTGCGCGTGGTCTTCCAGCAGGCGGCGAAGGACCTCGCCCTCGAGACGCTGCCGCCGATCCTGTTGCCGAACAAGGGGCGGCTTGGTCTCGTCGACTACGAAAAGACCTTCCGCCGGGACGACGCGCCCGGCCGGGACATCTTCGCGCTGCGCGGCATCTCCCGTCAGGAGGGCTGCCTCGTTATCGTGCGCCCCGACCAGTATGTCGCGCATGTCCTGCCGCTCAACGCCCACGAGGCGCTCGCCGGCTTCTTCGCCGGCGTCCTGTTGCCGGCGAAGGCGCAGACGTCCGTGGCCGAAACGGCCGCCGCCTAGCGAGGCGGGCGTCCGAATGGACGCCGGTGTGCACGACACGATCCTCGAAGGCCGGCCACGACTTGATCGATAAGGCGCAGCATTCGACGCTTCGTCATTCTCGGGCCCCGTCCCGAGAATCCTGTGTGTTCGAATTGGTGTATGGTGGGAGGCGGGAAGGAGGCCGAGAGAATCCTGGTCGTCCGCAAGGCAGACCGGTGCCTGGCATGGCCCCTTCCCGCGCCGTCTTCGAAACCTGAACAGTTGCATGAGGCTG
>NZ_JAGJCF010000001.1 GCF_017815135.1 Jiella mangrovi | reverse complement strand
TCCGCCCGCCAGAAGGCCGCAAAGGGCGGCGAGATCGTCGCCCAGGCGGTGACGGCGATGAGCGAGATCGAGGGCTCGTCCCAGCAGATCAGCCAGATCATCGGCGTGATCGACGAGATCGCCTTCCAGACCAACCTCCTGGCGCTGAATGCCGGCGTCGAGGCGGCGCGGGCTGGCGAAGCCGGCAAGGGCTTTGCGGTGGTCGCCCAGGAAGTTCGGGCACTCGCCCAGCGCTCGGCGGAAGCGGCGAAAGAGATCAAGGGCCTGATCAACGCCTCGTCGGAACAGGTCGAGAAGGGTGTGACGCTGGTGACGGCATCGGGCAAGTCGCTGGACGAGATCGTCGCCGAGGTCGCGGGCATGGCCGAGGTCGTGGCGCGGATCGCCGACAGTGCGCGGGAGCAGGCGACGAGCCTTCGCGAAGTCTCGAGTGCGGCCGACCAGATGGACAAGGTGACCCAGCAGAACGCCGCGATGGTGGAGGAATCGACCGCCGCCGCGCAGACGCTGTCAACCGAGACCGACGAACTTGCCCAGGCGATCGCTCGCTTCAAGACGACGGCTGTCCGCGGCAGCATCGCTCCGTCCACGAGGGCGCCGGCTGCCGTCCAGCGGCCGGCTGTCGCAAGCCGTCCGGCCGCCGAGGCCAGGCATGCGGCCAAGCCCGTGCCGCAGATGCGCGCGACCGGCCAGGGCGGCGCTGCTCCTCGCGAGGCTGCAGCGGCCGAAAGCTGGGAGGAGTTCTGAGCCGCCTAGCCGGAACCTGCGATCAAGCGCGACAACGCATGCGTCGCGCCTTTATACGGGGACGGTCGAGACCGTCCCCGTTCTCGTTTTAAACGACATCTGCCTTCCATCGCTTCACCGCTCTTTGACGAGCGCTGTCGCGCGCTAACTATCGCGAGCGAACGGAAGGACCTCTTATGGAAATCATCGCCATTCAGCCACTCGTCGCCCTCATCGCCGGGATCCTGATCCTGATCGTGCCGCGGCTGTTGAACGTCATCGTCGCCATCTACCTGATCGTCGTCGGGCTGATGGGCCTGTTTCCCGATCTTCTCCACAACATCGCGAACGCGGGCTGATCATGGCCGGCCGGCAGCGGGTGCTGATTCTCGGCGGCGGGGCGGGCGGCTCGGAACTTGCCGCGCGGCTTGGAAACCGCGACGACGTGACGGCGACGCTGGTCGACCGCCAGCCCTCGCATCTGTGGAAGCCGCGGCTGCACGAATTTGCGGCCGGGACGATCGATTCCACCCTGTCCGAACTCAGCTACTACATGATCGCCAGGATGCGGGGCTTCGAGTTCGAGCAGGGGACCGTCACGAAGATCGATCCGGCGCGCAAGACGGTGCATCTCGTCGGCCCGGAAAGTCCCGACGGTCACGGCGCCGCCCCCCGCGATCTCTCCTATGATCGTCTCGTCCTGGCGCTTGGCGGCGTCACGCCCGACTTCGGCACCCAGGGTGTCGCGGAACACGCCGTGCGGCTCGACGAACGCGGCGATGCCGACCGCTTTCGCGCACGCTTCATCGCGGCGATGATCGGCGCCCGCGAGACCGGCCGGCCGGCGCGGGTCGTCATCGTCGGCTCGGGCGCGACGGGCACCGAACTTGCGGCCAATCTTCGCCAGGTCGAAGCCGGGTTCTTCAGGGCTGACGGCAGAGCGCCGCGGGACATGCTGGAAATCCTCATCGCCGAGGCGGCGTCGCAGCTCATGCCGGGCGCCGAGGCCGCGCTTCGCCAGAGCGTCGAGGAGCGGCTGGCCACCCTTGAGATCGACACGCTGACCAATGCCAAGATCGCGGAAATCACCGCCGACGAAGTGATCTCCGCCGACGGCACGCGCTATCCGGCCGACATCTCGGTCTGGGCCGCCGGCCTCGTCGGCAATCCCTGCCTTGCCGAACTCGCCGATTTCGACATGGACCCGAAAGGGCGCATCGTCGTCGATTCGAGGTTGCGCACCGCCCTCGATCCGTCGATCCAGATCTTCGGTGACGCGGCCTGCTTCACCCCCGAGGGCGCCGACGCGGCGCTGCCCCCGACGGCCCAGTGCGCCAGCCAGCAGGCCGAATATCTCGGTTCGGCAATCCCCAAGCTGCTCGCCGGCGAAGAGCCGGGCCCGTTTCGTTACGACGACCGTGGCCGGCTCCTGTCTCTTGCGAGGGCCGGCTCCGTCGGCCAGATCGGCTTCGGTCGCAAGAGCGATTTCCTGGTCAAGGGCAAGTTTGCCAATGCCGCCTACAAGAGCCTGCAACGGCACCATCAGTGGACCCTGCTCGGGCCGCTGCGCGGGGGCGTCGCGATCTTTGCCGACTGGCTTTCCCCGGCCAAGGGGGCGCAGCTGAAGCTCCACGGGTAAGCGGGCCATCTCCAGTGGCGCGCCCGTGCGTCCCGAGGCCTGCGCGGCAATTTGCGCATTCCCAGCCTATGGGCGGGCCCTGTGTGGCCGGCTAACATGCCGAAACGGAGCGAATGGCGTGACAGCGGGGGCGGTTTTGTCGCCGCGATCGGCCATTGCTCAGCGGAAAAGGACGCGTCGGCAGGGGGAGGCGAGGGGGCGATGGATTTCGAGCCGGTCAAGCTTCATGCCATGCCGAAGGGATCGGGACGGCTGACCTTCGTTCGCCGGCTTCTCGCCAATCCGGCGACGGCGGCACCCGCCGAACTCTTCGAGGCAAGGGTGTTTTCGCCCGCCTTCGCCAGAAAGAAGCTGGCCTATGTTGCCGACAGGGACGTGCTCGAAACCATTTTCATCGAGCGGCCGGAGGATTTTCCCAAGGGCCGCATCGACGAGCGCATCCTGCGGCCGATCTTCGGTGACGGTCTGCTTCTCGCCGAGCCTGACGACTGGCGCTGGAAGCGGCGGTTGACCGCGCCGGTGTTTTCACCCGCGGCCATGAAGCGTTTCATGCCCGGCATCGTCGCCCCTTTCGCGGAAACGGCGCAGACCTTCCTTGCGGCGAAAGGCGAGCCCGTCGACGTGTCGGAGGCCATGAAGTCGGCGACGCTTGCGGTGATCGACCGGCTGATTTTCGGCGCTCGGCGCGAGATCGATCCCGACAGGATCATGAACCATGTCGACACCTATCTGGCGCCGACCTCCTGGATGGTCGCATATGCGCTGTTCTCCTTGCCGCAGGCGACGCCGTTTCCGGGCAGGGCGCGGCAGCGGCGGGCAAGGATCGACTCGCGGGCCATGCTCAGCGACTTCGTCGCCCGAAGACGGGCCGGCGACCTTTCCACCGACGATCTCTGCAACCGCCTGATCACGGCGAGCGATCCGGAAACCGGCCGGGCTCTGTCCGACGACGACATGGTCGACATGCTGCTGACGCTTCAGTCGGCCGGTCACGAGACGTCGGCCAATGCGCTCGCCTGGGCGATCCATCTCCTGACGCGCATGCAAGACGTTCAGGAGCGGCTGATCGCCGAGATCGACAGCGTCACCGCCGGCGAGCCGGTCGAGCCCGATCACATGCCGCGGCTTGCCACGGTTCGCGCTTTCGTCGAGGAGACGATGCGGCTGTTTCCGCCCGCTCCGACACTGTCGCGGACGGTTCGCGCAGCCGAGCGCCTCGGTGGTCTCACGCTCGAGGCCGGCGCCTCGATCCTCGTGCCGGTCTATCTCATCCACCGCCATCCCGCCTATTGGGAAAGGCCGGACGTCTTCGATCTCGATCGATTTCTCGCGCCGCCGGGCGGCCGGCCGGCCCGCACGGTCTACATGCCGTTCGGAGCCGGGCCGAAGATCTGCGTCGGCGCACAGCTTGCCTTGACCGAAATGACGGCCGGGATCGCCTCGCTCCTCCAGGCGGTCCGTTTCCGCAAGGCCGACGGGCCGGAGCCGCGCCTCCTCCACCGCGTGACGCTTCGCTCCGCGGAGAGCCTGATGGCGATCGCCGAGCCGCGGCGCGACGGGGCAGCGCCAGAGCTATCAAGGCCTGCCACCGTTCCCGCCTGACATAGCGCGACAGCATCGTGTTTTTGCCGCTGCAGGTGGCATGAAGGCCGCCTGCAATCGCCAGGCAAAACATCGTCCGCAGCCCCGCGCGCCGCGACAAATTTGAAACAGTTTGGCGCTTGTTGGCGGCGGTTTACTAACGGCCTCTTAATCTTAAGCGGACCTTAACCTCACGCCGGTATCAATCACGGCCAAGTTGGAGGACGTCGGCCAATGACGG
The DNA here is from genome assembly GCF_017815135.1 of Jiella mangrovi. Lineage (GTDB taxonomy): Bacteria > Pseudomonadota > Alphaproteobacteria > Rhizobiales > Rhizobiaceae > Jiella > Jiella mangrovi. The sequence continues at coordinate 623,342 of NZ_JAGJCF010000001.1, read as the reverse complement.
GTCGAGGCCTCTTTGAAACGTCGTGACAGGTCGGGTAATGGCGTATACAGCAGTCGGCGAGCAGCAGAATTCCCTTTTTCGGCGTGGTTTCGAGGTCACGGGGGCGGTGCTCTTCCTGACGCTCGCGGCCTATCTGACCCTGGCCTGCGCCACCTGGTCGGTCTCCGACCCTTCGCTCAGCCAATCCAATCAGAACATGATCGAAAACGCCGCCGGCGCGACCGGCGCGATCGTTGCCGATCTGATGATGCAGTTCTTCGGCATCGGCGCGGCGCTGGTGATCGGCCTGCCGGTGATCTGGGCGCTCCGTCTCCTTTCCGGCCGCAGCATCGACCATGTCGGCAAGCGCGGATGGTTTGCCGTTGGCGGTGTGCTCGTTGCCTGCGCCGCCCTCAGCTGCCTTCCGGCACCGGCGAGCTGGCCACTACCCATCGGGATCGGCGGTGTTGCGGGTGATCTTCTCCTCAGGCTTCCGGCCGGCCTCTTCGGCGGCTATCCGAGCGGCGCTTTCGCGATCCTGCTCGCCGGTCTTCTCGCCGCGCCGGCCGTCTGGCTTTATCTCAACGGCGCCGCCCTGATCGGCCGCTATGCCACCAAGGCCGAGAAGCACGCTCTCGATGGGGACGAGGGCGAGAACGAGGGGCGGCTGTCGCTCCTCTTCGGCGCCGCGGCCCACTCCTTCTATTCCGCAAGGGCCGCCTGGCAGCGCCGCAGCGAGCAGCGCCAGAAGCACAGGGAGCCCGATTTCGGCGCCGGCTTCGATGCCTGGCGGGACGATGGCGACGCCGCCTTCGCGCCGCCGCCGCCGGCCGCGCTGGTGGAGCCTGGGGCACGCGCGATCCGCGTTTCGATGCCGGTCAATGACGGCAACAGCGTCGATCCGACCGACTGGCAGGACGACGAGGACGACGGCGATTTCGCTGGCGACTGGCAAGCCGCATCCGGCGCCGACTGGCAGAGTGAAAACCGATACGGGACCGAGGCCCCTCACGACGGCTTCGTCGATGACGATGACGATGCGGCGTTCGAGGCCGAGATCCAGGCCGCGGTTCCTCAAGCAGAGGTCCATCCGGCGGACGATCATTCCGCGAACGACGCCATGACCCTCAGTGCCGGCGATCGCGTGTCCGTCCACGGCGAGGCCAGTGCTGAAGAGGCGGGCGGTGGCTGGCGCGGCCTCCTGTCCGGCAACATCGTCGCCTTTCCCGGCCGCAAGGCGGCCCAGCAGAAGGAGCGGACCGAACCGGCGATGGCGCCAGCGCCCGAGCGCCGCTCAGAGCCGCAGCGTCCGGCGCCTGTGCGGGCGCCGGCTCACAGCGAACCGCCGGCGCGCGTCGTGCCGCAGCGCACGGTGACGGCTGACCAGCAGCGCCTGCGCACCGGCTCCGGCCGGGCGGTCGCGATGAAACCGCAGCCGCAGCCGATGACGGTTGCCGATTCGGCGACCTTCGAGCTGCCCTCCGTCGACTTCCTCTCGCCCCCGAAGGCGACCGGACGCGACTCCTCCATGTCGCCCGAAGCCCTGCAGGAGAACGCCCGGCTACTCGAGGGCGTGCTGGAGGATTTCGGCGTCAAGGGCGAGATCATCGAGGTGCGCCCCGGCCCGGTGGTCACCCTCTACGAGCTCGAGCCGGCGCCGGGCATCAAGTCATCGCGCGTCATCGGCCTTGCCGACGACATCGCCCGCTCGATGTCGGCGATCGCCGCCCGCGTCGCCGTCATTCCCGGCAAGAACGCCATCGGTATCGAACTGCCGAACCAGCGCCGCGAGACGGTCTACTATCGCGAGATGATCGCGTCTGAAGCCTTCTCCCAGAACAAGGGCAAACTGCCGCTCGTCCTCGGCAAGACCATCGGCGGCGAGGCGGTGATCGCCGATCTGGCCAAGATGCCGCATCTCCTCGTCGCCGGCACCACCGGATCCGGTAAATCCGTGTCGATCAACACGATGATCCTGTCGCTGCTCTACCGCTTCACCCCGGCCGAATGCCGGCTGATCATGATCGATCCGAAGATGCTCGAACTGTCGATCTATGACGGCATCCCGCATCTCCTCTCGCCGGTCGTCACCGACCCGAAGAAGGCCGTCGTCGCTTTGAAATGGACGGTCCGCGAGATGGAGGACCGCTATCGCAAGATGTCGAAGGTGGGGGTCCGCAACATCGACGGCTTCAACTCGCGCGTCAAACAGGCGATGGAGCGCGGCGAGACGATGTCGCGTACCGTGCAGACGGGCTTTGACCGCGACACCGGCGAGCCGATCTTCGAGACGGAGGAGTTCGATCTCGAGCCGTTGCCCTACATCGTCGTCATCATCGACGAGATGGCCGACCTGATGATGGTTGCCGGCAAGGACATCGAGGGCGCCGTCCAGCGCCTCGCCCAGATGGCCCGCGCCGCCGGCATCCACGTCATCATGGCGACCCAGCGCCCCTCGGTCGACGTCATCACTGGCACGATCAAGGCGAACTTCCCGACCCGCATCTCCTTCCAGGTGACCTCGAAGATCGATTCGCGCACCATCCTCGGCGAGCAGGGCGCCGAGCAGCTACTCGGCATGGGCGACATGCTGTTCATGGCCGGCGGCGGCAGAATCCAGCGCGTCCACGGCCCCTTCGTCGACGACCCGGAAGTCGAGAAGATCGTCAATCACCTGAAAGCCCAGGGCGTGCCGGACTATCTCGACGCGATCCTCGAAGACGAGGACGAGGAGGGCGGGACGTCCGGCGGCGGCGGCTCGGGCGGCGGCTCGGGCAATGCCGGCGGCGGCGGCGATGACTCCGACGACCCCTACGATCAGGCGGTCGCCGTGGTCCTCAGGGACGGCAAGGCCTCGACCTCCTACATCCAGCGCCGCCTCGGCATCGGCTACAACCGCGCCGCTTCGATCATCGAGAAGATGGAGCAGGAGGGCATCGTCGGCCCGGCCAACCACGCCGGCAAGCGCGAGATCCTGGTGCCGACCGAAGACGAGATGTGATACCAAAATGGGCGAGGCGACACAGCCGCTCCGCCTACTATCGCATCTGCGCCGAAACTTGTCGCCCTCGCCAAGGCAACGTGAGGGCTGCATCTCCGCTCAGATGCGTTATAATCTGGCTGATAGACTTCGCGGAACAGTGCAGGATAGGCCGGAGCCCAGCCATGTATCTCGACGAAAAGAATCAATGGCGTCAACCAGAGTCAGTCCCCGAGGGAAGGCGTCTCACTAACCGCGAGGAGAAAATCGTCTTATCCTCGATCGCCATCTTCGTCGTCGCAATGCTGATCGCGCCGATCGGCGGCGCAACCGTAATCCAAGCTATCCTCGCGGCCGCAGGCTTCTAGAAGCCCATACCCAAACGGTATTGACTTTCTGGACGTGCAACTTGAATACTCGCGGCGTAACCGATCTGCCGCCGACGTGTCGTGCGTGAAAAGAGAAGAGCGGTAGGAGCGTTGCTGCTCGAACCAACTACCTCCGAATTATTCCATCAAACTAAGCCATCGTCCTCGCCGGTCCAAAAAATTCGGATGTTGTGCATCGGCAGTTTAGCGGCTTCAGCGAATTCAGGATGGATCTCTGCCTGAAGGCTGTCTACTTGCTCCTTCAAGATGGCGCGCGTTATCGGACGACCTTCCGCGACACCGATAACCATTCCGAGGCGACCAACCGCCTGTGAAAATAAAATAGAGTTCGCGGCTGACTGACGTCTGTTGATAAGCGTAGTCTGCATGATCTGGCCACGAAGCTCGTCTTCTTGTTCCGCCCTTTCATTAAGCATCTTCAGTAATTGGTTGACCGTTGCTTCCAATGCTTCGATACGATTCTGAAGGTCGTGCGCATCAGCGGCCATATCGAACTCCTGATTGCATTTAGCTGCCGATCCTACCGGAGAGCCCCTGCAAATCAAGGAAAATTTCTGCAACATATGCGATGTCTTAGGAGCGTTCTCCTACCCATGTCTCCGGGCTGGACATTTCAGAATTTGGTGGGCGCGTTGGGACTCGAACCCAAGACCTACAGATTAAAAGTCCGTTGCTCTACCAACTGAGCTACGCGCCCTGAGCCGGACGAAGCGTCCGGGTGAGGGGCCTGATACGGAATCGCCGCCGAACAATCAACACCGGCGGCGTCGAAAAGGATAACGGCCGGTGCGACGGGGCGCCGGCCGTTGCAGACTTTTGAGGGCGCGGGCTTTCGCCGGCCGCAGGCCTCCTCACATATCCTTCATCTTGTCGGTGACCTTGGACGTCCAGGCGCCCTCGGGCTTCTTGGTGATCACCGGGTCGGAGCCGCCGGACATCAGCACCTTCACGGTGTTTTCGGCGGCGGCGACGTCGAGCGTGCCGTCGGATCCGTCGACCAGCTTGTTCACCTCGCGCACCATGCGCTTCTGGTGCTCCTCGGTCTGGGCGCCGGTCATGTCGTTGTCGAGGACGATCTCGGCAGCCTCGTCCGGATGTTCTGCGGCATAGGCCCAGCCCTTCATCGAAGCCTTCACGAACTTGGCGAGATCCTCGACCTTCTTCGGGTCTTCGAGGCTTTTTTCCAAGACGTAGAGGCCGTCTTCCAGGGTGGCGACGCCCTGATCGTCATATTTGAAGACGGTCAGCTCGTCGGCCGGAATGCCGGCGTCGATGACCTGCCAGTATTCGTTATAGGTCATGGTCGAGATGCAGTCGGCCTGCTTCTGGATCAGCGGGTCGACATTGAAGCCCTGCTTGATGACGGTGACGCCGTCCGGCCCGCCCTCGGTGGAGAGCCCCAGCTTCGACATCCAGGCGAGGAACGGATATTCGTTGCCGGAGAACCAGACGCCCAGGGTCTTGCCCTTGAAATCCTTGGGCTTCTCGATGCCGGTGTCTTTCCGGCAGGTCAGCTCCATGCCGGATTTCTTGAAGGGCTGGGCGATGTTGACCAGCGGCAGGCCCTTTTCGCGGGCGGCGAGCGCGGCCGGCATCCAGTCGACGATGACGTCGGCGCCGCCGCCGGCGATCACCTGCTCGGGGGCGATGTCCGGGCCGCCGGGCTTGATCGTCACGTCGAGGCCGGCCTCGTCGTAATAGCCCTTCTCCTTGGCGACGTAATAGCCGGCGAACTGGCCCTGGGTGACCCATTTCAGCTGCAGGGTGAGGGCGTCGGCGGCGTTCGCCACGTTGCCGAAGCTTGCCGCGCCGAGAAGGACGGCTGCGCCGATCAGTGATGCTTTCATGGCTTGAATAATCCCTGTTGCTCTGTTGGTTGGGTGATGGTTCGTGCGGGCTATCCCCGGCGGATCGAGGGATGCCAGAAGGTCGCGCGCCGTTCGATCAGCGCGATCAGGCCGTAGGACAGCGAGCCCACGAGGGCAGCGACGGTGATCTCGGCCCAGACCATCGCCGTGTTCATGCGGCCGATCTCCGCCGAGATACGAAAGCCCATGCCGACGATGGGCGTGCCGAAGAATTCCGCCACGATCGCGCCGATCAGGGCGAGGGTGGCGTTGATCTTCAGGGCGTTGAAGATGAAGGGCATGGCGGCCGGCAGCCGGAGCTTCGTCAGCGTCTGACCGTGCGATGCGGCATAGGTGCGCATCAGGTCGCGTTCCATGGCGGAGGATGCGTTGAGGCCGGCCACGGTGTTCACCAGCATCGGGAAAAAGGTCATGATGATCACGACGGCCGCCTTGGACGGCCAGTCGAAACCGAACCACATCACCATGATCGGCGCGACGCCGACGATGGGAAGCGCCGAGACGAGATTGCCGATCGGCAGGAGGCCCCGCTTCAGGAAGGGTGAGCGGTCGACGAGGAGGGCGGTGAGGAAGCCCGCGCCGCAGCCGATCGCGTAGCCGGCGAGGACGGCCTTCAGAAAGGTCTGGACGAAGTCGGCCCAGAGGAGGCCGGTCGAGGCGGCGAATGTTGCGGCGATGGCGGACGGCGGCGGCAGAAGGACGGAGGGGACGTCCAGCCCGCGCACGACGAATTCCCAGAGAAACAGGAATGTGAGGCCGAAGAGAACCGGAATTGCCACGGAAAGGCCGCGCCGTGCTGCCTTCGATTGCGGCTCCAGTGCCGACAGCAAGACGGTGAGCCTCAAGGCCGACGTCCAGAAGGCGAGAGCGGCAAGAACGAGCAGCCAGCCGCCTTCAGGCAACGACACGAAGGCCCAAAGGGCGAAAAGGACGGTCAGGAGCGCGAGCGAGCCGATCCGTGTGCCGGGGGAGCTCTTGCCGGCCAGCGCCTGGGCGAGAGGGGCCTCACTCATGGCCGCGCTCCCTGCCGCTTGAGCGCCGCCTTTTCGCAAAGCCCGACCAGCCAGACCAGCACCGCGGCCATCAGCGACGCCATCACCAGCGCCGACCAGATCTGGATGGTCTGGCCGTAATAGGAGCCGGCAAGCAGCCTCGCGCCGAGGCCGGCCACCGCGCCGGTCGGAAGCTCGCCGACGATGGCGCCGACGAGGGCTGCAGCAACACCCACCTTCATTCCGGTGAACAGAAACGGCAGCGAGGCTGGAAAGCGCAGCTTCATCAGCGTCTGCAAGGGGCTCGCCGAATAGGTGTGCATCAGGTCGGTGAGCATCCGATCGGGCGCTCTGAGGCCCTTCACCATGCCGACGGTGACCGGGAAGAAGGACAGATAGGTGGAGATGAAGGCCTTCGGTAAAAGCCCCTGCACGCCGATCGAGTTGAGCACGACGATGATCATCGGGGCGATGGCGAGAATGGGGATCGTCTGGGAGATCACCACCCAGGGCATCAGCGCCTTGTCGAGGGTCCTGGAAAACAGGATGCCGACGGCGATCAGAATGCCGAGGATCGAGCCGAAGACGAAGCCGAGAAGGGTGGAGGAGAGCGTCACCCAGGCATGGAAGAGCAGCGAGCGCGGCGAGGTGGGTTTGACGTCGACCGTGGTCTTCCAGAGCTCCGCGACGATCTGGTGCGGAGCGGGGAGCACCGGGCGCCTGGCGGACCAGGTGGCGGCGATCGCGTCGGTCACCGAATAGTCGCCGGCGCGGACAAGCTTGTCGGTCTCGGTCGCCCAGTTCATGCCGATGGCGGCGAGATACCAGAGAACGAGGATTGCCGCGCAGACGGTGAGGACGGGAAGGGTGCGTCCCGCCGCCCGGCGCTTCATGAAGCGGGCGAGCGGGCCGGAATATCCGATGCCGGCGGACGGTTCGGCGATGGCGGGCGAAGCGCTTATGGTGGGTCCTTTCCGATTCCCCTGAACGTCTCGGGCATTGCACCGCCCAACGTCGCCGGGAGATTGGAAAAGGTCAAGTGTAGTCGAAGGGCGGCCACAAGAGACCCAGACGGCGCGTCACCGTCGCAGAACGGGCGCCTTCATCCGATGCCTACGACGTCGTCGAGCGAATGGGTGAAGGGTCGCGGCCAAAGGTCGTAGAGTAGGACTGCGGGACGCTGGCACGGCGATCACCAAGCCCCTCATCCTGAGGCGCGGAACCGCTCTGCGAGCGGTGGAGCCTCGAAGGGCGAGGGGCGTAAGGCGCGGATGGCGGCGCTTCGAGCGGCGTCGGCCTTCACCACCGCGTCCCGCACCCTCGCCCTTCGAGGCCGCCTGCGGCGGCGCCTCAGGATGAGGGTGCTCGGGTTCGAGCGGCTTGGCGCAGCAAAGAGTTCGATCGGTTCGTCATGCTCGTCCTCGGCGGCGCCGGCTCGGGGGCCGGGATGACGACGCGGCGATCATTGTGTTGCCTCGGTGCAGTGATCGGGGGCGGGAGACGTCCGCGCATCGCCGCGCCGCGCGTCTTAGCCTCGCATCATTTCCGCGACCTTGGGCGAGAAATAGGTGAGGATGCCGGATGCGCCCGCGCGCTTGTAGGCGGTCAGCGTCTCGAGCATCGCCTTGTCGCCGTCGAGCCAGCCGTTCTGAACCGCCGCCATGATCATCGAATATTCGCCCGAGGTCTGATAGGCGAAGGTCGGCACGCCGAATTCCCGTGCCAGCCGGGCGAGGACGTCGAGATAGGGCAGGCCGGGCTTGACCATGATCATGTCAGCGCCCTCGGCGAGATCCTGGGCCGCCTCGCGCACGGCCTCGTCGGTGTTGCCGTAGTCCATCTGATAGGTGCGCTTGTCGCCCTTCAGCATGCCGCCGGAGCCGACCGCCTCGCGGAACGGGCCGTAGAAAGCCGAGGCGTATTTGGCGCTGTAGGCCATGATCAGCGCATCGCGGCAGCCGGCATCGTCGAGGGCGTGGCGGATACAGGCGACGCGCCCGTCCATCATGTCCGACGGGCCGATGACGTCGCAGCCGGCCTCGGCCTGGACGACCGCCTGCTGGCAGAGGAGTTCGACGGATTCGTCGTTGAGAATGCGCTCGCCCCGCATGACGCCGTCGTGGCCGTGGCTCGTATAGGGGTCGAGGGCGACATCGCACATGATGCCGACTTCCGGCACGGCCTTCTTCATCGCCCGCGCCGCGCGGCAGACGAGATTGCCTGGGTTGAGCGCCTCGCTTCCGGTTTCGTCACGCAGGGACGGGTCGGTATAGGGGAAGAGGGCGACGAGGGGGATGTCGAGGTCGCGGGCGCGCTTGGCCGCTTCGACGCAGCCTTCCACCGAAAGCCGCGAGACGCCCGGCATCGCGGCGACCGGCTGCGGCTCGCCGCCGCCCTCGCGCACGAAGATCGGCCAGATCAGATCGGCCGTCGAAAGCGTGTTCTCGCGCACCAGTCGCCGGCTCCAGGCTGCCTGGCGCAGGCGCCGCATGCGCATGCCTCCCGTCGCGGCGTCGATGCGGTTGGTGATCGAGACGGGAAAATCGGTCATGGCGACGGTCCGTGAATGCGAACGGGATGGCGAGGCGGGTGCGCTCGTATGGCGACGCACCGGCTCGATGCGGTATGTCCTCGGACAAGTTGCCTATGCCCTTGCGGCCGCTCCTGCAAGATTGACCGCTGCCTTCGGAAGGAACTAGGGTCCGCGGCCCGGCGGCCCGGCGGCCCGGCGGCCCGGCTGCCCGGCGGTCGGGCGCGTCCGGGAAGGCGGTCAGCCCAGACCTTGCGTCGAATGCCCGAGTGTCGAATGCCTGAGTATTGTCCCTGAGTAGAGTTCAGCCATGACCATAGAGCTTACGGGCGAATCGAAGGCGACCACCCTCAATCGCCGGCTGGGGGTCTGGCTCTGCCGTGGCGCCGGGGCCGTCCTGTTCGCCGTCGGCATCTTCTACTGGATCAGGCTGATCGGCGTCGACGCCGCCCGTCTCGGCCGCTTCGACCTGATGCCGATCTGGTGGCGGATTGCAGCGCCGGCGCTCGCGGTGCTTTATCCCGTCGCCGGCATGGGGCTCTGGATGACGGCCGGTTGGGGGGCGGTGATCTGGGTGCTGATCGCGATCATCGAGGTGGTGATGCATCTCGGCTTTCCCGATCTTTTCGGCGAGAATATTCTCGGCCTCGTCGCCCATGCCTGGGGGCTAGGCATGCTGGCCGTCCTCAGGATCGTGGCATGGCGCGAGGATGGCAGGCGCTTCGAGCGCTGACGGGCCCGGCATGGACGATGCCTGAGGCCGGCGGTCGGAAAATCGTTAAGCAAGAAATTCGTTCGAACACTGTAAGATGGTGTTAAGTCTGAGGTTTAAGTCGAATTTTAGATGCGCCGCGTAGATTGGTCTCCAAGATGGATACGAAACAAAAACAATCCATCACTTCAACAGCGGAGCAACAACATGGTCGCGAACAACAAGGTGCAGGCGGTTCACGTTCAGGAAGAAAAGCCGGAACTGAAGTCGCTTTATCTCGAGACACTTCAGCTTGTCGAGCGGCTGCATCGTCGCCTTCTGGACGTGATCAAGGATGAGTTCGACAGGGCCGGTCGCACCGACATCAACGCCGTGCAGGCTCTCCTGCTCTTCAACATCGGCGATTCGGTGCTGACCGCCGGCGAGCTGCGCACCCGCGGCTTCTATCTCGGCTCGAACGTCTCCTACAATCTCAAGAAGCTCGTCGAACTCGGCTTCATCGACCATCAGAAGTCGCGCGTCGACCGCCGCGCCGTCCGCGTCTCTCTGACCGAGAGCGGCATGGAGATCGCCCGGGTCGTCGGCGAACTCTACGACCGCCACATCGGCTCGATCGACAAGGTCGGTGGCCTCGACGAGCAGGAATTCTCCAAGATGAACAAGTCGCTCCAGCGCCTCGACCGCTTCTGGAACGACCAGATCCTCTACCGTCTCTGATCGGTTCGGCTGCCTGACCTCAACGAACCGGCGCGATCCGCCCCGGGGCTTCGGCCCCGCGGGCGCGGTCGGCGTTTCGACTGCAGCGCTCGTAGAAGCCGAAACGGCTGTCCCTGGGAATGCAAGAAAGAGCCCTGCGTCCTATTGGACGCAACGGGAGACGACAGCATTATTGCGGGTTGGCCACGACTTGATCGAGAAGGCGCATCGCTCGACGCATCGTCATTCTGAACCCTGCCCCGAGAATCCGGAAACTTCCGACGAAGCAGAAGCTTAATCGGCGTACTGGACGCTCGGGACGGGGCCCAAGCGTGACGAGCGCGATAAAAGCGGACACCTGATCCCTGCCTGCCAGGCCTTCGATCTGTGCCGTTCGGCGAGACTGTCGAACGCGGCCGGGAACCTCGCCGCTCCGTCGGCTCTCATCCGGCTTCCGTGCCTCCGACCGTCACCTGATCCATCCTGAGATGCGGCTGGCCGACGCCCACCGGCACGCCCTGGCCCTGCTTGCCGCACATGCCGATGCCGGTGTCGAGCGCGACGTCGTTGCCGACCATGGACACGCGGTGCATGGCTTCGGGGCCGTTGCCGATGAGCATGGCGCCCTTCAGCGGTTCGGCCACCTTGCCGTTTCGGATGCGGTAGGCCTCGGTGCAGCCGAAGACGAATTTGCCTGACGTGATGTCGACCTGGCCGCCGCCGAAGGAGACGGCGTAGATGCCGTCCTTGACCGAGGCGATGATCTCTTCCGAGCCATAGGGGCCCTCCAGCATCATCGTGTTGGTCATGCGCGGCATCGGCACATGGGCGTAGGACTGGCGGCGGCCGTTGCCGGTGGCGGCCATCCCCATCAGCCGGGCGTTCTGGCGGTCCTGCATGTAGCCGACGAGCTTGCCGTCCTCGATCAGCACCGTCTTGTTGGTGGGCGTGCCCTCGTCGTCGATGGTCAGCGATCCCCGGCGCTCGGAAATCGTGCCGTCGTCGACGACGGTGACGCCCTTGGCCGCGACCTGCTGGCCCATCAGGCCGGCGAAGGCCGAGGTCTTCTTGCGGTTAAAGTCGCCTTCGAGGCCGTGGCCGACCGCCTCGTGCAGCATGACGCCCGGCCAGCCGGCGCCGAGCACGATATCGAAGCTGCCGGCCGGCGCCGGCACAGCCTCGAGATTCACCCGCGCCTGACGCAGCGCCTCGTCGGCGAGGTTCTGCCAGGAGCCGTCGGCGAGGAATTCGCCGAAGCCGCGCCGGCCGCCGGCGCCGGCCGAGCCGGTCTCCTGCCGCTCGCCCTTGCCGCAGACGACCGAGACGTTGATCCGGACCAGCGGGCGGACGTCTTTGACGAGGCGCCCGTCGGCCCGAAGGATCTCGACGGTCTGCCACGTCGCGCCGAGCGTCGCCGAGACCTGGCGCACGTCGTCGCCCTTGGCTCTGAGATAGGCGTCGATCTCGGTGAGCAGCTTCACCTTGGCTTCGAAGCCGGGGGAGGGGATCGGGTTCTCGTCGCCGTAAAGCTTGCGGTTGGTGCCGGCCGGCGGCTCGGCGACGGCGCCCGAATGTCCCGTCTTCACCGCGGCGACCGCATCGGCGGCGCGTTTGAGCGCGCTGACCGAGAAGTCGCCCGCATGGGCATAGCCGACCGCCTCGCCGGCGACGGCCCTCATCCCGAACCCCTGATCGATCGAGAAGTTGCCTGATTTCAGCCGGCCATTGTCGAAGGCGAGCGATTCCGACTCGCGATATTCAAGGAACAGTTCGCCGTCGTCGGCGCCGGACAGCGTGTCCGACAGAACGGCCTCGACCTCCTCGCGGGAGATGTCGAAGCGGTCGAGGAGGGAAAGGCTCATGGGCTGGTCATCCTCGCGGCGCGCGCCGCTTTGGGCTTGCGGCTCTGGCCGCTTTGCATCGTGAGCGGGCAAGGCCCGACAGGTCGTCCTTATCGCAAGATAGGTCCTGGCCGGCCGCGATGCCAATGACGGATCGGAAAGCTGCGACCGTCAAGGGCTCGCTCCTGCGGGAATGCCGGTCGCCGAAAAGCCTTCGGGGGCGCCGGTGGCGCCTATTTTCCGAGGGCGTCGAAGCCGTCCTTGAAGCCTTTCAGGTCGACGGAGATGCCGACGCCGGCGTTCGGTTCGGCCGACTGGAAGAAGGTGAACACCGCCTCCTTGCCTTCCGACAGGAGCTTCAGGAGCGTGTCGTCGAGCGGCACCTCGGCGTAGCAGCCGTCGGAAAAGCAGCGGGTGAACTGGGTTCTGCCGACGCTCTTGCCGTCGATGATCAGGCCGAGCCCGTAATCGGGCAGCGGCAGAAGCACGCCGAGCGGGGCAAGGACCCTGAGGATGCGCGCCTTGCCGTCGGCCGTCTTCAGGGCGACGACCGAAAGGCTGAGCTCCGGTCGCTCGTCGGACACGACGTTTTGAAGAAGGGCGCATTGTTCGCCGCTGGCCCCGGCCGGATTGTCGCAGACCACGGCCCAGGCGCCGTGCCGCGACTTCACCGTGCCTGTCGCGCCGGCCTGCGCGGCGGCCGGGCTGGCGAAGGAAAGGCTGCCTGTCGCGAAAACTGCTGCCGCGATCGAAACGGCTATGGCGAGCGATCTCGGCGCTATGGTCATGTCGAAATCCGAATCATCTGTCGTGTGGGTCAATCCCCCGGTTGCGAGGGGCGTTGGCATAGGGCGGGCCGCTGCGATCATGGCTCGGCGGATCGCATCGAGCAGCGTTCGCGCGAACTTACGACGCCGACACCGCGACAGGAAGCCCCGCCCTGTCGCAATGCGGAAGGCCGAGCTGCCTCCGGGTCGATTTTGCGGCAGGAACGTCTCCACGACTTGCGATTATGCCGCAAGCCTAGGGCGTAGATATGGAGTTGCGATCTGGCCGGTTTCGTGGTTTGACGCTTGTGGGTTACCGGAGTTTGGGACGATTCTACGCGGGGGACGCGCCGCTCGGCGGCGCGGTTGTGGGACGCTGCATCTAGGCTCCGCGTGTGTGAGGGAGAACATGCGAGTGAGACGATCGACCTTTGCCACGGCTGCCGTGCTCTCGTCCGCCGGCGCTGCGATGGCGCAGGACGGAGAAGCGTTGCTGCCGGGTCAGCCGCACGACTGGCAGATCACCCTGCAGGAAGCGCTGTCGCCGATCGAGGAACAGATCCACTGGTTCAGCGACTACACGCTGGCCTTCATCATCCCGATCACCATCCTCGTGGCCGCCCTGCTCGGCTGGTGCATCTATCGCTACAACGAGAAAAAGAACCCGACGCCGTCGCGCACGAGCCACAACACCACGATCGAGGTGATCTGGACGCTGGCACCGGTGATCATCCTGCTGTTCCTGGCGATCCCGTCCTTCCAGCTTCTCACCGCCCAGTACAATCCGCCGAGCGAGCCGGAGCTGACCGTCAAGGCGACCGGCTACCAGTGGTACTGGGGCTATGAGTATCAGCCGAGCGACACGTCGTCGGAGGCGCAGGCCGAGCCCGTCTCATTCGATTCCTATCCTTTGGCGCAGTTGACCGATTCGCTGTCCGATCAGGATGCGGCGGCCGAGGCCAAGGGCGACATCAACGTCTATCCGCGACTGCTCGCCGTCGACAACGAACTCGTGGTGCCGGTCGATACCGTCATTCGCATTCTGTCGACCTCCGGCGACGTCATTCATTCCTTCGCTTTGCCGTCGATGGGCGTAAAGGTCGATGCCGTGCCGGGCCGGCTGAACGAATACTGGTTCGAAGCCAAGCGTGAGGGAATCTTCTACGGCCAGTGCTCCGAGCTCTGCGGCCAGAACCACGCCAACATGCCGATCGCGCTGCGCGTTGTGTCCAGGGATCAGTTCGCCAGCTGGTACGCGGAGGCTGGAAACGATCTCGATGGCGCCAATCAGGCGCTGACCGCAGCGATCGCCGCCAAGAGCGGCGCCAAAGTCGCCGCGCGCTGAATAGACGGGTTAGAGGGGAAACGATCATGGCATACGGTGCCGCCCACGAGGCCCATGACGATCACAAGCCGCACGGCTGGACGCGCTGGGTCTATTCGACCAATCACAAGGACATTGGAACGCTCTATCTGATCTTCGCGATCTGTGCGGGCGTCTTCGGCGGCGCCTTGTCGGTCGTGATGCGCATGGAGCTTCAGGAGCCGGGGCTCCAGATCTTCGGCGATCCGCAGATCTACAACGTCTTCACCACCGGCCACGGCCTGATCATGATCTTCTTCATGGTCATGCCGGCTTTGATCGGCGGTTTCGCCAACTGGATGGTGCCGATCATGATCGGCGCGCCGGACATGGCGTTTCCGCGGCTGAACAACATCTCCTTCTGGCTGCTTGCCGCCGCCTTCCCGCTGCTTATCCTGTCGATGTTCGTCGAGGGCGCGCCGGGCTCGAACGGCGCCGGCACCGGCTGGACGATGTATCCGCCGCTCTCGACTTCGGGCCATCCGGGGCCGGCGGTCGATCTCGCGATCTTCGCGCTGCACATCGCCGGCGCCTCGTCGATCCTCGGCGCGATCAACTTCATCACCACCATCCTCAACATGCGTGCCCCGGGCATGACGCTGCACAAGATGCCGCTCTTTGCCTGGTCGGTGCTGGTGACGGCGTTCCTGCTGCTTCTGTCGCTGCCGGTTCTCGCCGGCGCGATCACCATGCTGCTGACCGACCGCAACTTCGGCACGACCTTCTTCACGCCGGCCGGCGGTGGCGATCCGATCCTGTTCCAGCACCTGTTCTGGTTCTTCGGCCACCCTGAGGTCTATATCCTGATCCTGCCGGCCTTCGGCATCATCAGCCACATCATCTCGACCTTCTCCAAGAAGCCGGTCTTCGGCTATCTCGGAATGGCCTATGCCATGGTCGCGATCGGCGTCGTCGGCTTCGTCGTGTGGGCGCACCACATGTACACGACCGGCATTTCGCTCAACACACAGCGCTACTTCGTCTTCGCGACGATGGTGATCGCGGTGCCGACCGGCATCAAGATCTTCTCCTGGATCGCGACCATGTGGGGCGGCTCGGTCTCCTTCAAGACGCCGATGCTGTGGGCCGTCGGCTTCATCTTCCTGTTCACCGTCGGCGGTGTGACCGGCGTCAAGCTCGCCAATGCCGGCATGGACCGCGTCCTGCACGACACCTACTACGTCGTCGCGCATTTCCATTACGTCCTGTCGCTCGGCGCGGTCTTCGCGATCTTCGCGGCCTGGTACTACTGGTTCCCGAAGATGACGGGCTACATGTACAACGAGCGGATCGGCAAGATTCACTTCTGGATGACCTTCGTCGGCGTCAACATCGTGTTCTTCCCGCAGCACTTCCTGGGCGCTGCCGGCATGCCGCGCCGCTATGTCGACTATCCGGATGCGTTTGCCGGCTGGAATTTCATCTCCTCGATGGGGTCCTACATTTCCGGCGTCGCGGTCCTCGTCTTCCTTTATGGTGTCTACGAAGCCTTCTCGAAGAAGCGTGTCGCCGGGGCCAATCCCTGGGGTGAGGGGGCGACGACGCTCGAATGGCAGCTGCCGTCGCCGCCGCCTTTCCACCAGTGGGAGGAACTGCCGCGGATCCGTTGATCCGGCGGTTCAAAAAACAGCAGCGCGCCTCTGTCTTTGCGGCGTGCTGACAGGACCAGCACGGATTGCCGGCAACGAATTTTGCCGGCAACCATGGTGACAAGACCCAGGAAGCGGCGGTACTGACCAGACAGCATCGCGGGGCACAGCCGAGCGCGTAGGTGCCAACACGGCGGCACCCGATCTGCATGGCGCCAGCCAGGGCCCGGACGCGGGCCCGCCCCAGCCGCAACGCTTCGATGATCGAGGTTTGAATTGACGTTAGTCGAAACACAGTCACGGGTCGCGGCCCGCGAGGCGATCAGCCTCTCCGAGCCGAAGGACTTCATCGCACTCCTCAAGCCGCGGGTGATGTCCCTGGTCGTTCTGACGGCCGTGACCGGGCTCGTCGTCGCACCGGTGCACATGCATCCGACGCTGGCGATCATCTCGATCCTTGCCATCGCCATTGGTGCCGGCGCGGCCGGCGCGCTGAACATGTGGTACGATGCCGATATCGACGCGGTGATGACCCGCACCGCCAAGCGCCCGGTGCCGGCCGGCCGCGTCAGCGGCGAGGCGGCGCTCGCCTTCGGCCTGGCGCTCTCGCTCCTGTCGGTGTGTCTGCTCGGCCTCGCCTCGAACTGGTTCGCCGCCGGCTTCCTCGCCTTCACCATCTTCTTCTACGCTGTCATCTACACGATGGGACTGAAGCGTTCTACGCCGCAGAACATTGTCATTGGCGGCGCTGCGGGCGCGTTCCCGCCGATGATCGGCTATGCGGCTGCAACGGGCGGTCTCTCGGTCGAATCGACCATTCTTTTCCTGATCATCTTCCTGTGGACGCCGCCGCATTTCTGGGCGCTCGCCCTCTTCAAGCTGCGTGACTACGGCAGCGCCAACGTTCCCATGCTTCCCAACGTCGCCGGCGAACGATCGACGCGGATCCAGATCTTCCTCTACTCGCTCGTTCTCGCGCCGATCGGCGCGGCGCCGTTTTTCCTCGGCTATGCCGGGCCGGCCTACGGTGTCGTCTCGATCCTTCTCGGGCTCAACTTTTTGCGCCACGCCTTCGCTGTCCTGAAGATGGCCGATGGCGACGAGGCGATGATCCCGGCCAAGAAGCTGTTCGGCTTCTCGATCCTCTATCTGTTCGGCCTTTTCACGATGCTTCTGGTCGATGCGGCGATCACCACGGTTCTCGCGAGCGGATGGTGATCTTGGAAGAACCCGAGCGGATCAGGCTGACACCAGCGGAGGAACGGGCGCGGCGCAACCGCTCCATTGCGATCGGGATCGTCCTGGTCGCTCTGGTCGTGATCTTCTATCTCGTATCCCTGGCGAAGATGGCATCATGAGCACAGGTCGCGACGGTACGGGCGAAAAGCGGCTGTCGCGCGCAGTCGTCGTTCCGGTCGTCTGTGCGGCCTTTGCCGCCGGAATGCTCGGCGCAGCCTTCGCCTCGGTGCCGCTCTATCGCATGTTTTGTCAGGTTACCGGCTATGGCGGCACCACCCAGCGTGCCGAGGCCGCGCCGACGAGCGTGAGCGACAAGCAGGTGACGGTTCGCTTCGACGGGAATGTCGCACCGGGGTTGCCCTGGACGTTCCGGCCGAACCAGCGAGAGGTCCGGGTCCATCTCGGCGAGAAGACACAGGTCTCCTACCATGTCGAGAACCGTTCCGATCGTGCAATCACCGGGCAGGCGCTCTTCAATGTGACGCCGGAGGCGGCGGGCCTGTACTTCAACAAGATCGCCTGTTTCTGCTTTTCCAACCAGACGCTCCAGCCGGGGGAGACGGTCGAGATGCCGATCGTCTTCTATGTCGATCCGGAGGTTGCGGAAACGGAAGAGCTGAAGGATCTTCTCGCGATCACCTTGTCCTATACCTTCTTTCCGGTCGATGATCCGGCGCCGATCGCGGCGACGCCGAAGAAAGAAGGCAGCAAGGGCGGCTCGGACAGTTGAGTTTTTGCCGGGCGACGTCGCCGCGGCCATGAGAATGCTGGAACGTGCCCGCCCGCTGTTGTAGAAACGGTGCCGGGCGGTGAGAGAAAGACCGGGGAGAGCCATGGCGGACGCGCACGTCAAGAAACACGACTATCACATCATCGATCCGAGCCCTTGGCCATTCGTCGGTTCCGTCGGTGCCATGGTCATGCTCATCGGTGCCGTCGGATACATGCGCTGGTTCAGCGGCCTCGACTTTCAGATCCTCGGCCTCAACCTCGCGACCCCGTGGATCTTCTTCCTCGGCCTCGCGGTGGTTCTCTACGTCATGTTCGCCTGGTGGTCGGACACGGTGAAGGAAGGCCAGGAGGGCGCTCACACGCCGGTCGTGTCGATGCATCTGCGCTATGGCATGATCATGTTCATCGCCTCGGAGGTGATGTTCTTCGTCGCGTGGTTCTGGGCCTTCTTCGACGCCAGCCTCTTTCCCAACGAGGCGATCCAGGCCGAGCGCGTGCAGGTGCTGGGCGGGCAGTGGCCGCCGGCCGGCATCGAGGTGCTCGACCCGCTGCATCTGCCCTTGTTCAACACGATCACCCTGCTTCTGTCGGGAACGACGGTGACCTGGGCGCATCACGCCCTGCTGCACGGCGATCGCAAGAGCCTGAAGCTCGGCCTCGCGCTGACCGTGGTCCTCGGCATCATCTTTTCCTACGTCCAGTATTTCGAATACGCCCACGCGCCTTTCGCTTTCTCCGGCTCGATCTACGGCTCGACCTTCTTCATGGCGACTGGGTTCCACGGCTTCCACGTTCTGGTCGGGACGATCTTCCTGATCGTCTGTCTGGCTCGCGCCATGGCCGGACAGTTCACGCCCCAGAAGCATTTCGGCTTCGAGGCGGCCGCCTGGTACTGGCACTTCGTCGATGTCGTCTGGCTGTTCCTCTACTTCTGCATCTATGTCTGGGGTGGCTGGGGCGCGCCGGTCTTCGACGCCTGAGGCAGGGCCGCTTTCGGCCCTTCTCGGCCGAAGACATCATCAAAGACGTATATGAAGGCGGCACGGCCGCCTTCATCGTTTGAAAGGATCGCCTGATGGCGGCGGACAGCGCCTTTCACGCCGAAGCGGACCCGGTCAAGGCGGCGACGCGCGGCCGCTGCCCGCGCTGCGGGGAGGGCCGGTTGTTCGCCGGCTTCCTGCGTCTCGACAGGCGCTGCTCGAATTGCGATCTCGACTACGCCTTTGCCGATTCCGGCGACGGGCCGGCGGTCTTCGTCATCCTGATCATCGGCTTCGTCGTCTGCGGACTGGCCCTTTGGATGGAGGTGACCGTGTCGCCGCCGCTCTGGGTGCATTTTCTTTTGTGGGTTCCGCTCACCCTCATTCTCGCCTTGCCGCTCCTGCGCGTCCTCAAAGGGACGATGGTCGGGCTGCAATACAAGAACCGCGCCGCCGAGGGCCGGCTCGAAACCGCCGACGACCGGGCTGAGTGAGGCGCGCGTGCCGGAAGCCTTGACCACGCCTGACAAGCATTCCGGGGCGGGTGGCGACCCCGGCGGAAGGGCAGCGACACAGGCGCCCATGAGCACCACGCGCTTTGCCGTGGCGCTCGGCTTCTGCCTTGCAGGGATCGCGATCCTCTTTGCGCTGGGAACATGGCAGGTGGAGCGGCTCTACTGGAAACAGGGCCTGATCGCCGAGATCGAGCAGCGCATCCACGCCGAGCCCGTCGACCTCGCCACGCTGGAGCGGAACTTTGAGGCCGGGGACGCCATCGCCTATACGCCGGTGACCGTCACCGGCCGGTTTCTCAATGCCGACGAACGCTACTTCTTTTCCACTTTCGAGGGGCAGTCGGGCTGGAACGTCTTCACGCCGATGGTCCTGCAAGGCGGCAACGTCCTCTTCGTCAATCGCGGCTTCGTGCCCTATGAGATGAAGGATCCGGCCACCCGGCGCGCGGGCCAGCCGGACGAGGTGACGACGCTTACCGGTCTCGCCCGCGTGCCGCCGGCGCAAAAGCCGGGCTATTTCATGCCCGACAACGAGCCTGAGACGCAGACCTTCTTCTGGCAGGACATCCCTGCCATGGCGGCGAACGTCGCCATCCCGGCGGGTGGCAAGCTCCTGCCGTTCTTCGTCGATGCGGGGCCGGGGCAGGCGGATGGCGGGTGGCCGGTGGGCGGAACGACCGTCGTCTCGCTGCCGAACGATCATCTGCAATATGCGGCGACCTGGTACGGGATCGGCCTCGTCCTCGTGGTGATGACCGGGCTGATGGTCGTCAGGCGATATCGCCGACGTGCTTGACACGGCGGGTGCGGATGCCTTCATTCGGCCCAGCCGAAGAAGCGCCGCAAAGCCGCTTTCAGACCCGCCGATCGTCCTTGGAGAATCCGTGTCCCTTACCGCGACAAAGCCGAAGCTGACCCTGCGCCTGTGCGAGCCGCGCGGCTTCTGCGCAGGCGTCGATCGGGCGATCCAGATCGTCGTTCTGGCGCTGAAGAAATACGGCGCGCCTGTCTATGTGCGCCACGAGATCGTTCACAACAAATACGTCGTCGACGGGTTGCGGGACATTGGCGCGGTGTTCGTCAAGGAGCTCGACCAGATCCCCGACGACGGCCAGCCGGTGGTGTTCTCCGCCCATGGCGTGCCAAAATCGGTGCCGGCGGCGGCGGCTGACCGCGAAATGCTCTATCTCGACGCGACCTGCCCGCTGGTCTCCAAGGTTCACAAGCAGGCGATGCTTCATGTGAAGCGCGGCCGTCACGTCATCCTGATCGGCCATCGCGGCCATCCCGAAGTCGTCGGCACCATGGGCCAGCTTCAGCCCGGCACCGTCAGCCTGATCGAGACCGTCGAGGACGTCGCCGCCTTCGAGCCCGAGGACCCGGACGCCCTCGGCTTCGTCACCCAGACCACCTTGTCGCTGGACGACACCGCCGACATCGTCGCGGCGCTTCAGGCGAAGTTTCCGGCGATGACCGCGCCCTCGTCGGAATCGATCTGCTATGCGACGACCAACCGCCAGGAGGCGGTGAAGGCCTCGGCGCCGGGAACCGATCTCTTCCTCATCGTCGGCGCGCCGAATTCGTCGAATTCCAGGCGGCTGGTGGAAGTGGCCGAGCGGGCGGGCTCGAAGAGGGGCGTGCTCGTCCAGGGCCCGCAGGAGATGCCGTTCGAGGCGCTGACGGGCGACAATCCCGTCGTCGGCATGTCGGCTGGCGCCTCGGCGCCCGAGATACTGGTCGACGCGATCATCGCCTCCCTGCGCGAGCGCTTCGACGTTGTCATCGACCTCGTCCAGACGGCCGAGGAGAACGAGAATTTTCCGGTGATGCGTTCGCTGCGCGACATACCCTTGACCAAGGCCGACATGGCCTTCGTCAACGGCGGGGCTGAGTAGATTGGCTGTCTATACCGACGTTACCGAGCCCGAGCTCGCGGAATTCCTGTGCCGCTACGATCTTGGCGGTCTGTCGAGCTACAAGGGCATCGCCGAGGGCGTGGAGAATTCCAATTTCCTCCTGCGCACCACCGGCGGCACCTATATTCTGACGCTCTACGAAAAGCGGGTGAACCGCTCCGACCTGCCCTTCTTCGTCGGGCTGATGGAGCACCTTGCCGAAGGCGGCCTGTCCTGCCCGTTGCCGGTCCATGACAGGGACGGCAATGCCCTCGGCGAGCTTTCCGGACGGCCGGCGGCGATCTTCACCTTTCTCGACGGCATGTGGACGCGCCGTCCCAGCCCCTACCAGTGCCGCGCCGTCGGCGCTGCGCTCGCCCGCATGCACGAAAGTGCCAAGACCTTCGGGCTCACCCGTGCCAATGGCCTGGCGCCCTGCGACTGGCGCCCGCTCTACGAGAGCTGTGCGGGCCGCGCCGACGAGGTCGAGCCGGGGCTGTCGGCAGAGATCGAGGCGGAACTGTCCGATTTCGAGGCGCATTGGCCGCAGGATCTGCCGAAGGGCGTCATCCACGCCGATCTCTTTCCCGACAACGTCTTCTTCCTTTCGGGCGAACTGTCCGGCCTCATCGACTTCTATTTCGCCTGCAACGACCTCCTTGCCTACGACCTCGCCATCACGCTTGGCGCCTGGTGTTTTGAACAGGACGGCAGCTACAACGTAACCAAGGGCCGGGCGCTGATTGCCGGCTATGCCTCGGTGCGGCCGCTGGAGGAGGAAGAATACGACAAGCTGCCGCTTTTGTGCCGGGGCGCGGCCATGCGCTTCATGCTGACGCGGCTCTATGACTGGCTGAACGTGCCGGACGACAGTTTCGTCACCAAGAAGGATCCGCGCGAATATCTGAAGAAACTGCGCTTTCATCGCGGCGTGCGCGATGCGTCCGAATACGGGCTGGAGAAGGCGGCGGTCACGAAGGGAATGGCATGAGCGAGGCGAGCGGCGAGCGCGTCGAAATTTTCACTGACGGCGCCTGTTCGGGCAATCCCGGCCCCGGCGGCTGGGGCGCCATCCTGCGCTTTCGCGGGCAGGAGAAGGAGCTGAAGGGCGGCGAAACCGACACCACCAACAACCGCATGGAGCTTCTCGCGGCGATCTCGGCGCTGAAGGCGCTGAACCGCAGCTGCGCCGTCGATCTTTATTCCGACTCCAACTACATGCGCGACGGCATCACCAAGTGGATCTTCGGCTGGAAGAAGAAGGGCTGGCGGACCGCCGACGGCAAGCCGGTCAAGAATGTCGAGTTGTGGCAGGCGCTGGAGGAAGAGAAGAACCGCCACGACGTGACGTTCCACTGGGTTCGAGGCCACGCCGGCCACGCCGAGAACGAGCGCGCCGACGAGCTGGCACGGGCCGGGATGGAGCCGTTCAAGAAGAAGCGCCGGGGGTGAGGCGACGGGTGAGGCCGGGTGGTGAGCGATGACGCTGCCGACGAACGAGGGGTTGCGGAAAGATCGTCCGAAACAGCCGGTCGATGCCGACATCGAAGCTGCCAAGCTCACGGCGACGTTCTTGAATGGCTTGGCTGTCGGCCTCGCCATAGTGGGTGGCGTCGCGCCGATATTGAACGCGATCTACACCACGGAGAGGGTGCCCGTGGAAGCCTGGATGCGGGCCGTGATCGGATCGGTTTGCTTCGTCGTGGCAGTCACCATACATTTAATCGCGACATCGTACCTGAAGAGGGAGTTGCGAAAATGAGCAGTCCTGACTTCTGGCTGATGCTTCTGACACCAGTTGGCTTTCTGGCTATGGCGATCATTACGGTCTATTTCGCCAGCAGCTCGCGCTGATCTGGGGACTGCAGGACGGACGCAACATCGTCGTGCAATTGGGATGGAATTCCGGATTAGCCGAACGATCACAAATTCAGAGGTCCGCTTCGACATTCCGCGGCCGGTAAGACTTGTGGCCCCGGCAATCGCCCGTCTGCGATCGCGAGATCTCAGCGAGGGTTCAGCTGGCAGGCCTGAGCCGATGCGATTATCAATCGGCGCCAGTTTGGCATGATCAGCGAAACCAGCAGTTCTCTTTGCTAAAACTCGGCCTCGGGCCCCTGCGCCACGGCCGCCCCAACCGCAAATCCGATCCCACAGGACTCCCCATGAATCTCGACCTTCTCAAACAGCTCTGCGAAACACCCGGCGTTCCCGGCCGCGAGGCCCGCGTGCGTGCCGTGATCGAAGCGGAGGCGAAGGACCTCTTCGACGACATCCGCACCGACGCGATGGGCTCCTTGATCTGCACGCGCAAGGGCAAGGGCGACAAGCCGGAGAAGCTGCTCCTTCTCTGCCACATGGACGAGATCGGCTTTCTCGTCTCCCACGTCACCGACAAGGGCTTCGTCCATGTCGATCCGGTCGGCGGCTTCGATCCGCGCAACCTGTTCTCGCGCCGGGTTCTGGTCTGCACCGAGGAGGGCGACATCAAGGGCGTGATGAACGCCGAGGGCAAGCCGATCCACATCCAGTCGGCCGACGAGCGCAAGAAGATGCCGGAGCCGAACGAGTTCGTCATCGACACCGGGCTCGGCGCCGAGGCGAAGAAGCGCATCCAGGTCGGCGACTACGTCGTCATGAACGAGCCTTTCGAGGAGATGGGCGAGAAGATCGTCTCCAAGGCCCTCGACAACCGTATCGCCTGCTGGCTCGGCCTTGAGGCCGTGCGCAAGCTGGTCGACAACGGCCATTCCCACGACTGCGAGCTGACGGTCGCCTTCACCGCGCAGGAGGAGGTCGGTCTCCGGGGCGCCAAGACCGCGTCCTACGGCGTGAAGCCGGACATCGTCATCGGCGTCGACACGACGCTCTCCTGCGACACGCCGGGCGTTCCCGAAAAAGACCGCACGACCGTGCAGGGCGAAGGATTCGGGCTGCACATCAAGGACGGCTCGTTCATTGCCGATTACGGCCTCGTCAAGGAGATCGAGACGCTGGCCAAGGAGCGCGACATCGCCTGCCAGCGCACCATCCTCGCCCGGGGCGGCCAGGACGGCGCGGCGGGACAGCAGGCCGGTATCGGCGCGCGGGCGATCGGCATCGTCGTCGGCACCCGCTACATCCACACCGTCGCCGAGATGATCGACAAGCGCGATCTCAGGGCAGCGCGCAAGATCCTGACGGCCTTTATCGCGGCGCGCTGAGCCTTTCGCGGGTTCCAGCCACTGGCAGGAAGTGAAAAACCCCCGCGCGATCCGCGCGGGGGTGATGAGCCTGCGTCGGCTCCGGTTCTTTCGGCTTACATCTGCTCGAGCAGGGCCTCGGCGCTGGATTTGTCCGCCTGGCCCGGGCTTTCCTCGATGTTGAGCTGTTTCACGACGCCGTCCTCGACCAGCATCGAATAGCGCTTGGAGCGCACCCCGAGTCCGGCGACCGAAAGGTCGATGTCGAGGCCGAGCGCCTTGGTGAATTCGCCATTGCCATCGGAAAGAAACTGGATCTTGCCGGTCGCCTCGGTGGATTTTTCCCAGGCGCCCATGACGAAGATGTCGTTGACGGCGACGACGGCGATGGTGTCGACGCCCTTTTGACGCAAGTCGTCATTATGGGTGAGAAACCCAGGCAGGTGGTTCATCGAGCAAGTCGGGGTGAAGGCGCCCGGCACGCCGAAAAGCACCACTTTCTTGCCGGCAAAGATCGTTTCGGTCGAAAGATCGGCCGGTCCGTCCTCGGTGCGCGTCTTGACGGTGGCGTTCGGAATTTTGTCGCCGACGGCGATGGTCATGTCACTTTACTCCGCTGAAATTGGCTGGCGGGCGGATCGTCCCCTCCGTCTTGGCCAAGCCTCGATCTGGCGTCCTGACCAGACTTGTCCAGCGCGGAGCGCGACGGCGAGGAAGATTTCGCGGGCTTGGGCTCAACCCTCAAGGTTCGACCGGAACGTTCTCAGCCTCGACGGCCGCGCTGCCGGCTGTGTAGAGAAGGTCGATCGTCGCCGGGCTGGTCTGCGCGCCGGCCGGGGCTTCGGCGATCGGCACATCGAAGACCTGCGTGTCGCCCTTGCGTGTCACCTGCGTCGGCTCGTCGAAATACCAGCCGTCCTTCGAAATGACGAAGAGATCGGGCGCGGCGTCGTCTTTCGGCTCATCACCGGACTTCACCGTCACCCTCAGCGTCTTGCCGTCGGGGCCCGCCGAGACGGAAAACGCCCCAGCCGGCGCCGCCTGCGGCAGAGCGGCAAAAGCGCTCGTCACGGCCGCTTCGTCATCGGCGCCGGCGGTCTGAAGCTCGGCCTGGACCGGAATGCAGATGTCGTTGCAGACCCCGAGGAAAATCGCGGCTTTCACGGCTCCGATCGTCTCGCCCGGGCGGGTGTCGAGCTCGAAGGCGAAAGCGACATCGCCCTTGTAGCCATTGGCGCGTGTGTCGTCTTCGCCGAAGCGATGCGGCGGCGGAAAATGGTCATGGACGCTTGCAACGCCTTCTGTCTTCGACAGATCGATCTGTGGCGGGATGCCCGAGGCGCCCGGATCGATCCAGTAAGTCTTCCAGCCCGGCGCGAGATCGACCAGAAGCGCGACCCGCACGGTTCCGGCGTCCGGCCCGGCTGCGCGCACCAGCCGCAACGTCACTTCGTCGTTCTGAAAAACGCTCGTCCGGCTGCCGGCGGCCATCGACGGCGAAGCGGCAAGAAGAAGAATGGCGGCAGCGGTCTTGAGAACCGCGCCAGTCAAACGGCGCCGCCAGGGCCTGACCGCACAGATCGCATGCCGCCTTGCGCCGGTAAGACGATCCTGGCGAAAATGGCGGCAGAGGCTCAGCATGTCCGGTCTCTTTCTTCATTTGCGCGGGATGGACAAGGGTGGCGATGGCCGAGATAACGGCTTTTTGTCAAATTTGGAAAGCTCGTGGCAATTCTGCTCTGGTCATTATTCGTGGCGGGTGCCACCTTCGTTTCGGGAAACGTTTTTTCGTGCATGCCGGCAAACTTCATACCGGCAGTCTATCGGCCGGTCGCCCCATCGACGTCATGATGCGGTGTACCGTTCGTGATTGCCTCGTGCCGGGGAAGGGTTCGCGCTCTGAAGGCGCCGAATCGACGGAGGTCCGCTGTCGCAAACCATGCGGTGAGGAAGTATGAAGCTCGATATCGATCTTGATTCCGATGAAAACGACGTGGCTCATTCGCTGGAGGGGCACTTCCTCATCGCGATGCCGACTGTCAGCGACGAGCCGTTCGCGCGGACCGTCGTCTATGTCTGTGCCCATTCGCCGAACGGAGCCATGGGCTTCATCATCAACAAGTCGCAGCCGATGAGCTTTCCGGTCTTGCTGACCCAGCTCGGGGTCGTCGAGAGCGAGGATGACATCCGCCTGCCCTCGGGCGGGCGCGAGGTGTCGGTCTGCGTCGGCGGGCCGGTCGAGAAGGGGCGCGGTTTCGTCCTTCATTCCGACGATTATGATTCCGAATCCACCGTCCATGTCGCCGAGGACATCGCGCTGACGCCGACGGTCGATATATTGAGAGCGATCTGCGAGGGCATGGGGCCGAAAACGGCGATCATGGCTCTCGGCTATTCCGGCTGGGCTCCGGGCCAGCTCGAGGAAGAGATCGCCGCCAACGGGTGGCTGACCTGCAAGGCCGATCTCGGCATCGTCTTCGACAAC
Organism: Jiella mangrovi; assembly: GCF_017815135.1. Classification (GTDB taxonomy): domain Bacteria; phylum Pseudomonadota; class Alphaproteobacteria; order Rhizobiales; family Rhizobiaceae; genus Jiella; species Jiella mangrovi. The sequence continues at coordinate 596,608 of NZ_JAGJCF010000001.1, read as the reverse complement.
GATCTCGACGCCAAATACAAGCGGGCGCTGGGCCTTCTGGGTGTCGACCCGGCATTTCTGGCGGGCGAGGCGGGGCACGCCTGAGGGCTGAGCGAGGCCGACCGCAGGTCCTCCGCCGCGTCGTCGTCCTCGGGGAGGGGCCCACAAGAATGGCGAACCGTTGAGGGTTGCGTCACTGCTCCGCCGCTATCTCCAATGCCCGTCTTGGGCCGATGTCCGGTGCGAGGCGCAGCGTAAGCGCTGCCATGTCTGGATTCTTGCGCCTTCGTTCGTCGTCCGGGGGGCTCCGCGCCGCGAGCGCGATGTCGCTCAGCTCGCCCGCTTCAAACTCGCGGAGCGATCGACCAGAAGCCGGCGCGCCATTTCGAAATTGAGTGGCGGGGAGAAGGCGAAACTCTGGGCGTATTCGCAGTCCAGCTGACGCAGCTGGACGATGTCGCTCTCGCTCTCGACCCCCTCGGCGACCACCTTCAGCCCCAGATCATGCGCCATGGTCACGATCGAATGCAGAATGATCGGCCGCTGCGGCTGGTTGTTGTTGCGCAGGAAGGACTGGTCGATCTTCAACGTATCGAAGGGAAAGCGCATCAGATAGGCGAGCGAGGAATAGCCCGTGCCGAAATCGTCGAGCGACAGGCCGACGCCGAGACCGCGCAGTCTTTCCAGAAGCTTGGCCGAGCGCTCGGGATTGTCCATCACCATGGACTCGGTCAGTTCGAGCTTCAGGCGCGAGGCCGACAGCTTGTAGCGGTCGATCACGTTTTTCACATCGGCGATGAGGTCCTGCCGGATCAGCTGGCGGCTCGAGATGTTCACCGACATGAAATAGCTGTCGTCGCCGGTCGCCCGGTGCAGATCGCCCAGACGCTTGGCGGCCTCTTCCAGCGCGAACTGTCCGAGGGAAACGATCAGGCTGGTATTCTCGGCGATCGGGATGAATTCCGCCGGCGAGATGGCGCCGCGTCGCGGATGCTCCCAGCGCAGCAGCGCCTCGAAGCCGGCGACCTTCTCGCTGTCGAGATCGACGATCGGCTGGAAGGCGAGGGAGAGTTCGGAGCGTTCGAAAGCGCGGCGAAGGTCCGATTCGAGCTGCAGGCGGCCGGAGCCGATGGACTTGTAGGCCGGCCGGAACGGCTCGATGCGGTCGCCGCCGAAGCGCTTGGCCTGATACATGGCGAGTTCCGCTTCCTTCAGCGTCTCCTCGCTGGTCGCACCCTCCGCCCAGCCCGAAAGCCCGACAGAGCCGGTCAGGACGATCTCGCGCCCCGCCAGCGAAATCGGCGCCTTGATCGCCTCGCGCAGGGTTTCGGCGAAGGCGGCGACGGAGGAGACGTCGCTCTGGGAGACGAGGATCAGACCGAACTGGTCGCCACCGAGCCGTGCCAGCGAATCCTGCGGCTTCAGGATGCGCTTCAGCCGCCGGCCGACCGTCAGGAGGATCGTGTCGCCGACAGCCAGGCCGAAGTCGTCATTGACCTGCTTGAAGCGGTCGATGTCGATGACGAAAATGGTGGGCCGGACGTCGTCTCTGGTCGCGGCCAGGATGCCGATCGCTTCGAGCCGGTCGCCGAACAATTCCCGGTTCGGCAGGCCGGTGAGCTGATCGTGCAGTGCATCGTGCAGAAGGCGCTCTTCGGCCTTCTTCTGATCGGTCACGTCCTTCAACGTGCCGACGCAGCGCATCACCTCGCCGTCCGAGCCGAGCACAGGCCGGGCCCGGAGCTGAATCCAGTGATAATGGCCGTCCTCGTCGTTGATCCGGAACTCCTGGACGATCCGGCCGCGCCGGTGTTCGATGACGGTGTCGAAGGTCAGTTTGAAGCGATCGCGATCGTCCGGATGCAGGACGGGCAGCCAGTCGCGCGCCGCCCCGTTCATCGCCGCGATCGGCATGCCCGCCAGCGTGTCCCCGTCGGCGCCGACGAAGATGCGATCGCGCGGGACGTCCCAGTCGAAAACGGCGTCGCCGGCACCCGCCAAGGCGAGGGACCGCCGCTCCATGTCGGACAACAGCCCCTGGGCGAAGCTGCCGCCGGCAAAGCCGTGCTGCATCACCGTGAAGCCGATCAGGAGCACGATGAGGACGAGGCCGCCGCCCAGCGCCGGCTGGATGATGTCGTTGTCGATCCGCCCGGTGACCGTCATCCAGCTCGCGACGAGCCAGAGGATGATCAGGCACCATGTCGGAATCAGCATCACCGCGCGGTCGAAGCCCTGGAAGGTCAGGCCGATGATCAGGGCAAGGCCGATGCCCGCGGTCGCCGCGAGCGAGAGCCGGGCGATTCCGGAGGCGACCACCGGCTCGAAGACGGCGAGGCCGCCGAGCCCCGCCAGAAGCACGATCCACACCAGGAGCGTGATCGACAGCGCCCGGTGCCAGCGGTTGAGATTGAGATAGGCATAGAGGAACATCGCCAGAGTGAAGGCGAGGGCGACCTCGGTTCCCGCCCGCCAGATGCGCTCCTGGCCAGGCCCGATCGGCAACAGCTTCTGCCAGAAGTCGAAGTCGATGCAGATATAGGCGAGCACCGCCCAGGCGAGTGCCGCCGCCGCCGGGAACATCGCCGAGCCCTTGACCACGAAGAGAATGGTCAGGAACACCGCGAGCAGGCCGGCGATACCAAGGACGATGCCGCGATAGAGCGTGAAGGCGTTGATCGTGTCCTTGTAGGCGTTCGGCTCCCAGAGCCTGAGTTCCGGCAGCTTCGAACTCGTGAGTTCGGCGACGAAGGTGACGACGGATCCCGGATCGAGGGTGACGAGGAAGACGTCGGCGTCGGTGCTCGGCTGGCGCTCGAGGGCGAAGCCCTGGCTCGGCGTGATCGAGGCGATCCGCTGCGAACCGAGATCCGGCGAAAGGATGCCCGAATTGACCAGCCGGAAATGCGAGGCGACGACCAGACGGTCCAGCTGCTCGTCGGTGTTGTTGGCAAGCGCGAAGACCGCCCAGTTTCCGGAAGGCGAGGGCGACTTCGCCTCGACCTCGATCCGCCGGACGATGCCGTCGGCGCCCGGTACGGTGGTCACCTGAAAATTGCGGCCCTGGCCGTAATAGATGTCGGTCGCGGGCTTGAGGTCGACCGCGACGTCTTCGCTCGAAACGCTGACCGGCTCGAGAGCCAAAGCCGGCGCGACCCATCCGGCGACGAGGACGAGACTGCAGAGGACGAAGGGTATCAGCCGACGCAGATTGATGAAATGCATGCCCCCCGGCGCTTTCTTCTCGGCCGTCTCGGGCCGTTCGATCGGCGTCGGCTGTGAGCCGGCCGCACAGTTTCGTTTCCGCCGCATCCGTCCGCCCCACGGCCAGCCGTGGCTTTTGGCAGCAAGGTGAAGCCGCAAGTCAATCCCTATGCGCCGACCCTAACCGCCGACCTATGCCGGAAGCTGTTGCCGGACGTTGCCCGCCGAACCCTGCCATTCTTCTTGAAGCAGCGCGTAGAGGCAATGGTCTTCCCAGCGGCCGGCGATCTTAAGGTAACCACGCAGATGACCCTCGTTGGAAAAGCCGCATCTTTCGAGAAGCCGGATCGAGCGTTGATTGCGTGGCAGGCATGCCGCCTCGATGCGGTGCAGCCCCTCGACCCCGAAGGCGAAGAGCTTGACGGTATCAACGGCCCTGCGCATGTGGCCCTTGCCGGCAAAACGCTCGCCCATCCAGTAGCCGAGGATGCAGGACTGGGCAACGCCGCGCCTGACATGGCCGACGCTGACGCCGCCGAGGAGGGTGGTTCCCGCATCGTCGAAGACGAAGAAGCTGTAGCCGCTGCCTTCTCGCGCTTCCTGATAATAGCGGGCAATACGGCGGCGAAACGAAGGCCATGTGAGTTCGTCGGGGGTCCAGACCGGTTCCCAGGGTGTCAGGAAGCTGCGGCTTTCCTCGCGCAAGGAACGCCATGCGGCGAAGTCCGAGCGGCGGGGCAGGCGAAGGACGACACCGTCGCCGGTCAGGATGGGCAGGTTCGGCCGGCTGAGGTGATCGATCAGGCTCATGGCGCGTGCTGGTTTGGGGCGGGGCTTAAAAAGGGCGCTCTGCCTGCCCGAAGGCGCGGGCAGCCGGAGCGTTCCGTTTCTAGGCTCCCGCCGCGACCTTCATCCGGGGCATCGCGTCAAGGCGGCTGCCGAGCGCGTCGAGAGTGGGCAGCCGAGACACGGGGCCGATGGCGGCCAGCGTCGGCGTCGATCCGGTGAACAGCCGGCCGGCCAGATCGGCGAGCCTCGGCGCGGTGATCGCGTCGAGCCGGGCGATCAGCTCGTCATTGGGGATGACCTCGCCGTTGAACATCAGCTGCCGGGCAATCTGGCCGGCGCGCGATGCCGGGCTTTCCTGGGACATCAGGAGGCTTGCCCGCATCTGCGCCCTTGCCCTCGTCACCTCGGCCTCGGAGATGCCGTTCGCCGCCTCGATGAGTTCGTCGATGATGACCGGGGCGAGTTCGGCGAGTTCGTCCTCGCCCGTCGCTGCGTGGATGCCGAAGACGCCGGAATCGGAAAAGCTCCAATGGAAGGCGTAGATCGCGTAGCAGAGGCCCCGCCGCTCGCGCACCTCCTGGAAGAGGCGCGACGACATGCCGCCGCCGAGGATCAGCGACAGCACCTGCGAGGCATAGAAGTCGCGCGCGTAATAGGCTCGGCCTTCGAAGCCGAGAACCATCTGAGCGTCGGCAAGCTCACGGCTCTGGCGATATTCGCCACCGACATAGCTTGCCGGGGTGCGCGCTTCGCTGGCGACGGGGGCCGGCGTGGCGTCGGAGCCGAGCGCCGCCGCCACCTGTTCGACGACGGCCTTGTGGGAGACCGCGCCGGCCGCCGCGACGACCATCCGGTCGGGGCCATAATGACGGGCGAGATATCTTCTCAGATCGTCCGGCGTGAAGGATTTCACCGTCTGGCGCGTGCCGAGGATCGGGCGGCCGATGATCTGGTTCTTGAAGGCCGCTTCCTGGAAATGATCGAAGACGATGTCGTCGGGTGTGTCCTCGGCCGCACCGATCTCCTGCAGGATGACCTGCTGCTCGCGTTCGAGTTCGGCCTCGTCGAAGCGCGAATCGACCAGGATGTCGGTGAGCATGTCGATGGCCAGCGGCACGTCGTTCTTCAGGACGCGGGCATAGTAGGAGGTGGTCTCGACGCTGGTGGCGGCGTTGAGATCGCCGCCGACATCCTCGATCTCCTCGGCGATCTGGCGCGCCGTGCGCCGGCTGGTGCCCTTGAAGGCCATGTGTTCGAGGAGATGGGCGATGCCGTGCTCGTTCGGCCGCTCGTCGCGGGCGCCGGCCTTGACCCAGATGCCGAGCGCGGCGCTCTCCAGCGTCGGCATGGTCTCGGTCGCGATGGTCAGGCCGTTGGCGAGCCGGGTGATTTCGACGCTCATGTCCTGTCTCCCGCCGTCTCGGCTCTGGTTCTTGCCCTGATGTAGTCCTCGATCGCGCCAAGATCGGCCGGCAGATGGTCGAAGCGCTCGGCCCGTTCCATCAGCCCGGCATGGGCCGGCGGCAAGGCCGGCTCGATGCCTGCGGCGCGCTTCACGGCCTCTGGAAACTTTGCCGGATGGGCGGTGCCGAGGGTAATCATCGCCGTCCCGTTCGCCGCATCGCTCGCCAGCATCTCTTCCGCGACATGCACGCCGACCGCCGTATGGGGATCGAGGAGATAGGCGTTCGCCTTGAGAACGCGCGCGATCGTCGTCGCCGTCGCCGCCTCGTCGCTCGCCCCGGCATCGAAGGTCTCGCGCATCGCGGCAAGCACCTCGTGTGGCAGGTCGAAGCCGCCCGATTGCGAGAGGCCGGACATCAGGCGACGCACAAGGCCGGCGTCGCGGCCGCTCGCTTCGAAGATCAGCCGCTCGAAATTCGAGGATACCTGGATATCCATCGAGGGCGACATGGTCGCGTGGACGTCGCCCTTCTCGTAGCGGCCGGTCGCAAGCGTGCGGGCGAGGATGTCGTTGGCGTTGGTGGCGATCACCAGTTTTTCCACCGGCAGGCCCATGCGCATGGCGGCGAAGCCGGCGAAGATGTCGCCGAAATTGCCGGTCGGGACCGTGAAGGCGATCTTGCGCCGGGGGGCGCCGAGGCTCGCGGCGGCGGTGAAATAGTAGACGATCTGGGCCATGATCCGACCCCAGTTGATCGAGTTGACGCCCGACAGCCGGACCTCGCCGGCAAAACGGCGGTCTGCGAACATCGACTTGACCAGCGCCTGGCAGTCGTCGAAGTGACCGTCGACGGCCACGGCATGGACGTTTCCAGCCCCCGACGTCGTCATCTGCCGCTGCTGCACCGGCGAGACACGGCCGGTCGGGAACAGGATGAAGAGATCGGTGCGCTCGCCGCCCGCGAAAGCCGCGATCGCCGCGCCGCCGGTATCGCCAGACGTGGCGCCGACGATGGTCGCGCGTTCGCCCCGCTCCTCGAGGACGTGGTCCATCAGCCGGGCAATCAGCTGCATGGCGACGTCCTTGAACGCCAGCGTCGGCCCGTGGAAGAGCTCGAGAACGAAATGTTTCGGCCCGATCTGGACCAGCGGCGCCACGGCGGGATGGGCGAAGGTGCCATAGGCCTCGTCGATCATCGCCCTCAGCGCATCGGCCGGGATGTCGTCACCGACGAAGGGACGAAACACCGCTTCGGCGACATCCGCATAGGGCCGGCCGGCAAAACCTTCGATCGTTTCGGGCGACAGCTGCGGCCAGCTCTGCGGCACGTAGAGGCCGCCATCGGCCGCAAGTCCCTTCAGGAGGGCATCGGCGAAGCCGAGAACCGGCGCCTCGCCGCGCGTACTCACATACTTCACGTCTTCAAAACTCCCTGCCGAACCCGCGTTGGAAATCGCGCTGTTCGCCTTGCCGCCCGCCTGCCCTGTCGCCTATGCGGGGCCGGGCTGATATAGAACGGCCCCTCACAGTAAGGGAAGAACCCAGCGATGCCTACAGTGCCGGTCACCCGGAACCTCATCGTCGCGGCGCTCGCAGCGGGCCTTGCGTCGTGTACGACCGCGAACGAGGTCACCAACACCGATCTCGGCCTCCCGCCAGCCGCTTCTCAACAATCTGCGGACACACCCGTCGAGACCGCCGCAGCGGAAGGAACGGAAGCGCGCTACTGCCCGCAAGCCTCGATCCGTGAAGGCACGTCCACCCTCCAGAAGAAAGTGGACGAGGCGCTCGATTATCAGGCGGTGATCGTCAATGCAAAGCGCGACTGTCGGATCGTCGACGGCAAGCTGCATATCACGGTCGGGGTCGAGGGTCGTCTTATGCCCGGCCGCGCGGCGAAGAACCGCAGCGTCGAACTGCCGATCCGCGTCGCCGTGGTCGGACAGGACGGGGTGATCTACTCCAATCTCGGAAAGCTCTCCGTGCCGGTCGAAAAGGGGGGCACCGCCAGAACTTTCCGCTTTGTGGAAGACAAGATCGTCATTCCCCCGGCGACCGGCGGCATCGCCATCTACACAGGCTTCGACGAAGGCCCGCCGAAGCAGGGCTGAATAGCTGCCATCATCCTGAGAACGATCGCCGCGCGACGGCCGGGCGATCGCTGTCGCGATGCCGAAAAGTGAACAGCCCGGTCGATCGGCCGGCTTGCCTTGCTTTCAGTCTCTGACGATTGGCGCTTCGAGCGATCGGCCAGCATCGAAGGCATCCGAATTCCGCCCGGACGGGGCGATGAGCCGGCATTTGCGGCGAGACGCGGGGCCGAAAGACGGCTGTGCGTCGAGCTGCAGGGCATTTCGCTGGAATTTCGGCGGGCGCCTTGAGCGGCCGGCCGCTTTGTGGCCGCCGGGGGCCGGGCGGGCGTTACCCGTCCTGCCAGTCTCCCAGGACCTCGACGACCGCCGGGTAATCCGCAAGCCGGCTGATCACCGTCTCGGCGCCGGCTTCGGTCAGGGCGTCGGCATGGCCGGGATAGCTGTGGCTTGCGCCGGTAAATCCGACAACACGGCAGCCCGCCGCTCTGGCGCCGGCGACGCCATGAACCGAATCCTCGAGGACGATCGCGTTTTCGGCGCGCACGTCGAAGACTTTCAAGGCATGCAGGAAAATGTCCGGTTCCGGCTTGGCCTTGCCGATGTCGATGGCGCTAAAGACGTAGGGACGGAAGCGATCCCAGAGCCCGACATGGTCGAGTTCGAGTTCGAGCCGCGCGGCGCTGGAATTGGAGCAGATGCAGCGGGTCATTTCCAGCCGGTCGAGCATTTCGTGCGCGCCGGCGATTTCCTCGGCTTCCGTGCCGAGGCGCCTGTCGATCTCGTCGTCGACGCGCTGCATGAAGGCCTGGCTGAAGCGGTGCCCGGTCTCCTCTTTCAGCCTTTCGACGATCGCCGGCCAGGTCAGGCCGGCAAAGCGCTGAGCAAGGTCTGCAGCGTCGAGGTCGATGCCTTCCTCGCGCATCAGTTCGCACTGAACCTTCGCCGCGATCACCTCCGAATCGATGAGCACGCCGTCGCAATCGAAGATGAGGAGTTGTGGCTGTGGCATGTCTGGCCTTTTCGCGGTTTCACGAAGACTGTTCGAGAAAAATATCGTGAGTGTTCTCGGTCCTGCGGTAGCACGACGGGCACCGGGTGCAAAACCATGCAGGGCGCAGGGTGCGGCTTCGTCACTGTTGCGGAAAGCTCCGCCGGGACCGGCATCGGCGGGTGGGCAGAAACCCGCATTTTTCACCGAAGCGCGAAATCATCTGCGGATTTTATCGATTGTTTACCCTGCTCGGTAACCATGCTGCAGACTAGTGTTCCTCGCGTAGACGGTTTTCACCATGGCTTTGTCCCGCTCCTCACTCCTGAAACGGTCGCCCGAGCCGGCCTACGGCTTCCTGGACACCGTGCTTCAGGGCCATTGCGTGACGCGCATGGAGGCATTGCCGGAAAAATCGGTCGACGTGATCTTCGCCGATCCGCCCTACAATCTTCAGCTTGCCGGCGACCTGCACAGGCCGGACCAGTCGAAGGTCGATGCCGTCGACGACGCCTGGGACCAGTTCGAGAGTTTTCAGGCCTACGACGCCTTTACCCGGGCCTGGCTCCTGGCGGCGCGGCGCGTCCTGAAGCCGAACGGGACGATCTGGGTGATCGGCTCCTATCACAACATCTTCCGTGTCGGCGCCTCGATGCAGGATCTCGGCTTCTGGCTGCTCAACGACGTTGTCTGGCGCAAGTCCAACCCGATGCCGAACTTTCGCGGCCGCAGGTTCCAGAACGCGCACGAGACGCTGATCTGGGCTTCGCGCGACCAGAACGCCAAGGGCTACACCTTCAACTACGACAGCCTGAAGGCGGCGAATGACGACCTCCAGATGCGTTCGGACTGGCTGTTCCCGATCTGCACCGGCGGCGAGCGGCTGAAGGACGAGGACGGCCAGAAGCTTCACCCGACCCAGAAGCCGGAGGCGCTCATCGCCCGCATTCTCCTGGCGTCGACGAAACCGGGCGACGTCGTGCTCGATCCGTTCTTCGGCACCGGCACGACCGGAGCCGTCGCCAAAAGGCTCGGCCGGCATTTCGTCGGCATCGAACGGGAGGAGGCCTATGTCGAGGCGGCGACGCGCCGCATCGCCGCCGTCGAGCCGCTGTCGGCTGACAGCCTGATGATCCAGCCCGGCAAGCGCGCCGAGCCTCGCATTCCCTTCGCCAGCCTTCTCGAAGCGGGGCTGATCGCGCCTGGAACCGAGCTCACCGACGCCGCCCGGCGCCACGTCGCCCATGTGCGGGCCGACGGCACGGTCTCGGTCAAGGGCGAGGCGGCTTCGATCCACCGCGTGGGCGCGAAGGTTCAGGGGCTGTCGGCCTGCAATGGCTGGACCTTCTGGCACGTCGAGGCGGAAGGCGAGCTGAAGCCGATCGACGAACTCCGCCGGCTGGTACGCGAGCGCATGGCGCTGAAAAAGGCGGCGGGCTGAGCCGCAAGGCGCGCGCCGCGTAGCGTTCTGCCGCCATTCGAAGGAAAAGAAGCGACGCTGGCAGACTGTCACATCACCAAGACTGCTTGTCGGAAATCGACACCGGTCTTCGGTCCGGGGTGGCTGTGTGCCAAATCGGATCAGGACGCTCTGGGGCCGGCGGCGCTGACCCGTCAGGCGACCGCGACCTGCGACAGAAGCAGGCTGACAGAGGCCGGCCGACACAAGGAAAAGGCGCAACCGGCGATTGCCCGGATCAGTCCTGGGCCACCGCCGCCGCGCCTTGAGAGGATTCGCGATCGATAGGGTACGTCGCCTCGAAGGCGCCGTGTCGTTTCACTCGCCGAAGCCGGGCCGCGGCGAGCAATTGTCTTTTCGAAGCGGGTGTCGGTATCAGGCCGACTGCAGGTTCACGGCCTTCGGGCCCTTGCCGCGCTTGTCCGGCTCGGTGTCGAAGGAGACCTTCTGGTTCTCTTCGAGGCCCGGCAGACCGGAGGCCTGGACCGCCGAGATGTGGACGAAAATGTCCGCACCGCCATTGTCCGGCTTGATGAACCCGAAACCTTTTTCGGTGTTGAAGAATTTGACCGTGCCGGTCTGTGCCATTATCGGAATCCTCATCCTGGCATATATGGGCGCCCGAAGGCGGCGGCAGGCAAGTCTTGACTAGGATAGGAACCGATACATCGCAGGCCTTTCGGCCCACCCGAGAGAGGCGCTCCCGATACGCAATTCGTCCATTACCCGTGTTCGCGAATTTGCCCGAACAGGCGTAACAATGCTAATTTATCGCCATCATTGCAAGTGAAAGATTTCTGACGCGCTTCACGTTTCATTGCGGCACAGCTTTCACGCATCTCTCGTCTCTGACAGCAAGTAGCGGAATTCATTCGTCCATGTCGTTCCTCGTCGTCGGCTTCTCTGCCTTCCCCGGTGTTGCCCGCAATCCGTCACAAGACCTGATCGAGACGCTCGCACCGCAGCTGGCAGAAGCGGGCGGCGCGGCTGCCGTGCTTCCCGTTGCATGGGAGGAGAGCTGGCCGCAGCTGAAATATACGATTGAAACCCGGCGTCCGCACACGGTGCTGATGTTCGGAGCGCACCTTCGGGCCGAGCGGTTCCGGATCGAGCTTTGTGCCCGCAACCGCCGCGAACTCGGGCGGGCGGATGCCGTCGGTGCTTTTCCCGCAGGGCCCTCGATCGGCGACGGGCCTGAAATTCTGCCATGCCGTCTCGACTGGGTTGCCGTTGCGGCGGCTTTGCGCGGCGCCGGCATCGACTTCGAATGGTCGTCGAACGCCGGCAGCTATCTCTGCAACGACACGCTGTACCGGCTGGCCCTTGGGGCGAACGGTCTCGGGGTGAGGCAATTCGGTTTCTTTCATCTGCCGTCCAGCGACGAGGCTGTCGGTGAGCTCGTCGCCCACCCGCCGCTCCCCGACGTCTTCATGAGCATGCCGATGGAGCGCATGGTCGCGGCAGGAGAGGCGCTCTTGCAAATTGCCGCTCCCGCCCGCACTGAGGCCTGATCGCCACCCTGAAAATTAAAGGAACTCCGCGCCATGGCCGGGACCACATTCGACGAGGACGCGCTCGACGCCGTCTATCGCCGCGCTCTGGCTGAGGAGAAGGCCGGCAAGCCGGAGGCTGCAGCGGCGGCGTATCGCGAATGCCTCGATATCGATCCCGACGACCATGTCGGCGCCAGGCTGCGGCTTGCCGCGCTCGGCATGGGCGAGATGCCGGCCTCCGCCGGCGAAAGCTACGTCTCGACGCTGTTCGACCAGCAGGCCGAAATGTTCGAGGACATTCTGGTGCGCCAGCTCGGCTACGGCGTGCCCGAGCTGATCGCCAAGTCTCTGGCGCGGCTAAATCTCCACCATTTCGACCGGGGGCTCGATCTTGGCTGCGGCACCGGCCTCGTCGGCGTCGCGCTGGATGGCCGGGTGGACGAGATGCTCGGGGTAGACCTATCCGAGAACATGGTCGAGATCGCCTTCGATTCGGGCGCTTATGACCATCTTTATATCGGCGAGGCCCTGGGTTTTCTGGAAGAGTTCGACGAGGACGAGCCCTTCGATCTGATCAGCGCTGCCGACGTGCTTCCCTATATCGGCGATCTCGCGCCGCTTCTGTCGGCCGTCTCGGCAAGGCTCTCGCCGAACGGGCTGTTCGTCGCATCGACGGAAACCTTCGCGGCGGGCGAGAACGGTTCGGGGACGGCCGGCGCCACGGATGGCTTTGCCGTCGGCCGTGATCACCGTTTCCATCACGGCGAAGCCTATCTGCGGGCGGCGCTCGAGGCCGAGGGGCTTTCGGTGCTCGCCTTCGAGCCGATCACGGTGAGAATGCAGGAGGGCCAACCGGCGCCGGGCCATCTCTTCGTTGCGCAAATGACGACCTGACGGCGAGCGAGCGCCGTGGCTTCCCGCGCATAGGTGAGGGACGCTCGTCCCGTTTCGTTTGTTCGATCCAAGCTGATTGAATTCTTTGCATTCAGGCTTGCCGACAATCGGTTCCGGCTTTCGAGGCCGGCGCTGCCACGCGCGTCACTGGTCGAAGCCAGCGCGAAAGCGCCGGAACGGGCCGAGGCGTCGCGCATGTCTGAATGCCGGAGAGGCTTGCCCGGCAAAGCGCGCTGCCACCGGTATGCACACAAGGGTGAACATATCCCGCGCGCAGTGTGGATCTTCGACAACGATCTCTCGGAAAACGACGGTCACCGATACGCGGCAACCGCAAAAATTGGCTATTCGTCGGCCAAAGATGGCGAATATGCGGCGAATGGGGCGAAAACCTGAGTCTCCGCATCGAGGGCCTCGCGCAAGCTTTCGAGCGCATCGTTATTGGCGCGCAGCCGCCGCAAAAGCCCTTCGTCTTCAAGCACATCGGGCGCATCGACCCAGGACATGGTCGTCCGGTCATCCGACGGAAACTGTGTTTCACCCCTCAATGCCACGGTGTTTCCTCCTGTCCGAAGTTCCATGAATCCGGCGCTTCCAAGGCATGAGGCGATCATACCGCAATCTTTGGCCGTTGCTAAGCGCATTTCTGGCGAATGTTGCCGTCGCTCAACAAAACTTGACAGCCGCCTCGCCAACCGCTCATTTCGCGGCGGGCGCGGGCGTGGCGGAATGGTAGACGCAAGGGACTTAAAATCCCTGGACTTTTGTCGTGCGGGTTCGAGTCCCGCCGCCCGTACCAGGCTTTGCCCGCTTGTCTCTAAAGACGCTTCGCTGCGACAAAATGCGCAATAAGTTGCATGTGCGATTGGAGCGGACGCGGCACTCGGGCATACCAATCCTCACTGTTGCAGATCTCGGCGTTCGCGCCACGCAATCCCGGCGCCGCCAGCCAGAAGCATCGCAGGTGTCGGCCGGCCACACACAGCCACCAGAAGGATCTTCGATGACCGACAATGCGAACAGCCAGAGCGTTCCCCCTTTCGAAGCGGTGGCAAGCCGGCTCGTCGATGTCGCCATGGGCAGGGCGAAAGCCGATCTCGTCATAAGGAGCGCGCGCTGGGTCAACGTGCATTCCGGCGAGATCATCCCGAAGACCGATATCGCCGTCGCCGCCGGCCGTTTCGCCTATTGCGGGCCCGATGCCTCCCACGCGATCGGGGAGGAGACGGACGTCGTCGATGTGGCCGGCCGCTATGTCATGCCGGGGCTTTGCGACGCGCATATGCATGTCGAGAGCGGCATGGTGACGGTAACCGAATTCTGCCGGGCCGTCATTCCCCACGGCACCACCTCGATGTTCGTCGATCCGCACGAGATCGCCAATGTTCTCGGCCTTGCCGGCGTCAGGCTCATGCATGACGAGGCGATGGAGCAGCCGGTCAATGTCTGGGTGCAGATGCCGTCCTGCGTTCCCTCGGCCCCGGGGCTGGAGGAGGGCGGCGCCGTTCTCGGACCGAAGGACGTCGCCGAGGCGATGGCCTGGCCGCTGATCATCGGTCTTGGCGAGGTGATGAATTTTCCCGGCGTTGCCGCCAATGACAAGACGATGGTGGGCGAGATCGCCGCCACCCGCGCCGCGAACCGCACGGTCGGCGGCCATTATGCCTCGCCGGATCTCGGCCTCGCCTTTCACGGCTATGTCGCGGGCGGCGCCGAGGACGACCACGAGGGCACGCGCATGGAGGATGCCGCCGCGCGCGTGCGCCAGGGGATGAAGGCGATGCTGCGCCTCGGCTCGGCCTGGTACGATGTCGCCGAACAGGTGAGGGCGATCACCGAAATGGGGCTCGATTCGCGCCATTTCATCCTCTGCACGGATGACTGCCATTCGGGGACGCTCGTCCGCGACGGCCATATGGACCGGGTCGTGCGCCACGCCATTTCCCGCGGCCTGAAGCCGATGACCGCGATCCAGATGGCGACGATCAACACGGCGGAGCATTTCAAGCTGGAGCGCGAGATCGGGTCGGTGACGCCGGGCCGCCGGGCCGACTTCCTGATCGTCTCCGATCTCGCCGAGCTTTCGATCGACGAAGTGTATGGCCGCGGCGTGCGCCTTGCCGCATCCGGACGTCTGGAAGCGGACATGCCTGCCCATGCCTACCCGGCAGAGGCGCGCGATACGGTGAAACTCGGCCGCCGTCTGGCGGCTGAGGATTTTCAGATCGAGGCCCCGAAGGGCGCCGGCGATAGCGTCGTCGCGCGCGTGATCGGTGTCGTCGAGAATCAGGCGCCGACCAAGGCGCTGACGGCCAGCCTTCAGGTCCGGGACGGTATCGCCGTGCCGGACCTCGAAAACGACGTCTGCCGGATCGCTCTCGTCGAGCGGCACCGGGCGAGCGGCGACGTCACCAACGGTTTCGTCTCCGGTTTCGGCTATCGCACCCGCTGTGCCATGGCCTCGACGGTCGCCCATGACTGCCATCACATGATCGTCGTCGGAACCAGCGAGGACGACATGGCGCTCGCCGCCAACCGGCTGGGAGATGTCGGTGGCGGCGTCGTGTTCTTCTCCAATGGCGAGGAGAAGGCGCTGATCGAGATGCCGATCGCCGGTCTCATGTCGAACGAGCGGGCCGAGATCGTGGCCGAAAAGGCCGATGCGCTGATCGCGGCGATGCGCGAGGCCGGCTGCTCGCTCAACAACGCCTATATGCAGCATTCGCTGCTCGCCCTCTCCGTCATTCCGGCTCTGAGGATTTCCGACAAGGGGATCGTCGACAGCGCGAACTTCAAGATCGTCGACGTCTTCGTCTGAAGGCGGACGGACGCGTCGAGGTGGCTGATCGCAGGCCTCGGCCCAGGAAGGCCATGCACCGGCCGCCGATTGTTGCGTCCGTTTGTCGTCACCCGGATGCGGTCGGATGATCGGTTTCGGGCCGGGGGCTTTGGGGAGAAAGGCGGCGGCTCCGACGATTTGGGGCGTTGATCGTCGGAGCCGACCATCCCGGATCACAGCGGCATGCGATCCGGGTAGATTGGAGCAGCCTCGTTTGAAACCTTTGTCGATATCGGGTCAGATGTCCTGGCTGCGATGACCAAAGGTTAGTCTGGCTTTGTTTCGTGCGAATGGCTTGTTCGCCTCGGTTATGTTTCGCTACCGTTTCATCAAGATTCGCGTGCTTCGGACACGTCCTGGGCCGGTCGCGGCAAGCCGAGCCGATGGCGGCGGTTTTGACAAATCCGCCATACTGGCGCATGACGCGCCAAAATTCGGGCCGCTGAAGTCGGCCTCAGAAGGCCAGGTCGGTCCGCAAGGGGCAGAGTGGTCAGGCAAAGGAAGGAGCGCTCAGGATGACGATCGATCGGTCCGCGAAAGAGATTTCGCTCCGCATCATCATCTCTTTGCGCGCCATTCCGATTATCGGCGCCGGCGCCGCAAGCGCTTCAGTTTCGTCCGTGAACTGAAGCCCCGCCGCGACCGGCCGTCTGGTGTGGACGCTTCGCGGGCCCCGCCGACGATTTCCAGGATCGATTTCGCCGCGTGCCCCGGCGCGGCCCATTCCCGGTTCGCAGAGCCGATCGCGGCCGCCCGTGTCACGGAGCAATCACGACCCGGGCCCCGATCCAGCCTCCGGCCGAACGACGAGACATCTGACGAATGACCGACGACAGCTTCATCTCACGCGTTGCCACCGCTGAAACGGCGCTGCGCGACCTCTTTCCCGCCACGCCCCTGCAGCTCAACGAGCATCTTTCGAAGAAGTACGGCGCCCGCATCTTCCTGAAGCGCGAGGACCTGACGCCCGTGCGGTCCTACAAGATCCGCGGCGCCTTCAATTTCATGCGCAAGACGATGGCTTCCGGCGCGGCCGTCCGCGCCTTCTGCTGCGCCTCGGCCGGCAATCATGCCCAGGGCTTTGCCTTCGCCTGCAAGCATTTCGGCGTTAAGGGCCGGGTTTTCATGCCGGTGACGACGCCGCAGCAGAAGATCGACAAGACCCGCGTCTTTGGTGGCGAGGCGATCGAGATCGAACTCACAGGCGATTTCTTCGACGACTGCTATACGGCCGCCAAGGCCTATTCGGCGGCTGCGAATGCCGAGTTCGTGCCGCCCTTCGACCACGAGGACATCGTCGAGGGCCAGGCGAGCGTTGCGCGCGAAATCCGCGAACAGCTCGGCGACGAGTGCCTCGATCTCGTCGTGATGCCGGTCGGCGGTGGCGGGCTCGCCTCCGGCATGACGCGCTATTTCGACGAGGAGGGGGGCTCGCCGCCGGCGCTGAGATTCGTCGAACCGCTCGGCGCGCCGAGCCTTCGCTCGAGCCTCGAGAAGCGCATCCTGACGCGCATGCCGCAGATCGACGGTTTCGTCGACGGTGCCGCGGTGGCGCAGATCGGCGACATCCCCTTCGAAACGCTCAGGCGCTTTCAGCCCGACGACGTCATCCTCGCGCCGGAGGGCCGGCTCTGCAACACCATGCTGGAGATGCTGAACCTCGAGGGCATCGTCCTGGAGCCGGCCGGAGCGCTGGCGATCGACGCGTTGGAAAGCCTGAAAGACGAGGTGGCCGGCAAGACCGTCGTCCTCGTCGTGTCGGGCGGCAATTTCGACTTCGAGCGGCTGCCCGACGTCAAGGAGCGGGCGCTGCGCTATACCGGGATGAAGAAGTATTTCATCCTGCGGCTCGCCCAGCGTCCAGGCGCGCTCAAGGACTTTCTCAATCTTCTGGGGCCGGACGACGACATTGCCCGCTTCGAATATCTGAAGAAGTCGGCCCGCGACTTCGGCTCGATCCTGCTCGGCATCGAGACCAGGGACCCGGCAAACTTTCCGGCCCTGCTGGCGCGCTTTGCCGAGGACGGCATCCGCTATCAGGACATCACGGACGATCAGATCGTTGCCGATCTTTTGATCTGACCATGGCCCGTCTTCGCGCCGGTCCGGTCGCTCCCGGGCGGGACCGATCCAGAGATCACGATGCCGGCTCGACCTGGCTTTCTTCACCAAAAGTGGCAGCGGCGACCGTCCGGTTGCGACCACTGCGCTTGGCCTCGTAAAGCGCGGCGTCGGCGGCGGCGACGAGATCCTTCGCCGTCCCCTGGCGCTGCGCCTTAACCAGCGTGGCGCTGCCGATGCTGGCGGTGACGATGCCCCAGCCGGTATTGCCGGGATGTCCGATCGCGAGCTCGGCGATCTTGGTGCGAACGTCGTCGGCGATGCGCAGGGCCTCTAAAGGCCCGGTGTCCGAGAGGATCACGGCGAATTCCTCGCCGCCATAGCGCGCGACGAGGCCGTTCGGATGCTGCTGGACCGCCAGCTCGACCGCCCGGGCAATCACCTGCAGACAGCGATCACCGACCTGATGTCCATAGCTGTCGTTGAAGGCCTTGAAGTTGTCGACGTCGAGGATGAGCAGCGACACCGGCTCCGGCCGCGATGCCCGCTCGCTGGTCGTCGCGGCAAGGGCAAGGTCGAAGCCACGCCGATTCGAGACGCCTGTCAGCTGATCGATCAGGGCAAGGCGTTCCGATTCGGCGTTCTGCTCCAGCCGATCGGTGATGTCGGTGGCGATCATCATCACCGAGCAGGGGTGTCCCGACGCATCGAGGATCGGATTGTAGCTCGCCTTCAGCCAGATCCTGCACCCGGATCTTGAAACGTAGGCAAATTCGTCCTCGACGGATTCGCCCGATCTCAGCCGGTTCCAGAATGTCCGGTAAGCCGGTCCGGCGGCGCCTGCGGAGGGCACCAGACTGCAGTGGTTGCGGCCAAGCAAATCCTGGACGTCATAGCCCATCAGCGCCGCGAACTTGGCATTGGCCGACAGGATGGTGCCGTCCAGGGTGTACTCGACCATGATCGTCGAGCGGGAGATCGCTTCCAGTGTGCTTTGATGCGTCGCCGAACGCTGCCTGTCCGCCGTAATATCGGTGGCGATCTTCACGATGCTGCGAACCCGGCCCTGGTCGTCGATCACGGGGTTGTAACTGGCCTGCAGCCAGACTTCGCGCCCGCTCTTGGCAACACGGCAAAACTCGCGGCGGACGAACTCGCCGCTGCGAAGAAGCTCCCAGAAGGCCCGATAGTGCGGATGGTCCCGATCCATCGGTTTTAGAAACATCGAATGATGTTGCCCGATGACTTCGCCTTCCTGGTATTCCATCAATTTCAGGAAATTTTCATTGGCAAACGAAATATGACCATCAGGGAAGAACTCGATCAACGCCATCGATCGCGAAATGGCGCTCTGAAGATCGTATATTTGAGACCGGCTAGAGTGAGCCATGAGGGTCGCAATCGTCATCTTATCTTATCTTCAGACCTGAAGAGAGACACTATAGGAAGAGAGCGAAAAATCTTCCTTGAATGGATTGCGGTACCTCGATGAAAAAACCGTAAAACTGAAGGAGCGGCAAAGCGTCCGCCGCGCGGACCGACCCCGAACCATCCCGGCGCAATCACTCTCCCAGGGCCACACCCTCGCGGCGTGGATCGGCGCCGCCTTCGAGCCCTTCCGGCGTGATGGCGATGGCGTGAATGCCGGAGTTGAGGTCGGCCTCCTTCACCTCGAAGCCGAGGTCGCTGAGCGGGCCGGCGAGTTTGGCCGCATCGGTGCCGGCCTCGACGTCATAGGTGCCGAAGCGGTTGACGAGATGCGGCAGGCTCGCCGCCTCCTGCACGTTCATGTTCCAGTCGAGGACGGCGATCAGGGCTTCGGCGACATAGCCGATGATCCGGCTGCCGCCCGGTGAGCCGATGGCGAGCACGGGCTTGCCGTCCTGCATCACCACCGTCGGGGCCATGGACGAGCGCGGGCGCTTGCCCGGCGCAACGGCGTTGGCGATCACGGCGCCGTCCGCGTCATGGGTCTCGAAGGAAAAGTCGGTGAGTTCGTTGTTGAGAAGGAAGCCGCCTGTCATCAGCCGCGAGCCGAAGCCGTTCTCGATCGTCGTCGTGATCGAGACGACGTTGCCCGTTCCGTCAACGATCGAAAAATGACTGGTCGAGGGCAGCTCGATGGCGACGTCATCGCCGCGCAGCATGGCGTGATCCCAGGGCGGCGTGCCGGGGGCGACCGCATCCTTGGCCAGCGCCGTGTCACCCATGAGAAGCTTCGAGCGGGTGGCGAGGTAGTCCTTGTCGAGAAGCCCCCGCAGCGGCATCGGCACATAGTCGATGTCGGCCATGTAGCGGCCGCGATCGGCGAAAGCGAGGCGCGAGGCGTCGCCGATCAGCCGCCAGGCCTTCGCGCTGCCCGGGCCAAGGGCCGCGATGTCGAAAGGTTCGATCAGTCCGAGGATCTGGCCGACGGTGAGTGCGCCGGAGGAGGGCGGCCCCATGCCGCAGACCTCATAGGCCCGATAGGTCAGGCAGACCGGCTCGCGCTCGACGATCCGGTAGTTCTTGAGGTCGGAGAGGGCCAGACGCCCGGGATTGCCTTCGGCGTTCTGGACGGTCCGCACGATGTCCTCGGCGATCGGGCCCTCGTAGAAGCCGGCCGCGCCCTTGTCCGCGATCAGCCGAAGCGTCTTGGCGAAGGCTTCGTTCTTCAGGATCGCGCCGACCTTCAGCGGCTCGCCCTTTGCATCGAAGAAATAATCGCGCGCGCCGGCAAAGCGCTTGAGGCGCTGGCCCTCCTCGACGATCAGCGCATGAAGCCGCGGCGAGACCTTGAAGCCGTCCGTCGCAAGGTCGATCGCAGGCTGGACCACGGTTTTCCAGTCGAGCGCGCCGAAGCGTTCATGGGTATCGAAGATGAGGCGAAGCGTGCCGGGGGTGCCGACCGAGCGACCGCCGACGACGGCGTCGTAAAACGACAGCGGATCGCCCGCCTCGTCGAGAAACAGCGTCGGATCGGCGGCGGCGGGCGCGGTCTCGCGGCCGTCAAAGGTGGTCAGCCGCCCGGCCTTGGCGTCGAAATAGACGAGGAACGCTCCGCCACCGATGCCGGAGGATTGCGGCTCGACGAGGTTGAGGACGAGCTGTGTCGTCACCATCGCGTCGATGGCGTTGCCGCCTTTTTTCAGGATTTGAAGCCCGGCCTCGGCGGCAAGCTGATTGGCCGCGGCGACCATGAACTTCGTAGCCTTCGCCGGCTCTGTCGAGACAGGGCGCATGCCCGTTGGCGCTTCAGGCTCTACAGCATCTGCCGCCTGTTGGGCGCGGCAGGGAATGGCAAGAAGGAGCCCGGCAATGGCGGCTGCGAGGACCGGGCGGAGTGACGTCATCGTTGGGCTCCCTCTGATCGTTGAGTGATAGCCGGAATGACGGGGCGAGCCAACATCTCCAGATGTGCCGCAACAGCGGTCCGATTTCGGCATCGAGGAGCGTTTCAGTTCGCTGATCGGTTCGACCGATCAGGGCCCCTCATGCGCCGAGCCCCGGCCGGGAGGAAAGCAGGGGCTCGGCTGAAAGTCGGTCGCTGTTCGAAGCTGTTTTGCCTGATTGATCTGTGCAACCTCGACGGCGGACGACTTTCGATCCCAATCTCGCGAAGTGAATCCGTGTTGCGTTCAAACGTGGGGTCCGCTCACCGATGGATCGGCACGGGCCTGGCAGGCTGAAAGCACGGCCGTGAGCCCGCGTTCGACGCTCGTGAGCGTGAAGGGCTTGTCTATGCAGATCGCCGTGGGAACGCGCTGCTCGACCTCTTTGCGGCTCCCGGAGATGAAGAGGACCGAGACGTCCATCACGCTCTGGATTCGCAGGCTGGCTGAAACTCCGTTTCCGTTTTTGAGATGAAAGTCCGAGACCACGATATCGGGGTGGTGCCGGATCGCCGCTTCCACCGCGTCATCCTCACTGATGACGGTGTCGCAGATCTCCAAACCCATCTCGATCAGCATATCCTCCAGAGCCAGAGCGACGATCAGGTCATCTTCAATTATGAGGACGCTACGTTTCATGTTCGTATCCACACCATAACCGTTGTTCTGGAGAAGTACATTATAAGGATGATACCATCCGATGAATTTACTTATATTTCAATGTACAGGTGTAGTAAATTCGATCATTCAGATGATCTTGGCAATACGTACTTTCCGAGGGGCCGAGATGAACGGCTTGTTTTCGCGAGCCGGAGAAGCCATCCGACCGCGGAGCCGCCGGCAGACCGCCGGGCCGTATGTTCAATCGTCGCCACTCTTGGTTTAGTGTTGCGCCGGCGGGTAATCTCGCTCTTCGGTGATCGGCGGGTTCAGTCTCGTGGAAAGGTTGAGGTCAATTATCGTATGATCATGAAATTGCATGGCCGTCAAAGCAACGTGCAGAATTAGTACTGTTATATAACGATCTGTGCGAAGCAAGATTTGACACCGGCAGTTACAGGAGGTTGTATGGCAACCTGCGGTCTCTGGCGGAAGAAAGGCCTTTACCCGTGTCCAGGACCTGTCTCGATTCAGCAGGGCGAGAGTGACTCTCGCTCGCAAACTCGCTCTCGCGATGACTGCGGTTGTCGTCACCGCTACTCTTCTGGCCGGCTTTCTGATCCATCTTCGGACCGGAAACGCCGCGCTGCCTCTGGCCTTGAAGAACTTCGAGGCCAGCACGGGACTGACGGCCGGGTATCTCGAAACCTATGTCGCAACGTCGGAAGAGGACGTCGAAGCCCTGACGCGTCTACCCTCGGTCATGGAGCTGGCGTCGCTGCAAGGCGGCGGTCGTCAGCAGGAGGCCGAGGCCCTCAAAACGGCGATCGCCGGCCAGTTCGCCGCCCTGCTCGAGGCAAAGCCGCGATACGACCAGATCCGCCTGATCGGCAAGGCGGATCGGGGCCTGGAACTCGTGCGGGTCGATCGCCGCAGTGCCGAAAATGGCCCGACCCGCGTCAGCGAAGCGAACCTACAGTCCAAGGCCGCTCAGCCCTATTTCGACAAGGCGCTTTCGCTTGATTCGAATGGCGTCTACGTTTCGCCGCTCAACTACAATCGGGAGAACGGCGAGATCGAAAATCCGCCGGTCCCGACCATTCGCATGGCCAAACCCGTTTTCGTCGGGGGCGGGCCGCCAAAGATGTTCGTCATCGTCAATATCGACATGCGTCCCGCTCTGTCGCGGCTGCAAAGGCCCGACAACCTCATTGGCGCGATCAGTCTGCTCGATGAGCAGGGCAACTACCTCGTCAACCCGAAGGATGCTGAGCGCGTCTTCGGCTTCGAAACCGGCGAGGACTACGACATCCTTGCCGATCGGCCGGCGCTCTCGGCGGTTCTTGCCACGGCCGACAGTTCGGTGTTCGTCTTCGACGAGGCCGGGGTCGAGACGGCGGCGGCGGTTTGGCCGGTCACCCTTGCCGGATCGCGGAGACTGACGGTCATACAGACCGCACCGACCAGTGCCCTTCTTGCCGATACCAGGTTGGCATTTTCGAAAGCGATCCTCACCGCCGGACTTCTGGCGGCCCTCGTGGCGGTGATGGTCGCGGTGGTCATTGCGAGAGGGCTGGTTCGCCCGATCCAGGCGCTGACGCGTGCCGTCGAAAACCGCTCCGGCGAAAGGGCAGTTCCTCTGGCGACCCATGCGAGCGGTGAAGTCGGCGCTCTTGCGCGTGCAATCGCCCGCTACATGGAGCGTGAGGCTCTCCTCAGCGCAATCGTCGGGTCTTCCTTCGATGCCATCGTGACCAAGGATCTTGAGGGCGTCATCACCTCCTGGAACGAGGCGGCCGTGCAGCTCTATGGCTATACGCCCGAAGAGGCCATCGGGCAGAAGCTCGAGCTGATCGTACCAGAGGATCGGCGCTTCGAACTCAGCCGGATCATGGATCAGCTCCGCAGCGGAAATCGGATCGGCCATTTCCAGACCGTGCGCATGGACAAGGCCGGCAACCGACTCGACGTCTCGCTGACGATCTCGCCGGTCCGCAATGCTGCCGGCGAGATCGTCGGAGCTTCGGCGATTACCCGCGACATCACCCGGGCGCTGGCCGATGCCCGCAATCTTCAGAAGCTTCAGTCCGAAGCCGCCCATACGGCACGGGTCACCGCAGCCGGACAAATGGCAGCGACGCTCGCCCACGAACTGAACCAGCCATTGACCGCGATCATCAACTATATTCGCTCGATCCAGCGGCTGCAGCAGGACAGCGGCGTGCTGAAGGAAGCCCGCTCGGCGACCTATGCCCAAAAGGCGGTCGAACAAGCCAATCGGGCCAGCGAGATCGTCCGTCGGGTCCGAAATTTCATTGGCAATCGCCAGACGAACGTGACGCGCGCCAACATCAACGACGTCATCGATGAAGGGCTTTCCCTCATTCTCCTCGGCCGCAAGGGCGATGGCATCGCCCTCGAACGGGACTATGGCGTGGGCCTGCCTCAGGTCCTCGTGGATCCCGTTCACGTCCAGCAGATCGTCGCCAACCTTGCGCAGAATGCCATCGAAGCCATGGCCCTGTCGCAGAATCGGATGCTCACCGTGACTACGCGGCAGGCCGATGACGCCGTTGTGGTCAGTTTTGCGGACAGCGGTGGAGGCGTCGACGACGCCATTCTGGAAAACCTCTTCGAGCCCTTCACCACGACGAAACCCGCGGGCATGGGATTCGGCCTCAACATCTGCCGCTCCCTCGTCGAAGCACAGGGCGGGACCCTGCGCGTTCGCAGCTCGTCCGTGGGCGCCATCTTCGAGTTTTTGCTGCCGGTAGCGGACGCGCCGGTCTTCGCAGAGAAGCTGTAGGTCTGCTTCGTCTTCGAAGCGCGCCGCGCGAGCTTCCGGGAAGGGCGGCGACAAAACGCGTCCTTCGCATAAACGCCCCGGTGTGTCATAAAATCCAACGACGTAACGTTTCAAAGCTGCTTCGCTCCAACGAAAGCAGGTGCTCCTCGGGGAGGAAAGAAAGATCAGATGACAGGCGTCCTCGGGATCATCGATGACGACAGCGCGGTCCTGGAATCGCTGACGGCGCTTTTCGAGACCCGGGGATACGTCGTTCACGGCTTCGAAACGGCGCAGGCCTTGCTCGATCTGATCGGGGACGAAGCCTCGAAAAAATCGTTCGATTGCCTGATCGTAGACCTGCGGATGCCCGGGATGACCGGCATCGAGTTGCAGCGGCGTCTTTCGCAGAGCCCCGATCCGCCGTTGCCCATCATCGTCATCACCGCATTCGGAGAGGTTCGCTCCGCGGTCGAGGCCGTGAAGCTCGGCGCAGAGGACTTCATCGAGAAACCGTTCGAAGACGACGCACTCGTCGAGGCCGTGGCAACCGCGATCCAGCGCTCGCGGCCGATCCGCGAAAAGATGGAGGCGCGCAATCGGGCAATCCTGCGGCTCTCGTCACTGTCGCCGCGTGAACGGGAAATCCTTTCGCTCGTCGCCGCCGGCGCACCGAGCAAGGTCATCGCCGACGATCTTGGAATATCTCGCCGCACGGTCGAGATCCATCGCACGAACATTATGCGGAAGGTCGAGGCGCAGAACCTCGCCGAACTGATCGGCCTTGTCTATCTCGCCGAATCCCGGCCGCGCGGCCGATAGCTTTCTGTCTAGTCGTTAATACGTATTGAATGCCGCTTCGCCATGACTGAAAATATGGAAATCGAATCTCGATGCGAGGCGATGATCTGAATGGATGGCTGATCGGGCCAAGCTCCTCGATGCGGTGAACGTCTATCTCCTCGACGATGACGAGGCGATCTGTGAATCGTTGTCCACCATTCTGGAAATCCACGGCGCTCGGGTTCAGACGTTCCTCTCCATTAGCGAAACGCGTTCCGCACACTTCGATCAGCAGCCAGGCATCCTGATCTTCGACGTCCAGCTCGGCGACGGCCTCGGTCATGAGTTCCTGTCCGAGCTGCGCAGCCGCGGGATCGACACGCCGGTCATCTTCATGAGCGGCCGGATCGAGCGGGGCGAAATGAAGAATCTGATGAGCCTTTCGGAGGCCGTCCTGGAAAAGCCGGTGGACGGCGACGACCTGGCCGTGAAGATAGCGGCCATCGTGACGGGAATGGCCGGGGAAGCCACCAAATCGGACAAGCCGATCGATGGTTGTTAGAGCGCCATGCGTCCGGTAGCACGGACGAAGGGCGCTCCAACTCTTTGAATCGCCGCATCGTATCTGCCGAAAATCGACTCTGATTTTCAGGCCGATGCGGTGGTTCAGCCGAAAGCGCTATTGGCCGCCCCCACATCGCGAGTGCGCCGCAAGCTGAGATTGCTCCGGGCCATTTCGAGGGCCGATTCCGTCGACTCGCGCTGGCTTGGATCGACGCCGTTCATGGCCTCTTCATAGACCATGTCCAGCATCGGGCGTACCCGGTTGATCACCTCCCTGGCGCGCTCCGACACGAAGACGATGCGCGCACGCCGGTCCATGGGGTCCTGCTTGCGGTGGACGAGACTGTTGCGCTCCAGCCGATCAAGATAGGCCGAGATGGTCATCGGTTCGACATTCATCGCCTTGGCAATCTCGCACTGCCTCACGCCGTCGGCCCGGGCAATGCTCATGAGGGCGCGAATGTCCCCCGCGCTCAGGTCGAGGCCCATCTCCGTCACACATCGATCGAGCTCGACACGCATCAACCTTGCCACGTCCGCAAGTATGAAACTCGCTGGGTAGGCGACGTCTTGCTTCTGCATCCTGTCACTCCTGTTTTGATACGAATTTTCAACTCTGGAACCGATTCGCCATTTCGCTTGCGCGGACAGCGCTAGGGAAATGGCATGTTAAATTCAGGCGTGAAAATATGCAGTTCTACGTATCTGAAATGCGCTGTTATTTTAATTTTAGCTTAGAATTAGGGTGAAGGATCGAATCTGATCTATCGATGTCTCGCGCAATTTTTGGCTCACAACCGATATGGCAATGGAATCTAAGATTCTGATCTAGATTCACTTTTCGCATTGTTTGCGCCATATGGTCGCATCGCCATTTAGCCCGTTGAAAAAAATGGCTTCGCCGGTCTTGCGACCGTTGGTCCCTGCACGCTCTCGTCGCTGGACATGCGGTGTTCACGCAACTGTGAATGTACTGCCGGAGAGAGCCGCGGCGGACTGCCGCAGGTGGCAAGAATCCGCCGTGTCGAACCTTTGGCCCTCGCTGGGCACCGGGTGTTTCCACCCATCTTCCGGCGATGCGTTCAGCCCGCGGGGCCTCACTCTGCCGGCGTTGCGGCCGTGCCGGGACCCGCTGTGGTCGCCGCATTATCCTGCTTTGGCAGGAGCCGGCCGAGCAGGCGGCCAAGGATGCGCTCGAGGTCGTCGATGATGGTGTAGACCACCGGCACGTAGACCAGTGAAAGCAGCGTCGAGGAGACGAGCCCGCCGATCACCGCGATCGCCATCGGCGCCCGCGTTTCGGCGTCCGCACCCAGGCCGAGCGCCAGCGGCGCCATGCCGGCCGCCATGGCGATGGAGGTCATGACGATGGGTCTGGCACGCTTTCTCGCCGCGTCCATCAGCGCGCCGAGCCGGTCCTGGCCGCTGCGCCGGGCGACGATGGCGTATTCGACCAGCAGGATCGAGTTCTTCGCCGCGATCCCCATCAGGAGCAGGACGCCGATCAGGACCGAGATTGCGACGGCCGAATCCGTCAGCCACAGGAAGCCGAAGGCGCCGCCGATCGACAGGGGCAGGGCGGTGAGGATGGTGATCGGCTGCAGGAAGGAGTTGAACAGCAGCGCCAGCGTGGCGAACATCAGCAAAACGCCGGTGGCCATCGCCATGGTGAAGCCGGAAAACATTTCGTTCATCCGCTTGGCGTCGCCTTGCGCCTTTTCGCCGATGCCTGCCGGCAGCTTCTGCATAACGGGCAGCGCCGCGATCGCCTGGCGGGCTTCGCCGAGCGTGAGCCCGGACAGCTCTGCCTCGACGCTGGCCGTGCGGTCGCCATCGTAATGGGTGATCGTCGTCGGCCCGGCGCCGAAGGAGAAGGTGGCGATCGATCCGAGCGGCACCGTCTGCGAGGTGCCTTCGATCTTCAGCGCCTTGATGCGGTCTAGATCGCCCCGGGCGTCGTCGGTGAGCGTCGGCACGATGTAGACCTGCCGGTCGCCGAGGCTGTATTTCGCGAGAGCCGATTCACTGGCGCCGATCGTCGCGACGGACAAGAGGTTCGCGACGTCTGTCGGGGTGATGCCGAATCTCGCCATGCGCTGCTTGTCGGGTTTCACCACGAGCTCGGGCTTGGCGGCGGCCGCATCCGAGATCGGATTGAGCAGCCCCGGCACGTCGCGCATCTCGGCCGCCAGCTCGTTGGCGGTCTCCGACAGCTTCTGGCTGTCGGGTCCTGCCAGGGTGATCTTCACCTTGGAGCCGGACTGGTTGTCGGCGCCGAACTGGACCCTTGCGCCGGGGATGTCGTCGAAGGCGCCGGCAAGGCGTTTTTCGAACACCTGCTGGCTTACGTTGCGTTCGCTGACGGGCACGAGATTGGCCGTCACGGTGGCGGAGTTGACGCTGGCCGTGGTGTTTCGCTGCGGGCCGCCACCGCCTTCGGTCGCCGTGCCGATCGAGGCGAAGACGCTTTCCACCTCCGGCTGCTTCTTCAGGATCGCGCTGACCTTTTTGACGACGTCGTCGGTTTCCGCCAGCGTCGAGCCGGGAACGAGTTCGATCGAGGCGAGCGCGCGTCCGCGATCGGAGGAGGGCATGAATTCCGTCGGCAGACCGATTGCGACATAGACCGAGCCGGCGAAGAAGGCGATGCCGAGAAACGCCGTCAGCCAGCGAAACCGAAGCGCCTGGCGCAGGATGACGAGGTAGCCAGGCACCCAGAACGGCGTGTCGGCCTCCGCCGCGCCGCTGCCGGCCTTGACGAGATAGGCGCCCATCAACGGCGTCAGAAGGCGGGCGACGACGAGCGAGAAGGTGACCGAAACGCAGACCGCGATGGCGAAGCTGACAAACAGCTTGCCCGGTATGCCCGGCATGAAGGCGACCGGAACGAAGACCGCAATGATCGTTGCGGTGGTCGCGACGACGGCAAGGCCGATCTCGTCGGCCGCCTCGATCGCGGAATCGAAGGCGCTCTTGCCGCTCTCGCGCATGTGACGGACGATATTCTCGATCTCCACGATCGCATCGTCGACGAGGATGCCGACGACCAGCGACAGGGCGAGCAGGGTGATGTTGTTGAGCGACAGGTCGAGCCAGGCCATCACCGCGAAGGTCGGGATCAGGGACAGCGGCAGCGCCGTCGCCGCAACGATCGTGGCGCGGATGTCGCGCAGGAAGAGAAAGACGACGACGACGGCGAGCAGCGCCCCGAGCCAGAGCGCCTCGATCGCGGCGTCATAGCTTTCCTCGACGAAATCCGAGGAGGACGTCACCTCGGTGAAGCTGACATTCGGATTCTTGGCGTCGAGCGCCTCGACGGCGGCGCGCGCGGCTTTGGTCACGCCGATCTGGCTGGAGCCCTTGGCGCTGTAGATGGAAAAGGCGACGACTTCATCGCCGTTCAGCCGGGCCCGGCTGCGCGGCTCCTCCCATCCGTCGACGACCTCGCCGAGATCGGCCAGGCGAACCGACTTGCCGGCGCCGATCGTGATCGGCGTGTTTTCGAGTTCGGCGATCGAACCGGCGCTGCCGAGGGTGCGGACCGACTGTTCGGTGCCGCCGATGACGGTGCGTCCGCCGGCCTGG
Organism: Jiella mangrovi; assembly: GCF_017815135.1. Lineage (GTDB taxonomy): Bacteria > Pseudomonadota > Alphaproteobacteria > Rhizobiales > Rhizobiaceae > Jiella > Jiella mangrovi. The sequence continues at coordinate 567,716 of NZ_JAGJCF010000001.1, read as the reverse complement.
TTGAGATTCTGGGCGGCGAGCGCCGTGGTGACGGCATTCACGGTCGTTCCGTAGGCGTCGATCCGGGCCGGGTCGAGCTTGACGAGGATGGCGCGGTCGACGCCGCCGGAGCGCTCGATCTTGGAGACGCCGTCGACGGCAAGAAGCGCCTTCGAGACGTCCTCGTCGACATACCAGGACAGGTCGTCCGGCTTCATGTCGGGCGCGTTGACCACATAGGTCAGGATCGCATTGTCGCCGGCGTCCACCCGCGTGACGAGCGGCGTGTCCGCCGCGTCCGGAAGCTGGCTGGCGATCCCGTCGATGGCGTTCTGGACGTCGTCGGTCGCCTCGATCAGATTGGTGTCGAGTTCGAACTCGATCGCCGTGACGGATGAGCCTTCACTGATCGTCGAGGAGACGCTTTCGACCCCCGATATCGTCGAGACGGCGTTCTCCACGAGATCGGTGACCTGCGTCTCGATCTCCGTCGGCGAGGCGCCGGTCTGCGTGACCGTGACCTTCACCATCGGAAAGTCGATGTCGGGCATGTTGTTGATGCGCAGCTGCATGAATCCCCAGACGCCCGAAAGAGCGAGCGCCAGAAAGAGGACGATCGTCGGCAGCGGATGGCGGATGGCCCAGGCGGAAATGTTCCTCACTTGCCGTCTCCATCGGCGTCGGCCTGCTCCGTCACGAGCCGGACTTTGTTGCCGTCCTGGAGAAAGCCGGCGCCGCTCGTCACCACTCGATCGCCGATGGCAAGATCGCCGGAAATGGCGACGCGGCCCTCGCTGCGCGCACCGACCTCGACGGGTACGGCAGCGACGGTATCGTCGGCCGCGACCTTGAAGACGGAGGTCTGTCCGTCCTGCCAGGTCAACGCCTTGTCGGCGACGGTGAGGCTGTCGCTGCCCCCGGCCTCGATCTTTGCGGTGACGAACATGCCGGCCTTGAGACCGGAATCCTTCGGCAGCGCGATGACGGCCAGCGCGAGATGGGTGTCGGTGTCGACGACTTCGTCGAGCGAGGTCAGCCGTGCCGCGATCGACCGCCCGTCGGGCCCGGTCACCGTGGCGTTTGCGCCGGGCGTCAGGGCGGAGACATCCTGCTCGGGCACGTCGACCCGCGCCTCGAGCGCGCCGTCTTCCTGGATGCGGGCGATTTCGGTCGAGGACTGGACGATGATGCCGGGAACGGCGGGACGTGCCGAGACGATCCCGGCGAAGGGCGCGCGGATTTCGGTGCGCTCGAGCTGGACCTTGAGGGTTTCCTTCGCCGCCTCGGCCTGGGCGAGGCTGGCGCGGGCGGTGGCGACCGTCGTTGCGTTCGATTCCGCCGTCTCTTTCGATACGGTGCCGGATTTCATCAGACGCTGGCTGCGTTCGCTGGTCGAGATCGCATTGGCGAGCGTTGCCTTGGCGCTGTCGATCGCGGCATCCTGTTCGGCGATCTGCGCCTTCAGAAGCGAGCTGTCGAGCCGCGCCAGAACGGCGCCGGCCTCGACGTGATCGCCCTGGGTCACGAGGACGTCGGTCAGGCGAAGTCCGCTCGCCTCCGAGCCGATGATCACCTCGCGGTGAGCCGCGACGACGCCGTTCGCCACGATGGCCTGACCGATCGTTTCACGGCGGACCTTGTCGGTGGTGACGGTGAGGCTGGCCGGAGTGGTGTTCTCGGCGGCAGCCGAACTTGCCTGCGCCGCGCGCAGCGGGGCATCGCCGCTCTGGCTCGAGCCGCCGAATCCGAGCTGGCAAGCGACGACGATGACAGCGCCCGCTGCGAAGAGAAGGACAAATCGCCTGGTTTTCCCGAGGATCTGCATCGGCGCCCGCACCCAGCTTCAGCTATTCCAACAAGCGCCAGACATAAACCTCGCGCCCCTGCGCTTCCATGCTTGTGCGGTATCGATATGTTACGAATGGTATACGCGTCGCGAGACCTTCGAGCGGGCTTTATGGCGCATCGGCCTGAAAGACCGGAACGGCTTTGGCAAAGCGTGATGCGAAGAGGCTTGACCTTGCGCTAAGTCTTTTCTGCCTCACGAGGCCGAGGTTGGTCACCATCCTGGTGCCTGGATCGCCTTTCGAGCCGCGAGAACAGCACGGGGGCGGCCGGCCGGCCTATTCGAAACAGCGGATCTCCGCCTCGGCCTGTGCGCGTCTGAGATCGCCGATCGCGGCTTTCGATTCCGCCGATTCCCGGAACAGGCTGCCCCTTTCGCCAACGACCTGCCCCATGGACAGAAAGGTCGAAGCCTCGACATAGCGATCATAGGGAATGATCGAGGCGACGACGTCGAAGGAACAGGAACACTGCTGCAGCGCCTGGCGGGTCTCGCCATTGGTCGCCATGCAGGCGAAGACGTAGTCCGAGATCGCCGTCGTCGGATAGTCCGCCCGGGTGGTCGAGGCGAGGCCGCCGGGGTCCTTTGGCGCGATGGTGGTGCCGGCCTCGCCGGTGACGAGGCTCTCCTGGCCGGGCGCGTCGATCCCGGTCGCCGAGGGCGCAGCGGCCGAAGCCGGGCTGCTGATCGGAGCATCGGACGCAGGTGGTGGCGGCGGACCGCCCGTCTGGGCGCTTGCTTCGATCGCCATTCCTGCAACGAGAGCTCCGGACAGAACCGCCGCTGCGAAACCCATCTGCACAGTCTGGATCGTCTTCATCAAGCCTCCTCCCGAACGAGATCGCGTGCCCGCCCGCTCCAGCCGTGCCAAGTGGCGGGAGAGCATTCCTTTTCACGCAGAACCGGCCGGGAAACCTTCCCGATCTCGACCGGCCTTTGCTATTTCGCCGCAACGCCAGGCGGAGACGCGCGCACGAAGGCACCGAAGGCCCGCGGCCCGTCGGGCACATCGACGCTGCCGACCTCGTCCAGGGTCTCGGCGTCGAGCTTCACGAGCGTGTTGGCAAACCAGTTGGCGACATAGACGAAGCGGCCGTCGCTGCCGGCGGCAATTCCCTCCGGATAGTCGCAGCATTCGAGCTCGGCTATCGGCTTGCCGTCGTCGGGATCGAACACGGTGACGGTGCCGCCATACTGGTCGGTGACGAAGACCCTGTCCCGCGTTTCGATCGCGTCATAGGGATGCGAGCCGACAGGCACCGTCCTGAAGACGAAATGGCCTGTGGCATCGACGACGCTGACGCTGTTCGAGCCGACATTCGCCGCATAGACCCGCCTTCCGTCAGGCGAGAACGACACGCCGAAGGGCCGCTCGCCGACGACGACACGGGCGATCACCTCGCCCGTCTTGGCGGCAAAGAAGGACAGCTGATTGGAATCGCGGTCCGCCGTCACCACAACCTCGCCGTCCTCCGATACCGCGACGCCCGAGGGCGACTGGCCGGTTTCGAAATGGCCGGTCACCGCGCGCTTTTCCGGATCGACCAGAAGCAGCGAATGGGAATACCAGTCGGCGACATAGACCGGCGATCCGGACGGATGAACCGCGATGCCGAGCGGTCCGCCGTCGACCCGGACCTCGCCGACGACTTCGCGCTTGACCGTATCGACGATGGCGATCTGCTTTGATTCCGGCTGAGAGACATAGGCCCGCCGGCCATCCCGGCTGACCGCGATTCCCGCCGGCTTGCCGGGAACCGCAATCGTCTTTTCGACGCTCATCGAGTCCAGATCGACGAAGGAGAGGGTTCCCGCTTCCTGACTGGTCACATAGCCGATGTCGCCCGCCGCCGCGCCGGACGGCGCGGCTAGCGCAAGTATGGCGCAGAGCAGGACGGCCGAGGCGCAGCGCGCAATGACGCTGACCGACTGGCGCGCTGGCGCACTCACCGGCGGGCTCACGAGCCCGATTCGACCGTCTTCTTCAAATTCTCGAGACCCTCGGTGATGAAGTCCGTCACGCCCTTCACCGAAGCCTCGTCATTGAGTTCGGCCGGCGGATCGTTGTTCGGATAGCCGCGGTAAAAGGCCGCGCGCCAGGTCACGTCGGACTTGGCGCCGCCATCTGCGGGTTTTACCGTGATCGTCGAAGAGTAGTTCGTCGCCGGCAGAACGTCGATGTTCACATGGCCGATGAAGGTCGAATAGCTCATCTTGCCGGCGTCATATTTGGAGAGTTCCTCCTCCATCATCCCGCCGGAGGTGTAGCCCAGCGTCCGCACAGAGCCCTTCTCGTTGCCCTTGGGAGCGTCGGTCAAGGCGACTTTCGGATGCCAGGACATATCGCCGAAATTCCCGATCACGGCCCAGACCTTTTCAGGCGCCGCGTCGATGGTGATCGTCACGCTCGCCTTCTGGCGCGTCGGTCCGTGTGCCGCGGCGATGCCGGGCAGGATCATGAGCGCGACAACGAATGCGGCCAAATTCTTGAACAAAGGCCCGTCTCCTCTTCCAGTTTCGGTGCCCACCCGAACCACGGCCCGGGGCGAGCCTAGCCACAACGCGGGGCGAGGGAAAGGCCCGGCCTTGCGCCATTCGACACTCCCGCGACGCCCGCGCAGGAATTTACTCTTACGTATTCGTCAATTATGCTGCGGCCATCACAATCGACGCGCCGCCTCGAAAGGCGCGGGTGGCGACGGCGCTGCGGCTTGTGACTTGAGCGCTCCGGCAACAAGGTGCACATGTTGCGATCGAAGGCGCTGCCCTGGCGCGGGATGGCGCTTCGGGGCGCCGACGGGACGCGCCGTCAAAACCGATCGGGAGGACGATCCATGGACCTGACATTCACCCCGGAAGAAGCGGCATTCCGACAGGAGGTTCGCGCGTTCATCGCCGACAACGTTCCGGAAGACGTGACCGAGACCCTGCGCGCCGGGCGCCACGTCTCCAAGGACCAGCTCGTGCGCTGGACCCGCATTCTCAACGAGAAGGGCTGGTCGGTTCCGCACTGGCCGGTGGAGTTCGGCGGCACCGGCTGGGATCCGATCCGCCAGTACATCTTTCAGGACGAGATCCAGCGCGCTCCGGCGCCGCAGATGCTGCCCTTCGGCCATTCGATGGTCGGACCCGTCATCTACACCTTCGGCTCAGATGCCCAGAAACAGCGCTTCCTGCCGCGGATCGCCAATCTCGACGACTGGTGGTGCCAGGGCTTTTCCGAGCCGGGCGCGGGCTCGGATCTCGCCGGCCTCTCGACCCGGGCGGTCAGGGACGGCGATGATTACGTCGTCAACGGCCAGAAGACCTGGACGACGCTCGGCCAGTACGCCGACTGGATTTTCTGTCTCGTGCGCACCGACCCGGCCGCCCCGAAGAAGCAGATGGGGATCTCCTTCCTCCTGATCGACATGACGACGCCCGGCATCACCGTGCGCCCGATCCGCACCATCGAGGGGGGGCACGAGGTCAACGAGGTGTTCTTCACCGACGTCAGGGTGCCGGTCGAAAACCTCGTCGGCGAGGAGAACAAGGGCTGGGACTATGCCAAGTTCCTGCTTGGCAACGAGCGTACCGGCATCGCCGCGGTCGGCGCCACGCGCGAGCGGATCCGCCGGCTGAAGGAGATCGCCAGGGCCGAGCCGTCCGGCGACGGCGTCGTCTGGGACGATCCGCGCTTCCGGCAGAAGGTGGCGGCCGTCGAGATCGAATTGAAGGCGCTGGAAATGACCCAGCTGCGCGTCGTCTCCACGGAGGCGAGGAGCGGTCACGGCAAGCCGGACCCGGCCTCCTCGATCCTGAAGATCAAGGGAACCGAGCTGCAGCAGGCTGCGACCGAACTCCTGATGGAAGCCATCGGCCCCTTCGCCTTGCCCTTTGAGGCCGAGGATCAGGACGGCCGCAACGAGCCGCCCGTCGGCCCGGACTACGCGGCCCCGATCGCGCCGAACTATTTCAACTATCGCAAGGTCTCGATCTACGGGGGCTCCAACGAGATCCAGAAGAACATCATCGCAAAGGCGATCCTCGGGCTTTGAGGAGGGGCGCCCCGGCGCCGACTTGAAAGCCTCGGGCCACGAGCCCCGCCAACGATTGTGATCGACGAACCGATTTTGGGAGACCCACATGGATTTCGAACTCTCCGAGGAACAGAGCCTGATCAAGGATTCGGTCACGCGGCTCCTGCGCTCCGAATACGGCTTTGAAAGCCGCGAGAAGCACCGCGCGGAGCCCCTCGGCTTCAGCGAGGCGATCTGGCAGTCCTTCGCCGAGCTCGGCCTTCTCGCCATTCCCTTCGACGAGGACGATGGCGGCCTCGGCGCCGGGCCGGTCGAGACCATGATCGTCGCCGAAGCCTTCGGCCGCGCGCTCGTTGTCGAGCCCTATCTGTCCACGGTGGTGATGGCTGGCGCGGCGCTGCGCCATGCCGGCTCGCCCGAGCAACGGGCAAAGCTCGTGCCGGGCATCGTCGAAGGCACGAGTCGGCTTTCATTCGCCTTTGCCGAACGCGGCACGCGCTACGACTTGTCGCGCATCGCCATGAGCGCGGCCTTGGATGGAGAGGGCTTCCGGCTTTCGGGCGAAAAGACGCTGGTGCTCAACGGGGATTCTGCGACGGGCTTCATCGTCGCCGCGCGCGTCGCGGGCTCGCTGGGCGAGACAACCGGGCTTGGCCTGTTCCACGTCCCGGCCGATGCGCAAGGGCTGACGCGCCGGGGCTTTCCCACCCAGGATGGCATGCGTGCGGCGGAGCTGAATTTCGAGGATGTCTTCGTGCCGAACGAGGCGGTGCTCGGCGATCCGGAAGGCGCGTGGGAGACGATCACAAGGATCGAGGCCGAAACGATCGCGGCGCTGTGCGCCGAGGCTGTCGGCTCGATGCAGCGGATGGTCGAGCTGACCACCGCCTACATCAAGGAGCGCAAGCAGTTCGGCGTGCCGATCGCCGCGTTCCAGGCGCTGCAGCACAAGGCCGCGGAAATGTATATCGCGCTGGAGCAGGCCCGCTCGATGATGTTCCTTGCCGCGATGAACGCCGGCGAGGACGACGACGCGGCGCGGCGTGCCGCGATTTCGGCAGCAAAGGTCCAGATCGGGCGCTCAGGCCGCTTCGTCGGCCAGAATGCCGTGCAGCTCCATGGCGGCGTCGGTGTCACCATGGAATACGAGATCGCCCATCACTTCAAACGCCAGGCGATGATCGATCTGATGCTCGGCGATGCCGACTACCACCTTTCCGTCGTGGCGGCGCAGGGCGGGCTCGACGAGGACTAGGCCGGCGGTCCGCAGCGTCCGATCCCGGAAATCGAGCGTCATCCTGAATGTGCCGTCGCCCGAGCCTGCCGCTCAGGACTGCTCGCCGGTAAAGGTCTTCTCGAACACCTGGCCTTCGGTGTCGGTCGCCCGGGCATGGAACGGGCCGGCATCGCCTGCTGCGTAGCTGAAGCGGAAGCTTGGATCTTCCGAGATCGAGATGCCGCCGGTCATGGTGAAGAGGGTCTTGCCGCCCTTGTCGACCTCAAGGTCGGTGATGAAGTGCGCCGGGATATAGAGCAGCGTCACCTGATCCTTCTGCAGGCCGGAATTGTTCGGGTGACGGATCATGAGCTGCGCCTCGTTAAGCCCGGAACCGGCGCTTTCGAACTGCCGCATCTTCATCTTGCCCATCTGCCGCGCAGCAAGTTCCGCGTCCTTCGCCGCCGGCGCGGCGCAGCCACCGGCCGCCTTCACGAAAGTCTTGGTCACATAGAGCCTGCCATCCGCCGTCTCGGCGACGGCGTGGATGTCGGTATAGGCGTTGACGCGGACGCGCGTCGAAAGCGCGGCGATTTTCGCGTCCTCGGCAAATTCGAACGTCGCCGCGACCGGAGAGGGGTTCTCGTCGATGACGAGCGTGACCTTTCTGACCGCCATCTTCGGATCGAAACTGAGCTTCACCGGAACGACGGCCGGGTCCGTCGCCCGCTTGGGAGCCTCGATGGCGATGGTGTTCGTGCCCTCGATGAGCTGTTTGTCGCCAAAAAGGTCCGGCTTGAGGGCCGTCCAGGCCGAATCGGCCTCGGCGGCCTTCTCTTCGGGGGAGGCCGCCGTCTGGGCATGTCCCTGTGTGACAACGCTGAATGTCATCAGCAGGCCGGCGGTGAATGTGACGATGGCTCCGCGCGCGGTGCAAAGGCGGATCGGATCGGTTGCAGACATGATTTTCCTCCCATGGGGTTTCCGCCGGTCCTTGCGAACTCCCGTTCCGCATGGGCAGATACCACCTGTCGCATCTTGCTTGCGAACACCCTTACGGCAAGGGGGCGCGCCATCACGTCGCCGGGAGGCCGCCGCGTCTCGCTGCCGGTTTCCAGCGTGAGACAGCCTGCCGGTCGCCACGGGTCATGGTGTCATTCCCACTCGAGTTCGGCAAAGGACGCGGTGGCGTTGCGTGGGTTGTAATCGTCGAACAGCCGCCATTTCGGCCGTTCGCTCGCCGCCGCATCCGGGACTGCCTCGGCCAGCGGCACGCCCTCGCTGATCGCCTTGCGGATATCCGCCGCGAGCGTTTCGAGATAGGTCTTTTCCGGCTCCAGCGCTTGCGGCCATTGCGCACTGACAGGGCCGTGCCCGGCCACGACGCGCTTTGCGGGGATGGCCGCCAGCGCAGGGAGCTGCGCTAGCCAGCCCTTGAGCGAGCCATCGAGCACCGGCACATGCTCGATGAACAGGAGATCGCCGGCGAACAGCGTCCGCGTCTTTTCATCGAAGACCGTCAGATCGTTGTCGGTGTGGGCCGTGTCCCAGGCCTTGATGACGATCGTCCGGCCGCCGAGATCGATGCGTCGCTCGTCGGCGACGGTCTCGTCGGGGAGGGTGATCGTCACCTCGTCGGCGAGCGCGTCGCCGATCTGTGGGCGCATCGACTGCTTGTAGAAGTCGGCGCGGGCGGCAAGAGCGGCCGGCAGCCGGCGATGGCCGATGATCGTCGCGCCCGCCGCATCGAACACCTGGTTGCCGAAGGTGTGATCGGGATGCATGTGCGTGACGATGAGCCATTTGACCGGCTTGGTCGTGACCTTGCGAATGGCTGCGAGCGCCGCCTCGCCGTCCGGCACGCTGCCGCCGCTGTCGATCATCGCAACGGCGTCGTCGCCGACGATGAAGCCGATATTGGCGATGGCCCCGAGGTTTTCAGGTGTCTCTTCGGCAATGGCGCCATGGCGCACATGGATGCCGGGCGCAATCTCGATGAAATCCTCCTGCGCGGCCGCGCCTGGCTGCGCCATCCAGCCGAATGCCGCGATTGCAAGAATTGCCCGGAAACGGCGTGCTCGACCCGCCATCGTCCTGTCCTCCCAGCGTCAGAATTCGCCACTATGCGCCCTCGCGGCAGGATGGGACCACGGGTTTTGTGGCACAATTGCGATCCCGGAGCCGCGGGATTGGCGGCATAGGTGGCGCAAGCCGGGTCGGAATGCGGCAAGTTGACCCTGAATTGCTGCGTTGCAAGATGGGGTGACGCTGGGAAAGGTTGTATCGGAAACTTAGAAGGGCGCGCCAAATCGGGTCATACCCTTCGGCTCGATGCCGTCGCCCGTAGGCTGCATGCGTGTCAGCACGCCACTCCCGTCAGATCCAGATCCCTTGTCATCAGCAAAATTCAAGACCTATCCGCGGGAAGATGTTACACTAGGATCCGAATTCGAAACAATCAGAAGTATAATCTCAGAAATATTCGAGAATATTTTGATATCACTGGAACGGGAGGAAATTCTTCTTTTCGCAATTGTGCAGTGCAGCTAGAAAAACCTGATATCAGTGCTTGCGCAGGAAAAATTCCCGCACTAGGGTGCAGTCATGGTTTCCGGCTTCAAGATCGGGGCGTTGGGAGCGCCCCGAATCTCGAAGGCCACTGGTAGGGTAATTTTCAACGGTGCCCACCAAGACCCCTATTGGAGGTCGTGACACGCTGCCGGAAGCCTTCCCCATTCATCACTGGCATCATGTCGGCTGGATTCTGCTAGCCGGCATATGAATTCAGTTCCTTGGGAGGAGACCATATGTTGAAGACGTTTACGAAGGCGGCGCTCGCGTCGAGCCTGTTGATTTCGCTGGGTGGAGCCGCATCGGCGGCCGAACAGCTGCAGGCGCTGGCGAAGGATTCGGCGAACTGGGCGATGCCCACCGGCAATTATGCCAACTGGCGCTATTCCGAGCTCGACAAGATCAACAAGGACAACGTCTCGAAGATGGTCCCGGCCTGGTCGTTCTCGACCGGCGTTCTTCGCGGCCATGAAGGCAACCCGCTCGTCATCGGCGACACGATGTACGTCCACACGCCGTTCCCGAACATCGTCTACGCCCTCGACATCAAGAATGACGGCGTCATCAAGTGGAAATACGAGCCGAAGCAGGATCCGAACGTCATTCCGGTGATGTGCTGCGACACCGTCAATCGCGGCGTCGCCTATGCGCCGGCCGATGGCGACCGGCCGGCCATGGTCATTCTCGATCAGGCCGATACGACGCTCGTCGCGCTCAACGCCGAGACGGGTGAAGTGATCTGGTCGGTCAAGAACGGCGACGCCTCCAAGGGCGAGACCGGCACGATGGCGCCGGCAGTCATCAACGACAAGGTTCTGGTCGGCATCTCCGGCGGCGAGTTCGGCGTGCGCGGCCGTATGACCGCCTACAATCTCGCCGACGGCAAGGAAGCCTGGAAGGCCTATTCGACCGGCCCCGACAAGGACATGCTGATCGATCCGGAGAAGACGACCGAACTCGGCAAGCCGGTCGGCGCCGATTCCTCGCTGAAGACCTGGGAAGGTGATCAGTGGCAGATCGGCGGCGGTGCCACCTGGGGCTGGATCTCCTACGATCCCGAGCTCAACCTCGTCTATTACGGAACCGGCAACCCCTCGACCTGGAACCCGGCCCAGCGCCCGGGCGACAACAAGTGGTCGATGACGATCAACGCCCGCGACGCCGACACCGGCGAGGCGAAGTGGGTCTATCAGATGACCCCGCATGACGAGTGGGACTATGACGGCGTCAACGAGATGATCCTCGCCGACGTTTCCGTCGACGGCAAGGACCACAAGGCCCTCGTCCACTTCGACCGCAACGGCTTTGCCTACACGCTCGATCGCGAGACGGGCGAACTGCTCGTCGCCGAGAAATACGATCCGGCGGTGAACTGGGCGACCAAGGTCGACATGGACAAGAGCTCCAAGACTTATGGCCGGCCGCTTGTCGTCGATCAGTATTCGACCGAAAACAACGGCGAGGACGTGAACACCACGGGCATCTGCCCGGCGGCGCTCGGCACCAAGGACCAGCAGCCGGCGGCCTATTCGCCGGACACCAAGCTGTTCTATGTGCCGACCAACCACGTCTGCATGGACTACGAGCCTTTCCGCGTCGCCTATACCGCGGGCCAGCCTTATGTCGGCGCGACGCTGTCGATGTATCCGGCGCCCAACAGCCACGGCGGCATGGGCAACTTCATTGCCTGGGATGCCGGCACCGGCAAGATCGTCTGGTCGCTTCCCGAGCAGTTCTCGGTGTGGTCCGGCGCTCTCGCCACCAAGGGCGGCATCGTCTTCTACGGCACGCTCGAGGGCTATCTGAAGGCCGTCGACGCCAAGACCGGCGAAGAGCTCTACAGGTACAAGACCCCGTCGGGCATCATCGGCAACGTCATGACCTACGAAAACGACGGCAAGCAGATGGTCGGCATCCTGTCGGGCATCGGCGGCTGGGCGGGCATCGGCCTCGCCGCGGGCCTCACCGATCCGAATGCCGGTCTCGGCGCGGTCGGCGGCTATGCGTCCCTGTCGAAATACACCGCCCTCGGCGGTCAGCTGACGGTGTTCACCGTCCCCGACCAGACTGCGTCGAAGTAAGTCGCGAAGCCGTGTGAACCGGACAGGCCCCGCGAAAAGATCGTGGGGCCTTGTTCGCTGAAAGGGCAGGCGAACTGGGAATTTCTCCCGGGTTTCAAAGCCCGTCCCGTCATCGAGATCGCCGTTGTCGCGGGGCTTTTGCTTCGATGATGCGACGTGGCGCGTTCTCGAGATCTTGGATGAAGCAGTTCGGTCGGCCGGCCCGACCACCGGAATATCGCACCCGCGCGCCGCGACGAAGGCAACCCGCCACCGCGATGCGCGCCCGGCGCCAGTTTTTGAGGACACGCATGACGACGAAATTGATAGCCCTTGCCGGGGCACTGGTTCTCTCGGTCTCCGGTCTCGCTCTGGCCCAGAATTCCGGCACGACGATCGTGCCGCAGGGCCAGAATGCCGCTGGCCAGGCAAAGCAGGGCGCGGCGGCCGCGACCGCGACGTCGCAGGCTGGCTCCGGCGAGGCCGCCGCGGCCTCCGGCACGGGCCAGGACGCTTCGGCCGAAAGCGCAGGAGCCGGCGAAGCGGCCCCGCAGACGCAGACGCAGACTTCGCAGACGGCAAGCGAAGGGGAGCCCGCCAAGGACGCCGCCGCGACGCCGGTCTCGAGCGATGCCGAGATGGCGGACGCTGGCCACATGAAGCCCTCGGCCCATCCCTCCAAGGATACGGCGACAGAAGGCAACAAACCCACCGAGGGCGATCTTGGCAAATACACCGATCCGGCCGGCAATCCGACCTATCTCGTCGACAAGGACGGCAAGGTCGATTGGTACACTTGGCGCGGCTACAAGAAATACATGGCCAACTGCATGCAGTGCCATGGGCCCGATGGCCTCGGCTCGTCCTTCGCGCCGAACCTGACGAGCCAGCTGCAGGACCTTTCCTACTACGACTTCGCCGGCATCATCGTGAGCGGCCAGAAGAACAAGTGGAACCCGAGCGGCAACTCCGTCATGCCGGCCTGGGGCGAGGATCCCAACGTGATGTGTTCGATGGATGCGATCTACATCTATCTGCGCGCCCGCACGGACGGTGTCGTCGGCCGCGGCGAGCCGAAGCGGATCGGCAACAACAAGCCGGCGCAGGAAGAAGAATACAGCTGTCTGGGGTTTTGATCGATGACGGCATCCGCCAAGTCTGACGGCCGCAACAACCCGACTGCCGCACGGGTCGGGTCTTTCTTCAAGCGATCGGCCGTCGCCGTCATGGCCCTTTGCGCATTTTCGAATGCGGCCTTCGCCCAAGCCGATCGCGAGTTCGGCAGCGAGGTCGAACTCGTCGATCCGGATGTGTTGAGGGTCTGCGCCGATCCCAACAACATGCCCTTTTCCAACCAGGCCGGGGAGGGTTTCGAGCAGGCGGTGGCCCGGCTTCTCGCCAAGAAGCTCGGCCGCAGCGACGTCACATACACCTATTTCCCGCAGGCCACGGGCTTCGTGCGGATGACGCTCGGCTCGAACCTTTGCGACATCATCATGAGCTACCCGCAAGGCGATGAGCTCGTTCAAAATACCAATGCCTATTATCGGACCGCCTATGCGCTGGTCTATCCGAAGGGCGGCGGCCTCGACGGCGTCACCACGATCGAGGATCCGAAGCTGAAGGACAAGCGGGTCGGCGTCGTCGCCGGCACGCCGCCGGGAACCTACATGGCGAGGGCCGGGCTGATGGCGAAAGCCAAGGCCTATCAGCTTGTCATCGACACCCGCATCGACAATTCCGCCAAGGCGATGATCGACGATCTGGAGGCTGGTACGATCGACGCGGCGGTGCTCTGGGGCCCGATGGCCGGCTATTACGCCAAAAAATCCGACAAGGATCTGACGGTCGTGCCGCTGACCCACGAGGGCAAGGGGCCGGCGATGGCCTTTCGCATCACCATGGGCGTGCGGCCGGCGGATCAGGAATGGAAGCGGACGCTGAACCGTTTGATCGCCGAGAACCAGAGCGAGATCAACGATATCCTCCTGTCCTACGGCGTTCCCCTGCTCGACGAGCAGGATCAGCCGATCGCGCCATCCGGTCGGGCGAGCCCGGCCGATGCGACGCCTGACAGCGGCGAGGCGGCTGCGCCCGCCGCCGGGCCGAAGGGCTGAGATGGGAAGGCGCGAGAAGGGAACGGTCGTCAGGACCTGCTCGCGCCGGTTCTGGCCGCTCACCGCCTGTGCCATGCTTCTGATCACTGAAGCCATCGCGCCGCCTTCCTGCTTGGCTGCGGGGGAGCCGGCGAAGCAGTCCGCCGCGAGTGAGGCCGTCGTCGCCGAACCGGACGGCTACCGGATGGACGACTATCGCGCCCCCGTTCCGGCGACCCTTGCAGGGGGGGCGGTCGTCGACACGGCCGAGGCGATCGCCCTGCACGAAAAGGGCGTGCCCTTCATCGACGTCCTGCCACGCGTGCCGAAGCCGAAGAACCTGCCTGAGGGCACGCTCTGGCGGCCGGAACCGCGACAGGACATTCCCGGCTCGATCTGGCTGGTCGACACCGGCTATGGCGAACTCGCGCCGGTCATGGAGCGCTATCTTCTCGACGGGATCGCCAGGGCGACCGGGGGCGACAAGGCGGCGCCGGTGCTGTTTTATTGCAAGCGCGACTGCTGGATGAGCTATAACGCCGCCAAGCGCGCCATCGCCGCGGGCTACACCTCCGTCTACTGGTATCCCGACGGCACCGAGGGCTGGACCGAAGCCGGCCGGCCGCTGGAAAAGCGCGAGCCGGAGCCGCGGCCGGACGAATAGGCGTTGGCTGGGGTATCTCCGCGCGCGCCACAGAAGCCTTTTCGTGCCGCGGCGCGGGCAGGCCGTGTGGGTGGCGCCTCTCGTCAGCCCCAGACCATCATCCGGAGCGGCATCCACAGCCCCATCGCGATCATGACGAGGTTCTCCGTCAGGGACACGAAGCCGAGCGGCACGTTCGAGCCACCGCCGACACAGGCGCATTTCAGCTCGCGCTTCTGGACATAGACGGCATAGTAGACGGAGATCGCCCCGATCGTGCCGATGACCAGAGCGATCGGTGCGGAAAGCCAGGTGAGCGCGCCGGCGATCATCAGGAGGCCGGCAAGCGTCTCGGCGAACGGATAGACATATCCGTAGCGAACCCAGCGCCTGGCCAGGAGATCGTAGTTCAGGAACATGGTCGAGAAACTCTCGACGTCCTGAAGCTTCTGGATACCGAGCAGCGTCATCGCAATCGCGAAGAACCACTCGATCGCCCGCAGGGTGAAGATCGTGTCATAGGCGGCATAGGAGATCGCAAGGCCCATCAGGAAGGCGACGGAGAAGATGGCGATCACCGGCTGGTAGGTGGTGTCGTCCTTCGACGCCACGGGCTTGCCGAAATGCTCGCGCAGCTCCGTATAGCCGCCGACGCGCTCCCCCTCGATGAAGGTCTGCGGCGTCGTTTCGACGTCATGCTCGTCCTTGAACGCGTCGGTCTCCTCGCGCGTGGTCAGCCAGTGGTCCTCGACGGCGTAACCCTCGCGCTCCAGAAGATCCTTGGATTTCAGCCCGAAGGGGCAGACGTGCTTTTCCATGACCATCCGGTAGAGGACGGCCCGTTTCCCTGCGTCCGGGGAGGGGGACATCATCTTCATCATCTCGTTCCGTCATGTTTGCGGGCGTCCGGCGCCCGGCTGTTCGATGCTTGATGTTCGCAGATGGGGCTTCCGGTAACTGGAAGGTCAATGGTGTGCAGGAGAAAGCCGATGCGACCGGCGGGCGAAATGCATCGGCTTGCCGACCGCCAGAACAATCGAACCATCGTTCCGCTCGGCCGGAGATTTTTGACCAAACGATAAAAAATTTGACGAGAGCGAAAAATGGAATCATTCTGAGATCTCTCGGCCATCGGCATTCCTCCACAGACGATGGATGGGCCAGGAAGAAGGAAATGATCGCCATGTCCGATCCGCTGCCACGCCGCCCCGACATCGCCGCCAGTCGGCTGCCCGGCGATGCGATCGCCAGGGGGTTTTCGGATCTTCATCCGGCCCTCGAAAGCCACGAGGCGCTGGTCGAGGCGGACCGCTGCTACTTTTGCTACGACGCGCCTTGCATGAACGCCTGTCCGACGGCGATCGACATTCCGCTGTTCATTCGCGAGATCCAGGCCGGCAACGCGATCGGCGCGGCGAAGACCATCCTGTCCGCCAACATTCTCGGCGGCATGTGCGCCCGTGTCTGTCCGACCGAGACGCTCTGCGAAGAGGTCTGCGTGCGCGAGATCGCCGAGGGCAAGCCGGTGCAGATCGGGCTGTTGCAGCGCCACGCGACGGACGCGCTGATGGCGACCGGCGAGCACCCCTTCAAGCGCGCCGCGCCGACAGGCAAGCGCATCGCCGTCGTCGGGGCTGGCCCGGCCGGCCTTTCCGCGGCGCATCGGCTCGCCATGCTCGGCCATGACGTGACGATCTTCGACGCCCGCGAAAAGCCGGGCGGCCTCAATGAATATGGCATCGCCGCCTACAAGGCGACGGAGGATTTCGCCCAGCGCGAGGTGGAGTTCCTCCTCAAGATCGGCGGCATCACCGTTCAGACCGGCAAGGCGCTCGGCAACACCATCCATCTCGCCGATCTTCGCCGGGATTTCGGCGCGGTGTTCCTCGGCCTCGGCCTTGCCGGCGTCAATGCGCTCGGCGCCGATGGGGAGACGTCGGGCGGCTCCCATGACGCCGTCGCCTGGATCGCCGACCTTCGACAGACATCCGACCTGTCACAGCTCCCGGTCGGCCGCCGGGTGGTCGTGATCGGCGGCGGCATGACGGCGATCGACGCCGCCGTACAGGCCAAGGCGCTCGGCGCCGAAGAGGTGACCATCGCCTATCGCCGTGGCCGCGAGCAGATGAATGCCAGCGTCTACGAGCAGGAGGTCGCCGCGACGCGGGGCGTCCATCTGCGCTTCAATCTGCAGCCAAAGCGCATTCTGGCCGAGGATGGCCATGTCACCGGCATCGAGCTGGAGCGCACGCGTATCGAAGACGGCAAGCTGGTGGCGACCGGCGAGACGGTGACGATCGAAGCCGATCAGGTCTTCAAGGCGATCGGCCAGAGCTTCACGGCGGACGGGACAGAGGGGGAAGGCGAGGGCATCGCTCTGGAGCGCGGCCGCATCAGGGTCGATGCCTCACGCCGCACCTCGCTCGAGGGCGTATGGGCCGGCGGCGACTGCATCTTCGGCGGCGAGGATCTGACGGTCGTCGCCGTCGAGGACGGCAAGGTCGCGGCGATGGACATTCATGCGGCGCTGGTGGCGGCGGAGAAGGTCGCGGCTGAGTGAGCCCACACGCCTCATAAAGCGCGAGATGATGAGCGGCGCGTGTTCAAAGGCAACTCGAGGATCAGAGCAACGCTATGAAGTCTTCTTCCGACATGCCGGCTTGCTTGATGATCGCACGCAATGTGCCGATCGGAATATCGCGGTTTCCGTGGACAGGCACGACGACGGCCCTGCGCACCGGCGAAACACGTTCCATGACATGGTGGCTGCCGGTGACATGATGGAGAGCGAAGCCAGCTTCCGTCAGCGCGCGCAAGACCCGCTTCCCGCTGACGGCCGGAAGCCTGGTCACAGTTCAGGCTGCCACGGTCACATGCTCGAGCAGGGGGACGACGTCCTCCGGGCGAGGAATACCCTCGGCATCGTAATATTCGAGGATGGCCTGAATGGCTTCCCGGCCGTGCTCGAGTGCTTCCTCGCGGCTCGCACCAAAGCTCACGACTTCCGGCAGCGCCGGTACCAGGACGGTGTAGCCGCCCTCGGGCTCGGGCCGCAGCTGGACCGTGTAGGTGACGCTTCCGCTCATTGTGCACCTCGAAGTCTCGTGCCGACCGTTTCCACCATAGCAACCTTCGGTGCGGTCTACCAGAAAAGGAGCCAGACCCGTGGCTGATCTCTCCACTTCCTTTCTCGGCATCTCGTCGCCGAACCCGTTCTGGCTCGCCTCGGCGCCGCCGACCGATAAGGAATACAACGTCCAGCGGGCCTTCGAGCAGGGCTGGGGCGGGGTGGTCTGGAAGACGCTCGGCGAGGATCCGCCCGTCGTCAACGTCAACGGCCCGCGCTACGGCGCGATCCACGGGCCGGACCGGCGGCTTCTGGCGCTCAACAATATCGAGCTGATCACCGACCGGGCGCTCGATACCAATCTGGAGGAAATCGCCCGGGTCAAGCGCAACTGGCCGGACCGGGCGATGATCGTCTCGCTCATGGTGCCCTGCGAGGAGGCGCCCTGGCAGAAGATCCTCGCCCTCGTCGAACAGACCGGCGCCGACGGCGTCGAACTCAATTTCGGCTGTCCCCACGGGATGAGCGAACGCGGCATGGGCTCGGCCGTCGGCCAGGTGCCGGAATATATCGAGATGGTCGCGCGCTGGTGCAAGCAGCATTCCAGGCTGCCGGTGATCGTCAAGCTGACGCCGAACATCACCGATATCCGCTATCCCGCGCGGGCGGCGAAGGCGGGCGGCGCCGATGCCGTTTCGCTGATCAACACCGTCAATGCGATCATGTCGATCGACCTCGACAATTTCGCGCCGACGCCGACGATCGACGGCAAGGGCTCCCATGGCGGCATGTGCGGCCCGGCGGTGCGACCGCTGGCGCTCAACATGGTCGCCGAGATCGCCCGCGACGTCGAAACCCGCGGCATGCCGATCTCCGGCATCGGCGGCATCACGACCTGGCGCGACGCGGCGGAGTTCATCGCGCTCGGCTGCGGCACGGTGCAGGTCTGCACGGCCGCGATGACCTACGGCTTCAAGATCGTCAAGGAAATGACCTCGGGCCTGTCGGACTGGATGGACGAGAAGGGCTACGCGACGATCGAGGATTTCCGTGGCCGCGCCGCGCCGAACGTCACCGACTGGCAGTATCTGAACCTCAACTACGTCACCAAGGCGCGGATCGACCAGGACAAGTGCATCTCCTGCGGGCGCTGCCACATCGCCTGCGAGGATACCTCGCATCAGGCGATCACCAACATGGTCGATGGCATGCGCAAGTTCGAGGTGATCGACGAGGAGTGTGTCGGCTGCAATCTCTGCGTCAATGTCTGCCCTGTCGCGGACTGCATCACCATGGAGCAGATCGCCGGGCAGGATCCCCGCACGAAAAAGCCGATCCCGCCCGAATATGGCAACTGGACGGCCCATCCCAATAATCCGATGGCCAAGGAGAAGATGCAGTTCGCGCCCAATCCCATGACATTGCCTGACGCAGCGGAGTAGGGCGTCCTCGTCGATCTCTGCCGGCCGTGGCAAGGCTGATGAATGGCCGCGCGGCTGGCCGGGCGAGGGCCAGGCATCCTGTGTTGA
Organism: Jiella mangrovi; assembly: GCF_017815135.1. Lineage (GTDB taxonomy): Bacteria > Pseudomonadota > Alphaproteobacteria > Rhizobiales > Rhizobiaceae > Jiella > Jiella mangrovi. The sequence continues at coordinate 548,690 of NZ_JAGJCF010000001.1, read as the reverse complement.
TCAGGGCCGCGCGGGAAATGCGCCGCTCATTCGCGATCGTGCCCTTGCGGGAGGTGGCCGCGTCTTTTTTTGCGCGCTCGGCCTCTGTATCGACGCATCGTGCTTTCCGCAAACCGATCCCAATGTTCTGGCCAAGGCTGTCGCTGATCGTTTCGCTCCGCCGGCAAGCCCGTCATTGTCCGGCACATCTCGGTGAAACCACCGGATCTTGGCCGCGACAGATTGCTGGCCGTTTCAACGTCATGACGAAAGCCAAATTCGACGCGACGCCTGGAATTGTAACCACCAAGTAACCTGCCGCGGTCATATTCCTTGTGTGACAGAGCCTTAAGGCTCACTTGCATTTGGGTAATCCGGTAATACTGCCGAGAAAGACGCGTGATGTCGATCAAGGTGAGACTCATCCTGGGGTGTCTGGTCTTTGCGGGGCTGACAATCGCATTCGGTCTGTTGTCCTTTCGCGGGCAGCTCGATGCGGTGGACAGGCTGAGCGCATTCGTCGATTCAGGCGTCGACCCGCTGACGCGGTTGCAGACCAGCCTTGGGAACCTCGGCGAAGTCCGCAGTCGCCTTGAAAGCGAGATTCAGATCGATGGTGACGCGGCCCGGCGCATGGCGCTTGGCGGACGCGATCTTCAAAGTGTTCTGTCGGCGGTGGCTGATGTGCGTGAAAACGTCGCCGCGGTTCTGGAGACCAACATTCCGGAAACGGCCAAGGATTCGCTTCGCGGTCTCGTCTACTCGCTGGGATTGATCGAGACCGGATACGCTTCCGTGTCCAAGCCGACGGTTGCCAGAGAGCTGGAAAAGATCACCCTCGGACTCCAGTCGGCTCTCCGGATCCTGCGCAACGACCTCGACGAGCGCGGTGAGGCCGCCGACGAGGCGATGGAAAGTTCCAAGACCCAGGGCGCCGTCGCACTCGGCACGGTCCTCTTCGCCATGCTCGGGCTCGTCATCTATCTCATCCGCTCGGTTTCGACGCCGTTCAGGCGAATGAGCGAGACCGCACGGGCGCTGCTGGCAAATGAGGAGATCGAAATCAAGCCGATCGGTCCCAAGGAAGTGCGTGAAGCGACCGCAGCTATCGCTGAGCTGCAGGATCGCTGCCAGTTTCTCAAGACCGATCTCGACGCCAAGACCAACATGCTGTCAGACAAGATCGAGGCGCAGCAGGGCCAGTTGCAGGCCGCTCTCGACAACATGACCCAAGCGCTCTGCATGCTCGACGGGCAGCGGCGGCTGTTGTTGTCGAACGGCGTTTTCAACGAGCGTTTCGGCGAGTTCGACATCCTAACGCCGGCCAAGAAGTTCTTCTCCGATCCAAGTCTCACCAGCGCCCTGCGCGAGAACGAGACCGATTCGATCCAGATGACGATGCCGGACGGAATCGTTCTCGAGGTGAAGCGCCGCGGCATGGTCGCCAAGGGCTTGCTGATCACCTTCGAAGACATCACCCAGCGCGAGCTCATCTCCAAACGCCTGAAGCATCTGGCCGGTCACGATCAGCTGACCGACCTGCCGAACCGGCGCCAGTTCGGCGAGGATCTCGACGCGCTTTTGAAGACCGCGCGCAAGCCTTTCGCGGTCGTCGTCGTCGATCTGCGCAATTTCAAGTCGATCAACGACAATTACGGCCATCCGATCGGCGATCTGCTGCTGAAGGCTTGCGGCGATCGCCTCGCCGGTCTCGGCGATGGCCGCTCGCGCGTCGCCCGCCTCGGCGGCGACGAATTCGCCATCATCACGCCGCAAACGAAGACGGCGCCCGACGTCGAGGCGCTCGGCAAGGCGATCGTCAGCAGCTTCAATGAGCCCTTCGAAATCGAGGACAGGCGGATGTTCGCGACCGTCAGCGTCGGCATCGTCGTCCACGATCCGAGTGCCGTCGAACGCGATGGCATCAATGCCGACATCATGCTGCAGAACTGCGACCTCGCACTCTACAAGGCCAAGGAGGATCGCTCGGGCATCGGCAGCTGCGAAGTCTTCGAGCCTGCCATGCGCGCGCGACTGAAGGAGCGCTGCGAAATGGAGGTCGATCTGAAGGCGGCGCTCGATGCCGAAGAGTTCGAACTCTACTATCAGCCCTTCGTCGACATGGCGGAAAAGCGCGTCAGCGGCTTCGAGGCCCTCTTGCGCTGGCGTCATCCGGAAAAGGGCATGATCTCGCCAGCCGACTTCATCCCGCTTGCCGAAGAGTCCGGGCTGATCGACCGTCTGGGGATCTGGTGCCTGAACACGGCCTGCGCCGAGGCGGCGACCTGGCCGGAAACGATGACGATTTCGGTCAATCTGTCGCCCATGCAGTTCAAGAGCGATACGCTTCTCGCCGATATCGACAACGCCTTGAAGACTTCGGGCCTTGCAGCCAACCGGCTGCAGATCGAGGTGACCGAGTCGCTTTTCCTCGACCAGAGCGATCGCATCCTCGATATCCTGAAAGAGATGCGAAGCCGCGGCCTGACCGTTTCCATGGACGATTTCGGTACCGGCTACTCCTCGCTCGGCTATCTCAGCCGCTTCTCCTTCAACAAGATCAAGATCGACCAGTCCTTCGTGCGCGATCTCGGGCGGCAGGAGAACATCGCCATCGTAAGGTCGGTGATCGGCCTGTCGAAATCCCTGAAGATGCAGGTGATTGCGGAAGGCATCGAGACAGAGCAGCAGATGCGCGGGCTGCTCGCCGAAGGTTGTCGGGAGATGCAGGGCTACTTCTTCTCCAAGCCCCAGCCGAAGGAAGAGCTTCCCCGCATGATCGCCGAGATCACCAAGCGCTGGACCGGCGATCTGGGGGCTTCGGCGGACGCAGCTCTGGCTGCCTGAGGCTTGGGTGCCAACGCCTTCAAAAACGCTCGCGCGGCGCCATCAGCCTCGCGGGCGAACGCCGTTGAGCACGATCGTCAGCACCGCCTGGGCGGTCTGTTCGTGAAAGCCAGGCTTGGCGACCTGTGAGCCGAGCACCGCGCGCACCTGCACATCGAAGTCGGCATAGTGCTGCGTGACGGCCCAGATCATGAACACCAGATGCATCGGATCGACCGGGGCGAGGCGGCCTTCGTCGACCCAACGGCCGATCACGCCTGCTTTTTCGTGCACCAGCTCCCGCAGCCGGGTCTTGAGAAAATCGCCGATCACCGGCGCGCCGGCCAGGACCTCGTTGGCAAACAGTCGCGACGCAGCCGGCTTTTCGGCAGACATTCGAAGTTTCAGTGTGATGTAGCGCCGCAGCTCCTCGATCGGATCGCCATTCGGATCGATGGCGGCGAGCGGCGCCAGCCAGTCGCTCAGCGTGTGTTCCAGGACGGCTCTGTAGATGTCCGGCTTGCGGCGAAAATAATACAGGAGATTGGGCTTCGACATCTCGGCCCTGGCGGCGATCTGATCGACGGTCGCGCCACGAAAGCCATGCGCCGCGAATACTTCCAGAGCCGCATCCAGAATCACCTCGCGGTTGATCGCCTGGATCCGCGTCGGCTGCGCCGGGCCCGTCCTCGAACCGGCAAGAGGTTCGCGCTTGGCGTCCAAATCGAGTTTCCTTTTCGCTCGCTCCGCGGCCTTCGAACCGCATCATGCGAATGCGCTTGACCGGTTTCGGTCGAGCTTCTAGCGTCCGATTTGACCAAATAGTCAAGAATCCGCGCAAGAGCGCAACCATCCTGGGCTGGTCTCGCCGGGATCGAGAGAAGGCAGCGGTCATGAACGAGCAGGCGCGGGTCGTGCCCAACAATCTCGAGGCCTTCTGGATGCCGTTTTCGGCAAACCGGCAGTTCAAGCAGGCCCCGCGCATGTTCGTCGGCGCCAGGGACATGCACTATACGACGAGCGACGGTCGGCAGGTTCTGGACGGCACTGCCGGGCTGTGGTGCGTCAATGCCGGCCACTGCCGACCGAAGATCACCGAGGCGATCCAGCGCCAGGCCGCCGAGCTCGACTATGCGCCGGCCTTCCAGATGGGCCATCCGAAAGCCTTCGAACTCGCCTCGCGGCTGGCGACGATCGCTCCGGACGGGCTCGACCACGTCTTCTTCACCAATTCCGGCTCGGAATCGGTCGAGACGGCGCTGAAGATCGCGCTTGCCTATCACCGGGCGAAGGGCGACGGGGCGCGCTTCCGCCTGATCGGCCGCGAGCGCGGCTATCACGGCGTCAATTTCGGCGGCATCTCGGTCGGCGGCATCGTCGGCAACCGCAAGATGTTCGGCACGCTTTTGACCGGCGTCGACCACATGCGCCACACCCACGACCCCGAGCGCAATCCCTATTCCAGGGGCGCGACCGAGCACGGCGCCGAGCTTGCCGAGGATCTCCTGCGCATCGCGACATTGCACGATCCCTCGACCATCGCCGCCGTCATCGTCGAGCCGGTGGCCGGCTCCACCGGTGTGCTGCCGCCGCCAAAGGGCTATCTGAAGCGCCTGCGCGAGATCTGCGACCAGCACGGCATCCTTCTGATCTTCGACGAGGTGATCACCGGCTACGGGCGGATGGGCACGGCCTTTGCGGCGGACTATTTCGGTGTGACGCCGGACATCATGATCACCGCCAAGGGCCTGACCAACGGTGTCATCCCCATGGGCGCGGTCTTCGCATCGTCGAAGATCTACGACGCCTTCATGAGCGGGCCGGAGCACCTGATCGAATTCGCCCATGGCTACACCTATTCCGGCAATCCGATCGCCGCGGCCGCCGGCCTCGCGACGCTGGAGACCTATCTGGAAGAAGGGCTGTTCGAGCGGGCAAAGGCCTTGGAGCCGGTCTGGGCAGACGCGATCCACTCGCTGAAGGGCACCCGCCACGTCATCGACATCCGCACCATCGGCCTCATCGGCGCGATCGAGCTGGAGCCGATGAAGGGCGAACCGACCAAGCGGGCCTTCTCGGCCTTCGTGAAGGCCTTCGAGGAGGGGCTGCTCATCCGCACGACGGGCGACATCATCGCCCTGTCGCCGCCGCTGATGGTGTCGGAGGACCAGATCGGCGAGATCGTGGATACGCTGAAGGGGATTTTGGGAGGGCTGGAGTAACTCTCTGCGTCTTCGGTCATGCTGCGGGCCAGGACGCCGGCAAAGGTTCCGCCGAAGATCGACGGGGAAGGCGCTGCCTCCGAAACACCGTCATTCTCGGGCCCCGTCCCGAGAATCCAGGGGCGGTTGCCGCGACGCCGGCGGTTGCGGCCCTTTGCAGTTGATTTGGACGGTACTCTACGATCTCTGGATTCTCGGGACGGGGCCCGAGAATGACGAAGCGGAGAGGGGTGGCGCCCGCTCTGAGCTCTCTCGCAGCGCCCTTAATCTGAATGCCATGAAAGACCGTTGCACCGCCGTCCTGTGTAGCTTTTTCTGAAAAGGACATCTCCCATGAGCCAGCTTTCCAACCTCCAGATCAACGGCGATCGCCTCTGGGATGCCCTCATGGAGATGGCGAAGATCGGCCCTGGCATTGCCGGCGGCAACAACCGCCAAACGCTGACCGACGAGGACGGGGAGGGGCGCAAGCTGTTCCAGTCCTGGGCGGAGGCGGCCGGCATGACCATGGGCGTCGATACCATGGGCAACATGTTCTTCCGCCGCGAGGGCGCCGATCCCGACGCTCTGCCGGTCTATGTCGGCAGCCATCTCGATACCCAGCCGACCGGCGGCAAGTATGACGGCGTTCTCGGCGTTCTCGGCGCGCTGGAAATGGTCCGCACGCTGAACGACCTCGACATCAGGACGAAGCACCCGATCGTCGTCACCAACTGGACCAACGAGGAGGGCACGCGCTTTGCCCCGGCCATGCTCGCCTCGGGCGTCTTTGCCGGCGTCCATGAGGAGGACTGGGCGAAGGCACGGGTCGACGCCAAGGGCAAGAATTTCGGCGACGAGCTGGAGCGTATCGGCTGGAAGGGCGAAGAGCCGGTCGGCTCACGCAAGATGAAGGCGTTTTTCGAGCTCCACATCGAGCAGGGGCCGATCCTCGAGGACGAGGGAATCGACATCGGCGTCGTCACCCATGGGCAGGGGCTCTACTGGCTCGAGGTGACGCTGACCGGCAAGGAGAGCCACACGGGCTCGACGCCGATGCCCAAGCGCCGCAATGCCGGCCTCGGCATGGCCCGGGTGACCGAGCTCGTCCACGAGGTGGCGATGGACTACCAGCCGAGTGCCGTCGGCGCGATCGGCCATGTCGATGTCTATCCCAACTCGCGCAACATCATTCCCGGCAAGTGTGTCTTCACCATCGACATCCGCTCGCCGCAGCTGAAGATCCTCAACGAGATGCGCGAGCGGATCGAGGACGGCATCGACCTGATCGCCGAGGCTCTCGACATCGACGCCGCCGTCGACGAGGTGGGCCATTTCGATCCGGTGACCTTCGACAAGGACTGCGTCAAGGCCGTGCGCGACGCCGCCGAGCGGCTCGGCCTTTCCCACACCGACATCGTGTCGGGCGCCGGCCACGACGCCTGCTGGATCAACCGCGTCGCCCCGACGGCAATGGTCATGTGCCCTTGTGTGGACGGCCTGTCACACAACGAGGCCGAGGAGATTACGAAGGAGTGGGCGCGCAATGGCGCGAACGTGCTGATGCATGCGGTGGTGGAGACGGCGGGGGTGGTGGAGTAGGATAGGCGCGGCCGATCAGGATACAGGAGTTCCGCCATGGATGATCCGCGCAATCAAAATTCGCGATCGGACGATGTCGGGAATATCTCGACAGTGGCGGCCTGGCGCGCAGCCAAAGCCGATCCGAACTATCTGCAGGAGGCAGATCGCCAGGCTCGCAGCGCCGCATATGCCGATGTGGAAGACCGCGTCATGGAATGGTGCGAGGGAATCGCAGCCGAAGCGTGGGACGACCTGTGAGCTTCCGGCGCGGCGACTTCGTGACAGCGACTTTCCCTGGCGACCTCAAAAAGCCCCGGCCGGGCCTGATCCTGCAGGCCAATGAGTATATCGAGGGCCACCGGACGCTGCTCGTCTGCCCGCTGACCACCTATCCTTCAGAATCTCGACTGTTCCGTCCGGTCTTTCTCCCAACGTCGGAGAACGGACTTGAACACCGATCCGAAGCAATGATCGACAAGCTGAGTCCTGTCCGGAAAGATGGCATTCGCCAGCGTATCGGGACCGCGACGCACGAAGAACTTTTGACGATCGAGCTTGCACTCATAACGGTGACAGGGCTCGACCGATTTCTGGTTTTCGACGAGCCGACCGAGAAGGAGTAAGTTGCCATGACCACAGTCATCAAAGGCGGCACCATCGTCACCGCCGATCTCACCTACAAGGCCGACATCCTGATCGACGGCGACAAGATCGCCGCGATCGGGCCGGACCTTTCCGGCGACGAGGTGATCGACGCCTCCGGTGCATATATCATGCCGGGCGGCATCGATCCGCACACCCATATGGAAATGCCCTTCATGGGCACCTTCTCGGCCGACGATTTCGACACCGGCACGGCGGCGGCACTGGCCGGCGGCACGACCATGACCGTCGATTTCTGCCTGCCGGACCCGGACCAGGGGCCGCTCGATGCGCTGCAGACCTGGTTCCAGAAGGCCGGCCCGGCGCGCACGGACTATTCCTTCCACATGGGCGTTACCTGGTGGGGCCAGAAATTCTTCGACGAGATGCCGAAGGTGGTCGACGCAGGCATCAACACCTTCAAGCACTTCATGGCCTATAAGGGCGCCTTGATGGTGAACGACGACGAGATGTTCGCGTCGTTCACGCGCTGCGCCGAGATCGGCGCCATGCCGCTGGTCCATGCCGAGAACGGCGACGTCGTCGCGTTTTTGCAGCAGAAGCTGATGGCCGAAGGCAACAACGGTCCCGAGGCCCATGCCTTCTCGCGCCCGCCCGAGGTCGAAGGTGAGGCGGTGAACCGGGCGATCATGATCGCCGATCAGGCCGGCGTGCCGCTCTACGTCGTCCACACCTCCTGCGAACAGGCCCACGAGGCGATCCGCCGGGCGCGGCAGAAGGGCATGCGCGTTTTCGGCGAGCCGCTGATCCAGCATCTGGTCCTTGACGACGGCGAATATCGCCACCCCGACTGGGATCATGCGGCGCGCCGGGTGATGTCGCCGCCGTTTCGGGACAAGAGCCATCAGGATTCGCTCTGGGCGGGGCTCGCGGCCGGCTCGCTGCAGGTCGTCGCCACCGATCACTGCGCCTTCACCACCAAGCAGAAGCGCATGGGCCTCGGCGACTTCACCAAGATCCCGAACGGCACCGGCGGGCTGGAAGACCGGCTCTCGGTCCTCTGGACAAAAGGCGTCGTGACAGGTCGGCTGACGATGAACGAGTTCGTCGCCGTCACCTCGACGAATATCGCCAAGATCCTCAACGTCTATCCGAAGAAGGGCGCGATCCTCGTCGGCGCCGATGCCGATCTGATCGTCTTCGATCCGAAGGCGACGAAGACGATTTCGGCAAAAACCCAGAAGTCGGCGATCGACTACAACGTCTTCGAGGGCGTCGAGGTGACGGGCATGCCGGTGATGACCTTCTCCCGCGGCAAGCTCGCCTACAAGGAAGGCGACGTTCGTGCCGAAAAGGGCGACGGCCGCTTCGTCGAGCGGTCCGCCAATGCGCCGGTCAACAAGGCGCTCTCGACCTGGAAGGAACTGACAGCCCCGCGCAAGGTCGAGCGGACGGGGATTCCGATGAGCGGGGTGTAATTTATTGATCGACCACCTTTCCGGGATTCGATACCGTCGTGAGTTGTGAAGCTTGCTGATGAGGATCTCAGATGAAAGAATTGCTGGAGCAGTGGATCTTGGAGGGGGTCCGCGCGAACGGAGGCGCTGCCACGGTTCTCGAAGTTGCGAAGTACCTTTGGGAGCACCATGAAGCGGAACTGCGAGGCGGCGGTGATTACTTCTATACGTGGCAGTACGATATGCGTTGGGCAGGACAACGGCTGCGGGACGACGGCTTTCTAGAACTTGGACCGAACAGAACATGGCAGCTCGTCGCTGGATGAGCGAATTATATGTCCGAGTGAGCTGCTTAAGCGTTCGGGGGGGGCCGGCTGATGGGACGATGTCACCGCACAATTCGGGCATGCCCAAATTCGGAGGAGCGGCTTTGATCAAAACTCGTCTTTTTTGGCCCGGCATCCAATCGTAGAGCCATTCCCCTCCCCTTGAGGGGAGGGGTTAGGGGTGGGGGTCCCCTACGACTTGAAAGAAGGCTGTCATGCCAAGCCGCATCGACCGCACGTCCATCGAAAAAGCCCGCCGGCTGCGCAAATCGATGACGGATGGCGAAAAGCGCCTCTGGCAAGAACTCAAGACCTTCCGCCGGCACTTCGGAGTCCACTTCCGCAAACAGGTGCCGATCGGACCCTAAATCGCCGACTTCGCCGTCCATACCGAGCGTCTGATCGTGGAGGTCGACGGTGAGTTTCATCAGCATCCGGACCGTCTGGCGCGAGACGCGGTCCGGGATGACTGGCTGAACCGACAAGGCTACCGGGTTATGCGCTTCTCGACGGGCGACATCGACGACGCCTTCGACGGATGCATCGAAGAGATCATGGGCATCCTGGGATTGAAGCGGTGAGGGCGGGCACCGGTACTCCCTCGAAAGTCGACGCCGTTACCCCCACCCCTGCCCCTCCCCACAAGGGGGAGGGGAATGCACTCGCGCGACCGCCTGGAAAACGGCGAAAGCGCTGGGCGGCTTCACCAGCTTATGGAGCAGGCACAGCATCCTGGCTTCGAAGCTGGAAACGCTCGAACGCGGCGGCGATGCTGACCGGCGCAGCGGCAGGTGGAGCGCAAGGGCGTCTCGCTGATTGAGATGTCGGGCAGCCGCGCGCTGCAGATCCCCCCCTTGTGGGGAGGGGTTAGGGGTGGGGGTACTGCGCTGGCCCCGAGCATGTGCCGATCGGACCCGGTGTCGCCGCTCGTTCCGAGCGCAAACATATGAGGCGGGCTTGATCGAGCGGGCCGGCGCCACGCAGGATGTCAACGGCCACGAGTGAAGGAGAATCCCACAATGACCGACAAGGTTGCCATCGTCACCGCCGGCGGCTCCGGCATGGGCGCCGGCGCGGCGCGGAAGCTGGCGGAAAAGGGGTTTCGCGTCGCGATCCTCTCCTCTTCCGGCAAGGGCGAGGCGCTGGCCAAGGAACTCGGCGGCATCGGCGTTACCGGCTCCAATCAGTCGAAGGACGACGTCCGAAGGCTGGTCGAAACCGTCCATGGCGCATGGGGACGGATCGACGTGCTGGTCAACAGCGCCGGTCATGGACCCCGCGCGCCGGTTCTCGAGATCCCCGACGAGGACTGGCACAAGGGGCTGGAGGTCTACTTCCTCAGCGCGGTAAGGCCGGCGCGGCTCGTCGCCCCGATCATGGCGGAAAACGGCGGTGGCGCGATCATCAACATTTCCACGTTTGCCGCCTTCGAGCCGAGCGAGGTGTTTCCGACCTCGGCGGTTTTTCGGGCGGGATTGGCCTCCTTCACCAAACTGTTTTCCGATCAGTATGCAGCCAAGAACGTGCGGATGAACAACGTCCTGCCCGGCTTCATCGACTCGCTGCCGGAGAAGGAGGCCTTCCGCGAGAAGATCCCGCTCGGCCGCTACGGCCAAGTCGAGGAAATCGCCGAGACGATCGCCTTTCTGGCCTCGGACGGCGCCTCCTATATCACCGGCCAGAATATCCGGGTCGATGGCGGCATCACGCGGTCGGTGTGAATGGCTTGCGGGCCGGCTGTGGTCGTTGAAGAACACTTTTGAGAAAATTGAACCGAGCAGGCATGTGCCAGCACGGATCTGCCGCTCGCCCCGCTGACCGAACATCACATGCCGGGCTTGGCGCAGGCGATCGCAGCAGGCCGGTGAGGTAGCCCGGCGACGGCGGGGCCTCGCCGATCGGAGCTTCAGCCGTGTTCGTCCTTGGCTGCAGGGCTCTTTCGCTGCGATGCTTCCTGCGTTTCGTCCTCATCGGTCAAGCCTGGAAGCTCCTCGTCGCGGCGCCCCCAGCGCGAATGGCGGCGGCTCGTGGCGGCAATGTCGTCCTCGGGCCAGCCATCGTCATTGGCGCCGTCGCCCTCTGACACATCATATCCCCCTTCACGCGCCGACCGATCATCGCGCCGCAATCCTGCCTCGTCTAAGAGGCCGACTTCGCCATTGTCGCCGTTCTCGACCTCTTCCATCTCCTCCAGCGCCGCGTCGAGCACTTCCGGGTCGGTTTCCTGCACGTCGGCCATCGGCTCGGCAAGTTCCGTCTGGGCGAGAGGCTGGGCCGGCTTCTTCGGCGGGACGAGGACCGTCGCCGGGCGGATCCTCAGGCTGGCAATGCGGTTCTTCTCGCGTTTCAGGACGGTGAAGCGCTTGTTGAAGAAGGTGAAGGCCTGGCGCTCCTCGGGGATCGTCTGGGTGGCGTGGATGACGAGGCCGGCGATGGTGACAGCTTCGTCGTCCGGCAGGTTCCAGTCGAGCGCCCGGTTAAGATCGCGGATCGGCACCTGGCCGTCGACGATGATGGAGCCGTCGGCCTCGGTTTTGACGCCCTGCATGTCGACGTCGTGCTCGTCGGCGATGTTGCCGACGATCTCCTCCAGAATGTCCTCCAGCGTGATCAGCCCCTCGACCTCGCCATACTCGTCGACGACCACGGCAAAATGGGTCTTGCGCCTGAGAAAGGCGTTGAGCTGATCCTGCAGCGTGGTCGTCTCGGGCACGAACCAGGGCTTGGCGCAGATCTTCGCGATGTTGATCTTCGACGGATCGTTGTCGACCTCGTGCAGCGCGCGCAGAATGTCCTTGGCGTGGATCACGCCGACGATGTTGTCGTAGTGGGCCCGCCATACCGGCATGCGGGTGTAGGGGCTCTCCAGCACCTGTCGGACGATGTCGGCGGGCGCGTCGTCGGCGTTGATCTGGCGCATCGAGGTGCGGTGGACCATGACGTCGGAGACCTCGAGCTCGTGGAGATCGAGGAGGCCGCCGAGCCGGTTGCGGTCGGCATTGACGAGAGAGCCCTCGCGGTGGAGCACCTCGACGGCGCCGCGCAGTTCCTCATGGGCGGTAAGCAGCGACGCGCCGGAATCGAGACCGAAACCGAAGAGCGACAAGATCCGCCGCACGACCCAGTTCACCGTGGCGGTCGCCGGGCCGATCGCCGCGACGAAGAAGGCGACCGGCCGCGCGACGTTGAGAGCGAAGCCGTCGGGCTTCGCGATCGCTGCGGATTTCGGCAGCACCTCGGCAAAGATCACGACGAGAACCGTCATCGCGACGGTGGCATAGACGACGCCGGTCTCGCCGAACAGGGCGATGAAGGCGGTCGTCGCCAGCGACGAGGCGAGGATGTTGACGAGGTTGTTGCCGATGAGAAGGGTGCCGATCAGCCGGTCCTTCTTCTCCAGAAGACGCTCGACGATGCCGGCTCTGGCGTCGCCGTTCTTCTCGTAGCTCATCAGACGCGCCCGCGACACCGCGGTCAGTGCGGTCTCCGAGCCGGAGAAGAAGGCCGAGATGCAGATGAGGACGAGGACGATGCCGAGATAGATCCAAAGCGTCGTGGTCATTGGGGGAGTTCTTCATCGAGGAAGTGTTCAACGTCGGCGCGGTCCACGTCCCTGGCGACGAAGGCTTCGCCGATGCCGCGGGTGAGGATGAAGGTCAGGCGGCCGCGCGAGACCTTCTTGTCCTGGGCGATCGCTTCGATCAGCGCATCGCGCTCCAGAGTCGGGCCGGGGATGTCGGAAATTTTCGTCGGCAGGCCGGCGGTCTTCAGATGCGCCGCGACACGGCCGGCATCCTGGCCTGAACACAGGCCGAGCTTGACCGAGAAGCGGTGCGCGAGCGCCATGCCGATCGCGACCCCCTCGCCATGGACGAGGCGCGCCGGATCGTAGGAGACCGCGCGCTCCAGAGCATGACCGAAAGTATGGCCGAGATTGAGAAGTGCGCGCGATCCGTGCTCCCGCTCGTCGGCCGCCACAACGGCGGCCTTCGCCTCGCAGGCCGTGGCGATCGCCTCGGCCCGCTCCTGCCCGCCGGAGAAGATCGCGCCGCGATGCTTCTCGAGGAACTCGAAGAAGTCCGGCCGGTCGATCAGCCCGTATTTGACCACTTCGGCATAGCCGGCGGCAAATTCGCGCGGGGAAAGCGTGTCGAGGAGCGCGATATCGGCCAGAACGAGGACCGGCTGATGGAAGGCGCCGACGAGGTTCTTGCCGCGTGCCGTGTTGATGCCGGTCTTGCCGCCGACCGACGAATCCACCTGGGCGAGCAGCGTCGTCGGGATCTGGACGAAGCGGGTGCCGCGCTTGACGATGGCGCTGGCAAAGCCGGCGAGATCCCCGATCACGCCGCCGCCGAGCGCGATCACCCCATCGCCGCGTTCCAGCCTTGCGGCAAGGATCGCATCGACCGTTTGCTCCAGATGGGCGAACGACTTGGTCGTCTCGCCAGCCGGCAGCGTCAGCGCGGAAAATTCGACGCCGGCGCTGGTCAGGGCAATTTCCAGCCGCGTCAGATAAAGGCTCGCCACCGTTTCGTCGGTCACGACGACGGCCCGTGCGCCGGCAAGCCGGGCGGCGAACTCTTCGCCGGCCCGGTCGAGCAGACCTTCGCCGATGAGGATGTCGTAGGAGCGCGCGCCGAGGCAGACCTCGACCCGGCGCTCCTTGTCGACCCTGGCCGCCGCGTGAAGGGCAGGGGTCGGGCGTGGCGCGGAGCCGGGCGTGTCGGCCTTTGCCTGCGATTTCATGGGGTTCGACCTTCGTGGAGGTATCTGTCCAGCGCCGCGACCAGTTCTGCCGCAATCACCTCCCGCTTCGCCGCGCGGGACGTCACGGTCAGATTGGCCTTGGCGTAGATGGGATAGCGCTTTTCCATGAGTTCGTGCATCACCTTTCTTGGATCCGACGCCTTCAGCAGCGGGCGGCCGGCCCGGCGCGCCACGCGTTCCATCAAGGTGTCGAGATCGGCCTTCAGCCAGATCGTCACGGCCTTGTCGGAAAGGAGCTGGCGCGTCTCAGCGTTCATATAGGCGCCTCCACCGGTGGCGATCACCCGCGGTCCTTCCTGCACGAGCCGTGCGATCACCCGGGCCTCGAGCGAGCGGAACTCGGGTTCGCCATAGGCCTCGAAGAGTTCGGCGACGCTCATGGTCGAGACGTTCTCGATCTCCGCGTCGCTGTCCACGAAGGGCAGCGACAATACGGTCGCCGCCCTGCGGCCGACGGTCGTCTTGCCGGCACCCATCAGGCCGACGAGCACGATCGGCCTGCCGGCGAGCCGCTCGCGGATCGTCGTGTCCTTGTGTCCCGCAGTATCGCCGTCCATCCGTCCGATCGTTCCTCCGCTCGCCGAAGCCAGGCTCCAGCCTTGCACGTTCGCTCCCGTGAAGGCATTCACACGCTTATCGACTTGCGTCTTTCCTCATTCCCACTAGAAGCGGGCCTTGCTCGAGATAGAGTCCGCCAGAAGCCGATGCCGACACTCGTACGCCTCCTGACGATCCTCGCCGTCATTTTCGGCACCATCTACGGCATCATGGCCGCGCTCGTCTACTTCGTCGAGCCGACGCGCACGCAGGTCACGGTTCCCGTCACGCTGCCGGAGCCCGAAGCCGCACCTCCCGCTGAAGATCCGGATGGGCTTTCGGAGCTGAGGCCATGACCGGCGCGGCTTCGAAGGGCGCCTCGGCCGCGCTGCGCCAGCGCCCGACGGCGGGTTTCGAGGCGGAAGCCTTTCTCGAGATGATGGCGGTCGAGCGCGGCGCCGCGCAAAATACGCTCGACGCCTATCGCCGCGATCTCGAGGATGCGGGCCATCATTTTCTCGGCCGGGGCACGTCCCTGCGGGACGCGGACACCGATGCGATCCGCGGCTATGTCGCAGCGCTCGCGGCGGAGGGGCTGGCCGAATCGAGCCGCGCCCGGCGGCTCTCGGCGCTCCGCCAGTTCTACCGCTTTCTTTATGTCGAAGGGCATCGCGGCGACGACCCGACGGGCCCGATCGAGGGCGCGAAGAAGAAGCGGCCGCTGCCCAAGGTGATGAGCGAGGAGGAGGTCGATCGCCTGCTCGATCTTGCCGCCGCCGAGGCCGCAACGGACCGGCTGTCGTCTTCGGCGAGGCTGCGCGCGGCCCGTCTTCACGCGCTCGTCGAGCTTCTTTATGCGACGGGACTTCGCGTGTCGGAGCTCGTCGCCCTGCCGCGCTCCGTCCTGCGGGCGACGGGGCAGGCGATCGTCGTGAAGGGCAAGGGCGGCAAGGAACGGATGGTGCCGATCGGCGAGGCGGCGGGCGATGCGATGCGTCGTTATGCCGACGTCGCCGGAGAGCCGGGGCGAAAGCTCGAGGGAAACGGGCGGTTCCTGTTTCCGGCTGCCTCCGAGACCGGCCATCTCACCCGTCAGGCCTTCGCCCGCGACCTGAAGGCGCTTGCGGCGAGGGCAGGGATCACTGCCGCGAAGATTTCGCCGCATGTCCTGCGCCATGCCTTCGCCAGCCACCTTCTGAAGCACGGGGCCGATCTTCGCGCGGTGCAGGAGCTGCTCGGCCACTCGGACATTTCGACCACCCAGATCTACACCCACGTTCTGGAAGAGCGCCTGATCCGCCTCGTCACCGACCACCATCCGCTGTCGCCGTTGAGCCGGGATTGACGATGCACGCATCGCTTCCTTGACATTCAACCGGCCCATCGCCAGTTTGCGCCGCGAAGAAGTCCCGCCGCACAAGGGCGGCACGCCTGCGCCGCGAGGGCCGCCAAGCGCTCGCCCTGCCGTTGGCGCTCAACCCCTTTCGCCCTCTCTGGACGGCCGCCGCCGTAGGACGCATGCACAACTATCTGGAATTCGAAAAACCGGTCGCCGATCTGGAAGGTCAGATCATCGAATTGAAGAAGATCGAGACCGGCGAGGACGCGGTCGACGTGCACGACGAGGTCGAGCGACTGGAAAAGCGCTCCCGCGACGCGCTCGAGGATCTCTACAAGAAGCTGACCCCCTGGCAGAAGACCCAGGTGGCAAGGCATCCCGACCGGCCCCACTGCGTCGACTATGTCGCCCGGCTGATCACCGATTTCGTGCCCCTGGCGGGCGACCGCTACTATGCCGAGGACCATGCGGTGATCGCCGGCTTCGGGCGCTTCGACGGCCAGTCCGTCGCGGTGATCGGTCAGGAGAAGGGCTCGGACACCCAGACCCGGCTGAAGCACAATTTCGGCATGGCCCGGCCCGAAGGCTATCGCAAGGCCGTACGGATCATGGAACTTGCCGAGCGGTTCCAGATCCCGGTGCTGACGCTGGTCGACACCGCCGGCGCCTATCCCGGCATCGGCGCGGAAGAACGCGGCCAGGCCGAGGCGATCGCCCGGTCGATCGCCGCCTGCCTCGATCTGGAAGTGCCGATCGTCTCGCTGGTCATCGGCGAGGGCGGCTCTGGCGGCGCGATGGCCATCGCCGCGGCCAATCGCGTCCTGATGATGGAGCACGCGATCTACAACGTGATCGCGCCCGAGGCCGGCGCCTCGATCCTTTACCGCGACGCGGCCCGGGCCCGTGACGTCGCCCAGGCGATGAAGATGACCGCGCAGGACCTGATGGGCTTCGGCATCATAGACGCCATCGTCGAGGAGCCGCTCGGGGGGGCGCATCGCGGCAGCGAAGCGGCGATCGACGCCGCCGGCAGGCATATTCGCGCGGCTTTTGCGGAACTTGGCGGTCTCGAGGGAAGCGCGCTTAAGCGCCAGCGGCGTGAAAAGTTCCTCGCGATTGGTCGTAATCTCTGAGCATAGTGGCAGCCCCGCCACAGGCCACAGCTTCCATTCCCCATCGTCATTTGACAGAATGTCGCCATCGTCTTCCGGCATGGTGCGACGATGGGGCGCAAAGGGGTGCGCCCCGCGAGAGGGGAACCACGGCGGGCGGGCAACTGGTTTACGCCCGCTTAAGAAAATCGTGAGAAACTCTCGCCAAGCAGGCGTCGTGACGGCTCGTTGACGGGGCAATCCAGGACGCGATGAACGATGGCCGCATACGGGCTGTCATTCGAGAGGGGCGGTGGGCAAATTGCTGCTCGCCGAAGGCGATTGGGGACTTTGGGATGTTCGTCCGACGTATCGTGACGGGTGCGGCCTTGGCCGCGCTGATGACCGTTTCCGCTTGCAAATACGAAGATCTGGCTCCCGAGAACGCGCCGCTTCCGCCGGATCTCGTGCGCGCGATCAATGCCAACCACATGGGCGTCAATTCGCCGATTCTCGTCCGGCTCTTCAAGGAAGAGTCGAATCTGGAAATCTGGAAGCAGAAGACCGACGGCACCTACGCGCTGTTGAAGACCTATCCGATCTGCGCCTGGTCCGGGAAGCTCGGCCCGAAGAAGAAGGAGGGCGACCGTCAGGCGCCCGAGGGCTTCTACACGGTGACGCCGGCGCAGCTCAATCCGAAATCGAGCTATCACCTGGCGATCAACATGGGCTATCCCAATGCCTACGACCGGGTGAACGGGCGTACCGGCAAGCATCTGATGATCCACGGTTCGTGCAATTCGTCGGGCTGCTACGCCATGGACGACGAGCAGGTGCAGGAGATCTACTCACTCGCCCGCTACTCCTTCGACGGCGGCCAACGCGCCTTTCAGATCCAGGCCTATCCCTTCCGCATGACGCCGAAGAACATGGCCCGGCACAAGAACTCCGAGCATTACGCCTTCTGGCAGATGCTGAAGAAGGGCTCGGACTATTTCGAGACCACGCATCGGCCGCCGAATGTCGGCGTGTGCGAACGCGGCTACATCTTCGACCAGACCGCCGAGACCGTCGCCGGCCTTTCGCCGGCCGGACCGTGCCCCGCTGTCGAACTGCCGCAGGTGGTGGCGGCGAAATATCAGTCCGACGAAGCCAAGGCGCAGGAGATCGCAGCGCGGATGGCCCCGAGCGAGTTCGCGACATCGACGACCTTTTCCTATCGCACCGGCCAGCCGATCACCGCCGAGGCCTATGCCCAGGAGCAGCATCGCCGCGAGGGCTATGACCGCGACGGCAAGCGCATCGGCCCGAAGGGCGGCTCGGTCTTCAGCCTGTTCGAATAGGCAAGCGTAAGCGCGGCCCCAACGCTCGAGGCCTTGCGAGACGACGATCGACAGTTTCAGGAGGGGGCCGGTCACCAGACCGGTCCCTTTGCTTTTCCTGTCGATCAGCCGGGCGAAATCGGCGCCGCACCGAAACCGGCATCTCGGCCTGCGGCCATCCGGCCTACGGCATCGGCCTGAAAATCGGAATCGACTTTCGGATGGCACGATGGGCAGATTCAGCCACTTCGAGCGTCCTTTCCGCGTTCATTCTCGCTGCGCCGGGCGAAACAGTAGAATCCGGTTTTTCGATAAGCCGGCGCGCCAGATAGAAACTACAGCATCAGCCGATGCTAAGTTATCGCCCGATGCTGTAGTGCGCGGTCCAATGCTCGAGCGCCGGCCACGGCTTGATCGAGAAGGCGCACCATCCGACGCTTCATCATTCTCGGGCCCCGTCCCGAGAGTCCATAAACGTTCGACACAACAGAAGCTTAATCGGTGCACTGGATGCTCGGGACGGGGCCCGAGCATGACGATCGCGTTTTGAGCGAGCGCCTGATCTCGGGGTGAGCTGCCTTCGTTATGTGCCGTCCGACGAGGCCGTGGTGTACTGCGGCGTCCAACAGGACGCAGGGCGCCCTAAACAGGATAGGCAGGATCCGCGCGAGCGTTGGGCCGGCCGTTCTCCATCGCTCCGCCCCATCGAGCGGCGAGAGGCTCGACGCCCTGATCCGCGATCATGAAATCCAGTTGGACCGCACTACGTCATCAGAATTGTTATGATCCGGAATCATAATATACTGTGATCTTATTGATCAGATCAAGAAGTATTAGATTAGATATACGGCAATTTAAGGAAAAAAGAATACGGTTGCTTCGCTTTAGCCGAGGGAATCGATCTGATGGAAAAAGTCGAACAGTCAGGATCACGCCTCGCGTGGCTGGATACGCTGCGCGTGATGGCCGGCGTGTCGATCCTGATGATGCACGCAGCTTCCGGGCCTGACGGTCAGCCATTTCCCAGCATCGAGCCCGATGGGCGGGCCCTGACGGTCATCCTGAACACGATCTTCTACACCGCCCGAACCGAGCTGTTCATGTGCATCTCGCTGTTCGTCCTGTTGCGATCCCAGGATCGCAAGTGTCGCCCATATGGCGAGACAACTGCCAGCTATGCGCGCCGGCTGCTGGTCCCCTTCGCGTTCTGGGTCTGCGTCTATGCGGCCGGCAACATGTTCAAGGGATGGAACCTCGGTTATTCCCAGTATCTGTGGCGCGACTGGCAATATACCGAAGAATGGCTCGGCTACTTCCTGCTCGGCGACGTGAAACTTCACATGCACTTCCTGCCGACGCTGTTCGCGCTCGTCTTGATGTATCCGGTCTATCGCATCGCCATCCGCTATCCCTGGCTCGGCCTCCTCGCGATTCCGCTGATCCTCGGCCGGCACGAGCTGAACCAGTATGTCTACAGCAACTTCTACGAGGACAAGACGGCGGTGCAGTATCTGATCCGCGCCAGCCGCATCGTGACCTGCACGGCCTATGGCTTCGTCGCCGCCGCCTGCTGGGGCATCCTGAAACGGGCGCCGTCCTTGTGGATCCGCCGGGCCATTATGTGGACGATGATCGTGGGCTTCGTCGGGCTCGCCTCGATCAAGGGCATGCAGGCCGTGGCGATCATCGAGACGGGCAACTGGCAGTACAATTATCCGAATGCCTGGATTGCCAATCTGGCGATGCCGGCGATGCTGTTCGTCATCGTCATGCTGGCCCCGATACCCTGGCCGGCCTGGATCTCCCGCCTCGCGCCCTACAGCTTCGGCATCTATCTCGTTCATCCGCTGGCCCTCGATATCTGCCTCATCGTGGTCGGCAAGGAGGTCACCAATCCGTCGCTCTACGTCGTCTGCAAAATGGCGTTCACCCTGGCCTTCTCGATCGCTTTGACGGTGTTCTTGAGCCGTCAGAAGTATCTGGCCTGGACGGTTGGCCTGGGTGGCATGCACACCAGCAAGGCCAAGGGCGTCGACCGGCAAAGGCCGCTGGGTGCCGTCCCCGCCGGCACGGCAACGCAAAGCGCCTGACGAAAAAGGACCGCCCACTGCCACCAGCAAACATAGCCGATGCATGAAGGGGCCGCCCGCGAGGGTGGCCCTTTCTCGTGTCGGGGGAGGGTGCGAGAGGCGCGTCCGCTCTCTCCAGGGCTTGCGAACGGGCATCGAGCGGCGAAGCTGTAGCGAGCGCCGGCGCGGCAAGCGTGAGAGTGCGCGCCAAGGTCCCCGGGCCATTCCGGCCATTCTGACGAAGCGCAGCTTCGTGACGCAAAACCGTGGCTAGGGGGAGGCCGTGGCTGCGGCGAGGAGCGTCATTTCGGGGTGGGTGACTTAGCCGTCTCCCCTGTCTTCCGCCATCCTAAGCGGCGTTACACCGATCTGCTTCAGCGAAGGGCTCGCCGGGGTCGCTGGCTTTCGGAACTCGCGATGATGCGGGCAGCGCCCGGATCGAGACCGCCGGGGCCCGCCCTTCGCAGGCTGATCAAAACGTTTGTCAGATATGGGGCCCCGATCCTCGCACCAACGTGCTGCGGCGAGCATCTTTGCGCCGCCGATCGACCCAATGCCGGCTTCGGGGTGGGGAAAGGGTGGATGCCGCTCGAAGCAAGAGCGTCGGCCGCTCGATCACAGATCGGCATCGCGGCCGACCCAGCGCTCGTCACCGCCGTGCCGATCGACGCCGCAGGCCGCGAGCGTGAAAGCCGGATGGCGGCGTCGCCCGGCCGGGCGAGACCGCTTAGAGCGCCGTGCGTCCGAATGGACGCACAAAGGACGCTCTAACCTATTGAATCACCGCATCGTGCTTTCTAAAAATCGATTCCGATTTTTGGGCCGATGCTGTAGTCGCGGCCAAGTCCGGCGAAGGTCCGGGGATGGCCTCTGGAACAACGGGCTCAGACGTTCGTGGAGATGGCAGGCGCCACCTTCGAGGGTGTCAGGTCGATCCGCAGGCAGGTCGCATACCGGTTCCGCGCCGCCCGGCGGTACGTGGACGCCTCCGCGCGGAATGCCGAACCATCGATGACGCGCCGTGCCGGGCGCCCTTTCAAAGGCTGCGGCGCACCCGGCAGCACCGGTCTGCCTTGCCTCAACTCTCAGTCTCGGCAGCCTTCTTGCCTTTGGTGGCCTTCTTCTTCGCCCCAGCCTTGGCCTCTTCCGCCTTCGATTTCGCTCCGTCCTTAGCTTTGCCCGACGTTTTCGCTCCGGCCTTGGCTTTCGCCTTGGCGGATTTTTTCTTGTCCGTGGTCTTCGGCTTGGCCTTGTCGGTCTTCTTTTTGGCGGCGTCCTTGGCTTTGCCTGACGATTTCGCTCCGGCCTTGGCTTTCGCCTCGGCGGATTTTTTCTTGTCCGTGGTCTTCGGCTTGGCCTTGCCGGTCTTCTTTTTGGCGGCGTCCTTGGCTTTGCTCGACGATTTCGCGCCGGCTTTGGCTTTCGCCTTGGCGGATTTTTTCTCGTCCGTGGTCTTCGGCTTGGCCTTGCCATTCTTCTTCTTGGCGGCGGTCGTTGCCTTGTCGGACTTTTTCGCGCCGGCCTTGGCATTCGCCTTGGCGGATGTCTTCTTGCCTGTCGATTTCGCCGTGCCGCCCTTTTTCTTCTTCGACGAACCTTTCTTGGCGCTGGCGGATTTCTTCTTCTGCGACGCTCCTTGAGCGCTCTTTCCGGTCCACTGGCTCGTCACTTTGCTGGCATAGGCCTTGGCCAGCTCCACCGACGGCAGTTCGAGCCGTTTAAAATCGACGGCGATCTTCTCACCGGTTTTCACCGTGATCGGCTCGCCCTCGAAGGGGGTGACGGTGCACAGCTTCGCCTCCCGGTCGCAGACCACGTCGACGCGATCCTCTGCCATGGCCTGGTTGATGCCGAACGCGGCCGAGCCGTCGGGAAGAATGCGGTAGTTGCGGCCACCGACGACGCCGATCTGGTATTCGCCCAGCAAGCCATGCGCCGAGAAATCGCTGGCGACCGATGCCCCGGGGGTGAACGGCTTGGCGATGTCGTAGAGCTCGACCCGGGCGTCCGAAGCGGCCGCCGCTCCGCCTGTGAGGAGCAGCGCGCACAAAGTGAAAAATGCCGCGATCCAGCGCTTGGAACAGAGCATCTCAGGCCCCCTTGTCATGCTGCAGCAGCGGGCCGAACTGCCGGTAGGCGAGGCTCGCCAGGATGATGGCGTTGTTGTTGCAGGTGGTGGACGAGTTCGGCGAACCGTCGAACTCGTAGCGGCCCTCCTTCCAGCCCTTTTCGGGCTGGGCGAGATCTTCCAGCGAGGCGATCAGTTTCGTGGTGTATTCGGTCTCGAAGAGAGCGTGCCATCCGAAGGCCGCCTTGGTGCTGATCGTCCGCAGGTCGTCCATGCGGCTGCCGTCGAGGCGCATCACCGCCCAAGGATCGCCGTCGCCCCACACCGTCGAATAGGTGAAATACGGCTTGACCGAGATGTGGCCCTCGCTGACGGCGGTGAACTGGCCGGTGTCCCTGTAGCGCTGCTCCTGGGCCCGGTAGACATTGGAGGCGAGCCGCAGCGAGGTGGTGTCGAAGCCGAAGTCGAGCCCGCGCAGGACATAGGGCTCGCTCGTTGCGAAAGACGCAGAGCCATTGCCCAGATGGCGGTCGTCGACGGGGATGTCGATGCCGCCGACGGTCTGCAAGGTCAGGTGCCGATACGCATCGGCGGCCTTGCTTGCGTCGAGGCCGAACAGGATCATCGCCTTGGCTCCGTATTGTTCGTAGCCGACCCGGCCTTCCTGCAGGAAGATGGTTTTTCCCCGGCTCTTGGATTTGCCCTTGCCGGTTTCCTTGCGCACGGCGCTGCCGATCAGTTCCCCGTTCTGCACGAGGGCCTCAAGGTCCCAGCGATCGATGATCGCTGCGATATCGGGCGCATGCTCGGGATGGGCGAGCTTGAGGTAGGCGAGGGGCGCGAGCAGGTGCCCGATGTCGAGCGCCGACCAGCCGAGCCCGCGCTTGTCGGGCTTGTTGGCATAGGTGCTCATCTTCAGCGTGCGAACGTTATATGCCTTGTTCGGCAGACGCCCCTCGAACAGCTCCATCGTCTTCAGACTTTGAAACGCGCCCGAAAGGCGCCGATGGAATTCGGCATCGTCGATGATCGCCAGCTTGTGGGCCGCGATCAGCCCGACGAGATAGGAGGCGGTGTCCCACATCGTCGTCGAGGGATATTTGTTGGCGGCGTTGACGAGCAGGGTCTTGGAATTGGTGTTGTTCTCGAAATAGCGCCAGGCGATCCGGGCATACTCCATTTCCCTTTCCGTCAGGGCCCGATGGGGCGCGAGGCGCATCGGCTCGATCGCGGCGATCCTGGCCTCGATGCGCGGCGCGGGTCTGGGAACGGGCGGATTGTTCAAACTGCCGGCCATACTATCCTCGCGGACGAGAACCCCCGACACGGTGACGAAAACTCCCCCGACAAGGATGGCCTGGCTGCGGCCGCGTTTCAGCGTGTCGAGAAGGTTCAAGCTTCGTCTCCGTTATTCTGGGCGAGCGGCCTGACAGGCGCAAAGGCGACGCTGGGGAGGGCGTGGATGGGGCCGGGCCGATGGCCTCGGCGGGCGGTGCTTCGCAGATGGGGAGCAGCGCCTGGCGAAGCGCTCGGGAGGCCATCACCGGCAAAGGCTTGCCGGTGATGTCTTCGAGACGGCCGATCATGAGGCAATCGGTCCGGTCCGTGCCGGCGCTCCGGCCGGCATTGCCGGGCTCTCAAGCCTGCGGCTCCAGGGCAGCGGGCCGAGGCCGATGGTCCAGGCAAGCGCCGGGATCCGCGACAGGCCGTAGGCGACGCCGTGGGAGCCGGCGGCAACCAGGCTGAATTTGAGGAGCACCGTCGCGGCCGGGGTGAGCTGCAGGCCGAGGCTCGCGACCGAGACGTCGAAGACGTCGATCACCATCGGATGCACCAGATAGATGCCGAAGGTGAATCTGGCGAGACGGCTCCAGACCGGCGACCAGGCCTCATGCTGCAGGCCGAGGAAGACGGTGAACACGGCGAGCGGCATCAGGAAGTGGGCGAAGAAGCCCCAGCCGGTGCGGTGGCTCCATGCGCCGGTCTCCATCGCCGCCAGATTGTGCGGCAGGGTGGCGAGAAGCAGGAAGAAGACGAAGAACAGTGCCGTGCGCGACAACAGGCGGGACTCGCCTCGCGGGATGCCCTGCTTGAAGAGGCCGAAGATCGCGAAGGCGGCGATGCCATAGCCGACATAGGCGAAGATCTTGATGGCGCGCACGAGATAGCTGCGCAGCATCGGATCGTCGACATGGCCCCACAGATAGCCGTGCATGTAGCCCATCATTCCCAGCATCGGGATGATGGCGAGACCCAGCATCGGATAGCGCATCGCCGATCGCATCACCGGATAGAACAGCATCAGCGCGAAAAGCGTCGGCAGGAAGTGCATGTGATATTGCGACGAGCCGATGATGAAGTTCGAGGCCCAGCGCGACGGATCGAGCCACTGATCGACGATGGCGTGGGAATAGCCGAAAGCCGATGCCTTGAAGATCTTGAACAGGGCATAGAACACCGCCCAGAAGGCGAACGGGATCAAAAGCCGTTTCATCTGCTCGCCGATCGCCGCGCGATAGGTCGGCTGCCGGCGATCGAGCTTGAAGGCAAACAGGAACAGCGAAAAGACGAAGAACATCTCCGAGCCGGAAAGCTCGCCGATCGCCCGCAGCATCACTGGCACGACCCGTTGTTCCGGGTCGGCCTTGACGAAAGCCTTGCCGACAGAGTCCGTCGTCGTGTGAATGAGCACGACGCCGAAGGCCGCGATCACCCGGTTGGCATCGAACCAGGTCATGCGTCCGCCATTCGGCCCGGGCGACTGGACGTGGATGTTCATGGCCCGCTTCCTCAGTTGCCCGGGTTGGAAACCTGCGCTGTCGCGTCGAGCGGCTCGGCGCGGACGCTTCTGCGGCGAAGATTGGCGACCGAACACTGAGTCGCGCCGATTTCCTGGCCGTTGTTCACCGGCCTGCAGATCTGGAAGTTTTCGACGGTGACTTCCGGCTGCGCGAGCTCCTCGGGCGTCTTCGTGGGCTCCGGCAGGCAGCGCTTCTTGCGCACGTTGCGGTTTTCGAAGGCCGTGTCCCAGACCTGCGTGTCGGTGTTCTCGTATCGAAGGATCGGACCCTGCGCCTTGAACAGGAGGGCGGCGAGGATGATGCCGTTGTTGTTGGCCGTCTGCAGCGGGATCTTGCCGCTGCCATCCTCGTAGAGCCCTTCATACATGCCCTTTTCCGGGTCGTAGAGATCAGCGATCAGGTCGAACAGGCGATCGGTGTAGTCGGTCTTCCACAGCGCCCACATGCCGATCGCCGCCTTGCCGGAAACGGCGGCGCGGGTCGGCTGATAGGCGCCCGACGGCTCGACGGTGTTCCAGGCGTAACCATCGGCGAAGATCGTGTCGTAGACGAAGTACGGGCTGCCATTGACCTGATGCTCGGAGCGGGCGGTCATGATGCCGGTCTCCTCGAAGCGCCGCTCCTGCGCGAGATAGACCCGCGAGGCGAACTCGGCACGCCAGCCATGGCTGGCGACGTCGCCGCCCGTGTTCTTGTCGTTGGCCTCGTCCCAGCCCATTTCGAGCCCGTCGAGGAGATAGGACTCCATCAGGACCGAGTTCTTGGTCTGGAAGACGCGCGGATCGCGCGGATCGTAGGGGACGTCGACGCCGTAGATGTTGGTGAAGGCGTAGGGCACCGGGCTTTTGGCCTTGGCGACGTCGAAACCCCAGAGCGCGAAGCCCTTGGCGGCATATTCCTCGTAACCGAGGCGGCCTTCCTGCAGGTACTTGACCTTCTTGGTCTTCTTGTTGACCATCGCGCCGACGAGGCCGCCTTCCTCGTCGATGACGTTGCAGAAGTTCCAGCCGAGCACGATGTTGTCGATGCCGTTGGCAAGATAGGGGTAGCGTTCCTTGAGGATGCGCATCCAGACGAGAAAGCGGCCGATATCGAGGGCCGAATAGCCGATCTCGCCCTTCTTGTTGGCGTAGTTCACCTTCTCGCCGGTCTTGGCGTGATACACCTTGTTGGGCAGTTCGCCCCGGAACAGCTCGAGATTGCGGATGGTCGCGATGAGCTTGAAGGCGCGGTCGTCGAAAGCGCGCTTGTCGATGATGCCGAGTTCATAGGCGGCGACGAGAGCGCCGATGTAGGAGGCCGTGTCCCAGAGCGTCGTCGAGGGGAAGGCGCCGACCGAATTGGCGAGGCCGGTCTCCTCCTGATAGGCATAGACGAAATACTGCCAGGCGGCGCGGGCCGTCGCCATCTCGCGCTCGGTCAGGGGGCCGTGACGCCCCATCGAGCTGGTCGCAGAGGTTTTTGTCTCGACAGGGCCGCCGATCGCGGCAGGGCCACTCGTGGGAAGCATCACCGCAGCGAGAATCGCGCAGGCACTTACGGCAGCTCCGATCTGGAAAATTCTTTTCGATTTCATTTGATACCACCGTCGCTTGGGACTGGCGCCAGTGATAAACAAAAGCCTATAAACAAACGTCAAAGACTAGGGTAACTTTTGAATGTAGATCAGATCCTGATATTTTAAAGCCAGTTTATTTTATAAATAATTGGCCGAACTTTTGCGTTTTATAGCAATATATTCGATTGCGAGCTCCATTTCGTCGAGGCGACGAATATCTTTATTATCGTATGGTTACGAAATATATTTGACGGAGCGCTGCTTTACAAAATCCCAACCATTCTTCGCCAACAGATTTCCCTGCGGGTGATGCCTGCGATCTTAAGGGTAATCCGGACGTGCCAGGGGAAGCGAAGATGCCTTCGTCGCGCAACTGCGCCAGAATGGCGCTCATCGGCGCCGCAAGCAATTTCAGGGCACTTTGCGCCAGCTTGTGGAACCGGGTTGCGCTCGTTTTGACCGCTGCTCTCCTTGCGGTCGTCTGGGTGCTGCCGGCGCTCGCCGTCGAGCGGGGCACGGTCTTCGAGGCACGCCGCATGCCGAGCCGGATCCTCGGCAAGGATGTCGCCTACACCGTCTATCTCCCGCCCAAATACGAGCAGTCGAACCGCCGCTACCCCGTCGTCTATCTCCTGCATGGCGGCTGGGGCGGCGGCAACGAGGACTGGTTCCGCCACGGCGGCGTCGATCATATCCTCGACAGGATGATCGCCAGTGGCGAGCTTCCGCCCCTGATCGCCGTGACGCCGGAGGGGCGCCGGGACGAGGCGGACGAATTCTACACCTATTACATGAACGACGCCGATGGCGGCTATCGCTGGAAGGACATGTTCCACCAGGAGTTCATCCAGCATGTCGAGCGGACCTACCGCGTCATCGCGGGCAGATCCGCCCGCAATGCGATCGGCCTGTCGATGGGAGGCTATGCGGCACTCGCCTATGCCTTCAAGGATCCGGAGCTTTTCGCCAGCGTCGCCGTCCTCAGCGGGGCCATTCGAACCGACTGGCAGGTCGCCTATCTCGATCAGGCCGGCTATGACCGGCGCTTCGGCAAGGCGTGGGGCATGGGTCTCGAGGGCAAGGAGCGCCTGAACGAGCACTATCGTGCCAATTCCGTCTTCGAGCTCCTCAAATCCTTCGTGCCCGCCGCCGAAAAACCGACGCAGTTCTATTTCGATTGCGGCGCCGATGACGTGTTCTTCGCTGGCAACGCCGCGCTGCACATCAAGATGCGCCAGCGCGGCATCGAGCACCGGTTTCAGATCCGCGAAGGCAGGCACGAATGGCCGTATTGGCGAAAGACGGTGCCCGATGCGCTGCGTTTCGTCGCCGACAGCTTTCGGCGATAAGGCGAGCAAGGGCGCAGCTGCCAGCCAGCGTTTTCAGGGGTGGCGCGCTGCCGTCGCGCAAATTTGTGCGGTTTGGTCGACCCTGCCTTACTATCTGTCACGGCGAGCGGTCATCGCGGATGCGCTGATCGTGCGTATGTCGCAATATCAATACGTCACCTATGCAAACCGTCACGCGGTGCTCAAGCCCGCTTTAGAGCGCCGTGCGTCCGAACGGACGCACAAAGGACGCTCTAACATCTTGAATCACCGCATCGTGCTTTCCAAAAATCGATTCCGATTTTTGGGCCGATGCGGTAGCCTGCGGCATGAGTGATGACGTTTTCGGGCAGTTGACCCTCCAGCCGGTTGGCCGCCTGCTCATCGCTCACGTCAGCCGCTCGCCATGGCGAGTCGCGGCGGTGCACCGATGGCGTGGCTTGCGTCTTCAATATGTGGAAATCTGCGGTTCGAAAAGCCCGTATGATGATCTCGCGGCTTCTGCAAAGACGGCTCGAAGGCGTGCCCCACTTTGACGCCCGACGCTTTTATGTCGACGGGCGGGGTCGGTAAGTGCGTCTTAGGGGTATGTTTATCGATCTCACCAGGTACGTGGCCGGGAACGCCGTACCGGGCTGAAACCCGTCAGCTCGGGCAAAATGGCGGCGACGGTATCAATCCTGGGCGGCCGGCACGTCGGTCCCCCTGAGGGCGAGGTATTCGCTCGCGATGGTCACGGCTTCTTCAACGAAGGCCTCGTCCTCCATCGGCGCGAGTGCGACGGCGCGGCGGCCCGGGTCGATATGGCCGGCATACATCGCGGAAAGCTGGTCGAGCATGATACGGCAGCATCTTTCGGGGTCGGACCGGCCGATCTCATCCTTGCGGGCGATGATATGCTTCAAGGCAATTTCTCGCCCCCAGACCATGGTCCTGGCGAAATTTCGAACGAATTCCGGCTGATCGGTCGCGACGGCACCGGTTGCATAGCGCGCCACCAGCTGGTGTCTCAGGGTCGAGACGGAGACCTCGAGATAGACGCGGATGATGTCGCGGACCGTGCTGCCTTCAAAGTAGGCGGGATCTTCAAAGCCGCTGTAGAGTGACTGAAAGAACTCCAGCGTCCGCTGGCTGAGGGCGATGAAGATCGCCTGCTTGTCGCGGAAGTGATGGTAGACCGAGCCGACGGAGACCCCGGCGCGCGCGGCTATCGCGGCGATCGTGGCAGCGTCCGCTCCCCCATCGAGAATCAGCGTTTCCGCAGCGTCCAGCAGCGTTTCGTGGGTTTTCTTGCTCCGCCGCTGCTGCGCGATGCGCTGCCAATGTTTCTCGACGACTGCGGATTTTTCCAATGGAGCGGCTAACCTGAATCATGATTTGGTTTTTGATCTTGACAGCTTACGGTCGGTAAAATACCGAATACGAATTCGGATTTTTGTCTTATCCTCCGTCCAGGCTGCGACTATAGGCCGAAATTCAGATATTCGCGCGGCAGTTTTGTGGAAATGCGCGCACCGTACAGAACCCATCGAGGCATCAGCGGAAGCTCTCCACGATGTCTCTTCGAATGGGCGAGGCTGCTGGATCGCGCGGACACACCGGGCGGCACGGGCCGGGCCTGTCGTCTACGAGGCTGTTTCATGGTCGTTGTGACGATTGGCCGGGTGACCGCTCTTGCAGCATGCCCCTCGCTTCTCTCAAAAGGCTGAACCTGACATGAAACCGGTCACCACCACACAAGATCTCACACTGGTCGGCACCGCAGCGGTCGGCGTTTCCGAGGATCCAAACACGCCCCCCGTCGCCGCAAACGATGCGCTGACGACCGACGAGGCGAGCGTTCTGACCGGCGATGTTCTGGCCGACAACGGCAATGGCGCGGATTATGATGCCGAAAGCGATCCGCTGACCGTCGTTGCGGTGAATGGCGTCGAGACCGCCGTCGGCTCGGTCGTGACGCTGCCGTCCGGCGCGCTTCTGACGGTCAACGCCGACGGGACGTTCAGCTACGACCCGAACGGCGCCTTCGATTATCTGCCCGGCATCGCTTCCGGCGCCGCCAACACGACTGCGACCGACAGCTTTACCTACACGATCGCCGATGGGAACGGCGAGACGGAACCCGGCACGTTCGCCGCGACGCTGAATCTCAACTCCCTGGACGGCACCAACGGCTTCAGACTCAATGGTGTGGACGGTCGCAGCGGTCGCTCGCTGGATACCGTCGGCGACGTCAATGGCGATGGTATCGACGACTTCGTCATCGGATCAAGCAATGCCGACGGAGGTGTTGGTGCGAGCTATGTCGTCTTCGGGACGGCCGAAGGTTTCGATGCGACACTGGAGCTTGCCGACCTCGACGGAACCAACGGCTTCAGAATTACCGGCAGTCAGCTGGGGCAGGCGCACACGGCCGGTGACGTCAATGGCGACGGCATCGACGATATTTTCGTCACGGGTCGCGGTAATTCGAGCTATGTGGTGTTCGGTACAGCCGAAGGATTTAACGCGACGCTCGACCTGTCTTCGCTCGATGGGACGAACGGCTTTCAACTCACCGGAGGTGACAGCGACGTCGCATCTGCCGGCGACGTCAATGGCGACGGCATCGACGACCTCATCGTCGGCGACGGTGGTGGAGACAATAACGGATCCAATTCCGGCTCGAGCTACGTTCTTTACGGCACGACATCGGGCTTCGATGCGACCCTCGACTTGACCGCGGTCGACGGGACGAACGGTTTTCGTGTCGATGGCGCCGCGGCCGACGACCGCGCTGGCGACGTGGTGGGCGGAGCCGGCGACGTCAATGGTGACGGCATCGATGATTTCCTGATCGGCGGATCCGACTCCAGCTATGTGGTGTTCGGCTCGCAGGACGGTTTCGACGCGACGACTGACCTTTCGACGCTCGACGGCACCAACGGCTTCCGCATCGACGGCGGCTCGAAGGTCACATCGGCCGGGGACGTCAATGGCGATGGCTATGACGATGTGATCATCGGCGACCCCTTTGCCTCGAACGCCGCGGGTGTGGCATCAGGCGTGAGCTATGTGATTTACGGCGGCGCCGAGGGCTTCGATGCGACGCTCGATGTGTCCTCGCTGGACGGGACGAACGGTTTCCGGATCGACGGGCTCGGCGACGGCGACCGTGCTGGCAATGGGGTATCTTCAGCCGGCGACGTCAATGGGGACGGTATCGACGACTTTCTCATCGGCGTCTTTGGCGCCGACAACAGTGGTGGCAATTCCGGTTCGGTCTATGTCGTCTTCGGCAACGAGGACGGTTTCGGGGCGAGTTTCGACGTCGCTTCCCTCGACGGCACCAACGGCTTCCGCATCGACGGGCGCAGCGGTGGTCACAAGGCCAGTACGGTCGCGGCTGCCGGTGATGTCAACGGCGATGGCGTCGACGATCTGATGGTCGGCGCTGCGGATGCGGGCAGCGCCGGCGAGAGCTATATCGTCTTCGGACGCCAGAACTGGGTGCCTTACGTCGACGATGCGACCGTGACCGTGACCGTCACCGGCATCGACAGCGACGGCGACGTCTTGCTCGGCACGAACGGAAACGACACGATCGACGGCGGCGTCGGCGACGATACGATCAACGGGCGCGGCGGCGACGACACGCTCGCCGGGGGGAGCGGCAACGACGTCATCACGGGTGACGCTTCCGGTATCCTGTACGATCCGGCGAACAGCGGCAACGATTCGCTCGAGGCCGCGACTTCGCTCGATGGGCTGTTCGTCCTTGGAGAAAACGTCAATATCGACCAGGCCACGACCGTACCGCACGTGACCGTCGACGGGACGGGTGATGGAACGGTGAAGTATTACGCCGTCACCATCTCGCAAGTCGGGGCCGAGCTCACTCTCGACGTCGACTTCGCCTCGGGAGATGGCGGAACCTTCGACAGCTGGATCGAGCTCTACGACGCGGCCGGGAATCGGATCGCCTATGATGACGACAGTTCGATCGGCGACGGAGCGGGGGGGAGCACGAGCGGCCTTGATTCTTATCTGCGGACGACCATCGCAGAGCCCGGCGTCTACTATATCGCTGTTGGTCGATATTACGAACTGAGCAACATTCCCGCTGGCGGGACGTTCCAGTTGCAGGTCTCGCTCGAAGGGGCCGATGTCGGAGAGGCCGGCAATGACACGCTCGACGGTGGCAGCGGCGACGACACGCTGAGTGGCGGTCTCGGCGCCGATACGCTGACCGGCGGCGAGGGGGCCGACGTTTTCGACTTCGACAGCGTCGAGGATACCGGCATGTCGGCGGCAAGCCGTGACGTCATCACCGATTTCGAGCAGGGCTCGGACCTGATCGATCTGGAGGGCATCGACGCGCTGACGACCCTTGACGGGACCCAGCACTTCACCTTCGTCGGCACGGGCCAGCACACCGGCGACGGGGCGACGCTGCGCTATATCCATGTCGGCGG
This sequence comes from Jiella mangrovi, assembly GCF_017815135.1. GTDB lineage: Bacteria > Pseudomonadota > Alphaproteobacteria > Rhizobiales > Rhizobiaceae > Jiella > Jiella mangrovi. The sequence goes on along the minus strand of NZ_JAGJCF010000001.1, from coordinate 516,377 downwards.
CAACACGCTCATCTACGGCGATGTGGATGGCGACGGCGGCGGCGACTTCTCCATTCAGCTCACCGGTCGCCACGACCTGACGGCGGCGGACTTCACCGATCTGACGATCGACACCATCCGTGGGGCCGACGCCGCCGAGACGATGGCCGGCACCGATGGAGATGAGACCCTTCTCGGCCTCGGGGGCAACGACACGCTGCAGGGGCTCGGCGGAGATGACGTTCTGACCGGCGGGCTCGGCGGCGACAGATTGACCGGCGGCGAGGGCGCGGACGTCTTCAACTTCGACAGCGTCGCGGAGACGGGCATGGCGGCGGCAAGCCGCGACGTCATCACCGATTTCGAGCAGGGCTCCGACCTGATCGACCTGGAGGGCATCGACGCGCTGACGACCCTGGACGGGACCCAGCACTTCACCTTCGTCGGTGAAGGCCAGCACACCGGCGACGGGGCGACGCTGCGCTACATCCATGTCGGCAACAACACGCTCATCTATGGCGATGTGGATGGCGACGGCGGCGGCGATTTCTCCATTCAGCTGACCGGTCGCCACGACCTGACGGCGGCGGACTTCACCGACCTGAGCATCGATAGCGCCCAGCTTGTGGGGACCGAGGCCGGAGAGACGCTCAGCGGCAGCAATGGCGATGACACCCTTGCCGGCCTCGGCGGCGACGACACGCTTCAGGGGCTTGCCGGAAATGACGTTCTGACCGGTGGGCTTGGCGCCGACACCTTGACCGGCGGCTATGGCGCGGATGTCTTCAACTTCGACAGCGTCGCGGAAATCGGCTTCGGGGCAGGAAGCCGTGACGTCATCACCGATTTCGAACAGGGCTACGACCTGATCGATCTGGAGGGCATCGACGCGCTGACGACCGTGGATGGTCTTCAGCACTTCACCTTCATCGGCGGGGCCCAGCACACCGGCGACGGGGCGACGCTACGCTACATCCATGTCGGTGGCAACACGCTGGTCTATGGCGATGTGGATGGCGATGGCGGTGGCGATTTCGCCATCGAGCTGACCGGCCTCTACAATCTGAGGGCGGCGGACTTCACCGATCTGACAATCGACGCCATTCAGGGAACCAGTGCCGGCGAGACGCTCAGCGGCACCGATGGAGACGAGACCCTTATCGGCCTCGGCGGCGACGACACGCTGCAGGGGCTTGGCGGATATGACGTTCTGACCGGCGGGCTCGGCGCCGACACCCTGACCGGCGGCGAGAGCCCGGATGTCTTCAACTTCGACAGCGTCGCGGAAATCGGCCTCGAGGCAGGAAGCCGTGACGTCATCACCGATTTCGAGCTGGGCATCGATCTGATCGATCTCGGAGACGTCGATGCGCTGACGACCATGGACGGGATCCAGCACTTCACCTTCGTCGGCACGGGAGAGCATACCGGCGACGGGGCGTCGCTGCGCTATGTCCAGGAGGATGGCAACACGCTCGTCTACGGCGATGTGGATGGCGATGGCGTCGATGATTTCGCCCTGGAGCTGACCGGTCTCCACGACTTGACGGAGGCGGACTTCACCAGCCTGAGCATCGACAGTGTCCAGCTCGAGGGAACCGAAGCCGGCGAGAGGTTGCTTGGCAGCTATGGCGATGACACCCTCGGCGGCATGGGAGGTGACGACACGCTGATCGGCGGTCTTGGCGCCGATACTCTGACCGGCGGCGAGGGCGCGGACGTCTTCGACTTCGACAGCGTCGAGGAGACCGGCATGTCGGCGGCAAGCCGCGACGTCATCACCGATTTCGAACAGGGCTCCGACCTGATCGATCTGGAGGGCATCGACGCGCTGACGACAGTGAACGGCCTTCAGCACTTCATCTTCGTCGGCACAGGCCAGCACACCGGCGACGGGGCGACGCTTCGCTACATCCATGTCGGCGGCAACACGCTCATCTACGGCGATGTGGATGGCGACGGCGGCGGCGATTTCTCCATTCAGCTCACCGGTCGCTACGACCTGACGGCGGCGGACTTCACCGACCTGACGATCTACGCCATCCAGGGGACCGATGCCGGCGAGACGCTGGCCGGCACTGATGGCGACGACTTCATTCTCGGCCTCGGTGGCAACGACACGCTCGACGGTGGTAGCGGCAACGACACTCTGGTCGGCGGCCTCGGTGCCGACATTTTGACGGGCGGCACCGGCTTTGATGCCTTCTACTTCGGCAGCGTCGCGGAGATCGGCATGGCGGCGGGAAGTCGTGACGTCATCACCGATTTCGAACAGGGCTCCGACCTGATCAATCTGTCGCACATCGACGCGCTGACGACCCTGGATGGTCTTCAGCACTTCACCTTCGTCGGCACTGGCCAGCACACCGGCGACGGGGCGACTCTTCGCTACATCCATGTCGGCGGCAACACGCTGGTCTACGGTGATGTCAACGCAGATGGCGGCGGCGACTTCGCCATCCAGCTGACCGGTCTCTACGACCTGACAGCGGCCGACTTCACCGAACTGAGCATCGCAAACGTTCTGCTTCAGGGGACCGATACCGGCGAGACGCTGCTCGGCACCGATGGTGACGACAGCCTTCTCGGCCTCGGGGGGGACGACACGCTCGACGGCGGCCTTGGCAACGACACGCTGACCGGCGGCCTCGGCGCCGATACGCTGATCGGCGACCTCGGCGCTGATACGCTGACCGGCGGCGCGGGGGCGGACGTCTTCGTCTTCGACGGCGTCGCGGACACGGGCATGGCAGCGGCAAGCCGTGACGTCATCACCGATTTCGAACAGGGCTCCGACCTGATCGATCTGGAGGGCATCGACGCGCTGACGACCGTGGATGGCCTTCAGCACTTCACCTTCGTCGGTGAAGGCCAGCACACCGGCGACGGGGCGACGCTTCGCTACATCCATGCCGGCGGCAACACGCTCATCTACGGCGATGTGGATGGCGATGGCGGCGGCGACTTCTCCATTCAGCTGACCGGTCTCTACGATCTGACGGCGGCGGACTTCACTGATCTGACCATCGACGCCGTCCAGGGAACCAGTGCCGGCGACGTGCTGACCGGCAGCGACGGAGTCGAGGCCCTTCTCGGCCTCGGTGGCAACGACACGCTTCAGGGGCTCGGCGGAGATGACTTCCTTTCCGGCGGGCTCGGCGTCGACACTCTGACCGGCGGCGAGGGCTCGGACATCTTCGACTTCGAAAGCGTCGCGGAAATCGGCATGGCAGCGGGACGCCGTGACGTCATCACCGATTTCGAACAGGGCGTCGACGTGATCAATCTGGATGCCATCGACGCGCTGACCACGGTTGACGGCAATCAGGACTTCACCTTCATCGGCGAGGCCCAGCACACCGGCGACGGGGCGACGCTGCGCTACATCCACGTCGGCGGCAACACGCTGGTCTACGGTGATGTCGATGCCGATGGCGGCGGCGACTTTGCGATCGAACTGACGGGTATCTACGACCTGACGGCCGAGGATTTCCTCGTCCTGTAACGGCTCGCGACGCTCGGCTAAGCGACGTGGGTTTCAGCTAGCTCGTCTTCGCCGGAAACGCTCGAAGCAGAGATCGGCGGCCGGCCTGGCATGATCGGCGTCAGGCCCGCATCGCACTCGCCGAAATCCTCCCCGAGAAACGCTTCGGGAACACACCCTTGATCTGCATGTCGCACAGACAGGCCGAAGCTGGAATCCAGAGACCCTGGTCCAGACGGACTCGCAGCCTTTCGCCACCCTCATCAGGCAATCAAGCGATGTCCTTCGGCGCCAGATCGTTCCGGTTACGCCAGGAGACTGGCCGACCCTTCGGGCAACAGATCTCGAGGCATCGATCATCACCGAGATGAGCGTGTCGCCGTTCACGATGCCGGTCGGCCAGAGATGACGGTAGTCCGATGCGAAGGCCGGGACACACAGATGGGGCGACGCCGCATCAAGGGCGTCCGGCGAACACGATTTCGCCTGAAACCCTCATCGTTTTGCCGACCCGCATTGTCCGCACGTGAAAGCCGAACCGGCTTTCACTGCCAATGCCCTATGACGTCGTTCCTTCCCGGTCTTTCGGACCGTTGCGTATGAACATCGGCAGGATCGCCAGAAGAAGCAGCAGCCTGAAAATATGATGGGTGGCGACATAGGCCGGGTCGTAGCCGAGCGACAGGGCCATGGCGCTCATGCCCTCGACACCGCCTGGGGCAAAGGAGACCCAGACCTGGCCGAAGGGAAGCCCCAGAAGTCTTGCGACGAAAAAGCTGACGAGGCCGGACAGGACGACCGCCACCGCGGTGACGACGGCGCCCGCGACGAAGAGATCGCGGATCTGCGCCCGGGTAACGCCGGCGAACCTTGCGCCGATGACCGCGCCGGCCAGGGCGAAGCCGATGAAGGTCAGAACCGGCGAGGGACGTCCCTCGAGCCAGCCGACCCCATGCCCAAGCCCGCTGATCAGAATTCCCGCCATCAGGAATGCCGCCGGGATCCGGACGGCTTCGAGGAGAAGGCCGGCCGCGACCGCGATCGCGATGAGGACGAGGCTCAAGGCGAGAGGCAGGGTGTGCGGCGCCAGGGCGACCACACCGCCGCCGGTATCGTGTTCGATGAGCGCGACGAGCGGGGGCAGGGCGACCGTGATGATGAGCAGGCGAAGGCTTTGCAGCACCATCACGAAGGGTGTGTCTATCTCCCCCTTCGGCCGGTCGGCTGCCAGCGACAAGCTGTAGGACAGCGCTCCCGGCGACGTCGCCAGGACGGACGTGCCACGGTTCGTTCCGAAGTAGCGGCGCAGCACCGCGGACGAAATCACCATGACGGCAATCATCGTCATAGTGAGAGCCAGGAGGCTGATCGGAAAGCGCAGGATATCGCTGAGGAAGTGCGTCGTGACGCCGGCCCCCAACGTCACGCCGATGGTGGTGAAGGCGAGATTGCGCAGCTTCGTCGGCACCTTCGGAGAAAGCCCGCAAGCGGCAAGGCTGGTGACGGCGAGGGTCGATCCGACCAGCGGGCCCGCCGGCACGCCGATTTCCTGAAAGACAGCCGCACCCGCAAGTGCGGCTCCCATGGCCAGCAATACCGGCCGGTATTTCTGGATCATGCAGGCGCCTTCGGCGCTTCGTCCTCCGCCCGGTTGCGCTTCCTGCGGCCAAGGACAATCGGGACGACGACGACGAGCAGTGCCAGGCCATAGAGGGCGATGCTGTTCCAGGAGGACAGGAGGATCGTCCAGTCTCCGGCCGAAATCGACAGAGCGCGGCGCAGATTGTCCTCGAAGAGGCCGCCAAGGACGAAGCCGAGGATCACCGGCGCAAGGCTGAACTGCAGCTTGCGCAGGAACCAGCCGAACACACCGAGAGCGATGATCATGTAAAGATCATGCGGGTTCGATACGACCGAGTATACGCCGACGAAGGCGAGAACGGCGATCAGCGGCGTCAGGAACTGCTGCGGGATCGTCAGAAGCCGCGCGAACAGCCCGACCAGCGGCAGGTTGATGATCAGAAGCGCGATATTGCCGATATACATCGAGGCGATCAGGCCCCAGGCGATTTCCGGGCGCTGGGTGAACATCAGCGGGCCGGGCGTGACGTTGAAGAGCAAGAGCGCGCCGAGAAGGATCGCGGTCGTTCCTGATCCGGGGATGCCGAGCGTCAGCATCGGCACCATGGCGCCGCCGGCCGAAGCGTTGTTGGCCGCTTCCGGCGCGGCGAGGCCGCGCATGTCGCCTTCGCCGAACTTCGAGGAATCGGTGGCCGCCCGTTTTTCGGCGCCGTAGGCGACGGCCGAGGCCACCGAGGCGCCGGTGCCGGGAAGGATTCCGATGAAGAAGCCGATGACAGATCCGCGCAGGATCGTCCATTTCACGAAGGCCAGATCCTTCAACGTCACGAAGCTCTTGTCGATCTTCAGGGTCTTGAGCGTACCTGCGGCCTGCTGCTCGACGAGGTGGATCAGCTCGGCCATGCCGAACAGGCCGATGACCACGACCAGGAAGTCGATGCCGGCGAGGATGTCGGGAATGCCGAAGGTGAAACGGGGCACGCCGGTATTCGCGTCGATGCCGATCGAGGCGAGCATCAGGCCGATGACGGCGCCGAGCAGCGTCTTCACCGGGTTGGAGCCGACCAGCGAGGCGAGCGAGGCGAAGGCGAAGACCATCAGCGCCACGTAGTCGGATGGCGAGAAGTGGATGGCGTAGGAGGCGAGCGCGGGCCCGAAGAAGCTCATCAGGATGACGGCGAAAGTGCCGCCGATGAAGGACGCCACGGCCGAGAGCGACAGCGCCTTCCCGGCCTCGCCGTTGCGGGCCATCGGGTTGCCGTCGAGGGTCGTCATCACCGCGCCGGCATCGCCTGGCACGTTGAGCAGGATCGAGGAAATTCGCCCGCCATACTCGGCACCGTAATAGATCCCGGCGAGAAGGATGATGGCCGATTCCGGCTTGAAGCCGAGGCCGTAGGCAATCGGCAGCAGGATGGCCACGCCGTTGATCGGGCCGATGCCGGGCAGGGCGCCGATCAGCGTTCCGGCGAAGCAGCCGGCGAGGACGAGGAAGAGGTTGAAGGGATCGAGCGCGACGGCAAAGCCCGAGGCGAGACCAGAAAAGACAGCGTCCATGGTTCAACTCACCTCAGAAACGTCAAGATGCCCGCAGGCAGGTTGAGATCGAGCAGCTTGGTGCAGAGAAAATACCCGCCGAGGCCGATCCCCACGCTGAAAGCCAGCGCCGGAACGATGCGCGAGCCGAGCATCAGTGCAAGCGCCATGCAGAATACGATGGTCGCCAGAATGAAGCCCAGCGGCTGGAACAGATAGGCATAACCCGAGAGCATCACGACCAGTGCCGCAAGCCGCCCCCATGTCCGCAGCGGCATGCCGAACGTTTCGACGTCGGGCCGCACGAGGACGAAGAGGATGCACGGGATCGCGACGAGGCCGAGAATGCGCGGCCAGCTCTCCGGGCCCAGCGGGTCGTATTGGAACGGGGCGCGGATCACCGTGAAGGCAATGATCGTGTAGCCGATCGCCACCAGGAGAAGCACGCCGGCAAATATCCGGTCTGCCATGAACTGCTCCGACATCAAAAGGGAAGGCGATCGCGCTCCGCGAGGCCCTTCGAATTCGGGCGGGGCGAAGCTTGTCGCAAAACGTCAGGCACGGGCCGCGATGCGCCTTTCAGACGATCAACGCGGCCCGTACGTCAGTCCGGGAGGACTATTGGATCAGGCCGGCTTCCTTGGCGATGCCGGTCATGCGCTCGACGCGCTTTTTCATGTCGGCGTCCATTTCCTGGCCCGACAGGTTCAGCGGCAGAAGGCCCTTGTCCTTGACGAGCTTGGACCATTCTTCGGTGCCATAGGCCGCGTTGAATGCTTCGACCCACTTGTCGTAGGCCGCGTCCGGCACGTCCTTGCCCATGTAGAAGCCGCGCACGATCGGCCATTCGGCGTCGTAGCCGAGCTCCTTGGCGGTGGCGATATCGTTGAAGGGGGCCGGAAGCCGCTCCGGGCTCATCGCCGCGAGGATGCGCATCTCGCCGGTGCCCAGATGCGAGACCATCTCGCCGACGTCGCCGAAATAGACCTGGATCGACCCGCCGAGCAGGCCGGCAATGGCATCTCCGCCGCCGTCGAAGGCGACGTAGCGCATCTTCCGCGGGTCGAGTTCCTTGGACTTCAGGAGGATCGCGGCCTTCATCCAGTCCTGCGAGCCGACCGAGCCACCGGCGCCCATGACGACCGAGCCGGGATCTTTTTCGAGATCGGCCATCAGATCGTCGAGGGACTGATAGGGGCTGTCAGCACGCACGATGACGGCGCCGTAGTCGGTGCCGGCCGTCGCCAGGAAGCGCACGTCGTCGGCGCCCCACTGGCCGTACTTGCCGATCGCCATGTTGAGGAGCGAACCGGACGAGAAGGCGACGATGGCATTGGGATCGTCGGTCCGGGTCGTGTTGAACAGGTTGATCGCGACTGCGCCGATGCCGCCGGGAAGGAAGGTGACTTCCATTGGGCCGTCGAACTGCTTCTCGAGGCCCTGTTGGGCGATGCGGCAGGTCAGATCAAATCCGCCGCCGGGCTTGGCCGGGGCGACGCATTCCGGGCGGTCGATCTCCTGGGCGAAGGCCGGAGCGCCGATAACGGCCGAAAGGGCCAGGGCGGAAGCGATGTGAATGAGTTTCATGATGGGTCCTCCCAACGGTTTGTGACCGGTCAGAGAGGTGCGTGTGATGTGGGCTGCCGGTTCTTCGGCGTTTCCGCCTGCCGGCTGCCACGGCACGCCGCCCTCCTTCCAGAGGCACCGCGCCGCTCCTCTCTCCCAGGCTCGACCTAGACCGTCTGACTGACCGGTGCTTGACTCGAAGCTGACAGGAAGCTGACAGGCTTTGGACCGATCGCGGTGTGCGCTGCGGCATGCAACACCACTTCTCAAACCGGCCGGGTCCGGCTAAAGCTCGCCGACAATGCGGATATTGCTCGTCGAAGACAGCCGCGATCTTTCCGAGACTCTGCTGGAACGATTTCGCGGCGAAGGCCATGCAATCGACCTTGAATCCGATGGAGCCGAGGCGGAAGCCCTCTTGCGCCACGCGAGCTTCGACCTCGTCATCCTCGACATCAACCTTCCCTCCATGAACGGCTACGAGGTGCTGCGGGCGATGCGCGCGCGCGGCGACCGGACGCCTGTGCTGGTGTTGACCGCTCGCTCCGAGATCGATGACCGCATCGAGGGCCTCGACGTCGGAGCCGACGACTACATGGTCAAGCCCTTCGATTTCCGCGAGATGTCGGCGCGATGCCGGGCGCTGGTGCGGCGGCGTTCGGGCGAGGCCAGCAACATCTTCGTCCATCGCGGTTTCACCTTCGACCGGGGCGCCCGTCGCGCCTCGCTTGGCGGTGTCGATCTGGAGCTGCGGCAGCGGGAAGTGCAGGTGCTGGAGCTGTTCCTCGGTCATCTCGGCCGCGTCATGACGAAGGACGAGGTCGCCGACCGCATCTATAGCTTCGACGAGGCGCCGAGCCTCAATGCCGTCGAGCAGACCATGACCCGGCTGCGCAAGAAGCTCGAAGGCTCGCCGATCACGATCCGGACCATTCGCGGGCTCGGCTATATCGCCAGCATCGGCGATCACTGAGCCATGTTCGGGACGCGTTCCAGGGTGAGGACGGCCGAAAGCGGCGTCGCCGCGTCCCCCGGTCTTCTCGCAGCCGTATCCCCGCGCCGCGCCTATTCCCTGCGCCGCCGGCTCATCGTCGCCTCGATGGCCGCCTTCGCGGTGTTGATCGCGTTCCTGTCGGTCGGCCTGTGGACCTATGCGCGCAGCGCCGCCAACGAGACCTACGATCTGCTCCTGCGCGGCGCGGCGATCGCCATCCTCGAACGCGTCACGCTGACGCCGGAGGGGATCGATATCGATCTGCCGCCCTCGGCGCTGGAGATTCTGGCGCTCGATCAGGAGGACCGGGTGTTCTACCGGATCGTCGATGCCGCGGGCACGACGCTGACGGGTACGGCGGACCTGCCGACGGACGGTTTCTTCGAGCGGCCGCTGCCCCTGCAGGATCCGATCTTCTTCGACAGTACCTATAGCGGCGAGACCCTGCGCTTCGTCGTCAACGGTCGCACGCTGCTCAGTGCAGACCGACCGCAATGGATCGGCGTGCAGATCGGCCACACGCGCGTCGCCCGCGATGCCATGGAGCGCGATCTGATCGTGAAGGGGCTGGTGCCGCTCGCCGCCCTGTCGATCGCGGGCATTGCCATGGCATGGGCCGGAATCGGCTTTGCCATGCGTCCGCTGGCCGGCATCGAGCGCGACATCCGCGCACGCCACTCCAACGATCTTCAGCCGCTCGACGCCGTCCCGCCCCGGGAGGTCGAAAGTCTGATCACCGCCATCAACGGCTTCATGCGGCGGCTCGACCTCTCGCGCGGTCAGGCCGAATCCTTCATCGCCGACGTCGCCCATCAGATGCGCACGTCCCTCGCGGCTCTCTACGGCCATCTGGAAAATGCCGGCGAGGGCGGCGAGAACGGCGCCGCAGCGGTGGTTCGCGCCCGCGATCAAGCCCGGCGGACCGTGCGTCTGACCAACCAGCTCTTGAGCCACGCCATGGTGATCCACCGGGCCGACAAGGAGATGTTCCAGCCGGTGGAACTTCCCGAACTGGTGCGCCGCCTGATGGAGGAGATCGTGCGCGACGACAAGGCGGGAACCATCGATTTCGCCGTCGAGCTTCCTGAAGATCCTGCATCCGCCAGGGTCACCGGCGATCCCATCGCGATCCGCGAGGCCTTGCGGAACCTTGTCGACAATGCCGTGCGCCATGGCCCGCCGGACAACCAGATCACGCTGCGGGTGACGGCGGCATCGCTCGACGGTCGCCCGGGTTGCGCGATCGCGGTCGACGATCGCGGCCCGGGGATTGCCGATGCGGACAAGCCACGCGTCGTCGAACGCTTCTTTTCGAATGGTCCCGGCGGCGGTTCCGGCGTCGGCCTTGCGATCGTGGCGGCGGTGGCCGAAAGCCACAAGGGGCGCTTTCAGCTTTCGGACGCGGCGCCCTCCGGCCTTAGGGCAACAATCATCCTGCCCAAGACGCCGCCGCAAAATGCCGGAGCAGAGACGTGAAAGGTCTTCGGCTTGTCCTCCTCGCCGGTCTCCTCATCGTCGGCATAGCGCTCGTTTTTCTCTACGCGTTCGTCCAGCGCCAGGCCGATGCGCCCGCTGTCACTCTCGAAGTGTGGAGCGCCACGGACACCTCCGCCATGTCGGCGATCCTCTCCGGATTCGAGGCCGCCCATCCCGGGATCACCCTGCGCTATACCGAATTCAATACCGCCGAGCTTCAGGAGGCCGTTCTTTCGGCCAGGCACCTGCCCGATCTCATCATGTCCTCGGCCATGGATCTGCAGGTCGATCTGGTCAATCGCGGCATGGCCAGCCCCGTCGCCAACGTTCCGCAGACGCCGGACTGGTCGCGTTGGCGCGGCGAGCTCTTCGGGTTCACGCAGGAGCCGGTGGCGCTCGTCTACAATCGAGCCGCCTTCGCGGAGCGTTCACTCCCCGCCACCCGCTCCGAGCTGGCGGGCCTCATCCGCGATGATCCCGCCTTTTTCGAAGGTCGCATCGGCACCTACGACGTCGCGCTCTCCGGTGTCGGCTACCTGTTCGCGACCCAGGATGCCCAGCGCGGCTTCCAGGCCTCTCGCCTGATCGAATCCTTTGGTCGGGCTAAGGCCAAAACCTATTGCTGCACCAGCGCGATGGTGGACGATGTCGCATCGGGAAAGCTTGTCCTCGCCTATAACGTTATCGGATCCTATGCCCTCGAGCAGGTCACAGAGGATCCCCGCCTCGGCATCCTGCTTCTCAGTGACTACGCACTGGTATTCACCCGCTCCGTCTTCGTCACCAGGCAATCTGCCCACAAGGCGGCGGCCGGCGCATTCGTCCGGTTTCTCCTGTCGGATACGGGCCAGGCGTTGGTCAGCCGTGATTCCGCTCTGTTCCCGCTGGTCGAAAGCGCCGGGGCACAATCCTTCTTCGAGAGCCGGTTCGAGGGCAGCACTTCGCTTTTGCCGATCCGCCTGCGCCCCAGCCTTCTCACCTGGCTCGACAGCCGCAAGAAGGCGAAATTCCTCAACGACTGGAAGGCGTCGATCACCGGCGAGCTTCCAGCCCCGGTTCGATAGCGAACCCCGCCTCGCAGGGACTTGCTGGCCTGCGGAGCCGTTCAGGATCGCTCATTGGCGGGCCGATGGGCGCCGCCGAGAGAGCCGCATTCGGTTCTCTCCATATCGGTGAAACGCCGGCGGGCTTCGCAGCGGTGCCCCCTTCAAGAATTCCTGTCAGACGACCTTGTCGGGATCCTGCAGGCCGTAGGTGCCGAAGGATTTGACGGTGTCGGCAATTTGGGCTTCCGACAGGATGTTGGGGCCTCCAATCAGCAGCGAATGGTAATACTGCCTGGCGATCGTCTCGAGCTCGACGGCGAGCCACATGGCCTTGTCGAGGGTCGCGCCGGTGGCAATCATGCCGTGATTGGCGAGGAGACAGCCGGTGCGGTCTTCAAGAGCCCGCAGCGCGGCTTCGGAGAGTTCCTTCGTGCCGTAGGTCGCATAGTCGGCGACCCGGATATCCATCCCGCCGAAGGCGGCGATCATGTAGTGGCAGGCCGGGATCGGCTTGTTGGCGATGGCGAGGACCGTTGCAAAGGTCGAATGGGTGTGGACGATGCCGCCGACATCGGGGCGACCGCGGGTGATGTCGAGGTGGAAACGCCATTCGGTGGACGGCTTCAGCGGGCCTTCCCAGGAGCCGTCGTCGCTCTCGATCGGCATGGCTGCGATCATATCGGGCGTCATCGCCTCGTAGGCCGTGGCGGACGGCGTGATCAGCATCCTGTCGCCGCAGCGGGCCGAGATATTGCCGGACGTTCCCTGATTGAGGCCGCTCGTATTCATCCAGCGTGCCTTGTCGACGATGGCCTCGCGAAGTTCGCGCTCGCTTTGCGCCATGGGAGGTCTCCATTCGTTCTCGAGAGGCCGGATTCCGCCTCTGCAACCGGGCGGCACACGGAAGGCCCGGCTCATGCGAACAGCCGATGGATGGCGGCGACTCTCCCATCGAGGCCGCCCTTGCGCAATGCCGCGCATGCAGAACCGACGCCTTGATGGAAGCTGGGGCGGCCGGACATGCCGCCCCCAGCCCGGGACAATTCAGCTGGCGACGAAAGCCAGAAGGTCTTCGTTCAGAACGTCGGCGTTCACCGTCAGCATGCCGTGCGAAAAGCCGGGATAGATCTTGATGGCGCCCTTCGCCAGCAGCTTGGCTGACTTTTCTGCCGAGGCGGCGATCGGCAGCTCGCGGCGGCTTGGTGCAAAGCCAGTCTGAGATGTGGGAGGGTCTTTTGAAATCCGTAGATGCAGCGAACGAAAGATCGTCGGACGTTGTCGGCTGACACTAACGGCTATGAGCGAGCGGGCCTGACGCGTCGTTAAGCCTGCACGGAAGCGCCTGCAGGGCAAAAGCTGGAATCCACCAGACCGGTTTACGCTCGATCACACGGTGGCCGGCAGCAGGCTCTCAAGCCGGTCGAGAACACCCTCCGCCGCGGCGATCGGATCGGCCGGATCGCCTTCCAAATGCGCGAAGACCAGCCGCTGTTTCGACCATTTCAGCCCGTCTTCGCCGCGCTCCACTTTCGAGGCTTCGAGGCAGCTGAAGGTTGGGGGCGTAAAGCTGAGGGCGACCGCCTTCGGACCGAGGTCGAGCTTCGTCACCCCGAGGCCAGCGCAGCGCAGGCGGAGCGCGGCGATTGCAAAGCTCGTTTCGAGCCCTTCTGGCATCGGCCCGAAGCGATCGGCGATCTCTGCACGCAACTCGTCGAGTGTCGCCGTCTCCTCGACACGTTCCAGAAGATTGGCGATCTCGATGCGCATGTCGGGTTCGGTCACGTAATCGGCGGGGATCGAGAGGTTCAGCCCGATGGAGACCACCGGCCGGATCTCGTCCGGATTCGGATTGCCCCTGGCGACTGCGATCGCCCGCTCCAGCGTCTTTCGGTAGAGCGCGATGCCGATCGTCTGAAGGTGACCGGCCTGCTCGTCCCCCAGAAGATCGCCCGTCCCTCGCAGGTCGAGATCGCGTGCGGCGATATCGAAGCCGGAGCCGAGCGTGTCGAACTCCATGAGCGCGTGAAGCCGCTTTTGCGCCTCTTCGCTGACAGCCTCGCCCGCCTCGGTCGTCAGGAGAACGTGGCCCCGGCTGATGCCCCGTCCGACGCGTCCGCGCAGCTGGTGGAGCTCGGCAAGGCCGAAGCGGTCGGCGCGGCAGACGATCATCGTGTTCGCATTGGCGACGTCGAGCCCGCTCTCGACGATCGTCGTGGCGAGAAGGATGTCGTGCGCGTGGTTGGCGAAGGCAAGCATCGCATCCTCGACCTCTTCCGGCTTCATCCGGCCATGCAGCATCACCACCGACTGATCGGGGGCGAGCTCGGCAAGCTTGTCCGCCATCGGCTCGAGATCCTCGATGCGGGGACAGACGACGAAGCTCTGGCCACCGCGCGCGTGTTCGGCCGACAGGGCGCTTGCGATTTTCTCGTCATCGAATGGGCCGATCCTGGTCCTGACGGGGCTACGGCGGACAGGCGGCATCGCGATAATGCTGAGATCGCTCAATCCGACGAAGCCGGCTTCGAGCGTTCGCGGGATCGGTGTCGCCGTCATGGCGAGAACGTGCAGGCCGTCCGCGAGGGCGCGCATCGCGCCCTTGTGCTTGCTGCCGAAGCGCTGTTCCTCGTCGATGACGACGAGCGCGAGATCCTTGAAGGCGACGTCCTTGCCGATGATCGCATGGGTGCCGACGACGATCTTCGCCCGGCCGCTGGCAAGCGCTTCCTTCGTTGCCTCCGCCTCGTCCTTCTCGACGAGACGCGAAAGCCGGACGACCTCGACGTCCTGCGGCGCGAAGCGCTTGACGAATTCGCGGTAATGCTGCTGGGCAAGCACCGTCGTCGGCGCGACAACCGCCACCTGCTTGCCGGAGAAGACCGCCGCGGCCGCGGCGCGAAGCGCGACCTCCGTCTTGCCATAGCCGACATCGCCGCAAACGAGGCGGTCCATCGGATGGCCGGAGGACAGATCGGCGAGGACTTCGCCCGTGGCCCGGCTCTGATCGGGTGTCAGCTCATAGGCGAAACGCGCGCAGAACCGCTCGAACGCGACGCGGTCGGGCTTGATCACCGCCGCCTTCGCCGCCGCCTTTTCCTGCAACCGCTTCACCATTTTCCCGGCGGTCGCGGAGATCGCCTCGAAGACCGCGTTGCGACGCTTGGCCCAGCTCTGTCCCTTGAGCGTGTCGAGCGAAACCTCGCTCGAAGGCCCGCCATAGCGCCAGACAGCTCCGATGTCGTTGAGCGGGACGAGAAGCGTCTCGTCCTTGCCGAAGCGCAGCACCAGGGCTTCCCCGGCGCCCGCGCCGGCCTTGTCCGTTTCGATCGGCGCGAGCCCGTCGAGGATCGCGACGCCATGATCGATATGGACGACCTTGTCGCCGGTGAAGAACGTATCGGCGGGCGCGGCGAAACCGCCGGTCTGCCTTCTTGCGGATTGAGACGCCGTCTGGCCGTCGAGATCGCGCAGGCTGACGACGGTGACGTCGCTCTCGGGCACGATGAAGCCTTCGACGATCGGCGCTTCGAAGGCGAGCATCGACGAAGGCTCTGCCCCGGTCACGTCGCTCCATGTGGCAGCGTCGAGGATTTGCCGGTCGAGAAGCCGAGCGATCCGGCGTCGGGCCGCGGTCAGCGCCCGCGCGTCACTGCCGGCGAGGACGATCCGGTGACCGTCGTCGAGCCTCGCTGCCGCGAAATCCGCAAAGGCCTTGTAGGGCTGGCGCTCCAGCGCGAAGACCGGGACGGTGCGATCGACCCTGACCTCGTCGACGAGCGCCGCGAGGCGGTCGGCGAGGATGTCGTCCCAGTCGTCACGGGACAGATGGTCGGCGAGAACCGCGTGGCCCGACGCGGTCTCGCCGTCCAGTCCCTCGAGGGCCATGAAGATCTCTTCGGCGCGAAGGTCCGCGCCGCGTTCGACGATCACCTCCGCTTCGGGAAGGTAGTCGAACAGCGTTTCGCATGTCTCGTAGTGGCGGCAGAGAAACGGGTGCGGCCGAGACAGTGGCCCGTCGCTTTCGCCTTCGCCGCGCCCGCCGGCCTCGGTTGAGGCCTCCTCGTCCGACATCGTCAGTTCGCTCGCCGGATCGACGATCAGGCGTCCGGTTTCGGCGACAGAGCGCTGGCTGGCCGGATCGTAGGACCTGATGGCGATGACGACGCCGTCCCCGTGCTCGATCCGGCAGGGGCGCGGGGCAGCGGCGGGAAAGATCTCGATCACCTTGCCGCGAATGGCGAATTCGCCGGCTTCGTCGACGCGGTCGTCCTGCCAGTATCCGAGACGCCGCAGCCGCGCTGCGACGAGATCGGCATCGAGCGTCTCCCCGACGCAGATCTCCAGATGGCGATCCGTCCAGATCGAGCGTGGCGGCACTTTGCGGATAAGCGCAGCCGGGGTAGTAATGACGACGGATGGCCGCTTTTCAGCATCGAGCAGCCATCGAAGCGTCGCCATGCGGTTGCCGGCGGTCGCCGCGCTGACGGGCAGCCCGTCACCCGGCAGCCCGTCCGGGGCGGCGAACTCGGCGACGGCGCCCTGTTCCGACAAAAGCCTGGCCAGATCAAAGATGTCCTGCCGGCGCCGGCCGGTCTCGGCGATGTAGACGAACGGCTTGCGGCCCTTGC
Source organism: Jiella mangrovi (assembly GCF_017815135.1). GTDB lineage: Bacteria > Pseudomonadota > Alphaproteobacteria > Rhizobiales > Rhizobiaceae > Jiella > Jiella mangrovi. The sequence continues at coordinate 500,087 of NZ_JAGJCF010000001.1, read as the reverse complement.
CCGCACGTCTTGCGATCATCGCGGCAACGGCGCCGATGGGATGAAGCGGGAAGACAGGCTTGGTCTTGCCGGTCGAACCGGCCGTCGTCTTCACATGCTGCATGTCCCGATCTCCCAAAGCTGGCCTTCCCGAACGAGCCACGCGCGGAATCGTTCAGTCGATCTGTGCGTTGCGAATTTGGCTGGGTGGACCTGAAGATCATCGAAGATGATCGGTTTTCGCCGGTCCCGATCGACGACGCAGACGGTTCGGCATCGGCGGTGCGCAGACGGCAAGCCGGGCGAGGCGAAACGCCGGAGCGATTGCCGCAATCGCTTTGCCCGATATCTTGCCGAACTGTGGATCGATTTCGTCGATCGCCGGCTCACCATGGAAAGACCTTCGATGTCGATTGCCGATCGCGTTGCCGCAGCGGGTGGCGAATTGCTTCGGTTCGAAGCTTCGCCGCCACGAAATGGCGTGCGTTACGTCGCCTGCGTCCCGGTTCGCGACGAGGCGGAGCGGGTCGGCGCCTGTCTCGATGCGCTGGACCGGGAGTTCGGTTCGTCCCTGCATACCGTCATGCTGGTCAATGACTGCGACGATGCCAGCATGGACGTCATCTGCGGCCGGATGCCCGGGCGAGGGGGCATGCTGACGGCCGCTGCGATCAACTGGCGGGATTCGCGTGGAACCGCGCCGAGGGCAAGATCGCTGGCCTTCGAGATCGCCCGCGAGGTCGCCCCAGAAGCGCTTCTCTTTTCCACGGATGCCGACACGATCGTCTGTCCGGGTCTGATGGCGGCCTATGATGCCGCATTCGCTCAGGGCTTCGATCTCGTTTGCGGCCGGATCGGGTTTCTGGCCGGCGAGGTGGCAAGTCTTCCGGCGGTCGATCCGAGGCGCGATGCGGCGATCCGCGCCTATCGCGACGCGACACGCCATATCCTCGCGCTCGCCTTTCCCGATCCGGGCAATCCCTGGCCTCACCACGGCAATATCGGCGGGGCCAATTTTGCGATTACGGCGGCGGCCTATCGCATTGCCGGGCCGGTTCCGCTCGTTGCCTTCGGCGAGGACCGGGCGCTGCGCCGAAGCTGCGAGGCGCATGGTCTGCGCATTGCCTATGTGGACGCAGCTCGGGTCGAAACCTCTTGCCGGCTGGACAGCCGGACCGAGGGCGGGCTTGCCGCGGAACTCGCGCGCAACCGCATCGAATCCGATCCGCTCGTCGACGAGGCGCTGGAGCCGCCTTCGAAACTTGTGAGACGAATGCGGCTTCGCCACCTCGTCACGACCTGCGAGGACCGGGCGGGGGTTGCTTCTGCGCTCACCTCGGGTGGCATGACGTCAGACCGGGCGCACCAGCTCGCCGATATGCCGGCGCGGCCCCTGGCCTGGTTCCATGCTGAGGCCGAACTCGCAGTCTTGAGGCGCGAGCGGATGCGATTCAGTCAGATGGCCCGGCATCTGCCGGCGCTGCTTCGTTTCGAGGCGAAAATCGCAGAAGCTCGGTCTGATAAAGTTCCTGAGTTCGAAGGCTGAGTGTCGTCAGCGCGGTTCCGAACAGCGCGACGAAGAGATCGTGTGCGGCACGGCCGGAAAGCGGCGTGCCGGTATCTCCGAGATAGCTGACGACGAGAATGTCGGCTCCCCGCTTCAATTGCTTCGTCAGCTCGCGCACGAGCGAGGCCAGGGCAAGCTCATCGAGAAAATACAGCACCTCGGAAATCACCACCAGATCGAAGGGGCCTTCCGGAAGCTCTTCTGGAAGCGCGCCGGTCACGAACTGCAGTTCGGGCCTCGCACCATAGGCCTTGCTGGCGCGTGCCACGATGCCGGCGTCCCGATCAAGGCCGGTCATGGCGCTGGTGATTTCGCGATCCACCAGCTCGGCGGCGAGATGCCCTTCGCCGCAGCCGATGTCGAGGCCACGTTCGTAGCGGCGGCCCTCCAGCTGACAGCAGTTGTCGGCGCGCTTTGCCACTTCGTAGCGGGAGGATCGCGCGTGCCAGGGATCGCCGTCATCGGCATAGAGTTCGGCGAAATGCCGGGGTGGGGGAACCATGCCCGGCATCGGCGCAAGGGCGTGGATCTCGTATGGCGCGGTCTGCGCTTCCAAAAACCATGGCGGCAGCGTGAAACCGTCCGGATCATCGGTGATCACGGCGCCGAGCTGCGAGGCATGGCAGGCGGTAGCACGGGCCTTGGCCGCCCGGTCGACCGTCAGTCTGAAAGGCAGAAGATCGGCCCCGCGATACGGCGTTTCGTCGGCAAGTCGCATCGACCATACGAAGTAGTAGAGAAGCCGCAAGCGCGGGCGGAGCTCGCGCACCGCCGCGGCGAGCGCCGCCGTTGCGTGATGGTCGGGATGCGGATCGTCGGGATGCGGCGCCGAAAGCGTTGTCGCGCCGATTGCGTCGCAGAAGTGAGCAACGCGCTTGGCGGCATCCGCAAAGCGCGGATCCCGGCCCGAGCCGCCGTCGGGTAATCGCAAGCGCAGGAACCGGGCCTCGCCGACCCCGAGCGCTCTGACCGCCGCCTCCTGTTCGGCCTGCCTGATGGTCGCCAGCGCCGGCCTCGAAACGGATCGGGAGCCGGGATGCGAGGCCTCGCCGTCGGTGACTGCGACGATGCCCACGGCGCGGCCCTCACGGCCCGCATCGACGAGGAGCGCCGATGCGCCGAAAGTCTCGTCGTCCGGATGTGGAGAGAGCACGACCAGACCACCGGTTCCGACCAGCCGGCTTATCTCGGCCTTGGGGGCGTTGGCAGAGCGCGCGATCCAGCCCGCGTAGGTCTCGCTCATCGCAGATATTCCGCCGCCATCGTCCGGCATTTGTGGATCAGCAGCGCATCCGGGTTTGCCTGTCTGAGATAGACTGAGAGGTCTGCGATCGCAGCCTCCAACGGGTGATCGGTCTCGAACGATGAGAGGCCCACAGCGCGCCGGGCGGTTTCCATGACCTTCAGCGCGGAGGCCTCGACCTGCAGCCTTGTATAGGACGCGGCTGCAACGGCATGCTGCACCGTCTCTCCGCTCTTCGGCGCCTCGATCCGCCTTGCGGCATCCTCGACCCAGAGCCGCGCGGTGCGCGCGGCGAGGATCGCCTGTCCGAGCCGTTCGGTCTGCAGGGGATGGTCGAGCCGGCCGCTCGCTTCGAGCTGGCGGGCGGTCAAGGCCAGGATGGTCTCGAGACCGCCCAGATGAACGGCCGCGCAGCGCCAGATCCCGCCCTCGAAGAACGGTTCGGTCTTGTAGACCCCCGGCTCGCCGAGACGCATGCGCTCTTCGATGGCGATGCCCTCGAAGGAATAGCGCCCGGAGGCAGAGGCGTGCATGCCGCTCACGGTCCAGGCCGACAGATCCTGACGGGCAGGGTCGTCGACGGGCAGGAGATAAAGCTGCAGCACGCCGCCGTCGCCTGCGATCGGAACGACCGCATGAGCGACCATGCCGAGACCCGAAGCATAGCGCTTGGCGCCTTGCAGCCTGTCTGACCCGTCGCCGGTTTCGACGCTGGCCGGCGGCGTGCCGTCGGCTCCCCAGACGCCGAGGATGGCATCGGTTTCCAGCATCTCCTCCAGAAGAGCGTGCTGGCCGGTATCACCATAAAGCCGCACGAGCTGAACGGCATTGGCATGGCCTTCCAGAAGGCGTCCGAGATTGAGGTTCGTGGCGCCCGCCGCCCTGAGCTGCTCCAGCATTCGGGGCCAGCGGTCGCCAAGCAGCCCGGTCTCATCGTAGAGACCGCCGACATGTCGAAAAAGCCCATTGTTGCGGGCGGCGGAGAAGGCGCTTTCGAACCTTCGATAATCGCCCATGGAACCATTGGGGATGCTGCGGTTCATCAGATCGAGCTCTCGGGTGCGGGGCGACCCTTCAAGGGCGCGGATGGCGATGGGAGGAGTATCTCGCCACGCCCAATAATAGGGCGCTGGCATAAAGAACGGCGTGACCTGTCAGAGTCTTTTGCGCTTCCCACCTACCGATCCACCTGCCGACACCGGCGAGCGGCAGGAGATTTGGAGACCGCCGACCGATTCAGGGTCAGGACACACACGATGCGTTGTCCATGCTGCGGGGCGCGTGATTTCCGCCTGAGCGAACGCTGCTCGACCGAGGCCACTTCAGCCTACCGGGAATGCGGCCATTGCGGCATCCTGATCGACCTCCGCGCTCTCGCCAGCGGGGTCGTCGAAACATTCCTGAGGGAGCGACTGGTCGAGGGGAGGTTCGTTTGCCAAAAGGGCGATCCGATCATCGTCGAAAGCTACGCCCTGCGAACCCTTGCCCTGTCGCGTAGCCTTGCTCACTCGCCGCTTGGCGAAACCCAACGGGACGCGCTCTGCCGTCCCTATCGGTCACTGCCCGCCATCGCCGAGCTTTTCCCTCTCGCCCGCATCGAACCCTTACCGGTCTCGCTGGTGATCCTGTGCCGGCCTGTCGATCTGCAAGACCTCGCGCCTCGGCTGCCGGCGTTGGAGCGGTCCTTCGACGACATCGTCCTGATGCTCGATGCGACCATCGCGCCGGAGACCCCGCCGCTGGGCGGGAATGTCCGCTTGATCGCGAGACCGCTCGAAGGCGATTTCGCGGCACAGCGCAATGGCGGACAGGCCGCCATGACGTGCGGTTGGGGGCTTCAGCTCGACGCCGACGAAAGCCTCGATGAGAGCACCATGGACGATTTGGGCAGGGTATGCGCGCTGGCGGAGACGGCAGGCGCGCTGTCGATCGGCCTGTTACGTCGCAATCTCGTCGACGGCGTCCTCGCCGATCTTCATCCCGACGTGCAATATCGGCTCAATCACCGCAGCGTGCGCTTCGAGGGGAAGGTGCATGAGCGGCCGGCGCTGCCGCGCGGCTGGCGTGACGGCTTCATCGCGCCGAACCTTGCCATCGATCATCATCTGACCCGCGCTCACGTGGAGACGCGTTCGGCCCGTTACGACGCGCTGTTGCCCGGCAAAGGCCGCGTTTTCGAGCGGGACGCGCTGCTCACACCCTATCGGCCCTGACGGCTGAAGGCGCGCGCCGCGTCGTAAAGTGCGAGCGTCTCGGCCGCAAGGCTCGCCCGCGTGAACCGGCCGGCGGCCGCAAGGGCGCGCTCGTGCAACGTCTGGCGCAGCGCGGCATCGCCAATCGCCTTCGTCAAAGCCGCAGCCAGCGACGCACCGCTCGCCTCCGTCGCCAGGAAGCCCGCGCCGCTTTCGCCGATCACCTGCCGTGCGGATGGATCGGCCGAAAGCGCCACCACCGGCCGGCCGAAAGCCAGCGCCTCCTGATAGACGAGGCCGAAGGATTCATAGCGCGAGGGCGCAACGACGATGTCGGCGGCCCGATAGGCCCTGTCGAGTGCCACATCGTCAAGACGGCCCAGCAAGGTCACATGGCGACGGGCCTTGTCTGACAGTTCCGGCAGATCCGCTTCCGGGACTCCGACGAGCGACAGATGGAACGTCGGGCGCTGTTCGCCGGAAAACTCCGCCGCCAGAATCACGACGGCCTCCATCAGACAGTCGAAGCCCTTTCGCGCCTCGGCCCGGCCGACGAAGAGAAGCTCGAGCGGTCCGTTTGCCTCCCTTTCCGGAGGATAGGCCGCGCCCGATGCCCGAGCGAGACGTTCGGGCGGCAGCGACAGGCCGATCACCGAGCGCGGCGTGTCGGCATCGAGCCCGTAAAGCGCCGTCACCTTCTCGCCGTGGCTCTCGGTGTTGAAGATATGCCCGTTCGAGCGTCTGGCACTTGCAGCTTCCAGCCGGCAGGCGAAGCGACCATCGAGCCGGTTCCGCAGGCTGCCGGAAACCGCGCCGGTGGAGATCGCCGGTGTCGAATGGCGGGTGACGAAGGCAAGGCCTGGGATCCGGGTGGCAAGTGCGGCCGGGGCATACCAGTTCGTCGCCTCCAGAACGTCATAGGCCTTCCGCCGGTGATCGGCCGCGATCCGTGCGGCGAACCAGCGCGGTGCCACGAGATGGCCCAGCGCCATCCGCCGCCGAAGCCATTTCGACAGGCCGACCCTGTCCGGCAAGCAGCCGATGATGCCTACGCCATTGATGGAGGTACGGTCAGCCCGATCCAGTGTGTAAACACTGACATCGACGCCGGCTTCGGCAAGGCTTTCCGCGACCTCCCGGGCTGCGACCGCGAGCCCGGAAGCGCTCGGTGGATAGTCCCAGGCGATGAGCGCCGTTCTGACCTGCGTCATGCCGCAAGCAGCTTGCGATAAAGCGCCAGATAGTCTTCCGCCATGCGCCTTGCGGTGAACCGTTCCTCGAAGCGCTGCCTGATCGTCCTGCGATCGAGGTCACCGACCTTCGCGAGCGCTGCCGCCGCCTGATCCTCGGTCTCGACGACGAAACCGGTCACGCCCTCCTCGACGACCTCGGGAACGGAGCCACGATTGAACGCAATCACCGGGGTTCCGCAGGCCATCGCCTCGATCATCACCAGGCCGAAGGGCTCGGGCCAGTCGATGGGAAAGAGAAGTGCCTTGGCGCCGCCCAGAAGTTCTTGTTTGCCGGTATCATCGACAGGGCCGACGAACTGCGCCGCATCGCCGAGCAACGGCCGCACGCGTTCGTCGAAATAGGTCGGATTGCCCACATCGACGGCACCGGCAAGACGGATCGCAACGTTTGCCGCGCCCGCGATGCGGATCGCCGCGTCCGGCTGCTTCTGGTCCGTCATCCTGCCGATGAAGGCGGCGTGGCCGCCGTCTCCCGACCCGAGCCGGTAGCGCTCCTCGGCGATCCCATGATGGACGACGCCGGCGCGGTTGGACACCGGGATCTGAGCGAGCTGGCTGCGCGATATGCCGGCGACCGGCAGGTCCGGAAAGGCTCTGAAGAACAGCTCCCGGTCGAGTTCGTCGACGCGCCAGTGGATCGTTGTCAGGGAGTGCCTGCGCCGTTCGCCGAGGAGCGCGGCGTGAAAGAACTCGCCATGACAGTGGACGATGTCGAACTCATCGAGACGCCGCCGCAGCGCTTCCATCTGCACCGCTTCGAGGACTTGCGGGATCGAGGGCGGGACCTGCCCGTATCGATCCTCCAGACCCTTCAGGCTCTCCAGGTCACCGATGCGTGAAACCTCGCTGGTGGAGTCGGACGGGGCGAAGAGCGTGACCGATACGTCCAGCGATTCCAGCGCCTTGGACAGATCGTGAACAATTCTTTCGGTTCCGCCCGAAAGACCCGGTGGAGTTGGAAAGATGTTAGGTGCGACCTGAGCGACTCGAAGGGTATTCATCCGCGTCCATATGGATCGAGACGGCAGTTCGTCATTACGCCGGTCGGTTCAAGGAAGACGCGGTTTGTTCATTGTACACGTCGCCTTACAGGGATGCCTACAGGCGACCGATGTCCCGTACGGGCTGACGCCGGATACCGGCGGGCATATCAAATATCTGCTCGAACTCGTCGGCGCGCAGGCCAATCGGTCGGATGTGAGGCGCGTGGTCATCGTCACCCGCGGCTTCGAGAGTGGCTACGGTCCCCAATACCGGCCAGGCTGGGAGCGTATCGACGACAAGGTGGAAATCCTGAGACTGGCCGACGACCATCCCGGTTATCTCGCCAAGGAAGACCTCTGGAAGCAGGCCGCCTGCCTGAGCGAGGGGCTCCTCACCTTTCTCGCCAGCCAGGAAACGCCGCCCGCCTATCTGCACGCCCACTATGCCGACGCGGCGACCATCGCCGCGACGATCCGCCGGCGAATGGGAATTCCTTTCGTCTTCACCGCCCATTCGCTCGGTCGGGTCAAGCGCGCCGCGATGCCGTCAAGCCGCGGGGAGACGCAAGGCCATTCCGATCTCGATCGTCGTATCGCGATCGAGGAGCGGGCTTTCGCCGAAGCCGATCTCGTCGTCGCCTCGTCACGCGACGAAGCCGAGGTTCAGTACGCCGCCTATCGCAACTACGATCCGGGCAAGATCCGCATCATCGAACCCGGCAGCGATCTCGCGGCATATCGCGGAGCGCGCTCGACCAGGGCCGTGCGAGCGATGGTTGCGCCCTTCCTCCGCGATCCGCGCAAGCTCATCGTCCTTGCCATCGCCCGGCCCGTTGCCAAGAAGAACCTACCCATGCTGGTCGAAGCCTTCGGGCGTGATCCGTGGCTGTCGGCAAACGCCAATCTTTTAATCGTCGCGGGCACAAGGAGCGTCATTGCCGATCTCGATACCGAGGGCCAAAGCGAGATGCGCGCGATCCTCGAGGCGATCGATCGCCACGATCTTTACGGCAAAGTCGCCATTCCGAAGGATCATAAGGCGTCCGACGTTCCCGCCATCTATGCTCTGGCCCGGGAGACAGGAGGTGTCTTCGCCAACCCGGCACTGAACGAGCCCTTCGGCCTGACGCTTCTCGAAGCCGCCGCAAGCGGCCTGCCGATCGTCGCGACGGACAGCGGTGGCCCGAACGACATCATCGAGCGCTGCGACAATGGTCGCCTGGTCAATCCCCAACGCCCGGAGATGATCGCGACGGCCTGTCGCGAAATCCTGCAGGACCGCGAACTTCATACCCGATACGCGGCAAACGGCGCGGCAGCCGTCGAGAGCTACGACTGGACAAGTCATGCGGCCCGTTTCGCCAAGCTCGCCTCGCGGCTCGCGGCGCCCGCCTCTCGCCGCGCGGGCCTTTCCATGCCACAGCTTCTCGTCTGCGATATCGACAATACGCTGACGGGGTCGGAGACCTGCATCAGGGCCTTCACACGCTGGCACAAACGGGAGGCCGCCCTCGACTTTGCGGTTGCCACGGGCCGGTCGCTCCACAGCGCCCTGTCGATCCTCGAGCAGCAGAACGCGCCCAATCCGAAGATCATCATCTCCTCGGTCGGCACCGAGATCTATCTCCTGGACGGCAATGGCGTAACCTATCGACGAGACGACGACTGGAGCCGCATCATCGCAAGGGGGTGGAACCGCAAAGCGGTCGCCGAGGCGATGGCTGATTTCGAGACGATCGTCCCGCAGGCGCCGCTCGAGCAGCGCAATTACAAGCTGAGCTATTTCGCCGAGGGCGACACCAAGGTGGCCGCCAGGATCAGAGCGCATCTCGAAGCACGTGGTCTCGGAGCCTCGGTGATCTACAGCCACGGTCGCTATCTGGACATCCTGCCGGCGCGCGCCTCCAAGGGCGCGGCGATCACTTATCTGCGCAAGATTCGCTCCCTTGCGGAAAATGCCGTCTTCGTTGCCGGCGACAGCGGCAATGACATCGAGATGCTGCGAACCTTCCCTCAGTCGATCATCGTGGCGAATTTTTCCGACGCGTTGGCCAGCCGCTCGGATCTTGCCCATTCCTACGTCGCGCGGCGCAGCCATGCGCTCGGGATCATCGAAGGCGTCGCCCACTTTCGCCAGCGAGCCAGCCGGCTGACCGTCCAGTGACGGTCAGCGTCCTGACGCTGATCCGCAACCGGCGTTTCCAGCTTCTCAACCTGCTCAAGGGCCTTGCCGCCCAGAACCGCAAGCCGGACGAGCTGGTCATCGCCTGCATGCAGGCGGTCGAGGAGCCGGACCTGCCCGAAATCGGCGTGCCGATCCGCCAGCTGCTCGTTCCCGGCGAGGCCCTGCCTCTCGCGCGGGCCCGCAACGTCGCGGCCCGGGAGGCGAAGGGCGAAACGCTGGTTTTCCTCGACATAGACTGCATCGCGTCGCCGCCTCTGATCGAGCGGTTCGAGGCGGCATGCCAGGGCCGCGAGGGGCTTTTTCTCGGCGAGGTGCTTTACCTGCCGGGCGGCGCCGTCACCGATCCGCTCGATTTCGATACGCTCGACGCCCTCGGCGTTCCCCATCCCTCGAAACCGCCGATGCCGTTGCGCGGTCTCAGACGCGAGCCGGAGACGGGCGAATTCTGGGGCTTGTCCTTCGCGCTGAAAAAGCTGGTGTGGGATCGGCTGGGCGGCATGGACGAAAGTTTCGTCGGCTATGGGGGCGAGGAGACCGATCTTGCCGCACGGCTCGATCCCGCCGGCGTGCCGCTTTACTGGACGGCGGGTGCCCGGGCCTATCACCAGCACCATGTCGTCCACATGCCGCCGCTTCAGCATTTCGACGCCATCATCGCCAATGCCCGGCGGTTTCACGCCAAGCATGGCCGCTGGTGCATGGATTACTGGCTCGGCCAGTTTGCCGAGCGCGGCCTCATTGCGTGGTCGTCGAAAGCCGAAACGCTCACCGCGCTGCGCTCACCGACGTCAGCCGAGATCGTAGCCGCACGCCAGCCCGAGACTGTCCGGTTCAGCTGAGGATCCGGGCACAGGCATGCGGTGTTCGGTTCCTCGCAAGCGCCTCAGCCGGGTGCCCGATGACGCGACGCTCGCACTATTGGGCCGCGATCGGCGTCACGAGGTGCTTCCCTTCCGAGTCCCAGAGTTCGTCGGTCAGATCTTCCAGCCAGCTGGCAGCCTTCCGCGCCGCCTGCGGGTCGTAGAGCGGCGTCAGGTGGTCCGGATCGAGCTTGCGCGCCTTCGCCATCAGCTGCTGCCATCCCGCGATGTCGCCCGGCCATTGCGGGGCGTGAACGGCCGCTCCAAGGCGGGCGAGGGCTTCGGCCTTGCGGGCCTGTTCGCCGAAATAGCGCCATTCCGGAACGACCACGAAGGGCCGCCCGACCCTTGCGATCTCGGTGACCGTATTGTCGCCCGCCGAGGCAATGACGATATCGGCCGCCGCCAGATAGTCGGTGACGTTCGACACCCATCCGAGCTCTTTCAGATTGGCGAAGTTCGTTTCGTGGCCTTCCTTCAGCGTCGGCCCGAGTACCAGCCACTCGGCATCCGGCAAGGCCCGCGCTCCCACCGTGAGCGGTGCATAGGGCGTTCCCGCGCCGCCGCCGCCGGTGAGAACGACGACGATCTCGCGGCTATCCCCGTAACCGAGGGCCTTGCGCGCTGCATCGCGCGTCGGCACGGGATCGCGCGTCGTGCAGAGCCCGCCACTGTAGAAGGTCTTGGCCCTGAGATTGACCGGATAGTCCTCCTGCTCGAGGCTCTCGTCGAAGGGCGCCAGCATGCCGACGCTGGATTCGTAGCTGCCGACATGGCCGGCATCGGAGCGATCGCCATGCATGCGGATCTGCACCGCCGGAACCGATGCGATCCGCGACAGGAGGGCAATCTCGGAGGAAACATCGACGACGAACAGTCCGACGTCCCTTGCGTCGAGATGGTCGAGGATCCCGCGCATGGTCGCGCGCATCTCCTTCAGCCCCAACGGCACGCAGTGCAGGGTCGAGGGCGTCGGCTCGGCATAAAGCCGCTTCGTCGGAACGGCTGCGCCGATCATGTTGGGCAGAGCGATCAGTTCGATATCGCGGGAGAAGCCGTCGAAGAGATGGGGGCCGGCCGTCAGCACCGACACCGGCCGGTCCCGAGAGAAAGCCTCCACCATCGCCATGGTGCGATTGGCGTGGCCGCGTCCCTGATGGTGGACGAAAAAGGCGATGGGCTTCTTCATCGACAGACCGGAATGCCGGTCACCGGTTGCGTGCCGGCATCGCTCCGCTTGTGAAGATCAGCCATGTCCTAGTAACTCCGATGCGACTCGGAGCCCCGTGCGTCCATAGGGAAGCACGGGGCTCTGACTCTTTGAAACGACGTATCGTGCGTACCGAAGGTCGGGTCCGGTTTTCGGGCCGATGCCGTAGCACTTACAGGCGGGATAGATAGCGCGTTGGGGGCTTGCGCGAATTAAGCGAGTATAAGTTGCGAGCGGTCGAAGGGCTCGCAGGAGCGCTCAGGCCCGGTGGCCTGTGTTCCAGAGCGGCGGATCAGACTGAGCCGAGCCGAATGCGGCCGGCCTCGTGCATCGCTTCGAAGAAGGCTTTTTCCCGGTCCCAGCGATGGCCGGACCATCCGTCGAAGCCGAAGCCATAGATTGCGATCGGTGACGCGAAGGTATCGAGCGCCCATAGGAGGGCGATCAGTCCAGTCGAAGGTGCACTCATCTCCCGTTCCGGCCGCGCGTAGCCGAGGATCGCGGAGGCCTTGAGGAAATGCTCGACATCGACGAGAGCAGCGCGCTTGCCCATGGATGTAAGCGTTGCAAGAGCCTCATCCGCGTAGTTCCGGCCGTCCGGCGCGGACCGCTCGTCACGTGTGAGCGGCGGCTCGATCAGATCATCCTTGGCCGGATGGATCGGCAGCAAGACTTCCTCGGCCTGAAGGAGTGCCGGCATCTGCCTAAAAGCGGCATCGTCCAGCCATGCGCGCATCTGACCACCGCAATTGATCAGGAAGAGATGAGTGGTCCGGTTTCCGGTCACCGAACCGTGGCCGAACGTGTTGTTGATCCGTATGACGACCTTTGCAGCATCGATCTCGCGAGAATGGTCCTCGCGTGTCGGCGCGTTGCCGACAAGACAGATCCTCGCAGTCGCCTCGCGCTTCATCGGCTCCATTCCGGCCTCTCTCACCATATCGAACTGGCGGCTGATGCCACGGTGTCGCTGGCGTCTCTAACATGCCTCGACCCGTTCGCTCGTTGCGGTGACGATCCATGTCGAAGCCGTCAGGTCGACCTTCCCCGCAACAGCCCGCCTCTCCAGCATCGCGCGAACGCGGGGTATTGCCTTTTGACGGAGTTCCGGCGCTTCGCGAAGCATCTTCCCGAGCGCTCCGACCCTCGTTACGACATTCAGCGTCGCCTCCACGCCGCCGCAGGAAACATTTACGTCCAGCGGGCGGACGGTGATCTGGTGGAACCCCGCTTCTTCCAGAACCTTTTCGATGACCGTCGCGTTCGCGAGGCTCGCATGAGGCGGCTCTTCGAACGTCAGACCTGCTGCTTCAAGTGGGGCGAAGTCGATTTCGTTCTCGCCTGTTGCGCGCCAGCAGACAAAGGCGACCCGGCCGTTTGGGCGCAACAGCCGGCGCAGCTTCGAAAATGCCCGGACAGGATGGGCAAAGAACATCACGCCGAATCGGGAATAAAGCGCGTCGAGGCTCCAATCGGGCAGCGGCGGTTGCGAGGCGTCGCCCTGCACCAGCGAGATGTGGGCTCGATCCTGCGTTCGGCCCAAGGCAAGCGACAGAACACGAGGCGCGATCTCAATACCGATCACCCGCCCCGCCGGCCCGACTCGATCGGCAAGCTGGATCAGCGTTTGACCGGTTCCGCAGCCGACGTCGAGAACACTCTTGCCTTCGATGGATCCCAGCGCGTCCATAGCCACCAAGCCGAGCCGACTCATCTGCTGGTCGATCAAATCAGACAGCTCGGCACGTGTCTGGTCGGCATTCGCGAATGTGCTTTGGCTTCCTGACATTGGCTGTCCCAGGTGAACGGCCGCTTTTTAACGACAAGCCAATCTCTCCGGTCACGCCGGGACGGACAAGCTGTCGCAGCCCCGAATCTAGCCGAACACGTCCGCGACGTAGCGGGTCGCCTCGCGCTCGATCTTCTCGGCCCAGGCTTCAGCGGCTTCGCGACTTGCATTCATGGCCTCCTGATAGATGCGCAGGAACGTGTCTCGCACCGCGGCGGCCATCCGCGTGCCGTCGCCGCAGACGAAGACGCGGCCGCCGGCGCGAAACAGCTTGGCGATCTCGGCACGGTCGCGCCAGATCGCATCCTGCACATAAACGACGCCGTCCCCGGGTGTTTCAGAAAACGCCATTCGCAGGGCGACGGCGCCGGCGCCCTGCCAGCGCTCCAGCTCGTCCCGGTAGAGAAAATCCATCTCGGGATCGCGCACCCCGAAGAAGAGGATCGCCCGACCGATCGCCGTCCCGGCCTGCTGCAAGGCGGCGCGCTCTTCGATGAAGCCCCGGAACGGGGCGATGCCGCTGCCGGCACAGACCATGATGATCGGAAGTGTCGGATCCTCAGGCAAATGGAATCCGACCTGACTTGGCCGGACGGCGGCCCCGAAACTGTCTCCCTCGGCAAGGCGCGCCAGAAAGGTCGAAGCGACCCCCTCATGGCGATGAGCGCCGCCCAAGGCGGGCGCGGAGAGGACCGAGACCCTCAGAGCGCAGCGGGCCGGGTCGACGAGCGGCGAGGAGGCGATCGAATATTGCCGGGAGCGCATCGGCGGCATGGCGGCGATGAAGGCGCCGAGGGCGAAGTCGGCCGAGGAAAACCGCTCCAGGAGGTCGAGCAGGGTGACGCGCTTGCCCAGAATTTCCGCCGCATAGGTTTCGGGATCCGACAGGTGCCTGGCGGCTTCCCGTTCCGGCGGGCAGGCGATCGCCTCGACGAGGGCCGCGACCTGACCGGCGGTCGCCGGCTGCTGCAGTTCGAGATAGTCCGCAAACAGGGTTTCGGCCGCCACGGGCCGGTCCACCGGCAGCGAGGACGGCACACCCGGCGCGCCCTTGATGACGATCTCGGCATCGGGCGCGAGGGAAAAGCGCGCCAGGACACGCCGCACCGTCTGGGGCGGATTGCTGGGCAGCACCGCCAGATAGTCGCCGGCGCGATAGCTTATCCCTTGAGGCAGGGCGATTTCGATGTGCCGTTTCGACCGGGCGCCGTCTTTGGTCATGTCGACCAGCTCACGGTTCGTAACGACGGTGGCGCGCTGCATCTCGTCGAGCTTCAGCGCGCGCTCGCGGACGCCGGAGCGAATATCGACCTTGAGAGACGCAAGGTCCCCGCCGCTCGCCTGGCGCCCCTCGGCGCCGGCAAGCGCTGGCCACAGCGCGCCGGACCAGCTTTCGAAATCGCCGAAGATATTGCCGGCGGCATCGCCTTCGCCGCGCGGCAGAAGGGCTTTTGCGCCCGCCTTCGTCAGCGCTTTCTCGACACGTTTGGGGATTGCCTGATAGGTGCGTGCCCATTGCCGATTGCCGCAACCGAAGACGGCGAAGCGGCGCGTGGCGAGCGCGTCCGCCGGCAGATCCTCGATCGCCGCGAGAAAGCGCCCGGCATTGGCGGGGGGCTGGCCTTCGTAGGAGGCCGTGACGAGGATGAGCGGCCCGGCCTTCGGCAGCCCCTCGGCATATTGATCCATCGGAGCGGAGGTTGCCTCATAGCCTTGGGCGACGGCCTCCCCGGCGATGCGCTGGGCGAAGGCTTCGCTGGTGCCCGAATTGCTGCCGTAGAGGATGGTGAGGGGGCCGAGATCGGCCTGCGGCACGGCCGGTTTTGCCGAGGCGACCGACGCCGGGGTCTCGGCAGGGCGCGGGCTTTGCGTTCGCGCCACCGCCCTGTCACCCGTATCGCGGCGGCGCGCATGAATGCGCAGCCCTTTCGGCTTGAGTGTCAGCGTCTCGCTCACCACCAGCGCATAGTCGCAATCGGCGAGCGCGATGTCGAAGCGTTGCAGCATCAAGGCGAGCACCAGCACCGCCTCCTGCATGGCAAAGCCGCGACCGATGCAGGCCCTTTGCCCGTTGCCGAAGGGCTTCCAGGCATTCGGCGGCAGTTTGGCGGCCTGATCCGGGGCGAAGCGTTCCGGCCGGAACTGCTCGGGCGCCTCCCAGACGGCGGGGTCGCGGTGCAGAACGGGCGTCAGAATGAGAAGGACATCCTCCGGCGTGACCTTGTAGCGGCCACCGATCGTCGTCGTCTCGCGCGCATGGACGCCAAAGGCCGGGGCAGTCGGCCACAAGCGCAGCGTCTCCTCGAGGATCTGCTTGAGATAGGAGAGGCGGCCGATATCCTCGAAACGAGGCGTCGAACCCCCGAGCACGTCGTCCACATGTGCCCTGGCTTTGGCCAGAGTTTCGGGATGCTTCAAGAGCAGCCAGGTCGCAAAGCTCAAAAGCCCGCTGGTGGTTTCATGCCCGGCCACCAGAAAGGTGATCATCTGATAGCCGATATTCTCCCGGCTGAGAGTCTCGCCGGTCTCGGGGTCCCTGGCGGTCAGCATGCGGTCGAGGAGGTCGCCGCGTTCGCCGAGACGCGGATCGCGGATGCGCTCTTCGATGAGGCGGTCGGCGACCTCGCGCAGGACCCGCGTGTCGGATTCGAACAGGCGGTTGCGAAGCAGGTTCAAACGGCCGACGCCATGGGGCAGGCGCGCCCGCCGGCCCGACTCCTCCAGCGCCCGGGACATGGCGTTGACGAAGGGATGCAGCTCGCTCTGATAGAAGCTGTTGAAGCGGAAGTCGAAGGCCGAGAGCGCGATCGTGTCGAGTGTGAGACGCGTCATGTTGTCGGCGACGTCGATCACCGCCCCGTCGCCGAAACGCTCCCAGCGCGCCATCATCTGCTCGGCGATGTCGAGCATCCGGTCGAACATCGATCTGAGGCCCAAGGGACCGAAGGCCGGCATCAGCAATCTGTGCGCCTTGCCCCAGTTCGGCTCCTCGTCATAGGCGGTGAAGAGACCGTCGCCGGCCACCGTGCGCGCTTCCTCCAGGGGCCGGTGCAGCGCCTTTTGAAACCGGGTTTCGTCGCATAATTCGTCGGTGAGCGCCTGGCTGCCGACGATGACGAGGCTGTTGCCGGGGATGTCCAGGCGAAACAGGGGGCCATTGGCCTTTGCCAATCGAATCATGCTCTGGACGGGAGCCTCAGGATCGATCTCGGGCAGATTGCCGATCAGTGGCAGGCCCTTCGGGCGCGGAATCACATCGCTCATGGCGTCTCTCGCTCTGCTTGACGGTCGAAGCTTCGACCTGGCGTCTCGCGGGCGCCGGTTCGTTGCGAGGGATATAGGAGCGGGGTGCGCCGATGGAAACCCATGGGTTTCCAATCGACCGCTTCGGCAGCGCGGTCTAAGAGTCGGCCCATGAGCGACGACAAAGCGATCACCGAGCTGCCTCCACCCCTGCTTGAGAGCGCGCTGGCGGAATTCCGGCAGCACGGCTTTGCCGACGCCAATGTCGGGCGTATCGCGTCAGCGGCCGGAATGTCGAAGAAGACGATCTACAGGCATGTGCCGTCGAAGGAGGCGCTTCTCGAAGCGGTGATGCACGCCATGGTGACGAGGTCGGTCGGCCCGGTGACCACCGCCGCTCCCGGCCTTAGCCCGGCCGAGTGGCTGAAGACCTTCATGAAAGCCTTTGCCGCGCTCACCTTCTCCGAACACGGGATCGCGTCCTATCGCGTCGTCATGAGCGAGGCGCAGCGCTTTCCGCATGTCTCGCAGCTTTATGTCCAGACCGTCAAACGCCTCGCGATCAGGCCGCTCGCCGACCAGCTCGCGGCTTACGGCAGGGACGGCAGGATCGACATCAAACAGGCCGAACGGGCTGCGATGATGCTCGTCTCGATGATCGTCGCCGATGGGCTCCGCGATGCGGTTCTGGGTCTCGCCGAGCCGCCCCGAGGGGCTGAGCTGGATGCACTGGTCAATGAGGGCGTCGATATTTTCCTCCAAGGCATCGCCCGTGATCGGCCGCTTGGAGACTTGCCATCCAGGGGGTGATCCTTCGCGCTCGCTTCACCCGACGCAATGAATGAAGGAAGACCGGATCGCCCTCGACGAGCCGCGCCTGTCGGGGCGCTGCCACGAGAATAAAGGCGCCGGGACCATCGGCCTCGAAACCCTTCAGCGCGAGTATCGGACGCGACATCGGCATCGCCCGATCCTCCCGATACCCTTGCTGACGCTCTTTCGCCGACGCAATCGGGGGATGGCTCGACCATCGGGTCGTGCGCCCGTTCCGCATCCACGGCTTCATGCCGGCTTCCGCGATCGCCGCTACCGTGCGCCCGACGGCATCACGCGCCGGTCACGCGCCAGATGACGTCGCCCACATCGTCGGCCATCAGCAGCGACCGGCCGTCCGCGCCGATCGCCACGCCGACGGGGCGCCCATAGGCCAGTTTCTCGTCCTTCGACAGGAAGCCGGAGAGGATGTCGCGAGGCGGTCCGTTCGGCGCGCCCTTCTCGAAGGGAACGAAGATCAGCTTGTAGCCGCTCAGCGTCGCGCGGTTCCACGATCCGTGCTGGCCGATCACCATGCCCTCGCCGAACCCCGGCAAGGTGCCGTCCGGCATCCAGCAGAGGCCGAGCGATGCCGTATGGCCGCCCAGCGCATAATCCGGCTGGATGGCACGGGCGACGAGGTCCGTATCCTGCGGGACGCGATCGTCGACGGTCCTGCTCCAGTAGCAATAGGGCCAGCCGTAAAACCCACCTTCCTGAACGGACGTCAGGTAGTCAGGCGGCGTTTCGTCGCCGAGCCCGTCGCGCTCGTTGACGACGGTCCAGAGCTTTCCCGTCACCGGCTCGAAGGCCATGCCGACGGGGTTTCGCAGCCCGGAGGCGAAGATCCGCGCCTTATCCGTGGCGAGGTCGAGTTCCCAGATCGCCGCGCGGCCCTCTTCCGCCGCCATTCCCTTGTCGCCGATGTTGGACAGCGACCCGACGCCGGCAAAGATCTTCGTGCGATCCGGCGAGACGATCAGGCTGCGGGTCCAGTGCCCGTGCGGTTTGAAGTCGACGAGCTGTTCGCCGTCGCCCGTGAGGCTCGTATCGCCCGGCCGGTAGTCGAAACGCCGAATGCCATCGGTGTTGCCGAGGTAGAACCTGTCGCCGACCAGCGCCATGCCGAAGGGTTGGTTCTGGTTTTGAACGAAGACCTCGCGGCGCTCGGCGACGCCGTCCCCATTCGCGTCACGCCAGAGGGTGACACGATTGGCGCTCTCGCCGATCGCCTTGACGCGGCGCATCGTGGCCTGCTGCGCATGGTCCATGAGGCTGCGCGGCGTCTCCGGCTGCTCCTTCGATTCCGCCACGAGGACGTCGCCATTCGGTAGGACCTCGATCCAGCGGGGATGATCGAGGTTCGATGCAAAGGCATTGACCTTGAGGCCCGGCGCGCAGATGGGCAGGCGACCGTCCTTCCAGCCCTCCGCGGAGGGAAGCTTCAGGGTCATGATGCCCTGTTTCCGCGCCTCCGGAATCTGCGGTGTCAGCCCGACGGCTTGCTGGGCCGGAGAACCGAAGCGCCTGACGCGCGCGACGGCGCCTCCGACGATTTCAGTCGCCTTCGCGACAATTCCCATAGCCGACCGCCTTGTCCTGAGGAGAATATGTGCAGAACGCCAACATCCCTTGGGGAATTGGCAAGAAGATACGGTTTTCACCATGAGCCGAGGCGCCGTCAAGGCGTCTCAGGCGGCCGCGTCGGCCGCGGTCATCGAAACATTGGGCGATCGGGTCGAAGCTCTTTCACGAAGACGGCTCAGAGATCGTCGCGAACTGCGCGAGCCGCGCGCATGGCCGCTTCAACGATGACCGCCGTCTCGTCCGGTCTCGATCTGCGTCAGAAGACGTTGCGCTGCGGCTCCTGCCGCAGCGGCGAGGGGCCACCCGCCTCAAGGGCTTCCTGCGGTTCTGCGCGTCGGCCAGTTGCCTGCGGGCTCTCTGTTGACGGGCCGCGAAGCGGCAGGGTTTCGGCGCGTCGCCGGACCATGTCGACGATGCCGACGAAGGACGCCCCGATATGCGCCCGCATCAAGGCTGCCGCCTCGGCGCTGTCGCGGGCGAGGATGGCATCGAGGATCGCCCGGTGCTCGCGCCGCGATGCTTCGACCCGCGAGGCCTTGGCGCGGAGTTGGGCGCCGCGCCAGGGCAGGGTGCGCAGGCTGAGATCGCCGATCGTCGAGGCGAGAACGCAATTGTGCGCTCCCTGCTGGATCAGCTCGTGGAACCGGGCATTGGCCTCGGCATAGTCGACGCCATCCTTTTCGCCTGCGGCGGTGACGGCTGCGAGCGCTTGGCGCTCCACCTCGTTCATGCGCAGCGCCGCCATTCCCGCCACCAGTGCCGCCAATTCACCGACCGCCTCGAAGAGGTCTTGGATGGCGATGGGATCGAGCCGCTTCACCACGAAGGCGCGGCGGCGGCCACGCTCGACCAGCCCGACGGCGCTGAGGCGCTGCAACGCTTCACGGACGGGCGTGCGCGAGACACCGAACTCCTCGGCAAGTGGCAACTCGTTCAGCGCGTCTCCCGGGCTGAGTTCTCCGGCGATCATTCGCTCGATGATCGCCGCGTAGATGTCGTCGGCCCAACGCCCGGTTGCCTGCATAATCTTCACTCATGCTATAAATTTAGGCTTGCATATGTATACATAACACCTGCAAAGTCGACAGAGAAGATCGAGCGGCACCTCCATCCGTCGCTCGTCTCGATCCGGGCGACGAGAATTCATCGGTCTCCCGACCTTTTGACACGCGGCACCTCTTCATTTCTGGAGTTTTTGCATGACCCGTGACACCGGTGAAAAGATCGATCACAAGGCCGTCCTGGCGGCGCAACTGTCAAACCGGATCGGGAGGCGGAGCTTCCTCAAGGGGGTCGGCGTCGGTGCGGGTGCACTGGCCTCCGCCGGCCTCGGCTTGACCCCGGACCTCGCCCGCGCCGATCAGGCCGGCCACATCCGGATCGCCTCGCTGTCGCACATCGACACGCTCGACCCGCATTTCACCTTCTTCCTGTCGGCCGTTCAGATCATCAACAACATCCATAACGGCCTGTTGAAAGTGACCTTCGACGGCGAGGCGGTGAAGTTCGAGCCCGACCTCGCCGCGAGCTGGGACATGGAAGACGACACGACCCATCTCTTCAAGCTGCATGAGGGCGTGAAATTCCACGACGGAACCGCCTGCGACGCGGAGGCGGTGAAATATTCGCTGATGCGGGTGAAGTCGGGCGATCCGAAGTCGCCCCATGCCTGGAAGCTCGAACTGCTCGACGAGATCGAGATCGTCGATCCTTTGACGCTGCGGCTGAAATTCTCCAAGCCCTACGCTTTCCTGCCCGTCGCGCTGACGGGCTCCACCGGTAGAGCCGGCACCATCGTCAGCCCGGCGGCCGTCGAGAAATACGGCATGGACTACGGCCGCAATCCGGTCGGCACAGGCCCGTTCAAATTCGTCAGCTGGAAGGACAACGACTCGATCGAGCTCGAAGCCAATCCGGACTATTTCGAAGCTGGCATGCCGAAGCTCGCCAAGGCCTCCTTCATGCTGATCAACGAGCCGAGCACGGCCGTCGCCGCCCTCGTCTCCGGCCAGATCGAGGGCATGAACGACTGCCCCCTACAGCTCGTCAATCAGGTCAAGCAGGTGCCGACGGTCAATCTCTATGGCGGGGTCGAAGGCAACTACACCTATGTCGGCATGAACACCCGCAAGGCGCCCTTCGACGACGTCAATCTGCGCCGCGCCGTCGCCTTCGCCATCGACCGCGACGCCGTGGTCAAGCAGGGCTATTTCGGCCTCGCCCAGGAGGCGTACACGCCGATCTCGCCGCCGATGACCGGCTTCTACGACCCCAACATCGCCGACAGCGGCCGTGGCCAGTGGTTCGACCTCGAAAAGGCCAAGGCGTTCCGCGCCAAGGCGAAGACGCAGGGCGACATCGAGGTCACCTATCTCATGACCGAGGACGGCCCGGGCGGCACCCGCGTCGCCCAGACGCTTGCGCCCATGCTGGCCGAGATCGGCATCAAGGTGAAGCTCGAACTGCTCGAACCGGCCGCCTGGGTAAAGCGAATGAAGGACGGCGACTTCGAGATGCTCGACTTCCGCTGGTGGGCCGATCTCGACCCCGAGGAGACGCTTTATCCGGAATTCAAGTCCGGCGGATCCTGGAACTACTGGGGCTGGGACAATGCGGAGTTCGACCGGCTCTGCGCCGAGGCCGGCGCGATCATCGATACCGAGAAGCGAGCCGAACTCTACCGGAAGGCCGAAGATCATCTGATGGACGAGGCGCCGGTCGCCATGCTCGCGCACATTCCGGTCTACAAGGCTTTCGCCAAGAAGGTCGAAGGCTTCCAATACGTGCCCTGCGACCTCGTCAACCTGCATACGGTGAGCATCGCCTGATGCTTTCCCAGGCCGCAGGCAAGATCGCCCAGACCCTGGTCGTTCTCCTGATCGTCTCGATCGCGAGCTTCTCTCTTCTGAAGCTCGCGCCGGGCGATCCCGTCCTGCTGATGCTCGGCTCCGAGTTCGACCAGGCGAGCTACGATTCGCTCAACCATGCCCTCGGGCTCGATCAGCCGATGATCGTCCAATATGCCCAATGGCTCGGCAATTTCGTCACCGGCGACTGGGGTGTCTCCTATGTCGCCCGCGCCGACATCTTCAATCTCGTCGTCAGGGAGGCGCTGCCCGTCACCTTGACGCTGACCGCCTGTTCGCTCGGTCTCGCGATCCTCGTCGGCGTGCCGGTCGGGGTTCTGTCGGCGGTCAAGAAGGATACGGCCTGGGACGCCGGCGCCGCGGTCTTCGCGCTGACCGGGACGGCCTTTCCCTCCTTCTTCCTCGGCATCCTCCTGATCTGGTTCCTCGGGGTGAAGTTCGGCGCGTTTCCGGTGATGGGCTTCGTGCCGCCCTGGGAGGATTTCTGGGCCGGGCTCTACCATCTCGTTCTGCCCTCGATCACGCTCTCGACCTTCTTCATCGGCATGATCGTGCGGGTGACCCGCGCCGCCCTCGTGGAGGTCCTCGACCAGCCCTACATCACCGCCGCGAGAGCCCGAGGCGAGCCCGGCTGGCGGGTCGTCTGGGTGCATGGCGTGCGCAACATCATGATGCCGGTCGTGACCGTCATCGGCCTGCAGCTCGGCGGCATCCTGCAGGGCGCCGTCCTGACCGAGACGGTGTTCTCGATGCCGGGCATCGGCCAGATGCTGACCAACGCCGTGCTCGGGCGGGAATACATGCTCGTCCAGGCCGGCGTGATGCTGACGGCGGTCATGTTCATCCTCGTCAATCTCCTCGTCGATCTCTCCTATCCCCTGCTCGATCCGAGACTGAGACCGCGCTGATGGCCGTGAGCGAAGCCTCCCTCGATCCCTCCGTCGTTCCGGCCGAAAAGGCCGCGGGCACTACGAAGAAACCGCGGCGCCGCAGCGTCTTCTTGCGCCGTCCATTCTTCAGTCTCGCCCTTCTCGTGGCGCTCGGCTTCGTCGTCTGCGCCGTCTTCGCGCCCTATATCGCGCCCTACGATCCAACCGTTCAGTCCATCGAGGCGATGATGCAGCCACCCGGCGGCGCACATCTCCTCGGCACGGACAGCTTCGGCAAGGACATCTTGAGCCGCATCATCTTCGGCGCGCGCTATGCCCTGACCATCGGCGTCTTCGCCGTCCTGATCGGTGCTTGCGGCGGGCTGGTGCTCGGTGTCGCGGCCGGGCTTTCCACCGGCTGGCTCGAATGGGCGCTGATGCGCCTCATCGATTCCATCCTGGCGCTGCCGTCCCTCATCCTCGCCATCGCCGTCATCGCGATCCTCGGCCAGGGCGTCGACAAGGTGATCCTCGCCGTCGGCATCTCGCTCGTCGGGCCGTTCTCGCGCACGGTCCGCTCGGACGTCCTGCAGGTGAAGGCGCAGCTCTTCATCGAGGCCGCCCATCTGATGAGCATTCCGCGGCTGACGGTCATCCGCCGGCACATCCTGCCCAACGTCTTCTTCCCGCTGCTCGTCCAGATCACCGTCAGGATCTCCGAGGCGATCCTCGTTTCCTCCTCCCTGTCCTTTCTCGGCATCGGCGTCAGCCCGCCG
Source organism: Jiella mangrovi (assembly GCF_017815135.1). Taxonomy (GTDB): domain Bacteria; phylum Pseudomonadota; class Alphaproteobacteria; order Rhizobiales; family Rhizobiaceae; genus Jiella; species Jiella mangrovi. Next base: position 476,671 of record NZ_JAGJCF010000001.1, on the reverse strand, counting down.
ACCCCCGATTGGGGCCTGATGATCGCCGAGGGGCGCGGCTTCGTCAGCTTCGCGCCCTGGATGTCGGGGATGCCGGGCATGGCGCTCGCGATCCTCCTCGTCGCGCTGGCCATCGTCGGCGACGCCGTTAGGGAAGAGTTCGACCCCAAGATGAAGCGTGCCCAATGACCGCTCCCGATGCTCATCAGGCCGCTGCCGGCGATGCCCTCCCGCTCCTTGCCGTCGAGGGGCTGACCCTCGAACGCGGGCCGAGCCGCATTCTCGACGGCGTCTCCCTGACGCTCGGCCGCGGCGAGACGCTGGCGCTGGTCGGCGAGAGCGGCGCCGGCAAGTCCACCATCGCCTTCGCCCTGATGGGGCTGATCGGCAAGGGCGAGGCGAAGATCGCCGGGCGGATGCGCTTCGACGAAGTGGAGGATCTCGTCTCCCTCAACGAGCGCGGCTGGGGCCGGCTGCGCGGTCGGCGCATCGCCATGGTGTTTCAGGACGCCGGCGCGGCGCTCGACCCGTGCTACACCGTCGGCGGCCAGCTCGTCTCGGTTTTGCGCCGCCAGCTGGGCCTTTCACGGGCGAAAGCCCGCGAAAGGGCGCTGGAGCTGCTCGAAGGCGTCGGCATCAACGATGCCGAGGCTCGGCTTTCGGCCTATCCGCACGAGCTCTCCGGCGGCATGCAGCAGCGCGTGATGGTGGCGATCGCCCTTGCCTGCAATCCCGAGCTTCTCCTTGCCGACGAGCCGACCTCGGCGCTCGACGTCACCATCCAGGCCCAGATCATCCGGCTGATCCTGACCGAGATCCGGGCGAGGGGAGCGAGCTGCGTCTTCGTCCTCCACGATCTCGCTCTCGCCAGCCAGTCCTGCGACAAGATCGTCGTCCTTTATGCCGGCCAGGTCATGGAGGCCGGCCCCTCGCGGGGCATTCTCGAACATCCCCGCCACCCCTATACGCGGCTGCTCAAGTCCTGCGTCCTCGAAATCGGCACCGAGACGCTCGACCCGCCCGAAGGCGGTGTCCCGAGCTATGGGGACATGCCCGCCGGCTGCCGTTTCGCCACCCGCTGCCCGAACGCTTTGCCGCGCTGCTTTGCCGAACGCCCCGTCCTTGCGGCCGAAGGGGAGAGGCTGATCGCCTGCTTCAACCCGGAGCCGCGCCAATGACGAAGCCTGGCACGGCAGCTCCGGCCGCTTCCCCGGCGCAAGGGACAAACGCACCCGGCACGGGCGCGTCCGATCGTCCCGTCTTCGAGCTCCTCGATGTCGAAAAGCGCTTCACCGTCAGCCGCCCGGCGGGCTTCCTGAAGCGCGAGAAGCGTTCGCTCGCCGCGCTCGACGGCGTGCGTCTGACGGTCCGGCGGGGCGCCTCGATCGCACTCGTCGGCGAAAGCGGCTCGGGCAAGTCGACGCTTTTGCGCGTCCTCCTGGGCCTCGCCGAGCCGAGCGACGGCAAGGCCTTGTATCTCGGCCAGCCGGTGAAGGAGGTGCGGGCGAAAAGCCGCGATTTCGCCCGCTCGGTCGCGATGATCTATCAGGACGCCCGCGCCTCGCTCGATCCGCGCATGACGGTGTCGGCGCTGATCGCCGAGCCGCTTCTGCATTTCGGCCTTTGCGGCCGCGAGGCGGTGGGCGAGCGCGTCGCCGCGCTGCTCACCCGCGTCGGCCTGCCGGCGGAGATCGCCGGGCGCTATCCCGCCGCCCTGTCGGGTGGTCAGGTGCGTCGCGTCGCCATCGCCAGGGCGCTCGCCGCCGAGCCGACGGTGCTGATCGCCGACGAGGCGGTGTCGGGCCTCGACGTCTCCACCCAGGCGCAGCTTCTCAACCTGTTGCGCGGCCTGAAGCGCGAGATGGGGCTGACGCTCCTGTTCATCACCCATGATCTCGGCGTGGCGAGCTATCTCTGCGAGGAGATCGCCATCATGTATCTCGGCCGCATCGTCGAGACCGGCCCGACGGACGCCGTCCTCTCGGCGCCGGCCCATCCCTATTCCCTGGCGCTCAGACGCGCCGCGCCGGAGTTCTTCGCGCCGATCACCGATCCCTTGGAGGGCGAGATTCCGAGCCCGCTCGATCTGCCGCCCGGCTGTCGATTCGCCACCCGCTGCCCCTTCGTCGAGGACGACTGCCGCAGCGCCGAGCCGATCCTCGCTCCCGTCGCGCGCGGCCGGACCGTCGCCTGCCGCCATCCCTTGAACGCCGAAGATTCTCCCGTCTCGCCGCAGATGCCGGCCCCGGCCGTCACCCACGCAGTCGGATCGCGGCCCGGCGAAGGCGCCGAGGTCTCCGCGTGAGCGCATGCCGCGACGAAGGGCCGTTGCGCTGCCCCACCGGCGCGGGCTGATGCCATGCCGCCCGTCGCGGCTACGGCATCGATCTTACTTCGCGCCGAATGACCGCTATCTCCCCGGCACCGCGCCGGCTTCCTGCAACTGAACGATCAGGGACGCCATGTTCGACTTCTTTTCCGGCCGCCGCCCGTCCACCTATACCGGCCGCGCGATGATCGCCACATCCCATCCGCTGGCGACGGCGGCGGGGCTCGAAGTGCTCCAGGCCGGCGGCAACGCCGTCGATGCGGGATTGGCGGCCCTTGCCGTCCAATGCGTCGTCGATCCCCTGATGACCGGCATCGGCGGCGACTGTTTCGCGCTCTATGCCCCGGCGGGTGAGTTGCCGAAGGCGCTCAACGGCTCGGGCCGCGCGCCGGCGGCCGCCTCGATCGAGGCGATGCGCGGCGCCGGCCATTCCGACGAAATTCCCCAGACGAGCCCCCATGCGGTGACGATCCCGGGAGCCATATCGGCCTGGTGCCGGCTGTCGGCCGATCACGGCTCCATGCCGCTTTCGAGGGTCTTCGAACGGGCGATCGGCTATGGCCGGGACGGCTATGTGGTGACGCCACGCGTCGCCATGGACTGGGCGAACAACGCCGCCCTGATTTCGGGCGACGAGCATGCCCGCGCGGTGTTCATGGCGGATGGCTCCTCGCCGCAGCCCGGCAGCCGCCACGCCCAGCCGCTCCTCGCCGACCGTCTGGCGGAGATCGCCGAAAGCGGCGCGGCGGGCTTTTACGCGGGCGCGACCGGAAAGAGCATGGCCGCCCATCTGAAGAGCCTCGGCGGCCTGCACACGCCGGAAGACTTCGCCGCCGGGAAGGACGCGGCGCACTGGGTTTCGCCGATCTCCGCCAATTACCGGGGCATCGACGTCTACGAATGTCCACCCAACGGCCAAGGCCTCGCCGCCCTGATCATCCTGAAGATCCTCGAAGGCTTCGATATGGCGGCGATGGACGAGGCCGAGCGCTGCCATATCCACGCCGAGGCGACCAAGATCGCCTATCACCACCGCGACGCTCTCATCGCCGACCCCGACTCATGCCCCGGCCTCGCCGACACGCTTTTGAGCGAGGCGGCGATCGCGGCGATGCGGGCGCGGATCGATCCGGCCCGGGCCGGACGGCCCGCCCTCTGGGACGAGCCGGCGCATGAGGACACGATCTATCTCTGCGTCGTCGACGAGGCGGGCAATGCCCTGTCCTTGATCAACTCGCTGTTCCACGGCTTCGGCTCGACGCGGCTCGACCCGCGAACCGGCGTCCTGTTCCAGAGCCGCGGCGCGTCCTTCCGGCTGATTCCCGGCCATCCCAACGCGATCGCCCCGAACAAGCGGCCGATGCATACGATCATCCCGGGTATGGTGGCGAAGGAGGGCCGCGTGATCATGCCCTTCGGCGTCATGGGCGGCCATTATCAGGCGGCCGGCCATGCCAATCTTCTCGTCAACGCCTTCGACCGGGGGATGTCGCTGCAGGAGGCCATGGACGAGCCGCGTAGCTTCGCCTTTGGCGGCGAGCTCCAGATCGAGCCCGGCTTCGCGCAAGCGACCCGCACGGCACTCGCTGAGAAAGGTCACGCCCTGTCGGTCGCAACGAGCCCGATCGGCGGCAGCCAGGCGATCTTAATCCACGCCTCCTGCCTCGAAGGCGGCACCGAGAGCCGCAAGGACGGCATGGCCCTCGGCTTCTGATCCTTCCGGTCCCGGCAGCAGACCCGGCGATCCTGCAAGTGCTGAATGCGCTGTGACCGCGGGCCGCGCGGCCACCCGGGATGCTGCTGTCGATGCTGGGGGCGGCGATCAGGCACGAGGTCTGGCGCCAGCAATCGTCGATTGGCGCCGGAATGCGGAACTTGCGCGAGGCGCCGAATCTGCCGGCCGGCAAGTCGAGCGACCGGCCGGGCGAGCCGTTTCTTGGCACAGGGAAATGCTCGCAGGGGCCCGCCGTGGCCGCGCTTGCCAACGCCGAGCACGATGCGGCGGGCATCAGGATTTACGACTTGCCCTGTACGCCGGAGCGCCTGCGAGCAGCGCTTTGTGTCGTCTGAGCCGGCCAATCCGGTAGGTCGATGGTTTGAGCCGCATCGTCGAGCTGTCGCAGCCGCTGGATCTCCTGGGACAGGGCCGGCTGACTGATGCCGAGCCGCCGGCCGCGCGACCGAAGTTCAGCTCCTGCGACAGCACAGCGAAAGACGGCAGAAGTCTCCGATCCATGCCGCTATATGAAGTCTATAAGATTATCTGATTTGACTATCGCCTCGTATAGGAGGATTGCCGTTTGATCAAACGGCCCGGGAGGGCCGGATGCGGGCAGATGATCCGATGGAGAGCCATTGCAGATGGTGGGCCAGCCTACAGCATCGGCCCAAAAATCGGAATGGATTCGTGGAAAGCACGATGCGTAGATTCAATAGGTTAGAGCGTTCTTTGTGCGTCCATTGGGACGCACGGCGCTCTAACGTCCTTCTGGTGACGGTGGATCAGTCGCCGGGTCGTCTTCTCGACTGCGCCGGCCATCCGGTCATCGAGACGCCGACGCTCGACGCGCTGGCTGAGAGCTGCGTGGCCGGTTTCGAGCCGCCGCCAAGGACGATGTGCGATACGCGTGGCCTGGGCGGCCAGCGCAAGCTGCACTACCCGCCGCCGCCGCTCGACCTCAGCGACGCCCTCGTGGGGACGGCGTGATGCGACGAGCACCCCAGCGAACGCGATTGCCGCTCGACCCTTCACGCACCTTGAAGTGTGTGCCCGCCGGCTGAGACCGGCCGTTCTCCCAAGATATCTGTTCCGCGTCCCCTCATGTCCTCTGTCTCGACTTTCCGAACCAATTCGACCCGCTCGCTGCCATCCGCGATGCGGATGCTGGCGCACAAGGTCTCGCTGCAGCAGCGGCTGTCGATCCTGATCCGCCGCAGCGAGGTCTGGCTGGTCCTCGCGGCGTTCTGCGTCGGGAGCGTTTCGGGCCTCGGGGTCGTGGCCATCAGCACCTCCGCCCACGGGATCCAGATGCTCCTGTTCGCCATCGGTCCGCAGGAGCGGCTCAGCGCCATTGGTGAGATGACGTGGGGCCTGTCGCTGCTGGCGCCGTTCGCCGGCGGACTGGCACTGCTCGGGCTCGCCGTCTGGACCAAGCGGCAGGGCCGAGCGCCTCTCGATCCGGTCGAATCGAACGCCCTGCACGGCGGCAAGATGTCGATGCGCGACAGTCTCCTGATCGTCGCCCAGACGATTGCCTCAAACGGCGCCGGCGCGTCGGTCGGGTTGGAGGCGGCCTATACGCAGCTCGGCGGCGCCTTCGGCTCCAAGCTCGGCAAATACGTCCATGCGCGCCGCGGCGACATGCGGCTGCTCGTCGGCTGCGGCGCGGCCGGCGCCATTGCGGCGGCCTTCGGCACGCCGCTCGCCGGAGCATTCTACGCCTTCGAGCTGATCATCGGCACCTACACCATCGCCTCGCTCGCCCCGGTCATGGCGGCGGCGATCGCCGCGGTCGGCGTGACGTCGCTGATCGGCGGCCACACTGTCATGGTGCACGTTCCGCTCGACCACGCCGTCACGTCCTCGGAGTTCGTCTCCCTCATGGTGCTGGCGATCGTCACGGCCGGGTGCGGAATCCTGGTCATGGTGCTGGTCTCGGCCATCGAACGGGCCTATTCGCGCCTCGGCGTCGCCCAGCTCTACCGGCCGCTCATCGGCGGCCTCCTGCTCATCCCGATCGTCATGGAGGTGCCGCAGGCGCTTTCGGCCGGCCACGGCGCGATGGGGCTCGTGCTCCAACAGGCTCCGATCCAGATGGGTGTGCTCGCCCTGATGATCGGCGGCAAGGCGCTGGCAGCGGCCGTGTCGCTGGGCTCCGGTTTCCGCGGCGGCCTCTTCTTCGCGTCCCTGCTACTCGGCACGCTGATCGGCCAGCTGTTCTTTCTCGTGGGGGATGCCTTCTTTCCGCACACGCTCGGCGATCCGACCCTCGCGGCGACGGTCGGGATGGCCGGCATGGCGGCGGCGATCGTCGGCGGCCCTTTGACGATGGGGTTTCTCGCTTTCGAACTCTATGGCAGCCTGCCGGTGGCGACGGTCGTTCTGGCGGCCGCCGGGCTTGCCTCGCTCGTCGTCCGGGCGACCTTCGGCTACTCCTTCACGACCTGGCGCTTTCACCTGCGCGGCGAAACGATCCGCAGCGCCCACGATGTCGGGCTGGTGCGTAATCTCACGGTCGGGCGCTTGATGCGCCGCGACGTCAAGACCGTGCGTGACGATGCCGGCCTCAAGGAATTCTGCCGGTCGTTCCCGCTCGGTTCGTCCAAGAGCGTCATCGCCGTCGACGATTTCGGTAACTACGCAGGCATGGTGTCGGTTTCGGATGCCTTCGCAGCCTTCGCGGCCGATCCCGACGCAAGGCTCGATGCGGTTCTCGCCCAGCGCGACGTCTGGCTGCAGCCGCAGATGTCGGCGCGGCAGGCCTCGCGCGCCTTCGAACGAAACGTCTGCGATACGCTCGCCGTCGTCTCCGACGCCGCCAAGCCGAACCTCCTTGGAATGCTCAGCGAGAGCCATTTGCTGCGCCGCTACGCCGAGGAGGTCGACAAGGTCCGCGTCGACATGATGGGCCCCCAGCGCGGCCGCTCGACAGAGACACCACGGCGGGCAAGGCCGGCCGCGTAGAGAAGATCGCCGCCAACAGCGATGCGGGCCGCGCGCTCTACCCTCGGCGGCGACGCCGACGTCGCACGGTTGTTGCCCTCTGACTATCTCGCCACGCCCTCGATGTAGCCGATCGGCTGTTTCGGCGAGCAGCGTTCGACCAATACCTGTGCCGACGGATTTCTCGGCGCATGCCCCGTCGGTGCCGTTCCCCTAGATGAGGTCGGCCTCTGCGACATGGTCGGCACTGTCTGGGAATGGACCCGCGACCCATTTCATATCCGGTCGTTGACGCGCGCCGCGAAGGCGCGCGACAGGCAGGCTCGCGGCACCCGCCGGATGGTTACGGAGGGCGGCCTCTCATAGCAGGGGCTTCGGCTTGGCGTTGCGATTCTCGGTTGGGGCGCCGGCAGACATCACTGCGATCGAATATGCTTTCGACTGTCCGATGTCCGAGGGAGCTGAATCACGAGCCCCGTTCGAGCCTCCTGGCGCCAGAGTTTGCCTTGGCGTATTCAGGAAGGCCTCGCGCTCGGCCAGAAAGTGGCGCAAAGCAGCGCCCTGACAGCTCATAGCTGGGTCTGGCTGGGGCGGCAGGATTCGAACCTGCGAATGGCGGCACCAAAAGCCGCTGCCTTACCACTTGGCGACGCCCCAATGACGCGATGGGTCAGGGCCGGTCTCTTACCGGCTCGAGGCGATCCATGCAATGCGTCTGGCTATGCTCTTTGCTGCGGCAAAACTTTCGCGTCCGCCAATTTTTCAAAGCCAGGCGGGCTGATGCCAGCGCAGGGCCGGATGCTGACGACTCTCCAGATATGCCCGACCGGGCCCGAGTTGGCGCTGCACGCTTTGTCAGCGAGAGCGTCGGGCGGTTACGGCGGCCGGGGCGAGCACCGTGATACGGCTTGTCTGTCGCCCGCCCTTGCCCCAGCTACAGTCGTTCGAGCGTCAGGCCGGGCGTGGCCCGACTTGCGAAAAGGCCGGGAATTTTTCCGGAAAAGCCTTGATCCATGCGGCGAGGGCGGGCCGTTCGGCCTCCAGCTTGCCCTTGAACCGGAAGCTCATCCAGCCGAGCACGCTGGCCATGGCGAAATGCGCAGTCGAAAGTTTCTCCGGCAGGTCGGGAAGCATCTTTTCGAGCGCCGCAAGGCCGCGATCGGCCCTGGCCATCTGCTTGTCGACCCAGGGCTGATGGCGCTTGTCCTCGGGACGGTAGCGCTCCTCGTAGAGAGCGAGGATCAGAGCGTCGCAGATGCCGTCGGCACACGCCTCGATCACCTTGACCCTGGTGAAGGCTTCAAGGCCCTGGGGCAGGAGCTGGCCACCGGTGAGCTTGTCGAAATAGTCGCAGATCACCCGGCTGTCATAGAGCGCCATGCCGTCATCGAGGACGACGACCGGAATCTTGCCGAGCGGATTGGCAAAAAGCAGCTCCGCCGGCTCGGCCATCGTATCCGTCGCAACGCTTTCAAATGGCAGGTCGCAATGGCTTGCCGCCATTCTCACCTTGGCGGCGAATGGGGAGGCGGAGGAATAGAAAACGCGCATTGGCTGGTTCCTGAAGCATGACGGCAGCGGCCGTTGCCCGATCATCGGCGACGAGCCGGCCTCCGGCAAGGGGATGGGGCGGCAAATCAGGGCATGAAGCGTCCGGCGCGCAGGGACGGGCCTGCGTCGCGAGCCTCATAGGCCTCAGTATTTCGAGACGTAGCCTGGATTGGCGTATGTGGCGGTCCCGGCAGGCACCCGGCGCAGCGACTGGCAGTTGGCGCCATAGACGTGCCAGACGTCGAGACCGAGAACGCAGCCCTCGGCCCGCCATCCGCGAACCGGCGAGAACAATCCGAGATAGTCTCCCGCCGCCGCATATCCCATGGGGTATTCGATGACGTAATAGACAGTTCGCCACTGGTGATCGGAGATCAGCGCCTTGGCCTGGCAATAGCGCCGCTCGATCGGGTTCGGCGCCGGGTAGGGATCGTCCTTGATCTGCGGCTGATAGGCCTTTTCGAACATGCCCTTGAATTCGACGATCTCGAGCTTCGTCTCCAGCATGCGCGGCGCGCCGTATTCGAACTGGTCCTCGACCTCGCCGAGCACGGCGGCATCGTCGCAGGCCGGAACGTTGGAGGGCAGGGGTTCGGCCCGGTAGACCTGCATGTCGGCGGCGGCCGCGGGCATCGCCGGCGCAGCCAGCGTGGCCGGAAGAACGCCGAGCGTCAGAAGAATGGCACCAAGCCTGGTCATCGTGGCAAACTCCCGCACGACATGTGAGCGAACATCGATTTGCGGCAAAGCCTATCACCGATTGGCCGGCGCCGCCCGCGACGAACCGGCCCCACGCGCATCTTTGATCGCGAATGTTGCCTTGCTGCCGCGTTGAAGCACCGGCAGGAGCATGGCGAGAAGCGTCTCGGCCTCCTCGGTGAAGACGAAGGGCGGGTTGATCACCGCAAGGCCGGTGCCGACGAGGCGCTCGTCGGACGTGTGGGGCTCGCGCAGGAACTCGGCGAAGACGATCTCGTTCGGTGCGACGGCGACGAGGGCGTCCTCAAGCCTTTCCACCATGGCCGGTCGCTTGATCGGATACCACACGGCATAGGTGCCGCCGCGCCAGCGGGCGAGGGCTTTCTTCAGGGCCGAGGCGATGTCGTCGACCTCGGAGAGCTTCTCGAAGGGCGGATCGATGAGAACCAGGCCGCGCTTTTCCTTCGGCGGCACATGGGCACCGAGCGCCAGCCAGCCGTCGAGGGCGATCGCCTTCACCGCCGGATCGCCGGCAAACAGCCCCTTGAGCGCCGCGCCGTCCTCCAGATGGAGTTCATAGGCCGACAGCCGGTCCTGCGGACGGAGCAGCCGGCGGGCGATCAGCGGCGAGCCGGGATAGCGGCCCTGCGCCATGTCGGGTTCGACGATCGCCCAGTAGTCGGCCAGGAGGGGATGGGTCCGGACCGACGGATCGGCTGCGGCAAGCGCCGCGATGCCTTCTTCGTGCTCCAGCGTGCGCGTCGCCGCCTCGCCGAAAAGGTCGTAGAGGCCCGGCCCGGCATGGGTGTCGTAGATCCGGATCGCGCCGTCCTTGCGCTGCAGATAGCGCACCAGCCGGCAGAAAAGCGCGTGCTTGACGACGTCGGCGAAGTTTCCGGCGTGAAAGGCGTGGCGATAGTTCATGGTGTGGCTTGGCTAATCGGCTTGCTCATGCCTTCGTCCCGGGCAGGAACGAGCGCCAGCGGCTCCGGGTCGGAGCCGGTTCGCCGGTCTGCCATCGGGCATAGGCCCCGAAGATCGCCTGCGCATAGGCGACGACGCGGTCCCTGGCGAGATAGTCGCGCGCAAAGCCGTTGGCGCGCTTGGCGATCGCCGGAAGATCGAGCGCGCCCGCGCGATCGAGCGCGATGAAGGCCTCGATGTCCTCGCGGCTTTGGGCGGGGAGGAAATGGCGGTTGGGCGCGAGCCCGTGATAATAATAAAGGACGCTGTCTGAGGGAAATTTCATCAGGACGCTGCCGCTCATCAGAACCCGGACGACGCGGGACCAGGCTGCCGCATTGCCGTCCACGGAAATGATGAAGCGATGGCCATATTGCTCGGCCCAGGAGAGATGCGAGCCGAAATAGGGTTGCGCCTCCAGAGCTTCGCGGACGGCCGGACTTTCGCACTGGACGGCGGCGGTGATCCTGAAATCGATGTCGGGATGGCCGTGCAGCTCCTGTGCGAGGCGTAGGCGGGGAAGGGCGGCGTTCCTGAGGACGTCGGCGGTGACCGAGCCGCCGGTCGAGGCGCCGGCGAACACCGCGGCCGAGCGCTTCTGCGCAAATCTTGTCGTATCGCGGTCGCCCGCATACCAGTCGTGGGTGAAGAAGTGGACGTCGGGAACGAGCGGATTGGCGGCGCCGCGCGGCTTGTGGAAGCAGAAGATCGGCGCCTGCCGGGACATGAGCGGAAAGTCGGAGACGTCGATGGCGATCGTCGCCGGCTTCGCCGGCATGGCGGCGCCCTTCACGCAGTCCGCCAGGAAATCGCGGTAGAGGCCGGCGCGGCGGGTGTCGATGCAGCCGCGCGCTTCGATCTCTTCGGCCGTGAAGAAGTCTGGCTTCGGTCGCATGGCGGCGTGGCCCGCCGCGATGTCGAACAGGAAGATCGAGCGCCGCGTTTCGTTCAGCCGGGCATGCTCGGCCGAAAAGTCGCGCGGGCCCGCCATGCAGTGGAGCCAGAAGGCGAGTTCCCGATCGGCCCATTCGGCGATCGTATCGAGAGCCCTGTCTTTCGGGCGGTTCAACACGGAAGGCATCCTCCTCGATTCGTCGTCCTGTGTGTTCTCGAACCGTCTTCCAGGCGAGAACACAACGTTCATTGCGCTTTCCGCTTTGCTGCGGCGCACCACATCAGGGCGTGAACAGGCGCCGATACCGCGTTGAATGGCGGCGGCGCCCATCAAAGGACATCGGCTATCATGAACCACGACCATCTCCTACAGCCCTATGATCTCGGCCCGGTAAGCCTTGCGAACCGCGTCGTCATGGCGCCGCTGACCCGCAGCCGTGCGACCAGCGACGGCGTGCCGAAGGACATGCATGTCGAATACTACCGCCAGCGCGCCGGAGCGGGCCTCATCATCACCGAGGCGACGAACATCTCGCCCGAGGGACGTGGCTATGCCTGGACGCCGGGCATCTTCAACGACGAGCAGGTCGCGGCCTGGAAGAAGGTGACCGACGCCGTTCACGCGGAGGACGGCAAGATCGTCCTGCAGCTGTGGCATGTCGGCCGGGTGTCGCATCCCGATCTCCAGCCGGGCGGGGCGCTGCCCGTCGCACCCTCGGCGATCGCGCCGAAGATGCAGGCCTTCACGGAAGACGGGATGAAGGACGCCGTCGCGCCTCGCGCTCTTGCGGCCAGCGAATTGCAGCGTGTCGTCGACGACTACGTGAAGGCGACGGAGAACTGCAAAGCGGCCGGCTTCGACGGCGTCGAGATCCATTCGGCCAACGGCTATCTGCTCGACCAGTTTCTGCGCGACGGCGCCAACCAGCGCGACGACGAATTCGGCGGCTCGATCGAGAACCGGATGCGCTTTCCGCTGATGGTGGTCGATGCGGTGACGAAGGTGTTCGGGCCGGAGCGCACCGGCATCCGCATCTCGCCGGTCTCGCCGGCCAACGACCTTGCCGACAGCGATCCCGAGGCCGTCTTCACCGCCTATGTGAAGGAACTGTCGGCCCGCAAGCTGGCCTATCTCCATGTCATCGAGGGCGCGACTCGCGGCGACCGGGATCCGCACGAGTTCAAGGCCTGGTCGCTGCGCCAGCATTTCGCCGGCGCCTATATGGGCAACAACAACTACACCCCGGATCTCGCCGAAGAGCGGCTCGCCAAGGGCGAGATCGATCTCGCCTGCTTCGGCCGGCCGTTCATCTCCAACCCCGATCTGGTGACGCGCATCAAGCTCGGCGCGCCGCTGGCCGAATGGGACGAGAAGACGTTCTATGGCGGTGACGAGACCGGCTATACCGACTATCCGGCGCTGAACCCCGAGGAAAGGGCCCGCTACGCCAGCGCTGCCTGACAGGCGAAATGAGGGCAGGAGAGATCCTGCCTCCAGCTTTCAAGTTCTAGCGGGCGGGCACTGAGGTGTCCGCCCGCTTCGTTTCGTCGGCCGTTGGGCAAGGTCAGCCGAGATCGACGACCTGGCAGGGCTCTCCTGCCCGGGCCGCCGGCGCATGCGGCGGCCGCATCAGGAGAACCTGCGCGGCGGCATAGATCGAAAGCAGCGAAGAGTCCTGGCGTGACAGGGGGGTGACGACGAGGCTGCCGTCCTCTCCGAGCGCCGTTTGCGAACGCATGAAATCGGTGCGCGGGCCGTTTTCGGGAATATCCGCTCCGAGGATCGCGCGCCGCGCCATCGGGCGGTCCGGCCGGCCGGCGAGCCGCGCCACGAGGGGGGCGAGAAAGAGCGTCGCGGCGACCATCGAGGAGGCGGGATTGCCGGGCAGTCCGACGAGGCGCATGGCGCCGATGCGGCCGGCCATCAGCGGCTTGCCGGGACGCATGGCGACTTTCAGAAACGCCATCTCGACCTTTCTGGCCGAAAACACCTTGCCGATGAGATCATGGTCGCCGACCGAGGCGCCGCCGATGGTGACGAAGCAGTCGCAGCCCTCGGAAAGGGCCCGGTCGAGATGGCCGGCAATCTCGTCCTCGTCGTCTTTCGCAATGCCGCAGTCGACGACCACGCCGCCCGAGGCCTCGACGAGCGCCGCGACGCCGTAGCTGTTGGAGGCGACGATCTGCGAGGGGCCGACGGCCTCGCCGGGCGAGACGAGTTCGTCGCCGGTGGCGAGCACCGCGACCTTCGGCCGATCGAGCACGGTGAGACGCGGATGGCCGCCGCTCGCAGCCAAGGCGACGGCGCCGGGGGAAAGCAGCGTACCCGCCTTCACCAAGATCCCGCCGGCGGAAAAGTCGACGCCGGCCGGACGGATATGCTGGCTGGGCGAGACGGCTTCCTTCGGCAGGAGGGCGCCGTCCGCCGTGCGCTCGGCGTCTTCCTGGATGAGGATCGCGTCGGCGCCTTCGGGCACCGGGGCGCCGGTGAAGATTCGCACGGCCTCGCCGGGCCCGACTTTTCCCGAGAAGGCCCGTCCGGCGGCCGATTCGCCGATCACGGCAAGAGGGTGGAACGGCGCCGCCGTATCGGCGGCCCGCAGGGCATAGCCATCCATCGCCGAGGCATCGAAGCCCGGCTGGGTCCGCTTCGCGACCACATCTTCGGCAAGCACACGCCCGGCCGCCTCGCACAGCGAAACCGCAACCGTGCGGCGGATCGGCTCTGCCGCCACGACGAGCCGTTCGCGGGCATCCTCGACCGAGATCATCGTCACGGCTTTCGTGCCTCCGCCGAGAAGTCGCCGCTCTTGCCGCCGGATTTCGCAAGGAGCCGGATGCCGGTGATCTCCATAGACCGATCGACGGCCTTCGCCATGTCGTAGATCGTCAGGCAGGCGACCGAGACGGCCGTCAGCGCTTCCATCTCGACGCCAGTGCGGCCGGTGAGCTTCACCGACGCCGTGACCCTGAGGCCCGGCAAGGACGGCTCGGTGGCGATCTCGACGCCGATCTTCGACAGCATCAGCGGGTGGCAGAGCGGGATCAGCTCATGGGTGCGCTTGGCGGCCATGATGCCGGCGAGCCGCGCGACGCCGACGACGTCGCCCTTTTTCGTCTCGCCGCCCTCGATCAACGCCAGCGTTTCGGCTCTCATGATCACGAGACCCTCGGCCTCGGCGATGCGGACCGTCTCGGCCTTGTCGCCGACATCGACCATCGCCGCCTTGCCGCTGGCGTCGAGATGGGTGAGGCGGGGGCCGCCTGCCTCGCTCTCCTCGCTCCGGCTCAAGAGGTCGCTCCCGCGGCATTCGGGTCGCGCGGACTGCCCAGAAGCACGCGGGTCGCCGCGGCGACGTCCGCCTGGCGCATCAGGCTTTCACCGACGAGGAAGGTGCGGATGCCGTGGTCGGACAGTTCCAGGCAGTCGGCATGGGTGAAGATGCCGCTCTCGCCGACGACGATCCTGTCGCCGGGAATGAGGCTCGCCAGCCTTTCCGCCGTGTCGAGGCTGGTCTCGAAGGTCTTTAGGTTGCGGTTGTTGATGCCGATCAGCGGCGAGGCGAGCTTGAGCGCCCGCTCGGTTTCGTCCTCGTCATGGACCTCGACGAGAACGTCGAGGCCGTAGCGGTCCGCGGCCTCTTCGAGCGAGGCGGCGACGTCGTCGCTCACCGCCGCCATGATGATCAAAATCGCGTCGGCGCCCCAGGCTCTGGCTTCCGCCACCTGATAGGGATCGTAGAGAAAATCCTTGCGAAGCGCCGGCAGCCGCGTCGCCGCCCGTGCCGCGGTCAGAAACTCGGGGCTGCCCTGAAAGGAGGGGGCGTCGGTGAGGACGGAGAGGCAGGTCGCGCCGCCAGCTTCATAGGCCGCAGCAAGGCTCGGCGGATCGAAGTCCTCGCGAATGAGCCCTTTCGAGGGGCTCGCCTTCTTCACCTCGGCGATCAGCGCCAGATCGCCGGCCGCGAGTGTCGTTTCGATCGCCGCATGAAAGCCGCGGGGCGGGGCGGCATCGGCGATCTTCGCTTCGAGTTCGCCGAGCGGCACCGCATCCTTGGCGGCGGCGATCTCGTCCAGCTTGTAGTCGCGGATCTTGGCGAGGATGTCGGTCATCGGTTTTCCTTGCCGAGGGCCTGCGTCGCTTCGGCGAGGCGGCGGACCGCGTCCCTGGCCCGGCCCGATTCGATCGCCTCGGCTGCCTTGGCGATGCCGGCCGCAAGGTCGGGCGCGGCGCCCGCCATGACCAGCGCGCCGGCGGTGTTGAGGAGAACGGCGTCGCGATAGGCGCCGGGCTCGCCGTCGAGCACCGCCTTCAAGGCCGCGGCATTGTAGGCGCCGTCGCCGCCCTTCAGTTCATGGAGCGGCCGGCGCTTCAGGCCGACTTCCTCCGGATCGACGGTGAATTCGCTGATGACGCCGTCCTTCAGCTGGACGATCTCTGTCGTGCCGGTCGGCGTCATCTCGTCGAGGCCGTCGCCATGGACGACCCAGGCTGCCTCGGTGCCGAGCGCCAGAAGCGTCTCGGCGATCGGGCGAAGCCATTGCGGCGAGAAGACGCCGACGAGCAGCTTCTTCACCCCGGCCGGGTTGGCGAGGGGGCCGAGCATGTTGAAGATGGTGCGCGTGCCGAGCTCGACGCGGCTCGGGCCGACGAAGCGCATCGCCGCATGGTGGGTCGGCGCGAACATGAAGCCGAGGCCGGTCTCGGCGATCGCCCGGCCGATCTGCTCGGGTTTCAGATCGACGTCGATGCCGAGCGACGTCAGGACGTCCGCCGCCCCCGATTTCGAGGACAGCGCCCGGTTGCCGTGCTTGGCGACGACGAGGCCGCAGCCGGCGATGACGAAGGCCGAGGCCGTCGAGATGTTGTAGGTGCCGGCGTGGTCGCCGCCGGTGCCGACGATGTCGACGGCGCCCTCCGGCGCCGCAACCCGCGCCATGTTGGCCCGCATCACAGCGACCGCGCCGGTGATCTCGTCGACGCTCTCGCCGCGCACCCTCAGCGCCATCAACAGGCCGCCGATCTGGGAGGGCGTCGCCTCGCCGCTCATCATCACCTGGAAGGCCTCGGTCGCCTCCTCGCGGGTCAGCGCGAGACCGTCGGCGGCCTTGGCCAGAAACGGTTTCAGCGTACGGCTCATCGCACCAGCGCCTTTGCCTGTTCGAGGGCGCCGGGATTGATCCGGACCGGATATTCGTTCTGCAGGAGCGTCACGTAGCTCTGATAGAGATCGCTCTCGAGCATCCCCGCCATCTGCTGGCGTTCGCCGGCGCTGACGTTCGCCATCGGGTCCGCCGGCGGCGCGACCTCGGTGACCTTCATGACGAGCCGTGTATCGGGGCTCTTGCCCGGCGCCGTCTGCACAGAGCCGTCGGGGCCGGAAAAGGCAGCCTCGACACCGGCCTGGCCGAGTTCGGAGGCCCCGGACTGGCGGGTGACGGCGTTTGCCGCCATGGGCTGGACGCCGGCTTCCTTGGCGACGTCGGCAATGCTCTTGCCGCCCTCGACCTCTTTGGCGAGGCTTTTCGCGCGCTCTTCGAGCTGTTCGCCTGCCCGCTCGCGCTTCCAGTCGGCAACGACCTTGTCACGCACGTCCTCTAGTTTCCGATCATGTGCCGGATCGATGTTGACGACGTCATAGAAGACGTAGCCGCTCGGATCGACATTGACCGGCAGCGCATCGACGCCCGGCTCGCTGTCGAAGGCGGCGGCGAGGAGGTCGGACTTTTGCGGCAGGTCGATGGGCTTGCCGTCCGGGCCGTTGCCGTTGCGATCGATGGCCTTGACGGTCTTGACCGTGAGGGCGGCCTGGTTGGCGGCTTCCTCGAAGGTCGCGCCGCCGCCCCTGGCATCCTCATAGGCCGTGTAGGCGGCATCGACGGCATCGGCGGCCTTGGACAGGGCGAGATCCTTGCGGATCTGATCCTGGACCTTCGCCAGCGGTTCGACGCCCTCGGGTTCGATTTTGGTCACGCGCAACAGCACCGGGCCGAACACGCCTTCGACGACGTTCGAGACCTCGCCCTGCCGAAGAGCGAAAGCGGCGTCGGCGATCTTCTGGGCCGGGATCGAGGCTTTGGTGACGGTGCCAAGGTCGATATCGGCGGGCGACCGCCCGGCTTCCTTCGCCACCTCCTCGAAGCTTGCCCCGCCATCGAGCTTGGCCTTGGCGGCTTCGGCGGCGGCCTTGTCGGCAAAGACGATCTGCTGGATGCGGCGGCGCTCGGGCGTCGTGTAGCTCGCCTTGCGCGCCTCGTAGTCGGCCTTCACTTCGGCGTCGGTGATTGCCTTGGGATCGGCGAGCGACTGGGGCGTTACCTCGGCATAGGAGATCGAGCGATATTCCGGCGCGGCGTAGCGGGCCTTGTTCTGGTCGAAATAGGTGGAAAGCTGTTCGGTCGTCGGATCGGCGATCGTCGAAGCCTCGGGGGCTGACAAGCTGACGTAATCGACGGTTCTGCGCTCGCCGTTGTAAAGGCCGAGAGCGGTCAGGAAGACCTTCGGCGTTTCAACATCCTCGACCACCGCGTCGACGAGCTGCGAGCGCCGGGCGACGTTCATCTGGCGGGCGATGTAGTCGCTTTCCCGGATGCCGGCATTGGCGAGGATCGACTGGAACGTCGCGCGTGAGAACTGGCCGTTGGCATCCTGAAAGGTCGGATCGTCGGCGATCACCTGCGCCAGCCTCTCGTCCGAGACGCCGAGACCGAGCTTGCGGCTCTGCTCGTCGAGGACGGCGCCGGCGATCAGCTGGCTGGTGACGCCCTGCTCGACCCCGAAGGTCGCCGCCTCCTGCGCGCTGAGCTGGCGGCCGATCTGGCGCGAGATCCGGTTCACCGCCTGGGAATAGGCGAAGGCGTATTCCGACGGGGTCACTTCCGTCTCGCCGGCGGAAATCACCGTCCGCGTCAGCCCCCCGGTGAGCGATGTTCCGATGCCCCAGACGGCGAAACTCAGAATCAGCAGTCCGAGGAGGATCTTCGCCGTCCAGCCGGAAACGCTGTTGCGCATCGTCTCGAGCATCGTCGTCTTCCTCCTTTGGCGGTAAAGCCGGTCCTTGCCGATTCGCCTGGTCTGCCGTGTCCCGTTTATCCGGGTCCCGTGTATGCGGGCCACGCCGCGCAACGCCTTATTAGTGAACAGGCGGCAAGGGGCGCAAGCGATGGCTTGCGATTGATTTTCGAAGATCGATCGCCGAATGTCGCGCCGACAAGACCGGCGGGCCGGGCGAAAATCGCTGCAGGACGCCCAGGGAGGACATGAAGACACGATGAAGCCAAGACCCCTCATCGCCGGCAACTGGAAGATGAACGGCCTGTTGCGCCAATTGTCCGAACTCGAAAAGATCGCTGCGGAGGCGCTCGAGGCGGGCGAGGGGAAGGATCTCCTGATCTGCCCGCCGGCGACGATGCTGTCGGCCAGCGGCGGCGCCCTGTTCGGCAAGGTCGCGATCGGCGGCCAGGACTGTCACGCCGAGGCCTCCGGTGCCCATACCGGCGACATCGCCGCCGAAATGCTGGCCGATGTCGGTGCGACATATGTGATCGTCGGGCACTCCGAGCGCCGGGCCGATCACGACGAGAGCGACGCGGATGTGAGCGCGAAGGCGACGGCGGCCTGGCGCGCCGGCCTGACCGCGATCGTCTGCATCGGTGAAACGGAGGCAGAGCGCCAGGCCGGAAAGACCCTCGATATTCTCGGCGGCCAGCTGGCGGGTTCTCTGCCGGACGACGTGACGGAGAAGAACACCGTCGTCGCCTATGAACCGGTCTGGGCGATCGGCACCGGCCGAACTCCGACGCTCGACGATGTGAAGGAAGTGCATGATTTTCTGAGGGCGCAACTCTCCGATCGCTTCGGCGCCGACGTTGCCGGCGGCATTCGGCTGCTTTACGGCGGGTCGGTGAAACCATCCAATGCAACCGAGCTTCTGGCCGTCGACAACGTCGACGGGGCGCTGATTGGAGGCGCGAGCTTGAAGGCGGAAGACTTCATCGCGATATGCCGAGCGTGCCCGACGTTGGAGGCCTGACGCGGAATCTGGTTGGAATACCGCGCTTCCTTCTGTAGAAGGCGCGAAATTCCCGTGAAATGACCCTCAACGAAAGTTCGATGGAAACCATTCTCATCATCATCCATTTGATTATCGTCGTCGCGCTCGTCATCGTGGTGCTTCTGCAGCGATCTGAAGGTGGAGCACTCGGTATCGGCGGCGGTGGCGGCCTGATGTCGGCCCGCGGCGCGGCCAACGCGCTTACTCGCACGACGGCGATCCTCGCAGCGGGGTTCTTCATCACCTCGCTGTCGCTCGGTCTTCTGGCGCGCTATGGCTCCAGCCCGACGGACATCCTCGACACGCTGCCGGCGCAGTCCGGACAGACCAGCGGCGAAGACCGCAGCCTGCTCGACCAGCTTGGCGGCATGCCAGATTCGCAGAGCGGCGCTTCGGGTGAGGGCGCGGCCGGCCAGAACGGTGCGGCTGCTCCGTCCGCCTCTGGCGAGCCGGCATCGAGCCCCTCGCTGATCGACCAGTCGTCACAGCCGTCCAGCGAGACCGCGCCGGCCGAGCCGGCTCAGCCCGCCGCGCCGGCCGGCGGAAACACGGCAGCGCCCGCAAGTTCAGGCACTGCGGCGCCTTCGGGCGACGCTGCGACGTCGCCGCAGGCGCCGGCTGTCGAGACGATTCCCGCCAACCCGGCCGGCGATACGCCGCAGGGGGCGGACGAGACGACCGTACCGCCGGTCGAGGCCCCGCCAGCCGGCACGACGCGGCAGCAGGATGACGCTTCTCCGACGGGCGAGACCTCGGCTCCCGCGAGCGACAGCACATCCGAATCATCTGCAGCGCCGTCCGCCTCCTCGCCGACAGGTGAGCCGGTGACGCCGGTGACGCCGGAGCCGTCCCAGGGTGACGAGACGACAAACACCTCGCCTGAGGTTCAACCCGAAGCCGGTTCGTCGACCACGCAGTAAGCGCCGTCACCGGATGGCATCGAAGGGGCGGGGTGCCGATCGGCGCCCCGCCATATTTTTTAGTCCATCGTTTTTTTGAAAGTCTGGCTACGGCCGTTCGCCTGCAGGCAGGCTTGAATGGGCCGGTTCGCCGGGACTTTCGTCATTCGCCGCATCTCTTCGGATGCGACCAATCGGAACGCGGCGCGTTTTGTGACTGGCAGAATCGCCGCGGCGCGGTTATCGGGAAGGCCCATGGCGCGATACATCTTCATCACCGGCGGCGTGGTTTCCTCTCTGGGGAAAGGCGTCGCTTCGTCGGCTCTGGGTGCTCTTCTGCAGGCCCGCGGCTATAGGGTCCGGCTGAGGAAGCTCGACCCCTATCTCAACGTCGATCCGGGCACGATGAGCCCGACGCAGCACGGCGAAGTATTCGTCACCGACGACGGCGCCGAGGCTGATCTCGACCTTGGTCATTACGAGCGCTTCACCGGCCGCTCGGCCAACAAGATGGACAATATCACCACCGGGCGGATCTACCAGCAGATCATCGCCAGGGAGCGGCGCGGCGACTATCTCGGCGCCACCGTGCAGGTGATTCCCCATGTCACCGACGCGATCAAGGAATTCGTCCTCGACGGCAACGAGGACTACGATTTCGTCCTGTGCGAAATCGGCGGCACCGTCGGCGATATCGAGGGGCTGCCCTTCTTCGAGGCGATCCGCCAGCTCGGCAACGATCTGCCGCGCGGCGGGGCGATCTACGTCCATCTGACGCTGATGCCCTTCATCCCGACTGCCGGCGAGCTGAAGACCAAGCCGACCCAGCATTCCGTCCGCGAGTTGCGCGCCATCGGCATTCAGCCCGACATCCTGCTCGTGCGCGCCGACCGGCCGATCCCGGCCGAGGAGCGCCGCAAGCTCTCGCTGTTCTGCAACGTCCGAGAGACGGCGGTGATCCAGGCGCTGGACGTCGCCACGATCTACGACGTGCCGATCGCCTATCACCACGAGGGCCTCGACACCGAGGTGCTGGCCGCCTTCGGCATCGACCCGGCGCCGAAGCCGCAATTGCAGCGCTGGCACCAGGTGGTGGATGGCATCCGCAATCCGGAAGGCGAGGTGACCATCGCCATCGTCGGCAAATATACCGGGCTGAAGGACGCCTATAAGTCGCTGATGGAGGCGCTCTATCACGGCGGCATCGCCAACAAGGTGCGGGTGCGGCTGGACTGGATCGAATCGGAGGTCTTCGAAAAGGAGGATCCCTCGCCCTATCTCGAAGGGGTGAACGGCATTCTCGTTCCCGGCGGCTTCGGCGAGCGCGGCTCGGAGGGCAAGATCCACGCCGCCCGCTTCGCAAGAGAGCACAACGTTCCCTATTTCGGCATCTGCTTCGGCATGCAGATGGCGGTGATCGAGGCCGCCCGCTCGCTGGCCGGCATCGAAAAGGCCGGCTCGACGGAATTCGGCGAGACATCGGAACCGCTGGTCGGCCTGATGACCGAATGGCTGAAGGGCAACGAGCTCGAAAAGCGGGCGTCCGAAGGCGATCTCGGCGGCACCATGCGCCTGGGTGCCTACAAGGCGGCACTGAAGGCCGGCTCGAAGATCGCCGAGATCTACGGCTCGACCGAGATCGAGGAGCGCCATCGCCACCGCTACGAGGTCAACCGCGACTACCGGCCGGTGCTCGAAGAAGCCGGCATGATCTTCGCCGGCATGTCGCCGGACGGGCTCTTGCCGGAAACGGTGGAGCTTGCCGACCACCCGTGGTTCATCGGTGTCCAGTATCACCCCGAGCTGAAGTCGCGGCCGTTCGAGCCGCATCCGCTGTTCGCAAGCTTCGTCGCGGCCGCGCTGGAGCAGAGTAGGCTTGTGTGACCGGTCGCCGCAAACGGGATGACCCTTGGCGGGCAGTAAGGAGACGCCGATGCGTTCGATCGATCATCTGGTGATGCCGTTCGATGCGCTCGGCGCCGCACGGCAATGGTTCCTCGGCCTCGGCTTTGTCGTCGCGCCCGAGGCCGCCCATCCCTTCGGGACGGGCAATGCCTGCGTGTTCCTGGCGGACGGGCGCTATATCGAGCCTCTTTCGATCGTCGATCCGGCCGCCTATGACGCGGCGAAGGACGAAGGGCATCTCTTTATCGAGCGCGACGCGGCCCTGCGCAATTTGCCGGACAGGCCGGCGATCTCCGGCATTGCCTTCCGCTCGGACGATGCCCTGGCCGACCGCGAGCAACTTCTGGACGAAGAGGCCGGCGAGGAGGGTCTCGTCGAGTTCGGCCGCACGATGCGCCTGCCGGACGGCGGCTCGGCCGAGCTTTCCTTCCGCCTGGCCTTTGCCGCGATCCATGCCGCCGACGCGCCGAGCTTCTTTTACTGCGAGGCGCGGCAAACGGCGAAGCCGGACCGCTCTTCCTTGACCACCCATCCGAACGGCGCGACCGGCATGGCCGGCGTCACGATCAAGGTGGAGGACCCCGAGATGTTCCGCGATTATCTCGCGAGCGTCGCGGACAGTCGGGTCCAGGAGAACGGCGATGATGACTGGACGATCCCGCTCGACGGCGGGCGTCTGGACGTCGTTGCCGGTGGCTCGACCCCGCTGGCGATCGCCAGCCTGACCGTCACGGTTGCCGACCTCGCTTTCGCGAAGAAGTTCTGGGAAGGGCAGGGCGTGGCCTATTCTGAGAGCGCCGACGGCGTCGCCATCGCCTGCCCCAATGGCCTGGGCGCCATCCGCTTCATCGAGGAGAGATCATGACCGCCACCACCGTTTCCGCCAAGTCGGCCAGCTTCTCCAACACCGCGCCCTTCGCGCTGATTGCCGGCCCCTGCCAGATGGAGAGCCGCGACCATGCGATGATGATCGCCGAAAAGATGAAGCGGATCACCGACGACCTCGGCATCCCCTATGTCTTCAAGGCGAGCTTCGACAAGGCCAACCGCACCAGCCTCAACGGCAAGCGCGGCATCGGCCTCGCCGACGCGCTCCCGGTCTTTCAGGAGGTCGCCGAGACCTTCGACCTGCCGGTGCTGACGGACGTCCACACCGAGGAGCAGTGCCGCGAAGTCGGCGCCGTCTGCGACATCCTGCAGATCCCGGCCTTCCTCTGCCGCCAGACCGACCTCCTGATCGCCGCCGCGAAGACCGGACGGGTGATCAACATCAAGAAGGGCCAGTTCCTCGCACCCTGGGACATGAAGAACGTCGCGGCCAAGGTCACCGAAAGCGGCAATCCCAACGTCCTCCTCACCGAGCGCGGCGTCTCCTTCGGCTACAACACTTTGGTCTCGGATTTCCGCGCCTTGCCGATCATGGCCGAGACCGGCCTGCCGGTGGTCTTCGACGCCACCCATTCCGTCCAGCAGCCAGGCGGCCAGGGCGGCTCTAGCGGAGGCGAGCGCCGCTTCGTCGAGACCCTGGCGCGGGCAGCGGTGGCCGTCGGAGTCGCGGGGCTCTTCGTCGAGACCCACGAGGACCCGGACAACGCCCCGTCCGACGGGCCGAACATGGTGCCGCTCGACCAGATGGCGGAGATGCTGAAGCGGTTGAAGGCGCTGGATCAGCTGGCGAAGGGCTAGACGGGTAAGGGCAGGCTGGCATTGCGGGCTCGGTTGTTGCTGGAGTCATCAGAACTGCCGTCATCCTCGCCCTTGTGGCGAGGATCTCCTGTCGCCTGTCATGGTCGATCCGTCGGCGGAAAGGCGTTGACTGCGCCGTTTTATCGCTCCCACGGCGGTAGATCCTCGCCACAAGGGCGAGGATGACGGTTTGCGGGCGGCCAAGGGCGGCTTCGGGCTTCTGCCGATCATGGCGAAACAGGTAGCCGACGGCCGTCGATGCCAAGGCTGCGCTGGGGTGTGTTGTCTGCGCCGTCAGGCGCGGCACACCCCCCTCTGCCTGCCGGCATCTCCCCCACAAGGGGGAGATCGAACTTGCTCCCGCGCTTTGGCTCACTTTAAGACATCGCGACGCCATCGTCGTCGAGGGATAGGCGGAAACCCCGCTCCCTGCCGTCTCCGATTGACCGTCATCCTCGCCCTTGTGGCGAGGATCTCCTGTCGCGCGTCATCGACGATCCGTCGGCGGAAAGGCGATGACTGCACCGTTCCATCGCTTCCACGGCGGTAGATCCTCGCCACGAGGGCGAGGATGACGGTTTGCGGGTGGCCATGGGCGGCTTTGGGCTTCTGCCGGTCATGGCTGAAACTGGTGGCCGACGGTCGTCGATGCCAAGGCTGCGCTGGGGTGTGTTGTCTCGGCCGCAGAGCCCGTCGCGCCCCCCTCTGCCTGCCGGCATCTCCCCCACAAGGGGGGAGATCGACCATGCTCCTGCGCTTTGGCTCACTTCAAGACATCGCGACGCCATCGTCGTCGAGGGATAGGCGGAAACCCCGCTCTCTGCCTTCCCCGGTTTGCCGTCATCCTCGCCCTCGTGGCGAGGATCTCCTGTCGCGTGTCATGGTCGATCCGTGGGCGGCAAGGCGCTGACTGCATCGTTCCATCGCTCCCACGGCGGTAGATCCTCGCCACAAGGGCGAGGATGACGGTTTGCGAGTGACTATCGCGGCTTTGGGCTTCTGCCGGTCATGGCTGAAACCGGTGGCCGACGGTCTTCAAGAACGGCGTCAACGCCAAGCGTTCGTGCCCGCAACCCGAACCGCCGGACGCCCTCCATTCTCCTTCGCGCTACCCAACCCCCGCCGCATGGTCTAGAACGCCTGCCGAACCATTCGTCACCACGACAGGGGCACCCCATGACCGCCATCATCGACATCATCGGCCGCGAGATTCTCGACAGCCGGGGCAATCCGACCGTCGAGGTCGACGTCATTCTCGAAGACGGCTCGATGGGCCGCGCCGCCGTGCCGTCGGGCGCGTCCACCGGCGCGCACGAGGCCGTCGAGCTGCGCGACGGCGGGTCGCGCTACATGGGCAAGGGCGTTCGCAAGGCGGTCGACTTCGTCAATGGCGAGATCCTGGAAGAGATCGCCGGCTTCGAGGCCGAGGATCAGATCCGCATCGACAATGCCTTGCGCGAGATCGACGGGACCAAGAACAAGTCCCGCCTCGGCGCCAACGCCATTCTCGGCGTGTCGCTCGCCATCGCCAAGGCGTCGGCGGAGGCGTCCGGCCTGCCGCTCTACCGCTATGTCGGCGGCGCCTCGGCGCATGTGCTGCCGGTGCCGATGATGAACATCATCAATGGCGGCGCCCATGCGGACAATCCGATCGACTTTCAGGAATTCATGATCATGCCCTTCGGCGCCGATCGGTTTTCCGAGGCGCTGCGGATGGGGGCGGAGGTCTTCCACACGCTGAAGAAGATGCTGAAGGATGCCGGCCACAACACCAATGTCGGCGACGAGGGCGGCTTCGCCCCGAATATCGGTTCGGCCAAGGAAGCGCTCGATTTTGTGGTGAAAGCGATCGAGAAGGCCGGCTACAAGCCGGGCGAGGACATCGGCATCGCGCTCGATCCGGCTTCGACGGAGTTCTTCAAGGACGGCGTCTATGATCTGGCCGGCGAAGGCCGCAAGCTCTCGCCCGCCGACATGGCGGCCTATTACGGCGAGCTCGCATCCGCCTATCCGATCGTCTCGATCGAGGACGGCATGGCCGAGGACGACTGGGAGGGCTGGAAGGCGCTGACCGACCAGATCGGTTCGAAGGTCCAGCTGGTCGGCGACGATCTCTTCGTCACCAATTCCGAGCGCCTGCGCGAAGGCATTAAGAAGGGCGTCGCCAATTCGATCCTCGTCAAGGTCAATCAGATCGGCACCCTGTCCGAAACCCTCGACGCGGTCTCGGTCGCGCACCGGGCCGGCTATACGGCGGTGATGTCACACCGTTCCGGCGAGACGGAGGATTCCACCATCGCCGACCTCGCGGTCGCGACCAATTGCGGGCAGATCAAGACCGGCTCGCTCGCGCGCTCCGATCGGCTCGCCAAGTACAACCAGCTGCTTCGCATCGAGGAAGAACTCGGCGATCAGGCGGTCTTTGCCGGGCGCTCGATCCTGAGGGGCTGAGGCCTTCTCTGGCTCGGCGGAAAGCGCCGAGCCAGCGTCAGCCCATGGCAAGGCCCATCAGCACCGCGATCTCGCAAAGCTGCTGGGCCGCGCCGAGGCAGTCGCCGGTCTGACCGCCGATGCGGCGTAGAATGAAGCGGCGAAATAAGGTGAGAGCGACGGCCGCGATGGCCGCCGCCAGCACCGAGATGGGCCCGACCAGAGGCACGGTGAGGACGATCCCGATCGCAGCGCCGAGGCCGATCGCGGCAAGGCCCTTGCCGTTGCTCGGCTGGCCGACGCGGGCGGCAAGGCCGGTATCGAGGGCCGAGGGCGTGAGCGCCCAAAAGGCTGCCATCGCGCCGCGACTGAAGGCCGAAGCGGCAAGAACGGCGAAGGCGGCGGTGAGCGGGCGTGACGCGCAAAGCTCGGCGAGGAGCGCGGCTCGCAGCCCGAGCGAGAGGGCGAGCGCGATCGCCCCATAGCTGCCGACACGGCTGTCATGCATGATTTCGAGCGCCCGCTCGCGCGGCTGATGGCCGAACAACCCGTCGGCGACGTCGGCGAGCCCGTCCTCGTGCAGCGCCCCGGTCATCGCGGCGAGGGCGGCGAGGGCTACGATGCCGGCAACGAGCGGCGACAGGCCGAGCTCCGGCAGAACCAGGAGGAGGATCGCTGCCGGCGCCGCGGCGATCAGACCGACGATCGGAAAGGCATGGGCGTCGTCGCCGAGCCGGTAGGGTGCGCGATCGGCGCCAGCGGGATTTCCCGCTGCAGCGCCTTCGGCATCGCGCCCGGCGGGAGCCTCGACGGCCGGATCGTTCTGCCGCGAGGCATCGCGCGAGCGGTTTTCGGGGGATTTCGGCGCGGCCGCCTGGCCCTGGCTCTCAAAGTGCCTGGCGGAAATGCTAAGGCGGGTGAGAAAGGCGGCGGCCCGAAGTGTCGCGCCATAAAGCGTCATGATCGTCTGCAAGGACGTCCCCGATTCCTGGCCAGGCGAAGCCGGCCCGCCCCGTTGCGATGAAGGCGCGGCCTGATCGCAGAGGGGAAAACACCAAGGAGCATGCGATGTCCACCACCGGACTTCCCTTCGACGACATTCGCGACCTCGTGAGATCCATGCCCGGGGCGGACATTCCGTCGGCTCATGCCGCTCGCCATCGCGAGCAGGAGCTGACGAAACCTGCGGGCTCCCTCGGCCGGCTGGAGGAAATTTCCGAGTGGCTCGCCTCCTGGCAGGGCGGCGTGCCCCATGTCGACCGGCCGCTGGTCGCCGTGTTTGCCGGAAATCACGGCGTGACGGCCAAGGGCGTCTCAGCTTTTCCGCCCGAGGTGACGGCGCAGATGGTGTCGAACTTCGCGGCCGGCGGCGCGGCGATCAACCAGATCTGCGCGAGTTACGATCTTTCTCTCAAGGTCTATGATCTCGCCCTGGAAATCCCGACGGACGATTTCACCGAAGCCGCCGCGATGGACGAAAAGACCTGCGCGGCAACCATGGCCTTCGGCATGGAAGTCCTGATGGACAAGCCCGATCTTCTCTGCATCGGCGAGATGGGCATCGGCAACACCGCCGTCGCCGCGGCGATCTATGCCGGGCTCTTCGGTGGCAGTGGCTCCGACTGGGCTGGGGCCGGCACGGGGCTGGCCGGGGAGGCGCTGGCCCGCAAGGCGGCGGTGATCGATCAGGGGCTCGCCTTCCACAAGGGCCATTTGTCCGACCCGCTGGAGGTCCTGCGCCGGCTCGGCGGCCGCGAGATCGCCGCAATGGCCGGGGCGATCCTCGGCGCGCGGCATCAGAACGTGCCTGTGATCGTCGACGGTTTCGTCGCGACCTCTGCGGCCGCCGTCCTCTACAAGCTGGATCCCCGCGCGCTGGATCACTGCCTGTTCGGTCACGTCTCGGCCGAGCGCGGCCACATGAAGGCGCTCGAAGCCATGGGCAAGGTGCCGCTTCTGGCCCTCGGCATGCGGCTCGGCGAGGGCACCGGGGCGGCGCTCGCCGCCGGCATCGTCAAGGCCGCCGCCCGCTGCCACCGCGACATGGCGACCTTCGCCGAGGCGGCCGTGGCCAACCGCGACTGAGGCCCGTTTCGGCGCGTCGCGAGATTCCGGGTGGCTCGCCGCCGCTCGTCGGGCGATTATGTTGCAGTGCAAAGGCCGTGAGTCGGCCGGGCGAAGCGATGAGGTGAGACCATGAAGGCAGCGGTGATCGGTGCCGGCGCGATCGGCGGATATCTGGCGGCGATCCTGGCGGAGGCCGGGCACGAGGTCGTGCTTTGCGTTCGTACGCCCTTCGACGAACTGAGGCTGGAGGAAGCGGGAGAGACGCGGGTGGTGGAGGCCACGATCGCCGCCGCTCCGAGCGATCTGCCGAAACCGCACGTGCCGGCCGATCTCGTCGTCGTGGCGACCAAGGCGCAGGATACGGAAAGCGCAAGGCCCTGGCTCGAAGCCCTCGTCGGGCCCGCCACGCTGGTCCTCATCGCCCAGAACGGCGTCGACCACGCCGAGCGCCTGGACGGCTTCGGCGTCGAGGGCAGGATCGTGCCGTCGATCGTCTATGTCGCGGCGGAACGGGTCTCTCCGGGACGCATCGTCCATCATTCGAACAGTCGTCTGATCGTTCCGGCCGGCGATGCGGGTGATGAGATCGCCCGGTTCTTCTCCGGCACGAAGCTCAACCTCGAGCTCCAGCCGGATTTTCTCACCGCCTCCTGGCGCAAGCTTCTCTCCAACGTCGTCGCAAATCCGGTGACGGCGCTGACGATGCGCCGGATGGACGTCTTTCAGGACGAAGCGGTCCAGCAACTCGGCATCGGCCTGCTTCGCGAGGCGGTGGCCGCGGGCCGGGCTGCCGGCGCGAAATTCGAAGACGACGAAGTCGAGGCGACGCTGAAGCTCTATGACCGGGTGAATTCGAGCAGCGGCTCTTCGATGCTCTACGACCGTCTCGCTGGCCGGCCGCTGGAGCATGAATACCTCACCGGCGCCGTGGTGCGCGCCGGCGAGCGCCACGGCGTGCCGACGCCCCTCAACCGCGCCATCCTGGCGCTCGTCGGAGCCATCGAGGCGACGCCGCTCCGCCTCGTATGACCGATCGCAGCAGGCGGGATGCCATCAAATGCGATGGCTATCGTGCCAGTTTTGTCGTTTGCGCATGGTCGCTTCGGAGAGCCGGTTGCCACTTCTCCGGATGATGCTCGCGTGCCGGTCGAGCGGGGGCGGACTTGTGGCGTGCGAGATCGGCGAAATGCTCCGTCATCGTGGGAACCGCGATCGTCTCTCGCGGTTTTACTGCACGACGTGAATGGCTGACCATCACGTGAATCGCAGGCCGCAAGGGCGGGCAAAAGCCGAGATGGAGAATGCCTTGAAGATCGTGACGACCGCAGCCCTCACCCTTTGCCTCGCCCTCGGCGCCGCGGATGGCTCTTTCGCCCAGGCGACGGGCGAAGAGAGCGGGGCGACGGATGCCGGCGCGGCCGGGCAGGCAGACTCTGGCTCCACGCCGGATGCGGCGGCAGTTTCGCCGGCGGATGCGAGCGGCGTCCTCGCGCCGATCTCGAAGGAAGACGCGCCGGTGCCACAGCTCAACCTGATGGTCGGGCAGGTCGACGAGATGAAGCTGATCGGCGCGGATGGCCAGGAAGTCGGCGAAGTCGACAGCGTCCTCGGCGATGCCAATGGCAACGCCATGGCGATCACCGTCGAAGTCGGCGGATTTCTCGGGATCGGTGAGAAGACCGTCGTCTTGATGCTCTCGGACGTTTCCCTCGATATGGGCCGGATCCAGACCAAGCTGACCAAGGAGCAGATCGAGAAACTGCCTGCTTTCGGCGGTTGATCGCCTGCCAATAAACGGCGAAGGGCCGTCAGCGTCTCGCAATTTGAATTTGGGATTGTCCCAAGATTTTTGCGGCGGCAGGCGCCTCTCCGGTTGGCGCGTTCAGGCAAACAGCCCCCGCTCGGCTTCGACGGCCGAGCGGATGAAATCCACCACGGCCGAGACCCGTCGAATATCGCGGGCGCTTTCCGGGTAGACCAGCCAGTAGCTTCGCTCGATCGTGTCGTCCGGCAGGAGCTCGACGAGGTCGCCCCGGCCCTTGGCGATGAAGCGGTGCAGAATGCCGATGCCGGCGCCGGCCGCCACGGCTTCCGTCTGGCCGAGTGCGCTCGACACCTCGAAACGCGACGGCCATGCCGCGACGAGATCGGTGTGATAGGCAAGCTGCGGCGAATAGAGCAGGTCCTCCACCGCGCCGACCAGCCGGTGCGCGGTTAGCGCGGCAAGCGTTTCCGGCACATCGGCGTTTTCGAGATAGGCCGGACTGGCGTAAAAGCCGAGACGATAGTCGCAGAGCCTGGCAGCGATCAGGCGACCGGCCGTCGGCCGCTCGACGGTAATGGCCATGTCGACTTCGTGCCGCGACAGCGAAAAGGTGCGAGGGACAGGCACGAGCTGCACCGTCAGATCCTGATGCTGCTGGGTGAGCCGCCACAGGCGCGGCGCCAGAAACGCCGTGCCGAAGCCGTCCGGCGCGCCGACGCGGACCGTGCCGGAAAGCTGCACGTCGCTGCCGCCGACCTCCGCGCGGCCCGACACCATCGCCGCCTCCATCGCCTCGGCGTGGCTGCGAAACACGCGCCCCGCCTCGGTCATCTCGCAGCCGCCGGGCGAACGCTCGAAAAGTTTCGTGCCGATCGCTTCTTCCAGTGCCGAGAGCCGCCGGCCGACCGTCGCGTGGTTGAGGGCGAGCCGCCGCGCTGCGCCGAGAATCTGGCCGGCCCTGGCGACGGATAGAAAGATGCGGACGTCGTCCCAATTCATCCGATGAACCTCGATCGCTTCGTTCAGCGCTATAAAATTCGCACAATGAATTGGCGCTGCATGGACTTTATACCCGCATCATTGTGCGCCAGAACAGATACACACACGACAAGCCAATCAGGGGAGGTCCCATTCATGTACGAGATCGGTCATTTCATCGGCGGTGAACGGGTCGCCGGCCAGAGCGGCCGCACGGCCGAGATCTTCAACCCGGCGACCGGCGAGGTTCAGGGGCAGGTGGCGCTCGCTTCGAACGAAGAGCTGCGCGCCGCCGTCGAGAACGCCAAGGCGGCGCAGCCGGCCTGGGCGGCGACCAATCCGCAGCGCCGGGCGCGGGTGATGATGAAGTTCGTCGAGCTTCTCAATCGCGACATGGACAAGCTGGCCGAGGCCCTGTCGAAGGAGCACGGCAAGACCTTCCCGGACGCCAAGGGCGACGTGCAGCGCGGCCTCGAGGTCGCCGAGTTCTGCATGGCCGCGCCGCAGATGATGAAGGGCGAGTTCTCCGAAGGCGCCGGGCCGGGCATCGACATCTATTCGATCCGGCAGCCTTTGGGCGTCGTCGCCGGCATCACGCCGTTCAACTTTCCGGCGATGATCCCGATGTGGAAGTTCTGTCCGGCGATCGCCGCCGGCAACGCCTTCATCCTCAAGCCCTCCGAGCGCGACCCGGCGGTGCCGATGATGCTGGCCGAGCTGATGATGGAAGCGGGCCTGCCGGCCGGCATCCTCAACGTCGTCAATGGCGACAAGGGCGCGGTGGACGCGATCCTCGACGATCCGGACATTGCCGCCATCGGCTTCGTCGGCTCGACGGCGATCGCCAAATATATCTACGGCCGCGGCTCGTCGAACGGCAAGCGCGTCCAGTGTTTCGGCGGCGCCAAGAATCACATGATCATCATGCCCGACGCCGACATGGACAAGGCCGTCGATGCGTTGATCGGCGCCGGCTATGGCGCGGCCGGCGAGCGCTGCATGGCGGTGTCGGTGGCGGTTCCCGTCGGCGAGGAGACCGCCGACCGGCTGGTCGAGAAGCTGATCCCCAAGGTCGAGTCGCTGAAGATCGGACCCTACACCGCCAGCGACGACGTCGACTTCGGCCCGCTGGTGACCCGCGAGGCGCAGAAGCGTGTGCTCGGCCTCGTCGATCGCGGCGTGGAAGAGGGCGCCAAGCTCGTCGTCGATGGGCGGAACTTCAAGATGCAGGGCTATGAGGACGGCTTCTTCGTCGGCGCCTGTCTCTTCGACAACGTCAAGAAGGACATGGACATCTACAAGACCGAAATCTTCGGTCCTGTCCTCTCCGTTGCCCGCGCCAAGGATTACGAGGACGCCCTCGATCTGCCGATGAGCCACGAATACGGCAATGGCGTCGCGATCTTCACGCGGGACGGCGACGCGGCGCGGGACTTTGCCAGCCGCATCAACATCGGCATGGTCGGGATCAACGTGCCGATCCCGGTGCCGCTGTCCTACTACACCTTCGGCGGCTGGAAGGCGTCGGGCTTCGGCGATCTCAACCAGCACGGCGCCGACGGCTTCCGCTTCTATACGCGCACGAAGACCGTCACGAGCCGCTGGCCGTCGGGCATCAAGGACGGTGCCGAGTTCTCGATCCCGACGATGAAATAAAGCCATGCGTTCCGGGCCGGCGCTCTCTGCGCCGGTCTCCGCGACATGCAAAAGGGCGCACCGTTCAGAGACGAGCGGTGCGCCCTTTTACGTTCGTAATGCTTTGCTTGCTGCAATCGAGGCTAGATGTCGCGGCCATCGCGTGTCTGGAACGCGCTGACGGCCCGCCAGACGGCCCAGCCGACGGCTCCTGCAACTGGCACGAAGAGCAGCTTCTTGTTTCGCCGCGCCGACTGGAACAGGAGCGGCGCATTCGACAGCGCCGCAACGCCTGCGATCGACGCGATATCGCGCTGCAGCCGATCGTCGGCACGCTTTCGCGCCGGCCGCCTGACGATGATCGTGGCGATCCAGGTCAGAATGATGAGCACCAGAAAGCCGCCGGCGAAGAACAACGACGTCGCCAAGGGACCATAGATCGAGGCGACCCAGATGTAGAGCGCACTGATCAGGTACGTGACCATCAACAAGGCGAAGACGGCCATGACGATGTAGAGGATGACGAGCTTGCGCAGGCGGGCGATGTAGACGCCCGCTTCGCCGGTCACCAGCTTGGCGACGAGTTGCCAGACCATCTGATACTACCGGAAGATGCGGGCGTAGAGATAGCCGATACCGGCCGCGATCAAGACGCTCTTGATCGGCTCGGACCGGATACGCTCGCTCATTTCCTCTTCGAGATCGGAGGCTGCGTCCTGCGCCTGCTGCAGATAGGCCTCGCCGCGCTGGCGAACGTCATCGCGCAGGGCGGAGGCCTGCCGCTTGACGTCTTCCGCCCCATGGGTGGCAAGCGATCGCACGGCCTCCGACAGGGCCGAAACGTCCTCGCGCAGCCGGCCCAGCTGCTCCTCGACATTCGCCTGCTCGGCCTGGGTCTTGGGATCCTGCCCCGGAGTGCGGGGGGCGCCAGTGGGGATATTGGGTTTGCCGGCGATTGTATCGTTCATGGGTCTGTCCATTCGTCGTCGTTGCGATTGATCGGGGGCGAGCGATGCCAGGAATTGCGACGGGCGACGCTGATCCTGTGCGCCTTGGGGTAATAACCCCGTCGACGCTTAGCGGTTCCTTGGGCGAGGGCCTGTTTCAAGCGGCGGGCGCGACCCCGATGATCTGGCTGGAGATCGAATCCGGCCCGTAATCACCGTCGCCTTCCACCCCGAGAATCTCCGCGATGCGCGTACGAGCGCGCGAAACGCGGCTCTTGATCGTGCCAACGGCGCATTTGCAGATCTCGGCGGCTTCCTCATAGGAGAAGCCCGAAGCGCCGATCAGGATCAGGGCCTCGCGCTGGTCGTCGGGCAGAAGTTCGAGGGCCTTGCGGAAATCCTGCAGATCAAGATGGCCCTGCTGCTCGGGATGGCCCGCCAGCTGCATGGCATGGATTCCGTCCACGTCCTGGACCTCGCGGCCCTTCTTGCGCATCTGGGTGTAGAACTCGTTGCGCAGGATCGTGAATAGCCAGGCCTTCATGTTGGTTCCGGGCTGAAAGGTGTGCTGCTTGTCCCACGCCTTCACGAGGGTCTCCTGGACGAGGTCGTCGGCGCGGTCGAACGATCCGGCCAGCGACGTCGCGAACGCCCGGAGGTTGGGAATGATCGTAATGAGTTCTTTGCGGAAATCGAACTGCACACTCATGGACGGCATCACTCCCGATTTGTCGTCTTCGAAGCCGATTCAGCCTTGTCCAGCGCGTCGAGCAAACTCAAGAACCGATCCGGAACCGGCTCGCTCGCGACGTCCTCATAATAGGCTTTCAGCTGCTTTCCGATGGCGGCGTTGATGCCAAGTTCGGACGGCTGCGACCTCTGATCCTGTCCCGTCTGCACTTTCTCGTCCTCGCTCTCGTGATCGCTCATCAACAATCTCGATATCTGCGTGTTTCGCCGTTGCGGCTAAAATTGGGGCTGAAAGACGTCATGGATTCCCTGCATTCATCTCGAACATTGCAAGACAGATAAAACGACAGCGCCATCCCGCAAGCCATGAACCAGAAACAGAACCAATTTCAAACGGGCTCTTCACACCGGAGGGCCGGTGTCCCATTTACCGTGAACTCGCGGCACGCAGCCTTGTTCCCGCCATGGGTTCGGTAACGTTGCCTTAATTAAAAATAGTTCGAACGTCTCGCCTGTTGGATACGAGGAAAGCCTAAATGTCGATGTCATCCCGCATAGCGCCGCACATTCCATACCTGCGACGCTATTCCCGGGCGCTCACCGGTTCGCAAGCGAGCGGAGACGCTTATGTCGCGGCCGTGCTAGAGGCACTGATCGCAGACCCGTCGCTGTTTCCCGAAGACCAGTCGCCGAGAATTTCGCTCTATCGCCTGTTCTCCTCCCTTTGGCAGTCGCTCGACGTGAATGTCCGGGAGGACGCGCCGACGTCGGCCTGGGAAGAGCGTGCGGCGAAAAACCTCAAGGCGATCGCGCCGCTGCCGCGGCAGGCCTTTCTGCTGGTCGCCGTCGAGGGGTTCACGAGCGAAGAGGCGGGGCTGATCCTCGGCGTCGACCAGACCCGGTTCTCGGAGATGATCGATCAGGCGGGGTCCGATATCGGACGCCAGGTTTCGACCGAGATCATGATCATCGAGGACGAGCCGCTGATCGCGATGGACATCGAGCAGATGGTCGAGAGCCTCGGGCATCGGGTGACGGGGATCGCCCGCACGCACAAGGAGGCGATGTCGCTGTTCGAGAAGCAGAACCCCGGAATGGTTCTGGCCGACATTCAGCTCGCCGATGGCAGTTCCGGCATCGATGCCGTGAACGACATCCTGGCGAAGGTGTCGGTTCCGGTCATCTTCATCACGGCCTTTCCCGAGCGGCTTTTGACGGGCGAGCGCCCCGAGCCGACCTTCCTCGTCACCAAGCCGTTCAATCCGGATATGGTGAAGGCGTTGATCAGTCAGGCGCTTTTCTTCGAAAACGACAACCGCGCGGCCGCCTGAGGCCAATTTTTGTCGACCGGCGACGTCTGCCGGGATCGGTTTGGCAGGGAGCGGTACCCTGCTGACCGTAAAAAGCTGCCGCAGCTACGGAACTCAATCGCGAGTGAGGGTTTAACAAGGGGCCTACGGGCATTGTCTGGTCGCGGCTACGGATCTACCGTGGCTCCGCGACCGGCGGGACCGTGTTGACCGTTCGTCGAGTGACGGAAGACATTGAGAAACATATCGATTCCGTGTGATCGTCCGGTCTGGAGGCGGGTCGCGTGAAGCCGGATGGTCGTGAGTGTCGGTTGATGTTGGCAAAGAAAATCTTACGGGCGATCGAGAATACGGAGATGGCCGTTTTCGCCCAAGATTTGAATCTGCGCTACTCATGGGTTTCGAACGCCGGCCATTCCTGGCTCGCAGACGCGAGCGAGGGCGCGAGCGACGCTGACATTCTCGCGGAGGCCTCGGCCAAGCGATCGACCGAGATGAAGAACGAGGTTCTCTCTGCGGGTCGCGCCATGCGATACGAGATGGCCATCAGTCAGGGTAACCAGACCCGGTGGTACGACATCTGCGTGGATGTCGATCGCGACGAGAATGGCGAGCCTTGCGGGATCATCGGCACGTCGTTCGACATCACCGACCAGAAGCGCCGCGAAGAGACGCTGAAGACGTTGCTGCGCGAGTTGTCGCATCGTTCGAAGAACCTGCTTGCGATCATCCAGAGCCTGGCGAGCCAGACAGCGCGGCACTCCCTGACGGTTCCCGAATTTCTGGTGCGCTTCCGCGGCCGCATCCAGTCCCTATCGTACTCCCAGGACATCGTCACCGACGCGGACTGGCGCGGAGCCGATCTCGAGAGTCTGGTGACGACCCAGGTCGAGCGCTATGCACCCGACGGCATGGACCAGATCGAGTTTCGGCCGACGGATGTCTATCTCTCGCCGACGGCTTCGCTGCATGTCGGCCTCGCGCTGCACGAACTTGCGGTCAATGCTGCGTCCTACGGTTCGCTGTCGGTGCCGGGTGGGAAAGTCCTCATCGATGCGCGGCTCGAGGACGAGGGTGCAGAGCGCGTTCTGATCATCGTCTGGCAGGAGCGTGGCGGCCCCCGCGTCAGGGCTGAGCGTGACCCCCGCTTCGGGACCTCGACGCTCGAGCGTATCGTTCCGAATGCCGTGGGAGGGGAAGCACGCCTCGAATATCTCGCAGAGGGTATCCGTTACACGCTGGTGGTGCCGGAAGCCCAGTTCGAGGTCATGCACGCGCGCGGCGGCGAATAACGGACCGCCGGCTCCAGGCGCATCGCGGCGATTTTCACGAACATATGACCCGTTGCTTCCGACCGTCGCCGTGAGCGGGCATCTGCGCCGCCCCGGCATCCGATGCCGAGGCGAGGGGCGCGTCTCTTCGCGGCCTGCGACCGGCTCGGCGACGTAAGACCTCCGCCAGCCATCCAAACCGGAAAGAATTCGTTCGCAAAGGCAAGGTTTTCACGCGATCGTGAAACGGCTGTTCGCTTGCCTGCGGAACTGAAATCACTCTCCCGTGTTTCCTTCCCAAAGGAGAGCTGGAGATGGAACACGTCGCTGCATTCATGCTGCTGGTCGGCTGCTCGGGCGATATTTCGGTTTGCAAAGAAATCCCCGTGCCAGTCGCTGCTTATGAAAATGTTTCCGAATGTCGCAAAGAGCTGCCTCTGCAGATCCGCCTGAGCGGGACTGCCGACAAGCGCGTATTCGGTGCATGCAAGGAAGTGTCGGAAGACGTTTTCGAGCAGTCGGCAACGGTGGACTGGGCCGTTTCCCGCAACGGGCAGCTGTCGATCACCTTCGATGCCGAGCCGAGCCTCGTCGCGTCGCGCTGATTTCGGCGATGTGGACGAACGAAAGCTTGCAAGGCGCGCGACAGAAGTTGGGGTTCGCGTCGCATCCGATCAACTGTTCACATTTGCAGGTCAGAAACATGCATTTCGGCCCTCGCGTGCACCAGGTCGATACAGCTGTGTTGCCGCTGGGCGTCGTGGAACATCCCCGAAATAAAAATTCGCCAGTATCTGAAGCCAGATGATGACGCCGAGCGGGTTTGGCCTATAACCTTGATCGACGGGGACGTCCTGGTTGAGAGTGAGAAGAATAATATGAAACGTAAGCTTACGATTGCAGTGGTTGCGGCGGTCACGATGCTGGCAGCAGGTTGCACGACTGAAGACAGATACACAGCTGGTGGTGCCGTGGCGGGTGGTGCCGTCGGTGCGCTCGCCGGTCAGGCGATCGGCCGCGACACGACGTCCACTCTCGCTGGCGCGGCAATCGGTGCGGGCGTCGGCGCAGTGGCGGGCAACGTCATCGGCCGGTCGAAGGAAAATCCGGGTTACTGCCGCTATTCAGACGGAAACGTCTATCGGTGCCCGCAAGGCTACTGACCCACGCGCCGCTCTGTGTCATTGGTATTTGTGAAAAGCCCATGGCCTGCGGACTTGAGTTGACGAAACCCCGCCGTTTGGCGGGGTTTTTGTTTTGGTTGTATGAACCGGTATTCGTGAGGCAGAAGCGATGAGCCGAGACAGTTTGCAGTGCTCGCCCCGTGGGGAACAGGGGCTTAGCGGCGGCCGGACGAGGGGCGGTTCCTGGGCTCGACGTGGCCCCTGTCTGTCGCTTGCTCTGGCGACCGCGCTTCTTCCCGTTTTCGGCGGGTGTACGGGCGATCGGCCGCCCCAGGTGTTCGGAGCCGTATTCGGACTTGAGAATGCCGAAGCCGTGCCGTTTCGCTCCGGCAAGATCGACGAACCCGTCGTCGGGCCGCAGGATCGTGTTCTCGGCCTTGCCGCCAATTCGCCCGGCCAGTGCGTCTATCTGCGCGGGGGCGGGCGCACGCGTTTCATCGCCAACTGTCCGGACGGCTACGACGTCTGATCGCCGCCAGGTGGCGTCTGGCTCGAGCGTCGGTTTTCACTGACGCGAGGTCTCCGCGTTATCAGCCGGCGGATTTCGGATGGCATCGACGAAGGCCGCGCGGTAGCCACCCTCACTCTTCGGGTCGATGTTGAATTCGATCCGTGACAGCCGGTCACCACGCCGGATTTCGAAGCCTCTGCGATCGACGGTGGCGATGCGCCAGCCGCTGCCGCTCTCGCCATGCATCCCGGCAAGCGTGTCGATGGAATCGGCATGATCCTCGTTCATGTGGTCGCGGGCCCGGATGCCGAGAGCCGGCAATGCATCATCGAATTCGTCGATGAAATCGTCGACGCTCAGATCGTAGGCACGGGCGAAACCACCATTCAGCGCCGCGTCTTGAGGCTCGAGGCGCAGGAACCGGAAATCCGGGAAGTCGACGTAAAGAGCCGCTGTCGGATGACGGGACAGGAAACGCTCGCGGATTGCCTGTCCTTCATCGCTCTCTCGCGAAATCGGAATCGCCGTCGAAAAGACGGTCATGCGCGGATGGGCGAGGGGATCGCCTTTTCCGCGCTGTCCGACGAGCAGCGAACAGCGCGGATCAGTGGCGATCGCGCGGCTGTGCAGGGAAAGATCGGAGACGAGGAGAACCGGGCGGCCGGCGAAATCCGTTGCCACGAGAACGCGGCTCACTGCCGGTATGCCGTCCTTCGGCCGGACAACGCCGAGCGCACCATCCCTTGCTGATCGTAGGAGGATCCGTGCCAGACGACGTGCCGCGTCACCGACCTCCAACGTGACGCGCGGCGACATGCCGGCGTCGCGGGGCTTCGCCGGATCGGAGAGGGGTGGCGCCGGTCTGTCATGCGATGCCGTGTCGTCGTTGATCATGGGTGGCCCTGCGCCGGCCGAACCGGCTGTTGATTCTGCCCCAACGAGGTCTGTTCAAGCGCTTTTCTGCAGATCACCGGAAACCATTGACCGAACAAAATGGCGTAAACAGTCCGGAAAACAAACCGGGCCCTGGCGCAGACCGTTTAAAAGGCCAAATCCCGGCAGACAGCCGCCGGGGCGAACGGCCGCTTGATGGGGCCGTCCAGTCATCGTCGATGGTATGGCTGGCGACAGGCAGCCGAGCGTCAGCGCGTCGCTGACCAGCTTGAGCGATGGCGCCGTGGCGAGTGAGAAAACGGGCTTGCCCGGCGAGGCGCCGGAGCGTTTTTCTTGGACGTCATGGCACCGGCGCGATATCTGCGCGCAAAACGGGCAATGCATTTGTGGAGTTCGACATCTTGGCCGACGACCTGAAGACACGCATTCTCGACATCCTTCGCCAGATGACGCCGCCCGACAACGGGGCTGACGTCGTCTCGCGATCGATCGTGTCAGACATCTTCATTGCCGACGGCAAGGCCTTTTTCTCGCTCTCCGTCCCGGCGGCCGAGGCCGAACGTTTCGAGCCGTTCTGCCGCCAGATCGAGACGGAGGTGGCAAAACTCGAAGGAATTGGCAAAGCGATGGTCGCTTTGACGGCGGAAAAGGCGGCCGGCAGTTCGGGCGCTCCGCAGGCTGCGCCGTCTCGGCCGCAGCCTGCCAGGGGGCCGGCATCGCCGTCGGCCGCGCCCGCACGCCGGCCGGCTGGCGCCAAGCCCGGCATTCCGGGCATCGACAAGATCGTCGCGGTCGCGTCGGGTAAGGGCGGCGTCGGCAAATCGACGACAGCCGTCAATCTCGCTCTTGGTCTGTCAGCGTTGGGGCTGGCCGTCGGCATCCTCGATGCCGACGTCTATGGCCCCTCCATCCCCAGGCTGCTCGGGCTGAAGGAAAAACCGAAAAGTGCGGGCGGGCGGACCATCATCCCGCTTGAGGCATTCGGCCTGAAGGCGATGTCCATGGGGCTGATGGTCGACGAGGAAACCCCGATGATCTGGCGCGGGCCGATGGTGATGTCGGCGCTGACGCAGATGATGCGTGAGGTCGAGTGGGGGGAACTCGACGTTCTGATCGTCGACATGCCGCCCGGCACCGGCGACGCCCAGCTGACCATGGCCCAGCAGGTGCCGCTCGCCGGCGCGGTCATCGTCTCGACGCCGCAGGATCTGGCGCTCATCGATGCGCGCAAGGGCCTGGCGATGTTCCAGAAGGTCGAGGTGCCTTTGCTCGGTATTGTCGAGAACATGAGCTATTTCATAGCGCCTGACACGGGAAATCGCTACGACATCTTCGGTCATGGCGGCGCGAGGGACGAGGCGGAACGGCTCGGCGTTCCGTTTCTGGGCGAAGTGCCGATCGAGATGGCGATCCGCGAGAGTTCCGATGCGGGACGACCGGTGGTCGCGACGGATCCCGACGGGCCGCATGCTGCCGCTTATCGCGACATCGCGGCGAAGGTCCTCGCGCAACTCGAGGAATCGAGACCAAAGTCTCGTGCACCAACCATTGTTTTTGAATGAATGGTCAAAAAACGTGCTTGCCTTCGACAATCAAAAGCTGTCGAGTGAACGATAGTGAGTGGACAAAAGATCCACCCGATCCTGACAGGAGGCATGCTGTATGAATTCCCTGACCCGGCTTTTCGCCGCGACGGCCCTGACCCTGGCCCTCGGTTCGGCGGCGTCGGCCAAGACGCTCGTCTATTGCTCCGAGGCTTCGCCGGAGGGTTTCGATCCGGCGCTCTATACAGCCGGCACCACCTTCGATGCGGCCTCGCGCACGGTCTATAACCGGCTTGTCGAGTTCAAGCACGGATCGACGGAAACCGAGCCGGGCCTTGCCGAGTCCTGGGAAATTTCGGACGACGGCAAGGAATATACCTTCAAGCTGCGGCCGGACGTGAAATTCCAGACCACCGATTTCTTCACGCCGACCCGCACGCTCAATGCCGACGACGTGATCTATTCCTTCGAGCGGCAGCTCAAGAGCGACAATCCCTGGAACCAGTATGTCCCCGGCACGTCCTGGGAATATGCCAGCGGCATGGGATTCCCTGATCTGATCACGTCGATCGAGAAGGTCGACGACATGACGGTGAAGTTCGTCCTCGCGCGGCCCGAGGCCCCGTTCCTTGCCGATCTGGCGATGGATTTCGCCTCGATCATGTCGAAGGAATATGCCGACAAGCTGAAGGCGGACGGCCAGGAGGCGATGCTCAACCAGCAGCCGCTCGGCACCGGCCCGTTCCAGTTCGTCGCCTATCAGCCGGACGCCGTCATTCGCTACAAGGCCAATCCGGATTACTACAAGGGCAAACAGCCCATCGACGACCTGATCTTCGCCATCACCACCGACGCCTCGGTTCGCGTGCAGAAGCTGAAGGCGAACGAGTGCCAGATCTTCCCCTATCCAAACGCCGCTGACGTCGAATCGCTGAAGAGTGATTCGAACCTCGAGGTGATGGAGCAGGAAGGCCTGAACGTCGCTTACATGGCCTACAACACGACCCAGGCGCCGTTCGACAAGGTCGAGGTCCGCAAGGCCCTCAACATGGCGATCAACAAGCAGGCGATCATCGACGCGGTGTTCCAGGGCGCGGCCGTGCCGGCCAAGAACCCGATCCCGCCGACGATGTGGTCCTACAACAATGAGATCAAGGACGATCCCTACGATCCGGAAAAGTCCAAACAGATGCTGAAGGACGCCGGCGTCACCGATCTGTCGATGAAGATCTGGGCGATGCCGGTGTCGCGCCCCTACATGCTCAACGCCCGCCGCGCGGCGGAGCTGATGCAGGCGGATCTCGCCAAGGTCGGCGTCAAGGCAGAGATCGTCTCTTACGAG
This sequence comes from Jiella mangrovi, assembly GCF_017815135.1. Lineage (GTDB taxonomy): Bacteria > Pseudomonadota > Alphaproteobacteria > Rhizobiales > Rhizobiaceae > Jiella > Jiella mangrovi. Next base: position 434,541 of record NZ_JAGJCF010000001.1, on the reverse strand, counting down.
TGGGGCGAGTATCTCGAAAAGTCCAAGGCCAAGGATCGCGACGGTGCCGCGATGCTCGGCTGGACTGGCGATAACGGCGATCCGGACAACTTCCTCGATACGCTGCTCGGCTGTGATGCCGTTGGTGGCAACAACCGCGCCCAGTGGTGCGACAAGGAGTTCGACGATCTGGTCAAGAAGGCCAAGGCGACCGACGATCAGGCCGAGCGCACCAAGCTCTACGAACAGGCGCAGGTCGTGTTCAAGGAAAAGGCGCCGTGGCTGACCATCGACCATTCCAAGGTGTTCATGCCGATGCAGAAGTCGGTCAAGGGCTTCGTCCAGGATCCGCTCGGCTATCACCGCTTCGACGACGTCGATATCGAGCAGTAAGCTGTCCGGTCCATTGTCATGCAGAGAAGGGGCGGCGTCGGCCGCCCCTTCCCGATTTTGAAAGGCACCAACACCGATGACGGCGACCCATCCGTTCACCGCGCACATCCTGCTTGCCTTCGACTTCGACTGGACCCTTGCGGAAGATTCCTTCGAGCGCCTCGTCGCCGTCATGGGCTTCGAGGTCGACGAATGGAAATCGCAGTTTTTCAAGCCGCTTGCCGATGCCGGCTGGGACGAGGTCCTCGCCAAATTCGAGGGTCTTCGCCGTTTGTGCGAGCGGGACGGCAAGGTCATCACCATCGACCAGGTCGAGGAAGCGGGGCGCACGACGAAGGGCTTTCCCGGTGCCGAGACCATGCCGGAGCGCCTGCGCGCCGTTGCCAGAGAGGCTGATCCGGCCGTGAAACTCGAGTTCGCCGTCGTCTCCGCCGGCTATCTCCAGGTCTTCTCGGCCCATCCGGCCGCGGCCGCCTTCGATCGTCGTCATGGCTCCGAGCTGAACGTGGCAAAGGACGGGCGCGTCCACGGGGTCCGAAAGATGATTCCCCACCCCGAGAAGGTTCGCTATCTGCAGGCCCTCGCAAAGGGCATCGATCTCGGCGGGTCGAATGCGCCGTCGCGCACCGAGGCCGACAAGCCCGAGGAAGACCTGCGCATTCCCCTCGATCAGCTGATCTATGTCGGTGACGGAGCGTCGGATCTCCAGGCCTTCGGTTTTGTCCGCGAGATGGGCGGCTTTGCCATTGCCGTGTCACGCGATGGCGAGTTTTCGGCCGAAGACGAGATGCTGCGCGCCCAGCGCCCCGACGCGCTGGCGCCGCCCAGCTACGAGGATGGCGAGCCGCTGTTCGAGATCCTCGCCCATGCCGTCCGCTCGCATGCCTCGCGCATCGCGCTTCGCAGGCTCGGGCAGGACGCCTGAAATCCAAGGACCGGCCAGCAAGGCCGGCCTCAAACAAGACCATGTCGACCTGACAATAGGGGCAAAATGCAGCGCTTCCTGCTCTCGCGCATCGCCGTCCTGATTCCGACCTTCATCGGCGTCTCGATCGTCGCCTTCGCCTTCATCCGGCTTCTGCCCGGCGATCCCGTCCAGATGCTGGCGGGTGAGCGGGTCGTCGATCCGGCCCGCCATGCCGCGATCATGCAACAGCTCGGCTTCGACCGGCCGCTGGTGGTCCAGTATCTGTCCTATCTCTGGGGCCTCATCCAGGGCGATTTCGGCACCTCGTTGGTCACCAAACGCGGCGTCGCCGACGAGTTCTTCACGCTGTTTCCCGCGACCCTCGAACTCTCCCTCTGCGCCATCATCATCGCCGTGCTTCTGGGCGTGCCGGCCGGCGTCTTCGCGGCGGTCAAGCGCGGCTCCTGGTTCGACCAGAGCGTCATGGGCGCGGCTCTCGTCGGCTATTCCATGCCGATCTTCTGGTGGGGTCTCCTCCTGATCATCCTGTTTTCCGGGGTCCTCCAATGGACGCCGGTGTCGGGCCGCATCTCGCTTCTCTACTACTTCCCGCAGGTCACCGGCTTCATGCTCATTGACTCGCTTCTGTCCGGGCAGAAGGGCGCCTTCGGCTCGGCTGTCTCTCATCTGATCCTGCCGTCGATCGTTCTGGCGACCATTCCGCTTGCCGTCATCGCCCGGCAGACCCGCTCCGCCATGCTGGAGGTTCTCGGCGAGGACTATGTGCGCACCGCCAAGGCCAAGGGCCTGTCGCGCGGCCGCGTCATCGGCATTCACGCCCTGCGCAACGCCCTGATCCCTGTGGTCACGACGATCGGCCTGCAGGTCGGTGTCATGATGGCCGGCGCGATCCTGACGGAGTCGATCTTCTCCTGGCCAGGCATCGGCAAGTGGATGATCGATAGCGTCTTTCGACGGGACTATCCGGTCGTGCAGGGCGGCCTGATCCTCATCGCGATGATCATCATGGTCGTCAATCTGGCCGTCGACCTCCTCTACGGCGTGATCAACCCGCGCGTGCGGGCAGGGTAGGGGAACCATCATGAGCCATATTTCAGCCCAGGAAGCCGAGGAAGGCGTCGGCGCCGACCTGCCCGATCATCGCCCAAAGAAGAGCGTCCGCCGGCAGATGCTGGAGGAGTTCTGGTTCTACTTCTCCGAAAACAAGGGCGCGGTCCTCGGCCTCGTCGTCTTTATCCTGATCATTCTCACCGCAATCGCCGCGCCTTTGATTGCGCCCCATTCGCCCTTCGTCACCAACAACGAAGCGCAGCTTCTTCCCCCGGTCTGGCAGGACGGCGGCAGCTGGAACTATCTGCTCGGCACCGACGCGATCGGCCGCGACATGCTCTCGCGGCTGCTCTACGGCGCGCAATATTCGCTGTTCATCGGCCTCGTCGTCGTGGTGGTCGCCGTCACCGTCGGTATCGCCATCGGCCTCATCGCCGGCTATTTCGGCGGCTGGCTTGATACCGTCATCATGCGGGTGATGGACGTCATCCTCGCCTTTCCCTCGCTGCTCCTCGCCCTCGTTCTCGTCGCCGTTCTCGGCCCCGGCCTCACCAATGCGATGATCGCCATCGCCCTCGTTCTCCAGCCCCACTTCGTCCGGCTGACGCGGGCCTCGGTCATGGCCGAGAAACGGCGCGAATACGTCACCGCCGCCAAGGTCGTCGGCGCGAGCCCGCTGCGGCTGATGGTGGTGACGATCCTGCCGAACTGCCTCGGGCCTCTCATCGTGCAGGCGACTTTGTCCTTCTCCAACGCCATTCTCGACGCCGCGGCCCTCGGCTTTCTCGGCATGGGCGCCCAGCCGCCGACGCCCGAATGGGGCACCATGCTGGCGGAAGCGCGCGAGTTCATCCTGCGGGCCTGGTGGGTGGTCACCTTCCCGGGCCTTGCCATTCTCGTCACGGTGCTCGCCATCAACCTTGTCGGCGACGGCCTGAGGGACGCGCTGGATCCGAAGATGAAGCGGAGCTGAGGGTGAAGGACTTCTTCATCTGGCTGGGGATCGTCGACGTACCCCTCCAGCAGGCCGTTATTACGGGATTTCTGGGATTTGCCGGGGCGCTGCTGGCCGGGCTGATCGCCATCGGCACATGGGTAGGATCGCGAGTCGCCCATCGACGAGAGGAGGACCGGCGCCGTAAGCAGGAGCAGCGTGATGTACAGACCGCCATCATGGTCGAGATCGACGCGGTCTGGCGCCAATGGGTCGTGCTCGGCTCGCTCGATGAGTCGCTGGAGGCCGTCGAGACGGCATTTGCGGACAATCCCGACTTCGTCCCCTTCGTGACCCCAGTCGTCCAGCCGGCCGTGTTTGAAGCGTTCATTCCCAAGATCGCCGTCCTCGACGAACAAGCCATCGGCCCGGTGGTCGCCTTCTACCGACAGATGATGCTGATCAACCGCTTTTCAGGCGATCTGCGATCGGCCGCATATCGCTCACTCGGTCACGCCCGACGAAAGCGGATGCTGCAACACTACTCCCGGATGGTCGCGACCGTCACTGCGATGGCGGAAGACGCCATGGAAGCCATCGAGCGTTCTTTGGAGACGAAGCCGCAGGAGCGACTGCAGGAGCGCAAGAAAGTCCTGCTCAGTAAAATGGAAGCGGACCGTAAGTCCCCGGCTTCAGCGGCTGCTGCTCCGCCGGCTTCTGGCCCGAACGAGACATGATCGACATCGCATTCACCCGAGCGTTGAAGGTCTGTTTTAAAGATAGGATATCGTAGTGCGATGATCAACAAGGCAGCCGCACCCCTTCTCTCCCTGCGCAATCTCTCCGTCACCTTCGACACCGCTTCCGGCCCGTTCAGGGCCGTCGACGGCATCGACATCACCGTCGATCCCGGCGAAGTGCTCGGCATCGTCGGCGAGAGCGGCTCCGGCAAGTCCGTCGCCATGCTCGGCCTGATGGGCCTCCTCCCGCCGTCGGCCACCGTCACCGCCGACGAGATCGCCTTCGAGGGCCGCGACATGCGCGGCATGTCGGGCAAGGAGCGCCGCAAGATCATCGGCAACGAGATCGCCATGATCTTCCAGGAGCCGATGACCTCGCTCAATCCCTGCTTCACCGTCGGCTACCAGATCAAGGAAGCGCTGAAGGCCCATACCGGCCTCGACCGCAAGGGCCGCCAGACGCGGGCGATCGAGCTGATGACCGCCGTCGGCATTCCCGAGCCCGAGCGCCGGCTGTCGGCCTTTCCGCATCAGATGTCCGGCGGCATGAGCCAGCGCGTGATGATCGCCATGGCCACCGCCTGCCAGCCGAAGCTCCTCATCGCCGACGAGCCGACGACGGCGCTGGACGTCACCATCCAGGCGCAGATCCTCGACCTCCTGCTCGATCTGCAGAAAGAGCGCGGCATGGCGATGATCCTGATCACCCACGACATGGGCGTCATCGCCGAGACCGCCGAGCGCGTCGTCGTGCAATATGCCGGCCAGCAGGTGGAGCGCCAGAAGGTTTCGACCCTCTTCGACGACCCTCACCACCCCTATACTTCCGCCCTTCTCGCCGCGATCCCCGAGCGTTCGACGGGCGAGCGCCTGCCGACCATCGCCGGCGTCGTGCCGGGGCAGGGCGACCGGCCGGACGGCTGCCTGTTCAATCCGCGCTGCGACAAGGCCGACGACAAGTGCCGCACCGTCGTGCCGCCGCGCCAGCCGGAAAGCCTCGGCGAGGCGCTCTGCCACTATCCGCTCAACCACCCCGCCAGCCAGAGTGCCGCCTGATGGACGCTTCGACCAACGCTCCCGCCACCGCCACGGCGCCGGTCACCCCCGCCCCCGATGCCGCCGGAAGGGCGATCGTCACCGCCACCAATGTCAGTCAGGTCTACGAGGTCCGGCGCGGCCTGTTCGCCAAGCCGCTCGACCTGAAAGCCGTCAAGGACACGAGCTTCACCGTCGAGGAGGGCGAGACGCTGGCGATCGTCGGCGAGAGCGGCTGCGGCAAGTCGACCCTCGCCCGCATGCTGACGATGATCGAGGCCCCGTCGGAAGGCGCCCTCGTCATCGACGGCGTCACCATCACCGGCGACGATCAGGGCGATGTCGCAAGGCTCCGTTCGATCGTGCAGATCGTCTTCCAGAACCCCTATGGCGCCCTCAATCCGCGCCAGAAGGTCGGCGCGATCCTCGAGGAGCCGCTGAAGATCAACACGAAACTCTCCGCCGCCGAACGCCGCCGCAAGGCCGAGGCCGCGCTCGCCGAGGTCGGCCTGCGTCCGGAGCATTACGGCCGCTATCCCCATATGTTCTCCGGCGGCCAGCGCCAGCGCATCGCGATCGCAAGGGCGATCATCCTCGAGCCGAAGATCCTCGTCCTCGACGAGCCGGTCTCGGCGCTCGACGTCTCCATCCAGGCGCAGATCCTCAACCTCCTCGCCGACCTACAGGATCGCCTCGGCCTCACCTACATCTTCATCAGCCACGATCTCTCGGTGGTCAAACACGTCGCCGACCGCGTCATGGTCATGTATCTCGGCCGCCCCGTCGAGATCGCCCCGGTCGATGCCCTCTACGCCACGCCCCTCCACCCCTATACCCGCGCACTCCTCTCCGCGACGCCCGCCACCGACCCCGCCTCCAAGGGCCAGCGCATTCGCCTCACCGGCGAACTCCCCTCGCCAATCAGCCCCCCGCCGGGGTGTTCGTTCAACCCGCGCTGTCCGTATGCGAACGAGCGGTGCCGGAGCGAGCGCCCGGAACTGACGACGCATGGGGCGACACGGGTGGCGTGCTTTGCGGTTGAGGAGGGGAGGGTTGATGGGGTGTGAGAAGTAGTAGTGGGCCGGAAGAGGACGGTCGGCTCTCGGGCTTCCTTCGCAAATAGCCGCCGTTCTGGTTCCCTGAAAATTTTTGGGCGCCGTGAGGCGTACGAAAGTCGCCGAAAGAGAAACCCGCCGTTCCATATCATTTACAGATCAGGGCTGCGTGAGAGCCGGCGCCATTCGAGTTTCGGGCATCGTAGATCGCTTACGGCGCCGCTGTCAGCGCCGCAAAGAGGTCGCTCTATTAGAAACAAGATACAACGAACGTAGGGCAAGACGAGCTTTTCAAATAAATCGCTTGGGTCGGCAATTATATAATTAAGCTGGGGATATTAGCTTCGGTCGAACTTGCTAACAATTTCACTGGTAGTGGCTAGCATGTCGCGCAACCAAGAAGTTATCTCCTTGCCTCGGAAAAGAGGTTCGGAAAATTCAATCCTCATGTCTGTTTTAAAATCAGGCTTTTCATCTGAATAGGTAGGAATTATATCGATACTGCCATCAGGCTTGGGGGCAGAGTATCTGATGCTCACGCTGGGAAAGGACACCATAAACTGCCGCTTGGTAATGGACAGTCGGATGCCTAGATGCTCATCAGCATTCCTCAATTCTTGGAGGGCCACGAGAGCTTGGTTCCCGCCAGTGTAAGGTCTTGCTTCTACAATGATGCGCCTATGGACATCTTTCATAGGGCCGACCTTGCCTGCGAACCACTTATCGCATCCATTCGTCTCTTGGTTACCGCTAAAGGGAAATACGATCCGGCGTGTATTGGCTTGGGGGTCGACTTCTAAGGCCGCCTCAACTGCGACATTGTCGAGCGCACTTTTCATGCATCCAACTATGCGGCCAATATGAACGGTTAAATTATTTGGAATCGTAGACTCGTACGATACAACCGATAACATCCCAGGATGGTTCGGATCTACCTCCGTGGTGACGCGATTTACATTTTCCTCGATAAACGCATCAACCTCCCGACTTACAAATTCCAGCTGCGCCTCTGCCCATGAAATTTTTGCTTTTGGAAGCCGAAAGCGTATTTTTTCAGTCACGAAAGACACCAATAAGAACGCATAATGCCCTTTATGCCGCGTATTGAATAGATAGGGCAAGGACGCGAATGTCCGCAATCGGGTTCGGTCGCAAAAGGTTTGGAACGACCGCGATGGGCGCAAAGCGCCATTTCGCTCAAATTGGCGCCACACGGTACAGTACGAAACGCTCCCCCCTCCGCTTCGTCATCCTCGGCCCGTAGGGTCGGGGATCCATGCCTCGCCCGATCAGGAGCAGTCCGGAGCCGGGGTGACGCTGACCCCCGCAAGCGGAACGGCAACGGAAACGCAGAGGCATGGATCCCCGTGCTTAAGCACGAGGATGACGAAGCGGCGAGGTGGGCGCTACGTCTGGTGGCGTCTGTTGTCGTTTCGGTGAAGCGGACGCCCACTCTCCCGTCACGTCGCGAGCCTTCGGCCATCACTGTGCCGTGGCGGTACAGAACGAAACACTCCCTCCTCCGCTTCGTCATCCTCGGCCCGCAGGGTCGGGGATCCATGCCTCGCCCGGTCAAGAGTAGTCCGGTGCCGGAATGACGTCCGGTCCCGCAAACGGAGCGGCACCGGTAGCGTTTGAGGCATGGATCCCCGTGCTCGCGCACGAGGATGACGAAGCGAGAAGGGCGGCGCTCCGACTGGTGGCGTCCGTTGTTGTGTCGGTGGAGCAGAGGCACTACTCACCAGCCGATTTCCCTGGGACTTCGCCAGTATTCTCCGTTTACCGTCCTCAGACGGTTCAGGATGAGACGCTGCTCCCTGCGCTTCGTCATCCTCGGCCCGAAAGGGTCGGGGATCCATGCCTCGCCCGGTCAGGAGCAGTCCGGTGCCGGAATGACACCCGGTCCCGCAAACGGAGCGGCAACGGAAGCGCTTGAGGCATGGATCCCCGTGCTGGCGCACGAGGATGACGAAGCGGGGAGGCGGGCGCCCTCGCTTTCACGCGTCGGCGCGGGTGTTCGATGCCGATCAACGACCGCATCGCAGAAAACCGAAGCCGCACCGCTCACCATCCCATCCCCCGATAAAGCTCCTCCCATCCCGGGTTCATCGCTTCGATCAAGACCATCTTCCGCGCCCGAGACCACTTCTTCAGCGCCTTCTCGCGGGCAATGGCGTCGCGGATGTCGAAATGCTCCTCGTACCAGACGAGGCGCTTGCAGCCGTAGCGGCTCGTAAAGCCTTTCGTGGCCTCCGTCTTGTGCTCGTGCACGCGGCGGGAGAGGTCGGACGTCACGCCGATGTAAAGAGTTCCGTTTCTCTGGCTTGCCATGACGTAGACATATCCGGTCATGCGTCGAAGATGCCGCCAAGGGTCTTCTGTGGCAATGCATGCGAGCGGAACGCTGCCAGCATTCTGCCTTCACTATGCCCTGACGGCGCAGGATGGGGCGCTCCCCCATCCGCTTCGTCATCCTCGGCCCGCAGGGTCGGGGATCCATGCCTCGCCCGGTCAGGAGCAGTCCGGTGCTTCGCGCCGAAAGGCCGAAACTGCCCCGCCTACTTCCCCCCGTCGCCCCCCTGGACGATCTCGCGCGTTGCGTCGAAGGCGATGTCCTTGTGCTTGCCCGTGATGTAGCGCAGGTCCCAGTCGTCCTTGCAAAGATAGACCGGCCAGCCGTCGCGGTCGCGCACCACGTTCATGGTGTTCTCGCGGATGAAGTCCTTGAGCTTCTGTTCGCTGTCGGAGCGGATCCAGCGGGCGACATTGTATTGCACCGGCTCGAAGGTGACGTCGGCCTTGTATTCGCCGGCGATGCGCGAGGCGAGGACGTCGAGCTGCAGCGGGCCGACGACGCCGACGATCCAGTCCGAGCCGATGGTCGGCCGGAACACTTGGACGAGGCCTTCCTGGGCGAGGTCTTCTAGCCCCCGGCGCATCTGCTTCAGCTTCATGGAATCTTCGAGCCGCACCCGGCGCAGCACCTCAGGCGCAAAGGCCGGCAGGCCGGTGAAGCGGAAGTTTTCGCCCTCGGTCAGCGTGTCGCCCACCTGCAGCGTGCCGTGGTTCGGAATGCCGATGACGTCGCCGGCATAGGCTTCCTCGGTCAGCGCCCGCTCCTGCGCGACGAAATAGATCGGGTTGGAGACGGCGAGAGCCTTGCCCGAGCGCACGTGGTCGAGCTTCATGCCGCGTTTGAAATGGCCCGAGCAGAAGCGCACGAAGGCGACGCGGTCGCGGTGTTTGGGGTCCATATTGGCCTGGACCTTGAAGACGAAGCCCGACACCTTGTCCTCGGACGGATCGACCGGCCCCTTGTCGGACGGCTGCGGCCGCGGCTCGGGGGCATGTTCGGCGATGAAATCCATCAGCCGGTCGACGGCGAAATTCTGCAGCGCCGAGCCGAAGACGACCGGCGTCAGATGGCCCTGGCGATAGGCTTCGGGGTCGAAATCGGCATAGCCTTCGGCCGCGAGCTCGGCGGCGTCGCGAAAGCCCGCATAGGCGCTCTCGCCAAGTGCGGCTTTCAGCGCCGGATCGTCGAGCCCGCCGGCATAATGCTGGGTCCTGTCGCTGCCGGCGAAGAGGAAGTCGTTCTTCGTCAGGTCGTAGCAGCCCTTGAACAGGCCGCCCTGGCCGACCGGCCAGACCATGGGGGCGACGGAGAGCGCCAGCTCGGCCTCGATCTCGTCCAGGAGTTCAAACGGGTCGCGCCCCTCGCGGTCGACCTTGTTGACGAAGGTGATGATCGGGATGTCCCGCAGGCGGCAGATCTCGAACAGCTTCTTGGTCTGCGCCTCGATGCCCTTGGCCGCGTCGATGACCATGATGGCACTGTCGACGGCGGTCAGCGTCCGGTAGGTATCCTCGGAAAAGTCCGAGTGGCCGGGGGTATCGAGGAGGTTGAAGTTGATGCCCTCCTTCTCGAAGGTCATCACCGAGGAGGTCACCGAGATGCCGCGGTTCTTCTCGATGTCCATCCAGTCGGATTTCGCCCGCCGGCCATTGCCCTTGGAGCGCACCGCGCCGGCCATCTCGATGGCGCCGCCAGAGAGCAGGAGCTTTTCGGTCAGCGTCGTCTTGCCGGCGTCGGGGTGGGAAATGATCGCGAAGGTGCGGCGGGTCTCGTAGGGGCGCCGCCCGACCGGTCGGGCCGGCGCGGCGTCGCTGGCGAGAGTGCTCATGGGCATGCTTTCCGAGATTGTCGCGCCGATCGTCGATCGCGGAACGTCACGTCGCGGCATCGGCCATCGTCGAAGGTGGTTTGGCCGGCATTTACAGCATTTGTCCCGGAATCGAAAATCATTTCCGCCGCGATGCCGGGACCCGTCGATCCGGCATTGTCGCAGGCGGCGCCTCTTTGCCCCCGGATGCTTTGCCGAACGCCAAAGGGAGCGGACATGGCTGCCCGCTCCCCGATGGCCGCGTAGGGTCGGCCGCTGGTCTTTCGCGAAATTACTGGGCCGCCGGAGCCGGCGGCGGGGGCGGAGCCGCGGGGGCTTCGGCTGGCCCGCCGGTCGGCGCCGGCCGCGGGGCAGCCGCCGGACCGCCGTCGGGTCCAGCTGAAGGCCCGCGCGGTGCCGCCTGCAGCTCCTTCAGGAAGCGGCCGGCGATGTCGGCGCAGGGCATCATCGGCTCGTCGTCGGCGCATTTGACGTCGAGATGGATCCCGGCGCCGTCCATGATGAAATGGGCGCCCTTGGATGGCGGCGGCGGGGGCGGCGGGCGATGGCCGCGCGGGCCGCCTGGAGGCGGCGGCGGAGGCGGCGTTGCGGCGCCGTCGGGTCCGCGGGGCCCCGGGGGCGGGGGAACCGGGGCGCCGGGAGGCGGTGGCGGGTTCGCAGCATCGGGGCCGGGATCGGCCGCCGCAGGAGCGGGCGGCGCAGCCTGGGCAAAGCTCGGCTGGGCGAGGCTCGGGGCGGTCACGAGCAGGCAGCTGCCTGCAAGCAGCAGGGCAAGGCGTTTCATCGGATCAGGACCTTTCCTTGGGTTGGTGGAGAGGGCGGCGACGCGGCGTTCGGCGTCGTCGCCGGGCTTGTCGGCGCTCTGCCAATGGCCTCTCGGCCTTCGTCCGGGCGCTGGCGCCCGCGCCGGCAAGTGGCGGCGCGAGCAATGGTGTGTGTCGCTTCGGGCCGGGGCTTCAGAAGCCGGCGATGCGTGCGACTTCGCCGCGCAGCCGGCCGAGCGGCGGCGGGGGCGGACCGAGGCGGGTGACGCTGCCGTCCTGATGGACGAGCATCTCGCCATGCAGCACGCCGTCGTCGAAGCGCCCCTGGACGGTGACGGTCTCGCCGGGTTTCGCCGCCGCGCCGGACCAGCGGGCGGGTCCGGCATCGACCAGCGCGCGGCCGCTGGCATCGGTGATCAGCAGCTTGTTGCCGAAGACGTCGGCGACCTTCCCGCTGATCGCGACGGGCGACCATGTCTCGGTGAGCGAGGCGATCGCCTGCGGCTTCAGCGGCAGAACGGTCTCGCTGCCGAGGCCGGAAAGCCCGGTACCGATCCCGCCGACGACGATGCCGAGGGCGAGGAGGCCGGCGCCGGCAAGGCCGAGCCGCGTCCGGCGCCCGGCGCGGGGTCGATGGCGGAAAGCGTGGCGAAGGCGGCTGCGCCAGTCCTTTGAGCGGGGGCCTCGCCCGCCGGGTGGTTCGGATGGATCGATCGACATTTTGTTCTCATCCCGTTGATCGGTGATGGGAGACTTTTGGCATGGTGGCCGAAACCCGTACTGAATGAGACCGTTCAGGATGAGTTCAGGCGCCGGCCTTAGCGCGGAGGCCTGTTTGCGGTCCGTTGGACCGGTTGCCGACGTCAGTTCTGCGGAGTGTCGCCATGAAGGTTCTTCTCGTCGAAGACGACCAGGCTCTGGTCGACAAGCTTCAAAAGGCATTGCGCGCGGAACATTTCGCCGTCGATGTCGCGTCAAATGGCGAGGACGGCCAGCATCTCGGCGAGACCGAGGCCTATGATGTCGCGGTGCTCGATCTCGGGCTGCCCATGGTGCCGGGGATCGAGGTTCTGAAGTGCTGGCGCAAGGCGGGCAGGGTGCTGCCGGTCCTGATCCTCACGGCGCGCGACGGCTGGTCGGAAAAGGTCGAGGGCTTCAAGGCCGGGGCCGACGACTATCTGATGAAGCCGTTCCGACAGGAAGAGCTGATCATGCGGCTCCGCGCATTGGTGCGCCGCGCCAACGGCCATGCCGACAACCGGATCGTCTGCGGACCGCTGAGCTTCGACGCGCAGACAGGTTCGTTCGAGATCGACGGCCTGCCGCTCCGCCTGACGGCGCTGGAATGGCGGGTCCTGTCCTGCCTCGCCTTGCGCATGGGGCGTGTGGTGATGCGCCAGGATCTCTTCGAACGGGTCTATGAGGGCGACGCGGAGACCGATTCCAATTCTCTCGAGGTGATCGTCGGCCGTCTGCGGCGCAAGATCGGGGCTCACCTGATCGAGACCGAGCGCGGCCTCGGCTATCGCCTCGTCGCCCCGGACGGGGCGTGAGATGCGCCGGAACATGTCCCTTCGCGCCCGTCTGCTCGTTTCGGCGACGGCACTTCTCGTCGCCGCGGTCCTGATCGCGACGGCGGCGATCGGCTTTTTCCTCCAACGCTTCGTCAGTGGGCAGATCGACCAGCGGCTCGACGCGCAGGTGATGGCGCTCGCCTCGGCGCTTCGCCGCGACGACGACGGTAGGGTGAGCCTGGCGGCGTCCTTTGCGGCGCCGCCTTTCAGCGACGAAAAATCCGGCTGGCTCTGGCAGGTGCGCGAGGCTGGTGGTCGGATCGTCGCCGCCGAGCCGTCACGAGCCGCTGCCGGCGCCATCGAGTTTCGGCCGGCGCCGGGCGCTGCGCCGCCGCGCCCGCCGCATGCGCCGCTCGGCCCCGTTTCGCGCCCGCTCGTCGCGGCAGGCAAGGGAGCCGCGCAGCTTCACGCGCGCGGTCTGACGATGGATCTGGATGGTCTTCAGGTCACCATTGCCGCTGCGGCTCCCGAGCGGGCGATCCTCGACCCGCTCCGCGATGCGCTGCTTCCCGTCGTGGCGGTCATGGCGGCGCTCGTTGCCGGAGTCGTCCTCGCCATCCGCTGGCAGGTGCGGATCGGGCTTGCGCCGCTGCGTCGGTTGCGGGATGCGCTTGCCGCCGTGCGCGCCGGCCGGCAGTCGCATGTGCCGGAGCGTCAGCCGATCGAGATCGCTCCGCTTGCGGGCGAACTCAACGCCCTGATCGACGAGACCTCGGCCAATCTGGAGCGCGCCCGCCGCCACGTCGCCAATCTCGCGCACGGGCTGAAGACCCCGCTCGCAACGCTGCTCCTGACGCTTTCGGAGCCGGGGCGCGACCCGGATGGCGAGGCGAGTGCGCTCGCTTTGTCGATGGACCGGCGGATCCGCCATCATCTCGGCCGAGCCCGCGCGGCGGCGATCGGCGGTCCGGCCCGAACGGCGACGGAGCTGAAAGACCATATCGACGATCTCATCGTCGGTTTGTCACGCATTCATGCCGACCGGGACCTCGCCTTCACCGTCGAGATCGACCCGGCGGCAAGGGTCGCCTGCGAACCGCAGGATCTCGATGAGATGCTGGGAAACCTCCTCGACAATGCCTGCAAGTGGGCGAAGGGCGTCGTGCGCGTCGCGGCCCTCGCCGATGGCGAAGGCCATTGGCGCCTGTCGATCGACGACGACGGCGAAGGGATCGCGCCGGAAAAGGCGGCGGCCGTCCTCAAGCCCGGATCGCGGCTCGACGAGGCGATGCCCGGCCACGGCTTCGGCCTGTCGATCAGCCGGGAGCTCGCCGAACTCTATGGCGGCGATCTTTCCATCGGGCGATCGCCGCTCGGCGGGGTCCGGGCCTCGCTGCTCCTGCCGGCGGCGGGCCGGGGCTGACGTCGCCCGGCCCGGGCCTCTCAGATCCGCCCTTCCGGCGTCAACTCTCGCTCTGATGGCGGTGCAGCGCCTCGACGATTTCCTGCGGGCCGATCTGGCCGAGGATCTTGCCGTTGTGGCTGACGATGACCGAGCCCTTGCCTCCGCTCACCGATTCCATCACCCGCTTCAGCGGCGTCGTCGGCTCGGCCATGGCGGCGACATTGGCCGGAGCGGTGTCCTCGCGGGTCACCGGCTTCATCACATCACCAGCGGTGAGGACATTGAGCGGGTTCATGTGGGCGACGAAGTCGGAGACGTAGTCGTCGGCTGGCCTCAGAACGATGTCCTGCGCCGTGCCGATCTGGACGACGCGGCCACCTTCCATGATCGCGATGCGGTTGCCGATCTTGAAGGCCTCGTCGAGGTCGTGGCTGACGAAGATGATGGTCTTCTTCAGTTTCTGCTGAAGATCGATCAGCTCGTCCTGAAGCCTGGTGCGGATCAGCGGATCGAGCGCCGAGAAGGGCTCGTCCATCAGAAGGATCGGCGCGTCGGTGGCAAAGGCGCGGGCGAGGCCGACGCGCTGCTGCATGCCGCCCGACAGCTCCGACACGCGTGAATGCGCCCAGTCGGAAAGCCCGACGAGTTCGAGCTGCTGGAGTGCGCGCTCGCGCCGCTCCGCTTTCGATACGCCGGCAAATTCGAGGCCGAGCGCCACGTTGTCGACCACCGTGCGCCAGGGCAGGAGGGCGAATTGCTGGAAGACCATCGCCACCTCGTGGCGGCGCAGCTCCCGCAGCCGCGCCGAGCCGCAGTCCTTGGGATCGACGGGATTGCGCCCGGTATCGATCACCACCCGGCCGCGGGCGACCGGGGCGAGCCCGTTGACGGCGCGGATGAGGGTCGACTTGCCGGAGCCCGAAAGCCCCATCAGGACGGCGATCTCGCCCTCCTTGACGTCGAGCGTGGCGTTGGTGACGCCCAGCGTCGCGCCGGTCTCCTCGCGGATCTCGGCGCGGTTCTTGCCGGCATCGGCGAGTTCCAGCGCCTTGTCGCGGTGCTTCCCGAAGATGATCGAGACGTTTTCGAACGAGACGACGTTCTTGCTCATCGACCCTTCTCCTCGATCCGGAAGAAGCGATCGAGAATGATCGCAAGAAGCACGATGGCGAGACCGGACTCGAAACCGTTGCCGACATTGATCGCGTTCAGCGCGCGAAGGACGGGCACGCCGAGGCCCGGCGCACCGACGAGGGCCGCGATGACCACCATGGAAAGCGACAGCATGATCGTCTGGGTCAGGCCTGCCATGATCTGCGGCAGGGCGTAGGGGATCTCGACCTTGAAGAGCCGCTGCATGGGTGTCGCGCCGAAGGCGTCGCCGGCCTCGATCAGCTGCGTGGGCGTCGAGGCGATGCCGAGCCGCGTCAGCCGGATCGAGGCGGGGAGCGAGAAGATGACCGTCGCGACGAGGCCGGGAACCATGCCGAGCCCGAACAGGATCAGCGCCGGGATGAGATAGACGAAGGTCGGGATGGTCTGCATGAGATCGAGGATCGGCCGCAGGATTGTATAGACCCATTCGCGCCGGGCGGCGGCGATCCCGAGCGGAACGCCGATGACCATGCAGGTCACGGTCGCCGCGATGACGAGGGCGAGCGTCTGGGTGGTTTCCCGCCAGAAGCCGAGATTGATGATCAGAAGCAGGCCGAAGAGCGTGAAGATCACCGGCAGGATCGAGCGGCGGGCAAGCCATGCGATCAGGCAGAAGGCGGCGACGACGACAAAGGGATGCGGCCACGTCAGAACGAAGAGAATTGCATCGATGATCGTCTGCAGGAAGGCGGTCAGGCCATCGAAGACGGGCGTGAAGTTCGCCGTCAGCCAGTCGACGAAGGCCTCGGCATAGTCGCCGATCGGCAAGGGGTGGGCTTCGAGCCATTCCACGGGCTTCGGTGTCCTCTTGTTTTTGAATGGAGAAGGATGCGGCGGAGCGTTGCCGGAAAGTCAGCGGGACCGGCCATCTGGCCGATCCCTTTTGCTGGATCGTTCGGTCCTTGAAAGTCCGTGAAGGATCAGGAGGTGATGCCGAGGGATTCCTTGACCGCCGGCTCGGCCGGCTTGCCGTCCATCGTCTCGACGCCGTCGAGCCACTTGTCGAGACGGCCGGGATTGGCCTTCAGCCACTCGGTAGCGGCCTTCTGCGGCTCCTCGCCATCGTCGAGGATCTTGCCCATGATCTTGTTTTCCATGTCGAGATCGAAGGTCAGGTTCTTCAGGAGCTTGCCGACATTCGGGCAGTCCTCGCTGTAGCCCTTGCGGGTGACCGTGTAGACCGTCGCACCGCCATAGTTCGGGCCGAAAGTGTCGTCGCCGCCGGTCAGATATTCGATATTGTAATTGGTGTTCATCGGGTGCGGAGCCCAGCCGAGGAAGACGATCGGCTTTTTCGAGCGGGTGGCGCGGGCGACCTGGCTGAGCATGCCCTGCTCGGAGGAGGCGACGAGGTTGAACTTGCCGAGATCGAACTCGTTCTTGTCGATCATGCCGATGACGAGGCTGTTGCCGTCATTGCCGGGCTCGATCCCGTAGATCTTGTAATCGAGCTGTTTGCCGAACTTGTGGATGTCGGCGAAGTCATGGAGCCCTTCGTCGTAGAGATATTTCGGCACGGCGAGCGTGTATTTGGCGCCTTCGAGATTGGTCTGGACCCGCTCGATCGTGCCGGCGTCGACGTATTTCTTGATCGGCTCGGCCTGGGCCGGCATCCAGTTGCCGAGGAAGACGTCGAGATTGTCGTCGGCGAGCGAGGCGAAGGTCACCGGAACGGACAGGATCTTCACGTCCGGCTCGTAGCCCATGCCACTGAGGATCGCCGATGCGACTGCCGTGGTCGAGGTGATGTCGGTCCAGCCAACGTCGGAGAGACGAACCGTCTTGCAGCTTTCCGCGTCGGCCGCCGACGCATTGTTTGCAAGAGCGGGCAGCATCATCAGCGATGCTCCGGCAGCAAGGCTGATAGCCTTCAGATTCCGTGTCATACGGTTCTCCTCGAATACTTGGGAAACGATCGAGCATGCCGCCCGGCTGGCGGCAGCGATGGCGCAATATCTACCCGCGACATGGTCCCACGCAACCGCCGAAGCCGAATTTGCCGCAAATAATTCATTCGGGATGATCTAACGCTTGGTGCGCCGCGGGCGCCACCCAACCATTCGGAAGCCTTGGATTGCGGGTGTAGCCGGGCCCGATCGTCAAGGGTTCCGGCGGCACGACGCGATCGGAAATCTGCGAGGTTACGGTGAATTCATCCGTGAAGAGAACGGCGCCGTCGCCGTTCTGAACGAGGCGGACCGAGACATGGTAGGGGTGGTCGGCCTCGATGCTGCGAAGCGGCGGCGATCGAAGGCCATAACGGTTCGTGCGCGCCGTCAGCTTGGCGCTGACGAGATGCGGCGGGCCGCCTGCGGGATCCTCGAAGCTCGCCTCGATCCGCGAATAATTCCTGACCGGCCGCTGCACGAGGGCGGTAAAGCCGTAATAGGCGTCGGCGACCCGATAGTTGAAGATGAAGCCCGAGCCGGCGATCCTGAGATAGGGCTTGTCCGCCATGTTCTCGCGGCTCAGGAGCCCGATGCCGAACAGCACCAGCGCAAGCGACAAGAACCCGCCGACGACGTGGGTAAACCGGATATGACGAAGAAAGCGCGACATGGCCGCCCCGTGGGCAACAAATCTGCCCGAGAATTGCACAGGCTCATGCAGAGTGCAATCATGCTGGGCGCGGCCCGGCGCCGGTCATCCGCCGTTCATCGATGACCCGGTCCGACCGGCCTAGGTTTAGAAAGTCCACGCCGATGACAGCCGCACCGTCTTCGGATCGCCGGCCTCGATCGGCCGCGTTTCCACCTGGAGGTCGAGGGACACCTCGTCGAACAGGCGAACGCTCGTGCCGACCTCGAGGCTCAGCGTCCGGCCGGTGCTCGTCGCTCCCGGGACGATGTCCTCGGCCCCGTTGCCGAGAGCCGCGATCGCTGTTTCGGCCCGCCTGTTGAGCGAATAGCCGATCTCGACACCGGCTTTCGGCTCGACGGCGATCCAGTCGGGAAGCCGGCGGAGCGGCATCGAGGCGTCGAGACCGACGGTGCCGGCGAGATTGGCGGCCAGTTGCCCGCCGGTCCGGTATTCGCCCGAACCGATCTGCCGGCGCGTGGCGGCAAGCCGGGTGATCTGGCCTGACGCCTTGAGATAGGGCGAGAGCTTCAATCCGCCGAACTGATCGACCTCGCCGACGGACACGGTGGCAAAGCCGCCATAGCCGTCGTGCTTGGCCGTGCCCGAGAGTGCTCCGTCGAGACCCACGACGCGATCCGAAAGTGTGAGGTGAGCAACGCCGAGGGCGGCCTCGGCGAAGGTCGTCTTGTTGGGATGGTAGGAGGCGTAGATTGAGATCGATCCGAGAGCCGCCCGGCCGCGGGTCCTGCCTTCCGTTTCGATCGTGTCGCCATTGGAGCCGCCGATGGCCAGGCCAAGGGCGAGATCGGCGGCGATCCTTGCGTCGAGCCCGGCGGTCAGGTTGCTTTCGACCCGTTCGAAGTCCCGGCCCGAGAGATCCGGGCTGTCGGTCGCGAGCGTCACTGATCCGCCCGTCCAGGCCCTCGCGGCGTTGGCGCAGTGATCGGTCGTCCTCGACGTCTTCAGCGTCTTCGAGCGTGCGACGTCGTCGCTGTCGTCGATCAGCGCTTCCCAGGCCTCGGTGGCGCTGGTCTGGCCGAGCGAAAGACGAAGGGCCATGGGGCCGCAGGCGTCGCCGCGAAGGTCTTCCAGATGGGTCTTGAGATTGCCGGTCTGCCCGCTCGCAAGCCGAAGGGCCAGAGCGTTCTGGCGGGCGATCGAGGTGGTGGCGAAGGATCGGGCGTCGTCATCGATGCCACCGGCGAGCGCCGGGCAGACCGCCGGCAGCAGGACTGCAATGCCCACCACGCCGAGCACATGCCGGACGCGCACACGGCCCATCCCGCGGGCCGGTCTCGTAGCCCGGTCGCATGGGCGACAGTTCTGCAGGACGGTGGCTGCCGGCATGGTCCCCTTGCCTTCGCAATTGCGAGATGAGCTCGCCTGGAAGGAAACCGAGGACGGTTAACGAGGAGTTAATGGCCGGACCTCGCGCGCTTCGCTGCGGGACGGGCCCGTCGCAGCTTCATGGGCAATCCGGGGCGGTTCGGACGGCTGCAATGCACTGTCTCACAGGCCTCCCGGCCGGACCGGCCGAGCTGCGGATCGAAGGTCCGTGAAACGGAGATACCGGAGAATTCCGCTTCGTGGCGGTGCAAGGATGCCACGATCTCCACCATGGCGGAACGGGCTCGACCGCTTCCGGATCGAGCCGTCCGAACTCAGTCGAACAGGCTCGAGACCGATTCCTCCGAGGCCGTGCGGGCGATCGCCTCGCCGAGAAGATTGGCGGTGGTGACGACGCGGATGTTCTCGGCGCCCTCGATCGCCCGGGTCGGCTGGATCGAATCCGTGATCACCAGTTCCTTGAGGCTGGAGGCGGCGATGCGCGAGACGGCGCCGCCCGACAGGACACCATGGGTGATATAGGCCGAGGCGCTGGTTGCGCCGGCTTTCATCAGCGCATCGGCGGCATTGCAGAGCGTGCCGCCGGAATCGATGATGTCGTCGATCAGGATGCAGTTGCGGCCGGTGACGTCGCCGATGATGTTCATCACCTCGGACTCGCCCGGCCGGTCGCGGCGCTTGTCGACGATGGCGAGCGGTGCGTCGAGCCGCTTGGCGAGCGCCCTTGCACGCACGACGCCGCCGACGTCGGGAGAGACCACCATCAGATTCTCGAGGTCCTGATGCTCCTTGATGTCGCGGGCGAGCAGCGGCACGGCGAAGAGATTGTCGGTCGGGATGTCGAAGAAGCCCTGGATCTGTCCGGCGTGGAGATCGAGGGTCATCACCCGGTCGGCGCCGGCTTCGGTGATGAGGTTCGACACGAGCTTGGCGGAGATCGGCGTGCGGCCGCCGGCCTTTCGATCCTGCCGGGCATAGCCGAAATAGGGCAGAACGGCCGTGATCCGGCGCGCCGAGGCCCGGCGCATCGCATCGGTGATGATCAACAGTTCCATCAGGTGGTCGTTGGCGGGAAACGACGTCGACTGGATGATGAAAATATCCTCGCCGCGGACGTTTTCCTGGA
Organism: Jiella mangrovi; assembly: GCF_017815135.1. GTDB lineage: Bacteria > Pseudomonadota > Alphaproteobacteria > Rhizobiales > Rhizobiaceae > Jiella > Jiella mangrovi. Next base: position 414,352 of record NZ_JAGJCF010000001.1, on the reverse strand, counting down.
TCTCGACGAAGATTTCCTGATCGGCGAAGCGGCGAACCATGGCCTGGCCGAGCGGCAGTTCGAGATAGCGGCCGATCGATTCTGCCAGCGCTCGATTGGAGTTGCCGCTGAAGAGCTTCATCGCTCTCTTGCCATGCGATCGGGCGGAGATATCGTTGTTGCGCAAGCTGCAATTCCTTCCGGGCCAGGTCGCAGGCAGGCAGGTCGAGAACGCTTCGAACGCCGCTCCCGCCTGCGGACGCGGGCGCCGCCGAACTCGATTTCACGCGGTGCGCCGTATCCGGCGAAAGGCGCGGCAGTCAGGTCGAAATGGCGGCGCCGTCCGCCGGTTCCATCATCGCCTGATCTGCGGAAGGACGCTCTATCAGCCTTCACCAAAAGTTCAACCCGAGTCTTGTGCGCTGCCACATCACGGTAAAGCGAAATTTCCGCCAGACCGTCGCCGCAACCGGCAAGAACGGCATCGGCCCGATGATCGGATCCGACTTACGCGATATCACGATGCGTCGATCATGACGCGTAGAGCGTCTCTTCCTTGTCCAGTCGGGACGCGGGGCTTTCCGACGTCAGCCGACGGTCGCGCCGAGGCCGGCTGCCTCTCGCATCGTGGTGCTCGCGACCTTGCGCATCGTTTCGATATCGATCTTCGACCAGGGATCGGAAGCGGTGCCGGCGACTTTTTCCTGTCCCTGAATGCGCCGAATGCGCTGGTCGTTCTTGTCGAGGACGTCCCAGACATAGACGAGGACCGTTTCGTTGCCGTCCTCGAACGCCGAGAAATAGCCCTTGAGCCGCAAAGGCGCGACCGGGCCGCTGGCCGGGCGGATCGCCACCCCGGCGCTTGCCGATTCCTCGGAAAGGGCGCGTGCGAGAAGTTCCGCCTCGCGCTGCGGCGCGCCGACGACGGGCAGAAACTGGACCTCGGTCCGGCCCGCCACCGAGGCAGGCTGCTCGGGGGCACCCGACGATGCAGGCTGCAGGGGCGGCTGAGCCACGGCCGGCTGGAGGGAGGCCTCTTCCTGTCGCGGGGCCGATGGCGGCGCCGGTTCGTAGGTCGCGGGCTCGGCCTCGGCCTGGGGAAGTGCCGCGACCTCTGTCTGTTGGGGAAGTCGCGGCGCCGGGCGCTCATGGCCGACGGGCTGCGGGCCGACGGACCACTGCAGCCGCCCGGAGGATCCGGCGCTCGCCGATTGCGAAGAGGGGGGCGCCAGGGGGCTTTCTGCGATCGGTGACGAGGGCGGCAGCGGCGCGGCACTGATCGTTCCGGCCGGGCTCGGCGGCAGTGGAACGCTCGCCCCGAGCGCAGACGCAGAGGCCGGCGGCGCGCCGAGCGTCGAGATCGAGCCGACGTTTTCGGGCGGGACCGGACCGTTCGGACCCATGGCGATCGACATGTCGGAGCCGGTGCAGCCTGACAGGACAGCCCCGAGGCCAGCCGCCATGATCGGGCCGCATTGGATGATCCTGCTCGCCAGCTTGTTCCTTGCCACGGTCGCTCTCCTTCCAGCCGTATCATTCGGCGTCGAAGCGAGCTGATCCTGCCCTTACGGTCGGAAGAATTCGTTAAAATCCTCCCGATTTTCCGCATTGCGACATCGCGGATGTCGCATTCGGACGACAAACAGCCTCAGCGGACGACCGGCAGCTCCAGCGAAAGCCGCGACAAGGGCTCGGGCTCGGTCTCCGTGGTGAGGTAGGTGCGGCCGAGGGTCATCGCCGTGCCGGTGTCGGAATCCATGATGATCATGTGGGCGAACAGCGTCATGTTCGGCTGGATGATGGCCGGATTGCCGACGTGGAACATCGGCGTGTCCATCCAGGAGGGCGCGTAGCGGGCGCCGAGCGAATAGCCGCAGGCGCTCAAGCGGTGGCGCACCAGCTCGTGCTCCTCCATCACGGCGGCATGGGCGTCGAAGACGTCGCCGAAGCTGTGCTCCGGCCGCATCACCGCCTCGACCGCAGCCAATGCCTCGCGCGCGGCGGCGTAAAGTTCCAGATGCCGCTCGCTCGGCTCGCCGAGAATGACCGTGCGCATCAGGGCCGCGTGATACTGTGCCTTGACCCCGGCCCATTCGAGGGTGAGCTGATCGCTGGCATCGAGCTTGCGGCGGCCGGATTTGTAGCGGCAGAGCAGCGCGTCGCGGCCAGAGCCGATGACGAACGGATTGGCCGGATAGTCGCCGCCGCGCCGCAGGACGTGTCCCTGCATCGCAGCGAGGATGTCGGCTTCGTCTGCGCCCGGCACGATCAGCGGCAGAGCTTCCTCGAACGCCTCGTCGGCGATCAGCGCGGCTTCGCGCACATGCGCGATCTCCGCCTCGCTCTTCACCGCGCGCAGCATCGGCACGAGGTCGGAAGCGTCCTTCAGCGAGGCGAAGGAGCCGAGCCGCTCGTTCACTGCTAGCCCGGCGTTGCCGGTCAGGCCGTGGGTCAGCCACTCGACGCCGATCCGGTTGCCGAGAAGCCCCATGTCGTCGAGCATGTTGCGCAGTTCGATGACGGGATCGGCATTGCCGCGGTCGCGCCAGATGACGATCGCCTCGAGGATCGATGTGTGCCGCGCCTGCCTCAGATCGGCCGAGCGGGTGAGGAGCTGCATCTGGCCGTCGGCCTTCAGCGCCAGGCACTGGAAGAAGCAGAAGCCGAAACTGTCATAGCCGGTCAGCCAGTACATCGACTCCTGCGAGAAGATCAGCATGGCGTCGAGCTTGCGGTTCGCCATCTCGGCGATGACGCGCTCGCGGCGCGCCTGAAATTCATCGTGTGCGAAGTGGAGCATGGTGTTCGTCAATCCCGCAGGGCGATCGCCGCGAGCTGCCGGCCGTAGTCGGGCTCGCCGCGATGGGTGGTGCGGCGGAAGGAGAAGAAATTTTCCGGTTCGCCATAGGTGCATCGACCGACGAAGCCGGCCGTCACGCCCGATTGCTCGAGGCGCTGGACGATGAAGCCGGGAAGATCGAACTGCCGCTTGTGCGGGCTCTTTCCAGGCTTGAAGAAGCGCTCCCGGTCGGGGGCGTCCCTGACGAATTCGGCCATCATCTCGAGGCCGACCTCGTAGTTCTCCTGCGTGATCGTCGGCCCGAGGATCGCGGTGATCGCGGAGCGATCGGCCCCGGCCGTCTCCATGGCCGCGATCGTCGCCTCGAGGACGCCGCCGAGCGCCCCGCGCCAGCCGGCATGGGCCGCGCCGATCACATGGTTCGCCGGGTCGCAGAACAGAACCGGCCCGCAATCTGCGGTGACGATGCCGACCGCCAGGCCCGGCGTCGCGGTGACGATGCCATCGACTTTCGGCCGATCATCACTGAGAGGCGCATCGACGACCACCGCCTTTGCCGAATGCACCTGCCAGGGGGTCACCAGACGGTCGCGGGAAAGACCGAGGGTCGCCATCGCCCGCGACCGGTTTTCGGCGACATGGGCCGGATCGTCATTCGACCCGGCGCCGGCATTCAGGCCCTCATAGATGCCTCGCGAAACGCCGCCCCGCCTCGTGAAGAAGCCATGCTGGACGTCGGCGGCACTAAGCTCGGGCGCTCGGATCACGTCCTCGTCCCTAAGCGCCCCGGCGCGTGTGGTGTGATCGGCCATGGCCGGGGATGGTGGTTGAGGCGACATGGGAAGTCAATCCGGCTGGATACGGGTGAATGGCGGCAAGGGGATCGCGGTCTGTGCAACGGCGATCACCTTGAAAAGGGCGCCCATTTCGCCGCTGCCGGAGCCGGCGAGACGGGCGACGGCCCGTTCGATCTCCCGGCGCCCGGCGGCGTCCATGGGGCCGCCCAGGACGCCGGCCCGTTCCAGGAGGCCGAGCGCGAGCAGGAATTCCCCCTGTTCGCAGACCGGCGAGGCTGCGAGCCCGCGCGAGGCGAAGATCCGTCCGAGGCGGGAGAAATCGACGTGGCTGGTGATGTCGCAACTGCCCGGCCGGTCGAGCGGATCGGCATAGGCGTGTTCGTGCACGGCCTGAAGCGTATCGCCATAGGCGGTCTCGGCATGGCCGTAGTCGATGAAGAGGCCGGCGCCACCGTCTCTCGCCAGGCGCTCGGCGATGAGAACGCCGAGCGCGTCGCGTTCGGGGGAGATCTCGAGCACGGCGCCCGCGGCGGGGGGATGGGGCAGGGCGGCAAGGTTGGGCTGCTGGTGCTCGCAGAGCACGAATTCGAGCTTGCCCGCTTCCGAAAGGCCGACGCAGCGCTCGCGGAACCCATCGCCGTCATAGACGAACTGACGGATCGCGATGGCGTCGAAGAGCTCGTTGGCGACGATGATGGCGGGGCCGTCGCCGATTTCGGCGAGTTTGCGATGGCGGCGGATCGGCATGTCGAAGGGCGCCAGCGTCTCCGCCTGCACGGCCGCGAGCGTCTCGCTGGTTTCGACGAGGTGAATGCTGGCAGCGCCAAGGCAGGCGGGCGCGGCGTGTCTCAGCGTGCGAAGCATGTCGGCCATCAGCGTGCCACGGCCGGGGCCGATCTCCACGAGACGGAACGGGCGGGGCCGGCCGATCGCGGCCCATGCGGCGGCGACCCAGGCGCCGATGAGCTCGCCGAACATCTGGCTGACCTCCGGCGCGGTGACGAAGTCGCCGGCCCGGCCGAACGGGTTCTTCGTCGCGTAATAGCCGGCGGAGGCGTCGAACAGCGCGAGATTCCAGAACCGGTCGATGCGGATCGGTCCCTCGCGTCGAATGATCTCGGCGATCTTTTGCGCCAGCGCGTTCACAGTTTCGCCGAACCTGCTTTCTCGGCGACGTCGTCCGCGCTTTCGCGCGGCTCGTAGGCGACCGGTCTTGCGGTGAGGATGGCCCACGCGCCGACGAGCAGCATCGGGGCGGACAGGAGCATGCCCATGGTCAGCCAGCCGCCATACAGATAGCCGAGCTGGGCGTCGGGAATGCGCCAGAAGGCTTCGACGAGGGTGCGGGCGACGCCGTAGAAGAAGATGAACAGTCCGGCCGTGAGGCGCGGCCGGCCGAGCGACTTGAAAGAGTGGGTGGCGATCCGAAGGATGATCCACAGCAGGACGCCTTCCAGCGCCGCTTCGTAGAGCTGGCTCGGATGACGGGGCTCAGGCCCGCCGGTGGGAAAGACCATCGCCCAGGGGACGTTGGAGGGCGAACCCCAGAGTTCGCTGTTGATGAAGTTGGCGATGCGGCCGAAGAACAGCCCGAAGGGCACCGAGGCCGCGACGACGTCGATCAGGCTGAAGAACGGCACCTTGTTCTGGCGGCAGAACAGGATGAGCGCCACCGTCACGCCGACGAGCCCCCCATGGAAGGCCATGCCGCCGTCCCAGACCGAAAAGACGCTGAGGGGGTCGGCGAGATATTCCATCGGATTGTAGAAAAGAACGTAGCCGATCCGCCCGCCGAGGACGATGCCAAGGACGAGGTAGAGGATCATGTCGTCGATCTGCAGCTTGGTGATCGGCGAAACGCCGTTCGGCCACAGGCGCGGATTGGCGACCAGATATCGTCCGTAGAGCCAGCCGCACAGAATGCCCGCGACATAGGCAAGGCCATACCAGTGCAACGCGATCGGCCCGATCTGCAAGAACACCGGATCGATGTTCGGATAGGCGAGGACGCCGAAGGTTTGAAGGGGAAGCATGGTCGAAGCGGGCCTCGTCGTCCGTGTTCATCGGCGCGGCCGCTCCCATCGTTCGAGCCACGTCACGCGAGGCCCTCATAAGCCCAAGCGGCGACGCTTTGAAGACCGGACGCGGGATCGGCGGCACGAATGACAGGCCGAAACCGCATCGGAACGCGGCCGGCGCGAGGCGGCGGCTATTGTCTAAAGCCCGAAGCGCCTCTACCTGCGATGAAACATCTTGAACCCGGAGACCACGATGCCCAACCGAGCCCCCAATCGCATGCTCGACGAATTCGCCCGTGTGATGACCGACGCGGCAGGTACCGCCCAGGGCGTGCGGCGCGAGGTCGAGACGCTGTTCCGCACCCAGGGCGAGCGCCTGCTCAACCAGATGGATCTCGTCCAGCGCGAGGAATTCGAGGCGGTGCGCGAGATGGCGATGAAGGCGCGCATGGAAAACGAGGCGCTGAAGAAGCGGCTCGCCGACATCGAGGCGAAGATGGGCGGCTCCGGCGAAGGGGCCTGATCGCCCGTTCGATCCGCGATCGCGTTCGTTGACATCCTCCCCCGCCGTCCCGTGACGGCCGGGCATTTTAGGCAGGCGGAACCGCGCAAGGTCCGTCCGCCTCTTCGCCGGATCGTCGCATCACCTCGGCTCCTGAGTCTTATCCACAGGCTATCGACAGGGCGATGCGACCGGCAGCGTCGATTCTTCGTTCAAAAATGCCTGTCCGCAGAGTCGCTTAAGGATCGACGTCCAGCGATTCTTGAGGACGGCGAGCAGAAGAATACGAAAAAACGGTTAACGCTCTTAGCGTGAAGACTCGCCGTCTGTATGCTGATTCTCAAGGGTGATTCGTCGGCGGCGGCGAATGAATGACCCTGCGGGTGGCTGCCGCGGCGGGCGGCTGCCCGCCCATTCAGTCTTTACGAGGAATCAGCATGCAATTCGACGACATGGCGGTCCTGCGACAGTCGAACCCTGTCGATGTGATCGAGTGGGTGGCGACGTCGCGCGAATGGGCGTTCGAGCGCTCCTGCGAAGACGAGCTGGCGGTTGCGGTCGCCGGGGTGTGGACCGATTATTCGGTGTCCTTTTCCTGGATCGACGACATGGAGGCGCTGCATCTCGCCTGCGCCTTCGATCTCAAGGTGCCGCCCCACCGGCATGCGGAGATCCAGACGCTGCTCGCCCGCATCAACGAGAAGCTGGTGGTCGGACACTTCGACCTGTGGCGCAAGGAAGGAGCGGTGATGTTCCGCCATTCCCTGCTCCTGTCGAACGGGCTCGATGCGACCAGCGGCCAGGCCGAGCGCATGCTCACCATGGCTCTGGAAAGCTGCGAGCGCTTCTACCAGGCGTTCCAGTTCGTCATCTGGGCCGACAAGTCGGCCGAGGATGCGCTGAGCGCCACGATGTTCGAGACGGTCGGCGAGGCCTGACGCCTCGCCCCGCGCCCCGGGCCACGGCCTTGCGGCACGATCCACTCTGAGATCGGGTCCATGCGAGATCGGCATGGGCCGAAAGCCGGATTTGCGGTTTTCGGGCGGTCGCACGGCGGATAGGGTAGAAGCCCTGAGGATTTGCGATGTGTTCCCGGAGTGAGTGCCGATGATCGATGCCCGTATTCTTCTTCTCGGCGGCGGCAATATGGGCTCGGCGCTGCTCGGCGGCTGGCTGGACAAGGGCCTGGACGCCGCGAAGGTGACCGTCGTCGATCCGGCCGTCGGTCCGGCGCTGCAGCCTTTGATCGACAAGGGCGTCGGCCACAGCACGACAGTGCCGGACGGCGCTTTCGACATCGTCGTCCTCGCGGTCAAACCGCAGATGATGAGTGCTGCCGTCCCGCCGCTCAAGGCCGCGATGCAGCCCGAAACGCTGGTCGTCTCGATTGCGGCGGGAACGACCATTGCCGCGATCGAAGAACTACTGGGCGAGCATCCGGTCGTGCGCGCCATGCCGAATACCCCGGCCTTGATCGGTCGCGGCGTCACCGGCGCCTATGGAAACGAGCGCACCAGCGAGGCGAACCGCGCTGCGGCGACCGCGCTGCTTGAAGCCAGCGGGCCGGTGGAATGGGTCGATGAAGAGCCTCTGATCGACGCTGTGACGGCGGTTTCCGGCAGCGGCCCGGCCTATGTGTTCCATCTCGCCGAGTGCATGGCGAAAGCCGGTGCAGAGCTCGGCCTGCCAGCCGATCTCGCCATGCGTCTGGCCCGCCATACGGTTGCCGGGGCGGGGGAACTGATGATCCGATCCGACGACCCGCCGGCGACGCTTCGAAAGAACGTCACCTCCCCGAACGGCACGACCCAGGCCGCGCTCGACGTCCTGATGGGCGAGGAGCGGCTGGCAAAGCTGATGCAGGAAGCCATGGGCGCGGCGCGCGACAGGGCAGGGGAACTGGCAAAGGGCTGAGACCCGCCCGGCCCCGAGAGCCGATCGTGACAGCGTAAACAGGAATCGTGACAATGACCGCAACCGAGCGCGCGCCGGAAATCACCTTCGACGACTTCATGAAGGTCGATATCCGCGTCGGCACCATCGTCGAGGCCGCGCCCTTTCCCGAAGCGCGCAAGCCGGCGATCAAGCTGATGATCGATTTCGGCGAGGAGATCGGCGTGAAGAAATCCTCCGCCCAGATCACCGTCCACTACCAACCCGAAGAGCTGGTCGGCCGGCAGGTGATCGCCGTCGTCAACTTCCCGCCCCGCCAGATCGGCCCGATGCGCTCGGAGGTGCTGACGCTGGGCGTTCCGGACGAAAACGGCGAGGTGGTGCTGCTCGGCCCGGGGCAGGCGGTGCCGAAGGGCGGGCGGATGTTCTGAGGGCCGTCGATTACAGGGAGAAGATGTTGAACATCGCTTTGCCTGCAAGTATGTATATCCCCAGGGGATATACGGTAAGGTCAGGCCATGGCGAGTTCAACGATTTTCACCAGCAATCGCAGTCAGGCTGTCCGGCTGCCCAAGGCCGTCGCCTTTCCAGCCGATGTTCATCAGGTCGATATTCTGAAAATCGGCCGCAGCCGCGTCATCGTGCCGAAAGGCCAACGCTGGGACGACCTCTTTGAGAATGGCCCAAGGGTGAGCGACGATTTTCTGGATGTCCGTGAGCAGCCGCCAGCGGAGGAGCGCGAGCCGTTCTGATGCTCGGCTATATGCTGGACACCAACATCTGCATCCATGTGATGAAGACCTATCCCCCACAGGTGCGTGAGCGGTTCAACGCCTTGGCCGAGCAGCTCTGCATTTCAAGCATCACTCTCGCCGAGCTCGCCTATGGCGCGGAGAAATCGGCCCGACCATTCGACAACCAGGCGGCGATCGAGCATTTCGTCGCGAGGCTGGAGGTCTTGCCGTTCGGCGAAAAGGCCGCCGCGCATTATGGGCAGCTTCGGGCGGAACTCGAAAGGGCTGGCACGCCCTGTGGCCCCTACGACATGCAGATCGGCGCCCATGCCCGAAGCGAGGGCCTCATCCTCGTCACGAACAATCGACGCGAGTTCGATCGGATGCCGGGCCTCAGGGTCGAAAACTGGTTGTAGGCGATCGGGCTGTGCCGAGCGCCCCTCGCCCTTCGAGGCTCGCTTCGCGAGCGCCTCAGGATGAGGGGCTCGGTTCAATGCGGCGCTCTGAGCTGATCGTCAGTTACGCGCTTATCAGCAGCCCCTCATCCTGAGGTGCCGCCGCAGGCGGCCTCGAAGGGCGAGGGGCGGCAGGCGCGATCATCAAACGTGTAGCGCCTTGCCCAGCGCCCCGAGTGCCGCCTCCTGAAAGCTTTCACTCAGCGTCGGATGGGCGTGGATCGTGCCGGCGACGTCTTCGAGGCAGGCGCCCATCTCCAGTGCCAGCGAAAAGGCGGCGGACAATTCGCTGACGCCGGAACCGACGGCCTGGATGCCGAGGACGAGGTGGTTGTCGGCGCGCGCGACGACACGCACGAAGCCGTCCTCGCGGGAAAGCGTCATCGCCCGGCCGCTCGCCTGGAACGGAAACCGGCCGAGCGTGGTCTCGATGCCTTGCGCCTTGGCATCGGCCGGCGACAGCCCGACCGAGACGATCTCCGGATCGGTGAAGCAGATGGCGGGGATCGCCCGGTGGTCGAAGGCACGGCGGTGACCGGCCGCGATCTCGGCGACCATTTCGCCTTCCGCCATCGCCTTGTGGGCGAGCATCGGTTCGCCGGCGACGTCGCCGATGGCATAGACGCCGCGCATCGCCGTTCGCCGGGTCTCGTCGGTGCGGATGAACGGCCCGTCCATGTCGAGCACCAGCTCCTCGCGGCCCCAGCCCTCGGTGACCGGCCGGCGGCCGACGGTGACGAGGACGGTATCGCAGGGAATGCGGCGCTCTTCGCCGTCGGATGTCTCGACCAGGAGGTCCGAGGTTTCGCCGGCAAGGCCCTGCGCCTTCGCCCCGGTCATCACCGCGACGCCGAGATGGGCAAGGCGTTGCCGCACCGGCTTGACGAGATCGGCGTCGTAGAGCGGCAGGATCTCGTCCGACGCCTCGACGACGGTGACGTTCGAGCCGAGCTTCGCGAAGGCCGTGCCGAGTTCGACGCCGATATAGCCGCCTCCGACGACGGCGAGGCGCTGCGGCGGGGCGGCAAGCGACAGCGCCTCGGCCGACGAGATCACCTTGCCGCCAAAGGGCAGGGCGGCGAGTTCGACCGGCTCCGAGCCCGTCGCGATCACCACCGTCTGCGCGCTGATCCGCTGTTCGCCGGTTTCGCCGGTGACGATGACGGTCTTGCCGTCGATGAACCGCGCCCGACCTTCGACGAGTTTCACGCGGGCCTTCTTGAACAGGCCGGTGACGCCGTTGTTGAGGCGGTTGACGATGCCGTCCTTCCAGCCGACGACGGCGGGCCAGTCGAGGCTCGGCGCTCCTGCGGTAATGCCGGGAATCGCCTTCGCCTCGGACGCCTCCTTCATGAGAAAATACTCGTCTGCCGCATGGATCAGCGCCTTGGAGGGGATGCAGCCGATGTTGAGGCAGGTGCCACCGGGCTTCCTGTCGTCGACCACGACCGTGTCGAGGCCGAGCTGGCCGGCGCGGATCGCCGCGACATAGCCGCCGGGGCCGGCGCCGATGACGAGGAACTGGCAGGAGATCTCGTTCATGCCGCATCCTCGACGAAGATCATGGCCGGATTTTCCAGGAGACGCTTGATCCGCTGGACGAAGACGGCCGCGTCGTGGCCGTCGATCACCCGGTGATCGAAGCTGGAGGAGAGGTTCATGCGCTTCCTCGGAACGAATTGCGTGCCGTCCCAGACCGGCCGTACCTCCATCTTGTTGACGCCGACGATGGCGACCTCCGGATGGTTGATGATCGGCGTCGTGGCGATGCCGCCCAGCGCGCCGAGCGAGGTGATGGTGATGGTCGAGCCGGAGAGTTCCTCGCGCCTGGCCGAGCCGGCCTTCGCCGCCTCGCCGAGCCGCGCGACCTCTGCCGCGCAGTTCCAGACGTCGCGGGCCTCGCAGTGGCGCGCGACCGGCACCATCAGGCCGGAGCCGGTCTGCGCCGCGATGCCGATATGGACGCCGCCATGCTGGTGAAGGACGCCCGCCTCGTCGTCATAGAGCGCGTTCATCACCGGCTGGTCCCGCACGGCGATGACGATCGCCTTCATCAGGAAGGGGAGGATCGTCAGTTTCGGCCGATCCTCGCGCCGATCGGCGTTCATCGCCGCGCGCAGGGCCTCCACCGCCTCCATGTCGATCTCGTCGACATAGGTGATGTGGGCAATCTGGCGGCTTGCCGTTTCCATCTTCTCGGCAATGCGCCGGCGCAGGCCGGTGATCCTCACCTCGGTGACGGCAGTGTCGGCAATTCTGCCGCGGCCGGCGGGCGCTTCGGCGCCACTTTCCAGATAGGCGGCAAGGTCATCGGACGAAATGCGGCCGGCGGGGCCGGAACCAGCGACCCGCCGCAGGTCGATGCCGGCCTCCATTGCGCGGCGGCGGACGGCCGGCGAAGCGAGGGGTTTGTCGCCGGGTTTACGGTCGGGGTGTGAGTTTGATGGGGCCTTGGCGACTGGCCTGATCTCCCCCCTTGTGGGGGGTCCGGAGGACGGGCGAGACCCGTGGCTCGCCCCGGCGGGCGGCAGCCCAGAGGGGGGCGTCTCGGCGCCACGCTTCTCGATTTCGGGTTCTGACGCGCCGCGCCCTTCGGCGCCCCCCTCTGCCCTGCCGGGCATCTCCCCCACAAGGGGGGAGATCGGCGGCGTCGACGCCGTGCCTCCCGTCTTGGCCTCAAGCTCATTCGTCCCGCCCGGCCCATCGACGTCGAGCCTGACCAGCGGCGAGCCGACGGCCAGCGTCTCGCCGACCTTGCCGCCGAGCCATGTCACCGTGCCGTTCACCGGCGAGGGGATGTCCACCGTCGCCTTGTCGGTCATCACGGCGGCGAGCGTCATGTCCTCCTTGACGGGATCGCCGATCTTGACGTGCCATTCGACGAGTTCGGCCTCGGCGACGCCCTCGCCGACATCGGGGAGCTTGATGGTGTAGCTGCCCATGATCAGCCCTCCATCACGCGCTTCATCGCGCCGCCGATGCGGGCCTGGCCGGGAAAGTAGTCCCACTCCTGCGCGTGCGGATAGGGCGTGTCCCAGCCGGCGACCCTGACGATCGGGGCTTCGAGATGATAGAAGCAGGCGTCGGCGACCACCGCGACGAGTTCGGCGCCGAAGCCCGAGGTCAGCGTCGCCTCGTGGACGACGAGACAGCGGCCGGTCTTCTTCACCGAGGCCTCGATCAGATCGAGATCGAGCGGCATCAGGGTGCGCAGGTCGACGATCTCGGCGTCGATGCCGACCATCTCGGCCGCGGCCTCCGCCACATGCACCATCGTGCCATAGGCGAGCACGGTGAGCGCCGCGCCCTCGCGGCGGATGGCGCCCTTGCCGAGCGGCACGATATAGCGGCCGTCCGGCACCTCGCCGAGTGGATGCTTCGACCAGGGCGTGACCGGCTTGTCGTGGTCGCCGTCGAAGGGGCCGTTATAGAGGCGCTTCGGCTCGAGGAAGATCACCGGATCATTGTCCTCGATCGCCGCGATCAGGAGGCCCTTGGCGTCGTAAGGATTGGAGGGGACGACCGTCTTCAGGCCCGAGACGTGGGTGAACAGCGCTTCGGGCGATTGCGAATGGGTCTGGCCGCCGAAGATGCCGCCGCCGGTCGGCATCCTGACGACGAGCGGGCAGGTGAAGTCGCCGGCCGAGCGGTATCTGAGACGCGCGGCCTCCGAGACGATCTGGTCGTAGGCCGGATAGACATAGTCGGCGAACTGCATCTCGACGACCGGCCGCAGTCCGAAGGCGGCCATACCGATCGCCGTGCCGACGATGCCGCTCTCGTTGATCGGCGCATCGAAACAGCGGCTCTTGCCGAAGCGCTCCTGCAAGCCCGCGGTGCAGCGGAAGACACCGCCGAAATAGCCGACGTCCTCGCCGAAGACGACGACATTGTCGTCCTCCGCCATCTTCACCCCATGGGCGTCGCGGATCGCCTCGATCATCGTCATGCGGGGCATGGCGAAGCTCCCGCGTCCGCAGTGGCGATTTTATGGAAGGACCGCCGCGCTGCACCCCCCTCTGTCCTGCCGGACATCTCCCCCACAAGGGGGGAAATCGATCCTGGGCTTCTGCCACGCCTTACCTTCAAGGTTGCTACTTGCGGATCCGGAGAGGAATGGGTGCCGTGCCGTCCGGTTGCCTGATCTCCCCCCTTGTGGGGGAGATGCCCGGCAGGGCAGAGGGGGGTGCTTTTGCGCCGACGCAAGTCGTCAAGGCTCGCTCGCGATCGTCGCAGCCCAAAGCTCCAACCCATCTTCAAACCCCCGCCTCCTGGCGCTGGCGCCTCAGATGTGGCGGCATCTCCTCGTAAACGCCCTCGAACATGTCGCGCACCGAGGGCTTGGGCCCGGTGTGGAGCGTGCCGTGGCTTTCGGCTTCCTTCTGCGCGGCGAGGATTTCGGCGTCGATCTCGGCTTCGGCCTGGACGTGGCGCTCCTCGCTCCAGGCGCCGCGAAGGATCAGATGGTTCTTCAGCCGCTTGACCGGATCGCCGAGCGGCCAGGCGTCGGTCTCTTCCTTCGGGCGATAGGCGGAGGGATCGTCGGAGGTGGAATGGGCGGCGGCGCGGTAAGTCACCCATTCGATCAGGGTCGGCCCGAGGTTCCGGCGCGCCCGCTCGACAGCCCATTTCGCCGCCGCGTGGACGGCGAGATAGTCGTTGCCGTCGACCCTCAGAGACGGAATCCCGAAGCCGAGGCCTCTTGCGGCAAAGGTGCCCGAACCGCCCTTGGCGATGCCCTGGAAGGTCGAGATCGCCCATTGGTTGTTGACGATGTTGAGAACGACGGGCGCCTTGTAGGTCGAGGCGAAGACCATGCCGGCGTGAAAGTCGCTCTCCGCCGTCGAGCCGTCGCCGATCCAGGCGGCGGCGATGTCCTTGCCGCCCTTGATCGCCGAAGCCATGGCCCAGCCGACGCCTTGCACGAACTGGGTGGCGAGATTGCCGGAGATCGAGAAGAAGCCGTGGCTCTTCGACGAATACATGATCGGCAGTTGTCGGCCCTTCAGAGGATCGCGGCGGTTGGAATAGATCTGGCACATCATGTCGACGAGGGGGTAATCGTCGGCGATCAACAGGCCCTGCTGGCGATAGGTGGGGAAGTTCATGTCGCCGGGCTCGAGCGCCTTTCGGAAGGCGCAGGCGATCGCCTCCTCGCCGAGGCACTGCATGTAGAAGCTCGTCTTGCCCTGGCGCTGGGCCATCAGCATGCGCCGGTCGAAGGCGCGCACACGCATCATGGTCTTCAGTCCGGCGAGGGTCTCCTCGTCGGTGAGCGTGCCGGCCCATTCGCCGACGGCTTCGCCGTTGCGGTTGAGAACGCGGATGATCGAAAACGCCAGATCGCGGATCTCCGACGGATCGACATCGACGGGCGGGCGTCGCACCGTTCCGGCCCGTGCGATCTTCACGCCGGAAAAGTCCGGCGCGCCTCCCGGCCTGACCTCCGGTTCGGGAACGTGCAGGCTCAAGCCGCTACCCATGTCCGCCCTCCCAAGCTTCGACAGGGTATGAGATAGATCGCGATCACGGGTTCGACAGCGCCAGACGGGCGAACTTGCCGGGCGCCTGCAAAGATCAGCTCTCTCGGACGGTGCCACAGATCTGCCGCGCGAGAAGCTTCTCCCGCACCCCTTCGCAGCGTCCGATCTCGCACCGTGGAATGGTCTTGTCAGGTCCAAAACATTGTTTTGATAGCGGCATGGTCGATTTTGCTTCCTTAAAGGCATAGCGTGCCAGCCTGCGTCCGCTCCGCTGATCCCATGGCATGGTGTCGATGGACGGTCGCGCATGACGGCGCAAAGGCGACATGACGCCCGAGGCGAAGACCTCAGCGCCGGAGGAAATGCTGCAAGGGGCGGCCCACACGGAGACAAATCATGCCATTTTTCAAAATGTCATGGCCGTTCGGTCGAAAGGCCGAACAAACAAAGGAAGCCGAGCCGGATCTGGCGCGTAGACGGGTGCTGTTCGGACTTGGCGCAGCCGGCTGTGCGATCGTCGCAACTGCCCTGCCATTCGCCGATCACGCGGAGGCGGCACAGACGCTCGACGGCGATCTTCTCGATCTCATCGATGAGGTGAGCCCGGACGAGGGCGAGTACGAGACCGCCCATTATACCGGTTACCGGCATTCGCATGGTCGGCGCCGCTACCGGCGCCGGAGCCGGCCCGTCCGACGTGTCCCGCGGCAATGCCGCTACCGCCGCTTTCGACGCCGCAATCCCCGCCTGTGCGGTGTCTACCGGCGCCCTCGGCGAAACTGCACGCGGATCGGCAATGTGACGGTCTGCAGCGGACGGTAGAAGAGACTTCACCAGCAACAGACGACCCGCCGTCGTGCCTGACCGGCGGGCGTTTTTCGTGAAGGCTGCCAATCGGCTCGGATCATGCCCTTTCCGGCGTGCCGCTTGCAGGCCCGTCCGGCACCGGCCCGGGCGTCGTGACGCGAGCCGTGCCCATGTCACCGAAGGCTTGCTTGGGTGATCGCCGATCGGCACATGCCCGGACGGCGCCCGGACAGCATGTTCTTGACATGTTCTATCAACTTGCTTAGCGCGATGGGACTGGGCGCCGCCATGCGCCTCTTGGATGATGCCGGGACCGTCTGTTCCGGCCGCGGGGCTTTGGGCGAAGATGATCGGCAAGCTGAAGGGAACCGTCGACGAGATCGGTGAGGATCACGTTGTCGTCGACGTGCACGGGGTTGGCTACGTCGCCTATTGCGGCGCGCGGACGCTTGCCTCGCTCGCCGGCCCGGGCGAGGCGGTCGTCCTCTTCATCGAGACCGTCGTGCGCGAGGACATGATCCGGCTCTACGGCTTTGCCACCGTCGCCGAGCGGGACTGGTTCCGGCTGCTCCAGACCGTGCAAGGGGTCGGCTCGAAGGTCGCGCTCGCCGTCGTCGGCACCTTGTCTGCCGGCGACCTCGCCAATGCCGTCGCGCTGCAGGACAAGGCGATGGTGGCGCGCGCGCCGGGCGTCGGGCCGAAGGTCGCAGCCCGCATCGTCGCCGAGCTGAAGGATCGCGCACCGGCCTTTTCCGGCCCCGGCGCGGAGGAAAGCTTCGGCCTCAAGCGCGACATCGGCGGCGGCACGGCACCCGCGCCGATCGCCGACGCGGTCTCGGCCCTCGTCAATCTCGGCTATTCGCGCGATCAGGCGGCGAGTGCCGTCGCGACAGCCGTCAAGGAGGCAGGCGAGGGGGCGGACGGGGCCAGGCTCATCCGGTTGGGGCTGAAGGCGCTGAGCCGCAATTGAGTGGCGCGCTGGCCGAATTCGTGCTTACTTTTTGCTGAAATGTAAGGAGGCGGCGATGTTTGAGACGACGATAAGCTCCAAGGGACAGGTGACGCTTCCCAAGCCCGTCCGTGACGCATTGAAGCTCAAGCAGGGAGACCGGATTGCGTTCGTCTTAATCGATGGGGCCGTGGTGATACAGCCTCGCAACGGTTCAGTGGAGGATCTGTTTGGTGCCTTGTCAGCCTATGCCGTCGAAGGCACGACGCTCGACGACTATGATGGCGCAATCGCTCAAGGTATAGCGGACCATGTCGATGGGCCGGCGCGCATGAAGAAGCATTCGGCCTGAATGAAGCGGGGAATCGATACCAACGTTCTCTTGCGATCGATCCTGCAAGACGATCCAGTGCAGTCGCGTCAAGCCCGCGCCTTCGTTCTGTCTCTGTCGCATGCCGATCCTGGCTACGTATCCGTGGCTGTGATGCTCGAATTGCACTGGGTGCTCGCGACCCGCTATCGCATCCCAAGAAAGGTGATCGGCTCGATCTTCACACGCCTGTTTTCTGCCTCGACAATGGAATTCGGTGAACTCGATGTGCTCGTTGAAGCCTTGCATCGCTCGATCGCCTCGAATGCCGATTTCGCCGATGCCGTGATTGCCGGGCTTGCGCGGCGGGCCGGCTGCGACGTGACCGTCACATTCGACAGGAAGTCGGCCTCGCGGCTGCCCGAAATGGAACTCCTTGCATGAGCGAAACCTCGCGCCTCATCACGCCGGACAAACGCGGCGAGGACGTCGATCAGGCGCTGCGCCCGCAAAGGCTGGACGATTTCGTTGGCCAGGCGGCGGCGCGGGCGAACCTGAAGGTCTTCATCGAGGCGGCGAAGGCGCGCGGCGAGGCGCTGGATCACGTGCTCTTTGTCGGCCCGCCCGGGCTCGGCAAGACGACGCTCGCCCAGATCATGGCCAAGGAACTCGGCGTCAATTTCCGCTCGACCTCCGGCCCGGTCATCGCCAAGGCCGGCGATCTCGCCGCGCTGCTCACCAATCTCGAAGAGCGCGACGTCCTGTTCATCGACGAGATTCACCGCCTGTCGCCGGCCGTCGAGGAGATCCTCTATCCGGCAATGGAGGATTTTCAGCTCGACCTGATCATCGGCGAGGGCCCGGCGGCACGTTCGGTGAAGATCGACCTGTCGAAATTCACGCTCGTTGCGGCGACCACCCGGCTCGGGCTTTTGACGACGCCGCTGCGCGACCGTTTCGGCATCCCGGTGCGGTTGAATTTCTACACCGTCGCCGAGCTCGAACATATCGTCACGCGCGGCGCCCGGCTGATGGGCCTGCCGATGAGCGAGGATGGGGCCAAGGAGATCGCGCGAAGGGCGCGCGGCACGCCACGCATCGCGGGCCGGCTCCTGCGCCGGGTGCGGGACTTCGCCCATGCCGAAGGCGCCGAGATCGTCGACCGGCGCTCGGCGGATGCGGCGCTCACGCGGCTCGAGGTCGACAGCCTCGGCCTCGACCAGCTCGACCGGCGTTATCTCGACCTCATTGCGCTCAATTTCGGCGGTGGTCCGGTCGGCATCGAGACGATCGCGGCGGCGCTGTCGGAACCGCGCGATGCGATCGAGGACATCGTCGAGCCCTATCTCCTGCAACAGGGCTTTCTCCAGCGCACGCCGCGCGGCCGGCTGCTCACCCAGCACGCCTTCAAGCATCTGGGGCTCGCTGTGCCGCCGGCCTATCAGGGCGTGCAGGCGAACCTGTTCGAGGAGGGCGGCGGCGAGGGCTGAGCCGTCAGCCCTGCGAGACCCCGCGTCAGGCCCTCGAGTAGCGCGTCCCGCTCCAGCCGGCCTGCGAAGTCGCAGGCCTTTTCATTGTCCGATCATCCGAGACCACAGCGATGAATGATCTTCCCGATTGCCCGCAGTGCCAGTCGTCAAACGTCTATGAGGACGCCTCTCTTCTCGTGTGTCCCGAATGCGGCCACGAATGGTCGCTCTCGGCCGAGGCTTCGCCGGCCGGTCCGCAGTTCAGGGATGCCAATGGCGCGACGCTGTCTGATGGCGACACGGTGACCGTCATCAAGGATCTGAAGATCAAGGGCACATCCCAGGTGGTCAAGGTC
The DNA here is from genome assembly GCF_017815135.1 of Jiella mangrovi. Taxonomy (GTDB): domain Bacteria; phylum Pseudomonadota; class Alphaproteobacteria; order Rhizobiales; family Rhizobiaceae; genus Jiella; species Jiella mangrovi. The sequence continues at coordinate 395,800 of NZ_JAGJCF010000001.1, read as the reverse complement.
GGCACGAAGGTGAAGAACATTCGCCTGACCGAGGGCGACCATGACATCGACTGCCGGATCGACGGGATCGGCGCGATGAAGCTCAAGTCGGAATTCGTCCGCAAGAGTTGATCGCTTGGAGGACGCGCGTTCGACGCAGCGAAACGCCGCAATCATCCTCGATCCTGTCTTGTCGCCAGCGATGTCAGGGCTGCGCCGTAGCGAGGGTTCTGGCCTGCTGGCGCATATCGTTGGTGCATTCCTGAAAGGGCTGGGTGCCCGGCGTATATCCGAAGCGCGCGCACTCGGCTTCGGCCGTCGACGGCTTCTGGACGGCCGTCGCGTCGGTCCTGGCGGCTGTGGATGTGCAGCCGGACAGGGCCGCAAGCGCTGAAAGGATGAGGAGAGATTTCATTGAAATACCATGATCGGGCTGAGGGCAGGCGGCAGGAGGCATCGTTCAGTCATCGTCAGTTCTAGGGCGTCGCTCGCTTCGAGCGAGAAGCGGTGTTTTGTCCTGGAACCGATTTTCATCGTTCGAACGGCCGTGCATGCTCTGCCCACAACTCTCCGACCAGCGAGCGCACCTGATCGGCACTTGGCGGAACGTCGAAGAGAGTGCGATAGACGATCGGGGCGACGACCCTGTCGAGGATGGTTTCCGGAGCCGGCATGAATTCACCACGCTGACTGGCCCGCTCGGCGATAATGTCGAGCTGCCTTCGGACGAGTTCGCAGCACCGGACGGGATTTGCGGTTGCCGAACGCGCGGCGAGGATGTCGCGCAGCATCTCCTGCCCGATCGGCGAGGATGTCTCCTCGCTATATTGTTCGGCCCATGCCGTGATATCACCCTTCGCCGAGCCGGTATCGGCCGGCGGCGCATCCGGACGGATCCGTTCCACCGCCACGTCGGCGAGCAGCGCGGCGAGATCGCCCCAGCGCCGGTAGATCGTCGACGGCGTGACCTGCGCGCGTTCCGCAATCGCCGGCACCGTCAGATCGGCGCGATCGGTTTCGGCGAGCAATTCCTTTACGGCGGCATGAACCGCGGCCTGGACTCTGGCGCTGCGCCCTCCCGGACGGGACGCGACCTGTGGCGACATGAAGCCTCCTCATCGCTGGCAGCCTGGCGACTTTTGTCACGAGATCGCCTTAACGCAAAATATTTGCATTAGCGTCATGGCTGTTCTATATCGGCCAAACGCAATGATTTTGCTTTAAGGGTTCAATCGTCACGATGTCCAGCCCCACCGTCGATTCCTCGCCCGTGTCACAGCCTGCGGCATTCCGGCTCTATGCTCTGACGCTGATGACCTTCTTTGCGGCTTCTGCCGCGCCGACGCCACTTTACCGCCTCTATCAGCAGACCTTCGCGCTCTCCCCCTTCACGATCACGCTGATCTTTGCGGTCTATGCCTTCAGCCTGCTCGCTGCCCTCCTGATCGTCGGCTCGATCTCGGATTATATCGGCCGCAGGTCGGCGGTCGCCCTGGCTCTTGTCATCCAGAGCATGGCGCTGGTGATGTTTCTCCTCGCCGATGGACCCGGCATGCTGATCGGCGCGCGTTTCGTCCAGGGCTTTGCCACAGGGGCCGCGGCGAGCACCCTTGGTGCGGCGCTGGTCGATGCCGACGGCAAACGTGGGCCTCTGGCCACAAGCCTGTCGCCAATGTTCGGCATGGCGCTCGGGGCTTTGGCAGCAAGCGCGCTGGCAGCCTATGGTCCGGAGCCGATGCGCCTTGTCTACGCACTTCTCCTCGTTGCCGGCCTTGTCCAGTTGCTCCTCCTTACGCGGGTGCCGGAAACGGTGACGCCGAGACCCGGCGTCCTCGCTTCGCTGCGGCCAAAGGTCGTCGTACCGGCAAAGGCGAGGCGGACCCTGGCGCTCGTCACGCCCATCAACGCTTCGGTCTGGATTCTTGCCGGTTTCTTCCTGTCACTGATGCCCTCGCTGCTCGCCCGGGTCATCCAGAGCTCCTCGCCGCTGCTTGGTGGAATCGTCGTCGCGGGTCTGATGGTCAGCGGGGCTCTGTCCAATCTCTTTCTGCGGACCAGACCTGCCGGGCTCGCCTTGATCTTCGGGTCTTCGACGCTGCTTGCCGGAGTCGCGATCCTGCTCGTCGGTATCCATCTTGGAGCGCTCGCCTGGCTGGTCCTTGGGACGCTCGTCGCCGGACTCGGATTTGGAGCCAGCTTTCTGGGATCGCTGGGAACGATCATGCCATCCGCCGCGCCCCATCAGCGGGCTGAACTCCTCGCAGCGTTCTATGTCGAGAGCTATCTGGCGTTCAGTGTTCCTGCCCTCATCGCGGGCTATCTCGCGGGACGTCTGGGCATTACCGCGACGGCCGACATCTACGCGGCGGTCATTGCCTTGCTGGTCGTGGGCGGGCTGGCGGCGATCGGTCTCCTCGGACTGTCGCCTCGCGGAGGAACCGGCGCAGTGGCCGAGCGAGTCGGCTGAACTGCCAGCCAAGATTTCACGAGGCATGCGTGAAGCCGCGGGCGCCCCCCGCCAAGCGCGTTAACATGATCGTCGCGCCCGGCTTGGTGGTGATCACGAGCTTGTATGACAGGTCGCCGTCACTGCTTCGCGGCGACCTTGGCTGCTGCCTTTTCGATCGTTTCCAGCGACGCACCGGAAAGGGCCTCCCGGGCAAGCGCGAGGTAGGCCGTGACCTGCTGCATCACCGCCTGGCGTTGATGATCCGTGCGGCACGAGGGCAGGATCTCGCCGAGGCAATTGATGAAATGCTCGCCAGCGATCATGTCGGAGGCGGCATATTGGCGGAGGTGGCCAAAGCCGATTTCCAGGAAGTCGGCGAACTGCCCGGCCTCGATGATCGCCCGCAGCCTGCCATTGTCGTCGACGATATAAGGGTCGCCGGGAAAGCGGCCGGCAATCGCCGCCATCGCCGCTTTCAGCCAGTCCATCGCGGTGATCGCCGTATAGGGATCGTTGACGCCGGGCGACAGCGCCCGGCCGGCGATCTCGACCAGCTCGTCGAAGAGGAAGTTGATGTCCTGGCGCGGGCTGCGCGAGTTGCCGGCGGCGAGCGAGGAGAGCAGGCGGCCACGCGTTTCGTCGTCGACGCGCTCGGCCGGCCAGGCCTGAAACAGCGTCCGGCCCCTATGGACGAAGACGCCCGGCCGGCAGGTCAGCCGAACGACGACCTCGTCCTTGCGCGCGGCTTCGATGAGCGATTCCCGATCGACGATCTGCAGATAGCCGACGCGGTCCGAGGCGACATCGGCCCAAGGCGGTGGGTCGCTTTCTTGGGTGTTCTCGCCATCGACCCGGAAGCATTCGGGCACCTGCCAGCGAATGGCGGCGTCGTCCTCGACGCTGCGCACGGGTTCGGCCGGAAAGTCGGTTTCGATCCGTTTCAGGAGGCTCATCCCGATGCCGGCGATGACGTTCGAAATGTGGATGTTCGAGGGAACGTGGTGGATGAAGTAGATCAGAACGCCGATCGAGCCGATGGCGAGGAGAATGGCGCCGAAGATCGCCAGATTGGGCACGAACATCTGGCCGAAGCCGCTGTCCGCGCCGCCGTCGCGCACGGCCCGCAGCACCAGCATCGAATAGACGAAGGTGGCGACGAAGACGCCCAGCGTGATCTGGTTGCCCCGGTCGTTCATGAAATTGGTGAGAAGCCGCGGGCCGAAGCTGCCCGAGGCGAAGACGACGGCCGCCATCGTCACCGAAAACACCGTGCCGGCCACGCCGATCATCGAGCCGCCGATGGCCGACAGGATCGCCCGGGCGCCGTCGGGCTGGGTGGCATAGAGGAAGGGGCTGTTGCCGAGGGCATCGTTCGGAACCAGCGCATCGAACTCGATCAGAACGAAGGCGAGGATCGCCGCGCCGATCGCCATGAGCGAGGGAATGAACCAGTAGCTCGCGCTGATCCGCTCGTAATATTGCAGCAAGAGTGCGCGCATTTCGCCTCGTCTCGGGTTTCAGGCCGGACAGGCGCATCTATGAGAAGGTTTGGCAAGGGCCAGTGGCCGGTGGCCCGGCGCGGCGTCGCAGGGCGACGGGGCGGGCCACATCAGCTGGCCCGGCTCGCCTTCTTGCCCCACGAATACGGCACCGTGTGTCGCAGTACCGTTCGCCTTGCAGGCTGATCCTGCGATGGCTCTCGACAAGCGGCCGAAAGCCGGCGGCAGCCGGGGCCGGAAGGCCGGTCCCGGCCGAGCCCCGTCAGCAGTAGAGGTCTTCGCGGACGTCCAGTTCGTCGCGATGTTTCTCGACGTAGGACATCAGGGTGCCCATGGAGAAATTCCCGCCGAAGCCGGCCCATGGCTCGAAGCCGTGGGTGTTGATCACGCTCTCCGAATCGAGCTTGAGCAACCGGATCAGCACGGAGGCGACGATTGAACCGCCGACGCCGGTCAGACGGCCGTGTCCCAGCGTCTCGGCCTCCTGCATGCAGTAGAACCAGAGCGGCGTCTTGTCGATGTGATGATCCTTCAGCGCTTTCGGGGCATCGAGTGGCGTCAGGCCCAGATGGAGGGCGGCGTCCTGCCCCGAAAACACCTGAATGGACGTCCTGTCGCGCAGGATGTTGCGCAGCGCGAGTTTCTTGGCGCGCTTCTCGTCGATCGTGTAGTCGCCCCAGCGAATGGGGCCGCTGGCGACGTTGTCGGGCAGCTTGAACAGCGACTTGGCCATCGTCGTGCCGACGGGACGAGCCTTCTGGGCCTTGGTGGTGTCGGTGCTGAAGAACTGCGACATTTCCACCGTCGTCTCGGGCTTGCGGTTCTGGAAGCCGAGCATGGTGAACAGTTCGACATCGTCGCCGCCCGCCGTGAGCTTGTAGGTCGGCTGAACCGTGACATGGCCGAAACGAAAGGCCGCGACGGAGAACTCCACCGGCATGACCGGCCCGCGGTCATGGAACGGATCCTTCGCCAGAGTGTGCTTGATGACGTGCGGATCGACGAAACTCGGCAGGAACTCGTGCAGAACGAGCCACTGATAGTGCAGGCGGATGAACCGGCGCACCTGCTCGAACAGCATCTTCTCCGTGGGGATCTCGTCGAGGGCGGTTTTTCTGATGCCCATGGAGGCGCAGTTGGCGATGGTCCGGCCGATCGACTTATCTTTCAGCGCTTTCGACATCAGGATGTTGTGGAGGCAGATGAAGGCGCCGTGAACCTGGCTGACGATGATGTTCTCGTCATTGCGTGGGTCGCCGATCAGAGCGCGACCCTCCGAGTTTCGCGGTAGATCGTAAGGATTGTCATTGCGCCCGAACAGCATGTAGCCGCCATGCTTTTGCGAGTAGAAATGCGGTGTCGCTTCCGGCCCGTCGCCATAGACGCAGTCGAGGTCGAGATTGGGGGTGCGGACGTTGCGGATCTTCTGCGGGTCGATCCGCGTGCCCGTCACGCTCGTTGCATCGAGGGTGACGTCATGATCAATGAACTGGCCGAAAAACGTCATGCCGGCGTCGGCCGGACCAGCGAGATTCGTGTCCTTGTTCATCGTCTCGACCAGAGCATCGAACCCGTCGACGATGGTATCCTTGCTCAGATTGCCGGTAATGGGGTTGGCTTCGAACAGATATCCGAAGATCTGCGGCAGAACCTCGGCGTTATTGACGGCTTTTCCTTCGACGCACTCCTTCATGAAGCGATCGAAACGCGTCATCCCGTGTAACGTGCGCATGAGCTAACATCCCTGATTGGAGAAGTTCAATCAGAACGTGGATACAGCAGACATGACGCTAGGTAAATAAAAGCGCGGTCACCGCGCAAAAACGTGAATGACAATTGAAACGCGTGGCAAGCCGGCGCCTGCTGGCTCATCCAGTCGCCAATTCTCAAGCTCGCCTCACTCTTCGCCGTCCCAATAGTCGACGCCGCTGTCTGCCTTCACGGTCATCGCCACCCGGCGGGCCGTCTTGTCGCCGCCCGGCGCCGCGCCGGCAAAGACGGTGAGCTTGCCGCTGTCGGGATATTCCATCACGTCCGGCTCGTTCATCGTCGAAACCGCGAGATAGGCGAGGGGCTCGTCCGGTGAGGCTATGAGCTGATGCGCCGTCTCTGGTCCGCCGGCCGGGCAGACGACGACGTCGCCGGCCTCGACGGCAAAGGCCTCCTCGCCGAAGCGCAGCGTGCCGCGGCCGGCGAGAATGACGAAGAGTTCGTCATTGGCGTGGTGACAGTGGATCGGCCAGCCCCTCTTGCCGGCCGGGATCTCGACATAGCGCGAGCCGAGACGCTTCGCCCCCAGCGGCGCGGCGACGGGGGCGAAATGGGCGGCGAAGGTCTCGCCGTGGGTCTGCGGGGTCAGTTTGAGGGCGGCCAGTTTGAGAACGGGACTTCTCGTCACATCGACCTCCTCGACACTGTTTGGCACGAGGCAGGCAGCCGCCGGATCGGCGACCGACACCTCACCCCGCATAGACGACCAGCAGATCCTTCGCGTCGATCTGTGCGCCCGCCGTCACGTGCACGGCCTCGATCTTGCCGTCCCGCTCGGCGTGGATGGCGGTTTCCATCTTCATCGCCTCGATCGACAGGAGCACATCGCCGGCCTTGACCTCCTGGCCGGCCGAAACCGCCAGCGTCGATACGACGCCGGGCATCGGCGCGCCGAGATGATTGGGATTGGCCGGGTCGGCCTTGGGCTTCACGCCGCCGCCCGCCGCCCCATGCGCCCGGTCCGGCACCTTCACCCGGCGCGGCTGGCCGTTCAGCTCGAAGAAGACGGTGCGCATGCCCTTTTCGTCGGTCTCGCCGAAGCCGAGGCAGCGAATGACGAGCGTCTTGCCGCGCTCGATGTCGACCAGCACCTCGTCGTCCTGGGCGATGCCGTAGAAGTAGTTCGGCGTCGGCAGCATCGAGACCGGGCCGTAGAGGTCGGCGGCCAGAGCAAAGTCGGTGAAGACCTTCGGATACATCAGATAGGAGGCGAATTCGGCGTCGGTGACCTCGCGCTCGATCCGTTCCTCGATCGTCTGGCGCTCCTTGCCGAGATCGGCGTCGGCGATCAGGGAGCCGGGGCGAACGGTGATCGGCTCCTTGCCCTTCAGCACCTTCTTCTGGATGTCGGCGGGCCAGCCCGACGGCGGCTGGCCGAGATCGCCATGCAGCATGGAGACGACGCTGTCGGGGAAGGCGAGGTCCTTCTTCGGGTCCATCACGTCGGCGACGGTCAGATCCTGGGAGACCATCATCAGCGCCATGTCGCCGACGACCTTGGAGGAGGGCGTGACCTTCACGATATCGCCGAACATCTGGTTGACGTCGGCATAGGTCTGGGCGACCTGATGCCAGCGCGTCTCGAGGCCGAGCGAGCGGGCCTGTTCCTTCAGATTGGTGAACTGGCCGCCCGGCATTTCGTGGAGATAGACCTCCGAGGCGGGCCCCTTGAGATCGCTCTCGAAGGCGGCATACTGGTTGCGCACCGCCTCCCAGTAGAAGGAGATCCGCCGGATCGCCTCCGAGGACAGCCCCGGATGGCGCTCCGAGCCCTTCAGCGCCTCGACGATCGAACCGAGGCAGGGCTGCGAGGTGGCGCCGGAAAAGGCGTCCATCGCCGCATCGACCGCATCGACGCCGCTGTCGATGGCAGCCAGCACCGTCGCCGCCGAGATGCCCGAGGTGTCGTGGGTGTGGAAGTGGATCGGCAGGCCGACCTCTTCCTTCAGCGCCTTGAAGAGGACGCGGGCGGAGGCGGGCTTCAAGAGCCCGGCCATGTCCTTGACGCCGAGGATGTGGGCGCCGGCGGCTTCCATCTCCTTGGCCAGCGCCACGTAGTATTTGAGGTCGTATTTCGAGCGGTCGGGGTCGAACAGATCGCCGGTGTAGCAGATCGCCCCCTCGCAGATCTTGCCGGCCTCGCAGACCGCGTCCATCGAGACGCGCATGTTCTCGACCCAGTTCAGGCAGTCGAACACCCGGAAGAGATCGACCCCGCCCTTGGCGGCCTCGGCGACGAAATATTTGACGACATTGTCGGGATAGTTGGTGTAGCCGACGCCGTTCGAGCCGCGCAAAAGCATCTGGAGAAGGATGTTCGGCGCTTTCTCGCGGATCAGCGCGAGGCGCTCCCACGGATCTTCGGTGAGGAAGCGCATCGACACGTCGAAGGTCGCGCCGCCCCAGCATTCCAGCGACAGAAGCTGCGGCAGGCCGCGTGCATAGGCCTCCGCGACGGCGACGAGGTCGTGGGTGCGGGCCCTCGTCGCGAGCAGCGACTGGTGGCCGTCGCGCATCGTCGTATCGGTGATCATCACCTCCGGCTTGTCGCGCAGCCACTCGGCAAAGCCCTTGGGGCCGAGCTCGTCGAGCTTCTGGCGGGTGCCGTCGGCGATCGGCGCATCGAACAGCGGCGCGACGGGCGGAGCATGATCCTCCGGCGGCAGCGGCCGGTTCTTGGTTTCCGGATGGCCGTTCACCGTGACGTCGGCGAGATAGGTGAGGAGCTTTGTCGCGCGGTCTCTCCGCTTGACCTGCTGGAAGAGCTCCGGCGTCTCGTCGATGAACTTCGTCGTGTAGCTGTTGTCGCGGAATTTGTCGTGGCCGATGATGGCTTCGAGGAAGGTCAGGTTCGTCGCGACGCCGCGGATGCGGAATTCGCGCAGCGCCCGGTCCATGCGGGCGATCGCCTCTTCCGGCGTCGGCGCCCAGGCGGTGACCTTTTCCAGAAGCGGATCGTAAAAGCGCGTGATCACCGCGCCGGAATAGGCGGTGCCGCCGTCGAGCCGGATGCCGAAGCCGGTGGCGCCGCGATAGGCGGTGATGCGGCCATAGTCCGGGATGAAGTTGTGCTCGGGATCCTCGGTGGTGATCCGGCACTGCAGGGCATGGCCGTTGAGCTTGATGTCTTCCTGCCTGGGCACGCCCGATTCGGGCGTTCCGATCGCCGCGCCGTCGAGGATGTGGATCTGCGCCTTGACGATGTCGATACCGGTCACCTCCTCGGTGACGGTGTGCTCGACCTGAATGCGCGGATTGACCTCGATGAAGTAGAAGGCGCCGCTGTCGGCATCCATCAGGAACTCGACCGTGCCGGCCCCGACATAGCCGGTGGCGTCGGCAAGCTTCCTCGCATAGCCGGCGAGTTCGCGCCGCTGTTCATGGTCGAGATAGGGCGCCGGCGCGCGCTCCACGACCTTCTGATTGCGCCGCTGGATCGAACAGTCGCGTTCGAAGAGATCGACGACGTTGCCATGGGTATCGCCGAGGATCTGCACCTCGACATGGCGGGCTCGCTCGACGAGCTTTTCCAGATACACCTCGTCCTTGCCGAAAGCGGCCTTGGCCTCGCGTTTGGCTTCGGTCACCTCGCGTTCGAGATCCTTCTCGGCGCGGATGACACGCATGCCGCGGCCGCCGCCGCCCCAGGAGGCCTTCAGCATGACCGGGAAGCCGACCTTGGCGGCCATCTCGCGGACCTTCGCCATGTCCTCCGGCAAAGGCTCGGTCGCCGGCACCACCGGCACCCCGACCTCGACCGCGAGATTGCGCGCCGCGACCTTGTTGCCTAGCCGTCGCATGGTATCGCCCGAGGGGCCGATGAAGGTGATCCCGGCCTCGCGGCAGGCATCGACGAATTCGGGGCTTTCCGAAAGCAGCCCGTAGCCGGGATGGATCGCGTCGGCGCCCGAAAGTTTGGCGACGCGGATGATCTCATCGATCGAGAGATAGCTCTCGATCGGGCCGAGATCCTTGTCGAGATGGGCGCCGCGACCGACCTGATAGCTCTCGTCTGCCTTGAACCGGTGGAGCGCCAGCTTGTCTTCCTCGGCCCAGATCGCCACGGTGCGAAGACCGAGCTCGTTGGCGGCGCGGAAGACCCGGATGGCGATTTCCGAACGGTTGGCGACGAGAATCTTGCGAATGGCCATGGTGAACACCTCCCGAACGTTCCAATGGGCCGGCGACTTATAGACGGACGGCCGCAATGCACAAGTTTGCGGCGCGTTGCGCGATTTCGCAAGTGCGAAGTCGAAGGGCTGAACTCCCCATGCGCATTCGTCTGACACGCAAGAAGGGAGCGGGTCCGATCGATGCAGCCGGGAAGATCGGACAAGACGGGAAGAAAATTTTCTCCCATGCGCAGCGAGAAACGAATGCCCTAGGTAATCTTGTGACGGCCTGCTGCGCCGCGATGATAAGTCAGGCTGGAGCGGTGAGCATGATTTTGTGCGCCGGTGCCGAGATGTCTTGGAACGGCACGGCGATCCAACCGGAAGGGTGATATATGCCTCGATTGATAAGGCGGGTTCTCTTGGCCGCGAGCGCCTTGTTTTTGGGGGCACTTGCCGCGCCCGGGGCTCGCGCCGACGATCCCAGGCCTTTTGATGCGGCCAGGGCATTTTGTGAAAGGCAGACCTTTACCCTGAAAAGCATGGATGAGGTCGGTCCGTGGCTGGATTATTTCAGCGGCCTGCGGAACGGGCGCTCGCCCGCGCCGGACGTCAATTGCCCCAGCTCTACCGTCCGGGCCATTTTGAATATCGTGAGCAGTAAAACCGTCGAGATTGCCGAGGCGCAGCGCTTGGCCCTTGCGCGATTCTATGTTGCGCGGGCGATGGAGCCGGAACTTGCGGACCGGGTGATCGACCCCGACGGCTCTTTCCGTTACCGCAACGACATCGTGCTGGCGAGCTTCGTCTGGCTGCTGTGCCCCGGCCGAGGCGAGCAGAGAACGGCCTGCGTGACGAGCGTTGTCAAAGAATTTCCAGACGAGTTCGTCGAGACGAGCCCGGTGTTCTGCGATTTCGCAGTTCACGATGCAGCCAGGGTCGAATGGCCTGCGGAGCGGGAGGCCCGACCACTTCTCTGCGCAAGGGGCGGGAGCTTGCAATCCGCGAAACCCAGCGCATGGCTGCGAAAGGCCGCGATTTCGCTCGGAGACTGAGTGAGGCCCCTCAACGTGGCAGACAGATGAGCTGATCGCTTTACCGATTGCGCAACAGCGGCGTCTTCTGCGGCCAGACCGTCTTTTCCTTCTCCCGCACGAAGGTGAAGAGACCTGACACACCGACCAGAGCCATGCCGATCATGGCGATGAGATCGGGAAACTCCTCGAAGAACATCGCGCCCATCACCGTCGCCCAGATGATCTGGCTGTACTGGGTCGGCGCGACGCGGGCGGCCGAGGCGAAGCGGGTGGCGAAGACCAGAAGAAGATGGGCGAGGCCGACGACGAGGCCGCCGAAGACGATCAGCGGCCACAGATCGCCGGACGGTGCCTGGAAGTCCGGAATCATCAGGACGCCATTGACGACGACCGCCGCCACCAGAACCGCGCCGATCAGCGTCACCCGCCTTTCGCTCGGCCCGAGAACGCGCAGGACGATGACGGTGATCGCGCCGCAAATGGCGACGCCGACAGCCGCGAAATGGCCCGGCAGGATCTCGCGAAAACCCGGCCTGACGACAAGAACCACGCCGACGAGGCCACCGATGACGGCGAGCCAGCGGCGCCAGCCGATCTCCTCTTTCAGCACCACGAAGGAGAACACCGTCACGAAGATCGGCAGGAGGAAGATCAGCGCATAGGCTTCGGCGAGAGGCAGGGTGGTGAAGGCGACGACGCCGAGAATGCCGCCCATGGTGCCGCTCGCCATGCGCACGGCGAGAAGGCCGGGCCGCTTGGGAACGAAGACGTTGGTCCAGCTGTCCTCGGGCCGCTTGGTGAACAGCGCAGGCAAGAGCGCCACCAGCGAAATGAAGAAGCCGACCTCGAAGACCGGCAGACGATGGCCGATCGCCTTCAGTGTCGCATCCCCGCAGGCAAACGAAAAATACGCCGCGAAGGCGAGAAGAATGCCGGCTTGCATGGGGAAGCTTTCGGAAGGGAGGCGTCTTTACCCGGCTGTAGCGCCCCGGCGAGTTGCCTGGCAAGCGGTGGCAGGACACAATGGCGGAAATCTCGTCGGCCCGCGCCTGCCCGGCCATGGCACGTCGCCGGACGACATGGAGACGACCGGCTATCTCGACTGGCTGGGGGAGGCCGAGGCCGCGTTGACGGCGCTCGCGGCGCGAAAGCGCAAGGTTTTCGTCACCGGACTGTCGATGGGCGGTACGCTGACGCTCAATCTGGGAGCGCGCTTCGGTGACCGCGTCGCGGGCATCGCACCCATCGCCGCCGCCGCCGGCCAGCTGACCGAGGCTTTTGCCGAGGTCATGATGCTGAACCCGAGGCCCAAGCGGCTGCCCGGCATCGGCTCCGACATCAAGGCGCCGGGTGTCGAGGAACTCGCCTATCAGGAGGTTCCGGTGAAATGCATGGCGGATGCCGTGGCGTTGTTTGCCGCGACGAGCGACCTGATGGGGCGGATCACCTGTCCGTGCCTGGTGATCCACGGGCGCGAGGACCACATCGTTCCGGCATCCAACGCCCTCAAGATCGTCAATGCGATCGCGTCGGACGACATCCGCCTGCTCTGGCTGAACGAATCCTACCACGTCGCGACGCTGGACAACGACAAGGACGTCATCGTCGATCGGGTCGGATCGTTCTTCAGCGAGCTGGCTGCGCGCTGATGCTTTGTTGATGCTGCGGGGAGGAAGCCTGACCCGTCACGCATCGACGGGCGGTTACTAAACTTCCAAACACGAAAAAGGGCAGCGAGGGGGGAGCTGCCCTTTTTCGTCTTGCATATCGCGATCGAGGGGGATGATCGCTTGGGGGTGCCTGAATAATGCGCCGGCCGCGACGGGGTTCCGACGGGCCGAAATTTTTTTTCGATTTTTTCATGCCGACATTTCGCTGGCCTCGAAAGGCTCGTTCGAAGTCCACCGAGAATGGCAGAAGCCTATACCCAAGCGGCGTCCCACTTGCAGCGCTCCGAGCGCCAGGGCTTTTTCGCCTTGGCGCTGTCGCCTTAGGCGGTGCATACTGGCTCGCGAGCTCCTTGATTGGCGAAGGGCACGGGAGGTTTTCTTGCTCACGACGTTTCACGCTCTTCCCAAGCCTGGGCGCCATCCTCGGGGCTGGCCCTGCAGAATGTCGATCTGCGGCCAGTCGGAAGCGCGTCGGTTCCATGCCGATCTCGCTCCCACCCACGTCCTGTCAATCATCACGCCGGGGCGGTCCTATCTCGGCCCGAGGGACGTCGCACCGGACTGTCATTTGAAAGTGGAGTTCGACGACGTCGAGGATGCCGGCCTGCCTGGCGCTCCGACGCTCGGCCAGGCCCTGGAAATTCTCTCCTGGGCGTCCGCTCTCCCCGAGACGGCAAAGCTCTGTCTGCATGGTCTCCAGGGTGGGCGAAGGGCCCCGGCCGTCGGGCTCGGCATCCTGGCGGCTGTCGTCGATCCGTCCGAGGCGACCGCCGCCCTTTCACCATTCTGTCGCCAGGCGCCGGACCCCAACCCCTTGCTCGTTCGCCTCTTCGACGAGGCGCTGGGCCTTGATGGCGCTCTCGTTGAGGCATGCGCGACGCGCTTCGTGGCATCGCGGGCGACACAGCGTCGCCGAAGCACGGAGAGTGATGCCAGCTTCGACTTCGGCATGCTGGCGATCGATCGCGGGCAAGCCCAGAGCGGCTGAGCCGACTGCGGAGGCGGCACCGCGATGTCGCCCGGCCGCGACGCTGCGGCCTGGAGAGGCGTTACATCGCCATTGCGGCGTCGCGCGCAGGCATCGACCGTTTCCAAGCTCTCCTGCCAACGTGTTTCAACGACGCAGCCGTCATCACCTTCTTGATTTCGCCAATGCGCGGGACATCGCTGCCCTGCCGGCGACGAGATAAACCGCCGAGTTCCGCAACGTCAGTCTGAGCCCAGCGCATGGAATAACCATAAGTTCGGTTCGCCAGGCCATCACGATATTGGCAATTGATTCATCGATTTGGAGAAATTAGGGTTTTTTAGGGGCAAAAGAACGACAACGATTGGGCAGGAGTGGCGACGTGAGAAAATTTGTCTTGGCGATGGGATTGGTGATCGCCGCGTGTTTTGCCGTCGTGTCGAGTGCGCAAGCGCGGCTGGTGGCGAAGGTCGATCTCTCGTCGCAGACCCTGACGGTCATCAAGAACGGTAAGGTGATGTATCGCTGGCCCGTCTCGACGGCTCGCCGCGGATACCGCACGCCGACCGGCAGCTGGAGCCCCAAGCGGCTGCACCGCATGTGGTATTCCCGCAAATACGACATGTCGCCGATGCCTTACTCGGTGTTTTATTCCGGCGGCTATGCCATTCATGGCACGGGCGCGATCAGCCGCCTCGGTCGGCCCGCCTCGCATGGCTGCGTCCGCCTGCATCCGGCAAATGCGCGGACCTTCTATTCGCTGGTCAAACGCCATGGCATGAAGAACACGCGCATCGTCGTACAGCGCTGACAAGGTTGGGCGCCGGGCATCCGGCCCGTCGCCATATCGCACACAGGCCACGGTCAGTTTCGAGCGATCGTGGCCTTTTTCTTCTTCTTCCGCCTGCCCATGATCTGCCAGCGATCGTGAAACCACATCCACTGGTCGGGGTGCTCGCGCACCCAGCCCTCGACGACGTCGTTGAGCATCTGGCAACTCGCCTCGATTGCAACCTCGCCGGCTTCGTCGCGCGGAAGCTCCAACCGGGGCTGCAGTTCGAGCCGGTACCGCCCGCCGGGCAGGCGGATGCAGCGGGCAGGATAGACCTCCGCGTCATACTGCCGGGCAAGTTTCGGCAGAAGCGGGTTTGTCTTCACCGAAAGGCCGAAGAAGGTCGAGCGAACGCCGCGACGGAACTTCTGGTCGACCAGAACGCCGACCGAGCTTCCGCCTTTCAGGATGCCCGCGAGCGACCAGACGGCGCCGGCCTTTGACGGGATCAGATGGCCGCCGGCAGTGCGGCGAGCGGCCTGGACACGCTTGGCGACATACTGGTTGTTGGGCTGGCGGAAGAGGGCGGTGAATTCGAGGCCGAAGGCGGCCGCGCCGATCGGCAGAAGCTCGAAACAGCCCAGATGCCCGGTGAAGAAGATGAACGGGCCTTTTCGCTCGCGCAGTTCGACGAAGGTCTCGATACCGACGACCTCGATGCGGCCCTCGCCGGGCTTTTCGGGATCGAAATCGAAGAGATCGTCGAGATAGACGAATTCGGCGGCGATGCGGCCCATCTGGCCCCAATTTGCCCGCGCCGTCGCCTCGACCCAGGCTTCGTCCTTCTCGGGGAAAGCCCTTCTGAGATTCTCCTTGGCCAGTCCGTGGCGAAAGGAGAGCGGTCCCAGCAGCCGCGCCGCCCGATCGGCGATCGCCAGCCCCGTATCGGCGGGCAGCAGCCGCAGCACTCGCAAGAGGCCGAAGAGCGCTTTCGCCGTGACGAAGTCGCCGGCGCGCTTCGCCCGAAGCGCAAGTTTCAGTAGGCGCGGATTCATGCGGCGGCGCCGGGCGCCCCGCTGCCGGCGCCATCGCCATCGACGCGCAGGATGATCTTGCCGAAGACCTCGCGCGCTTCCATGCGCTTCAAGGCGAGATCGATCCCGTCGAAGCCGATCTCGGTGTCGATCACCGGATGAACGAGGCCCCGCGCCATCTTCTCCATGGCGTTCGCCATGTTTTCCATGCGGCAGCCGAAGGAACCGAAGAGCTTCAGCTGCTGCTGGAAGAGCTGCATCAGGTTCATCTGGGTCGAGACGCCCGAGGTCGAACCGCAGGTGACCAGCCGCCCGCCGCGTTTCAGGCACAGCATCGAGCCGGCCCATGTGTCGGCGCCGACATGTTCGAAGACGACGTCGACGCCCTTCTTCTTCGTCAGCTTGCGGGTGACGCCCTCGAAGCGGTCGACCCGGTAGTTGATGACGTGATCGGCGCCGAGTGCCTTCGCCCGCTCGGCCTTGTCGTCTGAGCCGACAGTCGTGATGACGGTGCAGCCCATGCGCTTGGCAAGCTGGATCGCCGCCGAGCCGATGCCGGAGCCGCCGGCATGGATGAGGATCGTCTCGCCCGGTTCGAGTTTGGCGTTGTCGAACAGCATGTGCTCGACCGTGCCGAAGGTCACCGGGGCGAGCGCCGCGCCGACCGCGTCGCAGCCGTGGGGCGCGGGGACGAGCAGGCGGGCCGGCAGGTTGATCTTTTCCTGTGCGAAGCCGTCGAGGTGAAAGCCGTGCACGCCGCCGACATTTTCGCACAGATTGTCGCGGCCGGCCCGGCATTGGTGACACAGGCCGCAGGTGCGCGCGCCGTAGATCGAGACGAGCTGGCCAGGCAGGACATTGGCGACACCAGGCCCGATCGCCTCGACGACGCCGGAAGCCTCGGCGCCGACGGTCAGCGGCAGCTTGCGCTTGGCGAAGGCCATGCCGCGCCAGCCCCAGACGTCGATGTGGTTCAGCGCGACGGCGGAAATCCTGACGGTGACCTCGCCGGCTTCCGGTGCAGGGGGAGGGGCAACGTCGACCGAGCGGAGATCGCGATCGCCGAAGAGCTGAAGTGCGCGCATGAGTTTGAACCTGACGGTTTGAAGTTTTGCGCTCAGGCGCCTGGGGCGCGGCCGAGAACGAGGCAGGCGTTCTGCCCGCCAAAGCCGAAGGAACTGGAAAGAACCGCGCCGATCTCCTGGCGGCGCGCCTCGTTCGGCACGACGTCGAGTTCGATGGCAGGGTCCGGATTGGTGTGGTTGATGGTCGGCGGCAGGAGCCCGTCCTTCAGCGACAGGATTGAGAACGCCGCCTCGATGGCGCCCGCCGCCGTCAGCGTGTGGCCGATCATCGACTTGTTGGAGGAAATCGGCGTCTCCTTCAGCCTGTCGCCGAAGACGGCGGCAAGGCCCATCGCTTCCATGCGGTCGTTTTCCGGCGTCGAGGTGCCATGGGCATTGATGTAGTCGATGCCGTCCGGCTCGAGCCCCGCATCGGCGAGCCCGGCCTTGATCGCGGCGATGATCGGCGAGCCGTCGGGCTTGGAGCGGGTGCGGTGAAAGTCGTCGGCGCGCTCGCCGCAGCCGAGGATGAGGCCGTAGATCGTCGCGCCGCGAGCCTTGGCGGCAGCGTAGGATTCCAGCACCAATGCGCCGGCGCCCTCGGCCATGACGAAGCCGTCGCGATCCTTCGAAAAGGGCTTTGAGGCCTTTTCCGGAACCTCGTTCTGGGTCGACAGCGCCGAAAGCAGCGAAAAGCGGATCAGGGATTCCTGGGTGATCGAACCGTCTGTGCCGATGGTGATCGCCCGCTCCGTCTCGCCCCGGCGGATCGCCTCGACGCCGAGCTGAATGGCGCTGGCGCCCGAAGCACAGGCCGTCGACAGGGTGATCGGCAGGCCGCGCGTGCCCAGCCGGTCGGCGAGGAGCTCGGAGATCCGGCTGCACTGGGTGAGGTGATAGATCGACGGATCGGGATGCTTGCGGGCGATCTGCAGGAGCCGGTCGTAGCCGGCTTCCTCGATTTCGGCGCCGTCCATCTTGTCGAGCCGCAGCCGGTGCTGCCATTCCATCTCGACCGGCGGCGCGGCCAGAAACAGCGGGCCGGCGAAATCATCGTCCTTCAGCCCGGCCATGATGATGGCTTCGGAACCTGCGGCTTCGGCCATGGCATAGGACAGGCCCGTCGAGGTCCTGCCCATCTCGCCCATGAAGTCGACGCTGCCGGAGATCGTCGTGCGAAGGCCATCGGTCGGGAACCGGTCGATCCGGTGGATGCCCGAACGGCCGGCCGTCAGAGCTTCCCAGTTCGCCTCGACGCCCTTGCCGAGGGAGGAGACGATGCCGAGGCCGGTGACGGCGATGACCGGACGGCCGAGAAAGTCGGTGTCGCTGGCGCTCATGAGGAAACGCTCCTGTTGTCGGGCCGCAAGGATCGGCGCCTGTCTGGCCTGCGCGTCACGATCCTCATGGCCGGCTCGCCTCGATCGCCTCGACGAGGCAAACGCCTTCGCCGTGAAGATGGCCGATGCTGGTGACCACAGCCTGGCGCGGCGCCGCCGAAGCCGGCTTTTCCTCGCCCGTATCGAAAGGCGGGATCGCCATACCGCGCGACAGGGCGCCGGCAGCCAGCGCGACGCCGGCCGGCATCTGCGCCTCGAAGGAATGGCCGAGCATCGTACCATAGGCGCGCAGCGGAGCGCCGGAAAGGCGCTGCGCCAGAACCTCGCGCTCGATCGAGGCTAGATCGGAAAGCCCGGTCGCGCCGGACAGGACCATGACCTCGTCCATCGACGACGACAGCTTCGGCAGGAGATCGGCGAAGCGCTGAGACGTCCTTTCCCTCTCGCGCCGACCGCGATCGCCGGTCGCCGAGGTCAGCCGGGCATAGGCTTTGGCCGAGCGTTTGGCCGCGTGCTCCGGCGATTCCAGCACCAGGAAGGCGCCGACGCTGCCGACCGCGATGCCCTGATGGGCGCCCGAACGGGCAAAGACCGGCCGCCACTCGTCCCTGAGCATCAGCTCGGCAAGGTCGAAATTGAGGATCAGATCCTTGCGCTCGGCGGAAAACGCGCCGCCGACAAGGCAGATCTCGCTCTGGCCGGAGGCGATCCGCGCTCTTGCCGAATAAAGCGCCGAAATCCCGGCCGCCTCTTCGCCCATGAAGGTGCGCGAGGAACCGGTGACCTTATGGACGATCGAGATGTTGCCGGCGAGCAGATTGGAAAGCTGGGCGAGGAAGAGGGTCGGGCGAAGCTCGGTGGAGAGCGTGTCGTTGATCACGCCGCCGGCGTCGTTGGAGCCGCGGGCCCGCTCCATCACCATCGCGTCGACCGCCGCGTCGCGTTCGCCGCCGCCGGCCGCGACGATCATGTCGATCTCGCCGCGCACGGTCTCGTCCATCGGGATGCCGGCGTCTTCGAGAGCAAGGCCGGCCGAATAGGTGCCGAGCTTCTGCCAGGTTTCCATCTGCCTTTGATCGCCCCGCTTGGGGATCTGCTTCGACCAGTCGATCGGCGGCAGGCCGTGAACGTAATAGGGCGCGTAGTCTTGCGAATTGATATTCGGCTGCAGCCCCGGGCCGCGCCCGAAGAAATCGAGATGCGCGCCGATGCCCTCGCCGAGCGAGGAGACCAGGCCGATGCCGGTGATCAGGACGTGCCTTGGCTCGTCAGTCATGCCTTGAATCCATGGGTCTCGATGCCTGCTAGCTGGCGGGCGAGGGGCCTGTCTATTGCGGAGCCGACCACGACGCAATCGGCAACACATGCCCTGACACGGAGGCGACCTGCCCATGCGGCGTGAGCCGTCAAAGGCAAGGGGCCTTGCACAGACGAGATGGGCCTGTCGACCTGCGATCCTGGGACGGACACCACCTTATCCTCGGTTTGGCAAGAACCGGCTCAGCCGGCCGCTTTCGCCGCCCGCAATTCGTCGATCTTGGCGCACAAATTCTTGAGGACGAAGTATTCCTCGGTCGGGACCTGCCCCTCATTGACCTCCTGGGTCCATTTCTCCAGGGGGATCTTGATGCCGAATTCCTTGTCGATCGCAAAGACGATGTCGAGGAAATCGAGGGAATCGATGCCGAGGTCCTCGATGGTGTGGCTCTCGGGGGTGATTTCGTCGCGGTTGATCTCGCTCGTCTCGGCAATGATGTCCGCGACCCGGTCGAATGTTGAGGACAATGACCTATCCTTATGCGCTGGTCTGATGGGATTGGCGCGATGCTATAGGGAAAAGGCGCGCGAAAAGCAAAGCGTGTTCGACATTTGCGCCGGGCAGCGGCGATTGCGCCACGGGCTTCGAGCGCGGCCTCCGTTTCTTCCGTGCCGGATAATCCTGATATAAACGTAAGATTTCAACCGTCACGACTTGCAAGTTACCGGAAACCGAGCCAAGCTGAAGTTGCGTTTAGTTACGACTCTACCATTCTCGCTTGTGCGCGCCACTGTCAAACAAGGCAACACGTAAAAGCGAGAGTACCGGGCAGTCGTGAATGTATCCGGCAAACAGAATGTTTCGATGAACCAATGATTAGTCTCAACCAAGGGGCCAGATCATGAAGGGCCTGAATGATGAAGATCACCCAGTTCTTGTTTCCAACCGGCTGATTCGAGCCGCGACCGCACTCGGACGTGTGACGTCCCGCGTCCACAAGCGCGAGCAGGGCCTGACATCCCCCGAATTCGCGGTGCTGCTGGCGCTGGGGGGTGATCGGTCGAGATTGACCTCGACCCACATCGTCGAGTTGACCGCCATGGACAAGACCAAGGTCAGCAGGGCCGTCGCGTCCCTCGACCAGCGTGGCTGGGTCGAGCGCGAGCGCGCAACGTCGGACCGGCGCTTTGAGTATCTGACGCTGACCGGGGCGGGCCGGACGGCGCTCGCGAATCTTCTGCCGAAGATCGTCGAGGCGGAATCAGCCGTGCTGGGCAGTCTGTCCGAAGCCGAGCGGAGCGGCCTCGAAGCCGGCCTGACCGGGCTCGACAGGGCAATCAGTCACTGAGGCGATGTTCGCGGGCGGTGGGACACGCTTAAAGGGCGGAAACGCCAGCGCGTCGCACTGAGAGCCCGTGCGTTCGAATGGACGCCAGTTTGCACGCCAGTCTCGTTGAACGGCGCATATCGAGTGCCTGACACTTCGAGATTAGGCGTCCGCTTGCATCGCGCTCGTCATGCTCGGCCCCCGTCCCGAGCATCCAGTGCGCCGATTAAGCTTCTATTGTATCAAACGTTTTTGGAATCTCGGAACGGGGCCCGAGAATGACGAAGCGTTGAATGGTGCGCCTTCTCGACCAAGTCGTGGCCGGGCTTCGAGGATCGCGTTGAGTCCACTGAACGGACGCACAAAGGGCGCTCAAACTTTTTGAGTCTTCGCATCGTGCTTTCCGCAAATCGATTCCGATTTTCGGATCGATGCTGCAAAAAAAGGGCCGCGTCTGCGCGACGGCGGCCCGTTTTCATGAGGTTCGGGTCGATGCGAAGCCGGAAGAGCCGGCTTCGCCAGGATCGTCGGCCCTTTCGGCCCGATCCGTTACTTCGAGCCGGCGTCGGCGCTGTCGACGTAGTCGTACTTGCCGCCCTTCCACTCGTAGACGACGTAGCCCGGCAGGGTGACGTCACCCTTGGAATCGAACTTCAGGTCGCCGATGACGGTGTTGAAGGTGCCGGAGTTGAGCGCTTCGACGACCTTGTCGTAATCGGTCGACTTGGCTTCTTCGGCCGCGTCCGCCCAGGCCTGGATCGCGGCGTAGGTGTAGAGGACGTAGCCTTCGGCCGTCTCGCCCTTCTTCTCCAGTTCCTCGACGACGGGCTTGGCGGCCTCGTTCTTGCGCGGATCGGGCGAGAAGGTCATCAGCGTGCCTTCGCCGGCGTCGCCGGTGATCGCCCAGTACTCGTCGGTGACCAGCGCGTCGCCGGACATGATGACGGTTTTCATGCCCTGCTCGCGCATCTGGCGCGCCATCAGGCCGGCTTCGGTGTGGTAGCCGCCGATATAGACGAGGTCGATGCCCGCCTGCTTCATCTTGGTGACGAGGGCGGTGTAGTCCTTCTCGCCGGCCGTGTAGGATTCGACCAGCGCCGGCTCCATGCCGTCGGCCTTCAGGTTCTTCTCGGTCTCATTGGCAAGGCCGGCGCCATAGGCGGTCTTGTCGTTGATGATCGCGATCTTCTTGTCTTTGAAGTTGTCGGCGATGTACTTCGCCGCAACCTCGCCCTGCTGGTCGTCACGACCGCAGACGCGGAAGATGCCGTCGCCCGGGCGCTTGTCGGTGAAGTCCGGGTTGGTCGAAGCCGGCGAAATCTCGACGATCTGCTCGTCGGCATAGACCTGGCTGGCCGGGATCGAGGAGCCCGAGCAGAAGTGACCCGCCACAAAGGGAACACCCTCGGAAGCGAACTGGTTGGCGACGGCAACGGCCTGCTTGGGATCGCAAGCGTCGTCGCCGACGGAGAGCTTGAGCATTTCGCCGTTCACGCCGCCCTTGGCGTTGATGTCCGCGACGGCCTGCTCGGCGCCGATCTTCAGCTGTTCGCCGAAGCTTGCATACTGACCGGTCATCGGACCGGCGACGCCGATCGTGATGTCGGCAAAGGCCGCGCTCGCGAAAACGAGATTGAGCGCTGCGCCTGTAAGAAGTGCCTTCTTCATACGAACCTTCCCTGTGTTGAACAAAATTGCGGCGAACCCGCCGCACCAGGTAGCGACCTCCCCCTACCTGACGGGGATTAAAGCCCGGAATCTTCCGTCATGGAAGCGGAACCGGCCAATTTCGCAAGCTTTTCTCGCGGCTTAAACATCCGCCCGGCCGAGAAAGCCGTATTGCAGTGCCATCTGCCGGTTCCTGACAAAGATCCGGCCGGCCGCGGCGATGGCAAACAGGACGATGAAATCCACGATACCGTAGTATAGGCCGGTGCCGAAGGTCGAGACCGGCAAGAGGAACGTCCCGTTGAACAGGCTGAAATGAATGAAACGCACGGCGATCGCCAGAAGCGCCACGTAAAACGCGAGAAGACCCCACCCGCTCCAGGTCAGCGCGGTCGATCGGCCGATCATCCAGGCGCCGCCGCCGCCGAGGATCACGGTTACGAACAGGAATTCCCAGAACGAGACTTCCCAGATGATGCCCATTTCCGGCGTCATGTCAGTGCGCTCCCCCTTCGAGATAGGCGCTGCGCACCTCTTCCCTGGCGAGAAGCTCCCGCCCGGTGCCGGCCATGGTGATCGACCCGTTGACCATCACATAGCCGCGATGGGCGAGGCGAAGGGCGTGGAAGGCGTTCTGCTCGACGAGGAAGACGGTGAGGCCTTCGTTGGCATTGAGCTCGCGGATCACCTCGAAGATCTGCTTGACGACGAGTGGCGCGAGACCGAGCGAGGGCTCGTCGAGGAGCAGGAGCTTCGGCCGGCTCATCAGCGCGCGGCCGATCGCCAGCATTTGCTGCTCACCGCCGGAAAGCGTACCGCCGCGCTGGCCCTGACGTTCCTTCAGCCGCGGGAACAGCTCGAACACCTTGCGCAGATCGTCCTCGAAATAGCCTTCATCCTCGAGGATCGCGCCCATCTGCAGGTTTTCCATCACCGTCATGCGCGGAAAGACGCGGCGGCCCTCCGGCGACTGGGCGATCGACATCGACATGATGTCATGGGTCGGCAGATTGGTGATGTCCGTCCCATTGTAGACGATCTGGCCGGACCGGGCCTGCGGATTTCCGCAGATCGTCATCATCAGGGTCGACTTGCCGGCGCCGTTGGCGCCGATCAGCGTGACGATCTCGCCGCGATGGACCTCGATGTCGACGCCGCGCAGGGCCTGGATCTTGCCGTAGAAGGTCTCGACGCCGTGAACCGCGAGCAGTGGCTCACCGCCAGGCTGGGTTTTGCTCGTTTCCACCGCGCTCACCGGGCGCCTCCTTCGGCGCCCGTCGCGCCGCTCGTCACTTCGAGATCCCGCTCGACCTCCTCGACCTCCTCGTCGTCGACGCCGAGATAGGCCGCGATGACCTTCGGATCGCTGCGAACCTCGGATGCTGTCCCGTCGGAAATCTTCTTGCCGTAGTCGAGAACGACGATGTGGTCGGAAATTCCCATGACGACGCCCATGTCGTGCTCGATCAGCAGCACGGAGACGCCATGATCGTCGCGGATCGACCGCAAGAGCCCGTTGAGTTCGGCCGATTCGCGCGGGTTGAGACCCGCCGCCGGCTCGTCGAGACACAGGAGCACCGGATTGGTGCAGAGCGCGCGGGCAATTTCCAGCCGCCGTTGATCGCCATAGGGCAGATCAGCTGCCGGATCGTCGGCCCGGTCGAGTAGATCGACCCGGCGCAGCCATTCGACCGCCATCTCCTTGGCAGCCGCGGCCGCCCGGCGATAGCCGGGCAGACCCAAGAGCCCGCCGATCGTGTAGTTGGACGCCCGCATCAGCTTGTTGTGCTGGGCGACCAGAAGGTTTTCGAGCGCGGTCATGCCACCGAACAGGCGGATGTTCTGGAAGGTGCGCGCAACGCCGGCGATCTCGGTGATCTTGAAGTCGGCCATGCGCTCGAGCAGGAAGACGGCGTGTTCCTTGGTTTCGTCATATTGCCGGCCGCTCTTCGTCAGGTCGGCGATGACGTCGCCTGGAACCTTACCGTTCCGGCGAAGCGCGATCCGCCCCTCGGTCGGCTTGTAGAAGCCGGTGACGCAGTTGAAGACGGTGGTCTTGCCGGCGCCGTTCGGGCCGATGAGGGCGGTGATGTCGCCGCGGCCGACATCGAAGGACAGGTCGTCGACGGCGACGAGGCCGCCGAAACGCATCGTCAGATGTTCGACCGAAAGGACGGGATCGGCAGCCCAGTTGTGGTTTTCGTACGGCATCAGTGACCCTCGCCCTGTGCGACGAGATCGCCGCCGATCGCCTTCTTCTCCTTGTAGACCGCCGAGGGCGATCGCGTTGAGACGAGGCCACGAGGCTTCCACACCATGATCAGAACCATGGCGAGGCCGAAGATCAGCATGCGGTACTGGGTCGGATCGAAGCCGGCGCCGAAGATCGCCTGCAGGAAGGTGAGATTGCGCAAGAGCTCGATGCCGCCGATCATCACCACCGCCGCGATGGCGACGCCAAGCTGCGAGCCGAGGCCGCCGAGAACGACGATGGCCAGGATGATCGCCGATTCGATGAAGGTGAAGCTTTCGGGCGAAATGAAGCCCTGGCGGGTGGCGAAGAACGAGCCGGCGAAGCCGCCGAACATCGCGCCGGTGGCAAAGGCCGTCAGCTTGACGTTGACGGTGTTGATGCCGAGCGAGCGGCAGGCGATCTCGTCCTCGCGGAGCGCCTCCCAGGCGCGGCCGACGGGCAGCTTGCGCATGCGCATCGTCACGAAGTTGGTCAAAAGCGCCAGCGCCAGGATGATGTAGTAGAGGAACACGAAGCGCTGGGTCGACGAATAGTCGAGGCCGAAAAAGTCGGAGAACGAGCCTTCGCCGCGGCTGAACTCGAGGCCGAACAAGGTGGGCTTGGGGATGCCGAGCAAGCCGTTGGGACCGCCGGTGAAGTCCGACCAGTTCAAGAGAACGACGCGGATGATCTCACCGAAGGCGAGCGTCACGATGGCGAGATAGTCGCCCCGAAGACGCAGCACCGGAAAGCCGAGCACGATGCCCCAGAGCGCGGCGAACAGGCCCGCCATCGGCAGGCAGACCCAGAAGCCGAGGTCGAAATTGGTGGCCAGCAGCGCGAAGGAATAGGCACCCACCGCATAGAAGGCGACATAGCCGAGATCGAGGAGACCTGCGAGGCCGACCACGATGTTGAGACCCCAGCCGAGCATCACATAGGTGAGGATCAGGATCGCCAGATCGAGAAGATAGCGGTTCTGGCTCGGCAGGAAGATCGCCAGAAGGAAGGGCAGGGTGAAGGCGATCGCGAGGAGGACGATGCCGAGCGCCTTGCCGATGGGCCACCTGGCAGCCGTCGACGCCACCTTCTTCCATCCGCCGATCGTCGGCTTCTCGCCGGCAAAGACGAAATAGGTCAGCAGGAAGCGACCGACGAAGGCAATGGCGACGGCGATGATCCAGAGCGCCGGATCGAGCGTCAGGGCAAGGCCGCCGACGGCAATGTCGGTGCGGAACAGGAAGAAGAAGACGGTCAGGAGGGCGACGAGCCCGGCGGTGATCGCGGCTTCCTTGAGGGCTCGGACGAGGCGAGAGTCGTCCGAGGGTGCCTCGGCGAATGGCGGCTCGCCGCGCATGGCATCCCGGCGTTCTTCGGAAAGTCTCTCGGCGCCTTCCGGACGGTTGGCGCTGGCGGAGCTTGTCGTATCGGTCATGTTCTCAGACCTTCTCGACCTCGGGCCGGCCGAGCAGGCCGGAGGGCAGGAAGATCAGGACGATGGCAAGGATCGAGAAGGCGGCCACGTCCTTGTACTCGACCGAGAAATAGCCCTGCCAGAAGGTCTCGATCAGGCCGATCGCCAGACCGCCGAGCATCGCGCCGGGCAAGGAGCCGATGCCGCCGAGGACGGCCGCGGTGAAGGCTTTCACGCCGGCGATGAAGCCGATGTAGAAGTCGATGACGCCGTAATAGAGCAGGAACATCATGCCCGCGACGGCGGCGAGCGCGGCGCCCATCACGAAGGTCAGCGAGATCGTCCGGTCGACGTTGACGCCCAGCAGCGAAGCCATCTTGCGGTCCTGCTCGCAGGCGCGCTGCTGGCGGCCGAGCGATGTCTTGGAGATGATCAGCGAGAAGGCCGTCATCAGGACGATGGTCATCGCGATGATGATGATCTGGATATAGGACAGCTGGACGACGATGCCGTTCGGCGAGTCCATCAAGGTGATGCCGCCCTGGATCTGCGGCGGCAGTGGCTTGACCCGCGCGCCCTGGGTGACCTGGACGAAGTTCTGCAGGAAGATCGACATGCCGATCGCGGTGATCAGCGGGGCGAGGCGGAAGGAGCCGCGCAAGGGCCGGTAGGCGACCCGCTCGATGGTCCAGCCCCAGGCCGCGGTGCAGATCATCGCGACGATGACCATCAGGAGAAGCACGATCGGCAGGAAGGTAATGCCGAGGGCGGCCAGCGCCAGGAAGACGGCAAGGGCGATGAAGGAGCCGATCATGAAGATTTCGCCATGGGCGAAATTGATCATCCCGATGATGCCGTAGACCATCGTGTAGCCGATGGCGATCAATCCATAGATCGAACCGAGGGTCACTCCGTTGATCAGCTGCTGCAGAAAATATTCCATCGACCGCCTTGTGTCGGTTCTTATTCGTCATTGCGAAGCATGGCGCGGTCTGGTGTCAGGAACGCCGCGTCCATGAGCATGATGAATTCCATAGCAGGGACGGGCGTGGCAAGCCTAGGCCGTGAAAAAATTGGTCGGCAAAGCGCAGGCCGGGCCTCTGCCGGAGCTGGAACGCAGATCGCCTTGGGTGAGCTGCCGACCCTTTTTCGGTGCGCGGCCGGCGCCTTGTCGCCGGGAGGACCCGCGTCGCCGCGCCAGGCCGGCCCATAGGGCCTACGACGAAAGTCGTATGGCCCGAAGCGGCGCGGCCAGCGGTCAGTCGTGTCGTGCCGCCGTGTTCCGGGCCGGGGTGCCCTTTTCGGCGAGGTCCCGTTCGATCGCGTCGCGTTCGGTTCGATCGGGCAGACCGATCGTCTCTGGCCCCGCGACATTCTGCGGGCTCGGCTCGACGGCGCCGCGATGTTCGAGCCAGGTGGCGACGAGCCACCACATCAGCGCCCAGGCAGCGCCCGCCGTCCAGCCGGCGAGGACGTCCGAGGGCCAGTGGACGCCGAGATAGACCCGGCTGATCCCGATGATCACGGTGAGGAACACGGCGAGGCCGAGGAGAAAGGCGCGCACCCGCCGCTTCGGCTCGACGCGTGCGAGCAGGATGCCGAGCGTCAGATAGGTGATCGCCGACATCATCGCGTGGCCGCTCGGGAAGCTCGCCGTATAGACGTAGTCGCCATGCGGCACGAGATCGGGCCGTGGCCGGTCGAAGCTGCGCTTCAGGATCTGGCTCATGGCAAAGCCGCTGGCGATCGCCGCCACGACCATGACCATGGAGCGGCGCTTGCCCGAGATCCACAGATAGATCGCGACGAAGGTCGTGATCATGATCAGGATGCCGGTGCCGCCGAGCGCCGTGACGTCACGACCGAATTCCTCCAGCCAGCGCGGGCCGATCGGATCCGAAACGTCGCTGGCGGAGCGCAGAGACAGCAGGATCTCCCGATCCAGCCCCTTGGTATCGCCCTCCACCACCTCGCCGGCGATGGAGACGAAGGCCCAGATCGCCCCCGCGATCAAGAGCGCGCCGAGAAGCGTCCAGATTTCCACCCTTTGCCAGAGCCACAGGGAGAGGCGGCGCAGGCGGCTTGGTGTCAGTTTCTTCGGGTTCATGTGTCTGGCGGCCGTCGGTCTGGAGGGCGGAATGGATGGCGCTTGGTGCTCAGGCGGCGGGAAGCGAAAGGAGGCGCCGTGCTTCGTCCGGCGTGGCGGGGCGGCGGCCCCGCCGGGCGCATGCTTCGGCGACGAGGGCGACGAGCGCGGCGTTGGAGGGGGCCAGTTCCTCCCGGCTGAGGCGGATATTGTCCTCCAGCCCGGTGCGGCAGTGGCCGCCTTCCTCGAGGCTCCATTCCGCAAGGGTCGTCTGGTGCCGGCCGATGCCGGCGCCGGTGAAGGTCGCGTCCGGGGCGAGGCGCTTCAGCGTTCTGACAAAGAAGGCAAAGCTCTCGCGATCGACCGGCATGGCGTTCTTCACGCCCATGACGAACTGGACGTGGAGGGGCCCGGCAATCGTCCCGGCCCTGGCCATTTCGGCGGCCTTGAAGATCATGGAGAGATCGAAGGCCTCGATCTCCGGCTTGACGCCGTAGCGCCGCATCTCCTCCGCCAGCCAGTCGACGAGATCGGGCGAGTTCTTGTAGACCCTGGTGGGAAAATTGACGGAGCCGGTCGACAGCGAAGCCATGTCCGGTTTCAGCGACAGCATGGCGCCGCGCTCGCGGCCGGCGCCAGACCGCCCGCCGGTCGAAAACTGCACGATCATGCCCGGGCAGTGCTTGAGCACGCCCTCCATCAGCCGGGCGAATTTCTCCGGATCGGAGGAGGGGGTCTCGTCGTCGTTGCGCACGTGGCAGTGAACGAGGCTGGCCCCGGCCTCGAAAGCTGCGTGGGTCGATTCGACCTGCTCGGTGACGGTGATCGGCACGGCCGGATTGTTGGCCTTTTTCGGCAGCGACCCGGTGATGGCGACGGTGATGATGCAGGGCTCGGTCATCCCGTCATATCTGGCCGGCAAGGTGCGAACGGAAAGGCTTTCGCGGTTCGAAGGGATGAGACTTCGCTCGAAAGAAAGCCCCCGGCTTCAATGACCGGTCTGGCGCAAATAGCCATCGACCATGCCGCGATAGCTGGAACCGAAGAGATTGAGATGCACCAGCGCCGGCCACAGCGCATAGACGGGCGCGCGCTCGCGATGTCCCGGCGGCAAGGGGCCATAGGCGTCGAAGAAGGCGCAGGACGGGCTGGCGAACAGGCCGAGCATCGCGATGTCGACCTCGCCGTCGCCGAAATAGCAGGCCGGATCGATCAGGCCGGAGACCTTGCCGGCAAAGGTAAGCACGTTGCCGCTCCACAGGTCGCCGTGAAGCAGCGAGGCTTTCGGCCGTCGCGGCAGGATGTCGCAGAGCCGGCCGCAAAGCGCCTCGACGCGGCGTTCGATGTCGGAACCGGTGCCCGTGGCTGCGGCGATCAGACGGTTCTGCGCGAAAAACCGTGGCCAGTCGTCGTCGGAAGTGTTGCGGATGGCAAGGCGCCCGAAGGCGTAGTCGTCTTCGAAGCCATAGCGATCGCCGGTCTCCTCGTGCAGACGGCGCAAAACCATACCAAGATCGCCCCAGGCGCCGGACAGGCCGCCATCGTCCGGCAGCCGTTCGATGGCAAGGACGGTGTCGTCGGCCGCGAAGACCTCCGGCGCCGGCACGCCGGCTGCCCGGATGGCGCGAAGCATCCGCGCCTCGACTTTCGGGGAGGGGCCGGACTTGACCAGCATCTCGCGGCCATCCGTGAGGCGGACGAGGTCGAGGCTCGAAAGCGAGCCGCCGGCAAAGCGCGACCATTCCGCGATCTTGCCGCCGAGTAGTCGCGCGGCCCGTTCGGCCATGGCGCTCATCGCTGCGCCGCTTCGCCCCTCAATCGCGCCACGAGAGCCTCCGCCCCTTCGCAGGCGTCGTTCCAGGCGTCGTCGAAGGCCGAATCGTCTTCGTAATAGGGATCGGTGACCGACTGACCTTCGCGGCCCGGCACATGATCGAGCAGCAGACTGACCGTGGCATGAGCGTCTGCCGGAGCGAGGCGGCGGAGACCGGCCAGATTGTCGGCGTCGAGACCGATGACGTGATCGAAGCGGCGAAAGTCGTCCGTCGTCACGAGCCGGGCGCGCTTGTCGCCCATTTCGATGCCGCTGCGCCGGGCGACGGCCTGGGCGCGCGGGTCCGGCGGATAGCCGAGATGCCACTTGCCGAGCCCGGCCGATTCGGCATGGACATCGAGGCCCTCGCGCTCGGCTGCGGCGCGAAAGGCGGCCTCCGCCAGCGGCGACCGGCAGATATTGCCGAGACATACGAAGAGAATGGCGGGCTTTTCACTCATGCTATCTCCGCTGGAACGCTTCGTCACGGGAAGAGACAGTTGGCGCACCGAGCCGTTTCGGCAAATCTCGGCCGGCAGCGCGGGGAGACCGCACCGGCCGGGTTTCGCTATCGGACCAAAGCACGGAGGCCGAGATCTGAGGGACCGGCCCAATCATCGGGACATCGAAAAGGTGAGGAGTGGCTCCCCGGCGCCGGGGCTGGCGTTTTAGCGGAGACCCTAAAACTATAGAAAAGTCGATGGCTTGAGAGGTGGCAGGTGCCCCGGGTCTTGAAAATCCAACCCACTTTATCCCGATAAAAGCAACCCGATCAGACAGGCCATTCCGGCGGGCGAAAGCCTTCCAGCATCCAGCGCATGACGCGCACCGCTACCGGGTTCGGCGGGCGTGTCTCGTCATCCTGCTCCCACCGGCGAATGGTGCGCGGGTCGGTGTTGAGGATCTCGCCGAGCTGAGACGCGGAAAGGCCCAGCTGGCGCCGGGCCTGCCTGAATTCTGTCGGTGTCATCCGAGGAGTAGACGCATGGCCGCGGCAGTCGCGCCGATCAAGGTGGCGCTGGCGATAAATGGATAAAGGAAGGTCTCGACCTTCAGCTTTCCCGCCTCGGCGACTAGCTTGCGTGTCTCCGCTTGAAGCTTGTCGATCTCCGAAAGGGTCTTTTGCAATTCAGCTTCGCTCATGTCGATCTCCAAGACTGGCGGGCTTCATTGCCCTGTCGACGCCCTCAATATAGGGCAAAAGGCCCTGTGAATCGAGAAACACCGGCGGCTTATCAATCTCAAAACACTGGCGAGGTTGAGAATGGTCTCGTCGATCTTGCGCCTCGGAGGGACCGATCGTTCGAGGCTGCATTCGACAGGTTTCCGCCATTTTGCGCAGAGAGAGAAATGAGATCTGCCATGGTGCAGATTTTCGGGTAGCCCGTTTTGTAACCTGATTTGTAACCCAAATTGACCGGGTCGAGCGAAGGCCGGAAACGAAAAAACCCCAGAAACCGTGGGGTTTCTAGGGATGAACGGGTTATCGATGCAACCGAATTGGCTCCCCGGGCCTTATCCAAGCCGCTGAAACTAATGACTTTATTGCACTCATCATATTGATTTTCATAACCGCCATGGCAAAGTGGTCGCACAGGTTATCCCGAGTGACAGCCAAGCCGGTTATGAAAGGCGTTATGGATGCCACGTCACAAGCTGACGGACAGCAAAATCAGGAGTCTAACCACGCCGGGCATCTACGGCGACGGTGATGGGCTTTACCTGCGTGTCCAGGCGACAGGCCGGCGATCATGGGTTTTCATCTGGAGGCGCTTCGGCACTCGGCGAGAGATCGGCCTTGGACCCTACGGCTCTGGAACGGCTCACGTCTCACTCGCTACGGCTCGATCGAAGGCAGATGAAGCCCGAGAGATCGTCGGCTCCGGCGGTGATCCGAAAACCGACATGGCAGAGCGCAAGGCCGCGGCTCGCGTGATCACATTCGGCCAAGTCGCAGACGAGTACATCACGACGATGCGGCCGAAGTGGCGTGGTGCCAAGACAGTTGCCGCGTGGGAGCGGTTCGCAGGAAGCTACGTCACCTCCATTCGCAAAGTGCCGATCGATAAGCTGACGACGGAAGACGTTCTCCGTGTCCTTCGCCCGCTTTGGCATGACAAGCCGGAGACGGCGACGAAGGTCCGGGAGCGGACCAAACTTGTGCTCGATCACGCCAAGGCGCGAGGGCTGCGCTCTGGCGAGAATCCTGCGCAATGGAAGGGCCATCTTGATCAGATCCTTCCGGCGCCCGCAAAGCTATCGCGAGGGCATCACGCCGCCATGCCCTTCGCCGAAGTCGCTGCATTCCTCCAGCGACTCCATGAAGTGCAGGGCGTCGGAGCAAGGGCATTGGAGTTCACGGTTTTGACTGCCGTTCGCAGCGGCGAGGCGCGGGGCGCGACATGGCAAGAGATCGATCTAGAGGCTGCGCTCTGGACCATCCCCGCCGAGCGAATGAAGACCGGCAAGGCGCACCGCGTTCCGCTTTCTGCGCGCGCCGTCGAAATCCTTCGGACGATGAAGGCTACCGCCGTCAATGATCTGGTTTTCCCGGGGCAGCGCACAGGCCGTCCACTTTCCGATATGTCGCTTGCCAAGGCGCTCAAGTCGGCCGGCTCTGGCGAGTTCACCGTTCACGGCTTCCGCTCCAGCTTCCGCGATTGGGTCGCCGAGGAAACCAATTTCCAGCGCGAGGTCGCCGAGGCCGCGCTCGCGCATTCGGTCGGCGATGCAGTGGAGCGCGCCTATCGACGCGGCGATGCATTGGAGAAGCGGCGGAAGCTGATGGATGCATGGGCGGGCTATTGCATGGCCAGATTTGCTGACAACATTGTTCTCATGGCGGCAGGCTCATGAAGTACATTGGATGGATATTTGAGCAAGTTAACGAAAAGCTTCGGGCGAAAAACATTCCGAAGTGGGACAAGATGGATCTTTATTCATCCGGTCGCCTCTACTGGATTTTTCATATCGAGAACACGATCAAAGGCGTTTGTTGCGATGTGCTCCGCGAGCATGGAGACGGGGCGATCTTACAGCATCCTGACCGGCGAGAAGCGCGACTGTCTCCTGACGAGCTTCATTATGTTCCTGCATCGCGACTGCAGTGCAGCGTTTTTGACCCTATGGACCACCACATCGCCCATCTTTCCGAATGGCATGGTGCGCGAGTTCTGATTGATGACAGGCATGCCGAGGAAGTGATCCGCAAGGCGTTGGACGAACTCTTGCCGCCAAATGACAAGGGCGGGCGTCCGCAGCATCCCGCCAAGCATTGGTACTTCCAACAGGGCTGCGATCGAAAGGGACGTAGCATCAAGGAACTCCAAAGGGAGATGGAAGCAGCGGTAGGAGGGAAACCCCCTTCGCCAAAATCCATCTACGCTTGGGAAGAAGAATTTCGGCAGA
Source organism: Jiella mangrovi (assembly GCF_017815135.1). GTDB lineage: Bacteria > Pseudomonadota > Alphaproteobacteria > Rhizobiales > Rhizobiaceae > Jiella > Jiella mangrovi. The sequence goes on along the minus strand of NZ_JAGJCF010000001.1, from coordinate 362,900 downwards.
AACCATCTGCATAAACTGAGAGTGGGGTTTCTGGAGATTTCACAGGCGTGACCGGCTGATAGATCTGGTTACTAGAGGGGCCGTTCAACCCGAGCGGCATAGTCAAACCCGCCGCTCATTTGATGGAGCGGCAGATGCCCGACACCCCAAATCTGATCAGTCTCAATGATGCCTGCCGGCTGACTTCGCTCAGCCGCACCGCCATCAATCGCTGGCGTGGCGTAGGCAAGTTTCCCAAAGCCGTCCCCCTCGGCGACAAGCGCGTGGCGTTCGTCCGTGCCGAGGTCGAGGACTGGATTCGTGACCGCATCGCCGACCGCAATCGCGAGGTGGCGTGATGGGGGCGGTTATCGAGACTGAGCAGCGCCGAAAGACTGAGGCCAAGATAGAAGCCCTGATCAACGTTCTCGACGAGATGGACGGCGATCCCGACCTCGAATTTGAGCCCGATGCCGAGGACGGCGGCGACAACGAGCCGGACCTCGGCGGTAGCGGCTATTGGACCGAGGCTGGCTTCCAACACGATTTGGAAGAAGACCCGTCCGACAAGGAACCATCGCTCGGCAGGCTGGAAACGATCCACCAGGGCGCGGCAAGCTATGCCTCCTGTTGGATCGTCGATGGCGAGCTGAACGTCGAGGACGAAGGCGAGCCGGAGGACGGCGAATGAGCGGCCCTCGCGACCTGTCCCAAGGCAGGAAGCCTTTCGAGCGCGCCAACCCGACAGAAGCCATCGGCGCAAAGTCTCACTTCACGTTCGAGCCATCAGGCCGCGGCTACGTCCTCATAATCCATCGGCGTGGCCAGCCTGTTGAAACGATCCGCGTCGAAACCGAGGGGGCGCTGAACCGCGAACGGCGCCGGCTCTCCGATGAAGGCTTGATCGGCCTCAATGCGGGGGCGCTATGACGGACCTCGCTTGGATGAAAACATATATCGGTGACGAGGCGGCCTTAACGGGCCACCTCACTGCCGAGGAGTTCGGCGCTTACGAGCGCCTTCGCCGACATTACTGGCAGCATGGCGGTCTGCCGAACGACGACGCTCGACTGATGCGAGTGACTGGCGTTGCTCCCGATCGATGGACGGAAGTCCGCTCCGGGATCTGCGATCTGTTCGATGACGGCTGGCATCTCCCCAAGCTGGACGAGATGAGGGCCGATGCCGCCGAGAAGCGCGAACGCAAAGTCGCGGCGGGACGAAAGGGCGCTGACAAGCGATGGTCGAAGGATAGCAGGACCATTGGCAGAACCAATGCGAATGCCATTGGCAAACGCATGGCAGGCTCAATGACAGAACCAATGGATAACCAATGGCCACCAGCACCAGCGCCAGATGAAGTACGCTACGAAGAAAGGTTAGCACCTACACGCACGTACGCGCGCACGCGAGAGAGCCGGCCCGGATGCTTCTCGATCCCTGAGACTGACAGTGAGGGGCGGGCCTTCCTTCGTCGCCATGATCTTCAGCCGCGTCAGGTCGAGAGAGCATTGCCGATGCTGATGGAAGGTCGGCTCGATCAATCCATCCTCGATCAGATCATGATGCAGTGAGGGCGCGATGACGACACCCTTGCCGATCATCTGGACAGCGGGCGCGATCGGGCGTTTCCTGCGCATGGGAGCCGATGGCGTCTATGCGCTGGCACGCGACAGCGATGCGCCGATCTACAAAGCCGGCGGCCGGCTCTATGCCTTCGAAGACGAGCTTTCGGACTGGATGCGCAGGGCCGAAAACCGGGCAACCCCAAAGAACCCCAAAGCAGCCTAAAGCGCCCGATGGCATGGGCCATGCCGGTTCCCGCATACACTCGGCATGGTCTCGATCCTTGAAAGCGAACTCGCCGCGGAAGTCACACAGGCGCTCACGGATGCCAACGTCCCGCGCGACGTGACGGTAACGCGCACTGTGCCAGGCGATCCGTATGATCCTGACGACGTGGGCGGCTCGGTCGAGTATCAGGGGCGCGGATGGATCGAACTCTATGAGGACCGCGACCGCGATGGGCAGGTGATCGGCGATACCGACATCAAGATCGTCATCCTCGTTACCACCATTGCCATCATCCCATCGCAGCAAGACACCATCACGGTCGGCGGAGAGACCTACGAAGTCATCACCGCAGGGCGTGACGCATCCGGTGCGCTGTTCATCGTGCAGGCGCGGCAATGAGTGCCGAAGTGGTGCCAATGCCGGGCCGTCTGGGTGGGGGAGGCTTCGAGGGGGCGGGCTGTTCTTCTCTCTCTCCCAAGATTGCCCGGGGAAAATCGACCGCCGAAAAGGCGATCCGGTTCCTTGAGGCTCTGAAAATCCCGGAAGGACCGAAGGCGGGTAAGCGGCTGAAGCTCGCCGGCTTCCAACGAAAGTTCGTTGAAGGCGCTCTCGATCCCGCGAACATGGTGGCCGTGCTCTCGATCGGTCGCGGCAATGCCAAAACGGCGCTTTCGGCCGGCCTCGCGCTCGGCTCGATCATGGGCGAATGGGATGCGCAGCCAAAGCGCGACGTTCTCTTGGCGGCTCGAAATCGCGATCAAGCAAAGACCGCCTTCAACTTCATTGTGGGCTTCGTCGAAAGCCTGCCGAAAGCCAAGCGCGAGCGGTTCATCATTCGGCGTGGCTCCCGGCTTGAGGTCGAATATCTCGACAAGGGCGGCGGGCTCGCTCGCAGTATTGCGGCCGATGGCCGATCGATCCTCGGCGGCGCGCCGACCCTCGCCATTCTCGACGAACGGGCTGCCTGGGAACGCGACAAGGGCGACACGCTGGAGAATGCAATCCTCTCTGGCCTGGGCAAGCGCAACGGCAAGGCTCTGATCATCTCGACGAGCGCGCCCGATGACGCCAACACCTTCAGCCGATGGCTCGACGAGCCTCCGGCCGGAACATACGTCCAGGAGCATCGCCCGGCCTTCGGCCTTCCGGCCGATGACGCCGATTCGCTCTTGATCGCGAACCCCGGTGCAACCGAAGGCATCGGCGCCTCGCTCGAATGGCTCCAGACTCAAGCTCGGCGCGCCATCGCCCGCGGCGGCTCAGCGCTCTCTTCCTTCCGCAATCTCAATCGCAACGAACGAGTATCGACGGAAGATCGGTCGGTTCTGATCACCGTTGACGAGTGGCTGACTGCCGAGGTGGCGCCCGACGATCTCCCGGACCGGGACGGGCCGTGCATTCTCGGCGTCGATCTCGGCGGCTCTCGCTCCATGTCGGCGGCGGCGTTCTACTGGCCGCAGACGGGCCGTCTGGAGGCGGTCGGCACGTTCCCCGCGGTCCCGTCCCTCGCCGATCGTGGCGCGGCTGATGGCGTCGGGCGGCGTTATTCCGAGATGAACGATCGCGGCGAATTGACGGTGATGGGATCGAATACGGTCCCGCCCGGTCCATGGCTTGCCGAAGTCGTCAAGCTCGCTGGCGGCTCGGCAATCACCTGCATTGTCGGCGACCGCTTCCGCTACGCCGAGTTCTCCGAAGCCATGGCGAAAGCCAATCTTCGCGTGCCGTTCATCTGGCGAGGCTTCGGCTGGAAAGACGGCAGCGAGGATATCGAGCGCTTCCGCCGTGCGCTGTTTGATGGATGCGTGAAAACCCGTCCCTCGCTGCTTCTCCGGTCTGCCTTCTCCGATGCGATCACACTGATTGACCCCGCTGGCAATCACAAGCTCGCCAAGGCCCGCTCGCTCGGCAGGATCGACGCTGCGGCGGCCTCTGTCCTCGCTGTTGCTGAGGGGGCGCGACAGGTCGCAAGGCCGGCGCGACAATCGAGGGGCGCGGTATGGGCGTGAAGACATACAAGCGCGCCGGGGCGGACATTTACCGCACGCCCCGTTGGAAGGCTCTCCGAGCGCTGGCGAAGCGTCGGGACGGCTATCGCTGCGTCCAATGCGGCGCGGCCGGCGATCTCGAAGTCGATCACATCAAGCCGGTGCGGACGCACCGCGAACTCGCCTTCGATCTCTCCAATCTCCAGACGCTCTGCGTCCCCTGCCATTCGCGGAAAACCCGCGTTGAAATCGGTCTCGCCGAGATCGACCCACGGCGCCAGGCATGGCGCGACCTTGTGAACGAGCTGACCCCCAAAGGAGGCACCCAATGCTCGACAGTGTGAAAATCTCTCGGCGTCAGTCCGAGATCCGCCAGGCCCTCGCCGGGCTCGTCGGAAAGGAATCCCCATCCGAGGACGAAACCCGCTCGATGGAAACCCTCGATGCGGAATATCGGACCAACGAGACCCGCTATCGCGCGGCGCTGATCACCGAGGACGCCGAACGCCGGGAGGCGAAAGACGATCTGGAGACCCGCTCCGAACGCGAGTTTTCGGAGATGGTCGGCAAGTTCGAACTTCGTCAGGTCGCGCTTGCTCTCGACGAAGGCCGGCAACTTAGCGGCGTCACTGCCGAGATCGTCCAGGAGCTTCGTTCGCAGGGCGGCTATCGTGGCGTTCCCGTGCCTTGGGCGGCGCTCGAAAAGCGCGCTGGCGAGACTGTTTCCAGCGGCACGCCCGACCCGATCCAGACGCGACCGATCATCGACCGACTGTTTCCGGCTAGTGTCGCGGCGCGCATGGGCGGATCGATGATCAACATCGGTTCCGGCGAGATCGAATATCCGGTCACGACCTCGCAGGTGACGGCCGGATGGCAGTCCTCGGAAACCGGCTCCGTTGGTGCGCCGCAAGCTTACACTACGACCGACAAGCCGCTCGCCCCGGATCACACCCTGGGCATTCAGATGAAGATCACCCGCAAGACGCTCAAGCAGTCGGGGGATGCGCTGGAACAGGCCGTGCGCCGCGACATGAACGGCGCGATCGAACAGGAGATGGATCGGGCAATCTTCCTCGGCTCCGGCGCTTCGGGGCAGCCGGACGGCATCATTGCCGATGCGGCGGGCTACGGCATCACGGTGACGGCAGTCAACGCGGCCGCGTCGTGGTCGGCGTTCCGGGCCGCGGTGACGCGGTTCATGCTGGCGAACGCGGCGGCTTCGCCCTCGGCTGTGCGGCTCCTGCTGCGGCCGGAAGTCTGGGACGCGATGGACGGAACCTATGTCGATGCCGGCTCGGCAGTCACCGAATGGGACCGCCTGACGAAGAACATTCCGAACGTCACTATGGCGACGAACGCGCTCGCCGCTCCTACCGGCACTCCGGCCGCGAGCAAGGCGCTCCTGACTGTCACCGCGGGCGGCGTTCCGCCGTTTTTCGTCGCGACGTGGGGCGCCGTCGATCTGATCCGCGACCCTTACAGCGATGCTGCCTCCGGCGGGCTTCGGATCACCGCGCTCGCGACCATGGATGTCACGGTCGCGCGTCCGGTCCAGGCCGAAGTTCTGACGGGCATTCAGTGATGCTGTTCGGCGGCTTCGATAACTCGACGCTCGAGGTGCGCGCGTCCTCTCGAAAGGGAGGGCGCCGCATTCGCGGGCGGTTTCCCTACAATCGGAAGGCCGTGCTCTCGGATGGCGGGAAGACGGGCCGTCCGAAGAAAGAGCAATTCGCGCCCGGCGCCTTCACCTACTCGCTGGAGTCGCCGGCCGATATTCACCTGCTTGTCGGGCATTCCTTCGACAAGCCGCTCGCATCGAAGAACAACGGCACCCTGACGTTTACCGACACCCCCGAGGCCCTGACGCTGGACGCGGAGATCGTCCCCGAGGTGGCCGATACGTCCTATGCGCGGGACGCCTTCGCGCTCATCGGCTCCGGTCTCGCGATCGGTCTCTCGCCGGGCTTCCGCATTCCGCCTCCGGCTGCCGTGCCGCCTGACCATGCCGAGATCGTCGAGGAGGAGAATCCGCGCCTCGGCCGCGCGCTGATCAGGACCATCCTTCAGGCGATCCTCTTCGAACTCTCGATCGTCACCCGCCCCGCCTACGACGAGGCGAACGTCGAGGAACAGCGGAGCTGGAACGTGTCCCCGATTTTGGGGACGCGGCGCATCGTCCCCCTCAATCGCTGGAGGCTCTGATGGCAGTCACCGTCCGCAGGTCGGAAGGCACACCCGACAGCTATCCCGACGCTCCCGCTGGCCTCTCGGCAGCCGCTGCGGCGCTCGACGCAACGATGATCTGGCAACGGATGGAAGCCTACGTCGCCCATCGCTTCGGCGTTCGCGACATTGAATGGATCGTCGAGGGCTCCGGCGAATGGTCCCCGCCGCTCACCCCGGCGACCATCTCGACAATCGAGGTGTGGGACGATGGCGAGTGGATTGACGCCTTAGTAAGCCCTTCCCCCTTCGGCGGCTACGTCCTTCCCGGCTGCGGTCCCTACCGCTTCACCGGCACCGTCGGAACCGACGCCGTTCCGGCCGTCGTATCCGAAGCCTTCCGCCGGCTCGCCGAATACATGGCCGCGAAGCCCGGCAAGGCTGGCGCTGCAAGCGAGAGCGTCACCGCCGGCTCGATTACCCTCACACACCGCCGCTCGCCGTCGTGGCTGGCGAGTGCAGTCCAGAACAGCGGCGCCGGTGATTTGCTCCGGCCATATCGGAGGGCGTGATGCTCGGATGGCTGAAAACCGTTTTCGGCGGGAACGGTATCGAGAAGCGGTCGGCGGCCTCTGGGTTCACCGCTGAGATCATGGCGGCGCGCGAGGCGTATATCTCCGGTCGGAGCGGGATCGCCGAACTGACTGCCACCGCGCAGGGCTGTATAAGCCTCTGGGAAGGCGCTTTCGCGCTCGCTGATGTCTCCGGCACCGATTTGCTTGATCGCGCGTCCTTGGCGCTCATTGGCCGCTCTGTCGCACTTCGCGGCGAGGCCGTCTTCCTGATCGACGACGCCGGCCTTGTTCCCTGCGCCGATTGGGATCTGCGAACTCGCAATGGCAAGCCGACCGCCTATCGCGTCAGTGTCTCCGAAGCCGGGGGCGGGCAATCGATGACGGCCCTTGCCGGCGAGGTGCTTCACCTCCGCATCGGCTGTGATCCGGTCGCGCCCTACTATGGCACCGCCCCGCTCAAACGAGCATCAATCACCGCCGGCACGCTCCAGGCCATCGAGACCGCGCTTGCCGAGGTCTATGAAAATGCCCCGCTGGGCTCTCAGATCGTCCCGTTCCCGGAAAGCACCGACACCGATCTTGAAACGCTCGGCAGGGGCTTCCGCGGGCGCCGTGGCCGCGTCCTGTTGCGCGAGAGCGTCAACGTCACCGCAGCCGGCGGCCCGGCTCCTGTGCAGGACTGGAGGCCGCAGGACGTATCTCCCGATCTCTCGCGCTCTCAGATCGCGGAAAGCCTCTCAGCGGCCCGCAATTCGATCTGTGGTGCCTTCGGCGTGCTTCCGGCTCTCTTTGCCAGCAATGCGCAAGGACCGCTCGTCAGGGAAGCGCAGCGGCATCTTGCGAGTTGGACCCTCCAGCCGATCGCCATGCTTCTCGCCGAGGAAGCGACGAAAAAGCTCGGCAGTGAGGTGATGATCGACCTGTTGCGGCCGGTCCAGGCGTTCGATGTCGGGGGCAGGGCTCGCGCGCTCGCGACGATCGTCCAGGCGCTCGCTCAAGCGAAGGAGGCTGGCCTTGCGCCCGGCGATCTCAACGCGGCGCTGACGATGGTGAATTGGGGCGAAAACGACAAGGCGGCCTGATCATGCTTGCTCGCGTCCCATGGGTCGCGCCGCTCCGCGTGACGAAGCCGCGTCGTCTCAATCGCGATCGACAGCGCGTTCTAATGGAGCGGATTGCCGATCTGATGCGTGAAGCCGAACCAACGGCGTTCTCATTCGAGGGTCCATGCCGCGCCGGCATTCGAGCATCCCTATGCCTGCAGGGCTGGTCTTGGCGAGCTGCCGATGCGGTCGCCTTAGAAGTCACGCTCGGCGCTCTGAACATCGTTCGGGCCAAACGTCCGAACTGGTACGAAGGGCAGCCGGAGTGGACCCAGCCCGGCGCCCTGCCGGTTCCTCGCGAGCGGTGCGCCCGGTGCAACAAGCCGCTCCCTGATGGTCATCGCCTGTGGTGTGGCGACGTATGCGCCCATGCCGCCAAGATGGATCGCCAGCGGCAACGATGGGACGAAGAATCCTATGCCGCTTGGAAGGCCGGAAAAGCCGCTTGGAAGGCGCGGCAACCGGAGCAGCGATGCCCGACCTGCAACGATCCGTTTAAGCCAAACCGGAAGGGGCAGACTTTCTGTAGCTATCACTGCTCGCAAGTGGATCGGAGACAGGCGGGATGAACCTTGACGATCTCGAAGACGAGCGGTGCGCTTGGTGCGAGCAACCCTTCGATCCGAAATCGATCGCGCAAAAGTACTGCTCGACGGAGTGCCGCCATGCCTCGGCAGCGGCCTTTGACAAGCAGATTCGAGGGGCAAAGCGGGCTGCGCTCATCTGCCGTCACTGCCAGAAGCCAATTCGGAACGCGAAGAAGTCGGACGCCAAATATTGCTGCATCCCATGCCGGACGGCGGCGCGCACTCTGCGGACGAAAGGCCCAATCAGCGCGATTCGCTGCATCGACTGCGGCGGCCCCATATTGGGCGTCAGGCGTCGGGACTCGCTCCGGTGCGCCGAGTGCGTTCGGGCTGAGCATCGTAGGGCATCGAGGGAATGGGCAAAGAAAAGACGTCAAAAAATGTATGTATCATCGTATTTCGACCTTCAGTGCGGAAAGTAAAGCCTTATTAAGGCGCTGCAATTCATCTTCTTTGATGTCAGAAAATGCAACAGCCTCAACGGTATCGCGATCGATAATCTCAAGGGATTCCTTAAACGTGGCCGGGTCTAACTTCTCAGCCAATTCCAACATAGTGGCAAGCGAGATTGAAATCTGGCCTAAGGTTTTCACAAGAGCCGTGTACCGGACTTCATCGAGAAACCGACCCGGGAAAGAAGGCACTTCAACAAGGTTGTCGTTTGTCATCGTTCACCTCTTGGATGTCGAGAGACGACCATTGCGGGGAAGAGGCTCTAGCGCAAGGCTTGAGAACACCGGCGGGATGCCTCATCCTACCGGTCGTCTCCGTTATGAACAAAAGTGTGTTCGGAGAAAAGAAAAGGCCTGAAACCGCAGCGATTTCAGGCCTTTATCTCTAAAAACTGGCTCCCCGGGCCGGATTCGAACCAGCGACCGATCGATTAACAGTCGAGTGCTCTACCACTGAGCTACCGGGGAATACGCTTGAGCGCGTTGGCGAGGCCTATAGCAAAGCCCTTCCCCTTTTGCCAAGCGCTTGCGTGGAAAAAACCGCTCTGGCCTTCGAAAGGACCCGAAGCGGACGCAATATGGGTGGCTCGAAGGCGGAGATTGCAGGTCGCGGGCCGCCGGCCCATCTTCTGTTCCGTGGGGCCCCAGCCAGATGGAGACGATGCATGGCTCTCAAGACCGGTCGCGACGATCGCCCGGCAGGGCCGGGTTCCGTGGACGACAGGGCCGCCCCCATGCGTCGCCCGGCGAATTCACCGGGAGGCGACCTGCGGTTTTCAGGCGCAGGTCGCGGCGAGGCAGAGATGCGCATCGACGATCCGGCGGAGCGGCGCGAAGCGGCGGGCGCGGTCTTTGCGGCGGAAGAGGGGGCAGCGCCGACGCAGCGCCGGACCTTGAAACTTTTCGGGCGGGAGTTCCCGTTGCCGGGATCGCGGCGCGGGCGCATCGTCCTCGGTGTCGCACTCCTCGCCGGCGGTATTCTCGGCTTCCTTCCGATCCTCGGCTTCTGGATGGTTCCTTTGGGACTCCTCGTTTTGTCCGTCGATTCGCCGCTCGTGCGTCGTTGGCGGCGCCGTGTCGAGACGCGCTTTGCTCGCTGGCGCCGTTCGCGACGATCGGGAGCAAAGTGACAGGCTGACGATCGAAGGAAAGGGACCGGCGCGGTGAAGGCCCCGGGCGCCCGGAAATCAAGACAACTGCTTAATCGCATGCCATGTTGGTGGCATTCTTCATCCTTCGTTTGCCACGCGCGATAATATGGCAGCATGAACTACCGCAAGGGAGAGGGCTTCAACTCCCTCGAAACCGTAAGCGTCCAGAATGGCGTGAGCGAGGAAATGGGGCCGGTTCTTCGGTTCCGAACGGGAGACGGATCCTTGGACGCCAGAATTGGCCAGAAAGATCGGCCGATCTTCGTCGATCTCGACGGGACGCTGATCAAGAGTGACCTGTTGTGGGAAACGCTCTTTCTGACGGCACGCCAGGCGCCGGTCCGTTTGTTGCGACTTCCCGGTTGGCTTTCCTCCGGCAAGGCGCGGTTGAAGGCGGAGCTGGCGCGCGACGTCGATTTCGATCCGGCGCTCTTGCCCTATCGCGAGGAGGTTTTGCAGGCGCTGCGCGAGGCGAAGGCCGACGGCCGGCGGATCGTGCTTGCAACCGGCTCCAACGAGCGCCTCGCCCACGCCGTCGCCGATCATCTCGGCCTGTTCGACGCGGTGATGGCCTCCTGCGACGACGTCAACCTCACCTCGAGCCGCAAGCTGGAGCGGATCACCGCCGACTGCGGCGAGGACGGTTTCGATTATTTCGGCAATTCCCACGAGGATATCTGTCTGCTCGACGCGGCCGCGGACGCGACCGTCGTCGCCCCCGACCGCGCCGCGCGACGATGGCAGCGGCGCACCGGGGCCGAGTTGATCGAGGCCGGCGGAAACCCCGCCCGGGCCGCGCTGAAGGCGATGCGGCCGCACCAATGGGCCAAGAACGTCCTCGTCTTCGTGCCGGTCGTCCTGACCCATGAATTCTTCAACGTCTCCATGCTGCTGAGTGCGCTGGTTGCGTTCTTCGCCTTTTCCTTCGCGGCCTCCGCCGTCTACATCCTCAACGACCTCGTCGATCTGACCGCCGACCGCAAGCACAAGACCAAGCGCAACCGGCCTTTCGCCAGCGGCTCGCTGCAGATCCCGCACGGGCTGAAGCTTGCTACGGGGCTGTTCGCGGGCTCGCTTGTGCTCAGCCTTCTTCTACCCTGGACGTTCCTCGGCGTGCTGGTCGCCTATCTCTGCGCGACGACGGCCTATTCGATGTTCATCAAGCGGATGCTGCTCATCGATGTCCTGACGCTTGCGGGGCTCTACACGACACGGATCATGGCGGGCGTCGCCGCGACCGACGTCTCGGTCTCGTTCTGGCTTCTCGCCTTCTCGCTGTTCTTCTTCCTGTCGCTGGCGCTGGTGAAGCGCTACACCGAGCTGATGGACTTCGGCAGCGGCGCCGAACGGTCGAAGACCGGTCGCGGCTATGTCGACGCCGACCTCGAGACCCTCGCCCAGGCGGGCATGGCGTCGGGCTTTGCCTCGGTCATGGTGCTCGCGCTCTACATCAACAGCCCGGAGGTGCTCGTCCATTACAACATGCCCGCGATGGTCTGGCCGCTCTGTCCGATCCTGCTCTACATCATCGTGCGCATCTGGGTGCTCGCCCGCCGCGGCCAGATGCATGACGACCCCGTCGTGTTCATCCTGCAGGATTGGCGCAGCCAGATGATGATCGCCATCGGCGCCATCATGTTCCTGCTTGCCGCCTATGCGTGACGTCGCCGGCCACGGGCATGACAGCTGGGGCCGGCTGAAGCGCGGCGAGCGCTCGGCCGTGCCGGCAGATGCCGGGCCGTGGCGCAAGGCGCCTGCGCAGGCAGCCCCTGACGGGCACGAGCGCGCCAGGGGCGGCTTTCTGCCCTTCGGCAACGGCCGGTCATACGGTGACAGCTGCCACAACGACGAAGGCGTGCTTCTCGACGCGCGCCAGGGCATGAAGCCGCAGATCGTCGACTTCGATCCCGTGACCGGTCTTTTGACGGCCGACGCCGGCGTGCTCTTCAGTGAGATCACCCGCCATGTCGCAAGACACGGCTGGTTCCTGCCGGTCACGCCCGGCACGCAGTTCGTCACCCTTGGCGGAGCGATCGCCAACGACATCCACGGCAAGAACCATCATCGCAGGGGGACGTTCGGGCGCTGGGTCGAGGCCATCGAACTCCAGCGCTCCGACCGGGGCCTTTTGACCCTGACATCCGATCAGAACGCCGACCTCTTCGCCGCCACCATTTCCGGCATGGGGCTGACCGGGCTCATCCGCCGCGCGACGATCCGGCTGATGAAGGTGCCGTCGCTGTCGATCGTCCAGACGACGACGCGGTTCGACACCCTGTCGGACTATTTCGACGTCGCCGAAGCGGCGGACGAACGCCACGAATACGCCGTCGCCTGGATCGATTCGCTGGCCAGCGGCAAGAATCTCGGGCGGGGCCATCTCATCTGCGGCGATCACGCCGAGACGGGCGACATGTCCGGCGAAGCATCCGGGCAGCTTGCGGGCATACCCTTCACCCCGCCGATCAGCCCGCTCGCAGGGCCTTTCCTCAAGGCCTTCAACGAGGCCTATTACCGAAAGGCCCGCGCGGGCACTCACGTCGAGACCGTACCCTTTGCCGGCTTCTTCTACCCCCTCGACCGGATCGGAGCTTGGAACCGACTCTACGGGCCGAGAGGGCTCTTCCAGCATCAGAGTGTCGTCCCCTATGCCGACGCCGAGGCGGTCGTTCGCGCCCTGTTCGAATGCGCACGGAGCCATGGCCATGGCTCGTTCCTGACCGTCTTGAAGCGCTTCGGGGCGTTGCAAAGCCCCGGGCTGACCAGCTTCCCGAGGCCAGGCTACACCCTGACGCTCGACTTTCCGCACAAGGGTCCGAGGACGCTCGCACTCTTGGCCGAGCTCGACCGAATCACCGTCGAAGCCGGCGGTGCGGTCAATCCCTACAAGGATGCGCGCATGTCCGCGCAGACCTTCGCGGCCTCCTTTGCGGACTGGCACCGGCTCGAAGCCTTGCGGGACCCGGCGATGATGTCGAATTTCTGGCGTCGCACGGCGATGCGCCTGACAGCCGTCGCCGGGGCCGGTGAGGGCGATGCCGACAAATTGAATGGTCAAAGCGTCGATCCCTTTACCATGGCGGATGGAATCGTTGCGGCAGGCACCTGATCGGGTGTCGTCTTAACTCAACACTGAACTTCAGGCGCTATGACCTTCCGTCAATTACGACGCCTCGACTGAAAGATCAGGCCGATGACGAAATATATCCCGTTCATTCTCTTCACCGTGCTGACCAATGCGGCGGCGCAGGTGATGCTGAAATACGGCATGATGCAGCTCGGCGCGCTCAGTTTTGCCGGCGTCAACCCGATCCTGAAGATCCTGCAGATCGTGTTCAGCCCGTGGGTCTTCCTGGGGCTTTGCACCTTCGTGATCTCGATGGCCTCGCATCTCTTCGTGCTTTCGAAGGTGGATCTGTCCTTCGCCTATCCCTTCCTGTCGCTGGCCTATGTCGTCGTGGCGATCTTCGCTTATTTCCTCTTCAAGGAGGAAGTGAACGCCATGCGCATCATCGGCATCGCGCTCATCTGCGGCGGCACGATCTTCATCGCTCAGAGCGGCGGCAGCGCCCATGCCGACCCGGCCATCGACGCGGTCAAGGCCGTTGCGCCGGACACGGCACCCGAAAATTCCTGAATACCAAAGGTCTCAAGAGGCTCTCGCAATGAAACATGTGATTTTCGGCGGTGACGGCTTCGTCGGTCGCCATCTCGCCAAGACCCTCGTCGCAGACGGCGAAGAGGTCGTCGTCGCCGACATCGTCAAGAGCGATCTGCCACATTACGCGACCGCCCGTTTCATCGACTGCGACGTCACCGATCTGGGGGCTGTCGAGGCTGTCGCGATCGCGCCGGACGACATGGTCTACAACCTGTCGGCCAAGATGCTCTCGCCGATCCAGGTGCGGGCCAAGCGCCACGACTTCTTCTATCCGGTGAACTATTTCGGCACCGAGAACATCATCCATGCCATGGACAAGGCGGGCGCCCGAAAGCTCGTCCACTTCACCACGGACATGATCTACGGCCACACGGTCACCTATCCGATGACCGAGGAGCATCCGGTCTCGCCGCTCGGCGAATACGGCCAGTCGAAGCTCGACACCGAGATCCTCGCCGAGAAATGGCGCGAGAAGGGGATGAACATCTCCTTGTTCCGCCCGCGTCTGATCATCGGCCCCGGCCGTCTCGGCATTCTGGAAAAGCTGTTCAAGCTGATCGACCACAACTTGCCGGTTCCGATGATCGGCTCGGGCAAGAACCCCTATCAGTTCATCTCGGTCTTCGACTGCGCCGAGGCGGCGCGTCTCGCCTGGAAGGCCGGCGTTCCGAACGAGGCCTACAATCTCGGCTCGATCAACCCGCCGCCGGTGAAGAAGCTGCTTGGCGACCTGATCAAGCATGCCGGCTCCAAATCGATCCTCATCCCGACGCCCGGCTGGGCGGTGAAAAAGACGCTCGACCTTCTCGACGCCGTCAACATGCCGCTGATGGACCCGGAGCAGTATCTGATCGCCGACGAGGAATGCGTCCTCGACGTCACCAAGGGCGAGCGCCAGCTCGGCTGGGTGCCGCAATATCGCGACGAGGACATGCTGATCGCCGCCTATAGCGAATATCGCGCCAAGCTCGCGGGCAAGACCGGCAAGGTCGCCAGCCACGCGCAGCCGGCAGAGTGAGAGGAAGAACGATCATGCTCGACCGTCCCGTGGATGCCGTCACCTCCGATCCTTCGCTTCGCCGCGGCCCGAGAAAGCCGAAGCTCCTCTCCGTCGAGGATGCCAAGGCGATGTCGGTCGAGACGATGGCCGATCTCTTCAAGGATCACATCAATCCAGGCCAGTTCCACTTCATGAAGCTGCTCGGCTTCCACAAGGTGAAGATCGAGCGCGCCGAAGGCATGTATATGACCGACCAGAACGGTCGGAAAATCCTCGATTTCTTCGGTGGCTTCGGCTCGCTGGCGCATGGTCACAACCATCCGCGCGTTCTTGCCGCACGCGAGCGCTTCCAGGAGGAGAAGCGCCACGAGATCGCCATCGCCTTCCTGTCGCAATACGCCTCGGCGCTGGCCAAGAACCTCGCCGCCTGTTCGCCCGGCGAGCTCGACATGGTGTTCCTCGGCTCGACAGGGTCGGAAGCGATGGAAGCGGCGATCAAGGTCGCCGAGCGCGCTTCGGGCCGCAGGAACTGCAAGATTGTCCACGCAGAGAACTCCTTCCACGGCAAGTCGAAGGGCGTTCTCTCGGTAACGGACTCGCCGCTCTATCAGGGCGATTTCAAGCTGGTCGACAACCGGGTCAAGGTGCCATTCGGCGATCTCGACGCCCTCAAACGCGCGATCGAGAACGACTCGGACATCGGTGTCGTGGTGCTGGAGACTGTGCAAGGCGGCGGCGGCATCATCAGCGCGCCGACCGAATACTGGCAGGGCGTTCGCGCGCTCTGTGACCGGCACAATGTCATCTGGGTCGCCGACGAGGTGCAGTGCGGCTACGGCCGGACCGGCAAGTTCTACGCCTTCGAACATCACGGCGTCGTTCCCGACGTGACGGCGCTGGCAAAATCGCTGGGCGCCGGCAAGGCAGCCGTCGGCGCGATGATCGCCAGGCGCGACGTCTATATGAAGGCCTATGGCACGCCGAAGACGGCGATGATCCATGCCCAGGCGACCTTCGGCGGCATCGGCGAAGCCTCGATCACCGCCATTGAGGGCCTCAACGTCCTTTATGACGAAGACCTGATGGGCAACGCCACAGAGACCGGCGCCTATCTCCTCTCGCGCCTCAAGGCGATCCAGGCGAAATATCCCAAGATCGTCAAGGATGTGCGTGGCCAGGGCCTGATGATCGGGCTGGAGTTCCACGACTTCTCGCAGACCCTGCCGCTGGCGCTTCGGCCGATGGTGGCGATCCTCGACGACAAGCTGAAGGGCTCGCTCTCGGGCTTCGTCGGCGCGCTGCTTTTGCGGGATTACGACGTCCTCGTCGCCTTCACCGAGTACAATCGCAACGTCATCCGCATCCAGCCGCCGCTGATCTGCGGCGAGGAGCATGTCGACCAGTTCTGCGATGCGCTCGATGCCCTGCTCGGACGAGGGATCGTCTCGATCGTCAAGGATTTCGTCAAGACGCAGCTCGGCTGAACCCGGCGTCGGCGAGGCGGGGCTCGGTTCCGCCTCGCCCGGGCTCTTTGCCCTGCGATCCGGCCGGGGCGCCGCTGCGGCCGGTCACATCTTGCTTGCGCCCTCGTTGCCACCGTCCGCATCGGCGAGATTTTCCTGAACACGCATCAGATAGCGGCGGAAGACCTTTCGTTCGCGGTCGGTGAAATTTGCCAGCGCGCGGCGCTCCAGCGCCTTTTGCGCCGACCGCACCTTTTCAACGAGAGCTGCGCCTTCCGGCGTCAGATACGCCATGCTCTGGCGAAGGTCGGTCTTGGAGAGGCGCTTTTCGACGAGCCCCTGTGCCACGAGCCGCGTGATGGTTTTCGTAACGGTTGGAGGACGAACGGAAAGCTTTTCCGCGAGATCCCGCAGGGAAATTCCGTCGCTGGTGCCAATGGCCAAGAGAACAGCGTCCTGCCCAGGATAAAGTTCGACCGTGTCGAGGTTATGCAAAAGTGCAGTTCGTGCAATTCTGGCCGCCAGGACGAGCTGACCCGTGACATATCCCTTCTTTTTCTTGCGGGCCATTGCGACTCTCGGTTGACGGAATTGCCGGGAGCATGATCGAGCCGCTGGCTTGTGTAAAGTTGCAAACGTCTTTTCAAAGGATTCGTGGTAAAATACGGCGGGTTCGGCTATCCACATCCCGTGAAGACCGACTGCGGGGCAACCTGCGGATCCTGGTGGGATTGGGCGGAATCGGACTGACATGGCAATTTGCCGGCGCTTTGAGGAACTGACGTCCGAGGACCTTGGCGGCGTCCGGAAAGATCTGCAGGATGCGGTCGCCGTTTTGCCCATCGCGGCGATCGAGCAGCACGGCCCGCATCTGCCGCTCGGCACCGACGCCATTCTCGCCGATGCCATGGTGGAACGCGTGATCGCGCGACTGCCGGCGGAGGTCGGGGCGACCTTCCTGCCGGTCTTCCGGCTCGGCAAATCGACCGAGCACACCGACTTTCCCGGCACGCTCAGCCTCGACTGGCGAACAGTCACCTCGGCGCTGATCGAGATCGGCGAGGGTCTGGCCGATGCCGGGTTCCGGCGGCTCGTCATCGTCAATGCCCATGGCGGCAATACGCCCGTGATGGACACGGCCGCGCTGGAGCTGCGCAAGACGCACAAGCTTCTCGTCGGGACATGCTCCTGGCTGCGCTTCGGCTATCCGCAGGGCCTCTTGCCGGGCGAGGAGATCGATCTCGGCATTCACGGCGGTGCCGTCGAGACGGCCTTGATGCTGCATTTTCGGCCCGAACTCGTGCGAAAGGGCGAGATTGCGCGCTTTGCGAGCCTCCAGTCGAGGCTCGCCGAGAGCCACACCCATCTGCGCGCCCATGGCCGGCTCGGCTTTGGCTGGATGGCTGGCGATCTCAACGTAAGGGGCGTCGTCGGCGACGCGACGCTGGCCACCGCCGAGATCGGCCGGGCGATCGCCGACCATCAGGCCGGCGGCTTCGTTGCATTCCTGCGCGATATTCTCGGATTTGACCTTGGGGATCTCGCCTGAGCGGAGAGGGCTGATGACGGACGGCGTCGAAACAGATGGCGATGCCGGGGCGCAGCCTCGCCGGCTCTGGCTGAAGAACCCGCTTGCGATCCTTGCGGAAGGTGCCGGCGGCGGCATCGTCGTTGCGGGCCAGCGCATCGTGGAGATCGTGCCGGCGGGCGCCGCACCGAGCGAGCCGGTCGACGAGGTGATGGATGCCGGCCGCCACGTCGTGCTGCCGGGTCTCATCAACACCCATCATCACTTCTACCAGACGCTGACAAGAGCCCATCCGGCGGCGATCGACAAGGAACTCTTTCCCTGGCTCCAGAGTCTTTATCCGCTGTGGGGCAGGCTCGATCCCGACAGCATGCGCCTTGCCGCGCGCCTGGCGCTGACCGAGCTGTTGATGTCGGGCTGCACGACCGCCGTCGATCATCACTATCTCTTTCCTGATGGTCTCGACGAGGCCATCGACATCGAGGTCGAGGAGGCCGAAGCGCTCGGCATAAGGGTGACGCTGACGCGCGGCTCGATGGACCTGTCGCAGAAGGACGGCGGCCTGCCGCCCGATCACGTCGTTCAGGATGCCGATACGATCCTTGCCGATTCCGAGCGCCTGATCGGCCGCTATCACGACCGCTCCGAGGGAGCGATGGTACAGATCGCCCTGGCGCCCTGTTCGCCCTTCTCCGTCACCAAGGCGCTGATGCGCGAGACGGCGGCGCTTGCGGAAACGCACGACTGCCGGCTGCACACCCATCTCGGCGAGACCGAAGACGAGAACCGTTTCTGCGAGGAGACATTCGGCTGCCGGCCGCTCGACTATCTCGAGGAAGCGGGCTGGCTCGGGCCGCGGACCTGGCTCGCCCATGGCATCCATTTCACCACGGAGGAATGTCGCAAGCTCGGTCGGCACAAGGTCGGCATCTGCCATTGTCCATCCTCCAACGCCGTTCTCGCCTCGGGCTTTTGCGCCGTCGGCGAGTTGCAGGATGCCGGGTCCCCGGTCGGGCTGGGGGTCGATGGATCCGCGTCCAATGACGGCTCGAACATGATCGCGGAGCTTCGCAGCGCCTTGATGGTGCAGAGGCTGAAGCTGCGTTCCGCCGCGGCGTTTTCCGCCCGCGATGCGATTTCGCTGGCGACGACCGGGTCGGCCGCCTGCCTCGGCCGGCCGGAGCTTGGCCGCATCGCGGTCGGCGCGCAGGCCGATCTGGCGCTGTTCACCCTCGACGATCTGCGGTTTTCCGGCGCCCATGATCCGATCGCGGCGCTCGTCCTGTGCGGCGCGCAAGGCGCCGATCGCGTCATGGTCGGTGGGCGCTGGCGGGTTGTCGACGGCTATCCGATCGGTATCGACCTACACGCATTGCGCGAGGCGCACGGCAGGGCGGCGGTCCGTTTTCGCTGAAACTGCAATGGCTTGTGGTTGGTCTCGGCGAGATGCGCCGGTTTGGTTCCCTTGGGTCATCAAGGATTGCAACACAGGGCCGAAAGATAAGGTTTGTATATTATGCATTGATTCCTCAGGGTAGAGTGCGGTTGTCGTTGAAGATGTTGTGATGAACGCGAAAAACTTCCCGCTCCGTATTTGCATGTTTGTAAGGGTTGTTACGTAACCTCGTAGCCCGAAGCGGAGCGGGCAGAGTTATCGGTGTTTCCAAAGAGCGAAACGAGCTGGAATACGGAAGTGGCGACGAGCTCGGTGGGGATCGAGCCGCTGGGCGCCTTCCTCAACTTTTCTCCCAACGTGCAGCGGCGTTACGAGAGTGATTCCCGCGATGCGCGTATCCAGCATCTGCGCCTGGCGATCGTGGCAGGGGTCGTCAGCTATAATTGCTACGGCCTGCTGGGCTTTCTGATCGCCCCTGACGTTCTGGTTCTCGGGGTCGTGCTGCGCCTCGTTGTCTCGGTTCTGGCCATCGCGATCTACGCAGTGTTGCCGAAACTGTCGTCTCTCACCCGCGAAGCGGCACTGCTCGCGGCCATGTTGGCGGCATGTGTCGTGCCCCTCTACCTGTTTTACGCGACGCGCTCCGCGAACGGCGCCTTCAGCTTCATCGATTTCCTTTTGACCATCGTGTACGGGATCGTGATTCTGAGACTCCGGTTTCCCGCGGCCGTCGTTCTGACAGGGCTATGCTTGATCGGAGGCGTGTCAGCAGTCGTGCTTCGGCCGGAGCTGGCCTACGAAGTGCGCATCGCTCTTTCCGCCGAGCTTGCGATGGCGAGCTACTTCCTGCTTCTCAGCAGCTGGCTGGTGCAACGCGGCGATCGCATGGCCTATCTTGCCACTTTGCGCGAGATCGAAAAATCCCGGGCACTCGAAATTTCGCGCCAGAGCTTCGCCGAGCTTTCGATGACGGACGCCCTGACGGGGCTCGGCAACCGCCGATGCCTCGACGAGGTCCTGCCGCAATGGCTCGAGCAGGCGCGGGCCGGCCGAGGATGCTTCGCCTTCGTCCTGGTCGACGTCGATTACTTCAAGACCTACAACGATCTTTACGGCCATCTTGCTGGCGACGTCTGCCTGCGCAGGATCGGCGAGGCGCTGGCGAGCGTGACGCGCAAGGAGGACGATCTTGTCCTGCGGTATGGCGGCGAGGAATTCGCGGTTCTGATCCGTGGCGTCAGCGAGCAGGTCGCGCTCCTGCGCGCCAATCAGCTGCTCGATGCCGTGGCAGCTCTTGCAATTCCCCACGCCGCCCGTCCCGACGGAGCGGGGCTGACGACGATCAGCGCGGGAGTGACTTATGTCAGGACGGGCGCAAGGCCTGATCTGGAAACGGTCGTCGCCGACGCCGATGCTGCGCTTTATGCGGCAAAGCGCGCCGGCCGCGGCCGCGTCGAGCGGAAGGTCTGCACTGACCTCGATCCGGCCGTTTGCGAACACGCAACACGCCGGGTCTCGTAGGCGTCATTCGACATTGCTTCGAAAACCGCCCCCGTCGAACAGGCGTCGCTGCGATCGCGTCAGTCGCCGGCGACGAAGAACTGCAGCTTGCCGTCGGGCGTGATGCCGATCCGATAGAAGTTGTAGGCGCCGAAATCCAGCATGGCCTGATAGTCGCCGGCGGTCACGATCTGAAACAGCTCCACCATTTGCGGCTTCGTCAATTTGGCGATGTCGACCTGGGTGAAATACGGCCAGACGAAAATTTCGTCGTCGGTGCCCGGTTCGAGGCGGGAATAGCCTGATCTGAGAAGATCGAGCATGATCGCCAGCGTCTCGATGCCGGCGCCGTCACCCGAGCCCTGCCGAAGAAATTCGATGGGATCTGCCGGTGTGTCGGCAAAGCTCAGGAGCGTGCCGTCGTCGCCGGTCTCGATCAGCGGCCTCAGGCGTTCGATTTCTCCGGTCCGCGCCGCCTCCATCAGTTTGCGCCGGGTTTCGCGAACCGGAGCGGGGAGTTTGTCCTCGCCGTAGCCGATGTCGGAGGCCAGCGGTATCGCCGGCGCGTCCGCTTCGCTCCGGGGTGCGGCGGTCCCGGCCGCGGACGGCCTGCCGACTCTCGGCCCGGTTCCCGGTTGCTCTCTGGTGCCCGTGTCCGCCTGATAGCCCGCCGGTGTCGAAGCCGACGGGTCCTCGCGCCGCCGCTCCGGGGGAGCATTTCTTGCCGGGGCCGGGGCAGGGGCGATGGCGTCTTCGTCTTCCGGCGAGATCGGGACTTCGCCCTGGTCGGTGCCCTCGATGGCCTCGCCCGTCCTGCCGGATCCTTTCGGCTGACCGGTGCGATGACGCTCCTCGTTTTGCGGCGGCTGGTTGGTCTTCGTGTCGGGCGGGAGGTTGGGGCCGGCGCGCTCCCGCTTGCTGCCGGGAAGCGGTGGCAGCGGAACGGCGATGATGCCGTCCTTGCTGCCGCCATAGCTGCCGTTACTGTCCTCGAATTGGGAGAAAGCCAGAGCGTTGCCGGCGACGCTCGACGAGCCGGCGATCAGGGCTGAACAAAGGAGCAGACACGGGAAGGGGCGCATCGGTGCGGCTGCCTCTGCTTGCGAAAGGGCGGCCCGGGAAAGAGGGGCCTCAACGATCCTGCCTCGCCGAAAATGGGATCGAAAGGCGCGCGGAACGCTACTGTATCGTGCGGTCGGGGCGAAACTCACCATATTCGAGGCGCTTCCTCAATGTCTCCATGAGCGTCAGCACGTCGTCTTCCCCGTGCAGACGCACGAGCTCGGTGAGAGCCGTCGAGATCGCGGTTTCGGCGAGAATCTCCGCCTCGATGCCGTCCGACATGCCGTCGGCCCAGGCTTCGTTGTGATATTCGAGGGCCACCTGCTTCTTTTCCGCCTGGATCATCTCTTCCAGTTCGGCGCCTTGTACATCGATCATATGACCCCCTTAAAACTTTCGTCCCCGATTTCACCAGTCGTTAAGACCTAGCATGATCCGGGGCTGATGACCGGGCGATTTCCCGGCAATCGTTAATCGAACCTTAACTGCCGTACCTTGAGCCTATCTCTCGCGCCAGAGCCGCTCCTTCTTTCTGGTAGCGGTTGACGGCGATCCGCGCCGCGCTGGTGCAGCTGCGATAGGTCGCCGCGAAAGTCCGGTAGCCGTTGTTAAAGCTGGCAATCAGCTGCTTCTTTTCGGCTTCGGCCGGCTCCTGGGCCTCGATCAGTTCCTGCATCTTGTCGCGCCAGACCTCGGCCTCATCATCACCGCAGAGCTTGCGGAGAAAATGCATCGAACCCAGAATCATCGCCAGCCTGGTCAAAGGCTGCATATACGCCGACTCGGCCCCGATTCGCTCGGGAAGAGGGTCCTGCGGCGGCTCTTCCTGCGCCAAGCTCCCGCTCGGCACAGAAAAGACCAGGCCGAGGGCCACCGCGACTGCGGCGGCTGTGAGTCTGTTCGCTTGCATGGCGTGAGAATTCATCATTCAGTAACTTTGCCGCAAGCGTGACAGTCGTGGCACGTGCTTTATTTGCCGCCCTGCGTCCCTGCGGCAACAAACCAGTCACGGCAGCTCCGATGTTATGCACGCGACCCGTGTGGCATGTCATTGATTCTCGTCAGGCATGGTTAAGCCGCAGCGAGCGATGACCCCGGTCAGGCCGGGCGTCGTCTCGCCTCGTGTCTCGCGCTCCGTGATCTCGGCCAGCGTCAGTAACGCGATGGCCGCGGCATCGTCGCCGGCTTGTGGCAGCGCGCCCTGCGGCAGGGAGCCTGTGAAAACGGCGATGACGGCATGGGCATCGTCCCCGATCGCCTCGTGCAGCGTCGCGAAGGAAAGGGAACGGATATCCAGTCCCGTCTCTTCGGCGAGTTCGCGCCGGGCAGCGTCGGCGAGGGCTTCGCCGAATTCGACACGTCCGCCCGGCAGGCTCCACAAGTTCCGGTAGGGCGCCTTGCCGCGCCGAACGAGGAGGACGCCCGTTTCGTTCGACAGACAGACGGAAACGCCGAGCAACGGCCTTTTGCGGTCTTCCATTTTGCCTCGCCGCCTCCTTGTCCGATACCGGTCTCGTGCTACGACGGTCGCAAGGCTGAAACCAGAGGGGATGGCCGGACGTGGTCGGACGATTTGCGCTTGAGGCGCTTCCCGAGGAGGTGGCGGGGCTTTTCGGCCTCGCCGCGATCGACGGCTTTCCGCCGCGCCCGGCGATTTTGCCGACCCAGCCGATCCTGGTGGTCATTGCAGGCAGCGAGGGGCGGTTTGATGCCTCCCACACGGGACGCGCGGCGATGCTGGTGCGCTGGGGGCTGATTCCGGGATGGTTTCGCGGCGAGGACGCCCTGCCGGCCCTGTTCAATGCCCGCGCCGAGACGGCGGCGGAAAACGCGGCCTTTCGCGGCGCCCTTCGCCATCGTCGCTGCCTCGTTCCCGCCAGTTCTTTCTTCCGCAAGACAGGCAGAGGAGGACGGGACGCAAAAGCGAGGGGTGGACAGCTCGATCGCTTCTTTCTGCCGGGTGAGCCGGTGTTTGCGATGGCAGCGCTGATGGAAAGCTACATGGCTCCCGACGGCAGCGAGATCGACACCGCGGCGATCCTCACCGCACCCGCCCGATTGCCGGATCTGGACGTCATAGACCGGTTGCCTGTCATCATTTCGAAAGACGGGGTTTCCCGCTGGCTCGACTGCCGATCTCACGGGCCGGGCGACATCGCCGATCTTCTCGTCGCGCCGGACCTTTCGTCGCTGGCAATCGACGCCAGCCTTTGATGCCGCGCCCCGTGAAGGCAGGCGCGACGATTCGTGTGGGGGTCGCGATAGGGTGCGACCGCAGATCCCGGACTTGCCACGCGGATCAAGGGGCGCTCGAGACGATTCCCTGCGGCGTTGCTCCCGAAAATGCTTGGTGAGCGCTTATTCGGCAGCGATGAGCGTCTGATCCTCCGCCCGCCGCGCCATGGCGGGAGCCGGCACGGCCTTGCGGGCGGCCTGGCTGGCCGCGGCGATCGCCGGATGGCCGATGTCGCGATAGTTGCGGACGAGATCGATCTCGTTCTCGCGTTCGCGTCTGGAGCGGAATTGCAGCGTGTCCTTGGTCATTTTTTCATGCTCTTGGATGGGTTGGGCGAACCGACTTCAGGCGGTCGATTGTGCCACTTTGAAGACCGTGTCTGACGCTTGCCTTCCCTCGTCGTGAAAATTTTATCTAGGCCCGGCGATCGTGTCTTGGGAGTGACAGCGATCGCTTTGACAAAGAGCAAGAATTTCGTCTGATGGCGCCTTGCGCGGCATAACGTTCCGCAGGCGATCAGCCCGCTGATTCCGCTACCGCCAATTCGCGGGTGGTTCGCTGTCAGCATGCGAGATGACGATTCGATGACAGGGGGCGGCGACCGCCTCGTTGAGGTCACAGGCGATCCGGCGCGAGGCGCCTGCCATGAGGGCTTCGAGCCTCCGGTCGTTTGAGGGAATCGCCATGAACCGCGACATCCTGTAAGGCGACGTTCCATTCCAAATCACAGGCCGGCTGCGGTGATGGTGCCGCCGGCAAGGGAGCATGGACATGACGGATGACGGCGGCTTTCGCGGGCTGACGCTCTTCAACACCATGACGCGGACGAAAGAGCCGTTTCACCCGCTCGACTGGCGGGACGGGAGCGTTCCGACCTCCGATCGGCGGGTGCGCATGTATGTCTGCGGCCCGACCGTCTACGACTTCGCCCATATCGGCAATGCGCGGCCGGTCATCGTCTTCGACGTCCTGTTCAGGCTGCTGCGCCATCTCTACGGCGAGGAAGCGGTCATCTATGCCCGCAACATCACCGACGTCGACGACAAGATCAACGCGCGCGCGGCAAGGGACTATCCCGGCTTGCCGCTGAACGAGGCGATCGGCGAACTCACCCGCGGAACCGCCGAGCAGTTTCACGCCGACGCCGCCGCGCTCGGCTGCCTTGCGCCCACCTTCGAGCCGCGCGCCACCGCCTATGTCACCCGCGACGACGGCCACGACATGATTGCGATGATCGAGGCTCTGATCGACAAGGGGCATGCCTACGAGGCCGGCGGCGAAGTCCTGTTCGACGTCACCTCCATGGTCGACTACGGCAAGCTGTCGAACCGCAAGCTCGAGGACCAGAGGGCCGGCGCCCGCGTTGCCGTCGATACCCACAAGAAGAACCCCGGCGATTTCGTCCTGTGGAAGCTGTCCTCGCCCGAAGAGCCGGGCTGGGACAGCCCCTGGGGCCGGGGCCGTCCGGGCTGGCATCTGGAATGCTCGGTGATGTCCGAGGCGCTTCTGGGGCAGACTTTCGACATCCATGGCGGCGGGCTCGATCTGATCTTCCCGCACCACGAGAACGAGATCGCCCAGTCGCGCTGCGCCCATGGCACGGCGGCGATGGCGCAGGTGTGGATGCATAACGGCTTCCTCCAGGTGGAGGGGAAGAAGATGTCGAAGTCTGACGGAAATTTCGTCACCATCCGCGAGCTGTTGGAGACGGAAAAGTTCGGCGGCCGTAAATGGCCCGGCGAAGTGCTGCGCCTCGCCATGCTGATGACCCACTACCGCGAGCCGATCGACTTTTCGGTGAAGCGGCTGGAGGAGGCGGAGAATATAATCCGGAACTGGCGGATCGCAGTCAGTTCCTACGTTCAAACGAAGATGATCGAATTGATTCCCGACGTTAATGCCATGGCTTTGGCACCGGAGTTTGTTGAGGCTCTATCTAACGATCTTGACACTCCGTCGGCTGTCCAAATGTTGAGCGGGAACCTAAAATGGCACTTCAGGCAGGGACCCGACTGGACACATTACAAGCCTGATACATCTCCGCTTCTTGCGGCTTTGGTGGCGCTCGGCTTCGAGAGTCTCATTGCGTCGATTATTGATGAGCATAGACAGATCTCCGCTGACGTCATTGATGCTGTCATAGATGAGCGTCTCGCTTTCATTCGTGCTAAAAACTGGGCGGAAGCCGACCGCATCCGTGACGAACTCGCGGCAAAGGGCATCCAGCTCAAGGACGGCAAGGATCAAGAGACCGGCGAGCGGGTGACGACGTGGGAGGTCAAGCGCTGAGGATGCCGGTGCTGGTTCGGATGTCGCCGAGCGAGGCGCCCCCCTCTGTCCTGCCGGACATCTCCCCCACGAGGGGGGGATTGGCTGTTTTGCCGCCGCGCCTATTCGGTGGGCGATTTGCGAGAGTAGCGGAGTGCAGAGAGACGCGCTGATCGAAAGACGGGCAGAGCGTAGATGCAGGTTGGATCTCCCCCCTTGTGGGGGAGATGCCCGGCAGGGCAGAGGGGGGTAGGCCTCCGCTTCACCTTTAGCCAGCCGTCGGCACAAGCACTGCATCTCGAACTTTCCAGTCGCCTTAAGCCTCTTTTGATCACTGATTTGTAAGGTTGCATTCACTGGTGTAGAGACAGCCGCGAACGACTGACGGCCTTGTGGATCGCCAGGCGGGAAGGGGCGCCTCCCTTTTTGCCGCCACAATGGCAAGGAACTGTGGTGCGGTTCCCCCACAGTGATCCCACCCGAACTCGATAATCCGGCCGCAGAAACGGCCATCAGGAGCGCTCTATGGATCGCATTCGCATTCGCGGCGGCAACGAACTCAACGGTATCATTCCGATTTCCGGGGCGAAGAACGCCACGCTGCCGCTGATGATCGCCTCCCTTCTGACCGACGACACGCTGACGCTGGAGAACGTGCCACATCTCGCCGACGTCGAGAATCTGACCCGGATCCTCGGCAATCACGGCGTCGATTTCTCGGTGGCCGGTAAGCGGCTCGGACAGGATGCGGGACGCGGCCGCACGATCCATTTCAACGCCCGCAACATCGTCGATACGACGGCGCCCTACGAACTCGTCTCGAAGATGCGGGCGAGCTTCTGGGTGATCGGGCCGCTGCTTGCCCGCATGCACCAGGCGCGGGTCTCGCTGCCGGGCGGCTGCGCCATCGGAACGCGGCCGGTCGACATCTTCATCGACGGCCTGCGCGCGCTCGGCGCCGATATCGAGATCGAGGCCGGCTATGCGGTCGCCTCGGCCAGGGGCGGCCTCGTCGGCAACAGGTTCCGCATGCCCAAGGTCTCGGTCGGCGCGACCCATGTTTTGATGATGGCGGCGACGCTCGCCAAGGGCGAGACCATTCTCGAAAATGCCGCCCGCGAGCCCGAGGTCGTCGATCTCGCCACCTGCCTGAAGGCGATGGGCGCCAAGATCGAGGGCGCCGGAACCTCGACCATCCGCATCGACGGCGTGCCGGCCCTGTCGGGCGCCCGCCACCGCGTCCTTCCGGACCGGATCGAGACCGGAACCTATGCCATGGCCGTCGCGATGACCGGTGGCGACGTGACGCTGACCGGCACGAGCGCCGATCTCCTGCCGACGGCGGCCGAGACGCTGGGGCGGGCCGGGGCGGTGCTGACACCCGTCGAGGGCGGCATTCGCGTCTATCGCAATGGCGGCGGCATTGCCCCTGTCGATGTTTCCACCGATCCTTTCCCGGGCTTTCCGACCGACCTCCAGGCGCAGTTCATGGCCTTGATGACCATGGCCAACGGCACCGCTTCGATCACCGAGACGATCTTCGAAAACCGCTTCATGCACGTTCAGGAGCTGGCCCGTCTCGGCGCGAAGATCTCGCTGTCGGGGCAGGTCGCCCATGTCGAGGGCGTCCAGAAGCTGAAGGGCGCGCCGGTGATGGCGACGGATCTGCGGGCCTCGGTCTCGCTGGTCATCGCAGGGCTTGCCGCCGAAGGTGATACGCTCGTCAACCGCGTCTATCATCTCGATCGCGGCTTCGAGCGGCTGGAGGAAAAGCTCGGCAATTGCGGCGCGGAGGTCGAGCGGATCTCGGGCTGACGCCAACCGATGACAGGTGGCGCTTCCGGTCGTTCGCGACGAGCGCTGCCAGCCCGCCTCTTGCCGGAGCCTTCGCGTGCCGGCACCGAGCTGCCCGAATGCGGCGACATGTTCTTGCCCTGACAATCTCGCACCGGCTTGCAATTTGCAGCGTTTGCGCCGATTTAAGGGGCGTTTTCCGGTTGACCGTGCCCGGCGTGGCGCGAACACGGCTTTCTGGCGACCTGCGGGGATGAGTCCGGAGGAGTTTCCTTCGCCGGTTCGCCCGCCGTCTCGACGAAATGCAATATCAACGCGTTGTCGCGGCTGCCGAGCCGACCATCGCACCGACGCGCGGCCGCTGACGCGAGCCGCAGCAGAACGAAGTCTAGGATCAAAGAGCGTATGGCAAAAGAAGAAGTTCTCGAATTTCCGGGCGTCGTGACCGAGCTCCTGCCGAATGCGACATTTCGGATCAAGCTCGAGAACGACCACGAGATCATCGCACACACCGCAGGGCGCATGCGCAAGAACCGCATCCGCGTCCTGACGGGCGACAAGGTGCTGGTCGAGATGACCCCCTACGACCTGACCAAGGGTCGCATCACCTACCGATTCAAGTAAGCCCCAAGCGTTCCGGATGGCCACTTCCCAACGTCTGGTCCTCGCCTCCGGCTCGCCGCGGCGTCTGGCGCTTCTGCAGCAGGCCGGTGTCGAGCCGGACCGGCTGATGCCCGCCGACATCGACGAGACGCCGCACAAGGGCGAACATCCCCGCTCGCTCGCCAAGCGCCTGTCCAAGGGAAAGGCCGAGGTCGCGGCGCGCAGGCTCCGTGAGCTTGACTACGGTCCGGCCACGATCCTTGGCGCCGACACGGTCGTGTCGGTCGGCCGCCAGGTCATGCCGAAGGCCGAACTCGCCGACGATGCACTGGCCAATCTGAGATCGCTCTCCGGCCGCACCCACCGGGTCTATACCGGGGTCTGCGTCATCGGCCCAACGGGCGCCCTGCGCCAGAGGCTGATCGAGACGCGGGTGCGTTTCAAGCGTCTGTCGCGGCTCGACATCCAGAGCTACGTCGCCTCCGATGAATGGCGCGGCAAGGCAGGGGGCTATGCCATCCAGGGTCTGGCCGGCAGCTTCGTCGTGCGGCTGGTGGGGTCTTATACAAATGTCGTCGGCCTGCCGCTTGCCGAGACCCTCGCTCTGCTTGCCGGCGAGGGCTACGATATTTATGCGACGTGGCGCGAGCCGCGCATGGCAATCGACGACGACGACGCGGCCGCTGCGGCCTCGCAAGATCCCGTAGAAGAAGACTCGCGCTTCGATGACAGCGCGCTGGATGACGGTGACGAAGGCAAGGGCGACGAAGGCGAGGGCGAGCCCGGAGCCGACGACGTCGAACCTCTGCCAGAGCCGGACGCGGGCACCGACGAGGAGCCACGCCGCGACGCTCGCAGCGTGCCGGCAGGGACCGACACAACAACCGGGAACGGTGAGGCGGGCCCTCGGCTCGACAAGCTGGAGACGGATGAACGATGAGCGACGACAGTTCTCGCCCGACGCCGATGCGGCCCACCCGCAAATGTCCCGAATGCTCTCGCCCTTCGAACCGCGAGACCTTTCCCTTCTGCTCGCCGCGCTGCAAGGCCGTGGACCTCAACCGCTGGCTTTCCGGGAGCTACGTCATTCCGGGCCCCGGCCTCGACGAAGCGACGGACAACGACGAGCGCTGAGGCGGAGAGCCGGCAACCGGCTGTTATCGCGGAAGCGTGCTCAGATCGGGCGGTGAATGGCGTCCGATCGGCCGAGTGATCATTGTCGTCGCCTGGCTGTTCCAGCGGGTTTGGAGCGCAAAGCCGGTCTGCGTCTTTTCCGATCAACAGGCAAGGTGGCCTCCGACGACAAGCGAACCGTCATCGGCCGGGGCGCACTCTTCGCGCGCCCCATCCCTCCGCTTGCCATGGGCGAAGAGTGATTGCCCGTCGCCGCCATCGCGCTTCGAGACGTACATTGCATCGTCGGCCCGGTTCATGAGCGCCGTGATGTCGGCCGCGCAAGCCACGGCACCTTCGGCGATGCCGATGCTGAGCGTCACGTCCGCGAACTGTGTCGCCGCCACCCTTCGACGAAAAGCCCGCTCGATCGCGGCGCACCGGCCCTGCGCCGTCTGCCTTGCGTCGCTTCCGGTGAAGATCAGCACGAACTCGTCCCCGCCGAGACGCGCTGCAAAGGCGGTATCGCCCATCTGCGCTCTCATCGTGTCCGCCAGCTGGCGCAACAGCTTGTCTCCGGCAGCATGGCCGAGCCGGTCGTTGACCTGTTTGAAGCGGTCGACATCGACCAGCGCCAAGGCCATCGCAGCAGGCCACCCTTTCGACGGTCTAAAGATCTGGATGGCCGCCCGGTTCGGCAAGCCGGTCAAAACATCCGTCAGAGCGGCCTGCCTGAGATGGTTTTTTCGCTGAAAGATCAGGGTCAGGAGCGCGAACCCGATCAGGCAAAGCAAGAGAAGATTGGCGCTGAGCCAGAACATGGCCCGCGACAGCACCTCCTGCTCGCGCGCGAAGATCTGCGTCTGCCGGATATTGGCGATCGCGGTCAGCCGTGTGAACTCCTGAACGCAGCGATCGAGGCGCTGCATGGCCTCGAGTGCGTCTTTTGATGTCATGGTCGCGATGAGCGGCTCGATCGTGTCCAGCGTCCGATCGAGATTGCGGCGGGCAACCACGGCCTCGGGAACGTCGATCGGGCCGAAGGAGATCGGGATCGTCGAGACCCGGCTCTTGACGATGGCCC
Organism: Jiella mangrovi; assembly: GCF_017815135.1. Taxonomy (GTDB): domain Bacteria; phylum Pseudomonadota; class Alphaproteobacteria; order Rhizobiales; family Rhizobiaceae; genus Jiella; species Jiella mangrovi. Next base: position 332,397 of record NZ_JAGJCF010000001.1, on the reverse strand, counting down.
ATCTGAGCTTCGGCGCTCTTGCGCTCGTTCCCCTGAGAAGTGCGTCGCTGATCGCGCTCTGCAGCCGAAGCACCTCGATCTGCGTGCGCGTGTAGACATAGGCGAGATCGTAGTGCGAGACCTCGACGATCTGCCGCTGACTTCGCTGGATCTGCAGGCTCGTCACGACGGCAAAGAGCGCAAGCGCGGCGGTGGCAAGCAACAGCGACGTGGTTGCGCGGTCGAGACCGCGAATGGCGTTCCACCAGCGCCTGCTCATGACAGTCGGATCTCCACGATCTGCCAGATGCACAGGCCGTAATGGCGCTTGTCCTTCAAGGCCGGTCTGTCGTCGAAGGGAAAGATCAGACAAGCCGGGCCTTTGTCCGCGATGGGAAGCAGCGCTCCGTCACGCTTGACGGCTATGATGGCCCCATCCGCGACGAGCTTCGTGACGTCCGCGGTGGCGACATAGGAATCGAGGGCCGCGATCTCGATGCGCCTGAAGCTCTCGCCGGGCGCGAAGACATCGAGGAGTTCTGCGACGGACGGACCTTCCATCAGGCTGGCCGGCTGCATGAACGGAGCTGCCGTCCTGAAACGCGTTTGCCTCATCTGAAGCAGATCGTTGCGGCTGTAAGACATGCTCCTGCCGCTGTTGTCGGTTATCTCGACGACCTTGGTGGCGGGATCGTCGATACCGCCAAGACTGCCTGCGATGGTCATGCGCGGGTACAACGAAACGGCACATAGTCCAACAAGCGCAGTCCGGCGGTCGATGCAGGTCATTGTCTTGCGCTCCCCTCACGCAGCTTCGTCAGCAGTCAGTATCCAGCCGTTGGCATAAGATTTCGTTTCGCATCTAACGATAGGGCAGATTTTGTGTTGCAAACCAAACGATCGGCGAGCCCTTGCTTTCGTTCTCCCGCCATCGGTCCTATCTTGCGATTTCGGATATTCCTGAGGTTTGCGCCGTCAATCGGCATCGAAAGGCATTGTCATGATCGTTGGAACGAGTGTTCTGCGGCGCGGCGCGTGGTCGGATGAGGCCGACACGATCACACTTGACGAGACATCCCGCCATCGCCGCCGGATGGCGATGGTATCGGACGGCGGCATCGCCTTTCTGCTGGATCTGTCCGAGGCGACCCTGCTTCGCGATGGCGACGCGATCCTCCTGGACAACGGGCAGCGCATCCTGGTCAAGGCAAAGCCCGAGCCGCTCTACGAGATCAGGGGGCGCGACACGGCCCATCTGGTGGCACTCGCCTGGCAGCTCGGCAACCGGCACCTGGCTGCCCAGATCTTCGAGGATCGGCTGGTCATCCGCCAGGACCCCGTGATCAGGAGCATGGTGGAGGGGCTCGGCGGTGATGTCCGGGAAATCGAGGCGGCCTTCGATCCCGAGGGTGGCGCCTACCATTCCCACCATCACGAGCACTGAGCCGTCGCGATGCGTGAAACCGACGCGGCCCGACCCGCCGCTTTCGCACCGCCCGTCACGGCCAATGCCGATCTCGCAACCCTGATGACGCTCTTCTCCGCGGCCTTTCCGATCGGAAGCTTCGCCTTTTCCCACGGGCTCGAGGCGGCCGTCGCCGAAGGGCGGGTGCAAACGGCAGGGGACGTGCGCGACTGGCTCGCCGTCCTGCTTTCGCGCGGCAGCGGCTGGAACGATCTCGTCTTGATGTCGCTCGCGCATCGAGCGGTGAAGAACGAGGATGCGGTGGCGCTCGAAGAGCTCGCAACGCTCGCGACGGCGCTTTGCGGCAGCGCCGAGCGGCGCCACGAGATGATGAGTCTCGGGGCGGCGTTCCTGGCCGCCGCCTCGCCCTGGACCGGCTCCGCGTCGATGCCGAAGGCCGGTATCGGCGACGCCGATACGGCACCGCTGCCGGTCGCATCCGGCGCCGTAGCGGCGCTTGCGGGCTTGCCTCTATCGCCCTCGCTGGTCGGCTACGCCCAGAGTTTTGCAAGCTCTCTCGTCTCCGCAACCGTGCGCCTCGTCCCGCTTGGTCAAAGCGAGTGGGTGGTCATCATCCGCGATCTGATGCCGACCATCGTCGAGACCGCCGAGCGGGCGAGCGTTTCGACGCTGGACGATCTGGGGTCTGCCGCAATAGTCTCGGACATCGCTGCAATGCGACATGAAACACTCGCCACGAGGCTTTTTCGGTCATGACTTCAAAACACGGCCCGCTGCGGGTCGGCATTGGCGGGCCGGTGGGCTCCGGCAAGACGACCCTGACGGAAAAGCTCTGCAAGGCCGCGCGCGCGGCCTGGTCGATCGGCGTCGTCACCAACGACATCTATACGAAGGAGGATGCCGAGGCGCTGGTGCGTCTGCAGGCACTGTCCGCCGACAGGATCATCGGCGTCGAGACCGGCGGCTGCCCGCACACCGCCATTCGCGAGGACGCCTCGATCAACCTCGCCGCCATTCGCGATCTCAACCAGCGGCATAAGGACCTCGACCTCGTGCTGGTCGAATCGGGCGGCGACAATCTCGCCGCCACCTTCTCGCCGGATCTCGTCGATCTGTCGATCTACGTCATCTCCGTCTGTCAGGGCGAGGACATTCCGCGAAAGGGCGGACCGGCGATCACACGATCCGACCTCCTGGTGGTCAACAAGACCGATCTCGCCCCTCATGTCGGCGCCGATCTCGAGCGCATGAGACAGGATGCGGCGAAGGGCAGGGAAGCGCGCCCGACCATCTTCACCGATCTTTCGCGGGGAAAGGGCGTCGCCGAGATCGTCGATTTCCTCGTGGCGACCGGCGGGCTGGCGAAGATCGACGCGGCCGCGTGACTTGCATGGCCTGAACCGGAGCGGCGCGCTGCGCCGTCACGTTTCGAGCGATGCTTCGGTGTCTTCCCGCTTCGGCACCAGTTCGACGGCAAGCATCGCGCACAGGATCAGCCCGCAGCCGAAATAGCCGATTGGGCCGATTCGCTCGGCGAGAAAGATCGCGCCGAAGAGCGCCGCGAAGACCGCTTCGGAGGACAGGAGGATCGAGGCCTGTGCCGGCGTCGTATGGCTCTGCCCGAAGACCTGGAGCGTGAAGGCGAGTGCCGTCGCCACGACTCCGCCATAGACGATCTCCGGCAAGGCCCCGGCGAGGGACGCGACCGTCGGCTCCTCCACGGCGAGGGTGCCGATCGTCGCGGCGACGGCGGTGACGGCGAACTGGACGAGGGAGAGGGTGAACGGCCGGCCGGACGAGGCCGCGAACTGTCCCAGAAGCATGATCTGCAGCGCCCAGAACATGGCGCTGACGATCGTCCACAGATCGCCCGTGTTTAACGCCGAAAGGCTGCCGCCGCCCAGAAGCGCGATCCCGGCAAAGGATGCGCAGGCCGCCGGCCAGACGATCCAGTGCGGGCGCTCGCGCAGAAGGGCAAGGCACAGCAGCGGCGTCAGAACGACGTAAAGGCCCGTGAGAAAGCCCGAATTGGTGACGGTCGTGGTGACGATACCGATCTGCTGCGCGATCGCCGCCAGAAAGATCGCCCCGCCGACGAGGCAGAAACCGGCAAACGTCCGCATGGGAAGGGACGTCGTGGCGCGGCGTGCCTCGACAGCGGCGAGCGGCAGGAGGGCGAGGGACGCAAGGCCGAATTTTGCGGCCGTGAAAGCCCAGGGTCCAAGTTCGTCCATCGCCGTCGACTGGGCAATGAAGCCCATGCCCCACAACGCCCCGGCCGACAGAAGGAGAAGATTGGCGCGAAAGCGGGTCACGGGCGGGGTTCTGCGGATCGTCTGGTGGAAGGAGCGCCTTCCATAGAAAGTTTTCGCCCGCGGCGATAGGCAAGCCGTCCGCAAAATCCCAACCGGCCGCATGCCCGTCGGACCGCAAGTGGCGAGGCCACCCGCGCCGCGCGGCGCATGCGAACCGTCAGCCGGAAACAGCCCGGCCGGTCTGGCGATCGCTCGATCCCTCGACGGCGGACGGAGCCGCGAGAGCCGATGCGATGGCGCGCAGGCGCTTTTCGTTGACGCCGAAATCACCGCGTCCAAGGAGCGAACGCGAATAGAGCGCGAGCGCGGTCGTCCCGCCCCCGACACCGAAGGCCCTCGCGTCGAGCGTATCGGGAAATTTCAGGATGCGGGATCGAAAGACATAGCGCCGGTAACGGGCGTCCCGTCCGTCATCGACCCGTCTGACATCGCCCATCGCCTCGACGACGCGATCGAGCCGTCCCATCAGCGCCTCCGCGGAAACGCCATAAGTCGGAAGGTCGAAATCGACCGGCTCGCGGCAGACGCCGGGCGAGCAGGCAAGAGAATCATTGGGCGCGGATCGCCGCTTCAGTGTCGCAAAGTCGACCGATCCCTGATCCGCCGGCCCGGCGGTCCAGCTCCAGATCCGCTTCGGGCCGGCGATCGCAAAGCCGGCGATCAGGGCGACACCAACCCCGGCCGCAAGAGCCGCGGCAGTTCTGGCGGTGGTCTTGTCTTTGGAGAATAAGGGCATTGGGAGGGGCTTTCATCGGTCATCTGCTGAACGACGCCCGATCATCCCGGTTCCCCGATATCTCCCGTACCTGCCCCGTCCGTCCCAGACCGCTGCAACGACAAGGCGCCGGACCTTCCTCAAAAGCGGCTCTCGATTTCGAAGCCGCTGCCTCCCTTGCCGCGCGCCGGCAGATAGGGTAGGGAACCACGGCTGACTTACCGGCGCCCCGCGCCGGCCTGCACCCGTAGCTCAGCTGGATAGAGCGCTGCCCTCCGAAGGCAGAGGTCACAGGTTCGAATCCTGTCGGGTGCGCCATCTCATACTTTCCCAGGCGAATATCCCCTAACATATTGAATGGTAAGGTGGTTTTCGCGGTTCGAAAACCTTCTTCCCGGTGGTAGGGGAGCTTTTCCGCAAACACCAGTTTCAGGACAGCCCGCCGGTCTTCAAGACGGTCGGAAGTCCAGAGATTCCAAGGGTTTGCGAGAAAGGCAAAAGCGGTTCGAAAAGTTTCGTCGAACCCCTGTATTGGCCGACCGCAATCCTTGATGCGATCGGCCAGTTCGGCCTTGCGAATTTGCATCTCATGGACGCGCTTCTCATAGGCCGAGACAATCGTGTCGCTCGACGCATCGACGATCCGGTCGAGCATTTGCTCGACCTTCCGTTCGATTTGCGTCAGCTCCTTCTTCATCGAGGCGGCATGTGCCTTCGACGACTCAATCCGCGCTGCCCAGAGGTCGCGGAACATTACAAAAGCCATCGTGAACAGGTTCTCCGATGGCGTCAGCTCTTTCAGGAGCGCTTCGAATTCGCCTTCGAGCTTGTCGCGGGCGATGGATTTACGGTTTTCCGCGCAGTCCTTGTTGAAGCACATGTAGTATGGATAGCGCCGGTGCCGGCCTTTCGACCAGCAGGAGGTCATCTGGTTGCCGCAGCAGCCGCAGGTGACGAAACCGCGCAGCGGGAAATCCTCGCGGACATCGGCCCGCGCCATGATCTTGACCGGCCCTTTTAGCCGCGTCTGGATAGCGTTGAAAGTTTCAAGGCTGATCAGCGGCTCGTGCTTGGCAGGGATCATCCGCAGGCCCCAGTCCGGCAAATCGACATAACCGGCATATATGACGCGGTTTAGGACGTCCGCGATGCGCTGATTCAGGACGACGCCGCGCCGATCTTTCGGAAACGCGGGATAGCGCTCGAAGAACCGCTTCACTTCGGCTTGACTTGCGAAGCGGCCCGAGGCGAAACCTTCCAGACCTTCCTGGACAATTGAGGCCAGAGGCTCGTCACGGACGAGCACCTTGCCGTGCCCGGAAGATCGGTCATAGCGATAGCCGACCGGCGCCTGAAACACCCAATATCCATTCGAGGCCCGCGCCCGCATGCGGTTCCGGGTCTGCTCACCGTTCTTCTGACGCTGGTGCTGCGAAACACTGGCCAGAAGATTTTCGACGAGAATGCTGTCGGAATCCTCCCCGAATTCGATGGAGGGGCTCTCCAGTTTGCCGCCGGCCTCCGTTAACATCGTGCGGAGTTGTAGGTGCGCGTCGAGGCCACGAGCCAGACGGCTAATGTCGTCGATGATGACGACATGGCGCCCGATCTTCTTGTGTTGCCGCAGAAAGGCCAGCATGGCCTTCATGCCGGGACGGTCGACCATGCCACCGCTGAAATCGTCCTTGAATACCGATATCACCTTATGCCCCTTGTAGCGGGCATATTCCCGGCACCGGGTCTCCTGCGATGCGAGGCCGTCGCCCTGTGTCGCCTGCTTCATGCTTGAAACACGGACATAGATTACGGCTTTCTGAGCCTTCGCATCGTTCATGGCACTATTCCTCCTTGGTCCGACAATGTACGGCGGAGGCTCGCCTAAACGTGCCGGAAACGGTTTTCCCTTTTGGCTGATGTTCCTGCCGGAATTCTAACATGGGCTGGGCCCTATTTGCATCTTTGTCGACCCAGCCAGCGCGGACTTGTTGGGTCGGATCGAAGCAGAAGGCTCGATCGACAAAGTTCTCCATGATCCGCCAGACGGTTAGGACAAGTTCCTGCTGGGCGTCGGCGGGCAGGTCGAAGCGATCGACATATTTTCGGTACTTGTTGAAATCTGGAGGCATGACGAAAACCAATTCGCGAACGCAGCAATAGCGTCCACGTCCCGTACTATAGTTGCAATTTCGAGATGTTCGCCGAATCGGTGGTGAATCGTGCAGCGAAAATACAGCTGCAATGCGCCGTTCAGCCGGCGCAGAAAGCGCACGTTACCCGCAGCTGAATTTATTTAAGGATAATTACCACCAATCGCGAATGCGATCGAGTGAAAAAACGCACTATTGGCGTATGCAGGATTATTATCCCAAAATATTCGCTTAGCGTCAAGGGATTTCTTCACAAAATGCAACGCACGAAATATGATGCGCTTTGACGAGGGGCGTCACCGTCGGGTATTCCGCCATCTCGAAAGCACACTTCTAAAAATTAAAGAAAATCCCATGTCATTGTACGCGCCCAACGCTTTTCTACACAAACTGAAATGAACGCTCATTTCGGGATTAAATTTGTCCGGTGGCGCAAAATAGATTTTCCAGAGAAGAAAGCTCGAATCCGTTAGGCTTCGCTCCATCACGGGGGTGCCATTGAGAGCCTTTCACTTGCCAATATGACTTCGGATCGTTAATCACAAGTCCAACCAACGTGTCGGCCACGATAGCGCTACCGACTGATCCTAGTCGATCACCACCCTTTTTCTCCGCCTCTTTTAGGACGTATAGCCAAAGCGGAGTTTGATTGTCGAAAGGTGGCATAATTTCGGACGTATCAACTGCTTCAATTAAGTCCGAATATGCACTCGAACCCAGCGCTTTGAATAACTGCTGCCCGGTCCCTACATTAAGTCGTTGTGCACGGCGTAGATTTCGCTCAGCTAATCTCTGAAAAACCCCAACATTTTCTTCGTTGACCATATTATTAAGTTCAAAATTGAGGTGGCTGTCGATTTTGCGGGCTGCACGTCTTGGTGTTTTTCCGGAAGGCTGGGGCTGACTTGCTATTGGCATTACGTATCGAACCCATTCAATGAGCAGATCGGCGGGGAGATTACCGTCGTTTACACCATTGAGGCCGCCACCGCCTGTAAACTGGAATGCTTCCCTGAATGTAAGTTCGGGTGCAGCGTTCGCTTCCAGTCCAAAATTTCGATTGTAATCGTAGCTCTCACGTATCATTGAGTGTCCATAGCGATAGGCGGCTACGGAGAACTCCAATGGCATAGGCATTGAGGCATGGCTCACACCATCAAATTGCTTAAGGAATTGCGTGTATAGCGGGGCCGCGTTGTTTATTGCTCGCTGAACTATATGTTTATTGCAAATGGTGGGTAGAAAAACATTAAGAACTAACCATTGATAGTGATAGCGAACAAGTTCCCGCGCCTCACTAAACAGGTCGTCTTCCGCCATGCCCTGGGAGCGTAACCAGTCCACAATAACATTGTGGAGTCGTATAAAAGCAGTTTGAAGTTGCGCAACGATCAAGTTCTCGTCATTGCGCATGTCACCAATGATTGCTCTCGCCTTTTGAGGCTCATTCAGGGTCTCATCTACGAAGAAAATCTTGGCCATTTCGTTTGGCAGTTTGCGAAGGTCATCTGCGCTAATCAATTCACCAATAATGTTGCCGAGCCGCAGCAGATCGGCCGCTTGTATGCCGTCGTCTGCTGGGAGTGGAATGTCTACCGCGCCTTGATGGCTTTTCGAGCCGGGTCGAGCCAATCGGAGCTTCCCTACAAAAGGTCCACTCATCCATCGCATCGCGCTTTGTAGTTTTTGGACAACTTCTTGCTGCTCCGGCGTGAGGGACAGTTCGGGACCGTCCCCATATACGCTATCAAGCCCAAGCGATCCTTTGCGTAAGTTTCCAAGAAAACACAAAACCTTATCTCGCGGTAGCGGCGTCAGATCCGCATCTTCCGGACCAATCTCAGATAAACTCGTATCTCGATCCGTGTTAGCAGTTAAATCGTGATCAATGAATTGCGACAGATATGTAAAGACGGGAGGGAGGTTGCTGTCACGTTCCGCTGGCTCAACCGCGTTGGCCGTGATTTCGTTTGCAAGCTGCTTAATCTGACTTGCAGTGTGTGTTGGTGTATCTTCAGCATCAAACAAATAGCCAAAGGGATTTCCATCCGGGTCGCAGTCTGCGGTGGCATCTTTCCTTCTGCACCGATGAGCGCCTGAATCCCAAGTCTCTCTTTCCGAGCGTTCGGAACGTGAGCCTCGTCCGTGGTGCATAAAGAAAAGCATCTAACAACCTCCCGCGCACCGTTTTTCAACGGCTGTGAGAGATATGGAAACACACATTTTCTGCGTGTTCAAGTAAGTGGCGGAGATTTCCGGAGCGCCGGTAACCGTTTTTGAGTATGAGAGTCGATGTTCTGGCTATTCGAGCTGACGGCAATAAGGTAATGTTACAATTATAACGTGGTTTGGACTTGCAAGTGGTCACTCGCTGAAACTCTACGAGGATTCGAGTTCAGCGCTTGCGTTAGACCGATGTAAGGGTATCCGGTTAGGTTTCGGAGGTCCGCCAAGGGAGTCGTAGTCTGAAGACCTCGCGATGCGAACTGTGGTCGGAAGACCCGTGATGCAAGATGTGTGCGGGCGTAATACGCCGCACCATCTTGGGAAGGGGGCCCGCTGCGCGCCCCCGTTCCATCCCCCCGGCTTTTGGTGCATGAACCGGCATTGAACCGTCTCCTGCACCATCGCAACGTCTGGCCGTTGCATCGCCAGTCGGGGCGCGTTCCAGCTCCCCGACACCCCATGACCGAGGGGAGATTTCGCGTTTCCCCTGGACCCCATCGAGCCGGGTGAGATGTCGGCTCTCCCCGGCACCCCATCGATCGAAGGGGCGTGCCGACTCCCTCGATACCCCGGCCTAACTGTTGGTCTATAGTGGCGGCATCGTTCTTCAAAGCGGATCGCCGAAACCTTGTTTGGATCGCTCCTGCACGTCCTTGTTCGTTTCTTCAAACGCACGCCCGGCGCGAACGTTGTTCGCGATGCCGCCGTGCTCCTGAGTGGCGAGCTGCCACAGGCCGCCTGGATCAAGGCGCGGGAGCGGCGGCAAGCCTGCCGTGATCGCGGCGATGCCGAGCGCGCGCAGCACTGGAATGCCGTGATGCGCCGGATCGAAGACGATACCGGCTATCGGCACCAGCCCGACACCGCGACACGCTACCTGAAGCCGTGAGGCGCGGTTCGAGAATTGCGTGGCGCATGTTCCCCTGTGGTTGTACGCTTTGGTCGGGCGAGCCTGGGAGGAAATGATTGCCGAGAGCGAGCGCATTGCGATCTTGCGGCATGCCTTTCAATGCTGGGTGGATTGTTGCGGCACGGACCGCAATGTCTAGCTGGAATTCGCCGCCGATAACCCGGTTCTCCATTCCCTGCAGACCGAGAGGTCCGAACCTCCCGTTTCAATCGCGGTCGTCTATCGCGGACGCGAGGAGATTGGCGCCTATTTCGACGCCATGGAGCGGGATTGGGAACCGCTCTCCTATGAGCCGCAGACCTTCATCGAACAAGACAATGAAGTCGCCGTGTTTCGGTCGCGAGGGTTCGCGCGAAGGCCACCGGCAAGGTCGCTCATACCTGGGTCAGCCCTTGGTGGACCTTCGAAGGCAATCGGTTCGCGAAGCTCGTCGAAGTCTTCGACGGCACGCAGGCGATCATGGCGATGACACCGGACTGAGGCGGCGCGGGTTATTTCAGAGCGGCGGTGATCAGATTGGCGAGCCGCGCTCCGGCGACGGCGGCCTGCTCTCGGCTGACATCGCGCGCCTTCGTCTCGTATTCCCGGTCGAGCTTGTAAGGCCCCTTGGCGGGACCGACCGGCGCGGCATATGCGAACTGCATTGCGAAATCGCGGCTTTCCGCGAACCATTGTTCCGGATCGGCGATGGTCGCGCGGGCGGCATCGGGTTCCGGCAGTTTCGTGCGTTGATCGCTCAGGCCATCGCGGATGGCACCCTGCGGTGTGACATAGCCACCGAACCGGCTGTCCCAGTAGGCATGCAGGCTCATGGTCACGCCGGTTGCATCGATCACATCGACATCGTTGCCGCCCCGGTCGCCGTTGGAATCGACGGCCGTGAAGCGGGCCGTCGCGTGAAGCGGCTGGTGCGCGTCACCAACCAGATGGAGCAGCCAGACCAGATCATAGGACCGCACACCGTCAGGTAGGCCGGAGGCCTCCGACAGGCCCTCGGTCAGGAGCTTGATCTGGGTTAGGGCGTTGACCGGATCGGGGTCGTCGACCGCTGTTCCGTCGGGCGAAAAACCCACGTCCCTGTAGTGCCAGTAGTCGTGAACGAGATGATCGTAATAGCCCGCATTGCGGTCGGCATGCCGACCATCCGGCCGGTCTCCGCTTCGCGTATAGGCGGAATCCGATTTGATATCGTCAGCCCAGACCGAAGCGCGGACGAAGGCGTGTTGTGCGGCCAGATCGCCCCTTACGCCTGCCACCCAGCGTTCATAATCCGGATTGAGGCGTATCAGAGCATCAACCTTGACCCGGATATCGGTGGACAGGCGGTCGTAGGCGACCGCCGCGATCTGCATATGGCCGCCATCCCACCAGGCCATGGCGGAACCGGGGCAGAGAAAAGCCGCCGCTGCGAACAAGGCTGTCAAACGTCTCGGCATGATCTCCTCCCGATGTTCTCCGAAGCAGGTGCGAGAATCGCACCAACAACCCAAAAGGGCAATCCGGGCGCAATTCGCATACGCGTGAATGGCGGATGAAGATTTGTCGTTGGGCTGCCTGCGCCTTTGGCGCACCGCGCTCTATTCCGGCGGCGGGCCGCCTCCACCGAACCCGCCGAAAGAGGCGGTTTCGGCCTGTCGGTGACGATCACATGGCAGGGAGAGAAGATAGACGGTCTCCGCCCTTGGCGGTGCCCGGCTTTTGTCTTTGGCGCGTTTACACACGCCGGGAACCCCTCATTCCAGCTTACATGAAATCCGGGGACGCTTCGCTGTGGGTCAACGGCCTTCCGCCGTAAGGCGGGACTAGGGCTCGTCCCTCGCCAAGCCCGCCTAACGGTCTCCCGAGAAGACCGTTGACCCATCCCCGGAATTCCATCGAACGCCCCGAATGTGGCCGCGCGCAAGCGCGCGTCTCTTTGCTTTTGGGTTTTTCGGGTCGCTCGCCGCTGGGCAGGGGTTCAGGCGCGAGACTGTTCCGTCCTTCGGACGGGGTGGGCTTCGCCGGTAGCGACAACCCTTGCACCGAAATGCGGGCATCCCATGAAACAGGACATCTATTCGAAGATCACCAATCACATCATTGCCGAGCTGGAACAGGGCGTCCGGCCATGGATGAAGCCATGGAGCGGCGAGCATGCCGCCGGGCGGATTACGAGGCCCTTGCGGGCAAACGGGCAGGCCTATCGCGGCATCAACATCATCATGCTGTGGTCGGAGGCCGTGACCAAAGGCTTCGCGGCTCCCATCTGGATGACCTTCAAACAGGCGCAGGAGCTGGGCGGGCATGTGAAGAAAGGCGAGCGGGGCAGCCCGGTGGTCTATGCCAGCACCTTTTCCAAGACCGAGACGGACGAAAAGAGCGGCGAGGAGACCGAGCGGGATATTCCCTTCATGAAGGGCTATACCGTGTTTAATACCGAGCAGATCGAAGGCCTGCCGGAGCGCTTCTATCAGCTGGCGAGCCCGCAGCTTGATCCGGTCGAGCGCAACGCCGAAGCGGACGCCTTCTTCGCCGCGACCGGCGCCGACATTCGGCATGGCGGGAATTCCGCGCATTATTGCGGCGGGACCGATCACATCCAGATGCCGCCTTTCGAGGCGTTTCGGGATGCCGAAAGCTACTATGCCACGCTCGCCCATGAGGCCACCCACTGGACCAAGCACAAGGACCGGCTGGACCGTGATCTGGGCCGCAAGCGCTGGGGCGATGCGGGCTATGCCGCCGAGGAACTCGTTGCCGAGCTTGGCGCGGCGTTTCTCTGTGCCGATCTCAAACTGACCCCGGAAGTGCGGGAAGACCATGCCGCCTATATCGGCCACTGGCTCAAGGTCCTGAAACAGGACAGCCGGGCGATCTTCACCGCTGCCGCCCATGCGCAGAAAGCCGCTGATTATCTGGTTGCGTTCAGCGCGGCGGGCGAAGAAGGCGACGAGGACACCGAGGCCGGTGCCGTGCCGCGGCAGGCAGCGGCGTAAGGGGACGGCCATGACAATCCACACTGCCCCGCAACTCGGTTTCGACGAACTTCTCGCCGAGGCCGCCGAAACCAACCGCAAGGCCGCATTCGAACGGGAGACCGGGCATTTGCCCGGCTCCATGGAGGCCGCCGTTCCCTATCTCTTCGATCTCATCGCTGCGCACCACGCGGCGATGCTGGCCGCCGATATCGACGAAGCCCTGCGCCTTCGTGGCGACGCGCACCGTCTCGCGGAAAAGCTCAACGACGGCGGGCCCGGCATTCTCGCTGGGCCGGATGCGCCCGGCTGCAGGCTCGAACGGCTGACTGCGTCGCAGGACGGCACCGTGCCGCTCTGGGGCCAGACGGGCAGCTTTATTATCGAGACCCACGGCATCCGCGCCCGCATTGAAATGAGCGGGCTGTTCGGGATTGGAGCTGGATTCTCCACATGGCCCGGCTTCGCCGCCCATGCCGTGGACTGGAACAGGCCCTTCATTTCGCAGACCGGCTATCGCACTTTCTTGGGGATTCATGCCGAGCCCGCCCCCGGCCTGACGCCGGACACGTTCGCGGAGAAGGTCATCGCCGCGTATGTCGAGAAGGAATTGAAGGGGAAACCGGTGGCTATCCTGCCGGATTACCGGAAGGCGTAGAGCGGGCGATCCGAGGAAAAATCGCGCCGGACCGACCGGTCCGGCTCATGGTCCGCGTCGTCACGCTCGTGGTCCATCTCCGGCTGAATCGCGGCCGCGACGCGGCGTATCTCGATCAAGCCTCGTCGGCGGCCTCCTCGTCTTCTTTTTCTTCTTCGGCCTGCTGACGTGCAACGGCCTTCGGTAACTTTTCGAGAGGCCGATCCGCGAAATAATCTTCAACCCGTTGCAACAAGAATTCTTGCGTTAAGGGGCTTTCGGCAAGTTTTTCGGCGAATGCGCGGCCGGGATGCAGCACATCCCATGGCGATTTGTACTGCGTAGACCGTCGACGGCCAGGGTCCTTGTTACCAAATCCGTCAATCGCACGGTTCCAGACCGGCTTGAACGTTTCGATCAACATATTCTCGCCAAGCGGAATCCAAATATCATCCACCACCAAATGGCGTACATAAAAATCCGCCAACTCAAGATTATCGGCTTCCGAGACGGACGAGGCGTGCTGACGAAGCCGGTCGGCAAGAGCCCTTCCGCCAGCGGCGACGTCCTTCGAGAGGCCCCCTTTGCGTCCGCCCTTTGGAATTGCCTTGCCAACATAAATTGGCCGTTGCAGCCCGCCATCCTTGTTAGCTTGGGCCAGTGGCGCATAGGCAGGAAAATCACCTGTATAGTAGATGACGTACATGCCGGCTCCGGCAATCTTGTCCACGGCGGAGAGGGCGAGCGGATCACGCTTCAGAAGCTCAGTCTCGATGCTCTTGGCGATGTTGATCTTGTCGAGGGGATTGTAAGATTTCCCCTTTGTCATGCTGCCGACTCCAGATGGCGTGCCACGCTCTCTCCGACTGTCCGAGCAAGCTGAACAGGCACGGCATTTCCGAGCTGTCTCATGGTTTCGCTCCATGAGCCATGGAAGCGGAATTCGTCAGGGAAAGTCTGCAACCGCGCACTTTCGCGAACCGTGAAATAGCGCACCGCGCCATCGGGGCGTAACAGCATGTTCTCGCCACCGGGGACGCCGTGTACCCCCGCCTTCAAGGTCTTCGCGGTCTCGTCGAGCGGACTCCCTGTATGTCCTGGATAAGATCGCGCTCCTGGTTGGAAGCGATGATTTGGTACGCGAGCGGCGGCATCGGGGTCATGTTCGGCGTCCGGAAGGTCGTGAATTGAATCTCGAACGGTACGCCAAGCTAATCCTTGAGGCTTCTCTACTAACCGATTTGCACGCTCGCGCATGCGGGGGCCGAGCACGCGATCCTTTGCGGAGACACGGTGGCGATCCCAATAATCACCTCGCGTTTGATCCCACAAAAGTGCGTCGACCGAATGAGTGCCCTGGGGAAAAGCCCATTCGATGTCGAGATCATCACGAAACCCAACGAACAGGACCCTTTCGCGGCGCTGCGGAACGCCGTAATCCGCCGCGTTCAATACGCGGGTAACAACACGGTAATGCAGGTCCTTACGGACGCCGCTCGTATGGTGGCGTTCAAGCCGAGACAAATGATCGGCCCACGTCTCGTCGACGTGGGAATGTATGTCGGGGTGTTCAAGTTGAAGTCTTATATACTCGAAATAGTTTCGGAACGTCGTGCGCGTGAGGCCTTTAACATTCTCGAAGACGAAGACTTTTGGTCGCGTTTGGCGGACGGCACGGATCGCCTCGGGAAACATGTCCCGCGCGTCATTATAAGACCGATGTCTTCCCCCGACGGAGAACGGCTGGCAGGGCGGGCCGCCGGAGACCAAGTCCAGACTGTCCTCGAAAGGGCGAAAATCGACTGAACGAACGTCGCCTTCGGTCAGGTCCCACCCAGCGACGGCCCCGATCCCCCGCTCGCTGTTTTCCCGAATCGTATCACAGCAATACCGATCCCACTCGATTACACTAACGGGATGGAATCCAGCCTCGTGAAGGCCTATCCCAAGTCCACCGGCGCCGGCGAATAATTCTATCGATCTCATGTCTGCAAGAATGCCACGATCTTTTCACGAAGAGAAGCGGTGTTTCGAATTTCACACTCCCAAATCACCAAGCATTCCCACCCCATATTACGTAATTTCTCTTCGTTACCGACGTCTCGCACTCGGTTTTTACTGAGTTTCGGCTCCCAGAACTCGAGCTTTGACTTGGGCATGCGGGCAAGCTTGCAATCGGGGTCTGGATGACGGTGCCAGAAGCATCCATGCACGAAAATGACTTTCGAACGCGATGGAAACACCAAATCCGGCGAGCCTGGAAGGTCCTTTCGATGCAGGCGATAACGATAGCCCATGCCGTGCACAAGTTTTCGAATCGACATCTCAGGGCGCGTGTCCTTGCCCCTGACCCGACTCATGCGTTTGCTGCGTTGCTGAGGTGTGAGACTGTCCAATGCGTTTCAGGCGGAAGAGTTTAGGGTTTCGTGGTTCACCGGGCTCCAGACTGACAACTCGATCTCGCGCCTAGCCGGCGATGCTACAGGGACAGACTAGATTTCGAATGTATGCGCGGCGACGCGCATCGGCCCAACCTTTACGTTCAAACATCTCGAACATGACGGTTTCTTCCGCTGTCAACGGATTAGATTCGAGTGCGTGTAGATGGGAGGCTGTAAGGCGGCGATCTGTCGGGCTATTAATTTGACGGGATGTTTTGCTGTATCGAGACATCCATAAATGATATCCGAAATATCCAGAAATCGCGAGATTTTTTGCCAACGTGAGCGACTACCCCCGCCGACGGCGCTGATTCATTTCAGTCAGACTGTTTACTGCTTTTTCCTTGACGAATCTTTTGCCCACTAGGACTTCGCTGCGACCTGCAGAAGTGGGTTTATCATCTTTGCTCTCGCTGGTAGAATAACGGTAGAGGGGGATGCCGTGTACATCGCAGAAATTCGAATTGAAAATTTCCGCTCGTTTGGTGCGGGCGATCAGGCCTTTGTTCTTCCAATCCGGCCTGGGCTTACGGCGCTGGTCGGCGAGAATGATGCCGGCAAGACTGCGGTAATTGACGCGCTTCGTTTAGTCCTTGGGACTCGCGACCAGGATGTACTACGCGCTGATCCGATGGACTTTCATCAGGCGACGCCCGGCGGAGAGCGAGCTGACCAAATTACAATTCGGCTCACCTTTCGCGGATTGACGGCTTCCGATCGTGGCGCTTTCGCTGAGTTTCTTACCTATGAGGCAAGCAATGGCGGCGCTAATACCGCATTGATTGTAACGTGGCTGGCGAAGCGAAATGCTAAGCAAGGCAGTTCGCGCCGCGTGCTCCCGCCCGAATGGCGCACCGGCCCCAAAGGCGACGGTCCTCTGCTCGACCTAGGTGCACGATCCCTGTTGACGGCGACTTATTTGCGGCCTTTGCGCGACGCTGAGCGGGCGATGGGCGCTGGGCGAGGATCACGGCTGTCACAGATCCTTCAGCACACCACGGAAATTCGCGACACTGGCGCCCCGTTCAACAAGCTCGCTGATCCGCCAGACGACCCAAAGGGGCTCAGTGTGCTAGGTTTGGGAGACTACGCTAACCATTTGTTTGGGGAGAGTGAAGGTATTAGGCAGGCTCGGAAGCGTCTGAATGAAGAATATTTGCAACCACTATCATTTGCTAATGATCTTTTGCAGGCGCGTATTGGTGTAGCCGGTGGTCACGAAGACAGTTACAGATTGCGCCAACTGCTAGAAAAGCTTGAGCTTGCATTGACTACATCTACGGATGCCGAGAGTACGCATACTCGTGGGCTCGGCTCCAATAACCTGCTATTTATGGCGTGCGAGTTGCTGCTACTTGCGGCCGAAAGCGACGGTTTCCCACTTCTGCTTATCGAAGAGCCGGAGGCGCATCTTCACCCACAGCGTCAGCTTCGTCTGATGTCGTTCTTACAGGAACAGGCGGAGAAGGAGCGTGCGGACGGACAACGCATTCAGATCATTGTCACAACGCATAGCCCCAACCTTGCTTCCGACTTACATCTCAAAAATCTTGCGTTGATCGAGGGCGGGCGTGCGTTCCCCCTGTCAGAAGGCAAGACGCAGCTTAGCGCCTCAGACTATCGATTTCTCGAACGCTTTCTCGACGTAACCAAAGCGAACCTATTTTTCGCCCGAGCGGTACTTATTGTTGAAGGCGACGCGGAAAATATTCTGCTGCCCGTGATTGCTAGACTGCTCGGCCGCGATTTCCACTACCACGGGGTATCAATCGTCAATGTCGGCGGCGTCGGGCTCGGACGCTTCGCGCGAGTCTTCATGCGTAAGGACGAAGCAAGAGACGGCGTCATCAACATTCCTGTGGCCTGTATCACGGACATGGACGTAATGCCGAACAACGCGCCTTGGATCGTCGGAAAACTCGAAGCCGACCAGCCCATACCGGCACGTCCGCCTTCTAGGCGACGGTGGCGGGTTAATTCAGATTTTGCAGGCGATGAGCTCGAGAAGCGACGGGCCGCGCTTAGGGCCAAGGCATCGGGTCAGAAGGTCGAAACTTTCGTCGCCGACGAATGGACGCTCGAATATGACCTCGCCTTTCACGGACTCGGCAAGAATGTCTACCGCGCAGCCTCCCTTGCTCTCTCCGATGACAAGCTCAACGCCGGCATCACCAATCAAGACGACATTCTCACCGCCGCCGACAATGCCTATCAGGCGTTGATTGATGATGCTTATGATCAATCAACGCTTGCCTCGCACGTCTATGCGCTTTTTGAAGCTGACGGTGCTTCTAAGGCAATCGGCGCGCAGTATCTCGCCGGATTGCTCGAAAGGGACATTGCAAACGGCGTGCTCGATGCTGGACGGCTACGCGCGGCGCTTCCGCCATATATTGTCGCCGCCATCGAGCATGTCACTGAGCCCATTTTTCTAGCACCTGAGGAAGGCGTTGCAGGCGAGTCAAGTCCGCCGGCAACTTCCGATGCGGCGGTCTGAGCGATGTTCGCCAATCTAATTCGCGAAGAGGATGTGCCTTGGGCGGCGGCGCTCATGGGGCTGGGTGAGGATGGATTCGCACCAGTTAATAGCGATAGCAGCCGCCTTGAGGCGATGCTGCGGCTCGACACCGTCGACTTCGAGGCATGCCCGGGCAGCGGTAAAACGACCTTATTGGTTGCGAAGTTGGCGGTGCTAGCTATGCGCTGGTCGGACCGACAGCAGGGAATTTGCGTGTTGTCGCACACCAATGCCGCTCGCAACGAGATCAACTCGAAGCTCAGCAATACGGCAGCGGGCATCGCGCTTACACGATACCCTCACTTTGTCGGCACGATCCACTCGTTCATAAATGAGTTTCTGGCGCTGCCCTGGCTCCGATCGAAGGGTTTCGAGGTGCGTTGCGTCGATACGCCGATTGCACTTTCAAAGCGTTGGGCCTTACTGCCGCGCAAAACGCGTTGGGCATTGGCGCGGGCCAATCTGGCGGAAACCTGCCTGATCTACACACAGCCAAACTACGGCAGCGAAAAGATTGGTAAGTTCGGGCCGCATACGCATACCTACCAGGCAATTGTGAAAGCACGTCAGGAGTGCAGCGAACAAGGCTACTTCTGCTTCGACGAGATGTTCATATGGGCGAACCAGTTGCTCGACCAGCATCCCGAGGCGATCTCCACGCTTCGTAGGCGCTTTCCTCTCGTTTTCATTGATGAGGCTCAGGACAATAGCGAAGCGCAGTCCGCACTGCTGCATCGCATATTCTGCGAGGGAGAGGCACCTTCATGCCGGCAGCGGTTCGGTGACTCCAATCAAGCCATCTATGCGAGTTCAAAGCAAAGCGGAGCCACAACAGATATCTTCCCTAGCGAAAACGTACACCCAATGCCACGCAGCTATCGCTTCGGTCAGGAGCTCGCGGACCATGTGAAGGGCTTAGGTGTCGTACCGCAGCCTTTAGTCGGTGATGGACCACCGAACCAACTTGATGCCGACCCGAAGACGCCAACGATTTTCCTGTTTGATGATGAGTCAGTGCAAGCGGTTCTAGCGCGGTATAGCCAGCACCTTCTAGACAACTTTGAGGCAGACGCACTCGCGACCGGCGTGTTTACCGCAGTTGCCGGGGTACACGAGCTCGGTGATGACGATAATGTTCCGCGAGCTATGGGACACTACGTGCCAAGCTACGATCCGACATGCGTGAGAAAAGAATCCACTCCGGGTAGCTTCGCGCAATATCTTGCGCGAGCACGGTTTGAGACAGCGGGCAGTGGCAACACCGACATGCTGGTCAACGCAACTGCGGCGGCGCTGCTTGCCGCAAGCGAGCTCGCTGGCAGCACGCACGGCCGTATCTCTCGCAAGTCTCCCCACAGGCGCGTCTTGGAAATGCTCGACGATAACGATGCCGGGACAAGCTACAAAGCGCTATTAGAGGTTGTCCTGACCCACCAAGGAGATATCTCTACTCCAATTTGGGAGACGGAGGCATTGATACACATCCAGGCAGTGGTGAGGCAACTAAGCGGTGCTGCCCAATTGAACGGCGATGTCATAGCGTTCTTGACGGCCCTTCAGCCGCAGACCACCGTCGAAGGAGAACCTACGAACGTTGCGCGTGCAGATAATCTGTTCGTCTACCCCCCGAACGCGCCGCAAGTGCGCATTCGGTTAGGCTCCATCCATTCAGTAAAAGGCGAAACACACACGGCGACACTCGTGCTCGAAAGCTTTTACCATAGGCATCATCTGAGCGAACTGAAGCCGTGGCTGCTGGGTACAAAATCTGGTGGTTCGTGGATAAATCGTCGAGGCAAACGAGTCGACGAAGGCTCCCGCATGCGCGAGCGACTTAAGCTCCACTACGTCGCGATGACTCGCCCAACACACCTGCTGTGTCTCGCCATGCGTAAGGACTCCTTCGACGAAGAAGAGCTAACCACGCTTGCGACGCGCGGATGGATGATTATCGATTGCTGCACACCGGCGGGGACATAACCACCTGCCTTGGCGGGCGTTTTACTCGCACTAGTCACTGCTTCCCGCCCGGCCGAAATGCTCTTACGACCACCATTGCAATCAGCTTATGATTTCGCGGACTCTTTCAAAAGATTGGCAGCTTTTCGGATTATTTCAGATTTTGCGGAGCGAGTGAGGTCAACATTGTCCACTTCTTCGGAGGGCAATTGGACATTTGCGAAGGGGCCTCGCCTCAATGCGCGCCGAAGGCTCCACGGGGCCACACCGAATTCGCTTGCGACGCTGCTGGGCGTAACTCCATTCTTTAGGTGTTCCTTGGCTTTCTCAAGTTGCTCGGGGCTGATCTTCGGGGGCCTTCCAAGGCGCTTGCCGCGTCGGCGGGCGGCTTCCAGTCCCTCTTTGGTCCGCTGTGACAATGTCCGCCGCTCGAATTCCGCCAAGGCTGAAACAATTGTGTAGACAAACATCCCAGCCGGTGAAGTCGTGTCGATACTGAGATTGGCGATCTGGAACCCGACGCCGCGCTCGCGCAGCTTTTCGGCTTCCGTGAGTGCATCGATGACCGAGCGAAACGCCCGATCAAGGTCCCAGACGACGAATATGTCGCCAGGTTCAAGGCGCTGGAGGGCCGTGTCGAAGACAGGCCGCTGCTTACTGACAGCCGACAAGGTTTCGATATGAAGCTCGTCGCAGATGTCCTGCAGCCCATCAATCTGACGATCGGGACGCTGCTCGGTGGTCGACACACGTATGTAGGCAATCTTTTTCATCTAAATCAGTGATTTGATATGCTGATTGACGCTATTTGCGCCACATAATCGACCCTTTCCGTGCTCTGCGCCCGTCAGACCGGGCAACCCCGCGAAATTCGCGGAAATCCTATTACTATCAAGATTATACATAAATTCGTGCGCTACTTGCAAATAATAAACGAAAACGGTCCTTTATGTGGGGTCGTAATACCGCATCAGCCACACAGAATATCAGCGCCGTTGCTGGCGCTATGCTTTTCATGGGCGGCGCGGCTCAGGCCGACACCGCGATGACGGCGGGCGTCGTTCTCGACAACATGCAATCGCGTGAAGTGGGCGCCTATACCTCCGGAATCCTCGAAGGCTTGATGTACCACACAGCCTTGCAGGCGGGCGGCGAAAGCCCGCGCGTCCAATGCATGTACGACTGGTACTATGCAGACAATGAGAAGGCCGTTCGTCAGGTGATGTCGGCCTACTCGAATTACCGCGACAAATACCCGGCTGCCATCATCTACGCTCTGATCAAGCGGGAATGCGGGGCGGAATGAACCTGAACGTTGCTGCGAGCTGGAACAAGGCCCTTTCGGAGAGCGCCGAATGGCACCGCCGGCAGGTGCAGTTTCGTCAGCAGCAGGAGAAACAACGCCGGAAGGATGAAGCGTCCGACCGTTTGGACGATACGCTGGATGCCATCAGCGCGGTCGTACTGGCAACGGACGTGGAGATCGCCGAGTTCGAAGTTCAGCTCGATACCTATGACACGGCTGTCGTTGAAGCGATTGAAGAAAATCGCGTCGAGCTCGATGCGGCGAAAGAGCGGCTCGATGACATGCTGGCAAAGGCCTACGTGAGCGAAGACGGACGCCGGGTCTTCAAGACCGAAGACGGCACCCGAGTTTTCGATGAGTTCGGTGCCGAGCTTGATCCCAGCGTCCTCAGTCCCGACGAAATCGCCGACTTCCACACGAAATGGGAGCCGTACAAAGCCCAGCTCGATAATTGGGAGAGCCTTGAAGCCGAGCGCAGCGAACTGCTCGAATATCAGGAAAAGCTCGACGTCGCGCGTGAGAGACTCGGTGAGGACGGAATCAGCAAGGCCGACCTCGATCAGATGAAAGACGATCTGGATTTCGAGATGCCGGACGCAGTGAAACGCCACATGCCCGGTTACGAGGAGCCGCAGATTCCGAACCTGTCAGGCAGCTTCACCAAGTCCATCGCTCCGGCAGCGGAAACGCCTATTCCGGCAAACCGCTTCGAGACGCTGAACCTTTAGATTTCCGGTTCTGCGCTCGCCTCCATGAGGCGCGCTTTCGGCGGGTCATCCTTCTTTCGCCTCATCTTCCATTTCCATGACTCCCCCTGCCGGCCGCTCGCCCGTGGCGCGTGCTTCGGCGAGAGCGTCCCGGACTTTGCGAATCGTCCAGATGTCTGCCCACAGCATGGTGCGTTCGACATGCGGCGTGCCGAGATGGAGCGAGGCGACCGCATAGCCGCCGGCGAGCAGCAGAACGCCGATCATCATCAGCGCCGCCCGTTCACCCGGATAGAGCAGATCGCCGAACTGAAACCCGAACATCGCCAGACCAAGGCCGCTGGCGAGCGCCAGCCATAGCGGGTCGCGGCCGATACGGACGGCGGTGATCGGTGCCAGCGCTTGGTCCTTGAGCCTTGTGCGCAGAAACCGCGCTGTCACGGTGACACCATAGCGGGGTACCGCGAGGAGGATGGGGTCCATAGCTTGTTCCTCTATGTGCCGGCATAGGTGCACGTACCGGATCGCAGCGCGCGAGCGGTATCGCCTGGAAGATTATCGAGAGACGCTGGCCTGTATGTTCGCCCGCTCATGACGTGGAGCAGCATCGGCAAGCTCTGGCCCGCGAAGGCCGTTCCGACCGCGCAGGCACAAAGGGAGCTGTGATCGATCGTTCGCTCGGGCAACCGGGCTTTGCGGCGGGCATATTCGCCCATCCGTTCGACGGGCTCCATCGCGCCGGGAATCTGGCCGAAAGGCGTCTGGCGCAGCATGTCGAGAAGCAAGCCGACATCGTCTTCGGCCTGGCGCTGCCGGTTATCTCTGGCCTTCGCGGCGACAAGCAATCCGCGCTCGCAGGCGGGGATATAGTTTCGCGCAGCAAGCCGCCGTTCGACCATCGGCTGGAGCCACAGAAAGCAGACCCCGCCATAGATGGCGAGGCCGGCGAGGAGCGCGGGCGGAAACAGGTGGGTAAGGCGTTCGAACACGATGAACCTCTTTCATTGGAACCGGCAGTGAGACGCGACGAGGGCCCTCACGGCGTCCCGGTCGAGGCCGAAGACCGCGAGGGCATCGCGCTTGAAGGGGGAGAGAGTGACGCTGCCGTTCACTTTGGTCGCGAGCGGCAACCGCGAGGCAATGGCACCCGGCCTGTCGTCTCCGCTCAGGTAGCACCACTGCTCGGTAATCGTCTGATCGCCGTTCGAAGCGTAGCGGGTGCCGGTGACGACCGTGCGCCCCTCAAACGGCACTTCGGTGAAAAGCACGTAGTTCCGGACTTCGCCGGGCTTTCCGGCGCTGGCCGTGTCCGGCCAGCGCGCCAGCCTGGCGCAGAGATCGGATACGGTCAGGCCGGACGCGCTCATCATGTCGGCGGCAACGAGGGAGCCGACGAGGGCCGCCGTCAGATAGACGGCGGCGTAATCGCGCAGGAGTAAGAGGGCCCCCCTCATGACCGCTTTCTCCGCGGCGGAAAGAAGAAGCCGGGCGGCGTGCGTTCCGGCGGCAGGTACTCCACCGTTCCCGGACGATGCGCTCCGATGCGCTCGACCAGCTTCGCCGAATCCAGCACGTCGCCAAGCGGCGTGCGCAGGAGCCTGGCCTCCGGATTCACCCGATCGGCGGCTGCGCGGATCGAGAGGAAGGAGAGGAGCACCAGCGGCACGAGATCGAGGCTGATACCGGTGACCCAGGCGGGCAGGATCGCATCGTAATGCGTCAGGACGGCTTGGATCGGATTGGGCCGGGCGATGACCGGCGGTTCCGGTTGCGCCGCGCTCACCTCGGGGATCGAGCCCGCGAGGCTTGCCGCCGTCTGAGAAATTCCGGCCAGCGCGGCATCCGCCGCCGCGCGTTGCTTGTCCGTCTTGATCGTGATCGGCAGAATGGCGCCATCGGTGAAGGTGAGGAGGGCATGACGGATGGACGGCCCGGCCTCGATATTCTGGAGTTCGGCGGCTACCTGATTGACGCAATCGGCGCCCTGGGCGACGCCTTCGGCGCGGTCCTCGATCGTGGCGCCGGAATTGGCCATGACCCGCATTGTCGCGATGCAGGCCGCGCCCCGCTCGCCGAGCTTCGCGTAGACGGTTTGCGCTTCCTCCGCCGAGCCC
This sequence comes from Jiella mangrovi, assembly GCF_017815135.1. GTDB lineage: Bacteria > Pseudomonadota > Alphaproteobacteria > Rhizobiales > Rhizobiaceae > Jiella > Jiella mangrovi. Next base: position 308,043 of record NZ_JAGJCF010000001.1, on the reverse strand, counting down.
TTGATGGTTTTGGCCTTGGAGGCGAGTTGGCCGATAAGCGCGGAAATCCCGCCTGCGCCGGCGCTGCCGGTGATACAGCCCGCCGTGCGCTCGCAATCGGACTTCATCGTAAGTTCGCTGTCGAGACGGCCGAGGGAGAGGATCAGCGGCTGGAAATCCGCGGAAGTCGAGAGAGTGTCGGCCAAAAAGCGTTCGACCGACGCGACCGTGCCGGACAGGCTGGCGTCGCGCGCCTCATTGCCGCCGAGGGCCGCCACGTTCCACAGCGTCGAGAGGCCGACTAGGAAGGCCGCACCGGCATAGGTGGTGACCCACCCCGCGATGCGATCCCGCAGCCGGGGCAAGTCCGGCACGATCGCGAACGCCATGTGCCAGAAGAGCGCGATCGTCACGAAAACGCCGAAGGCGATGACGGCGCTGAACCCCTTCCACCACAGACTGTCGGAGCCGATCATCATGTCGAGGCCGACATAGTTCGCCAGTGCCGAGATGAGCGCCAGCACCATGAGGCCGGCGAGAATAGTTGCTTTTCGCATGGGATCAGTCTCCGGACGACATGAAGGGGATGGGGAGCCGGTCCCACTCGACCGGAAACCAGGCGATGACACCGCACTGGTTGATGCCGTAGGGGGGCGGGCTGACGCGGCGGATGCCGGTGACGGTCAGGTAATCGCAGCTGAGATCGTGCCGCGCTTCTCGCGTACCGGTGTAGGTGTATTGGAAGCGAAGGGCCGGGAGGCCGGTCTGGTGAACGACGGCGGCCAGAACCAGCGGCATGGTGACCAGCGCGAAGGCGGACGGCAGAAAGCCGGGGGCGGCGCGGCTTCGCGTGATGGGCACGCTATCGACGGCATCGAGCACGCCGCCGCGCGGGATTTTACGCTTGCGCATTGAAATCTCCTTTTTTGGTGGTTGGGGAGGAAAAGCCGCGCTTTGGGCCAAGCGGCGGCAGGGTCACGCCTGGATAGCGGCGCGACGGGTCGGGCCACGCGGGACGCATGGCGGAAGGGGAGACGGGATCGCGGTGACGCCCTGCCGTCAGCGGCGCATCGTCAGGAAAAGAGGCAGGATGCGCGGAGGCGAAGCGCCGATACGGCGCTCACCAGCCGCTTGTCAGCGCCCTTTGAGTTTGAAGCGGATCGGGAAGCGCTCCGGATCGCCCTGCGGAATATCGGCCTGCCGTACCCACGGATCGACCATCTTGTAGCTGATCAGATCGGCCAGGATCGGGGCCTTGTTCTTGTAGAAAATCAGGTGCGTGTGGTCCGGAAGCTGGATCGCTTGGTCCTTGCGGATGACCGGGATGGCTTTTTCGGAGAGGCCCATCGAGGCCCGGCCTGTGTCGAGATCGCCGGAGGATGCGTCAGCCGGGATAGTGCCGGATTCGGTGATGACGCTTGCCTGTCCGCTGCGCTTCTCGATCCACTCGGCATCGTTCAGGTCGCGCACACCCCAGCTGCAGATCACGTCACATTGCGTATCGAAGGCGGAAGATTCCTTGCCGTATCGTTCGTAGGAGCGCCGGTCCTGGACGAAGGTTACGATCTGAGTCCCATAGGCCCTGCCGATATAAAGGGCGGGCAGAATAGCGGGCAGCGCTGTCGTGGATAAGTTGGCGAACTCGTCCAATAGGAACGTCACGCGGGGCTCCGCCTTGCGTGCCTGCAGGCAGGTGCGGATCAGGACATCGACGACCAGTCCCATCCATTTGCCGTACTCGCCGATCAGCTTCTCCGGCGGCGCGACGATGTAGATCGACATCTTCTTGTTCTTGAGGTCTTGCGGATCGAAGTCGGAATATTCCATCGCCCGGCCCAAAGGCCCATGCGGGTCGAAAATCGCCAGCGCATTCTGCGCTTCGCTCAGGACATTCTCGAAGGTCTTTTCGGAGCGTTTGGCCTTCGCCGTGATCCGGCCGGCCGCGACCTTCAGAAGACCGCTGCCGGCGTCCGTGGACTGCATGCGGACGAGCCAGGGCCCGAGACTCTCATCACCGCCGCCGATGACGCGGTAGAGATATGGGAGGTTGCAGACCAGTTCACCAGTCTCCGCCTCCCAATAAGCGAGGGCGATGGCGAGCCACACCAGCAAGTCCTTGGCGGCTTCCCGGAAAAACTTGTTGTCGCCCGACTGTTCGGGCTCCGGGACCAGGACGGAGAAGATTGCCCGCGCGAAATCGACGATCTCGGGATCGCCGGTCGCGGCCATGCGCACCAGCACTTGAAGCGGATTGAAATCGAAGTTCGGCAGATCGTCGATCCTCCACGGATTGATGATCGCGACATTCTGCTTGAGACGGTCGCGCCGGTGACGCAACGTGATGCTGGCGACCTCGCCGCCTTTGGCCGTCACGACGAGATTGCGGTCGGCGCCAAGGCCAAGGCAATTGGTCATGACAAGAGATTCCGATTTGCCGCCGCCGTTCGGCGCGCGGACCGATACGTGAGAATATCCCTTGTAGCTCAGGATGGTCTGGCCGACCGCGCCGAGGAAAAGGCCCGATCCGTCATAGGACGGGTCGGCAAGTCCGTATTCGGCGACGTGGGCTTCATCCGCGATATGGCCATGACCGTAGAGGCCGGTCGGCTCCAGCACGGCCGCCAGGGCACGGGCGTCCCGCCAGCGCCGGACGAGATACCAGACCGCCGCGAGGCCGAAGTATGCTAGCAGCCCATAGGCGCACCAGGCGACGAACGAAAAGCCGAGCCCTTGGGCGAAGGCGCCCAGTGCCCAGAGTGTCAGCCCGGCCGCCGTCGCCCGAGCGGCGACAGCGAGCGCGGACCCGGACCAGAACGGGCTCACCGATCCGGGTCCTCCCGGTCATGGTCCCGGTTGCCGTGGTCCTGCTGGGGGTGTTCCGCCTCGTGCAGTGCCTGCTCGATCGAGTAGCGCACGTCGGTGCGGACGTTCTCCAGATAATGCTCTTCGCGATCCTCGACCGCGCGTTGCGCCTGCTGTTTGATATGGGCGATTTCTTCCTTGGCATCGAACGGAATGCCGTCGATTTCCCGGACATGATTCTGGACGAGATCGCGAAGCCGCTGGTTCTCTTCCCGCATCTCCCGAAACTGCCGGGAGCGCTTCTGCGCGGTCATCTCCCGGCCGAGCCGGTCCTGACCGTGCTGGACGATGGCATCGACTTTCGCCCGGTTGTCGGGATCGAGCTGGCGGATGCGCTGATCGAGTTCGTCGCGGTCCGGAAATTGTCCCAGCATGTCGGGCGCTTCGCGTTGCCGGTCCGGCCCATCGACCTTGCGCGAGAAGTCGGAATTTGCGCGCGAGCGCCAAGGTTTGAGATCATCATTGGGCATGACTGCCACCTCTTTGATTTGAGAAAGGAAATTGCGATGGATGGAGAGCTGCGGGACGAGCCGTCCCATTCGGATCCCCGGATCGAGGGTTCGCTTCAATCGGGCTTTGCCGAGATTGAAGGTCGGTACGGGCTGGACACGGCGGAACTGGCCTACGCCGCCGCCCAAGCCCTGCTGGGCCGCCTGGCCCGGCAAAACGATGTGTTCGTGCTACGGGATTATTGCGCGACCGTCGCCGCGATATTCGGCGAACAAGCCGATCGGCTGGATGATCTGATCGCCGAGATCAGGCGGAAAAGCCTGAATTGAGGTCCGCCGGCGGATGTCGACGCGAGGCCGGAAAAGGAACCCAGCCAACGGCTGCCGCCGGCCGGGTGAAGCCGGTCACGTGAGCGGCAGCGGCAAGACCGCTTGCGTCCACTGGCGCAGGAACGCCCGGCTATGGGCTTCTGCGATTGACCCCTCCGCGACCATCCACTGGCGGCGGACATAGGGTGCCCTGCCGTCCGCGAACTCCGCCGAGGACATGAGATGACGGTCCTCATACGTGCCGCACAGCTCGACCTTCTGGATATCGACTTCCAAAAGGAAGCCGAGCCGGTCAAAACTGCGCCGCGACGCCTCGTTCAACCGGTCGTCCGGTAGACGCCGGATGCCGGCGATGATTTCCCGAAACTGCCCATGAACAGTCTGACCGTGCAGGACGAGGGCCGCGATCAAGCCCGTCGCCAGCTTTTGGCCGGCATAGGCCGGATCGACGACAAGCCCGCCGATCTTGAAGTCGCGCTCGCCCAGCGGACAACCAAAAGCCGTTCCAGCCGTGCGGCCGCCGTCCTTCGCGACGACAAGCACCGCTTGCCTATCGAGCAGGTCGGCGGGACGGTAGTCGCGCAGGAACGCATGACCGCGTTTATCGCAACGCGTCCGGTCAAATAGCCGCTTGGCATTGCTCGTTTCATCGAGGCTTTCGGCGTTTGCAAACGGCTCAATGCAGCTCAACATCAAGCCGGAATGGCGATTGACGAAAATCGTCGTCGCGCCTTCCAGTGCGAACCGAACCGGAGCCGCGCCAGAAGCGGCTCCGTTTTCATTCGCGGGCTCAAAAGTCATTGGATGAGCCCTCCTGCTGGTTCATAATCACTTGGCCAACAAGGCGGGCGGTTTCAATCCTCTCGCGCTCAAGTTCCTGAATGCGCCGTTCTTGGGCGACAAGCCGGTCCAGGACGGCCTCAACGAGCGGACAGTGTTTGTGGATGCGGTTCGAACTCGTGGTCATGTCGTTTCCTTCATTCGCATGGAAATGAAGGCAGCCTAGCGGGGCCGTCAAAATTGCATACCGGACAAAAGTACGGATTTTGGGGGACAAGTCCGGACTTTGCTAAGTCCCCGTCCCGGTTGCATTTTCTGTGACGTTTTTGCGAGACGGCTGTGCGTTTCGGTAATCTGTATGTATGGGAGAAACCTACAAGCAGGAGCACCGACTTGAGACGGCATTCAGCGAAGCGACAAACAAGCTGACCTGGATCAATTGGACCAATTCTCGAAATGAGACCGAAGGACCCGGTGACCTTCCCGCGCGGGTGGTTCTAGATGAGGAAGGCAATCTAATTTCGGCCTTCTGGAAAAAGGCCGGTGGGGCTCATCGAGAAGACGATTTGCCGAGCGCAATCTATTTCAGCCAAACCACAAATGAGGCAACAATGTACTGCTGGGCTCGACACGGGGTACCAAGCCGTTTTGGCGACCGCCCATCGACAATAGCATTTGACGAACGGACCGGCACATTGTCAGAATTACAATTTTGCCGAAACGGAAAACACTATCGAAGCGGTGATCGACATGCCTATTTCTCTTTCGACCCTGACGGGACAGCATACGATGAAGACGGACGGATTATACCATTTGACGGCTTCGATCCGGCATGGCTTCCCGAAAAAACTAAAGCATTGTCGCCGCTGCTATATCTACTAAGTCTCCGACCGCGATAGCAGACCGGCTCGCAAGGCAGCTTAGCTCACGTGAAAGAGGTGGCTCACTATGGAGCCAGTGCACTTCCCGGAATTTCTAAATTCCGTTGAAGCTAAATATATGGGGCGTAACAACCCTAATAAAATATATTTGTATAAGCGGATTAGCAAAATCGCCCCTGGCGGCAAGAATTTTCACGCACTACTAAAGCTTGTACGTCAAACCGCCATTGAAAGTGCCCAAGCGTGCGGGCGACCACTCGACTGGTCATCTGAAGATCTAAATCTTAGAGACGAACTTCAGAGAGGCAACGGTCATGCAATGAAAGCATCCGCCTTTCATTATTATATTATCCTTCAACCTGAGTACGTTGGATATTCGCGTGAGATTAATGCCAACATAGAACTGAGAAAATCAATGGGCGAGCGGTTCTTGGCGCTTCCCTCGCACCTCATAGAGACACACGTCGAATCAAAACAGAAACCGATTCACCCCACGGCGCCATTCGCATGGCCGCAATATGTGACAAAAGAAGAGGCAGAGGATACAAATGCTGACGAGGGTGTCTGGCTTAACCCCCATAATCACTTTACTATTCCGCTAACACATCGTTTCGACGAGATTGACCAGCTCCACCAATTTGTTCACGATGATCGGCCATTTCTTATATGGGCGATCATTGCCCCTTCGGGCGCTGGCAAGACACGTCTAGTATCTCAGTGGATGAAAGATTACATCCCAAATGAAGCAAACGAAGTTTGGGATGCCGGCTTTGTTCACAAACGCGACATAAACGTCTGGACCGAGTGGAATCCTGCGCGAAATACAATAATTGTAATTGATTATACTACCTTTTTTGATGACGTTATTCACGTCATATCGGATCGATTTTCCAACTATCGTTGCAATAAGAAAATTCGCCTGCTTCTTATTGATCACATATATCCTGACGTTCTGCGCTCCGACCCAATCTGGTCAAAAATATTTCACGATCAAAAAACTGTAGATCACGCAAGGAAAACCCTAATCTATCGGGGAAGTCCTCTATATATAAAAGCGGACCGGACTGCAGACGGCCTGCTCGCCAATGTGATATCTTCGACCGCTAGTACACCAGAAAACCCTATATCTCCTGAAAGCAACGAGATTGTTGATGCGACAAAACATCTAATAGCGATGGGTGACCATGCAGAAAACCCTGATGCGGTTCGTCATCCCCTATTTGCAGCTTTAATGGGCCAGGCATTAAAGGAGAAGCGCGAAATTTCGAACTGGACCCGTCGCGATTTAATAAAATACTACTTTGAAAGTTCAACTAGGAGGCCTTGGGCGCAGGCGGCACCAGACGACTCTAGACCAAATCTAGGTCACTGGGTCGGTGCGTACGTATCCGCTGCGACGCTGCTCCGTGGTGTAGAATTTTTCCACTTAGAGGAAAATCTACCTCCCGAAATTAAGCGACATCAGCACAAACTTTCTCCGTCCGCTCGTATCAAGGCGCACGCCAAACGGATTGTTTCGTCAAAGCGAGATGATGTTCTGAATCCTTTTGAGCCCGACATACTCGGGGAGAGTTTTTTCCTGTATTTTCTACAAGAGTTATCGTATTGCGGAGACGTCGAGAGAAAATTTTACGATATGATTTTTTGCGTCGATTATCATCATATGGATAACGAATACTTTTACAATTTCATGGCAACTACGCAGCGATTAACTCAAAATCTCATAAACGAGAACCAAAGACTGGAAGAAGTTTCCTACGCCTGGCGCAATTTTTCTAGATTTCTTGCTTCGGAGTCGATTAGAGCGAACCCAACTGCTAGTCAAATCGCACTGATGGCACGTATCCGCATCGCGGATATGGTTCAGCATTTGCGCAAACCCGCGATCGAAGACATGTTCCTGGACGAAGTGGACATAGACACGATTAGAGCGGCTCTGAAAGGTCCTTTTTCCTTATATGCGGTCGCAACATATCTTATCTATTTGGATATTCGACTTAGATCCGGTGTCATAAATGACGCAGATTTGGACCCAATTGAAGAATTATTGAGTTCTTTTTTCGAAACGTGCTGTGTGGGTACGTCAAAATTGATTCCGTTTGTTATGCTTGGTAGGCTGGAATTGCTAAAAGCAATACAAGACGTATTTAATTTTGATGTTGAGCAGGGCTGGCAGTATGGTTGGCCGCCGCTTTTGGTTGCTTGCAGGGATGGCCACCTCGATGTCGTTCAGTGGCTCGTTGAACTGGGCGCCGATGTGAACCGGCATTGTGGCGAGAGCGGTATTACAGCCCTCTTTGTGGCGGCAGAAAAAGGACATCTTGAGATTGTTCAATTCCTACACGGGAAAGGTGCCTCGGTAAACGCTGGCTGCGTCGATGACGGGTTGACGCCATTGATGACCGCAAGCTTTGGTGGCTACGATAATATCGTAGAATATTTGATTGAAGCACAGGCGGACGTTGAGGCGCGCAAGACGACAGATCGCACCACTGCGCTTTTCGCATCATGTCTGGGAAACAACGTGCAGACGCTCTGTCTACTCCTGCGCGCAGGTGCGAATCCGGAGGTCAGGGCTTTGTCCCGCAATATCACGTTGTTGATGTTTGCGTGCGAGCTTGGACGTGAAACGTTTGTAAGGACTCTCATTTCGGGTGCCAATGGGGATTGGAGAATGAATCAACCTTCAGAAGCGAAAGGAAAACGCTCACGAGACGCAAGCGAGGGGGTGGGAGAGAATGAACGTCATGGCGAAAACTTAAACCACCGGATTGATATCAACGCGAGAGACAATGAGAATTGTACGGCTTTAATACATGCGATCGCGAATGGGCACTTGGAAATTGCGTTGTATTTAATTGATTTAGGTGCCGACGTTTCAATCCGAGCTCGTGATGGCTGGTCCAGCATAAATATTGCGGCTAGTAAAGGAAATATCGATGTCTGTAGGGCAATTCTTGAGAGAAATCCGGGCGAAATAAGAAGTCGTACGGATACGGGCCTTTCGCCAGTGCTAGCCGCTGGCGCAAATGGCCATTTAGAGCTAGTTGATTTTTTTATAAGAATGGGAGCCAGTTATGAGGAGTGCGATAATTCGAATTATAATTTGCTAGCTCTCGCGGCCGATAATGGTCATTTGAACATGTATAAAAAGGCGATTGAACTAGGTCTCAGCCCTGATGTTGAAGTAGCTGGTGGGCATAATGTGCTGATGTTGGCATCCCGAAATGGACATTCGAACGTTGTCGAATACATTGTCAGAGGAGTTGAGGGTGATTTAGAAAATTAAATGAAACGGAATTGCCGGATGGCCAAATAGGCGGATAAGGTTCGCTTATTTAGGAGATATTCATCTCTTCTATAATAACAGGTCTGTCGTGTTCTTCTAGATTATGATATATATAGAGCGTTTCGATAGAAACTTTTGGAAAATCGGTGTAATTCAATATGCTTGAGAGCGTAGTTATTTTATATTCATACCAATTTTTCAATCCAGCAATGCGGTTATTGATTTTTCTAATTTCATGGTATTGAGCCTGTTTAAGAGCAGAGCGTTCCGTGTCATCGCGAGCTGCGCATTGCTTAGACAGGACAGCATTCGCTTTCTTCATCGCTGAGCGTTTTCCGATAACCCAGTCCCATAAACCCAGCAGGCCAGCTCGGAGGCGTTTTTGACGACTTTCGGCTTCTAACAAGCGGCGGTCTGCTTGCCGATGCTCCAGAATTTGTCGAGCCCTGCGTTGACGAGCGACAAGGTCCTTTCTCTCTGTGTTGAGCATGTACGCCTGTAGCGCCATATCCTTGTTTAATTCGGCGACTAATTGGCGATGTTTCTCAAATGTGATGCCGCGCACCATGCTCCTGATCTCGGCGATTGACGGCAACTCATCTGCGTTTCCTAGCTTCGCGCGCAGTGATTTTGTCTTCTGATCAACCCAGCGGCTGAGAGAGAATATAGCATCGGGGTCACCCCAGTGGATTGCAACAAAACCCCTCCGATCGCCCCGACACAAATGGAATCCCTTTTCTTCGAGCGCAGTGATGAACGACGCTCGGCTGTTGGAACGTTCCCAGCATGATTTCAGCGTCGCTTTGATCTCGCGCGCATCACGTTTGGTTCGCAGGGCGACATGGTATTCCTCAAGACCGTAGTTTCGCGGGTCGGTGAGAGCGGGATCACGCAATCCCTTGGGAAGCTGCCAGGAATGCGTGAGATAAAGCTCTCGTGAAACGTCGCGCAGGCGTTCCTTGTAGAATGGTAGATTAATGGACTTTACCTTCTCTTCACTCGCTTGGATGCGCGAAAACACCACGTGGCAGTGGCGGCGGGCACTTTTCTCATGAAAGATCACGATCTTTGGCTGGCCATCAAGGCCGAGCCGTTCGGCAGCCATTTGGATTGCGTCTTCGTAGTCTTGGATCATCACCTGCTTATCTGCAGGTGGCGAGAGCGACAGCGAAAACATGTGCTGGACGCACTTGGTGGGCTTTGCCAGCGCCGCCATTTCCTGAAATACACCTGCTGGGTCGCGCGAGATGAATCCCTCGATCGCATGCACCTCAACATGGTCGTTGTCGCGCCAGTTCAGGAGGTGCCTGGCGAGTTGGCGCGGATGGCCGCGCTGGCTGCCCTTCAGAATCATGACGTGCTTCCGGTTCCCATGCCAAGCGCTCGCAGCAACATCGAACGGATTTCGGTCACATGCGCGCAAGCGGCGCGAAGTTCGGTCAATATGTCCGGCGTTAACGGTAGTACGCCGAGGCGTGCCGCCTCTGAGAGCTCCACAAGCGAGGCGCCGATTTGGGCCTTGCCGAGATTGGCGAGAATTTGGACAAGAAGCCTTTGCCTGTCCGCCGGGCGTAGGCGCTGCTCGGCGGAGAAGGCAAGGTCGGGACTATTAGCGTCATCCGAACCGGAGAATAGCCGTTGCCGGATATAAGAGCTCTGCGATTGTCCCTTTGCGGCGATCTTGAGCTGAGCACGCTCTTCCGGCGTCAGGCGCAGCGATATAGGTGCGGCAACGCTGCCACGCTTCGTTCTGGTCTTCGTTTTCATGATAATCCGTCGAGGCAAAGGGACGACGAAAGACCGCTCTACGCGACTGCAATTCGTCAACCGGTTTGAAACAACGGGAAGGTATGAGGGCATAATGTCAGCCCGCGTCGTCAGGGTGACGGCGGTTTCGGCCCTGCTAGCGAAGTCTCCGCCAGCACACGGTCCCAGCTTTGCAATTCATTGAAAAGCTGGGAAAAACGGTTCGAAGTTGGTCCGTCAGGGCGCGCCAGTTTCCAAAATGTTTGATCTCCGCACACGGCCTGAAAGCGCCCGTTCCAGGCCGCTCTCCACACAGTTGCTGTGTGGCCGAACTGACTGACCCGGTCAGGCGCCGTTCGGGGCGAAGCGGGCGATCATTTCGTGGCCGTCGCCGGGATAGGTGAGGCGGACATGGGTGATCGGGCGGTCCTGATCGTAGGTTCGCCTTTCGATCACGAGACAGGGCGTGCCGGCATCGATGAGAAGGGCCGCGGCCTCGCGGACGTCGGCGCCGGCCGCGCGAATCCTGTGTTCGGCGCTCGACCAGGGAATGCGCGAGACGAGCCAGGCGCCGGGCGAGAGATCGGAAAAGTCCATCTCCGCGGCTTCGGGCACCGCATCGAGGCTGATGATCCGGTCTTCGAGGCAAAAGGGCTGGCGCGCGGCGAAATGCCGGCAGGTGATCTCGAGAATCGGAGCGCCTGCCGGAAGCGCGAGCCGCGCCTCGTCGGCGGCCGCCAGGGGCCGGACGGCGCTGCGAACCACTTCGAAATGATAGGCAAGGCCAAGCGCCTCGACCTCGCGGCGGATATCGACGATTTCAAGCACCGCCGAATGGGAGTGCGGCCGGCGCACGAAGCTGCCGGCCTTGCGCCGGCGCTCGATGACGCCTGCCGCGACGAGCTGCGTCAGGACCTTGTTGACGGTCATGCGCGAGCAGCCGTAGCCCGCCGCGAGATCCTCCTCGAACGGGATCTGGGTTCCAGGCGGCCACTCGCCCGAGAAGATCTTGGCCTCCAGATCGGCGCGGATCATCTGGTGCAGCGAAGGCTTGGCCCCGCCCGCTCCTGCCGGTGCTCGCTGCCGTGTCACGTGCTGTCTTCTTTCCGTGTCACCATCGGTTCGGGGCCGGTCCGAGGCATCGACCCGAGGATGAGATCCGGCTTTTCGAACAGCACGATGCGCAAAATCCCATGCGTCAGAGCAGCGTCGCTGCGCCGCGATCGAGATAGGTCTCGAGAAACTGCGCGAGGCGCGGATGGCGGGGCTCGCCGAACACCTCGCGCGGCGTGCCGTTGAGAAGCAGGCGACCGTGGTCGAGAAAGGCGATGCTCTCGCCGACCGTCGCGGCAAAGCCGATCTCGTGGGTGACGACGAGCAGCGTCATGCCGGAGCCTGCGAGATCGCGCATGACGTTGAGCACCTCACCGGTGAGTTCGGGGTCGAGCGAGGCGGTCGGCTCGTCGAAGAGGAGGATTTCCGGGTCGAGGGCAAGGGCTCTGGCGATGGCGACGCGCTGCTGCTGACCGCCGGAAAGCTCGGACGGATAGTGCGTCGCGCGATGTTCGAGGCCGACGCGGGAAAGCTGCGCCATGCCGCGCTCCTCGGCCTCCTTGCGCTTCATCTTGCGAACGGTGACGAGCGCCTCGCAGACATTGCCGAGCGCCGTCATGTGGGGCCAGAGATTGAACTGCTGGAACACCATGCCGATGCGCGAGCGCACCGAGCGGATGTTCTGGGGCGAAAGCCGCGTGCGCTGGCCGTTCGCCGCCTCGGCAAAGCCGAGCGGATCGCCCTTGATCGTGATGGTGCCCTTCGTCGCCTCTTCGAGAAAGGCGATGCAGCGCAACAGCGTCGACTTGCCCGAGCCGGAGGGCCCGATCAGGCAGGTCGTCGCTCCGGCCGGGACGGTGAGGTCGATGCCCTTCAACACCTCGGTCGCGCCGAACGTCTTGCCGACGCCCTTCACCGCGACTGCGGGGGCCGTCGCCGCATGCGGCTCGGGGGAATTGGCATGGGGTGTCCGGGTGGGCGCGGTGGAACTCATGTCACGGCAAACCTGAATTTGGAGAGCTTGGCCTCGGCGCGGCGGCCGAGCCAGTCGCAGATCTCGACCAGCACCCAGTAAAAGATCGCCAGAAGGAACATGGCATCGACGAAGGCATATTGCTGCGAGCCGATCGCGCCGATCACCATGGTCATTTCCGGGACGGTGATGATCGACAGGATGGCGGTCTCCTTGATCAGGATGATCGCCATGTTCACGCATTGCGGCAGGACCAGCATCGTCATCTCGGGAAGGAGAATGCGGCGCAGAATCTGGCTTCGCGACAGGCCGACGCATTGCGCCGCTTCGACATGGCCGCGGGGGACGGCCTGAAAGCCGGCGCGGAAGATCTCGGAGAAATAGGCCGACGCGTAGATCGTCAGCCCGATCAGGCCGGCCGGGATCGGCTCAAGCCTCAGGCCGATGAAGGGGCCGCCGAAATAAAGAAGGAAGAGCTGGATGAGGAACGGGTTGCCGCGCAGGATCTCGACATAGAGCTTCAAAAGCCAGTCGAGCGGGGCAGGGCCGTAGCGCCGGGCTGCCGCGACGAGAAAGCCGAGAGCCGCGCCGAGGATCGACGCGACGACCCAGATCCACAGCGTCACCCAAAGGCCGGAGAGAATGTCCGGCATCTGTTCGATGATCAGTCCGAAGTCGAGGCTCATGCGCGGCTCGTCCGGGTCAGCCTTTCGGCAAGGGCTCCGCCGCCGGCAACGGTCCAGCAGATGACGAGATAGAGCCCGCCCGCGACGGAATAGAACAGGAGCGGCCTGTATGTGCTGGCCGAAAGATTCTGCGCCATCCTGGTCAGCTCGATGACGCCGACGACCGAGATCAGCGAGGAGGCTTTCAGGATCAGGATCGCCTCGTTGACGAGCGCGGGAAGGGTCAGCCGAAGAGCGATCGGCGCGCGAATGCGTTTCAGCTGCTGCCAGGGCGATAGCCCGACCATGTCGGCCGCTTCAAGAAGGCCCTTCGGCACGCTGTTGAAGCCCCCGCGCAGATTCTCGGCCTGATAGGCGGCCGTGCAGAGCGACAGGCCGATGACGGCGGCGACGACGCTCGGGACGGAGATGCCGATCGCCGGCAGAAGATTGTAGATCAGGAGCAGCTGGACGAGCAGCGGGACGCCGCGAAAGAAGCTGATGAAGACCGTCGCGGGTATCGACAGGGCCCGGCTTCTGGCGAGCTTGGCCGCACAGACGCAAAGGCCGATGGTAAGGCCGATCACGATCGAGATGGCGCTGAGAACGACGGTGTAACCCGCCGCCCAGAGCATCAGCTCGAACAATTTGAAGGACATAGGCGGCCTTCCATGCCTTGCTTAAGGAAACGGCCGCGCGGTTGGGCGCGGCCGTATGGGTTACTTGCCGGCCGTGCGGATCAGACCTTCGGCTCGGGGACCGTGTCGGGCGTGTCGAAGGTCGTGCCGAACCACTTTTCCTGAAGCTTTTCCATGCGGCCGTCCTTCTTCATCTTGAGGATGGCGGCATCCACCGCGTCGATCAGCGAGGCGTCTTCGGGCTTCTTGGTGCCGATGAAGCCGAAATAGCTCGGCTCGCCGAAGGCGGGCTTCACGACCGCGAAGGTATCGGGCTGCTGCTGGGCGACATAGGCGATGTTGGGCAGGGAGTTCGCGACGGCGACGATGCGGCCGGCGGCGAGATCGGCATAGGCTTCGTTGAAGCTGACATATTCGCGGGTCTCGACGCCGCCTTTGAGCGTCTTGCCGAATTCCTGCAGCTGCGCGAGCTGGGCGGTCGCCTTGCCGGACCCGACGAGCTTGCCGGCAATGTCTTCCGGCTTCTCAATGGAATCGTCGCCGGCCTGCTTCAGAAGGGCAACGGTCGCCTCGGCGATCGGCACCGTGAAGCGATAGCGCTCGACCCGCGCCTTGGTGATGGTCGCGGGGCCCGCGACGATGTCGAACTTGCCGGCCTCGAGAGCCGGGAAGACACCGTCCCAGGGCAGGGTGACCCATTCGATCTTGACGCCGAGCTCCTTGCCGATCTCGTCGAACATATCGACATTGAGGCCGACATGCTCGCCGGACGTGTCGATGAAATCGAATGGCGCGAAGGCGGTCTCGGTGCCGACCTTCAGAACGCCGGTGGACTTGACCTTGGCGAGCGTGTCCTCGGCATGGGCGGCCAGAGGCGCGGCAAGCGGCAGGCCGAGGGCCAGCGTGAGCCCGAGGGCCGCCTTCATCAGGAAGCGTTTGTTCATCCCGTGTCTCCGTCGAGGTAAAGGATCGCGCGCCGGTTGGCCGCGCTGTTCAAGTCTAGACATAAGCAAGCCTGTTCCGCCCAGCATGTCAATATTTCGGCAGAAACGAAAGAGCGAAAATTTTGATCAGGCCGGAGGCGCGGTCGCGCCGTCATGCCAGCGATGCCAGCCCTACTACCGCAGCCTGAAACCTTGCAGAGATCGTCTCCTTGCATGATCCCAACTGTCCGCGAAACGCCGGGGCCGCTGCACTCGAGCGTAGTCCACCGCCGACGGTGAGGCACCGGTCATCCAGGAACCGTCGCTCTGATCCTGCGCGGCGGATGCGATGCGCGCAGCTTCGATGCCGAGCCAGACATTCTCTCGCCAGCCGTCCCGGCGAAAGCGCATTCCGCATGGATCGTCGGCAGTCTGGCCTCCAGGCTGCGGCTACGGCTTGCGAGGCGGGGTATTATGTCTAAGCATGAAGCAAGGCGAGCCGGTCAGCGAAAACTGCGGGGGAAGCGGCTGAACCCGCCCGGAATCCTTGGATGGGAGAGCCGTCAGATCCGCCGGATCGGCAGCGTCCAGGCAAGGCCGGTGGCAAGGCACGCGAAGCCGGCAATGCAGAGAAACGCGTTTCGAAAAGCCGCGTCGAGGCCCTCGGTGATGGCCGCGCGTTGAGCGGCCGCAAGACTGTCGAGCGCCTGCGGCCCGCCTTGCAGAACGCGGCCGAACGCCTGACCCGCTTCGGGGTTGGCATGGGTCATCGTTGCAAACAGGACGGTTCCGACAAGCGCCGTGCCGACGGCGGCGCCGAGCGAACGGGAGAACTGCACCGTCGCAGCGCCTGCGCCGAGCTGTTCCCTGCCGGAGGCGAGCTGAACGGTGAGCTGCACGACGCCCATCACCGTGCCCATGCAGACAGCGATCAGCCCGAAGCTCCAGGAGAGCGTCACAGCACCAAGCTCCGGCGAAAGGATGGCCGCGCCCAAAATGCCGAGCGAGACCAGCGCCAGCCCGACGGACGGGTAGATCGCCGTTTGCCCGGTCCGCCCGACGATACGGCCGGTGGTCAGAGATCCGACGCCGATCCCGATGGTCATCGGCAACAGCAAAAGGCCGGTCTCGGCCGCCGTCGCGCCATGGACCATGCGATAATAGAGCGGCAGGAAGGTGATCAGCGCCACCAAAGCGGCGCCGTGGCAGGCCGCCAGGCCGTCGCAGCGCCAGATCGCCGGATGTTTC
This sequence comes from Jiella mangrovi, assembly GCF_017815135.1. Lineage (GTDB taxonomy): Bacteria > Pseudomonadota > Alphaproteobacteria > Rhizobiales > Rhizobiaceae > Jiella > Jiella mangrovi. The sequence goes on along the minus strand of NZ_JAGJCF010000001.1, from coordinate 292,227 downwards.
ATCAGCGGGATCGACAGGAGCGGCGAGGGGGCGCGCTTTTCGCGCCGAACGAGCAGAACGACCGCCGTCAGGGCGAGAACGGCGAGCGCGACCGGCGCGAGGAACTTGCCGGAGGCCAGCTGCTGCGCCTCTTCCAGCATGATCAGGGTGGAGGCGATGAAGGCGGCGAAGAAGATCAGCCCGAGGGTGTCGAAGCGGAAAGGCTCGCCGGTGCCCGTCCGGTCGGGCAGCCGCATGGTCATGAAGACGGCGCCGATCCCGATCGGGATGTTGACGAGAAAGACCGACTGCCAGCCGAAATGCTCGGTCAGGAACCCACCGGCAACCGGACCGAGGGCGCTGGAGGTGACGGCGACGGTGGCGAGATAGCCCTGATAGCGCGCCCGGTCACGCGGAGGGATGGCTTCGCCGACCAGCGCCTGGGACAGCGTCATCAGACCGCCGCCACCGGCGCCCTGCAGGATGCGCGCCGCCGTCAGCATGATGATGTCGGTGGAGAGCGCACAGAGGATCGACGCGACCATGAAGATCGCCAGGGCGACGAACATCAGCCGGCGGCGCCCGAAAACATCTCCGAGACGGCCGTAGACTGGCGCTGCGATGGTCGTCGACACGAGATAGGACACCACCACCCAGGACAGACGATCGACCTCGCCAAGCGAGGTCGCAATGGCGGGAAGCGCTGTCGCAACGATCGTCTGGTCGACGACCGCTAGGAACATCGGCAACACGATCGAGGGAAAGATGGCGAGGAAGTTCTGGCGCGAATTCCTCTGCACGGCGTCTTCCTCATGGGGAAAAGACGCGTCTGGCTTTGACATGGCGGGGATTCATCGGTCGGGTATGAGATGGTTGTCCGGCTTACATATAACCCGGAGGCCATTGGTCGAGATAGAGCGCCGCCTTCTCTGACCCTCGTTGAAACGCTACCGGCATGGCTTGTATCGCTTTGCGCGACACGCGAGCGTCGCCATCGTCAATCCAGAGGCCGAAATCTCATGCAGACCCTTGCCATCCTCGAGCGCCTGATCGCCTTTCCGACCCTGTCGCGAACCCCGAACATGCCGCTCCTCGAATATGTCGCGACGCTGCTCGAAGACGCCGGCGCGCGGCTCGACTGGGTGCGGCACGAAAGCGGCGAGCGGGCCAATCTCTTTGCGACCATCGGCCCCGAGGGCGTGCCGGGCGTGATGCTGTCCGGTCATACGGACGTCGTGCCGGTCGAGGGGCAGGACTGGACCGTCGACCCGTTCGCGCTGACGGAACGGGACGGGCGCTTCTACGGGCGCGGGACCGCCGACATGAAAGGCTTCGTCGCCTCGGCGATCGCCGCCGCCCTGCGCGCCTCGAAGCGCGACTTGAAGACGCCGCTGCATCTGGCGCTTTCCTATGACGAGGAGATCGGCTGCATCGGTGTGCGCGATCTCGTCGGCATTCTCGCCAAGGCCCCGGTAAAGCCGCTGATGTGCATCGTCGGCGAGCCGACCGAACTGAAGGTTGCGACCGGTCACAAGGGCAAGGGCTTCTACCGCGCCACCTGCCGGGGGCGGGAAGGCCACACGGCGCTGGCACCCAAGGCGATGAACGCCCTGCATCTTGCCGCCGACTTCTCGAAGGCCGTCCGCGATCTTCAGGCCGAGGTCGCGCGGAGCGGAGCGCGCGACGACGACTACGACATTCCCTATACGACGCTGCATGTCGGCCGCATCGCCGGCGGCACCAGCCCCAATATCGTGCCGAACCACGCAGAGGTGGATTTCGAGATCCGGTATCTGGCGGCGGACGACCCGGACGGTCTGATCGGGCGTTTGAAGGACGACGCGGCGCGGATCGTCGCCGAGACCGGCGACGGGGACGCTGCAATCGCCATCGAGACGACCCGCGGCTATCCGGGGCTCGACACCGGCGTCGATGCCGAAATCGTCGCCTTCGTCAAATCGTTGACCGGGGGCAACGCCACGATCAAGGTCGCCTTCGGAACCGAAGGCGGGCTGTTCTCGGAGGCGGCGGGCATCCCGACGGTGGTCTGCGGTCCCGGCTCGATGGATCAGGGCCACCGGCCGGACGAATTCGTCAGCGGGCAACAGCTCACCCGCTGCGACGCCATGCTGGACGCCATCATCGACAGGCTCGAAGCCGGGCTATGAGCGGCGGCGCTCGGCGGCCTCCGCCATGACGCAGAGAAGTTCGAACATCATCGTCGCGCCGGTCAGCGCCGTGAGGCCGCTCGGATCGAGCGGCGGCGAGACCTCGACGAGGTCGGCCCCGACGATGTCGACGCCGGCGAGTTCGCGCACCAGCGCCTGCGCCTGAAACGTCGTGATACCGCCGATCTCAGGCGTCCCCGTGCCGGGCGCGAAAGCGGGGTCGATGACGTCGATGTCGAAGGAGACGTAGGTTTCGCCCGTCCCGGCGATTTCCCGCGCTTCGGCCATCACCTCGGCAACGCCGCGCGCCATCAGCTCCTCGATGAAGATCATCCGGATGCCCGCGGCCCTGGCAAAGTCGTAGTTCGCAGCGTCCGAGATCGCGCCTCGAAGGCCAATCTGCACCATCCGCTTCGGATCGAGCAGACCCTCTTCGACGGCGCGGCGGAAGGGCGTGCCGTGATTGTATTTCGTCCCGAAGATCTCGTCATAGGTATCGGTATGGGCGTCGAAATGGATCAGCGATCGCGGCGCGCCGCGATGAAGGCCGCGCAGGACCGGAAGCGTGATCAGATGGTCGCCGCCCGCCGTCAGCGGGATCGCCCCGCCGTCGCGGATCGCCTCGAAGAAGCCGGCGATCGAGGCGAGGCTTTCTTCCTTGTCGACGGGATTGACCGGCGCATCGCCGCAATCGGCAACGCGGACGAGATCGAAGGGTGACGTCAGGCCGACATGGTGCACCCGCCGCGTCAGGCTCGACTGATTGCGGATTTCGCGCGGCCCGTGGCGGGCGCCGGTGCGGTTTGTCGTTCCGCCGTCGAACGGCACGCCGACCAGTGCGATGTCGATCTCGGCCGGGGTCGCTATCGGCAGCCGCATGAAGGTGGCCGGTCCGGCAAAGCGCGGGACGGCGCCGGCATCCGCCGGCTGGAAACGGGAGGAATCACTACTCAGGGTCTGGTCTTTCGGTGAAGGTGGTTGGCCGCAGGGTGGTCGTGCCTGCGGCCGTGCCGGATCAGGCGTCCTGCTTGCGGCCGGCCTCGATCTGCCGTGAAACATACTGCGCGAACTCGAAGTTCGGCCGCTCCAGATGAGACAGCGGGCCCGGATCGCCGAGCCGGCCGGAGAGCCCCTTGTAGACCTTCTCGGTACAGCCGCGATCTTCCTCGTTGACGTCGTCGAGCAGCGCCTTGACGGCGTCGAAGTGCTTGCGGGCTTCGGGATCGCCCGCATAATCGGGCGACATGCCGCCGCCGTAGAGGATCTTGACCTTTCCCGGCCCGTCCGGATGCAGGCTGAGATACCAGAAATAGCCGTTGGTCAGCGAAATGAAGAGAGCGGGGTAGATCGACAGGAGCCAGGTCGTGCGGCGCTGATCACCCACAAGCGTCGTGTTGTTAGGATGGGCGAGGGCGAGCGGCACGGAGTCGTTGCGCAGGATGAAGTGATAGTTGAAGGCCTCGGTGCCTTCCGGCAGCGTCATCTCCATCAGGTCGTCGGCCGAACCGCCGATGGTGCCGGAATGACAGACCGGCAGGTGGTAGCTCTCCATGAAGTTCTCGGCGAGCACCTTCCAGTTGGTGTCCCAGACATGTTCCTCGCGGAAGGTCTCGACGTAGTTCTCCATGCCGAGATAGCCGACCAGGCTCTCGACGTCCTTCAGCCGTTCGGCGGGGCTCGGAGCGTCGGGATCGAGCGTCACCATGATCCAGCCGAGCCATTCCTCGCAGCGGATCTGAGGCAGCGCGATCTCGCTCCTGCAGAAGCTCGAATTGGCCCCCATTGCCGGCGCGCCGCGCAGCGAGCCGTCGAGATTGTAGGTCCAGGCGTGATAGGGGCAGACGATCGCGCGCACGGTCCCGCGCCCCTGGAGCATGGTCGACATGCGGTGGCGGCAGACATTCGACATGGCTCTCAGCTCGCCGTCCCGGTCGCGCAGAACGATCACGGGCTCGCCGGCGATCTCCATGGTCAGATAGGAGCCCGGCTCCGAGAGCGCGTCCGCCCGGCCGGCGCAGAGCCACTCCTTGGCGAAGATGTGCTCGAGTTCCTGGTCGAGAAAATCTTGCGTCGTGTAGACGGATTTCGGCATCGCCCGCGCTGCCTCGAACGGCACGGAAACATTGGCCGCGAGTTCGTCGGCCGGCGAGAGGGAAAGCTTCGGATCGTGGACGTTCATGGCTGACTGCTCGCAACTGCGACGAAGGGATGAGGCGCAAATGCTCAAGAAGCTGGCGCCCCTCGTCCCCGCCTTTTCGCTATGCAGTATAGAGAAGTGCCATGTGTCGGCCAAGCTGAACTTCTCGTTTCGCCGCTGCATTGCAGGGGCCGAAAGGTCCTGGAAAACCGCAGTCTCTGGTCACCGGGTGGCGGCGAAGGGCCAAGCCGCGATGGCGGCGAGGCTGGCGACGATCGCCACAGCGCTCCAAAAACGGCTTCGGCCGCCGATGCCTTGCAGACACCGGCGGCCGAAAATCGTCACAGCTTTCGCCGATTACATGGAGGAGCCTGAGAGATCGACCTTGAAGAACAGCGTCTCGCCGGAAGAATCGTCGACACCGTCATTGTCGGTGACGGCATAGGCGGTGCCGTCCTTGGCGAAGGTGAAGCCCTCGATCTTGTCGACGACATAGCCGCCGGTGGCCGAGAGATCCGGGATGAAGTCGTGGACCTCGGTCTTGGTCACCATCGGAAGGTCGGAGCCGATCGCGCCCGGGGTCACACCATCGAGCGAGACCTTGAAGAGCTTCTTTTCCTTCGCCGCATCGCCGATCTGGTTGTCGCGCTCGATGACATAGAGCGCGCCGTCATGGGCGGTGATCTCCGACAGGCCGACCCAGCCTTTTTCGGCGGTGTCCAGCGGATAGCGGACGGCGCTCCATTTTTTCGAGCCCGGCTCGTAGGAAAGAAGCTTCACCGTTCCCTTCTCGTCGTCCTTCCACTCGCGCTGGATGGCGATCCAGAGGCGGTCGCCATCCATTGTGATGCCTTCCGCGCCGAAGCGGGTCGACTGGTCGGTCAGTTCCTTCGGCATCGCCACGGCCTCGATGATCGCGCCCTTGCCGTCGACATGCAGGATCTGATGGGGGATGTCCTTCTCGGGATTGCCCTCGCTCGCCAGCCAGAAACCGCCCTTGCCATCGGCAGTGATGCCTTCGAGGTCGAGCTTCTTCGCCGGCTCGCCGTCTTTGGTGACGGTCATCGCGCCGGTGATCGTCGCCGGCTTTGCGGAGGTGTCGATGGTGAAGATACGCGGCTGGTTCTTGTAGAAGGAATCCGACACCGCAAAGAGCTTCGAAGCGTCTTCCGGGTCGCCGGCGAGGCCGGAAAGGGCGCCCCAGCCGACCGGCAGGCCGTCCTGATCCTTCGAGACGATCATCGGATAGGCGGGCGTTCCCTCGGCCCGCTCGTAGAGCATCACATGGCTGCGGGCGCCGCCATCCTCGACGAGGTCGGCTTCGTTGGCCGTGACCAGCAGATTGCGCGACGGAATGGCGACGGCGCCTTCGGGCGCGATGCCCGAGGGCAGCAGCTGGAGGAACTTCGGGTCGCCTTCGGAGACGTCATAGACGCCGACGGTCGAGCCGCGTTCGGAAAGAACGAAGGCGAGGGTCTTGCCGCCGAATGTCGCGACCTCGAGGCCTTCCGGCTCGATGCCCTTGGCGTCGGAGCGCTTGTCGGGATAGTGGCCGGCGCGGATCAGCTCGTATTCGTAGGCCGGGCCGCTCTCGTATTCGACCGTGCCGTCCTTGTTCCAGACGGTGAAGGAGCGCGAGCCGCCCTTGTAGTCGCCTTCATTGGCGGTGATCAGCCGGTCGTCGTCGATCCACTGGACGGCGTCGGGCTCGCGGCGGCGGCCGTCCTGGGAGCCGGTCAGCGCGATCTCGCCATTGTCTTCGGTGTCGATGTTCTTCAGATCCACCGTGCCGGCGGAAAAGTGGTTCGTCACCGTGCCGGTCGCCGCATCGACGATGGCGATGGCGTTGTTTTCCTGCAGCGTGACGGCAATCTCGTTCCTGGAATTGAAATCGACGAATTCCGGCTCCGGATCGTCGCCGCCGATGTCGGACAGGCCGGTCATCTCGACCTTCTTCATCGAGCCGCAGTCCGGCGCGCCGTCCTTCAGATCGAAGATCGTCACGTAGCCGGCGGGCATCTGCGGCAGCTCGCCGTCGTTGAGGTCCTCGTCGCGCTCGTTCTCGATGGCGACGGCGGCGAATTTCCCGTCCCTCGACACTGCTACGGAATCGGGCTGGCCGCCGAGGTCGCAGGAGGCGATTTCCTTTCTGTCGGAAACGCTGACGACCGCGAGGCGGCCCGACGGGTTGGTGAAGCTTTCGGAGGTGTTGACGCCGACGAGAACGTCCGGGCCGGCCACCGCGACCGAGGTCGGTTCGCCCTGCATCGCGATGAACCCGCCGGGCTTCGGCGCTTTCGGATCGGTGATGTCGACCATGCCGATGCCGCCGGCCGGGCTGTCGGAATAGATCAGCGTCATGCCATCCTGGCTGACGGTGATGATCTCGGCCGAGGTTTCGGTGTCCGGTTTCGCGTCGGCCGGCAGGTTGCTCGCCACCGGAAAGGATGCGATGCGATTGAACACCGGTTCGGCGCTGGCGGCGCCGGCGGTGGCAAGGATGGTCGTGGCAAGAAGCGCGGCAGTGACGTGGCGCGGCATGGTGCCTCCCGTGTCTGGGCGTTGAAGATGCGCCGTTCTGCACGACCATAGGTGACAGGCCGATGACACGATTTCACCGATATTTCTCCCGAAATGCCAAGCCCATGATGCAGAAGATGAAAATTCGGAAAGGTCGAAAATGACGTCCGCGCTTGCCGGCCGTCTGACCGAGGAGGGCCATCGCCTCGAGGTTCGCGTCTATTTCGAGGACACCGATTTCTCCGGCGTCGTCTATCACGCTCGCTACCTGCATTTTCTGGAGCGCGGGCGCTCGGACTTCCTGCGCCTCAAGGGCATCGGCCATCGCGAATTGATGAGCGGCGCGTTCGGCGCGCCAATGGCCTTTGCCGTTCGGCGCATGGAGCTCGATTTCCTGCGCCCGGCGCGGATCGACGACGTTCTCACCGTGACGACGACGACGCGCCAGCTTGGCGGGGCGCGCATTTTGCTCGACCAGCGCATTTCGCGCGGCGAGGAGCTTTTGATCGAGGCGAAGGTGAAGGTCGCGGTGATCTCGCCGGAAGGCAAGCCGATGCGGATGCCGCCCCGCGTTCTCGAGGTGCTGGCGCCCGCTGGCGCAGAGTGAGGCCGGGCCCCAAAAGGGCTCAGATCGTCACGTTGCCATAGCGTCTGGCGTAACCGCTTGTTAACCATAGCGGGTCCACAACGGATAACGGCGGATTTGAGTCGATTTCGCCATGCTTTCACCGGAATCACTTGTGAAAGCGGGTGAGGGGATACGGTTCGCGCAAAACTTGTGAAACGAGCTCCGGCAGTGGCTTCGGCGCTCGTGCGACGGAGCGGGGATGTCGGATCAAGCCGCTCGATCGCTGTTGCCAGGGGTGCCGTATGAAGGGTCGGGACATCCGAGGCGTGTCGGTGGCACTGCCTGTTGCGCAATCCCGGCCGGCGGCCGGGACCGCCTGCCGCACGAGAGCGGATGCAAGAAAGTTTTACCACCGGGCAGGACGAGACGGTTCTGCGGCCGGTGATCGGTTTGTTTGAGGGGCACGATCGACAATGGACGGGCAAATCGCTCAGGAAGCGCTGCATGCTGCGGGATCGGTTTCCCTTTGGGATCTGTTCTGGCAGGCGGGCTTCATCGTCAAGCTGGTGATGATCGGCCTGCTCGTGGCCTCGATCTGGTCGTGGGCGATCATCATCGACAAGATCATGCGCTACGGCGCGTTTCGGCGCCAGCTGAACAAGTTCGAGAGCCATTTCTGGTCCGGGCAGTCGCTGGAAGAGCTTTATCACACGCTGTCCGAGCGCCGGACTTCGGGCATGGGCGCGCTCTTCGTCGCCGCCATGCGCGAGTGGAAGAAATCCTTCGAGAAGGGCGCCCGCTCGCCGATCGGCCTGCAGCAGCGCATCGAGAAGGCGATGGACGTGACGCTCGCCCGCGAGATGGACTCGCTCGAATCGCGGCTCGGCTTTCTTGCCACGGTCGGCTCGGCGGCACCCTTCGTCGGCCTGTTCGGCACGGTGATCGGCATCATGACGTCGTTCCAGGCGATCGCCGGCTCGCAGCAGACGAGCCTTGCGGTCGTCGCGCCCGGCATCGCCGAAGCGCTGCTGGCCACGGCGATCGGCCTCGTCGCGGCGATCCCGGCGGTCGTCGCCTACAACAAGCTGTCGTCCGACGCCGGCAAGCTCGGTATGCGGCTTGAAGCCTTCGCCGACGAGTTCTCCGCGATCCTGTCGCGGCAGATCGACGAGAAGCTCACGCAGCAGCGCTGAGCCGCCCGGCATTTTCGGCCCGGCCAGGACAGACGCGAAAAGGGGATAGATCATGGGAATGTCGATGGGCAGTGGCGGCGCCAGACGTTCGCGTCGCGGGCATTCGCGCCGTGCCCCGATGAGCGAGATCAACGTCACCCCGATGGTCGACGTGATGCTCGTCCTCCTGATCATCTTCATGGTGGCGGCGCCGATGCTGACCGTCGGCGTGCCGATCGAGCTGCCCAAGACCCAGGCCAAGGCGCTGAACTCGGAGAGCCAGCCGATCACCATTTCCGTCAACGCCAAGGGCGAGGTCTACATCAACGACACCGAGATCGCCGTCGACGAGGTGGTGCCGAAGCTCGAGCAGATCGCCAAGACCGGCTATCAGGAGCGCATCTTCGTCAAGGGCGACAGGTCGGCCGATTACGGCACGGTGATGCAGATCATGGGGCGGATCAATGCCGCCGGTTTCAAGAATATCGGCCTCGTGACCGACCAGGACACCAAGGCGTGAGTGACACGAGCCCCAAATGAGAGCCGGCCTCGTCGTTTCCGCTGTTCTGCATGCCGCGGTCCTCACTTGGGGGCTGTGGTCTTTGAGCGCGCCCGAACCGCTGCAGGTGGCGGCCGTCGATTCGCTTCCCGTCGAACTCGTACCGGTGGAGGAGTACTCCCAGTCGCTGGTCGGCCAGAAGGAAGCGCCGGTCACCGACACGCCGGCGCCGGAACCGACGGCAAGGCCCGAAACGCCCGAGCCGGCACAGAATGTCGGCGACAATTCCGTCGATCTCGAAACGCCGCCGACCCCGAACGAGCGCGAGAAGCCGGTCGAGCAGACTGCGGCGCCGGCCGCTGCCGAGCCGCCTCCATCGCCGGAGGCTCCGCCCGAGCCCGTCCCTGATCCCGAAGTCGTCCCGACGCCGCGGCCTGAACCCGCACCGCAGCCTGCCGAGGCGGCGGCGCCCGCCGAGCCCGCGCCAAGCGAGCCCGAGCCGGAGGAGAGCGATCCCATCGAAGAGGCGATCGCCTCGGCGCAATCCCAGTCGACGCCCGAGCCCAAGCCCGAGGAACAGCCCGCGCCCAAACCGGAACAGCAGGAGGTCGCGTCCCTGCCCGACAGCGGGCCGGTTCCGCAGACGCGGACGAGCCCGCCGCAGCTCCAGCGAAGCGAGACGAAAAAGCCCGACAAGCCGGTCGAGAAGCCGCGCCAGCCGGCGGAAGAGGAAAGCCAGTTCGATCCGGACCAGATCGCGGCGCTTCTCAACAAGGAGAAATCGGCCGGCGGCGGCGCCAAGCGTTCGCAACAGCAAGCCTCGCTCGGTGGCCAGCGCAATACCGGCGCCAAGCTGTCGCAAAGCGAGATGGACGCATTGCGTGGCCAGGTCAGCCAGTGCTGGTCGCCGCCTGCCGGCGTTTCGGAAGCCGGATCGCTTCGGGTGACGATCCAGATGCGCCTCGATCCCTCGGGCGGGCTGGAGGGCCGGCCCGTCCTCGTCGATGGCGGCAATGGCTCGACCATCGAGCGGGCGGCGGGCGAGGCGGCCCTGCGCGCGGTCATCCGTTGTGCGCCATACCGGCTTCCGCCGGAGAAATACGACACCTGGTCGGAGGTGATCCTGAACTTCGACCCGAGCCAGATGCTCTGATCGCCTGGACCGGTCGGGCTCGCCATGAAATATCCCGAAAGCCACTTACTAAGAGCGCTTGAGCAAGGGCGTCGGGCAAAGGCGAGCAGGCCTGCAGGACGAGACTGGACATGCCGGGTTTCGGGGGAGGCGGCAACAGCCGTGCGGATCACCGGTTCAAGACTTACAAGCGTTGCCGCCGCACCGATGGTGCGCCGCGGCCGCACAAGAGGGGAATATCCGCCGATGCATACCATCATCACGCGCCTGTGCGCCGCCGTTCTGATGCTCGCCGGCGTCTTTGCCACGGTGACGCCCGCCTCGGCGGTCGTCGAACTCGACATCACCCAGGGCAACGTCCAGCCGCTGCCGATCGCCATCGCCGATTTCCAGTCGGGTGACGGCTTCGGCAAGAAGATCTCGGACGTCGTCTCCGCCGATCTGAAGCGCTCCGGCCTGTTCGCGCCGATCGATCCGGCGGCCTTCATCCAGAAGGGGCTCGGGCCTGATGCCAGCCCGAGCTTTCAGGACTGGACGGTGATCAACGCCCAGGCGCTCGTCGTCGGCCGGGTGTCGCCCGAGGCCGACGGCCGGCTGCGCGTCGAGTTCCGTCTGTGGGATACCTTCGCCGGCCAGCAGCTGGACGGCCAGCAGTTCTATACCAACCCCGACAACTGGCGCCGGGTCGGCCACATCATCGCTGACGCGATCTATGAGCGCATCACCGGCGAGAAGGGCTATTTCGACAGCCGCGTCGTCTTCGTCGCCGAGAGCGGCGACAAGGCGAACCGGGTCAAGCGGCTCGCCATCATGGATCAGGATGGCGCCAATGTGCGCTATCTGACCGACGGCCGCGACCTCGTCCTGACCCCGCGCTTCTCGCCGAACCGTCAGGAGATCACCTACATGTCCTTCGGCAATGGCGAGCCGCGGGTCTATCTGTTGCAGCTTGAGACCGGCCAGCGGGAAATCGTCGGCAACTTCCCGGGCATGACCTTCTCGCCGCGCTTTTCGCCCGATGGTCAAAGGGTGATCATGAGCCTGCAGCAGAACGGCAACGCCAACATCTACGCCATGGATCTGCGCTCGCGGGCGACGACGCGCCTGACCTCGACCAACGCGATCGACACCTCGCCGTCCTATTCGCCGGACGGAACGCGCATCGTCTTCGAATCCGATCGCGGCGGCCGCCAGCAGCTTTACACGATGGGCGCTGACGGCTCGAATCAGCAGCGCATCTCGTTCGGCGACGGCACCTATTCGACGCCGGTCTGGTCGCCGCGCGGTGACCTCATCGCCTTCACCAAGCAGACCGGTGGCCAGTTCCAGATCGGCGTCATGCGCCCCGACGGCTCCGGCGAGCGGATCCTGACCTCGGGCTTTCACAACGAAGGTCCGACCTGGGCCCCGAACGGCCGCGTCCTGATGTATTTCGGCGACCAGAAGGGCGCCGGCGGTCCGAAGCTGCATTCCATCGACCTGACCGGCTATAACGATCAGGTCGTGCCGACACCGGGCTATGCGTCCGATCCGGCCTGGTCGCCGCTGCTCGACTGATCCGTGAAACGAGGCGCGCGGCGAAAAAGTCCGCGCGCCGGCCGCAGCGAGTGCTCTGTCCTCGAAGCGATCGTCACCTGCGCGGGCCGGCGGGTCATCGGTCGTCCCAGCCCGGCGCAAGCCTCGGCGCATAAAGACCGGGATCGTTGCAAAAACGCATCAGCCGGGCGGCAAACGTTGCCGAGCGGCGTCTTTCATCGCGCTTTGCCAAAAGGCTGCCGCGGGACGGGCTCAAGAGGTTTGCGATCAATCGATTTTACCGCTTGTTAAGCTTGGACGTGGTAAGCCTTCGATAACGAAAATACCTTGAAATTGAAGGAGTTCGCCATGCTGAGCATGGTCTCTTACGGCAAAGGACGCATCGTCGTCGCTCTTATGGCAGGCCTCCTCATCGCCGGTTGTGCGAGCAAGAAGGATGGGCTGCCCGACAGCGCCTCGGGCCTCGGCCTCGGCGGAGCGAACGGCATCGGCGGGGCAGGCAACGTCACCCCCGGCTCGCCCCAGGACTTCACGGTCAATGTCGGCGACCGGATTTTCTTCACAACCGATTCCTCCGACATCAACGCCCAGGCGCAGCAGACGCTGCAGCGTCAGGCGCAGTGGCTGAACCAGCATCCGCAGTACCCGATCACCATCGAAGGCCATGCCGACGAGCGCGGCACTCGCGAATACAACCTTGCTCTCGGCGCTCGCCGCGCTTCGGCGACCCGCGACTATCTCGCGTCGCTCGGCGTCGCCGCCAACCGGATGCGCACCATCTCCTACGGCAAGGAGCGGCCGGTCGCCGTTTGCGACGACATCTCCTGCTGGTCGCAGAATCGCCGCGCCGTCACCGTTCTCGGCGGCCCCTCGAGCTGACCTGAAACGCCGGCGGCGAGGGCGTTCGCGCCCCGCCGATCAGGCGGACGAGTTCCAGCCGGTGGCGGGCCGCCCGCCGCCGGAACACTCCGGCCATCAGTGCGGGGGCGGATCGGACCGGCGGTCGGAGCCGGCATCCCCGCAGCTCTGGAATGATGCCGCGCGTCAAACTTTGGCCGAACTCCCTCGTTCCATGCTTGCCTTAGGATTGCTGCCGCGCCAGAGTCTGGCTGTCCGTCGAGGATTGCGGCCGGACGGCGGATGAGCTTGCCTTTCGCTGGCGTGTGCCGCGGGGCCCGGCTGAGGGGAACGAATGGAGATGACAGTGAAGATGCTTCGCCGCAGCATGGCTGCCGCGGGACTGCTTGCCATGCTCGCGCCGACGGCCGCTTCGGCCTTCGACCTGCCGGGCGTGTTCGAGACGCCGACTGCGCCATCGGCGTCGCCGGGATATTCGGTTCCGACCGCCGAGTTGGGGACCGTGCCGAACTCGGCCTCTGGCACGAGGGCTGACGAGCGACCCGTGCGCGTCGCCCAGTCCGGCGACCTCGTGGTGAGGATCAATCAGCTCGAAGACGAGATGCGCCGGCTCAACGGCCGGGTCGAGGAGCTGAGCTTCCAGCTGCTCCAGGCCCAGGAAGACATGCGCAAATATCGCGAGGACTCCGAGTTCCGCTTCCAGCAGCTCGAGGGGGGCGGCTCGGCACCGCCCGCCGCGAAGCCGGACGAGCGTCGCGGCGACGCGGGTACGCCGGCCACCTCGCCATCGTCGGCGACAGCCTCGGCGACGCCCGGCGGCGAAGACGATATCGGCAAGCTTTTGTCGGATGGCCTCGACACGACCGCCACCGGCGGCGCTCGGGATCAGGCCTCCGGCGCTTCGGGCGGCAGCGGTCAGAATGGATCCTCGGATTCATCGACCGTCGCGAGCATTCAGGCCGACGGGCCCCGCGACATGTATGATCTCGCCTACAACTATCTTCTGGCCGGAGACTACGGCCGCGCCGAGGCCTCCTTCCGCCAATACGCCCAGACCTATCCGAACGCCAAGGACGCGCCGGATGCCGAATACTGGCTGGGCGAAAGTCTCTACCAGCAGAGCAAATATGCCGATGCCGCCGAGGTCTTCCTCGATGCGCAGAAATCGCATCCCAAGAGCGCCAAGGCGCCCGACATGATGCTGAAGCTCGGCATGTCGCTTGCCAAGCTGAACAATCGCGACACCGCCTGCGTGACCTTCAAGGAAGTCTCGCGCCGCTACCCGCAGATGAGCGACAACGTCCGGCGCAAGCTGAAGGACGAAGAAAAGGCCGCCAGCTGCTGAGCGGCACGGCGGACCGTTCGGCGAAAGCCTCCGGGCCAGACGAGCCGTCCGGCGCTTCTCGCGCCAATGCCATGCCACCGGGTGATCTCTCCCTCAGCAACGCCTTCGCCAACTGCGTCGAAGCTGCCATGCGCCGGATCGGACCTTGTCGCGGCGTTCTCCTTGCCGTTTCCGGCGGACCGGATTCCCTCGCTCTTCTCCTCGCCGCATCCGCCTCGCGCCAATCGCCCGGCATGGGCGGGATCGAAATCCGCGTCGCCACCGTCGACCACCGCTTGCGGCCGCAATCGGCGCGCGAGGCCGAATTCGTCGCCGCCATCGCCGCACGTCATGGTCTTTCGCACGAAACGCTCGTGTGGAACGGCTGGGACGGCCAGGGAAATCTCTCGGCGCATGCGCGTGATGCCCGCTACGAGTTCCTGCTCGGCCATGCAAGAGCCCATGATCTCGGCCTCGTCCTCGTCGCCCATCACCGCGACGACGACATCGAAACCCATGTGATGCGGCGTGAACGTGGCGCTGACATCCTGGCATCGGCCGGGATGCGCAAGCTGCGCTGGCTCGGGCCGGACGTGCTGCTGGGCCGGCCCTTTCTCGACTTCCCCCGCGAGGATCTGGCCATGGCGGTCGCCGCCGAGGGGGTGACGGCCGTCGACGACCCGTCGAACCGCGATCCACGATACGACCGTGCCCGGATCCGGCTTTCGCTGGCACGGGCCGGCGGGAGCTGCAGCCGATCGGGCATCCGCCTTCGTCGCTGCAAGCGCGCTCGCCAAGCGGCTGAACGCGGCTTTGCCGACTTCCTTTCGGATATCGAGCGATCAGGCCGTTTACGCTTCGCGCCTGACGGGTCAATCGCGTTCGAAACCTCGGTTTTGGCCGGTCTTTCCGATCGCTGTGCCGCCCATCTCGTCTCTCGCGCCGTTACCGCTGCCTCCGGGAACAGCGCGCCACCCTCCGTTTCGGCTGCACGAAAAGTTGTAGTCTGGCTTCGCTCTTCCTTTCGCGCCCGGAAGAACGACGGGGAGAGAGCCGTCCGCTCGATCGGCGGGGCGCTCGTCGAACATCGCGACGGCGAGGTCGTCTTCTTCCGCGAGGCCGGGCGCAACGGGATCGCCGGGCTTGCGCTGTTAGAAGCGCGGCGGCTGCGGGAGGGCTTTTCGCCGCGGATGCAATGGCCGACGGTCTTCGACGGGCGTTTCGTCGTCGATGTCGCCCGCTGGCGGGAAGTGCCGGGCGCAAGGCTGGTTGCGCTCGGCGCGCTCGGGCTTGGCGGCCGGCGCCAGCTTTGCCTCCCCGTCCTGGTCGACGCTGCCGGGGCGCCCATTGCTGCTCCGGCAAGCGTGGCGGGACGGCTGGGCCCATCTGTCGCGGCCCTCGATCTCTGGCCGCTGGCGCTCCATAGTTTCAGCCGGGATCTGCCTTTACCACGGAGCCTAACGGCTTCCTCACCATGATCGACGGCTCGCTCGGCTTTTCGCCGCAAATTCCGGGCAGGATGTTGGCAACGGGCGCTGCAGCACTTATCTTCGAGGGGTTCGCGACGCGGCCCTTTCCGCCGACTCAGGAAGAGTAATGAACCAGAACTTTCGAAACTTCGCGCTTTGGGCGATCATTGCCCTGCTGTTGATCGCTCTCTTCCAGCTGTTTTCGAACGGCACGCAGAGCGCGAATTCGCGCGAGATTCCCTACTCGCAATTCCTGACGGACGTCGATAGCGGACGCATCCAGTCGGTCAATATCCAGGGTCAGCGGATCAGCGGCAAGTTCAGCGATTCCTCGACGACCTTCCAGACTTACGCTCCGGAAGATCCGCAGCTGGTGTCGCGGCTCGAGGGCAAGAACGTCCAGATCAACGCCAGCCCGCCGGGCGACAACTCCAATCCGATTTGGTCGATGCTTCTGTCCTTCGGGCCGATCCTCCTCATCCTGGGCGTGTGGATCTTCCTCATGCGCCAGATGCAGGGCGGCGCAGGCGGCAAGGCGATGGGCTTCGGCAAGTCGAAGGCCAAGCTTCTCACCGAGGCCCATGGCCGCGTGACCTTCTCCGACGTCGCCGGCGTCGACGAGGCGAAGGAAGACCTGGAAGAGATCGTCGAATTTCTGCGCGAGCCGCAGAAGTTCCAGCGTCTCGGTGGCAAGATCCCGCGTGGCGTTCTGCTCGTCGGCCCTCCCGGCACCGGCAAGACGCTGCTCGCGCGCTCGGTTGCGGGTGAAGCGAACGTCCCGTTCTTCACGATCTCGGGTTCGGACTTCGTCGAGATGTTCGTCGGCGTCGGCGCCAGCCGCGTCCGCGACATGTTCGAGCAGGCCAAGAAGAATTCCCCCTGCATCATCTTCATCGACGAGATCGACGCCGTCGGCCGGCACCGCGGCGCGGGCCTTGGCGGCGGCAATGACGAGCGCGAGCAGACGCTGAACCAGCTCCTCGTCGAGATGGACGGCTTCGAGGCGAACGAAGGTATCATCCTCATCGCCGCGACCAACCGTCCCGACGTGCTCGATCCAGCGCTCCTGCGCCCCGGCCGTTTCGACCGGCAGGTCGTCGTCCCGAATCCGGACTTCACCGGCCGTGAGAAGATCCTCAAGGTCCATGTCCGCAACGTGCCGCTCGCGCCGAATGTCGATCTGAAGACCATCGCAAGGGGCACGCCCGGATTTTCCGGCGCCGATCTCGCCAATCTCGTCAACGAGGCGGCTCTGATGGCCGCGCGGCGTTCCAAGCGCCTCGTCACCATGCTGGAATTCGAGGACGCCAAGGACAAGGTCATGATGGGCGCCGAGCGCCGTTCTATGGCCATGACCGAGGAAGAGAAGAAGCTGACCGCATATCACGAGGCCGGCCACGCTCTAGTCGGCATCCACGAGCCGTTCAACGACCCGCTCCACAAGGTGACGATCATTCCGCGCGGCCGCGCCCTCGGCGTGACCATGAACCTGCCGGAGCGTGACCGCTACGGCATGCGCAAGAACGAGATGGAAGCGCGGCTTGCGATGATCTTCGGTGGCCGGGCCGCCGAGGAGATCATCTACGGGCCGGAGAACGTCACCACCGGCGCCTCCAACGACATCCAGCAGGCGACCAACATGTCGCGGGCGATGGTCATGGAATACGGCATGAGCGACAAGCTCGGCCGGCTGCGCTACAAGCAGAACCAGGACGAGGTGTTTCTCGGCCATTCGGTGGCTCAGCAGCAGAACATGTCCGAGGAGACGGCGCGTCTGATCGATTCGGAAGTGCGCGAGATCATCGAGACCGCCGAGAACAAGGCGCGCAAGATCCTGACGGATCATATCGACGAGCTGCATCTCATCGCCAAGGCCCTGCTCGAATACGAGACGCTGTCAGGCGACGAGGTGCACGACCTTCTGGCCGGGCGCCCGCTCACCCGCGACATGGGCGACGACACGCCCCCCTCGCGCGGCTCCGCGGTTCCCAAAGCCGGCCCGCAGCGCCCGGCGCGTGGCGACGGCCTCGAGCCGCAGCCGACCTGATCGCGATGCGAGCTTGCGACGAAGAAACGGCGACCCATGCGGTCGCCTTTTCTTTGCATGACGGGCTCCGGCAACCATCCGGTGATCGTGAAATTTGCGTTTCCTTCAAGAACTGTCAGTCATATCGGTCAGTCCCGGGATTTCGGTCTCGGCAGTTGGAGGCGCCGGAGCATTGGCCGGGAAGATCGGTAGCGATTTTTCAGACGCACGGTGCGCCGATTTGAAAGACCTGCGGCCCCGTTGTGCGTCCGCAAGGACGCAGGGGCGCTCTAGGGCGTGACGGGCAGGGGCTTTGCCGCTGCCGAGCGCTCGGAACGCACGTGAAGAGTAAGGACCCCATGGCCAAGAGTTATTTTGGAACCGATGGCATCCGCGGCACAGCCAACCGCCATCCGATGACGGCCGAGGTCGCGATGAAGGTCGGCATGGCCGCCGGGATCGTCTTCAGGCGCGGCAACCATCGCCACCGCGTCGTCATCGGCAAGGACACCCGCCGTTCCAGCTACATGATCGAGAACGCCATGGTGGCCGGCTTCACCGCCGCCGGCGTCGACGTCTTTCTG
The DNA here is from genome assembly GCF_017815135.1 of Jiella mangrovi. Lineage (GTDB taxonomy): Bacteria > Pseudomonadota > Alphaproteobacteria > Rhizobiales > Rhizobiaceae > Jiella > Jiella mangrovi. The sequence goes on along the minus strand of NZ_JAGJCF010000001.1, from coordinate 274,255 downwards.
CTCGGTCCGATGCCGACGCCGGCCGTCGCCATGCTGACCCGCTCGCTTCGGGCCGACATCGGGGTGATGATCTCGGCATCGCACAACCCGTTCGAAGACAATGGCATGAAGCTGTTCGGGCCGGACGGCTACAAGCTTTCCGACGAGATCGAGGCCGAGATCGCCGGGCTGATCGACGAGGATCTTTCGACGCGAATGCCGATGGGGGCGGATATCGGCCGGGCCAAGCGCGTCGATGGCGACATCTATCGCTACATCGAATTTGCCAAGCGCACGCTGCCGCGCGACCTGTCGCTCGAGGGCATGCGGGTTGCGATCGACTGCGCCAACGGTGCCGGATACCGCGTCGCGCCGGAGGTCCTGTGGGAGCTCGGCGCCGAGATCGTGAAGATCGGCGTCGAGCCGGACGGGGTCAATATCAACCGCGATTGCGGCTCGACGGCTCCCGCCACACTGATCTCGAAGGTGAGGGAGGTGCGGGCCGATATCGGGATCGCGCTCGACGGCGATGCGGACCGGGTTCTGATCGTGGACGAGAAGGGCGACATCGTCGATGGCGACCAGCTGATGGCGGTGATCGCCGAAAGCTGGGCCGATGACGGCCGCCTCTCGGCCGGCGGCATCGTCGCGACGATCATGTCCAATCTCGGGCTCGAGCGCTTTCTCGAGGCCAGGAAGCTGCAGCTTGCCCGCACCAAGGTCGGCGATCGCTACGTGGTCGAGCACATGCGCCAGCACGGCTACAATGTCGGCGGCGAACAATCCGGCCACATCATCCTGTCGGATTTTGCAACGACCGGCGACGGGCTCGTCTCGGCGCTCCAGATCCTCGCCGTCGTGCGCCGCAAGGGTCGCCCCGTCTCGGAGGTCTGCCGGCGCTTCGAACCGGTCCCGCAGATCCTCAAGAACGTGCGCTATCGCGAGGGCGAGCCGCTTCAAAGGGACGCCGTGCAGAACGCCATCGCGGCAGGCCGGGACCGGCTCGGCAATGGCGGCCGGTTGGTGATCCGCCCGTCGGGGACCGAACCGCTGATCCGGGTCATGGCTGAGGGCGACGACGCAGTCCTCGTCAACGCCGTGGTGGACGATATCGTCGGCGCCCTGAGCACGGCGGCTGCCTGAAGCCCGCGACAGGGACACCCGTCACGGGTGCCCGATAGGCGGTCGAATTCGCGGGCCGGTTCGTCCATAAGGTCATAGATCGAGCCCGGTGACGATCCGCCGTTCTCCAGGCGCGCGGCTTAGCGAAGACCTCATGGTTCGGGGCGCTCTCCTGCCGGAATCTTCAGGATCGCCGGCAGGTCTTGGCCGGCTGGCATCTTCAGGTTGCACCATGCCCTTCTGGCGCGCGAAAGTACCTGTGCCGCATTTTCTTACCAAGATGTAATATTCGCTGCCGCAAGGCGGTAACACCTTACGTTTCTATACTTTTACCGCGAAAGTGTCGCCCGCCTGGCAGCGCGTTAATGATCGTTGTCACATAAGCTTTACAAAGCAGGCCCATGGGACCCGGGCGCATCGGCGACCGGGCCGGCGACGGCGGCAGGCTCATGGTCCGCTGCCGGAAGGTCTGATCCCGGCACGATGCGGCGTGTGTTGGTTGGTCCAGGGTCTCGTCTTGGTCGGTCTTTCCGGAATCTCGGTTCGGCATCGTGCGGCGGCACGCCGCGCCGGCGCGATTTCGCATCGTCCGGGCTGGAGGGGCCGTCCCCCCGGGCCGACGAGCCGCGTCCGTCCAAGGGACCGCGGCGGCCATTTCCGAGCATCCGGCTTTGGATCCTCGATCATCCCCTCTCCAAGGAGACTTCCATGTTGAACCGCCTCATGACGACGGCGCTGTCCGCCGCCGTTCTCGCCGCCATCGGCTTTGCCTCGGTTGCGCAGGCCGCCGACATTTCCGGCGCCGGCGCCACCTTCCCCTATCCGATCTATTCCGACTGGGCGAAGGCCTACAAGAAGAAGACCGGCACGGGCCTGAACTACCAGGCCATCGGTTCGGGCGGCGGCATCAAGCAGATCGAAGCCAAGACGGTGACCTTCGGCGCGTCCGACAAGCCGCTCGGCGGCGACGAGCTGTCGAAGAACGGCCTCGTGCAGTTCCCGACCGTGATGGGCGGCATCGTACCGGTCGTCAACATCAAGGGCATCAAGCCGGGTGAACTCGTTCTCGACGGCAAGACCCTCGCCGAGATCTACATGGGCAAGATCACCAAGTGGAACGATCCGGCGATCGCCAAGCTCAACAAGAAGGCCAAGCTCCCGGATGCGGCGATCGCCGTCGTCTACCGCTCCGACGGTTCGGGCACGACCTTCAACTACACCACCTATCTCGCCGACGTCGACCCGGAGTGGAAGGACGAGGTCGGCGTCAACACCTCGGTCGAATGGCCGGTCGGCGTCGGTGCCAAGGGCAACCAGGGCGTCGCGGCCAATGTCGAGCAGACGCAGAACTCGATCGGCTACGTCGAGTACGCCTATGCGCTGCAGAACAAGATGACCTACACCGACATGATCAACAAGGCCGGCAAGCGCGTCGCGCCGAAGTCATCCGCCTTCGCAGCCGCCGCCGAAAATGCCGACTGGTCGAGCCAGCCCGGCTTCGGCGTCATCCTGGCCAACCAGCCCGGCGCCAAAACCTGGCCGATGACCGCGGCCACCTTCATCCTCATGCATTCGGATGCCGAGAGCGCGGCGAATTCCGCCGAAGCGCTGAAGTTCTTCGACTGGGCCTATGCCAAGGGCGACAAGATGGCCCTGAAGCTCGACTACATCCCGATGCCCGACAAGGTCGTCAAGGAGATCGAGCAGGAGTGGCGCGAGATCAAGGCTGACGGCAAGCCGGTCTACGAAGCCAAGATGTAATCGCCTTCCTTCGAATATCGGCGGGGACCTCTCGGGGGCCCCGCCATATCTGTATTTTTACGATCGAGGAGCAGCCATGAGTCTGGCGATCGAAGGCAATCGGCACGGGCGAGCATCCGGTTCGGGCGGGATCGACGCTGACAGGATCTTCCACGGTGTCACCTTCGGCGCGGCCGCCATCGTCCTCGCCGTCCTCATCGGCGTCTTCATCTCGCTCTTGGTCGGCGCCTGGCCGGCGCTCAGGACGTTCGGCCTCGGCTTCTTCGTCACCGAATCCTGGAACCCCGTCACCGAAAAATTCGGCGCGCTGGCGCCGCTCTACGGCACGCTGGTCACCTCGCTCATCGCCATGCTGATCGCCGTTCCGGTCGGCCTCGGCATTGCGATCTTCCTGACAGAGACCTGTCCGCGCCCGCTCCGCCGGCCGATCGGCATCGCCATCGAGCTCCTCGCCGGCATTCCTTCGATCATCTACGGCATCTGGGGTCTGTTCGTCTTTGCGCCCTTCATGCAGACGGTGGTCCAGCCGGCCATCATCTCAACCCTCGGCGCCATCCCGGGCATCGGCTTCCTGTTCTTCGGCCCGCCCTACGGCATCGGCCTTCTGACATCGGGGCTGATCCTCGCGATGATGATCGTCCCGTTCATCGCCTCGACCGCCCGCGAGGTGTTCCTGACCGTTCCGAGCGTCCTGCGCGAGGCGGCCTTCGGGATGGGCATGACCCGCTGGGAGGTCAATCGTTCGATCATCATTCCCTATGTGCGCAGCGCCCTCGTCGGCGGCACCATGCTGGCGCTCGGCCGGGCCCTTGGCGAGACCATGGCGGTCACCTTCGTGATCGGCAACGCCCACCGCATTCCCTCGTCGATCTTGTCGCCCGGAACGACGATCTCGGCGGCGATCGCCAACGAGTTCACCGAGGCTACCGCGGGCATCTACACCTCATCGCTGATCGCGCTGGGCTTCGTCCTGTTCGTCATCACCTTCGCCGTCCTGTCCGCCGCCCAGCTGATGCTGAGGCAAATGAAGAAGAAGGCCGGGGAGTAGCCGCCATGGAATCGAAACTCGCCAGACGCAAGCTCGTCAACACGGTGATGATGTCGCTGACGACGATGGCGGCCGCGCTCGGCCTCCTCGTCCTTGCGATCATCCTCGGCTACCTCTTCATCCGCGGCATCTCCTCCTTCGACCTGTCGCTGTTCACCCAGGATACGCCCGGACCACAGGAACCCGGCGGACTGCGCAACGCCATCGTCGGCTCGCTGATGATGACCGCCCTCGCCATGGCCATCGGCCTGCCGGTCGGCGTTCTCGCCGGAACCTATCTCGCCGAATACGGGCGGTTCTCGAAGCTCTCCTCGATCATCCGCTTCATCAACGACGTCCTGTTGTCGGCGCCGTCGATCATCGTCGGCCTGTTCGTCTACCAGCTTCTCGTCGTGACGCTGGGCCATTTCTCCGGCTATGCCGGCACGGTCGCCCTTTCCATCCTCGTCGTGCCGATCATCGTCAGGACCACCGAGGACGTGCTGCGGCTGGTACCGGACCAGCTGCGCGAGGCCGGCCTTGCGGTCGGGGTCTCGCGCTGGATGGTGATCCGCAAGGTGATCTATTCCTCCGCCCGGGCCGGCATCATCACCGGCATCCTCCTGTCCCTCGCCCGCATTTCGGGCGAAACGGCGCCGCTTTTGTTCACGTCGCTGTCGAACAATTTCTTCAGCTGGAATCTCAACGCGCCTCTAGCCTCGCTGCCGATCACCATCTTCCAGTTCGCGCTTTCGCCTTACGACAACTGGCAGGCTCTCGCCTGGGCCGGGGCGCTCCTCATCACCATAGCCGTGCTGTCGCTTTCGATCCTCGCGCGGCTCCTGACGACGAAGAAAGAACGGGCATGAGCGATCTCCTGACCACGGAACTGGCCAAACACCAGGCCTATGAGGCCGAGAAGGCCGCGCACGAGAAGGCGAGCATGGAGGCGGTGAGGGCCCGGATCGATGTCCGCGACCTCGACTTCCACTACGGCCAGTTCCACGCCCTGAAGAAGGTGTCGATCGCCTTTCCCGAGAAAAAGGTGACGGCGATCATCGGCCCTTCCGGCTGCGGGAAGTCGACGCTTCTGCGGGTGCTCAACCGGATCTACGACCTTTATCCGGGCCACCGGGCGAGTGGCCAGGTGATGCTCGACGGCGACAACATCCTCGACCGCAACATCGATCTCAACCGGCTTCGCGCCAGGGTCGGCATGGTGTTCCAGAAGCCGACGCCGTTTCCCATGTCGATCTACGACAACGTCGCCTTCGCGCTCAGAATGAACACGAGGATGAGCCGGGCCGAGATCGACGAGACGGTCAAGTCCTCGCTGAAGAAGGCGGCGATCTGGAACGAGGTCAAGGACAAGCTCCACACCTCCGGCCTCGCCCTATCCGGCGGCCAGCAGCAGCGGCTTTGCATCGCCCGCACCATCGCCACGCGGCCGGAGGTGATCCTCTTCGACGAACCGGCCTCCGCCCTCGATCCGATCTCGACGGGTCAGGTGGAGGAGACGATCACGGAGCTGAAGAAGGACTTCACGATCGTCATCGTGACCCACAACATGCAGCAGGCGCAGCGCATCAGCGACCGCACGGCCTTCATGTATCTCGGCGAACTCGCCGAATATGGCGAGACCAAGCAGATCTTCGAGAATCCGAAGCAGCAGCGCACCCGGGACTACGTGGTCGGCCGCTTCGGGTGATCGCCGAAGTCGCGGCGTTTCGGCTTTGCGGCGGGGTGTGCTCCGATGTCCGCGCAAGACCGGTCGGCCGCGCTGAAGCGATATGGCTCCGACGTCGCGATCGGGACGCGCTCCGTGACAGGACTGGATGCCGAATGGTTGTTTGTGAAACTGAAGTTCAGCGCAGTCGTAATCCTTTAGCCGGGCAAGATATGGTAAACAGATTATGGCCCGAAACCATCTGTTAACCAATCCGATTTACCGTGTTCCTTGAGGTCACCCGATCCGGTGACGCCCATTGCGCCGACCTCAACGGAGACGACACTAATGAAGAAACTGCTTTTGACGACCGTCGCCGCGGTTGGTGCCTGGTCGATGATTGCCCCTGGAGCGTATGCAGCCGACATTCTCGAGCCGGTCTATGCTCCGCCGCCGCCGCCAGCTCCCGTGGTTCAGACCTCCGGCTGGTATCTGCGCGGCGATGTCGGCTATAATTTCAAGTCGAAGGGTAGCGGCTACTACAATTTCTGGAATCCGGGCGACAGTCCTGAAGAGACTTATGACGACGGCTGGACCCGGGGCATCGATAACACCGAGCACTACGACGACATAACCTGGAAGGGCAGTGCCAATTTTGGCGTCGGCGTCGGCTATCGCGTCAACGACTATTTCCGCACCGATCTGACGCTCGACTACTTCCGTACCGGCGTCAGCGGCTCCAGCAAATGCGCCTATCTCGTCGAGATCAACCCGGCCTACGGTCCTCTCGACCCGACCGACAACAACTGCCGCTACGACGATTCATCGCATGCCTCCGTCTGGACTGCGATGGCCAATGCTTACGTGGATATCGGCACCTATGGCCGGATCACCCCCTATATCGGCGCGGGCCTCGGTTTCGCCCACGTCAAATATGACGACTTGAACAATACGATTTCCTGTGGCGGCAGCCCGTGTGGCACGGAAGACGACGTCTACCGCGGCGTCCATCCGGGCGAATCGTCCTGGCGGTTTGCCTCCTCGCTCATGGCCGGTGCAACCATCGACATCACGCAGCAGCTGAAGTTCGACGCCGGCTACAAATACACCCGCATTTCCGGCGGCAAGGCGTTCGGCTACGACGAAGATGACCGGTCGAACGGCGCAAGCGGTGTCCAGAGCCACGACAACGGCTTCAACGTCCACACGGTCCGTGCCGGCCTTCGCTACGAGTTCGGCGGCGGCGCCGGCTTGGGCTTCGGCAAGGGCAAGGGGCCCGAGCCGGTCTACGCGGCAGAGGATTCGGTCTATGCCGAGCCGGCTCCGATCTATGCCGAACCTGCCCCGGTCTACAAGTAAGTGACCCGGCAGCGGGCGAGGGGACGCAAGGTCTTCTCTCCCTGCCCGTGAACAGAGCTGATTGCCCGTCCGGAGATCGCTCCGGGCGGGCAATTGCCGTGATCGCCACCCGGCGCATCGGCCTCGACGTCACCATCCGTCAGCGTGATGTCACGCGGTCCGGCCGTCTGCGGCGACCGGCGAACAGCCGCCCGCGACGACGGCGCTTCGGAGCATCATCCTCGAAGATCGAGCCGTCATCGTCGCCGTCCGGCATCTTCTCCACGGCGTGGAGGCCCGGTCGCGGTTTGACCAGGGGCTCGGGCGTGACGACCTTCGTCGTCACCATGTCGCTGCCAGCATAGATGCCCTCGGCCTCCTGCAGCTTCAGCCGGGCGTTGTCGCGGCCCCGGACATCCTCGACGATGCGGCTGGCGAGCTCTTCCTCGACGCCGAGTGCGCCGATGGTCGCGCCGCCGAAGGACAAGGCCGATTCCACCGTTTCGCGGATCTCGTAATCGACGCCGCGCGCCCTCAGCGACAAGGCGTGGCTGCGGTCGTAGGAGCGCACGAAGAGCCTGACATTGGGAAATTCCGAGCGGATCATGTCGACCACGCGGTCGGTCGTCTCCCGCTTGTTGGTGCAGACCGCGACCAGGCCGGCCTTGCGGATGCCGGCCGCCTCCAGCACGTCCTTTCTGACGCCGGAACCGAAATAGATGCGAAAGCCGAATCGCTCGGCCGTGCGGATGCGATCGACGGAGGAGTCCAGGATGGTCACGTCGATGCCGCTCGACAACAGCACCTGGGCGACGATCTGGCCGAAGCGGGAGAAACCGACGAGCAGGACTTCGGACCCGGCGCCGTCGAAAGTCTCCTCCATTTCCTCTTCGTCGTCGGGCCGGTCGAGCCTGCGGCCGAGCCATGTGGAGAGCGGCGTCAGAACCATCGATAGGGAGACGATGGCGATGAGGATCGACGACGTCTCGGCCGGGAAAATCCGATTGGCGGCGGCAGCCGAGAACAGCACGAAGCCGAACTCGCCGGCCTGCGACAGGAGCGTTGCGACCCGCAGCGACAGGCCGTGGGATTCACCGAAGAGCCGGCACACGCCGTAGAGCATCGCCGCCTTGGCGATCATCATCAGCGGCGCGACGGCAAGGATGATCGGCCAGGACGTCTTCAGGACTTCGAGGTCCAGCGACAGGCCGACGCCGATGAAGAACAGGCCGAGCAAAAGCCCGCGGAACGGCTCGATATTGGCCTCTAGCTCGTGGCGATAGGAGGAATCGGCCAGAAAGATGCCGGCGATGAAGGCGCCCATCGCCATCGAGAAGCCGGCCTCCTGCATCAGCATCGCCGATCCCAGAACGACGAACAGAGCCGCTCCGAGCATCACTTCGCGCGCGCCGGCAGACGCCATCAGCCTGAACAGCGGATTGAGCAGGAACCGGCCGGCCAGGATCAGCGCGACCAACGCCGAAAGCGAGATAAGGATCTGCGTCGGCGAGATTTGCGCGTCCTCGCCGCCGGGGCCAAGAAACGGCAGCATGGCGAGAAGCGGCACGACGGCGAGATCCTGAAACAGCAGGACCGAGAATGCAGCCTGACCGTGGCGGGTATTCGTCTCGCCGGCCTCGTCGAGGAGCTGGATGCCGAAGGCGGTTGAGGAGAGCGCCAGCCCGAAGCCGACGACGATCGCCGAGGGAATATCGAGGCCGACCGCAAGCCAGCCGATGGCGGCAAGAACGAAGCCGCTGACCATGACCTGGGCAAGGCCGATCCCGAAGATCTGCTTGCGCAGCGCCCACAGCCTGTCGATCCGCAGTTCCAGGCCGATGATGAACAACAGGAAGACGACGCCGAGTTCGCCGACGGACAAAATTTCCTCGCCCTCGCCGATCAGGCGGAGCACCGGGCCCATGACGATACCGGCGGCGAGATAGCCCAGAACGGTGCCAAGACCGATGCGCTTGAACAGCGTGCCGGCGACGATGCCGCCACCAAGCAGCAGGATCACTTCGAGGAAAATGGCGCTTGATCCGTGTTCCACAGGCGGGCACTCGTTCCTATGTGAGGGGCTGGTTTGGACTGTTCGCCATTATAGCAGGTGGCGACGGGGCGGGCAGCTTGCGTTGTATGCGCCGCACAATAGATAGTCCCACGGAAAAGATCAGTAGGCGAAGCGATGGATGAGGATACGAGGCGGCTGACGAACACCGCCGAACGGCTGATTGCGGCGGCCAGGAAAGCCGGCGCCGACGCCGCCGATGCGGCGGTTGTGCGCTCCTTCGGCCGCGGGGTGCAGGTGAGGCTCGGCAAGGTCGAGGACACCGAGAGCTCCGAGAGCGAGGATCTGGCGCTGCGCGTCTTCGTCGGCCAGAAGGTCGCGACGGTCTCGGCCGACGTTCATGCCGATATCGACAGGCTGGCCGAGCGCGCGGTGGCGATGGCGAAAGTCTCACCCGAGGATCGTTACGCCTCGCTCGCGCCAAAGGACCGGCTCGCTCCCAGCGATGGCCTCGATCTCGATCTTTATGATCCGACGAGCCTTGCCAGCGAAGCCATGGTCGAGCAGGCGCTTGCCCTGGAGGACGCGGCGAGAGCCGTTTCGGGCGTCACGAATTCCGGCGGAGCGTCGGTCTCGGCCGGCGCCAGCGGTCTCGTTCTCGTCACCTCCGACGGCTTCGTCGGCGAGCGAATGCGCTCGGGCTTTTCCCGCTCCGTCTCGGTGATCGCCGGGGAGGGGACGGGGATGGAGCGCGACTACGACTTCGATTCCCGCATGCATTACGGCGACCTCGAGCCATGCGAGGCGATCGGCCGGCGGGCCGGCGAGCGCACGGTGCGACGGATCGGCGCACAGAAGGTCGCGACCGGCAGCTACCCGATCGTCTTCGATCCAAGGGTCTCCCGCGGCCTGATCGGTAGCCTGGTCGGCGCGATCAACGGGGCGGCGATCGCCCGCAAGACGAGTTTCCTGAAGGACCGGATGGGCGAAAGGGTGCTCCCTTCCTCCGTCACCATTCTCGACGAGCCGCTTCTGACGCGTCGCCCGGGCTCTCGCCCCTTCGACGGGGAGGGCGTGCGCGGCGAGACGATGGCGCTGGTCGAGGACGGAATCCTGAAGACCTGGATCCTCGATACGGCGACGGCGAAGGAACTTGGCCTTTCGACCAATGGGCGCGGCGCGCGCTCGTCCGGCGGGGTCTCGCCGTCCTCCTCCAACGTTTCCGTCAGCCCCGGCGAGATGACGCCGCAAGAGCTGATCGCCGAAACGAAAAACGGGATCTACGTGCACGAGCTGATCGGCCAGGGCACCAATCTCGTCACGGGCGACTACAGCCGCGGCGCCACCGGCTTTCTCATCGAGAATGGCGAACTGACGCGGCCGGTGTCGGAGTTCACCATCGCCGGCAATCTGAGGGACATGCTGCTTGGCCTGACCCTTGCCGACGATCTCGATACGCGCTTTTCGCTCGTCGCGCCGACCATGCGTGTCGACCGCATGACCGTGGCAGGGCATTGAGCCGATGAAGGAGTTCGCGGCCAGCCTCGATGACGATCTCGTCCTGCTGCGCGACGCGGCAAGACGCGCCGGCGAAATCGCCCTGGGCTATTTCCGCAAGGATCCGCAGGTCTGGTACAAGCACGGCAACTCGCCGGTCAGCGAGGCGGACTATGCCGCTGATCGCTGCCTGAAGGAGATCCTGGGCGGCGCAAGGCCCGGCTATGGCTGGGTTTCGGAAGAGATGCCGGCGGAGGAGCGCGAAGCCGAGCTGCGGCACCGGGTGTTCGTGGTCGATCCGATCGACGGCACCCGCGCCTTTCTGCGCGGCGAGGAATTCTGGTGCGTTTCGGTGGCGGTTCTGGAGCGCGGCGTGCCGGTTGCCGGCGTCGTATACGTCCCGTCGCGCGGGGAGACCTTCGAGGCGACGGCGACGGGGCCGGCGCTTCTCAATGGCAAGCCCTGTTCCGTCAGCGGCGCGCCGGGGAATACGCCGATCCGCCTGTCCTTACCCGATTCGATCCTGCGCCGGATCGCGGCGGCCGACCGCAGTGTGGTCGACGCCCTTCCGGTAATCCCCTCCCTTGCCTATCGGCTTGCGCTTGTGGCAAGCGGCCGCCTCGACGGCACGCTCATTCGCCCGCGGGCGAACGATTGGGACGTCGCCGCGGCAGATCTCATTCTCGAGCGCGCGGGCGGATTGTTCGAGGATGTCGACGGGCGGCGCTGGCGCTATGGCGAGGACCCCTCCGTCCACGGTGTGATGGTGGCCGGGGCCCTTGGCTTGTCGCCCCGCCTGCGCGATATCGCAAGAAATCTCGCCGCCTGATTTTTCACAGGCCCTTCTCAACTCCAGCAACAGGATCTGGCCCATGCAGGAAGAAAAACCCAAGCAGCTTCTCCATCTCGTCTTCGGAGGCGAGCTTTCCGACATCTCGTCCGTCCAGTTCAAGGATCTGGAGGGCCTTGATATCGTCGGAATTTTCCCCGATTACGCCTCAGCGCTCGCCGCATGGCGCAGCAAGGCGCAGCAGACGGTCGACAACGCCACGATGCGTTATTTCATCGTTCACATGCACAGGCTGCTCGATCCGCAGAAATGATCGGCGCAATGTCAGAGGGTCTCCGTGTCGCATACCATGTCGGATGAAGAGTTTGCCGCGGCGGATCGCGCCCCGCGGGCCGACATGGCAGAGCGCGAGAGGGGAAAGCCCTTGCGGCGCAACCGGAGCAGCCTCTTCAAGAGGCTGATGCGATCGCCATTTGCCGTCGCAGGTATCGGCACCACGGTCTACGGCGTTCTGAAGTTCGTCCATGCGACACAGCGGCCGGTTGCCGGCTCCGCCGACTATGACCGCATCCTGCACGACGAACATCCGGCGATCGTCGGCCTGTGGCACGGGCAGCATCTCCTCGCGCCGTTCTTCCGGCCGCGCGATCTGCCCTATGCCGCGCTCCTGTCGCGGAGCGCCGACGCCGAGATCAATGCCCGCGTCGTCGAAGCCTTCGGGATCTCCACCGTTCGCGGCTCGGGTGGTCGCACGGACGTGAAACGCTCGCGCGTGAGACGCAAGGGCGGCGCCCGGGCCGTGGTCGCCATGCGCCGGCTTCTGGCAAATGGAACCGGCATCTGCATGATCGCCGACGTTCCCAAGGGGACCGCCCGCGAAGCCGGGCTCGGCATCGTCACGCTGGCGAAGATCTCCGGCCGGCCGATCATTCCGTCGGCGGCCCTGAGCAGCCGCCATTGCATCGTCGAGAGTGCCTGGGACAAGGCCCGCATTCCGCTTCCCTTCGGTCGGATCGCCGTCGTCATGGGCGAGCCGATCACGGTGCCGGCGGATGCCAGCGAGACGCTGCTCGAAGAAAAGCGCCGGGAACTCACAATCGCCATCGAAGCGGCCAATAGCGCCGCCGAGCGACTGCTCGGACGCAGGGCGTGAGCGATCCGATGACCCGAGCCGCCTTCGCCGCCTATCGGTTGGCGGGCCTCGTCGCCTATCCGCTGTTAAGACCTTATGTCGGCTGGCGCGCATCGCGCGGCAAGGAGGACAAGCTTCGCCGGAAGGAACGCTACGGTGTCGCCGGCCAGGCGCGGCCACAGGTGGGGCCCCTCGTCTGGGTCCACGCAGCGAGCGTCGGTGAAACGGTTGCGGTCGCGCCGCTGATCCGCGCGATCGCGGCCGACGGCCTGTCCGTGGTGATGACCACCGGCACCACGACCTCGGCACAGCTCGTCGAGGAGCGCCTGGCCGATTGTGTCATCCACCAATATGTCCCGCTCGACGTCAGACCGGCGGTCCGGCGCTTCCTGAACCATTGGCAGCCCGATCTCGCCATGGTCGCCGAAAGCGAGATCTGGCCGCTGACGATCCACGAGCTCGCGATCCGCCGGATCCCGCAGATCCTCGTCAATGCGCGGCTGTCCGATCGCTCGTTCCAGCGCTGGAAAGCCAAGCCGCGTCTGGCCGAGGCCTTGTTCGAGAACTTTGCCCAGGTCGTCGCCCAGTCCGACGTCGATGCGGAGCGCTTTCGCCTCCTCGGCGCCCCGGCCGTGACGATGGCGGGCAATCTCAAGGCCGATGCCGGCCCGCTTCCTGCCGAAGCCGCTTTCCTCGACCAGTTCGACGCCGCGCTGGGCTCGCGTCCCCGCTTCGCCGCGATCTCGACCCATCCGGGCGAGGAGGAGATCGTGGCGCAGGTCCATGGCATGCTCAAATCACGGCATGAAGGGCTCTTGACGATCATCGTGCCGCGTCACGTGGATCGCGCATCCGCCATCGTGAAGATGCTGGCCGACAAGGGGCTGACTGTTCGGCGGCGCAGCCTCGGCGAGATGCCGGATGCGCAGACCGACATCTTCCTCGCCGATACGATGGGCGAACTCGGCGTCTATCTGCGGCTGACCGAGATCGCCTTCATCGGCAAGTCGATCACCGGTCAGGGCGGGCAGAACCCGATGGAGGCGGCGATGCTGGCGACCGGAATTCTCAGCGGCCGCTACGTCCAGAACTTCCGCGACACCTATCAGCGCCTGTTGAAGAACGGCGGGGCCCGTCTCGTTCGCGACGCGGACACGCTCGCCGCACAGGTCGACGGCCTGCTCGTCGATCCGATGCAGCGCATGGCCATGGCCGGCGCGGCCCTTCGCTCCATCGACGAGATGCGCGGCGCCCTCGGTCGCACGCTCATTGCCCTCGATCCGTTTCTGCATCCGTTGCGGCTTTCGGTGAGACTGGAGCGACGCGGCCGCGTCGCCGGCGATCCGTGAGAGGTGGGCGCGCGCCGCATTTCTGGTGGAAGCCGGCATCGACGGCGTCGATCCTGCTTCGGCCCGCCGCGGCGATCTATGGCGCCATCGCCCGGCACAATCTGGAGACCGGCCGGCGCGCGCGCTTCGACGTCCCGGTCCTTTGCGTCGGCAATTTCGTCGCCGGCGGCGGCGGCAAGACCCCGACCTCGCTGGCGCTCGCCGATGCCGCGCTGGCGCTTGGGCGGCGCCCGGCTTTCGTCTCGCGCGGCCATGGGCGCCGCGGCCGGGCTGCGGTGATCGTCGATCCTTCAAGGCACACCCTGCGTGACGTCGGTGACGAGCCGCTTCTCCTCGCCGCCCTCGCTCCGACGGCCGTCTCGGCCGATCGGGCATCGGCGTTGCGGCTGCTGATGGCCGAGCGCGAGGTCGATTTCATCATCATGGACGACGGATTTCAGAGCCAGCGGCTCAAGATCGACCATACGCTGATCGCTCTCGATGCGCGCCGGGGCATCGGCAATGGCCGGGTCATTCCGGCCGGTCCGCTTCGCGCCCCGCTGATCGACCAGATCCGCCGCGCCGACGCGCTTCTCGTCATTGGCGAAGGCGAAAACCGCCTCGAGCCGCTGCGGGCGATGGCCCGGGCCGGCAAGCCGATCTTCGAGGCCCGCCTCGTTCCCAAATCCCGCCAGATCCTGATCGGCGAGCGGCTGCTCGCCTTTGCCGGCATTGCCGATCCCGGCAAGTTCTACGCCTCGCTGGAAGAACTCGGGGCCGAGATCGTCGCCACCCGCGATTTTCCCGACCACCACGCCTTTAGCGACAGCGACTGTGACGACCTCGCCGCGAAGGCGGCGCAGGAAGGGCTGATCCTCGCCACGACGGCCAAGGATGCGGTGCGGCTCGAAACGGGGAGCGAAGCCGCGCGCGCCTTTCGCAAGGACTGCGCAGTGGTCGACGTGGCGCTTCAGTTTTCCGATCCGTCGGTTTCCGAACGCATCATCAAGCAAACGCTCGCCGCCTATGAGCGGCGGCGCTGGCAGATCTCGCCGAAGTCCTGAGGGTCTTTCGCCTCGGCCTCCTGAGGATTATCCGCGGGTCTCGCGGTCGCGCTTGAAAGAGGCGGCGGCGTCGACATAGGCTTCCTGACGCTCGACACTCCAGTAGCGAAGGAGATCGAGCGGGATCGACTCGCCAGTCACCGCGCAGCGCACGTAGGAGCCTGCCCGGATTACCTGAAAATCCGGGGTTCCGTAGCGCAGCTTCGCTTCGCCGGAATTTTCAAAACGGTTCATGGAAATCCTCGGGGTAGAATGCACGGAATCAATGGCCCTCGGGCAGGGCGTTTCTGGAATTGGAAGCGGCACTACGCCCTTCACCAGCCAAAATCAAACGATTGCTCGCAAGCGATCATCGGCGCCCGAACATCTTCTCGATGTCCGCGAGCCCCAGTTCGATGAAGGTCGGCCGGCCGTGATTGCACTGGCTGGCAGACGGCGTTTTTTCCATCTGGCGCAAAAGCGCGTTCATCTCGTCGAGCTTGAGGACGCGGCCGGAGCGGACCGAGCCATGGCAGGCGATGGTCGCGGCGATGTGGTCGATCCGGCTTTTCACCGTATCGCTGGTTCCGAACTCGGCGAGCTCGTCGGAAAGATCCCTGACGAGTTTGGCGATATCGCCCTGGCCCAGAATGGCCGGCGTCTCGCGCACGGCGATTGCCGCCGGGCCGAAGCGTTCGATGTGCAGCCCGAGGGCGGCAAGACCTTCGGCGTGTTCGGCGAGGCGTTCGGCATCCTCCGCCGTCAGATCGACGATCTCGGGGATCAGCAGCATCTGCGAAGCGAGCGCCCGGCCGTGAATGGCTTCCTTCAACGCCTCGTAGACGAGCCGCTCATGGGCGGCGTGCTGGTCGACGATGACGAGGCCGCTTTCGGTCTCCGCCACGATGTAGTTGCCGTGAAGCTGCGCCCGCGCCGCGCCGAGGGGAAAGTCATCCGCGGGGGCTGACGTCACACCGGCCGGGGCTGCGCCTTCGATGGTTTCCGCTGAATAGGCCGTGCCGGGCTCGTCGAACCCCGCGAACCGTGTCTCGGCATGGCTCGAACCGGTGGAAACCGGAGCCGGCCGGCGCTCCATCTCCGCGGCCTCTGCCGCCGATGCCAGGGGCCGGAAGGGCGACGCCGCAGGCTCATAGGCGCCATGCCCGTTCCCCGTTTCACGCGGCGCGGCATGGGCGTTTGCGGCATAGCCGCCGGGCGCAAAGCCGTCGAAGCGGCGTGGCGCCGGGGTGACGAGGTCGGCTTTCGCCCGCATTCTTGCGAGGATCCCGGCAGCTCCCTCGGAGGACGAGCGAAGGCCGGCTTCGGCGAATGTCTGGCGCAGCGCGCCGACGATCAGGCCACGCACGAGGCCGGGATCGCGAAACCGGACGTCGGCCTTGGCGGGATGGACGTTCACGTCGACGAAAGCCGGGTCGAGGGTCAGAAACAGGACCGCGACCGGATGCCGGTCCTTGGCCATGACGTCGGCATAGCCGCCCCTCAGCGCCGAGACGAGCATCTTGTCGCGCACCGGCCGGCCATTGACGAAGAGAAACTGCTGCAGCGAGTTGCCGCGGGAAAAGGTCGGCAGGCCGGCAAGACCGGACAGGCGGACATCCTCGCGCTCGGCGGTGATCTCGGCCGCATTCTGCGAGAACTCCTCGCCGAGGATCTGGGCGATCCTCTCCCCCATGTCGCGGGCGGCCGGAAAGACCGTGGTGGTGCGGTCCTGTCCGGAAATTTCGAAGCGGATTTCCGGTTCCGCGAGTGCCAGACGTTTCACGACGTCGGTGATCGCCGTCGATTCCGCCCGGTCGCTTTTCAGAAATTTCAGCCGGGCCGGCACCTTCTGGAAGAGATCGCGCACCTCGACGACCGTGCCCCGCGAGAGCGCCGTCGGCCGAGGACCGTCGCAATGTCCGTGATCGACGGCGATCTCGTAGGCCGCGCCGGCGCCCGCTGCCCGCGATCGGATGGAGAGCCGTGCGATCGAGCCGATCGAGGGCAGGGCCTCGCCCCGGAAGCCGAGCGTCGCGATCTCCTCGAGCCCGCCGGAAAGCTTCGACGTGCAGTGGCGCCGGACGGCGAGCGCCAGTTCGCTTTCGTCGATGCCGCAGCCGTCGTCGGTCACGCGCAAAAGCGTCTTGCCGCCGCCGGCCGTGGCGATCTCGATGCGGGTCGCGCCGGCATCGATGGCGTTTTCGACGAGTTCCTTGACGACGCTCGCCGGCCGTTCGACCACTTCGCCGGCGGCGATCTGGTCGATCAGATGCTCGTCGAGCTGGACGATGGGCAAGGCGTTGCTCCGTTCCCGACAGGCGATCGGACGATGGTCACCCGTGTCCTTCTAGTGGAGGCCGCCGGTGCCGGCAAACACGGGAGGACGTAAGCGGCATTGCAGGAACGGGTTTTCCACCGGCGAGCGGGCGTCGCGCTCGTTTCATATGGTCGCGACCGGAAAACCGCATAAAGCGGCCATCGGCATGGCTTGATGATTGCTTTACGGGATTATGCAACCTTAAGATAATATCTGCTTACGGACCAGGCGCGAAAAGGCCCGCATGGCATGTCGAAAGCGATAGCAAGCGGGAGATTTGAAGCTGGGAGGCGCGCCTTCGCGATCACGGCCGTTTGCGCCGGGCTTCTCGCGGGACCGACGGCTGCGATCGGCGGCGCCTGGACGCTCGAAAAAGGCAAGAGACAGGTGATCGCCAGCGGAGTGTCGTCGAGCGCCAGCGGGGCGTTTTCGCCGCACCCGAACGATGCGCCGAAATTTTCCAAATCCTCCGCGAGCCTGCTCTTCGA
Source organism: Jiella mangrovi (assembly GCF_017815135.1). GTDB lineage: Bacteria > Pseudomonadota > Alphaproteobacteria > Rhizobiales > Rhizobiaceae > Jiella > Jiella mangrovi. Next base: position 256,756 of record NZ_JAGJCF010000001.1, on the reverse strand, counting down.
ACATGGCTGGACCGACCGGCTGACCGTCATCGGCGACATCGAGTTCGCACGGGAAAACGACGGGGCCACCGCCTATGCACGCTCCGGCTTCTCGCATTTCGCCGCCGGAGCGCGACTGAAACTGTACGAGGCGAGCGGTTTCGTCACCTCGGCGCAGCTGACCGGCAGACTGGAGAAATTTGACACCGAGGGTTTCGGCCGCCCAGCCGTCGAGCCGCGCCTTCTCGCCGGCTATGGGTTTGCGCTTTGGGAAATGCCGGCCTTTGTCGACGGCCAGGCGGCCTATCGCTTTCGGGCGGGCGGCGCGGACGAGGCGCGGATCGACCTGACGGCGGGCCTTCGCCCCTGGAGCGACTGGCTGTTACTCGCCCAGTCCTTCTCGACGATCGCCGTTTCCGGTGGGTCCTATTCCACCCACAAGCTCCAGGGCTCGGTGGTCTATGATCTGAGCTCCCGCTGGTCGGTCCAGGCGGGTGGGTTCGCCACCGTGGCCGGCAGCAACGCCCTCAAGGAACGGGGCATCATCTCCGCCCTGTGGTTTCGCTACTGAGCGCTGGTCGTCGGCAAAAGGCCGGTGGTGCCGGATCGGGGCCTTGTCCCATGGCCCTGTCGCCGCGCCTGGCGCAAGGGACGGACAGGTTCTGCCGGGTCTCCCATCCCGCTGCGCCCCAGATCAGCGGCGGTTTCCACGAAGCTGGACCGCCTCGGCACCAAGGCCGCGATGACGCCGAACCCGGTCGCCACGAGCAGGGCGACGGCTTCAGGCATCAGTTCGAGGCCGTAGAGCGTCAGGGCATCGAGAAGAAGCCAGACGACCGGCACGACGATCAGCGCGAAACGCCAGCGCGATCGCCAGCCGCCAAGAAATCCGAGCGCCGCCAGCGCCGTCGGCGCGGGCGCGAGGGCGAACCATTCAAGGTCGGCGGACGCTCGCCCCGCGGCAAAGCCCGCGAGCGGATGGCCGAAGAGGGCGTAGACGACGAGGGCGACGGCCAGCCAGACGCCGGTCCGACCAGGGCTTGCGCTGGCGGGGGCGCTCGACGATCCACCGGTGTTGGGTAAGAGAAACACCGCGACGAGGAGGAGCCCAGCCTCCAGGACGAACCCCCAGCCGGGATAGACCGCGGCAAAGTTGACCGTCTCGTAGACGCCGAAGAAGAACAGCGCCGCCGAGATCGCGAAGGCCGTGGCGAGAAGCGCGGCGACGCCGCGATCGGCAACGCCCGGCCGACGTCTTCGGAAGACGAGGAGGGCGACGGCGAGAAGGATGGCGACGGCTGCCATCGGCCAGAAGGCGGCGTTCAGCTGTCCGAAAAGCCCGCGATAGATCGTCTCGTCGAAGAGCAGGAAGTCCCGCAGCGAATAGGTCGAAAGGTCTGCCAGCATCAATGCCTCGTCACAGACTGTCGAAATGCGCGGCCATCTTCCGGCGCATGGCTTCATCCGGCATCGGCCCGCGCGCCGCCGCCATGTTTTCCTCGACATGGGCGACGCTCCGTGTCGCGGGGATCGCGACCGTCAGCGAGGGATGCGAGACGATGAACTTCAGGAGAAATTTCGGCCAGGTCTCGGCGCCGATCTCGGTGGCAAAGCCCGGCAGCGGCTGACCTTGCGTCGCACTGATCAGCCCGCCGCGCCTAAACGGCCGGTTGGCGATGACGGCGATGCCGCGCTCTTTCGCCAGCGGAAGCAGCCGCTCTTCGGGCTCGCGGTCGGCGATGTTGTAGGTCAGCTGCACGAAATCGATCGGCCGGCTTTCCATGATCGCGGCAACTTCCCCATGCCGCCGGCCATGGGACGTCGTGATGCCGATATGGCCGATGCGGCCTTCCTCCTTCATCGCCTGGAGCGTGTCGAGATGGCCTTCCCAGCCGAGGAGATTGTGCACCTGCATGACGCCGAAGCGATCCACCCCCCAGTGATCGCGGGTCGCTTCGATCTGGCCGGCGCCTTCCGAAACGTCGGACGTCCAGACCTTGTCGGCCGGAAACAGCCCCTCCGGCTTGCCAAGCTGTTCCAGCCCGTATCCGACCGTTGCCTGGGAAGAGCCATACATTGGCGAGGAATCGATCATCTGGCCGCCCGATGCGAAGAACGCCTTCATCACGGCGGTGCATTCGGCCAGGGCTTCCCGGTTGTTGCCGACATTGAAGGTGATCCACGTCCCCATGCCGACGACCGGCAGCTCGACGCCCGAAGAAGGCACCGTCTTCTTCAGCACCGACGACACCGGCGCCTGCGCGAAAGCCGGAAGGCCGAGCGAGGACAGGGCAATCGCGGCCGAACCCTTCAAAAGCGTGCGACGGGGGAATGGGGTGTCGTTTGCCATGGTCGTCCTTCACGATTGGCGATGCGCTTGAAATTGAGCAATCCCGCCACGTCCAACTGGTTGCGCCAAAGCCGGGATCCGAGGGCTGAAAGGCGATCACGCTCGCGTCAAAGACTTGCGAGGAGGTCTATCTGCAGGTGATCGCGGCCACCCCTTCAAATTGCAGCCGGGCCGTGCCAAGTTCCTTGCCAGCTGTGACCTTGCCGAAAGAAGCGAGGCGCATAACGGCGCATCCTCGGGATGCGGGGATGGGAGGAAAGCATGAAGACGATGAAGGGACCGGGGATTTTCCTCGCCCAGTTTGCCGGCGACGACGCGCCGTTCAACGACCTGAAGTCCATCGCCGCGTGGGCGGCCGGCCACGGCTACAAGGGCGTGCAGATCCCCAGCTGGGACGGGCGACTGTTCGATCTGAAGAAAGCGGCCGAATCGAAGACCTATTGCGACGAGGTCGCCGGCATCTGCCGCGAGGCGGGCGTCGAGATCACCGATCTGTCGACCCATCTCCAGGGCCAGCTCGTCGCCGTCCATCCGGCCTTCGACGAGGCCTTCGACGGCTTTGCGGCGCCCGAAGTGCGCGGCAACCCGAAGGCCCGGCAGGAATGGGCGGTCGAGCAGCTCAAGATGGCGGCGAAGGCGTCCGGCCATTTCGGCTTTTCGAGCCACGTCACCTTTCCCGGCGCGCTCGCCTGGCCGTTCCTCTATCCCTGGCCGCAGCGCCCGGCGGGGCTGATCGACACCGCGTTTGAGGAACTGGCCAAGCGCTGGGTGCCGATCCTCGACGCGTTCGACGAAGTCGGCTGCGACGTCGGCTACGAGATCCATCCGGGCGAGGACGTCTTCGACGGCGCGACCTTCGAGATGTTCCTTGCAGCCTGCAACGACCATCCGCGCTGCCAGATCAATTACGATCCGTCGCATTTCGCCCTGCAGATGCTCGACTATGTCGAGTTCATCGACATCTATCACGAGCGCATCTGCGCCTTTCACGTGAAGGACGCCGAGTTCAATCCGACCGGCCGGCAGGGCGTCTATTCCGGCTTCCAGCCCTGGCTGAAGCGGGCCGGGCGGTTCCGCTCGCTCGGCGACGGGCAGGTCGATTTCGCCGCGATCTTTTCCAAGATGGCCGAATACGACTATTCGTCCTGGGCCGTTCTCGAATGGGAATGCGCGATCAAGGACGCCGAACAGGGCGCCGCCGAGGGCGCCCCCTTCATCGCAGGTCACATCATCACCGTCACCGAAAAGGCCTTCGACGATTTCGCGTCCGGCGGAACGGACGAGGCGGCGAACAAGCGGATGCTGGGAATCGGAAATTTCTGATGGACGGATTTTGGGGCGGAGTTGTTGGAGGGCTGGTGTCAGGCCTCTTGGCTTCTGCCGGGGCGATGTGGGCTTACTTCCATGGGTACATATCGATTGAGAAAATAGAGCGTCGGCGAGCAAAGGTCTCTCTCGTCGACGATTTAATTGCTTACCGGTTTGTGTTGCAGGATAATTTTCCTGTGTCCGAGCTGGATGCTCATGCCTTCAATAAAGCGCTGTCTCGAGTACCCTATGTTTTCTCAGATGAACCTGAGGTGATGAACGCATTTGATGAATTTACATCCGCACCTCCACCAAATGGAGCAAAGTTGATTACCCTTCTCAGAACAGTCACGCAGAGCGCAGGGCTGAAAGGTGGACTGCAAGAAAGGTATGTTTCTAAGGCTTATTCAGTTCTGCCATACCAGAGGAGTTTGTAATGGCCATCGAAGGACGCGACGAGATTCACGCCGGCCGCATCCGCCTCGGCATGGTCGGCGGCGGGCAGGGCGCCTTCATCGGCGCGGTTCACCGGATCGCCAGCCGTATCGACGACAAGTTCGAGCTGGTCGCCGGGGCGCTTTCCTCGACGCCGGAAAAGGCCAAGGCCTCGGCCGCCGAGATCGGGCTCGATTCCAAGCGCAGCTACGGCACCTATGAGGAAATGGCGACGGCGGAGCTCGCTCGCGACGACGGCATCCAGGCGGTGGCGATCGTCACGCCCAACCACATGCACTTTCCCGTGGCGAAGCGGTTCCTCGAAGCCGGCTTCCACGTCATCTGCGACAAGCCGATGACGACGACGCTGGCCGAGGCGAAGGAGCTCGCAGCGATCGCCAGAAAGGCCGGCAAGGTCTTCGTCCTCACCCACAATTACACCGGCTATCCGATGATCCGGCAGGCGCGGGCGATGGTGGCTGGCGGCGATCTCGGCAGGATCCGCGTCGTCGTCGCCGAATACGCCCAGGACTGGCTGGCGGAGCGCGCCGAAGACGCCGGCTCCAAACAGGCCGGCTGGCGCGTCGATCCGGCAAAGGCCGGGGCGGGCGGCGCGATCGGCGACATCGGCACCCATGCCCACAATCTTGCGACCTATGTCACCGGCCTCAGGGTGGAGACGCTCTCCGCCGACCTTTCGACCTTCGTTTCCGGGCGCCAGCTCGACGACAACGCCTCGATGCTCTTGCGCTTCGAAAATGGCGCCAAGGGCATGTTGTGGGCGAGCCAGGTGGCGGTCGGCAACGAGAATGGCCTGACGCTGCGCGTCTATGGCGAGAAGGGCGGGCTCGAATGGTCCCAGGAGGAGCCGAACAAGCTCTGGTATACGCCTCTCGGCGAGCCCAGACGGCTCCTGACCCGCGGCGGGGCCGGTGCGGGCCCGGCGGCGGCGGCCGTGAGCCGCATCCCGGCGGGCCATCCCGAGGGTTATCTGGAGGGATTTGCGACGATCTACGGCGAAGCGGCCGAACTGATCCGGGCAGCCGAGGCCGGGCGCGCGCCGCCGGATGGTCTGGCCTTGCCGGGCATCGAGGACGGGGTCGACGGACTGGCCTTCATCGAGGCCTGCGTGAAATCCTCGGACGAGGACGGAGCCTGGACGCGGCTGGGGCGCTAGACGGACGGTGCGGCTACCGGCGGCGCGACGTTTTCGCCGTCGGCCATGGCGATGTGATGTTAAGGTGAAGAAATCGTTCGTCATTCGCATTGACGCAAGCTTCGCGATCTGAACGGGCGCTAGGCATTCGGGAACGATCTGAACCGGAGCCCGTGATGCCGCAATCCTCGATGCCCCTCGACCGCAGTGTCAGAAAGGCCCGAACGCTCGCCAAGAAGGGACGGCACGGCGAGGCCTTGTCGCTGATCAGCGCGGAATTGAAGCGTTTTCCCGGCGAGCGGCGGCTCATGGCGGAATTCGAGGCGATCGGGCGCAATGTTCCGTCCGATCGCTTGCCCGCCGAGGCGCAGGTGGAGCGACTAAAGGCGCTTTATACCGATGGGCTGCATGACGAGGTGATCGCCGGCGCGACGAGGCTGGCGCCCCATTTTGCGCGGTTTCCGGTTCTGCCAAAGCTTCTCGGCGGCGCCTGTCAGGCAACGGAACAGTTCGACCGGGCGGCGGGAGCTTTCCGCCTCGCGGCGCTGATGACGCCGGGCGACGCCTCGGTGGAGCGCAATCTCGGCGCGGTTCTCGCCAAGCTGTCCCGCCATCGCGAAGCGGTCGCCGCCTTCGACGAGGCGATCCGGCTCGACCCGCGCGACTACAAGACCATCGGCTCGCGCGCCATCTCGCTCGTCGCCCTGTCAGAGCGGGAGGCCGCGATGGCAGGTTTCGAAGCCGCCATCGCCCTTGCGCCGGACGATCTTGCCCTTCGCCATGACCGGGCACTCGCCGAGATGGCCTTCGGCGATCCGGCTGCGGCCAGCGAGAGCCTTGCCGCGATCCTGAAGCGTCGGCCGGCGCATGCCGAGAGCCATTTCACCTTGAGCCGCATGCGGCGTTACGCAGCCGGCGACCCGCATATTGCGGAGATGCAGGCGCTGCTCAAAACCCCTGCACTGTCGAATGCGGACCTGGCGCATCTCCATTTCGCGCTCGGCAAGGCCCAGGACGAGGCCGGCGAGACCGACGAGGCCTTCGCGCATTTTATCGCGGCCAATCGCGCCAAGCGCGAGACGCTTCCCTACGATATCGAAGCGCAGGCCGTGAGTTTCGCCAGTGTCCGCCAGGGGTTCGAGAACGGTCTCGCATCGAAACTCGCCGGCACGACGCCGAGCGCGGCGATGGCGCGGCGGCCGATCTTCATCCTCGGCATGCCGCGATCGGGAACGACGCTGTGCGAGCAGATCCTCGCCAGCCATTCGACGGTTCATGGCGCCGGCGAACTTACCGCGCTTCGTGATGCGATCCACCGGCACTTCAAGCCGCTGACCACGGGAAGCGAAGCCGAGGCGCGCGAGGCGGCCGACAAGATCCGCCAAAGCTACGGCCGCGTGCTCGAGGAGATCGGCGGCGACAAGCCGGTCGTCACCGACAAGATGCCCGCCAACTTCATCTTCGCCGGCTATATTCCGCTGATCTTTCCCGAAGCGAAGATCGTTCATCTCAACCGGGACAAAATGGCGACCTGCTGGTCGAACTTCCGCCAGTTCTTCGCCGAGGATTCCAACGGCTACGTCTACGATCTGGAGGACCTCGCCCGCTACCACTGCCTGCATGACGAGCAGATGGCCTTCTGGAGCCGGGCGATGCCCGGAGCGATCTACGAACTTGGTTACGAGACCCTCACCGAAAATCAGGAAGCCGAAACCCGCGCGCTGCTCGATTGGTGCGGCCTCGACTTCGAACCGGCCTGTCTCGACTTTCATCGTACCAAACGCCGCGTGGAAACGGCGAGCCGCGCGCAGGTTCAACGGGCGATGTATCGCGGCAGTTCGCAGGAGTGGCGCCGCTTCGAGGCCCATCTCGCGCCGCTTGCCGAAAAGCTCGGTTCGCCGATGCCGGCCACGCAATGATGGCGGGGCACTGTCGGGCAGCCTTCTTGCAAGCCCTTAAGACAGTGCCCGTCGAATGAACTCCCGACTTGCCTTTGAAGAAGCGCTCGCCTAGGCCAGTTTGCGACAGCGTATACCTTCATTCCGCTGAGCAGGGAGGCCCATTGATGGCGTCAGCAAGCTTTTTCGACCGTAGCGCACCCGTCGTCTTCGAAGGTGCGGAAAGCCGCGATCCGCTGGCTTTTCGCTTCTACGACAAGGACCGGATGGTGATGGGCAAGCGCATGGAGGACCATCTGCGCTTCTCCGTCGCCTACTGGCATTCCTTCACCTGGCCGGGCGGCGATCCCTTCGGCGGCGAGACCTTCAACCGGCCATGGATGCATGGCGGCGGTGCGCTGGAGCTGGCCAAGAAGAAAGCCGACGTCGCCTTCGAGATGTTCCGTCTCCTCGACGTGCCGTTCTTCGCTTTCCACGACGTCGACGTCGCTCCGGAAGGCGACAGCCTGCAGGAATCCAACGACAATCTGAAGGTGATCACCGACATCTTCGAAGAGAAGATGCAAAGCGAGAAGGTCCGCCTTCTCTGGGGCACCGCGAACCTCTTCTCCAACCGCCGCTACATGGCGGGTGCCGCGACCAATCCCGACCCGGACGTCTTCACCTATGCTGTCGGGCAGGTGAAGGCGGCGATCGACGCCACCCATCGGCTCGGCGGCGCGAACTATGTCTGCTGGGGCGGCCGCGAGGGCTACGAGACGCTGCTCAACACCGACATGAAGCGCGAATACGACCAGCTCGGCCGGTTCATGTCGATGCTCGTCGATTACAAGCACAAGATCGGCTTTGCCGGCCCGATCCTGATCGAGCCGAAGCCGAAGGAGCCGACCAAGCACCAGTACGACTACGATGTCGCGACGGTCTACGCCTTCCTGCAGAAATACGATCTCACCGCCGACGTGAAGCTCAACATCGAGCAGAACCACGCCATCCTCGCCGGCCATTCCTTCGATCACGAGGTCAAGCTCGCCTTTGCCAACGGCATTTTCGGTTCGCTCGACATCAATCGCGGCGACGATCTCCTCGGCTGGGATACCGACCAGTTTGCGATGGACGTGAAGGAGATGGCGCTGGTCTTCCACGAGATGCTGAAGCATGGCGGCTTCTCGACCGGCGGGCTGAACTTCGACGCCAAGATCCGCCGCCAGTCGATCGATCCCGACGATCTCCTGATCGCCCATGTCGCCTCGATGGACGCCTGCGCCCGCGGCCTTCTCGCCGCCGAGGCGATGCTGAAGGACGAGGCGCTGACCGGGCCGCTCGAGGCGCGCTATGCCGGCTGGAACGAGCCGGGCAACAAGGCGATGCTGGCCGGCGAGATGAGCCTCGAACAGATCGCCGAACGGGCCCTGTCCCTCGACCCGCAGCCGAAGTCGGGCCGTCAGGAATTGCTCGAAGGTATCGTCAACCGCTACGTTTGAGCCTGCCCGTCGTCACCCCGGGCTTGACCCGGGATCGATGCCAAGACCCGTCGCAGTTGTGCTTTGTGCTTTGTGCCTTGTGCTTTTTGCCTCGGGTCTGGGCTGCTCAATGTGGCCTTGCAGTCCCGGTCAGGATTTGGAATGGATCCCGGCTCGGCGGCCGGGATGACGACTTGCTTGCAATGATAGCGTCCCGGCAGCCCCATAAATTCAGCGCCTCTCTGGCCACCGCATTGCTTCGAAAGGGACCGAATTCCCATGACCACCTATCTCGGCCTCGACCTCGGCACCTCCTCGCTCAAGGCGCTCCTGATCAATGAAGATCAGGCGGTGATCGGCTCGGTCTCCGTGCCGCTCACCGTCGAGCGGCCGCATTTCGGCTGGTCGGAGCAGTGCCCGGCCAACTGGATCGTCGCCTGTGAGGCGGCGCTGCAGGAGCTGCACAACAAGCACCCGCGCGCGTTCGCCGCCATCGACGGCATCGGCCTGTCCGGCCATATGCATGGCGCGACGGTTCTCAGCGAGGACGGCACGGTTCTGCGCCCCTGCATCCTGTGGAACGACACCCGCAGCCACGCCGAGGCGAAAGCCCTCGACGATGCCGAATCCCGTGCGATCACCGGCAACATCGTCTTTCCCGGCTTCACCGCGCCGAAGCTTGCCTGGATGCGCGAGAATGAGCCGGAGCTGTTCGCCAAGACCCGGCTCGTGCTCTTGCCGAAAGACTATCTGCGCCTTTGGCTGACCGGCGAGGCCGTCTCCGAAATGTCGGACGCAGCGGGCACGGCCTGGCTCGACACCGGCAAGCGCGACTGGTCGACCCGCATGCTGGAGCGCACCGGCCTCACCATCGGGCACATGCCGCGCCTCGTCGAGGGCACGGAGGCGTCCGGCGAGCTGCGCGATATCCTGGCGAACAAATTCGGCCTGAAACGCGGCATCGTCGTGGCCGGCGGCGGCGGCGACAATGCCGCGTCCGCCTGCGGCGTCGGCGTTTCGCAGCCGGGCACCGGCTTCTTGTCGCTGGGCACCTCGGGTGTCCTTTTCACTGCGGTGGCAGGTTATGATCCGGTCCCCGACACCGCGCTCCACACCTTCTGCCATGCCATTCCGGGGCTCTGGCACCAGATGGGCGTGACCCTGTCGGCCGCCGGCTGCATGGAATGGCTGTCGAAGCTTCTGAAGGAAGAGCCGGGCGATCTGACCGGGGCGCTGGGCGAGGCGATCTCAGAGCCCGGCCGGCTGATGTTCCTCCCCTATCTCTCCGGCGAACGCACGCCGCACAACGATGCCGACATCCGTGGCGTACTGGCCGGTATCGAGAGCGACACCTCCCGCGAGGCGACCACCCGCGCCGTGCTCGAGGGCGTCGCCTATTCCATGCGCGACTGCCTCGACGCGGCCGGTGATCAGCCCAAGCCGCAGCGACTGATCGCCGTCGGTGCCGGATCGCGCTCGACCTATTGGCTGCAGCTGATGGCCACCGTGCTCGAAACCGAAATCGCGCTGCCGCAAGCCGGCGATTTCGGTGCCGCCTTTGGTGCCGCCCGCCTCGGCATCACGGCGGCGACCGGCGCCGACCCGAAAAGCGTCATCACCGCCCCGCCGATCGCCCGGACCTTCGAGCCGGTGGCGGACAAGATCGACGCCTATCGCGAGGGGCACCAGCGCTACAAGGCGCTCTACCCGGCGGTGAAGGCGGCGATGGCGGGGTAAGGGGCGGCAGGTGTCCGGCCGGTCAGTGCATGCTCTTTTCTTTGTGTCGGGGTGCCGCTGACGGGCCGCCTCTGATCCAACGCGCCTCTCGGCCGTGTGTTCGATTGCGGGGCCTTTTGGCGGTGCCGTCTCGTGTTGGCGGCTCCGCTTTGTGATCGGCGCCAAGTGCGCACCCGCTCAATCGCCTCGCGGGCTTCAGTCCCGTGGACCGGAAGTCGTTCTGCCCTGCCGCCGGCGTCATCTCGACGCCGCCATCCCAGCCTCGTCATCCCGGGTCAAGCCCGGGATGACGAAACGGGGATGGCCCGGTCGTCTGGACAAGCGCCGCAAACCACGGCGTCGGCGATAGCCCGATCACCCCGGTTCCGCCGACGCCCCGGCGAGCAGCCCGCGCACGTATTCCTTGGCTGCGCCACAGGCCGTCTCCAGCCCATTGCCGGCTGCGAGGCGGCAGGCGATCGCCGTTGCCAGCATGCAGCCGGTGCCGCGCAGCATTGCGTCGAGACGCGGCGTGGCGAAACGCCGGGGCGGGCCGCCATCGCGGCGATGGAGCACGTCCAAGGCCTCGGTGCCGGTCTCGTGACCGCCCTTGACCAGCACCGCCCCGGCGCCGGCCGCGAAGAGGTTGCGGACGAGAGCGGCGTCTCGGGGCGTCGCGTGTGAGTGCGGCCCTGCCTCTGTCTTTCCCCGCAAGCCGGTCTGGCTGACCGGCGCCGGGTCGCCGGCGGCCAAGCGGCCGTCCGCCCGGCTTGCCAGAATCGAAAGCTCCGGGAGGTTGGGCGTGACCAGCGTCGTCATCGGCAGCAGGCGCTCGATCAGGCCGGTGATCCCTTCCTCGCTCAACAACATCCCGCCGGAGGAGGCCGCGATCACCGGATCGAGGACGATCGGCCCCGCAAAACCCGCCAATGCCTCCGCCACCGCCGCGACGATCGCCGCCTCTGCGAGCATGCCGATCTTGACGGCGAACACGCGGCCGTCCGCAAGGGCGAAGGCGATCTGTTCTGCGACGAGGGCAGGGGGCATCGGCGCCACCGTGCCGACCATGCCGTTCGTCTGCGCCGTCACCGCCGTCACCGCCAGCCGGGCCTCGACGCCATGAGCGGCAGCGGCGCGGATGTCGGCCGCAAGCCCCGCGCCGCCGGAGGAATCGGTGCCGCCGACGAGAAGGATGGCGGGGCGGGTCATTGCGGCGCAGTCGAGGCAACACGACGAACGCAATCGTCAGCCCGGGCGCCAGGCACCCCCCTCTGCCCTGCCGGGCATCTCCCCCACAAGGGGGGAGATCGATCCTGCCCAACCGTTTTTCGCCGATTTTCCACGTCTCAGTCCTGCACTTTTACCGACGGGGAAGGCGGTGCGGCCAACACCGCCGATCTCCCCCCTTGAGGGGGAGATGCCGGCAGGCAGAGGGGGGTATCGGCGCTGGGCGACGACACTCTTGGCCGAGGCGAATCGGCCTGGACATATCCCCGCGTCGCCGCGATCCATTCCCGCGTGCGGCCTTCCGGATCGGCGTTCCGCGTGACGTCGGTGACGACGGCGGCGCTGTCTGCCCCGTTGGCGAAGACCTGCGGCAGGCGCTCCACCGTCACCCCGCCGATGGCGACCAGCGGCAGGTCGCCGATCGCCCGTTTCCAGGCGGCCAGACGGGCCGGCGTCTGCGGTGCGAAGGGCATCTTTTTCAGGATCGTCGGCCAGACCGGGCCGAGCGCGACATAGTCGGGCTTGGCGGCCAGCGCGATTTCGAGTTCTGCCTCGTCATGGGTCGAGATGCCCAGCGACAGGCCGGCGCGGCGGATGGCGCCGAGATCGGCCTCGACGAGATCCTCCTGGCCGAGATGGACGAAGTCGCATCCCTCCGCGATGGCCAGTTGCCAGAAATCGTTGACGATCAGCTGGCAGCCATGGCGACGGCAGATGTTGCGGGCGCGGCGGATTTCGGCGCGAAGGGCAGGTTCGGGGGTATCCTTCACCCGCAGTTGCACGAGCTTCACCCCGAGCGGCACCAGCCGCTCGATCCAGTCGGCGCTGTCGACGATCAGGTAGAACGGGTCGAGCACCGTCATGCGAACACCGTGTCGCCGAGCAGGGCCTGGCCGAGCACCGGGGTCGAGGGCTCGGCGAAGTCGCGCGGCTGCAAGGGATCGGCCGTGAAGCCAAGCCGCCCGGCTTCGACCGAGAGCCGGAACGCCCGCGCCATCCTGACCGGATCGCCGGCGAGAGCGACCGCCGAAGACAGGAGCACCCCGTCATAGCCGAGCTCCATCGCCGTGCTGGCATGGGACGGCACGCCCATGCCGGCATCGACGATCAGCGTCAGCTCGGGAAAGCGCGCCCGCATTGCTCTCAGGCCATAGACGTTGTTCAGCCCGCGCGCCGAGCCGATGGGCGAGCCCCAGGGCATCAGCACCCGGCAGCCGGCCTCGACCAGCCGGTCGGCGGCGACGAGATCCTCGGTCGTGTAGGCGAGGACCTGAAAGCCGTCGTTCGAGAGGATGCGCGTCGCCTCGACGAGGCCGAAGAGGTCGGGCTGCAGCGTGTCGGCGTCGCCGATCACCTCCAGCTTGATCCACCGCGTGCCGAAGACCTCGCGCGCCATCTCGGCCGTCGTCACGGCCTCGCGCACCGAATGGCAGCCGGCGGTGTTGGGCAGGACCTTCACGCCGGTGTCGCGGATGAGATCCCAGAACCTCTGGCCGGCGCGCTCGCCGGCGGCCTCGCGGCGCAGCGAGACGGTGACGATTTCCGCACCGGAGGCGACAATCGCGTCCTTCAGGATCTGCGGGGAGGGGTAGCGCGCCGTGCCGAGCATCAGCCGGCTGGTGAACGTCTCGTCATAGATCCGCATCGTTTCAGCCTCCCTGCATCGGCGCGATGACCTCGATCGCGTCGCCCTCCGAAAGCGGCGTCTCGCATCGCTCGGGGGCCGGCACGAAGTCGTGGTTGAGGGCGGTGGCGAAGGGGCCTTCGCCATAGCCGAGTTCGACCAGCGCCGCCGCGAGGGTGGAGCTTGCGACCTCGGCGGGTTCCCCGTTGAGTATGATTTTCATGCCGCGATCTCCCGTGTCTGCGCCGGGCCGAAGGCGAGATCGGCGGCTCTTGCGGCGCAGTCGGGCGACAGCAGGAAGCCGTGGCGGTAAAGCCCGTTCACCGAGACGATCCGGCCCTTCCGCGTGACCCTCGGCAGATTGTCCGGGAAGGCGGGCCTCCGCCCGGCCCTCATCTCGACCACCTCGGCCTCGGCGAAGGCCGGATGCAGCGCATAGGCGGCGTTCATCAGCTCCACCGCCGAGCGCAGCCGGACCGGGCCTTCAGCCTCGCTCTCGATCATCGTCGCCCCGACCATGAAAAGCTTATCGGCGCGGGGCACCACATAGACCGGGATGCGCGGATGGAGGAGACGCACCGGGCGCGACAGACGCACGTCCGGTGTCCGCAGGATCAGCATCTCGCCGCGCACGCTGCGCAGGTCATCGGCGGCGCCGGCGATGCCGCGGCAGTCGACGACGACGTCGCCGGCGGCGGTCTCCGGCTCGAGCGGCGAGGACAGGCGGAGACAGCCGCCCAGCGCCTGCAGGCGCTCCGACAGCGCAAGGAGCGCCCGGCGCGGATCGAGATGGGCCTCGGCCGCAAAGTGCAGGCCGCCGGCAAACCGTGCGGCGAGATCCGGTTCCAGCGCCGCGATGCCGTCTGCATCCAGCGGCAGGCCCTGCCGCGTCCGCCGGCCAAAGCGCTGGACCTCGCCGGCATCGCGGGGCGGGGCGACCACCAGCGTTCCCTGCCGGGTGACGCCCGGCACCCGCTCCGCCCACCAGTCGATGGCGGCGAGCCCGGGCGCGACGATGGCCGGATCGGCGCTCTCGGCCTCGCAGAAGGGGGCAAGCATGCCACCGGCGAGCCAGGAGGCAGCGTTTGCCCCTAGGCTTTCCGAGCACTCGTGAAGCGTCACCGCCGCGCCCCGTTCGGCGAGGGTCACGGCGGTGACGAGGCCGGCGACGCCGGCCCCGATGACGGTGATCTGCATCAGGCCTACTCCGCCGGCTCTGCCCGCGCCGCGATCTCCTCCGGCGTCATGTAGAGGTCGCCGCCGGCGCGATACTTCTCGGCCATCGCCGCCATGCCCTCCTTCTGGGCCTCGGCTCTGATGTCGTGGCTGATCTTCATCGAGCAGAATTTCGGCCCGCACATGGAGCAGAAATGCGCCACCTTGTGCGCCTCCTTCGGCAGCGTCTCGTCGTGATAGAGCCGCGCCGTCTCCGGATCGAGGGAGAGGTTGAACTGATCCTCCCAGCGGAACTCGAAGCGGGCTCTGGAGAGGGCGTCGTCGCGCAGCTGCGCCGCCGGATGACCCTTGGCGAGGTCGGCGGCATGGGCCGCGATCTTGTAGGTGATGACGCCGACCTTGACGTCGTCGCGGTCCGGCAGGCCGAGATGCTCCTTCGGCGTCACGTAACAGAGCATCGCCGTGCCGAACCAGCCGATCATCGCCGCGCCGATGCCTGAGGTGATGTGGTCGTATCCGGGCGCGATGTCGGTGACGAGCGGCCCCAGCGTATAGAAGGGCGCGTCGCCGCAGAGCTGCTGCTGCTTGGTGACGTTCACCCGGATCTTGTGCATCGGCACGTGGCCGGGGCCCTCGATCATCACCTGGCAGTCCTTCGCCCGCGCGATCTTCGTCAATTCGCCGAGGGTTTCCAGCTCGGCGAACTGGGCGGCGTCGTTGGCGTCGGCGATCGAGCCGGGGCGCAGGCCATCACCGAGGGAAAACGAGACGTCATAGGCGCGGCAGATGTCGCAGATCTCGTCGAAATGCTCGTAGAGAAACGATTCCCGGTGATGATGCAGGCACCACTTGGCCATGATCGAGCCGCCGCGCGAAACGATGCCCGTCACCCGGTCGACGGTCAGCGGGATGTGCTGGAGCCGCACGCCGGCATGGATGGTGAAATAGTCGACGCCCTGTTCGGCCTGTTCGATCAGCGTATCGCGATAGACCTCCCAGGTGAGGTTTTCGGCGATGCCGTCGACCTTCTCCAGCGCCTGATAGATCGGCACGGTGCCGATGGGGACGGGGGCGTTGCGGATGATCCAGTCGCGGATGTTGTGGATGTTGCGGCCGGTGGAGAGATCCATCACCGTGTCGGCGCCCCAGCGGATCGCCCAGACCATCTTCTCGACCTCCTCGGCCATGGAGGAGGTGACGGCCGAGTTGCCGATATTGGCGTTGATCTTGGTGAGGAAGTTGCGTCCGATCGCCATCGGCTCGAGCTCGGGATGGTTGATGTTGGCGGGGATGATCGCTCGGCCCGAGGCTACCTCCTCTCGCACCCATTCGCCGGTGATGAAATTTGGGATCTCCGCCTCGAAGGGATCGCCGTCCCGTGCGCGCTGGTCCTTTTCGGCCGCGCGGCCGAGGTTCTCGCGGCCCAAATTCTCGCGAACCGCGACGAATTCCATTTCCGGCGTGACGATGCCGGCCCGCGCATAGGCGAGCTGGGTGACGGCCTTTCCGACCTTGGCGCGCAGCGGCCGGTGGGCGACGGGGAAGGCGGGGGTGAGCTTGTCGGCCGGCAGGTTGCCGTTGTCCTCGGGCTTCACGAGGCGGCCGTCGTACTCCTCGACGTCGCCGCTTGCGCGCGCCCATTCCGTGCGATGGCGGGCAAGGCCCGTGGCGATGTCGATGGCCGCATCCGGATCGGTATAGGGGCCGGAGGCGTCATAGACGGTGACCGGCGGCTCGCCCGCCGTCGGGTGGACGGCGATTTCCCTGAGCGGCACGCGGATCGCCGGGTGCGCCGTGCCGGCGAGATAGACCTTGCGCGACGCCGGCAGCGGGCCGGTGGTCACGGTCGGGGCGGTGATCTTGGAAATGACATTCATCTTGGAACTCCTTCGACGAGCGTTGGAGATCCAGTTTCTGTCGATCGGTGATCGAAAAGGCGCCGCTGATCGAATGCTTCGAAAACGCCGGCCTTTCGGCCCGATCGTCTGCCGGTCTCCCGGCATCCCGTCTTCGAATGCGCGCCGCCTTGGAGAGAGAAAAACCCGTCGGCGGCCTTCACGGCCTTCTTCCATCCCTACGCCAGTATGAACTGGATCAGGTTCGACGGGTCGCCGCGCGCTAGCGGCCTCTCAGTTCCTTGGCAGAACTCCCCGTGGACGATCAGAAGGGTAGCAGAGGGGAGGGTGGCGTCAAGCGGCCGGTCAAGGCATTCCTAAAGTTGGACAAATTGCACGGTAGGCTAAGATCGCTGAGCTGACCAATTGATTTCAAAATGCAAGAGAATCTTATATATTGAATGGTCGTTGTTAGCGTAGTTTCGATGTGCTGGGCACTGCTGGTCGCTTGAATGTCGGCGAGTGTGGCGGCCCCCAGAAAATATGTTAAAGTCAGGCAAGACGTTACAATAAGATTTTCGTAGTCTCGTTCAAGCTCGAAAATCGAGGGCGAGGTTGCAGTAAAATGATAGATCATACTAAGCTTATAATGCCTCACGTCCATCTCTTGAAGTCATTCGGAGATGGCTCAAAAAGAGGGGCTAGGATAACTGGCGCCATGCTGCCTTATATAATTGAAAATTTGATCTACTCGGGCGCTACGGAAGTAATAATCACAGACTCGTGGCGGTATTCAAATGAATATTATGACGAAATATCGAAATTACCAAAATCTGCAAAAAATTATGTAAAGATAGTTGATATAAGCAGAAGGACAGCTTTGATATCTAACGATATATTCGAATCAATATTTGATGATTTAGGAATAGAATTTGAGCGCTCGGCATACAGAATGAAGCGAGAGGCCATCTCGCGGGAAGAGGAGGTGGCGCGAAATTCTGCCATGGTCGCTCATTCGCAGCTGCCAAATTTTTTGGAAGCGCTCTTTCTCAAGTGCCATTTTCATTTCGATATGTTTGGTCTTCAGCAAGACCTGGAGAACGTAAGGAGACAGATTAAAGATCCCGAAGGGCGTATTAGAATCGCAGGAATTCAAGGTATTTTGTCAACCTATAGGCCGTTTGATTTAGCTGCTGCAACATTAATTGCAGAGGCATCTAAAGCCCAATCTGATCGATTGTTGGAAATTATACTTTCTAGCGAATTTAAAGCGCTCTCCGCGGATACGCTTATGTTAGGAGGATTAACAAATATACAGCATGTTGTCTCCCAGATAAATTTTAGAACGCGAAAACTATTAAATTCTGCCTCTGCAAAAGGTTTTCTGAGTTATACACAAAAAGCTGCCACTGCCGCCTCCGGTGTCCCGATTCCTACAACCGAGTTGGCGGATAGCTTGTTGAAGGAAGCGTTTTTGCCGCCTGTAGTAGACATGTCAGAAATCATTAATAAAGCGAAAAAAGATTTTGTGATGTCAAATCCTGATTTCAAAAGTGAGGACTATTTCGGCAGTTGGTAAAATGTTGATTGACGTGCATTTAGCTTTAAAAGGTGTTATGCCCATGTTTTATGGATTGTTGATTAGGCATTCCGAATAATGCTGTATTTTCCTCGCTCAGAACAGGCCGCGCTATCTTCTATACGCTAGAGTTGGGGAGCTCACCCCTCCAGCCCGATCGCCTGAGCCGTCGCGATGGCCGCCATGTTGACCACCCCGCGTGAGGTCACCGAGGGCGTCAGCACGTGGGCCGGCGAGGCGGCGCCGAGGAGGATCGGGCCGACATGCAGCGCGTCGGTCATCTGCTTGACGACGTTGAGGGTGATGTTGGCCGCGTCGAGGGTCGGGAAGATCAGGAGGTTGGCTTCGCCGGAAAGGGTGGAATCGGGCATCACGCGGTTGCGCATCGTCTCCGAAAGCGCGGAGTCACCATGCATCTCGCCGTCGATCTCGAGGTCCGGCAATTCGGCGCGCACCAGCTTCAGGGCCTTGCGCAGCTTCACCGTGTCCTCGGTATCGTCGGTGCCGAAATTGGAGTGGGAGACGAAGGCGGCCTTCGGATCGATGCCGAAGCGGCGCAGTTCCGCGGCCGCGAGCCGGGTCATCTCGGCGAGTTCGTCGGCATTGGGATCGCGCTGGACATAGGTGTCGAGGAAGAATTTCGTCGTCCCCTGCGTGATCAGGAGGCTCATGGCGGCGAGCTTCTTCACCCCGCGCCGCATGCCGATGATCTGGCTGATGTCGCGGACGTGATGGGGGAAGCGTCCCTCCAGCCCGCAGATCAGCGTGTCAGCCTCGCCGCGCGACACGGCGACGGCGCCGATGACCGTCGTATTGGTGCGCACCACGGTGCGGGCCGTGTCGGGGCTGACGCCCTTGCGCCCGACCTTCTGGAAATAGTGATCGACATAGTCGCGGTAGCGCGGGTCGTCCTCGGGGTTGATCACCTCGAAGTCGGTGCCGGGCCGGATCTTCAGGCCGTAGCGTTCAAGCCGGCTTTCGAGAACGGAGGGGCGGCCGATGAGGATCGGCACGCAGACCTTGTCCTCCATCAGCACCTGGGCGGCTCTCAACACTCTTTCATCCTCGCCGTCGGAGAAGATGACGCGCTTGCCGGCATTCGCGGCGATCTGGAAGATCGGCTTCATGATCATGCCGGATCGGAAGACGAAGCGGCTCAGGCGCTCGACATAGGCGTCCATGTCGGCGATCGGCCGCGAGGCGACGCCGTCCTTCTCGGCGGCCCGGGCGACGGCGGGGGCGATCTTCAGGATCAGCCGCGGATCGAAGGGGGAGGGGATCAGATAGTCCGGCCCGAAGACCGGCGTTTCCGAGCCATAGGCTTTCGCCGCAACCTCCGAGACTTCCTCGCGCGCGAGCTCGGCGATGGCGTCGGTCGCCGCCTGTTTCATTCCCTCCGTGATGCCGGTCGCGCCGCAGTCGAGCGCGCCGCGGAAGATGAAGGGGAAGCAGAGGACGTTGTTGACCTGATTGGGGAAATCCGAGCGCCCGGTGCAGATCATCGCGTCGGGGCGCACCTCGCGGGCGAGATCCGGCATGATCTCCGGCACCGGATTGGCCAGCGCCAGGATCAGCGGCTTGTCGGCCAGTTTCTTGAGGTATTCGGGCTTGAGCACGCCGGCGGCCGACAGGCCGAGAAAGACGTCGGCGCCGTCCAGCGCCTCTTCCAGCGTCCGCAACTCGGTGTCGCGGGCATAGACGTCCTTCCACCGGTCCATGGCGACCTCGCGGCCCTTGTAGACCATGCCGTCCTTGTCGGTGACGAAGATGTTTTCGAGCTTCGCCCCGAGCGAGACGAGAAGGTTGAGGCAGGCGAGCGCCGCGGCTCCCGCTCCCGACGCAACGATCTTCACCTCTTCCAGCGACTTGCCGCCGAGGCGAAGCGCGTTGCGAACCGCGGCGGCGGCGATGATGGCGGTGCCGTGCTGGTCGTCGTGAAAGACCGGGATCGCCATCTCCTCGCGCAGCCGCGCCTCGATCTCGAAGCACTCGGGCGACTTGATGTCTTCCAGGTTGATGCCGCCGAAGGTCGGCTCCAGCGCCGCGACGACCTTGCAGAAATGGTCGATCTCCAGCGCGTCGACCTCGATGTCGAAGACGTCGATGTCGGCGAATTTCTTGAACAGGACCGCCTTGCCCTCCATCACCGGCTTGGAGGCGAGCGGCCCGATATTGCCGAGGCCGAGGACGGCGGTGCCGTTGGAGATGACGGCGACGAGATTGGCGCGGCTGGTATAGTCCGCCGCAAGGCCGGGATCGCGGGCGATTTCGAGGCAGGGGGCGGCGACGCCGGGCGAATAGGCGAGCGCCAGATCGCGCTGGTTGCCGAGCGGCTTGGTCGCCTGGATGGCGAGCTTGCCAGGCTTCGGATGGCGGTGAAAGAACAGCGCCTGCTTGTCGAGATCGCTCATCGTCTCGCCGCCTTCCGGGGATTGGTTGGTGCTCATCGATGCCTGTTCCTTCTGCGGCGCTTGGTCCTGCGGTCCGCCGTCCTTCTAAACGCCGCCGGCTGCGAGGCAAACCGGATTTCGCGTGAACGAAGGCTCGTTCGCATCGGAGTTTTCCCCAGACGCGTCATATGGCTGCAATGAGAATCAGCCATTTGCGAGTAAAGCCGATAGACGGGCAAAGATAGAGCGCGAGGCTGCACTCATGACGGACGAAGCGGCAACGCGTCATTTCCGGACGCTGTTCATCTCCGACATCCATCTCGGGGCGAAGGCCTCGCAGGCCGAGATGCTGATCGATTTTCTGCGCTTCAACGACGCGGAAAAGATCTATCTGGTCGGCGACATCGTCGACGGGTGGCGCCTGAAGCGCTCCTGGAACTGGCCGCAGAGCCACAATGACGTGGTACAGAAGCTCCTGCGAAAGGCCCGCAAGGGCGCGAGCGTCATCTACGTTCCCGGCAATCACGACGAATTCCTGCGCGATTTCACCGGCAAGCATTTCGGCGGCGTCGAGGTGAAGCTGAACGACATCCACACGACCGCCGACGGGCGCCGCTTCCTGGTGATGCATGGCGACGAGTTCGACGTCGTCGTGCGCAATGCCCGGATCATCGCCTATCTCGGCGACTGGGCCTATGACGCGGCGATCGCGATCAACGTCGTCTTCAATACGATCCGCCGCAGGCTCGGCTTCCCCTACTGGTCGTTCTCCTCCTGGGCCAAGCTGAAGGTCAAGAATGCCGTCAACTTCATCGGCGCCTTCGAGGCCGCGCTCGCGGAGGAAGCCCACAAGATGGGGTGCGACGGTGTGATCTGCGGACATATCCACCACGCCCAGCTCGCCGAATACGCCAATGTCGCCTATGTAAATACCGGCGACTGGGTCGAGAGCTGCACCGCCATCGCCGAGCGTCACGACGGGTCCCTCGAGCTTATCCGGTGGGGCGAGGTCGTCGCGGCGCGCGCCCGGTCCAAGGCTATGCCGCCGCGGATCGTTTCGGAGCAGCCGATCGTGCGTCCCACCGAGGCAGCCTGAATGCAGCGTATCCTGATCGTCACCGACGCCTGGCACCCCCAGATCAACGGCGTCGTGCGCACGCTCGACAGCCTGGTCCGTGAGCTTTCGAGCCGGAATTTCACGGTCAGGGTCGTCTCGCCTCAGGATTTCCGCACCGTGCCCTGTCCGACCTATCCGGAAATCCGCCTGGCTATGACCGGCACCTACGGCATGGCCCGGATCATGGACGACTTCCAGCCGGACGCGGTGCACGTGGCGACGGAAGGGCCGATCGGTTTTGCCGCGCGGCGGGTCTGTCTGAGGCGTGGCATCGCCTTCACCACCAGCCTCCACACGCGCTTTCCCGAATATCTGCGCAAGCGTGCCCCCATCCCGGAACGCCTCACCTACGCGGTGCTGCGCTGGTTCCACAACGCCGCCAGCGCCTGCCTCGTGCCGACCGAATCCATGCGCCGGCAGCTGGAGCCGAAGGGTTTTCGCAATCTCGTCACATGGACGAGGGGCATCGACCGGCACATCTTCCGGCCGAGCGAGCCGATCGCGCTGAACCTTCCCCGTCCGATCTTCCTCAACGTCTCGCGGCTGGCGCCGGAGAAGAACATCGAGGGCTTCCTCGATCTCGATCTGCCCGGCTCCAAGCTCGTCGTCGGCGATGGGCCTTCCATGGCCGGCCTCGTCGCCCGCTATCCGGACGTGCATTTCGCCGGCATGCAGACGGGAGAGGCTCTGGCGCGATATTATTCCTCGGCAGACGTCTTCGTCTTTCCCTCCAAGACCGACACCTTCGGCAACGTCATCATCGAAGCGCTCGCCTGCGGTGTTCCGGTGGCGGCCTTTCCCGAGCCCGGTCCCAACGACGTGATCGCCGACTCCGGGGCCGGCGCGATCTCGCACGACCTGCGCGAGGCCTGCCTCGCCGCACTCGCCATCGATCGTAACGTCGCGTTCGAGCGCTCCTTCGCCTACGACTGGGAGGCCTGTGCGGAGATCTTTCTGGAGCACGCCTTCGGCGCGTCCCGCGCCATGCCGCAAGAAACCCCCGTCGTCGCCTGATACTTAAAAAATCGGTCTGGTCAGCCCGTCTCCAGCCTTCCCTGCGAGATTGCGCGGGAAGGGCGGCGGCGCGGACGAGACCGGACCGCACTGCGACACGGTTTCCCTTCCGTCTGCCTTGCAAGCCACGGTCCGGCCGTTTCCGGTTGCCGGAGGTCTGGCGGGGAGACGTCGGCCGAGCAGACGGATTTCAGTTGCGGAGGAGGCAAGGTGGTCGCAGGGTTTTTCACGTTCGGTGCGCGTCTCGTCGCGGTTTTGGGGATCGTCCTGTCAAGCGCGCTCCCGGCAGTGACGGCCCCGGCCTTGCCCGCCGGCTGGCTCGCGGGGCCGGACGAGGATGCTGTGATCGAAATCGGCCAGCGTTTCGACTGTTCTGGGCCGGGTTGTCCGGCCGATCTGTCCTGCCTCTACGCGCTCGGCCCGCCGCGTCCGCCGGGATCCTGGCCGATCGACACGGACTTCATGCTCGATCAGACGCTGATGCCATGGGAGGACGTCGAGGTCTGGTTCGTCGAAAAGGCGAAGTCGATGCGCCAGGAGCTTGCCGATGATCCGCTCGTCAGGAGCGATCGCTTCGAGGCGCGCAACGCGCCCCATGCCGAGGATCTCGGAGGCAGGGAATATGTCCTGCGCAACTACCGAATGGCCTCGACCGGGCGAACCTTCGACCTCGACGCCTATCTGTGGAGCAAAAAGGGGCGCCTGCGGATCGCGTTCTGCCTGAGGCCGTCCGGCGGCGACAGGGTTCGCATGGTCTTGCCGGCCGTCAAAGACCTTCTCGCTTATCTGCGTGCCCGCGACGACACGCCGGCCGCGAACTGACAAAGGGGGCGAGGGGGAAGCGCGACCGTCCGTAAAGGCATCGCTCCAGCGGATCAATGAATGAGTGGGTCGATCCCTCGCAGCGTGATCCTGCGGCCGTGTCTTCGCTCCTGTCATCACGAAACCCTGTTGCAACCCGCCCTTTGCCTCGGCGTTTTACGCCCATGACAATCGAAAGGTCCGTTATGCATCGCCTTTGCGCCGCTCTGATCGCGACCCTATGTCTCGGCGGATGCGTCGATCGCGCGCCGGGCGAAGGTCGTGATCGTCCGAGCGCAAGGCAGATTTACGGGCTCGATACCCCGTCCGGCGGGCTCGTTCCCGGTCAGGTGGCGCGCTGAGGCGGCGCCATCCGCGATCACGGGGCTGACAGCTCAGGTTGAAAGGTTGAAGACATGACCACCAAGACTGGCAGATTGACGGCCGTTGCCGCCTTGTCCGCCGTCCTCGCATTTCCCGCGATGGCGCAGGCTCAAGACTATCGAACCGGCGAGCGTGGCCCGGGCGTCATCCTTTCCAACCGCGAACGCGAGGTCGCCTATCCGGTTCGTCTGCCCGATGGCAGGGTCGTCCAGCGGGCGGGCAGTGACGGAATTGCCTGGCTCTTCGGGATTGGCGGCGTCTATGGCAAAGCCTCGGCTTTGCCGCTCGTGAACGGCGCGACCCCCTCCATTATGCGATCGACGCCCTCGGGCGGGATCGTGCCGGGCCAGAACCCGCGCTGACCGCGAGCGCCTGGAGTTTGCGCGCATGGACGACGCGCTCACTCCAGGGCCGATGTGTCCTGCCGATCCCGGGACAGTGGCCGATATCGCAAAGGCGTTCCGTAGAATGGATGGCCCGTCCTCTCTGGATGCCAACCTGCCGAACCGGGCTTTGTCGTAACCTCCGGCGCAAGAAGCATCATACGGGCCCATCACTTCGGCTGCCGCATTCCGGCGGATCGGTGCGACGGCTCGGATGCTCCTGAAGCTTTGGCGGTCTGCCATCTTCGCTTTCGGTGAAGCTGCAGGGCCAACAAACCGGCACATTTGGGGAGCACGTGCGACGCGGTTCAGCGGAACCATCTCCTCCCACGAAAGACGAACATGCCGTTCCATTCGCTCTCGAAACTTGCCGCCATCGCGCTCGTCGGCCTTCTCTGCGCATGCGCTTCGAAGCCCGTCAGCGACCCGGGCGGACGATGGATGAAGCAGACCGAGACGATCGACAACTCTCTTTTTCAGTAAGGATCCGGCGTCCCATCCGGTTGCCTCGCGCGACGACGATATGCCAGACAGGGCGACCATGAGAGCACGATTTCTTCCGACCTCATGGGAACACAGCCATGCCCGAATTCGCAGTGCGCCCCAACGCGCCCTTCGATCTCAACCCGCTTCAGCGGCTGCTTGCCGACGAAGCCGATCTCCTGCGTGTCAATCCGAGCGCCAAACACCCGTTCGATCCGCTCGAATGGCAGGAAAAGTGGCTGAACGAGCCCGACGACGCGTCCTTTTATCTGGTCGATGATCGCGGCCGCGAAGTTGGTTTCTTCGCCCTGAGGATCGGGATCGGACCTGAGGTTCGCCATCTCGTCTATGTCTTTGTCGAGGAAGCATCGCGCGGTGGTGCGGGCAAGGAACTTGCCGCCCATGCCGAAGCCATGGCGCGAAGCCTCGGTGCCATTTCCATCACCCTCAAGGTCGAACTCGACAACGAACCGGCCCTCGCGGTCTATCACGCTGCGGGATACGAGGAGCTCGGCCGCACGAACGGCATGGCGACCATGCGGCTCGACTTCGTCTGAGGCGTTTGCGGGATTGGGCGTTGCCGGAGCGCCCCGAGCCGGAGCGCCCGATGCCGGATCGACCCAGCCCCGAGCTTCTATGCCGGGCCGCATGGTGCCTGCGCGGGCCGTCAGGCCGGTCCGCCACGAGTGCAGCACGCCATGGCTTTGCGGCAGACATCGTCACCTTCGATCAGACTTCATTGTTGCCCTTACCCATATGACGTCGTCCGTGCGAATTTGCCCGACCACGCTTTGACCCGGCCGGCACGGTCAGGCGGCCGCCGCGAGCCTCTCGCCTGGCAACCGATAGGAAATCGCCTCGGCGAGATGCACGCGCTGCACGCTTTCGGCCCCGTCGAGGTCGGCAAGCGTTCGCGCGACCTTCAGAATGCGGTGATAGGCTCTCGCCGAGAACTTCATCTGCTCGGCCGCGTCGTGCAGGAGTTGCGTTGCCGGCCGATCCATTGACGCGATGTCCTCGACCATATTGGCCGGGCAATGGGCATTCAGCGTTTCGGCCGGCAGGCCAAGGCCGGTGAAGCGGTCCGTCTGGCGTTCGCGCGCGGCGATCACCCGCGCAAGGACGGCCGCGGAGGCTTCGGCCGGGGCCGGCCGGATCAGATCGGAGGCCGTTACCGACGGCACCTCGACCCTCAGATCGACGCGGTCGAGCAATGGGCCGGAAATTCGCGACTGATACTCGCTGACACAGCGCGGGCCTCTGGCGCATCGGTGCCCCGGCTCTCCGGCCATGCCGCATCGGCACGGATTCATCGCGCCGACGAGCTGGAACTTGGCGGGATAGGTGACGCGGTGATTGGCCCGGGCAATGACACTTTCGCCGCCTTCGAGCGGCTGGCGCAACGAGTCGAGGACGACGGGTGAGAATTCGGGAAGTTCGTCGACGAAGAGAACGCCGCGATGGGCGAGCGACACCTCGCCGGGGCGCGCCCTCAGGCCGCCTCCGACCATTGCGGCCATGGACGCCGAGTGATGCGGGCTGCGAAACGGGCGGCGGTCGGAGAGCTTGCCGCCGGTCAGTTCTCCGGCGATCGATGCGATCATCGAGACTTCCAGAAGCTCGCGCGGCGCCAGCGGCGGCAGGATCGAGGGAAGGCGCTGGGCGAGCATCGACTTGCCGGAACCCGGCGGGCCGACCATCAGGAGATTGTGTCCACCGGCGGCAGCGACTTCCAACGCCCGCTTGGCGACGAACTGACCCTTGATGTCGGCAAGGTCCGGCAGGTTGGTCGGGGCCGCACGGATCGCGGGTTCTGGACGCGCGATCACCTGAGTGCCGCGGAAATGGTTGGCGATCTGGATGAGGCTGCGCGCGGCGACGATGTTCATGTCGGCGCTCGCCCAGGCCGCCTCCGGTCCGCATTCAGCCGGGCAGACAAGGCCCATTTCCAGCGCATTGGCGCGCATTGCGGCGGGCAGGACACCGGCAACCGGTGTGATCATGCCGTCGAGCGAAAGTTCGCCGAGGACGCAATAGTCGGCCAGAACATCGGATGGGACGGCGCCGAGCGCGACCATCAGGCCGAGCGCGATCGGAAGATCGTAGTGGCTGCCCTCCTTGGGCAGGTCGGCGGGCGCGAGATTGACCGTCACTTTCTTGGGCGGCATCGAAAGGCCCGAGGCGTGCAGGGCGGCCTGGACCCGCTCGCGGCTTTCCGCAACGGCCTTGTCCGGCAATCCGACGATCTGGATGCCGACCTTGCCCGGAGCGACCATGACCTGGACGTCGACCGGGACGGCGTCGATGCCCTGGAATGCGACTGTCTTGACGCGCGACACCATCGGCCGCCCTCCTGAACAAGGCGCCGGCAGGCGCTCTTAAGGGTTGTCTTACGCACTTATGCACCTCAGCATGCTTGCGAGGATAAAACAAGAACTTTCATCGAACAAAAAGCGGTTGCGTGCGAAGTCTCTATCTGGCAGCGTTGTCTTCCTGGCTGATTGTCTGCGAGAGGGGAGCCGTGGTCGGTCGATCGTTCGAGGCCTGACGAAACGAAGGGATGCCGAAGTTGCAAGAACTTTTGGACAGGGGTTTTTGACGGTGCGGCAAGCGTCATCGCGAGCCAGGGCGTTGTGGCTCGTCGCCGAGAACTTGGCCAAATTCAGATCCGAGACGCTGGGTGAGCCGGGCCCGGGCGAGGTTCTGGTCGCGGCAAAGTTCGGGGCGATCAGTCGCGGGACGGAAGCCCTGGTTGCGGCGGGCGCCGTTCCTGAAAGCGAGTGGTCGCGGATGCGGGCGCCGTTTCAGGCGGGCGAGTTCCCGTTCCCGGTGAAATATGGCTACGCCACGGTCGGCCAAATCGTCGGAGGGGACGACGCGCGGTTCGGCGAATGGGTGTTCTGTCTCTATCCGCATCAGGATCGCTTCGTCTTACCCGGCGAGGCGGCGGTCCGACTTTCTTCGGACGTCCCGCCCGAGCGCACGGTTCTGGCCGCGAACATGGAAACGGCGCTCAACGTCGTCTGGGACGCCGGCATTCTGCCGGGAGACGACGTGGCGATCATCGGCGGGGGCGTCGTCGGTCTTCTCGTGGCGTTCATCGCGGCGCGGATCCCGGCGACACGGACCACCGTCGTCGACGTCAATCGCGATCGCGCGGAAGTGGCGCACGCGCTCGGTCTCGATTTTACGACCCCGGCGGAGTTGCCGCACGACTGCGACGTGGTGGTTCATGCCTCGGCGAGCGAAGCGGGGCTTGCGAGCGCGATCGAGGCCGCTGGTCTCGAGGCGCGGATCGTCGAGGCCAGCTGGTATGGGCAGCGGGCGCCGAACGTGCCCCTGGGCGGGGCTTTCCATAGCCGGCGGCTGTCGATCGTCGGCTCGCAGGTCGGCAGCCTGCCGGCCGGCCGGGCCGTCCGCTGGAGCCATCGCCGGCGGCTCGAGGCGGCCATGCGCCTTCTTGCCGACGAGCGGCTCGACAGGCTGGTGACCGGCGAGACCGGTTTCGGCGAGCTTGATTCCCGCTACATCGACATCCTTGCAGATCCGGCCACCCTCTGCCATCGCATCCGGTATGACTGACGAGACCAACTGAGCAAAGGAAGCCGCCGATGTTTGCCGTCGAGGTCCGGGACCACATGATGATTGCCCACAGCCTGCCCCGCCCGGTCTTCGGGCCGGCGCAAGCCATGCATGGCGCGACCTATGTGGTCGATGTCGCCTTCTTCGCCGAGGAGCTCGATGACGACGGGCTGGCCGTGGATATCGGCCTGGCAAGCGCGCTGCTCAAATCCGTGCTCGAGCCGCTGAACTACAAGAACCTCGATGAGATCGAGGATTTTCGCGGCAAGGTCACGACGACGGAGTTTCTGGCCAAATATCTGTTCGATCGCCTGGCCGAGAAGATCGCGGACGGGGCGTTGGGCGAAGGCGGCGGCCAGATCGGTCGTCTCAAGGTCTGCCTCGGCGAATCCCATGTCGCCCGGGCCTGGTTCGAGGGGGCGTTGTGAGTGGACGCCGGGTCGTCTTCGCGATCCCGGGCGACATCGACACTCCGAGTGGCGGCTACGGTTACGATCGGCGGCTGATCGCCGAATTGCGGTCGAGTGGGTGGCAGGTCGAGATTCTGTCCCTGCCGGGCGGGTTTCCGCAGCCGACGGCGGCGGAGCTCGATCGCACCGCGGCTGCCTTTGCGGGGCTTGCGAACGGGGCCCTGGTTCTCGTCGATGGCCTCGCCTTCGGGGCGATGCCGCAGATCGCGGCGCGGGAAGCGGATCGGTTGCGGCTCGTCGCTCTCCTGCACCATCCGCTTTGTCTTGAAACCGGGCTCGACGCGGCGCTGCGACGGGAACTGGAGGCGAGCGAGCGAGAGGCGCTTAGTGCCGCCCGCTCGGTCGTCGTCACCAGTCCGGCGACGGCCGGGACCGTGGCTGCCACCTTCGCCGTGCCGATGGAGCGCCTGACAGTGGCGCCGCCCGGCACCGACCAGCCGACAGGCCAACGCGGTCGTATTGGCGGTCACGACCGGCCAGATCCGGTTGCAGAGCCGCCGACGATCCTGTCGATCGGGACTTTGATCCCGCGCAAGGACCATGCGACGCTCGTCGAAGGCCTGAAGGCTGTCGCCGATCTCGACTGGCGGTGCCGGCTTGTCGGATCGAAAACCGCGGACGAGCGAACCGTCAATGCTTTGGCGCAGCAGGTCAGGGAGCTGGACCTTACCGATCGGATCGAACTCGTGGGCGCTCTTCCCGATGTCTCCGCGGAATATGCGACGGCCGATCTGTTCGTTCTCGCCAGCCGCTATGAGGGCTATGGCATGGTCTTCGCCGAAGCGATGGCATATGGCCTGCCGATCGTTTTCTGCGCCGAGGGCGCCCCGCGCGACCTCGTCCCGGCGAGCGCCGGGCGTCGCTTCGAGCCGGGCGATGCGACGGGGCTGGGAGAGGCTTTGCGAGAGCTGCTGACCGATGGTGAGGCGAGGCAGACGGCGGCGCGGGCGGCCCTTGATGCCGGGCGAAAACTGCCTTCCTGGCGTGATGCCGCGACGATCGTCGCCGGGGCGCTTCTTGAGGTTGGAGAGATGGTTTGAGCGGATTTGCAGAGACCTGGCTCGCCCTGCGGGAGCCGGCCGATCAGCGTGCCCGCGACCCCGGGCTGATGCGCCGGGCGCTCGAATGGGTAAGGGATGCGCAAGGCACCGCCACGCTCGTGGATCTCGGCTGCGGAGCCGGCGCCACCCTCGCAGCCTTCGACGAGGCGTCGCCCGCAAACGCGCAGGTCTGCCACTGGCGCCTGATCGACGACGATCCAGCGCTTCTTGGCGCAGCGATGGAGCGAGCGTCCGGGCTCGGAGCGAAGGCCGAACCCTGCCGCGTCGACCTGTCGGATGTCGCGGACATTCCGCTCGACGGCGCCCGTCTCGTCACGGCCTCAGCGCTGTTCGATCTCGCCTCGCGCGACTTTGTCGCCGCACTCGTCGATCGGCTCGCGAAAGAGGGAACGGCGCTTTATGCCGTGCTGAATTACGACGGTTCGACGACGTTCTCGCCGGCCCATTCGCTGGACGGGATCGTCGTCGCCGGGTTCAATCGCCATCAGTTGCGGCCGAAGGGCCTCGGCAGCGGCGCCTCGCTCGGCCCGGCGGCCGCTCGCGCGCTGGCCGAAGCGCTGCAAGCGCGGGGCTATGACGTCATGCTGGCCGACAGCCCATGGCAGCTCGAAGGACGCGATCGCGAGCTTGCGATTGCGCATATCGAAGGTGTCGCCGCAGCCGTCGCGGAACTGGGCGTTCTCGATGCGGCCGAACTGGATGACTGGCGAAAGATGCGCATTGCCAACTGCGCCGATGGCCGCGCGACCGTCGGCCATCTCGACCTTCTGGCAATTCCGGGCTGAGCCAGAAGAGGGCGGCTCAGACCAAAAGCCGGCCCTCTCTCAGAGGTGACTAAAGAGAAGGCCGCGGCCCTGCCGAAGTGCCTTGGGCGGCCTACAGCATGCGATGGAGCGTCTTGTCCCGGCGCAGAACGTGGTGTTGTAGGACGCCGGCGAAATGTAGACAGAACAGGACGAGGATCGACCAGCCGAGGAAGGCGTGGATGCCCATTAGGGTGGGGGCGAGGTCCGATTTGCCGATCGGGCTCCACACGGTGACGAGACCGAACCAGTCGAGCGGGAAGCCGAAGGCGTTGGTCGCCAGAAAGCCGACGATGGGCTGTGCGATCAAGGCGGCATAGAGCAGAAAGTGAACGGTCGCCGCGAGGCGCTTCTGCAGGACCGGCATCTCCGGCTCGGGAGGCGGGGTATGAATCAGCCGGACGGCCAGCCGGGCGAGCATCAGCCACAGGATCAGGAACCCCAGCGATTCGTGGATGAAGTAGAAGGGCGTCTTCGCGTCGTCCTTGATGAACTCGATGACGAAGCCGACCGGCCACACGACGAGAACGAGGAGCGCAACGACCCAATGCGCGACCCTTGCAAGGGGGTGGTAGGTTTCCACGTCCGAGACGAGGGCCTGGTGTTCCATGGTCATGGCGATGAGCTTTCCCGCTGCGCTGTTCATCGTTCGGCCATAACCGGTATTTCGTTCCGGTAGAAGACATTCATTTCCCTTACGGCACGGGAGAGGTCGCAAGGGAGACCGATTTGATCTGGGCGAACAGTCGATCGCCAGGGCAAAGAGCGAGGCGTTCGGCCGATCGACGGGTGACTTTCGCCATGAATGTGAAGTCGCCCGTGCCCTCGAGGGCGAGGAGAATGGCGAGGTTGGCGCGCCCGGCGGGCTCGATCGCGACGATTTCGACACGAAGCGTATTCAGGATGGTCGATTGGGCGAGGGGGCCGCGCGAGAGGCTGACGTCGCTCGCCTCGATCCTCAGGCGCCGCTCGAGGCCAATCTCCTGCGGTCCGCTGCCGTCGACGAAAACGCTCTGGCCGCAAAGATCAAGTTCGGCCAGTCCGTCTTCGGGCGAAAAGGCGGTGACCCTGGCCGTCAGGACCGAGGCCGCATGGGGATGGCGCACGAAGCCGAGCCCGATGTCGGTGAGGGCCTGATTGAGCGGACCGCTCGCACGGACCCGGCCCGCTTCGACGAGGACGATCCGGTCGGCCAGCCGCTCGATCTCCGCGATGTCGTGGCTGACATAGAGGATCGGCAGGTCGAGCGCGCCGGCCAGCCGCTCGATGAAAGGCAGTATTTCGCCTTTTGCCCTGTTATCCAGCCCGGAAAGCGGCTCGTCCATCAACATCACCCGAGGCCGCGACAGGATCGCCCGGCCGATCGCGACCCGTTGGCGTTCGCCTCCCGACAGATCGGCGACGGAGCGGGACTTCAGGTGATCGAGACCGAGGAGATCGGCCACTTCGCGCCGCATTGCGGCATCGACGCCGCCGGGGCTGCGCCGCGCGCCGTAAAGAAGGTTTTCCTCGACGCCGAGATGGGCAAAGAGGCTCGCCTCCTGGAAGACGTAGCCGACCGCCCGGCGGTGCGTCGCAACGAAGCGACCTTCGTCCTGCCAGATTGTTTCGCCGGCCCGCACGTGGCCTTCGAGGCGCTCGAGGCCGGCGATTGCCCGAAGGATCGACGTCTTGCCGGAGCCTGACGGGCCGAAAAGAGCGGTGACGCCGCGCGCCGGCGCCGAGAAGGCGGCCTCGATCCAAAAGCTTCCGCGCATCCCGCAAAGCGCGATGTCGAGCCCCTCGCGCCCAGGGCGGCGGTCGCGGTCGCCGTCTGCCGGATTGCCCACGCCACCGCTCACGGGAGCGTTTCTCCGAAGCGTCGACCGATCCGCGACATGGCGAGAATGACGAGGAATGAGAATATGAGCATACCGCCGGCAACGAGGTGAGCCTCGGCGAAGCGCAGCTGTTCGACATAGTCGAAGATGGCGATCGACAGGACGCGTGTCTCTCCGGGAATGTTGCCGCCGATCATCAGGACGACGCCGAATTCTCCGACGGTGTGGGCAAAGCCGAGCACTGCGCCGGTGAGAAAGCCGTTGCGGGCAAGGGGGACGGCGACGGTGAAGAAGCGGTCGAGCGGCGAGGCGCGCAAGGTCGCCGCGACCTCAAGCGGACGCTCGCCGATCGCCTGAAAGGCATTGCGGATCGGCTGGACGACGAAGGGGAGGGAATAGACGACGGAGCCGGCGACGAGCCCTTCGAAGGAGAAGGCGAGAGATCTGACGCCGACGAGACTGCCAAGACCGGCCGGCCCGAGCGCGATCAGAAGATAAAAGCCCAGAACCGTCGGCGGCAGGACCAGCGGCAGCGCGACGAGGGTGGCGACGATGTCGGAGGCGAGCGTATTGGAGCGGGCAAGCCACCAGGCGAGCGGTGTGCCGATGGCGAGAAGGACGAGGGTCGTCACGCTGGCAAGTTCCAAAGTGAGGACGAGGGCCGAGACAATGTCGCCGAAGTCAATCGTCATCCGCGCGTTACCCTACTCACCCGTTCGGTATCCGAACTTTTCGATGATCTTTTTCGCCTGCGGGCCTTTCAGGAAGTCGAGAAACAGTCTGGCGGCCTTGTTGCCGTCTCCTGGCGAAAGCAGCACCGCATCCTGGCGGATCGGCGCGTGATCCTCCTCCGGAACGACCCAGCGCGAGCCTTTGGTGTTGCCGGCGATCTGCGAGAGGGCGACGAAGCCGAGTTCGGCGTTGCCGGTGGAGACGAACTGATAGGTCTGGGCGATGCTGTTGCCCTGGACGATCTTGTCGCTCAGCCTGTCATAAAGACCGAGCGCCTTCATCGTCTCGACCGCGGCGACGCCGTATGGCGCGGTCTTCGGATTGGCGATGGCAAGGCGCTGGAAGGCTCCCGCCTCAAGGGTCTTGGGCCCGGTCACGCGGTTCGGATCGGGACTGAACAGGGCGAGCGTGCCGATTGCGTAAGTAAACTGGCTTCCCTTGACTGCGAGACCTTCGGCCACGGCACGGCGCGGGCGCTCGTCGTCTGCCGCCAGCAACACCTCGTAGGGGGCTCCCTGGCCGATCTGCGCATAGAGAGCGCCAGTCGAGCCGAAGCTCAGCTCGACGTCGTCGCCGGTCTCTTTCGTGAAGGCCTCGGCGATTTCCTTGGCCGGTTCGGTGAAATTGGCCGCGACCGCGACGACCGTCGTGCCGGCCCTGGCCGGGCCTGAAAGGCAGATGGCGACAAGGAGTGCTGCGAGAGGGAGGACGGCGGCGCGGCTCATGAGGATCTCCGATATGTTTCTATGAACATATCGCTTGTTTTGCGACAGCAAGTCCGGAGCGTCTCATTTTTCTACGCCATCCTCGCCTGTCTCGCAGGATGCCTGCGCGAGCAGCGATCGCAGCGCGGCGATGTCGCCGGCGACGGCCGCTTCGGCGCGCGCTTCGATCCTTCGATAGGTGGCGAGCACCATCCGCCCGGTCGGTGTCAGGCTGGCGCCTCCGCCGGTGCTGCCGCCGCGCGCGGATGTCACCAGCGGCTCGCGAAAGGCCCGGTTCAGCTCCTCGACCAGGGTCCAGGCGCGCTTGTAGCTCATGGCAAGTTGGCGGCCGGCCGCGGCGATCGAGCCGGTTTCCTCGATCGCTTCCAGGAGCCGAGCCTTGCCCGGCCCGATGCTCAGTTCGTCGCTGAGGCTGAGCCTGAGATGGGCGACGGCGCCGGGAGAGGCAGGCGTCATGCCCCGGCCAGCGCCGCGTCGATCTCCGCGGCAGTCGGCATGGCCGTTTGGGCGCCCATCTTGCGGCAGGCAAGGGACGCTGCCGCGGCGCCGCGGCGCGCGGCCTGCGCTGTCGCCATGCCGCCTGCAAGGGCGCTGGCGAAAACGCCGACGAAGGTGTCGCCGGCGCCGGTGGTGTCGACGACCTCGACGGGCAGGGCCGACAGCCGTTGCGGTTCGCCCATGCCTTCGGCGATCAGGACGCCGTCTGCGCCAAGTGTCGCGATGACCACGACATTGTAATGCTGTGCCAGTGCTACGGCCGTCTCGGGGATCGTCTGCGCGCCGATCCCCGCCAGTTTCGCCGCTGCGGCCAGTTCACCTTCATTGACGACGAGGATATCGCTCGCGGCAAGAATTCGCGCCAGATCTCGTTGCGAGAGATCTTCGGGAACTGGAGCGAGATTGACGACGACCCGTCCACCGGCCGCTCGCATCCGCTCCGCCGCCGCGACGATCTCGGCGAGCGGGATCTCCATCTGCAGGACGAGCACGGCAGCGGGGCGAAAGAGGGCGGCGTCGATCGCTTCGGCCCGGGCCTCGAGATTGGCCCCGCTGGCCACCGTGATGGCGTTCTCGCCATGCGCATCGATCGAAATGAAGGCGCAACCGGTCCGCTCGCTGCCATCGGCGAGATTGTCGGTCTCGATGCCTTCGGCCATCAGCTGCTCGCGCGCCGCCCGGCCGAGCTCGTCCTTACCGACAGCGCCGGCGAAGACGACGGGTACGGACGATGCGCGCGCCGCGGCGACCGCCTGGTTGGCGCCTTTGCCGCCGAAGAGCTGCTCGTATCGCGTCGAGAGTACGGTTTCCCCTGGACGGGCGATCGCCGCAACCCGGCAAACGAGGTCGATGTTCACCGATCCGAAGACGAATACGATGGGTTCTTGATCCGTCGTTCGAGCCATCGCCTTGCGACATCCCTGTTCCAGCCAGTCATGGGATGCTTGTCCCGCATTCGCGTGCGCTCCTCAAGAGCCAAGGCCGCAAGCCTCGCACACGAGCATCGGTTTTCTGTCTTGCCAGGGAATTGACGCAAACGGGATACGGATCGGGATGCGAATTGAAGCTTAAGGTTGCGATGGGTGATGGGTAAAAACGTCAGGTTAACAAATAAGTATATCTGATTGCCCGAAAGTAGCTGGCGCGGCGCGTATGGTTTTTGCGGGTATCGCCCCCGGTTAAACCATTGCTTAGGAGCTTCCCGCTAGTTTGCGGCTCATTCATCGCCGACAGGCATGAAAAACATTAGAGCACGACGTCACATGAAGAATGCAAGGATATCTGTAAAGCTGACGTTATCGTTTTGCGCACTGGCGTTCTTTGCGCTTGTGGCGAGAGCTTCCATCTGGTGGAGCCTCGACAAGGCCGATGCTTTCGCGGGTGCCAAGGACGAGCACATTGCGGTCACGCAGGACGACGTCTCGGCGCGCTTTGCGCTGGCGCGTGGCACGATCCTCGTCGGCGTCGTCTCTTGCGTTCTGGCCGCCATCGGTTTCGCGGTTGCCCTGTCGCGCGGCTTTGCGCGTCGCGTTGGCCTCATGACTGCGGCGATGCGCAGGCTGGCCCCGGGCGACAAGGCCGTCGAGATCCCGGCGATCGGGCGCGACCGGCTGGCAGCGCAGTCCACAAGGACCGACGAACGCGCCGTATCGATCGTCCGCTTCAACGAACCTTTCGCACGTTGTGCGGCCCCACGAACAACAACGAGGTCTGCTGCGAGAATGGCCCCCGCAAAACCGGCGCGGGCCCTGCCTCAGATGAAACGAACCGGATCCGGCGGAGCAGCGCCCGATTATGCCAAAGACGTCTCCGCCGTCAGCTGGAAGGAATTTTGATGCCACGCAAATCCACCAAGGCAACTTCCGCCGAAGGCACCGTCTTCGCCCTTCCCGAAGTGCTCGATCTCAAGGCTGCAACGCCGCTCGCAGAGAAGCTGATGGCGCTGCGCGGGCAGAACCTCGTCATCGACGCCTCGAAGGTCGAGCGCCTTGGCACCCAGTGCGTCCAGATCCTGATCGCGGCCGCCGCGACCTGGAAGGACGAAATGGCCTCCTTCAGCATCGCCGAACCCTCTGATTCCTTCACCTCCGGCCTTCAGGTCCTTGGCCTCACGCCTCAGGCCATTCTCGAAAAGGAAGTTGCACAATGACACGCACGATTCTCACCATCGACGACTCCCGCACCATGCGTGAGATGTTGAAGGTCACGCTGGCCTCGTCGGGCTTTACGGTCGTTCAGGCCGAAGATGGCCAGCACGGCATCGAGGTCCTGCAGGGAATGAACGTCGAGCCCGACGTGATCATCACCGACATCAACATGCCCCGCAAGGACGGTTTCCAGTTCATCGAGGAAGTCCGCGCCGACCACAGCCGCCGCTCGATCCCGATCCTCGTTCTGACGACGGAAAGCGACGCTGAGAAGAAGCAGCGCGCTCGCCTCGCCGGTGCGACCGGCTGGATCGTCAAGCCCTTCGATCCGACGAAGCTCGTCGACGCAATCAACCGCGTCGCGGCCTGATAACCAGCCGCGTACGGCGCATAAACTCGATGCAACCAGCCGGTACGACAAGACCGGGTCGAGGGTGAAAGAGACAGATCATGGACGCAATGGCCGAAATCCGGCAAACCTTCTTCGAAGAATGCGCCGAGCAGCTGGCGGAACTCGAAGCGGGGCTTCTGGCGATCGAGAATGGCGAAGCGGATTCCGACACCGTCAACGCTGTCTTTCGCGCCGTACACTCGATCAAGGGCGGCGCGGGCGCTTTCTGCCTGGACGATCTCGTCCATTTCGCGCACGTCTTCGAGACGACGCTCGACGAGATGCGCTCCGGCCGCCTCGATTCGACCGATCACGTCGTCAAGATCATGCTGCGTTCGGCGGATGCGCTGGCTGATCTCGTCACCATCGCCCGCGATGGCGGTACGGCCGATGCCGAACGCAACGCGTCGCTGATCAACGAGCTCAAGGGGCTCGTGGCATTGGCCAAGGGCGAAGAGCCGCCAGCGCCCGCCGAAGCGAGCTCCGGTGCCGCCGCCGCCTCGGGTTCGCCGGTCTATGACGATGGCATGGGCGACCTCGACTTCACCCCGGTGGCGGTGGATCTCGGCGATCTGATGGGGCTTGGCGGCGACAATGCCTACAAGATCGTTTTCAAGCCGTCGCCGCGCATGTATGCCAAGGCGAACGAGGCGAACCGCGTTTTGCGCGACGTCTACGCCCTCGGTGAGGCGAAGGTTCACTGCAACACCTCCGAAGTGCCGCTTCTGACGGCGATCGATCCCGAAGGCGCCTATCTCACCTTCACCATCGAGCTCTCGACCTCCGAAACGGAGGACAAGGTCCGGGAAGTCTTCGAGTTCGTCGAGTTCGACAGCGACCTGACGATCGAAGCCATCGCTGATGAAGATGGCGACGACAGCGACGATCCGGACATTGCCGACATCCTCGCCCGCATCAAGGCGACGCCCGACGACGAGGAAGGGCCGGAGGAAAAGGCCGAGGCTCCGGCGGAGCCCGTTGCCGCAGCTCCTGCCGCGCCTGCCAAGGCTCCCGAGCCCGAGCAGCCCAAGGCGAGCCCGGCCAAGGCTGCGGCGCCGAGTGCTCCGCCGGCGGCAAAGGCCGAGGCAGGCGGCGACAGCAAGAATGGCGCCGGCGGCGGCGCCGCGCAGACGATCCGCGTCGATCTCGAGCGCGTCGATCGCCTGATCGACCTCGTCGGCGAGCTGGTGATCCACCAGGTCATGCTGTCGCAGCGTGCCTATCAAGCCGGCCTTGCGAGGGCCTCGGATGTCGCTGTCGGCTTCGACGAGCTCGAGCAGCTGACCCGCGAGATCCAGGACTCGGTCATGGCGATTCGCGCGCAGCCGGTGAAATCCGTCTTTCAGCGCCTGCCGCGTCTGGTGCGCGAGGTGGCCGACATCTCCGGCAAGCAGGTCCGCCTGATCACCGAGGGTGAGTGGACCGAAGTCGACAAGACCGTCATCGAACGGCTCGCCGATCCGCTGACCCACATGATTCGCAACGCCATCGACCACGGTCTGGAAAAGCCCGAGGACCGGCTCGAGGCCGGCAAGACCGAGGAAGGCGTCGTGCGCGTCGCGGCAATGCATCGCTCCGGCCGGATCGTCATCGAGATTTCCGACGACGGCGCCGGCATCAACCGCCCGCGCGTCAAGGACATCGCGATCAAGAAGGGGCTGATTCCGGCCGAAGCGAACCTGTCCGACGAGGAGATCGACAATCTGATCTTCCTGCCGGGCTTCTCGACCGCCGAAAAGCTTTCCTCGCTTTCCGGCCGCGGCGTCGGCATGGACGTCGTCAAGCGCTCGATCCAGGCGCTGGGCGGTCGCGTCTCGATCACCTCGCGGCCCGGCAAGGGCTCGACCTTCACCATGAGCCTGCCGCTGACGCTGGCCGTCCTTGACGGCATGATCGTCTCGGTCGGCGACCAGACCGTCGTCGTCCCGCTGACGGCGATCATCGAGACGCTGCAGCCCAAGGCCAGCGAGGTGAAGAGCTTCGGCGGCGATGCGCGGCTCGTCCAGGTCCGGGACAACTTCCTGCCGCTCGTCGATGTGGCTCGCGAGCTCGGCTATTCCTACGAACAGGCGAGCGCCACCGGCGGCGTCGCGATCCTGGTGGAAGCCGAGAACGGCGCCCGCTCGGCGCTTCTCGTCGATGCGATCCAGGGCCAGCGACAGGTCGTGATCAAGAGCCTCGAGGCCAACTATGGCCGCGTTCCGGGGATTGCGGCAGCGACGATCCTCGGCGATGGCCGCGTCGCCCTCATTCTCGACGTCGACGCAGTCGTCGCGACGTCGCGGCCGGAGGGCAATTTCTTCAACGGTAGCATGCAGCACGCAGCGGAGTGAGCAAAATGACGGCAGTTGCGCCACCCCAGAATGACAATCGCACTGACCCGCGGTCGGCGCGCGAACTCATCGCCTTCTGCATTGGCGAGCAGGAATTCTGCGTCGACATCATGTCGGTGCGCGAAATCCGCGGATGGACGCAGGCAACGCCCCTTCCGCACGCTCCGTCCTATGTCAACGGCGTCATCAACCTGCGCGGTGCCGTGCTTCCGATCGTCGATCTCGCCGCAAGGCTCGGCTTTCCCCGCACGGTTCCCACGGCCAGAAGCGTGATCATCGTCGTGCGGGTGGAGCTGCAGCTCTTCGGCCTTCTGGTCGATGCGGTGTCCGATATACTGACGATCACCGATGAATCGCTGCAGCCCACGCCCGATCTCGCATCCGACCTCGCCAAGACCTTCGTCAGGGGCGTCATGGCGATCGAGTGCCGTATGATCTCGCTGATCGCGACGGACAACGTGCTGCCGCAGTACCAGAACGTCGCCTGAAGCCAAACGAAGGGATTGCGCCGGATTCGCGGCGCCGTTCCCAGACAGTCTGAGGCGGCAGCTTGGCTGCCGGCCATCGAGGAGTAAAGGTCGGTGACGGCTAGGCGTGAAACTACGACACGAGACGGGTCCCAGAGGGCGGCTTCGCAGACCGCACGTTATGGCAACGGCGAGTTTCCGATGACCGACGGCGACTTCGCGACCATCGCGAAGTTGCTCTACGAGGACGCCGGGATCTATCTCGCCGACACCAAGGCGACCTTTGTCTATTCGCGCCTTTCCAAGCGCCTGCGCGCGCTCGGTCTGCAGAGCTTCAAGGATTACTGCGCTCTCGTTCAAAACAGCGCGAATGCCAGCGAGCGGATGACGATGCTGGCGTCGCTGACCACCAACGTCACGCACTTCTTCCGCGAGCAGCATCACTTCGACTATCTGCGCAACGTCCTCCTGCCGCCGCTGCTCGACGATGCGAAGCGGGGCGGGCGGGTGCGCATCTGGTCGGCGGGCTGCTCGATCGGCCACGAGCCCTATTCGATCGCGATGACCATCCTGTCGTTGATGCCGAACGCGGCGGAATATGACGTGCGCATCCTTGCGAGCGACATCGATCCGACCGTCGTCACCACCGGCCGCACGGGCGTCTACGGGGCCAGCGCTCTCGAGAGCATCCCCATGGATCTGCGCCGCAAGTGGTTTCGGCCGAGTGCCTCGGATGGTTCCGCCGGCAACGGGGCGACGGAGATGCTTTACGAGGTGGCCGATCCCTTGCGCGATCTCGTCGCCTTCCGCGAACTGAACCTCAACGGCGAATGGCCGATGCGCGGTCAGTTCGACGCGATCTTCTGCCGGAATGTGACGATCTACTTCGACCAGCCGACGCGCGAGCGCGTCTGGAAACGGTTCGTCGAGCGGCTTTTGCCGCATGGCGTCCTGTTCATCGGACACTCGGAGCGCGTCACCGGGCCTGCGCTCGAGGTTGTCGAGTTTCAGGGCAACACGTCCTACCGGAAGATCCGGTGAAACCGTGATGCGTCGTCATCCGGCCATCGCTCCAAGGCTTAACCAGCTGCACCCGCGGCGAAACAGTTCACGCACGCGATCTTTGTCGCACGTGCAGTATGTGCGGCGCGGCTCTGGTTCCGTGTCGCAGGGAGGACAGTGAAATGTGCGCGGCAAGCGTTCTCGTCGTCGATGACTCCGCCACCATGCGGGCATTGATCAAACATGCCCTGAGCCGTGATCCGGAGATCGTCGTCGTCGGCGAGGCCGCGAACCCGTTCGAGGCCCGCGACAAGATGAAGGCGCTCGATCCGGACGTGGTGACGCTCGACGTCGAGATGCCGAACATGAACGGCATCGAATTCCTCGAGAAGATCATGACGCTGCGGCCGACGCCGGTGATCATGGTCTCCAATTTGACCGCACCGGGTGCCGCCGCGACACTCGCGGCCCTGGAAATCGGCGCTTTCGATTGCGTCGCCAAGCCGAGCGCCCGGGGCAACATGTTCATTGAGCTGCCCGGGCTCATCAAGGAAGCGGCCCGCGCGAAGAGCGGGATGGCAAAACGTCGCAACGCGCCGTCTCGCGGCAGAAGCGCCGTCGCTAAGACGGCCCGCGGGGCGAAACTGCCAGACCTGATCGCGATCGGCTCGTCGACGGGTGGGGTCGAAGCCCTGATGCAGGTTCTGGCGGAGTTTCCGGCGAATTGTCCGCCGACTGTCATCGTGCAGCATTTGCCGGCAGCTTTCACAGGCTCCTTCGCCGCCCGGCTGGACCGCGTCTCGCGGGCCCGTGTCTTCGAGGCGAAAGGCGGCGAGGAGCTCCTGCCGGGGCATGTCTATCTCGCACCGGGGGGCGGGCGCCACATGGTGGTCAAGGCCGGTACGCGCCCGAGTCTCTCGCTCATCGAAGGCGAAACCGTCTCCGGGCACCGGCCGTCTGTCGATGTCCTGTTCGGCTCGGTCGCCAAGAACTTCAGCGGCTCGCACTGCGGCGTCATATTGACCGGGATGGGCCGCGACGGTGCGCAGGGACTTTTGGAAATGCGCCAGGCTGGCGCCCAGACTTTGGGTCAGGACGAGGATAGCTCACTCGTTTATGGCATGCCCCGGGTCGCCCACGAAATCGGCGCGGTCGAGCGTCAATTGCCTCTCGGTCGAATTGCAAGGCAAATTTTCAGTGGCGGCTAAATGTCATATAAATCAACCAATTCGCGCCCGAAGAACAGACTTCGT
Organism: Jiella mangrovi; assembly: GCF_017815135.1. Classification (GTDB taxonomy): domain Bacteria; phylum Pseudomonadota; class Alphaproteobacteria; order Rhizobiales; family Rhizobiaceae; genus Jiella; species Jiella mangrovi. The sequence continues at coordinate 215,157 of NZ_JAGJCF010000001.1, read as the reverse complement.
TCATGAAATTAGTGTCTACTGGGCCTCGGAAGGAATGACACAATGAGCATCAAAGATCACCTCAAAGTCTTGATCGTCGACGATCATCGCACGAGCCGCATGCTGATCCGCGACGCGTTGGAACAGCTCGGCATCAAGCAGATCGTCTTCGCCTGTGACGGTGAAGAGGCCCTGAAGGCGATGATGGCGACGCCGTGTCACATCATCATATCGGACTTCAACATGCCGAAACTGGACGGTATCCAGCTTCTGCAGGCAATTCGGTCTTACAAGAAGACCCAGAAGACGCCGTTCATCATTCTGACCAGCAAGGGCGATCGTGAGCTCGTCATGAAGGCGGCGCAGCTCGGCGTGAACAACTTCCTCGCCAAGCCGATCACCGTGCCGGTCCTGAAGAAGACCATCGAAGCCGTGGTGGGGCGCTTGCAATGATTTCTGGTGGCCGTCCCAATCGTATTCACATCATGCAGGGCGAAGCGAAGATCGAGCGCGGGGAGGACACGGTCCTCACCACGCTGCTCGGCTCCTGTGTTGCGGCCTGTATCCGTGATCCCGGTGCCGGCGTCGGCGGAATGAATCATTTCCTCCTGCCTGGCAGCGGCGGACCGGAAGCGGGCCGTGCGGAAAGCTTCGGGCTTTATCTGATGGAAGTGCTGATCAATGGTCTGATGCAGCGCGGGGCTCGTCGCGGCCATCTGGAGGCCAAGCTGTTCGGCGGAGCACGCACCGTCGACGGCCTGTCCGACGTCGGTGCCAAGAACGCGGCCTTTGCCGAGCGGTTCCTGCAGAACGAGGGCATCACCTATCTCGGCGGTTCGCTTGGTGGCATGCGGGGGCGAAGGATCGAGTATTGGCCGCATTCCGGCCGGGCCCGCCAGATCTTCTTCGAGGAGACCGCGATGCCGAAAATCCCGGTCGCAGCACCTGTCAGGGCGCCGCAGACGATTGGTGATGTCGACCTGTTCTGATCGACCTCCCAAGTTTCTCGCATCACTGCGAAACAACAACGCGCAAGACCTGACCAACGAGAGTTTCCATGACCACACTTCCCCTCTCCAGCCTGTTGCAGACCCTGGCAGAGGAACTGCGGACTCTCGCCGTCACCGCCGAGGAGATGCACAATCTCGTCTGCCACGAACATCTGTCACACGATCCCGCCTACATCCGGGCGGTGCAGCGGATCGATCACACCACGCAGGTGCTCGACAATCTGTCGAACTTTGTCGCGGCCGTCGGCGATGAAACGGTCGAGGGCTGGTCGATCACGATCGGTCCTGCGCTGAACACGATCCGGCTCGCCGAACTGAAGCATCGGTTGCACAAGATCGAGGGCGCAGACACCGCCGCCAACGACGACGACGGGGATCTCGAACTGTTTGGATGAACGGGGCGAGGGGCGGCTTTCCGAGGGTCGCCCGAACCGGCCCGCTGCAATGCGCCTTGCCGAGGGGCGCATGGCTCGAAAGACCCCCAAATGCGAAAGCCAGTGGCGCGATGCGCCGCTGGCTTTTCTTATGATGGTCAGTCTCCGGGAATGACCGCTGCCACGCGCCGAAGGGCTGGAGAATCGTCACGCTTATGATGCCCGGGAAGGGCGTGATCGGACGACAGGCGGCTCCCGATCACTCCGCTGCTTCGCACTCCCTGACGTCGGTCGCATCCTCGCGGACGGCCGTCGGTGTGCGCGCTTCGAGACGACGCAGTCGTTCTTCCTCGTCGCTCATGTAGCCGCGGGTTATCGGCAGCGTATCGAGGCTTTTGGTGAACTGGAGCTGGAACACCACGAGATCCTGCCAGCGAAACGCCGTTTCCGATGCGGCCAGATAGAACTCCCACATCCTGCAGAAGGCTTCGTCGTAAAGGGCCTTGGCCTCCTCGCGGCGTGACATGAACCGCTCGCGCCAGTGCCTCAGGGTTTCGGCATAGTGGATCCTGAGAACCTCGATATCGGTGATGATCATTCCCTGGCGCTCGCTCGCCGCCATGATCTCCGAAAGGGCGGGAATATAACCGCCCGGAAAGATGTATTTGGCGACGAAGGCATTGGTATTGCCTGGCGGGTCGTAGCGCCCGATCGTGTGCAGGAGCATGACGCCGTCGCCCTTGAGGATATTGGCGCAGCGGGCAAAGTACTCGTCGTAAAATCCGACGCCGACATGCTCGAACATCCCGACCGAAACGATGCGGTCGAACGGGCCCTCGGTCTGGCGGTAGTCCTGCAGGCGAAATTCCGCGCGATCGCTGAGACCTTCGTCCTTCGCCCGGCGCGAGGCGACGGCCAGCTGCTCGTCGGATAGCGTGACCCCGACGACATTGGCCGAGAGATTGCGGGCCAGATAAAGCCCCATGCCGCCCCAGCCGCAGCCGATATCGAGAACCCGCATGTCCTTGCGGTCGATGCTGAGCTTGGCTGCGATGTGCCGCTTCTTGGCGAGCTGCGCCTCCTCCAGCGTCGCGTCCGGTCGCTCGAAATAGGCGCAGGAATACTGCCTGTCCTCGTCGAGGAACAGATCGTAGAGCTCACCCGACAGGTCGTAGTGATGCTTGACGTTGGAGCGGGCCCGCTTGGGCGTGTTGTTCTGGATGATCCGGCGGGCGGCCAGCCGCAGGCGCTCGATGACACGCATCCAGGCCCGGTCGGTTGCGTGGTTGCCGGCGTTCTCGAAGATCAAGGCGAGCACGTCGTAAAGGCTGCCTTCGACGACGTCGAACCCGCCGTTCATGTAGGCTTCGCCGAATTTCAGGCTGGGATTGAGGGCGACCGCGCGCTCCACGGCCCTTGAATGGAAGTGGACGGCCACCGGTTTGCCGGTTCCATCACCCCAGTTGTGGCGGTTTCCGTCTGCATCGATGATGCTGAAATCACCTGTGACGATGAGGTGATCGAGATAGTATTTCAAAATGCGGTTCATAACGCCGATCTCCTGGCAAGAGCCGTCGGAGCCTCGGGATATTCCTGAAATGCAAAACAACCGTCGCTAAGACGAAGTGCCTAAAACTCCGCAACTTCCCGGTTCACGCGCCTGTCGAAATGCCGCCGGACCGCCTGGGGTCCGTCGGTCGTCTCCACAGCCATATCGTGACCCGCGTCCCCGCTGAGTGCATTCAAGTGATCGCCCGGTGCTCCAGAGACCGCGGCGGCTGGACTCGGCCGTCGGGTACTGGTTGCTCGTTCAACTGTGCAACGGAAATCCTAAGGGCGAAAATGCATAAGAAAAGAGCCCCGCTGTCGCGGGGCTCAATTTTTCGACATCAATTTGTCATCCGGCCATCTTTTCAGGCGGTCGTATCGTCGGCTTCGAGCTCGGCCGCCTCTTCGCCGGCTTCCTCGCCGTCGAGGTCTTCCTCGTCTTCCTGGGCGTAGTCCGGCTCGTCGGCGCCGTAGATCGCGTCGGCGGAGGTGAGGTCTTCGCCGCGGGCCTGACGTTCGGCTTCATCCGGCGAACGCGCGACGTTCAGCTGAACCATGACCGCGACCTCGGGATGCAGGCTCACCTCGACCTTGTGCAGGCCGATGCTCTTGATCGGCTGGTTGAGTTCGACCTGATTGCGGCCGACCTTGAAGCCTTCGGCAACAAGAATTTCCGAGATGTCGCGGGTCGAGACCGAACCGTAGAGCTGGCCGGTTTCGCCGGCGGTGCGCACGACGATGAAGGAGCGGCCGTCCAGCGTGTCGGCGACACCCTTGGCCTCGGCCTTGCGCTCTTCGTTGCGCTGGATGAGCTGGGCCTTCTGCGCCTCGAAGCGGGCACGGTTGGCTTCGTTGGCGCGAAGCGCCCGGCCGGTCGGCAGGAGGTAGTTGCGTGCGTAGCCGTCGCGGACCTTGACGGTCTCGCCCATCTGGCCGAGGCGGGCGATACGCTCGAGGAGGATGACTTGCATGGTGGAGTTCCTTTGTCTTTCGTGTGTTTCAAGGAGTTTGAGGTGGACCCGCGCGCATCCGCCTGACCGTGTCGTAGACGCCGAGGCAGGTGAAGACGAAGAGCGGAAACGAGAGGATCGTGATCGCCGCATAGGAAACGAAGAGCAGCAGCCCCCGGTTGGATCGGCCACGCGTGCGAGCATGAAGCCTGGCGAGGCCGACAAAGGTGAACGCCATGCCAAAAGCCCCGCACAGAACCAACGCAACTTGCTCGGCCGGCCCCGAGAGAAAGCTGCCGGCAAGGCCCACGGCAAATACGGCAAGCGCGATCGGCGGCAGGTGCAGCGATGTCGGCAGGTCGTCGCGGGGACGGGGAAGCCGATCGGAAACTCGGGTGACCCATGCGCCGAGATACAGCCCGACTGCCAGGATCAGCGTCAGGATCGCCGGCTGCACGAGGGGGACGAGCGAAAGGAGGAGGCTCGCCACGGCATCGATCTCGACGTCGTTGATCTGGCCGGTGCTGTTGCTCTGGCGCAGGGCATCCATGATTTCGGGCTTGAGTGTCGCAACGTCGTAGCCGAGATACCAGCCGAGCCCGATGCAGGCGGCGGCGGACATCAGCGCGATCGCGAACAGGATACGCTCCGGCGGATACCATTCGAGGCCGGGCTGTGCACCGGCAGGCGCAGGCAGGGTGGTTTCCGGTTCTGCAGCGGGCTTGGCGAGGCCGGCGAGATGGCCAGCAATTGCGGCCGGCAGGGACATGGAAACGAACAGAAGGACGCCGCCGGAAAAGAGGCCGGAGATGGCGACGACAACACCGGCCGCGACGATGGCGGCTATGAGTCCGGCCACGCTCCCCCAGCCAAGGCTGGCGATGAAGATCGGAATGGGGGCCGCGAGCGCGAGGGTGACGGCCGAGCCGGACTGGAACACCAGGCCGACGAAGAGCAATGCGCTTGCTGCGCCCGCTGCCGCGGCTATCAGGAGTTTCGAAAAGGTCATCGTCCGGGTCGCTGTCCTGCGCTGGCGGCAGTTAGAGGCCGCAAGCGGCCCCAACTCGATCACCGCCGACGACCTGCGCCGCAATGATCGTGTGATGGTCGGATGCCGCGCCCGATGGTTCGCGCGCGACTCCAGTTCTGTTTTCCGATCCGGCCGCCTTGGCGGCCGTCGGGCGCAAAGGACGCCGGCCTGTGGCCGGCGCGCCGCTTACTTGATGACGTAAGGCAGAAGGCCGAGGAAGCGCGCGCGCTTGATGGCGCGGGCCAGCTCGCGCTGGTTCTTCTGCGAGACGGCCGTGATGCGCGAGGGCACGATCTTGCCGCGCTCGGAGATGTAGCGCTGCAGGAGACGGACGTCCTTGTAGTCGATCTTCGGCGACTCGGAGCCGGAGAACGGATCGGACTTGCGCCGACGGTGGAACGGACGGCGGGTGGGAAGCTGTGCGATATCGACCATGTGACCTTACTCCGAATCGTTATCGCGGGGACGGCGAGGACGATCTTCGTCACGGTCGCGGCGCGGGCCACGATCACCGCGGTCGCCGCGATCACGGTCGCCGCCACGGCGCGGACGATCGTCGCGCTTCTGCATCATCGCCGAAGCGCCTTCCTCGTGCTCCTCGACGCGGATCGTCATGTAGCGCAGGATGTCCTCGTTGAAGCGCATGAGGCGCTCCATCTCGTCGACGGCCGTCGAGGGGGCGTCGATGTTGAGAAGCGTGTAATACGCCTTGCGGTTTTTCCGGATACGATAGGCGAGGGTCTTCAGACCCCAGTTCTCGACCTTGAGAACCTTGCCGCCATTGTTTTCCAGAATGCCCCTGAACGTCTCCACCAGCTGGTCCACCTGCTGGTTCGAGATGTCCTGGCGCGAGAGGAATACGTGCTCGTAGAGAGCCATTCGCTAACGCCTTTCCAAATCTTCCATCGTTGAGCCCGATCCAGCGGCTAAGCCTCTGCGACTTCCCAAAGTGGCCGTGAGGCCGGATCGGAAAGGCGGTATCGAGAGCGGTCGAGAGCGGAGACACGGGAAGCAGGCGACATTTTCGCGCCGTCAAGCCGGCGAACCGGCAGCCTTCCGTTCAGCCCCCAGCTGAAAAACCGGGCTATGACGATGCGGCGGATACAACGGCTCGGCCGGTAAATCAAGTCCGAGACGGGTCAAAACCACGATCACGGCAGCTTTACGGATCGCGTCGCGCGCTCCGTGCTTAATAACAGAGGCGACCTTTGCGCAAGCATTGCCGCCAACTCATCACCGGCGCCAGGAGAGGGAGCCCGACGATGCCTCGTTTGTTCAAGCTCAACCCCACACCCGCATTGTTCGCCGGTCTCGTCCTGTCGCTCGCGGTGCCGCTGAGCGCCGCCGCCCATCACGGGTGGGGATGGACCGAAACGGCCGAAAGCCGGTTGGCTGGGGAAATCAGGTCCATCTCGCTCGGAAACCCGCATGCCCATCTCGAGGTCGAGAACGCCGACGGCCTCTGGGACGTCGATCTCGCGCCGCCTTATGCCACCGAACGCGCCGGCTTCGTCGAAGGTGTCGCAAAGCCCGGCGATCGCGCGAGCTTCACCGGGCATCGCTCGAAAGACGCAAACGAGAAGCGCTTCAAGGCCGAGACAATCACCGTGAACGGCAAGACCTACGACGTTTATCCGCGCCGCGAGAAGAGCATGAAGCCGCAAGCCTGAGGCGCTCCGCCCGATGCTGGAAGACGCGCTCGGCCTGATCGCCGGTTCCTGGCCTGCCGAGGCGCTGAAGACGTCGCGCATCGTCTATCCGCTGGTCAACGCGGTTCATATCCTGAGCTTCGCGACGCTGTTCGGCGCCATCGCGGTCCTCGACCTCGCCATTCTGGCGCGGGCGAGGCGGGCCTTCGTCCTGCCGCTGACGCGGTTCGTTCCGCCGATCGCGGGAGCGGGCCTTTGCGCGGCGTTGCTGTCCGGCTTCGTCCTGTTTTCCGTCCAGCCTTTCGACTATGCCGCAAATCCGGCTTTTCGGCTGAAGCTCGTTCTTGTGGCAGCGGGGCTGTGCCACGTCGCCGTGCTTCGGCTGACCCCGTCGTTCCGGCGAATGCGGGAGACGGGAATCGCGACCGCGGGGCTGGTCGCATCCGCGGGGCTGTCGCTCGGGATATGGACCGCCGCGATCGTCGCCGGCCGGTTCATCGCCTTTCTGGCTTGATGCATGAACTCGCTTTGCACGGCGCGCCATGGCAGCTTCGTTTGCGCAAGCGGCGAGGCGCGGCCGCCCGGAATGCTTCCTCAGACATGCTTTCCACTGGAATAGCGAGACGAAGATTGCCAATGTGCCGGACAAGAAGCGGGAGGAAAAGAATGAGCACCCAAGGCGTCTCGGCACAGACTTCGCCATCCGCGATCTTCCACTATGCCCGCCTCGTGGCGGTCGGCCTTCTCGCCTTTCTGCTTTTCACTTCGGTCCTGGGGGCCGAAGAGATCGCCGCGGCGGGACCGGCCGGCAGCCTCGATGATGCCGGACTGATTTCGGCACTCTCCGGGCGCAATCTCGAAGGTGTCTATGCCGATGCCACGCCATGGTCCGAAGCCTACGCCAAGGGCGGAACGCTCTCCTATCGGGATCGGCTCGGCCTTTGGGCCGGCGACTGGAGCGTGCGGAACGACCGGTTCTGCACCTTCTATCGCGACGAGGCGATCAGCGGCGGATGTTTTCTCGTTGCAAGGCGCGGCGAGAACTGCTTCGACTTCTACGCCGTAGATCTTTCGTCAGAGCCGGTGGTGGCGGCCGGAGACATCGCGGCCGGGCGAAACTGGACGGCCCGTGGCTGGTATGTCGAGGCGGAATCGACATGTCCGGACGAAAACCAGCACGTCGTCGAGATACTATCGCACAGAACCGGCCCCTTTTTCATCGGCGCAGGCATAAAATCAGCCTGAAACGCTGAAAAGGCGGCCGACCTTCCGGCCGACCGCCTCGTTACTCTATCGCTCGGTTCTGATGCGCCTGTTGTCAGGCACTCAGGCCCGACGCGGGGGCGTGCCCGGCCCGCGCCGCGGCTGCTCGTCTCTTTCCAGGAACTTCTTGGCAATCCACCCGACGATGATTGCCTTCAAGATACTTCTGATCACGGTCGTCTCCATCCACCTGTCACCTGACGCGCTAACGCCGATCAGAGCGTTTCGGTTGCAGAGCTCCGCATCCGTCTTCGACATGCTCTCGAACAAACGCTGCCTTGACGCCTCGAACGAGCGCGTCAGTTAACAAGCAGTGATTGTTGGAAACGAGAGTATGGTGGGACATTGAGCAATACCACGATAGATGAAAAGCAGAACAGGCCGTCGGGCGGCGGCACGGGAGTGAAGACGGGCAGCCTTGGCCCGTTTCCCCATGTCTGCCGGCCTGTATTTCTTATATCGGCAGCGTTGATCCTTGGTTTCCTGATCTTCGGGGCCGGTTTCCCGGAAACGGCGAACACCGTGTTTCAGGGCGCACAATCCGGGATCGCCGACTATTTCGGCTGGTTCCTGATCCTCGTCACGAATCTCTCCCTCGTCCTCACCGTCTACATCGCATTCTCGCGCTATGGCGACATCCGCCTCGGAGCCCAGACCGAAACGCCGCAATACGGCCTGCTCTCATGGATCGCCATGCTGTTTTCGGCCGGCATCGGCATCGGCCTGCTCTACTGGGCCGTCGCCGAGCCGCTCTACCACTTCTTCGCACCGCCCGTCGGCGAGGCGGAAAGCGTCGAGGCGGCCAAACAGGCCATGGTTCTGGCCTTTTTCGACTGGGGCCTGCATGGCTGGGGCATATACTGCATCGTCGCCCTGTCGCTGGCCTATTTCCATTATCGCAAGGGCCTGCCGCTTTCGATCCGCTCGGTGCTCTATCCGCTGATCGGCGAGCGCATCTATGGGCCGTGGGGGCATGCGGTCGACATCCTCGCCGTCTTCGGCACGATGTTCGGCGTCGTCACGTCGCTCGGTCTTGGCGTGATGCAGATCAATTCCGGCCTCGAAACCTTTCTCGGCCTGCCGAACAACATCTTCGTGCAACTCGCGCTGATCGCCATCATCACGGCATTTGCGACGATCTCGGTGATGCTCGGTCTCGACGGCGGCATCAAGCGCATTTCGAGCTTCAACATCTATCTGAGCTTCGCGCTCCTCGCCTTCGTCGTGATCGTCGGGCCGACGCTCTTCATCTTCGACAGCTTCATCGAGAATGTCGGCAACTATCTGAACGGTCTCGTCCACTGGAGCTTCTGGGTCGAGAGCTATTCGGGCACCAACTGGCAGGTGGACTGGACGCTGTTCTACTGGGCCTGGTGGATTTCCTGGTCGCCCTTCGTCGGCATCTTCATCGCCCGCATCTCGCGCGGCCGCACGATCCGTGAGTTTCTGCTCGGCGTCCTGCTGATCCCGACCACGATCCTGTTCTTCTGGTTCACCGCCTTCGGCGGAACGGCCGTGAAGATGGAGCTCGACGGCAATCCCGGCCTGATCGAGGCCACCAAGGAAAGCTATGGCGACGCGATCTTCAAGCTGATCGAGTTCTTCCCCGGAACGCCGCTGATCGGCGCGATCATCATCGTGATGATCGTCGTGTGGTTCGTCACCTCGTCCGATAGCGCGAGCTTCGTAATCGACATGCTCACCGCCGGCGGTCACGCTGATCCGCCTCGCATCCAGCGCCTGTTCTGGGCCGTCACGGAAGGTGCGATCGCGGCGATGCTGCTGGTCGCGGGCGGTCTCAAGGCGCTTCAGGCGGCAGCGGTCGTCGCCGGCTTTCCGTTCGCCATCGTGCTCCTGATCATGATGTACTCGCTGTTGAGAGGCCTCGGGCGTGACAAGCTGGTGCTCTACCGGGCGGACCAGTGGTACGAGACGGAAAAGGAAACCGACGTCAACACGCCGGACCCCTACCGCGACGAGCACGCGCTGAAAGGCCCGCCGCGTCTGGCCAGCGGCGGATAAGAGCGGGGGGCATCCCGTTTCAGACAAAGCCGGGCGGGACAGATCCTTCGGGGTCTGTCCCGCCCGGCGCCGTTTCGGGCGCCAGAATCTGCCGAGCAGAAGGGTAGGCAAGGGATGGAATCCGGGGCCCGCCAACTCGCTCGCAGGCCATGACGCCTCATTCGGAACAAGCGTCAGAGGCCCGGCCAAAGATCGCACGTGCCGCAGCAAGAACCGCGATGCGGGACGCTCTTGAAGTCTTGCAACGGCAAGAATGAACGGGATGGTGCGGCGGCGTGAACTTTGTCCGTCGCAGCCTGACGGCCCGGCTTCGCCCTGCTTACGTCACCACGTCCGGCTCGCTGCGCCCCGTACGCTTCTTGATCTCGCCGATCACGTCCGCCGTCGCGATGAGCTCCTTCAGCGCTTCTTCGGGCGGGAGGGCGTGTTTCGACGGGTCGGACTCGAAGCGCTCGATATAGACGCGCAGCGTCGCGCCGGCGGTGCCTGTGCCTGACAGGCGATAGACGATCCGCGAGCCGCCGGAGAAGATGATGCGCACGCCCTGGCTGGTCGAGACCGAGCCGTCGATCGGGTCCTTGTAGGAAAAGTCGTCGGCTTCGGAGACGACGAGCGTGCCGAAGCGCTGGCCGGCCATCGAGGCGAGGCGATCGCGAAGCGATTCCATCAGCCCGTTGGCAGCCTTGGCGTCGATCTCCTCGTAGTCGTGGCGCTGATAGAAGTTGCGGCCGAATTCGGCCCAGTGCTTGTCCAGGATGTCCTGAACGCTCTCGCGCCGCTCTGCCAAAATGTTCAGCCACAGGAGGACCGCCCACACGCCGTCCTTCTCGCGCACGTGGTCGGAGCCGGTGCCGGCGGATTCCTCGCCGCAGATCGTCACCTTGCCGGCGTCGAGGAGATTGCCGAAGAACTTCCAGCCGGTCGGTGTCTCGTAGATGCCGATCTTGCGTTTTTGCGCGACGCGGTCGGCGGCCTGGCTGGTCGGCATGGAGCGGGCGATGCCGGCAAGACCCCCGGCATAGGCCGGAGCCAGGGGGGCATTGGCGGCAAGAACCGCCAGCGAATCCGACGGAGAAACGACGACGCCCTTGCCGACGATCAGATTGCGGTCGCCGTCGCCATCCGATGCGGCGCCGAAATCGGGTCCGTCGTTGGCCATCAGGTGGGAGATCAGCTCGGCTGCGTGGACGGCGTTCGGGTCCGGGTGGCCACCGCCGAAGTCCTCCTTCGGCACATTGTTGACGACGCTGCCCTGAGGCGCGCCGAGGCGTCGCTCCAGGATCTCGGTCGCATAGGGCCCCGTCACGGCGTGCATCGCGTCGAAGCGCAGGCGGAAGCCGGAGGCGATCAGATCGCGGATCTTGGCAAAGTCGAACAGGCTCTCCATCAGTTCGGCATAGTCGGCGACGGGATCGATCACCTCGACCACCATGTCGCCGAGCGTCGTCTCGCCGAGTTTGGAGATATCCGGCGCGGTCGAGGTCCACACACGGTAGCGCTGGATCGATTTCGACTTCTCGAAGATCCTGGCCGTCACGCTCTCGGGGGCGGGCCCGCCGTTCGAGCCGTTGTATTTGATGCCGAAATCACCCTTCGCGCCGCCGGGATTGTGGCTTGCCGAAAGGATGATGCCGCCCGATGCGCCGCGTTTGCGGATGAGGTTGGATGCGGCCGGTGTCGAGAGGATGCCATCCTTGCCGACGACGACGCGGCCATAGCCGTTGCCGGCCGCCATGCGGATCGCCATCAGGATGACTTCGCGGTTGTAGTAACGGCCGTCGCCGCCAATGACGAGGGTTTCGCCGCCGTCGAGCGGCAGCGCATCGAAGATCGACTGGATGAAGTTTGCCGCATAGTTCGGCTGCTGAAAATGCGGGACCTTCTTGCGCAGCCCGGAGGTGCCGGGCTTCTGATCGTCGTAGGGGGTGGTGGCGATCGTCTCGATCATCGTCTCGTCTACTCTTTCGTCAGATCGCGGTAGATACCCGCATAGAGCGCCGCGCTCTTTTCCCAGGAAACATCCGCCTTCATAGCGGCCGCTTGCATCGTTCGCCAGACTTGGGCGTCTTCGTAGAGCTCGAGCGTGCGGTCGACGGCTGCGAGGAGGGAGTCGCGCTCGGGTGACGTGAAGATGACGCCCGTCGCCGCCTTGGCGCTGACGGCGGCATAGTTTGCGTCGACCACGGTGTCGGCAAGGCCGCCGACCTTCGCGACGACCGGTATGCAGCCATAGCGAAGCCCGTAGAGCTGGGTCAGGCCGCAGGGCTCGAAGCGCGAGGGGATGAGGATCGCGTCGGCGCCGGCCTGCACCCGGTGCGACAGGGTCTCGTCATAGCCGATCCGCACGCCGACGCGGTCGGGATGGCGCGAGTGGGCAGCCTGAAAAGTGCCCTCGATGATCGCCTCGCCGGAGCCGACGACGACGAGGCGCACGCCCCGCTCGACGAGCTCGTCGCAGATCTCGGCGACGAGATCGAGGCCTTTCTGCCAGGTCAGCCGGCTGACGACGGAGAAGATCGGCCCGTTCTCGCGGCGAAGCCCGAACTCGCCCTCGAGGGCACGCTTGTTGTGAAGCCGGGACTTCATGTCGGCGGGTGAATAGGGCGCGGCGATGGCCGGATCGGCTTCGGGGTCCCAGACGGTGGTGTCGATGCCGTTGACGATGCCGACGAGGCGCGAGCCACGGCCGAGCAGCAGCCCGTCGAGCCCCATGCCGCCGCCGGGGGTAACGATTTCCTTGGCATATGTCGGACTGACCGTCGTCACCACGTCACAGGCGTGGAGACCGCCTTTCAGAAAGCCGACATTGCCGTAATATTCGACGCCCTCGATCGACCAGCTCGCCGCCGGCAGCCCCAGCTGTGGGAAGATACCTGAGGGGTAGTTTCCCTGAAAGGCCAGATTGTGGATCGTCAGCACCGTCTTCGGCCGCGGGCGGTTGGATGCCGCAAGATAGACGGGCGTCAGCGCGGCCTGCCAGTCGTGGACATGGACGATGTCGGGCAGATAGCCGTCGATGGCGCCCTGCGCGACCATCGCGCCTGCCTTCGACAGGGCCGCGAAGCGCCGCCAGTTGTCGCCGTAGTCGTGCCCTGCCGTGTCGGTGTAGGGCCCGCCCAGACGATCGTAGAGCTCCGGCATGTCGAGGACGAGGAGCTTCATGCCGGACAGCTTGACGGCAAGGAGCCGCGCCGTGCCGCCCAGGACGTCGTCCAGCGGCAGGACCTCGACCTTGGCCCCGGCGGCCTCGATCGCCTTGAGGACGACCGGATAGCCCGGCAGCATGGTGGTGACGTCGCAGCCGTGCCCGGAAAGCGCTGAGGGCAGGGCGCCGGCGACGTCCGCGAGCCCGCCGGTCTTGATCAGCGGAAAGACTTCCGCGGCAATCGAGAGGATTTTCATCGGGTGGTCAGTAACTCAAACGCTCGATCATCGGCTTGGTGACGAGGCAGATGCCGCTTTCGGTGCGGCGGAAGCGCTTGGCGTCGAGTTCGGGATCCTCGCCGATGACGAGGCCGTCGGGAATGACGACGCCGCGATCGATGACGGCGTTGCTGACCCGCGCGCTGCGGCCGATGTGGCTTTGCGGCAGGACGACGGCATGGTCGAGATGGGAATAGGAGTGGACCCGCACGCCGGTGAAGACCAGCGAGCGATTGAGCGAGCCGCCGGAGATGATGCAGTCGCCGGAAACCAGCGACGAGATCGCCGTGCCGCGTCGCCCGTCCTCGTCATGGACGAATTTTGCCGGCGGCACGATCTCGGCATAGGTCCAGATCGGCCAGTCGCGATCGTAGATGTCGAGCGGCGGGACGATGTCGGTGAGGTCGATATTGGCCTGCCAGTAGGCATCGACGGTGCCGACGTCGCGCCAGTAGGCCTCGTTGTCCGGCTCCATCGCCGAGCGCACGACCGAGCGGTTGAAGCGATGGGCGACGGCTTTGCCGTGGCGCACGATATGGGGAATGATGTCCTTGCCGAAATCGCGCTGGGAGTGGGGATCGGACGCGTCGCGGCGCAGCTGGTCCATCAGGAAATTGGTCTCGAAGACGTAAATGCCCATGGAGGCGAGCGCGACGTCCGGCCGGCCGGGGATCGACGGCGGATCCTTCGGCTTCTCGATGAAGTCGGTGATCTGGAAGTCCTCGTCGACATGCATGACGCCAAAACCGACCGCATCCATCCGCGGGACTTCCAGGCAGCCGACCGTCACGTCCGCGCCGGAATCCACATGCTGCTGGAGCATGATCTCGTAGTCCATCTTGTAGATGTGATCGCCGGCAAGGACGACGATGTGCTTGGGCGCGTAGGATTCGATGATGTCGATGTTCTGATAGACGGCGTCCGCCGTGCCGGCATACCACTGGTCTTCCGAGACGCGCTGGCTGGCCGGCAGGATGTCGAAGCTTTCGTTGCGGCCCGGCCGCAGGAAGTTCCAGCCGTTCTGGAGATGCCGGATCAAGCTGTGGGCCTTGTACTGGGTGGCGACGCCGATGCGCCGGATGCCCGAATTGATCGCGTTGGAAAGGGCGAAGTCGATGATGCGCGTCTTGCCGCCGAAATAGACGGCGGGCTTCGCGCGGGCATCGGTCAGTTCCAGGAGCCTGCTGCCGCGCCCGCCCGCCAGAACATATGCCATGGCGTCGCGCGCCAGCGGTGCGATCGGTCTTGAGTCCGGCATTTTCCCTCCCTTGCGGTGGCTCTTCTATCCGAGGCCGCCTTGTGCGTTTGGCGGATCGGCTTTTCGTGAGCCGCGGTTATGCGCGTCATTGGTTCACAGACAGTGAGGATAGGGCGGTTCAAGTCAAGGAGGATATGCAGCGATCCACCACCGCGGCATGACAGGTCAAGCCGCGGTGGTTGGCTGCCACTGGAGAGGGCCGGGCAGGCGCCTCTCCTGGTTCCTGCTGTTCAGGCCGAAGCCCGTCCTTCGCAGACAGGCGGGAAGCCCGCCTGGGTCATGGGCGCTGACCGGGGCCGGCCTGCCAGATGTCCTTGGAATATTCGCGGATCGACCGGTCGGAGGAGAACCAGCCCATCCGCGCGGTGTTGTGGATCGCCTTGGACTGCCACTCGCTTTGGTTCAGGAAGAGTGCGTCGAGGCTCCGCTGGGCGTTCCAGTAGGCCTCGAAGTCGGCGCAGATCATCCACCAGTCGTTGTTGTAGAGGTTGGAGACGAGGGTGTGATAGCGCGCGGGATTGTCGGGCGCGAAGACGCCGCTCGAGATCGCGTCCAGGGCTTCGCGCAAGAGCGGCGTGCGGTCGATGATCGAGCGGCCGCTATGCGCCTCGCGCCGCCGCTGGGCGACCTCGTCGGCCTTGAGGCCGAAGATGAAAATGTTGTCCTCGCCGACATGTTCGAGCATCTCGACATTGGCGCCGTCCAGCGTGCCGATCGTCAGCGCGCCGTTGAGGGCGAACTTCATGTTGCCCGTGCCCGAGGCTTCCAGCCCCGCCGTCGAGATCTGTTCGGACAGATCGGCGGCCGGCATGATGATTTCGGCGAGACTGACGTTGTAGTTGGGAATGAACACGATCTTCAGGAGATCGCGCACGGCGGGGTCGGAATTGACCACCCGCGCGACGTCGTTGGCGAGGTGAATGATCTCCTTGGCCTGGACGTAGCTCGGCGCGGCCTTGCCGGCGAAGATCTTGACGCGCGGCGTCCAGTTCTTCTCCGGATGGGCGCGGATCTGGTTGTAGAGCGCGATCGCCTCGATGATGTTGAGGAACTGGCGCTTGTATTCGTGGATGCGCTTGACCTGGATGTCGAAGATCGCGTCCGGGTTGAGCGTGATGGCGAGCCGGTCCGAGATGATATCGGCGAGCCGCGCCTTGTTCTCGCGCTTGACGGCGGTGAACCTGTCGCGGAAGGCGCTGTCGTCGGCGAGCTTGTCGGCGTCGGCGAGCTTTTCGGTGTCATCGAGGAAAGCGGGGCCGATCGCCTCCTTCAAAAGCCCGGTGAGGCCGGGGTTGCACTCCATCAGCCAGCGCCGCGGGGTGACGCCATTGGTCTTGTTCTGGATGCGGTCGGGATAGAGTTCGTGAAGGTTGTTGAACACCGTCTCCTTCATGAGCTCGGTGTGCAGCGCCGAGACGCCGTTGACGGCATGGCTGCCGACGAAGGCGAGCTGGCCCATCCGCACACGCCGGCCATGCCCCTCGTCGATCAGCGAGATGGCCGCGATCTGCTGGTCGTTGAAGCCCTTGTCCTGGGCCGCTTCCCGGATGACGTCGGCATTGATCTGGTAGATGATCTGCATCTGGCGCGGCAACAGCCGCTCGAACAGGCTGATCGGCCAGTGTTCGAGCGCTTCCGGCAGGAGCGTGTGGTTGGTGTAGCCGAAGGTGGCGCGGGTGATGGTCCAGGCCTTGGACCAGACATAGCCGTGAACATCGACGAGAAGCCGCATCAGCTCGGCGACGGAAACTGCCGGATGCGTGTCGTTGAGCTGGATTGCGACCTTGTCGGCGAGATTGTCGAGGCTCTCGTTCTCGCTGAGATGGCGGCGGATGATGTCCTGAAGCGAAGCGGCGGAGAAGAAGTATTCCTGCCTCAGGCGAAGCTCCTGGCCAGCCTGATGGGAATCGGCCGGATAGAGCACCCGCGTGATCGCCTCGGCCTTGTTGGATTCGACCAGGGCGCCGATGTGATCGCCGTCGTTGAAGGCATCGAGCAGAATCGGATCGACCGCCTGAGCGCTCCACAGGCGCAGGGTATTCACCTGACTTCCTCGCCAGCCGACGATCGGCGTGTCGAAGGCGACGGCAAGCACGCGCTCGGACGGGCGCCAGACGTGGCGCTGCGGCTTGCCGGGTTCGCTCTGGGTGATGACCTTGCCGCCGAAGCCGATCTCATAGGACGAATCTCGCCGCTCGAACTCCCACGGATTGCCGTGCATGAGCCAGGTCTCAGGCAGCTCCACCTGCGCCCCGTCGGCGATCTCCTGGCGGAAGAAACCGTGGACGTAGCGGATGCCGTAGCCGACGCCCGGCACGCCCGTCGACGCCATGGACTCCATGAAGCAGGCAGCGAGGCGGCCGAGGCCGCCATTGCCGAGCGCCGCGTCGGGCTCCAGCAGTTCCACCATGTCGAGCTCGACATTGTAGCGTTTCAGCGCTTCGCGGACCGGCTCCGTCAGCTGCAGGTTGTTGATGGCATCGCGCAGGAGCCGCCCGATCAGGAACTCCATCGACAGGTAATAGACGCGCTTGTCCTTGCTCTCGCGGACCCGATCGGTCGAGGCGAACCAGTGATCGATGATCCGATCGCGCACGACGAGGGTCGTCGCCCTCAGCCAATCGTATTTGCGCGCCTGCTCGGGATGCTTTCCAATCGAGTAGGTCAGCTTCTCGACGATCTGACGGGCCAGGGTATCGGGGTCGTTCTGGCGCGGCTCGGGAACCTTCGCGCCCATCGGCTCGATCTTGGGTGTGGCGGACATCAGGCTTTCCTCATGGTCTGAATGGCGGCGACGAGCCCCTGGGTAGAGCCGTCGCGGCTTGTCGCGGCGGTCTCTCCGGTGACGATCGGAAGAAGATTGGTGGCAAGTTCCTTGCCGAGTTCGACGCCCCACTGATCGAATGCGTTGATCCCGAAGAGCTGGGCCTCGACGAAGACCCGATGTTCGTAAAGCGCGATCAGCGAGCCGAGGGTCGCCGGGTCGAGGGTCGAGTAGAGAATGGTCAGCGACGGGCGATCGCCGGAAAACACGCGGTGCGGAGCGATCTGCGCCGCATCCTCCTCGGACCGGCCGGCATCGAGAAGCTGGCGCGTGGCCTCTTCCAGCGTCCGCCCCTTCATCAGCGCCTCGCTCTGGGCGAGGCAATTTGCCAGGAGAAGGTCCTGATGGACCGACATCTCCGAGCTTTCATGGGCGGTGGCGCCGACCAGGAATTCCACAGGAATGACATCGGTGCCCTGATGGATCAGCTGGAAGAAGGCATGCTGGCCGTTGGTGCCGGGTTCGCCCCAGACGACCGGGCCCGAAATGACGACCGGCTTGCCGTCGAGACCGACGCCCTTGCCGTTCGATTCCATGTCGAGCTGCTGGAGATAGGCGGGAAAGCGCGACAGCCGCTGGTCGTAGGGAATGATCGCGCGCGTGGGATAGTGCATCAGCGCCCGGTGCCAGTAGCCGACGAGGCCGAGAAGCACCGGCAGGTTCTTTTCCAGCGGTGCGGATTTGAAATGCTGGTCGATCTCGCGTGCGCCGGCGAGAAAGGCGCGGAAATTCTCGGGCCCGATGGCCAGCATCAATGGCAGGCCGATCGCCGACCAGATCGAATAGCGCCCGCCGACCCATTCCCAGAAGCCGAAGGTCCGCTCTTGGCCGATGCCGAAATCGTTGACCTTGTCGAGGGCGGTCGAGACGGCGGCGAAATGATCGCCGACCGCCGCTTCGCCGAGCGTTGCGACGATCCACCGACGCGCCGTCGCGGCGTTGGTCATCGTTTCGATCGTCGTGAAGGTCTTCGACGCAATGATGAACAATGTCGATCGGGGCTCGAGGCCCTTCAGCGTGTCGGCCATGTGGGCGCCGTCGACATTCGAGACGAAATGGGTGCGCGGGCCGTCGTGATAGGGGGCAAGAGCCAAAGTCGCCATCACCGGCCCGAGGTCGGAGCCGCCGATGCCGATATTGACGACGTCGGTGATTAGGTCGCCGTTCGAGCCGGCGATCTCGCCGTTGCGGACCTTCGTCGAAAAATTCGCCATCGCGGTGAGGACGTCCATCACCTCGGCGCTGACGGGTTCGCCGTCGGCGCGGTAGCCGTCGGCGGGCTCGGCGCGCAGAGCGACGTGAAGAACGGAACGGTTTTCGGTGGCGTTGATGCGCTCGCCGGCGAACATCGCGTCGCGCTTCTGCTCGATCTGGCGCGCTCTGGCGAAATCGAACAGCGCCGAAAGGCTTTCTGTGTCGATCGACGTCTTGGAATAGTCGAGGAGAAGCCTGGAGGTCGAGGCCGAGAAGGTTTTAAAGCGGCTCGGATCTTCGGCGAAGAGGTTTCGAATTCCGGTCTGCCGAGCCGATGCGGCTTTTGATGTCAGCGTTTCTAGCAATGGATCTGCCATGAAATGTTGCGGTTGGGTCGTGCTCATGCGCCGTGTCCGTTCGCTTGTCTGGCGGGGCAGCCGCGGGCCGCCCGCCAGACGAATGACGAGGGACTGACGGCAGTCTTCGCGTCGATTTTATGCCTTTTACATAGGCAACCGGCAAGCCTGCCTCACGGCTGCTCGCCGGCCGTCATTCGATCCGTCCTTCCAAGTCGCGCCGCCACTCGTCGTCCTGGCATGCCGCCCGGCAACGTGCCGGGTGACTGCGCAGCGAGGATCGGCACCAAGGGCGCGGATGCCCGCTCAGGCGATCGTCACGGTCTTTGCGTTCATGAAAGCGTGGATCCCTTCTTTGGAAAGCTCACGGCCGTAACCGGACCGCTTCACGCCGCCGAAGGGCAGTCGCGGGTCTGAGGCGGTCATGCGATTGACGTTGGTGCTGCCCTGGTCGAGGTCACGGACGAAACGTTCGATCTCGCCCGCCTCGTTGGTCCAGACCGAGCCGCCAAGCCCGAAATCGGAATCGTTGGCAAGATCGATCGCAGCGTCGATCGAGGTCACCTTGAAGAAGATCGCGCAGGGACCGAACAGCTCGTCGCGATAGGCCGGAGCCTCCTCGCCGACATTTTCGAGCATCGACGGCTTGAAGTAGCAGCCCTTGCCCTCGATCGCGCCGCCGGTCGTCAAGGTTGCGCCGGTCTTCACCGACCGATCGATCTGGTCGGTGAGATCCTCGACGCCCGATCGCATCGCAAGCGGGCCGATATCCGTCGCCTCGTCCATCGGATCGCCGACGGTCATCGCCTCGAGCTTCTCGCGGTAACGGGCGGTGTAATCGTCATAGACATCGGCATGGACGATGAAACGCTTGGCGGCGATGCAGCTCTGGCCGTTGTTCTGCATGCGGGCGGTGACACCGACATCGACGGCCTTGTCGAGATCGGCCGAGGGCATGACGATGAAGGGATCGGAGCCGCCGAGTTCGAGCACCGTCGTCTTGATTTCGGAGCCTGCGGTCGAGGCGACCGCCGAGCCCGCGCCCTCGCTGCCCGTCAGCGTCGCCGCCCGGATGCGGCGATCGCGCAGGATCGGCTCGACCTTCTTCGAAGAGATCAGGAGCGTCTGGAAAACGCCTTGCGGGGCGTCCGCCTCGAGCATCACCTTTTCGATTTCGAGCGCGCACTGGCTGACATTGGAGGCATGCTTCAACAGGCCGACATTGCCGGCCATCAGCGAGGGGGCGATGAAGCGGAAGCACTGCCAGTAGGGGAAGTTCCAGGGCATCACCGCCAGCACGGGCCCGATCGGCAGATAGGCGACATAGTTCTGCGAGGCCGGTCCGGGCCGCTCGTCATTGGCGATCATCGCCTCGCCATGCTCGGCATAGTAGCGACAGCCAAGCGCGCATTTTTCGACTTCCGCAACGGCTTCCTTGAGCCGCTTGCCCATTTCGAGGGTTGCGATGCGGGCGAGTTCGTCCTTGCGCTTCTCGAGGATGTCGGCCGTGCGGTTCAACAAAGCGGCGCGGCGGCTGAAAGGCGTGCGGCGCCAGTCGCGATAGGCGAGTTCGGCGTTCTCCAGCGCCCGCTCCACATCGGCGTCGCTGTGTTCCGCATAGTCCTCGATGACGTCCCCATTCGCGGGGTTGATGCTTTTGGGCATGTTTGGGTGTCCCGTCCCGGTTTCTCGCGGCGTTTCGTGCCGCTCACCCGGCAAGCTAGTGTGCTTGGTCAAACGAAAAAGGCGGCTGCGGACACCGGCAGTCACCTTTCTTGTCGAAGCGCCGCGTCAGCCACCTCGCGATTGCGTGTTGCCCGCTGCGAGTCGCGTCGCAGCAAAGCTCAATGTTCTGGCGGTGGCCTTGATGCTGCGAATATCGCGCTCTTCGAAGGTTCCGTGTTTCAGGGAGTTGCTCCAGGCCTCGATGACCATCTGCTTTTCGGTCTCCGACAGCCGCTTGTCCGTCACAAGCTCGTTCGGACAGGTGTAAGTCCCGTGGACTGGATGATTGAAATGTGCCGCTTTCGGGACGTGCGATCCCATTCGATCCTCCCAGATCTCCTCAACGACCCGCGCCCCCCGCCGATCGCACAACTTATCGTTTATTTCTGCAAGTATTATGCCTTGAAGTTTCTCAGTATGTACTGCGCTAAATCGCCGCATTGAAGGGGCGATTGTCAATGGGAAAATGGAAATACGAAGTCTGCATTACCGACTATTTCGTTAGTCCCAAATATAATTGAGATTGATAGAATGCCG
This sequence comes from Jiella mangrovi, assembly GCF_017815135.1. Taxonomy (GTDB): domain Bacteria; phylum Pseudomonadota; class Alphaproteobacteria; order Rhizobiales; family Rhizobiaceae; genus Jiella; species Jiella mangrovi. Next base: position 194,015 of record NZ_JAGJCF010000001.1, on the reverse strand, counting down.
ACGATGTTTTTCGCGAGACGTTTGCGATCAAGCGGTATGCGATCAGCCCGCACGCATTTCCGGCACTGCCGAACACCGGTGATGATTCCGGTGCCGGAGCGTGCGGAACTACGTGGCGGCGAGGTCAGGCTCGAAGAGTAAGCCGAGATCGGTCAGATCAAAGCTTCGCAGCCGCCTCGTCGAGCGCCTTGTTGACGGCTTCGACCTCGGGGGCGTCGGGTTCGTTGACCAGAATATGCTTCAGCGACGAGCGCCATTCGTCGATGATTGTCCGCTTTTCACCGTCAGACAGGCGGCTGTCTTTCAGGACATCTTCGGGGTTCCGATAGGTCCCGTGCTGCGGATGATCGAAATGCGCGAAATTTGCGGCTGCGTTCGCCATGTTGGCCTCCCTTGCGGCTCGTTCGTTTCTTGCCGCCGGGGCGTTGCCCGGCGGGCGATTTGCCGGTGTGGCAAAACCGTCTTAAAGGTCCAACGAGTGAGTTCAGCCATGGTTTCGTCAGCCGGGCGGCTGAATACATTGCCGGCGCAACGATTATCGTTCGATGTGGAAAGGTTCGGCGAGGATCGCTTCTTCGAGATTGTCGCCCGTTCCGCCGCGATCAACCACGAGAAACTGTGAAGTCTCGTCGAGGGCGAGGAGCGGATGATGCCAGACGCCGGGGGCGTAGTTCACGCCCTGCGTTCCGCTCGCGATGAAAACGAGGGGCTCGCCCGGCCTGCCGCCGTCTTCTGCGGCGACGACCGCCAGCCAAGGCCGGCCGGAAAGCGGATAGAACGCCTGGCTGCCGAGCGGATGGCGTTCGAACATCGTGATCGCGATCGGGAAGGCGAATGGCTGACCCCGGAAGATCGAGATCAGCGGCCTGCCCCCCTCAGCTCCGACGTCGACCGTCGCGAGGTCGTGATAGCGGGTGGTCGTGCCCCCGTTGATCAGCCGCTCTTCGGCATCCGCCATCTCGATGACGTCGCCGAAGGGCGCGAAGGCCGCTTTCGTCAGAGGGCAGGGGCGCAGGATCCGGCCGGCCATCAGGCCTTCTTTCCCCAGATCCGCAGCCGCGAGACGCCGCCATCGGGAAAGATGTCGAGCCTCACATGGGTGACGGGCTGGTCGAGCGGGGCGGCGGCGAACTTTTCGACGTGATGCGCCTTGAGTTTCGATTCTTCGACGATCAGCGGCCAATCCCGGCTGGCGGCATCGATCGCGTCCTGCGCCGTCACGTCGCCGAGATGTCCTGCGCGCAGCGTGAAGCGGTCGGGAAAGTTGCCCTTGAAGTGGTTGGTGTCGATGGCGATCCGTTCGATCTTCCCGGCCGTGCCGAGCTTGAGCACGCACCAGTCGTTTCCGGCAACGCGGCGGCGCGCCGTCTCCCAGCCATCGGCCATGACCGGGGCGCGGCCGGGGGCGAGGAGATTGGCCGGATGGCCGTAATGGGCGTCGTTCCAGGCGACGGCGGTGCCGCCATTCTCCATTGCCACGAGATCGACCGTTTCGTCCGGGCCGATGAGGCTCCAGTCCTTGGCGATCGTGCCGTAGACCCGCAAGCGCGCAACGCCGCCATCGGGATAGATGTTCAGCCGCAACCAGCGCATGGGGGCGAAGGCCTCGACGATGAAGAGATTGTGGCTGTCGCCGCGAAGCGCCGAGCGCGGTACGATCTCGGTCCAGTCCGCTTCGCCCGGCTCATCGAGCGTATCGGCCGCCTCGACCCTGGCTTCGGGCGGGAAATTGCCGGTGAAGAACGAGGTATCGATGTCGATCGCGGCGATGGTGCCGCGCTGGCCGAGGCGAATGACGGCGTGGTCGTGACCGGGTGTGCGCTTGCGCCGCGATTCCCAGCCATCCATCCACTTGCCATGATCGTCGAAGCGATCGGGATAGAAGACCGGCGGCGCCGGATCGATCATGCGGGACTTGTCGGCGAAGAAGTCGTCGCTCGCAAAGGTCACGGCGGTGCCGAGACGCGGCTGAGCGAGATCGACATATCTGCGCGTCAGGTCCGCCGCTTCGGCAAGGGGTTCGGCTGTGATGAAACGCTCTGAACTCACTGGGCTTTCTCGTCGAAAATCTGGGAAATTCTCAGCCGCGCGATCGTCTCGACCTCGTGGCAGGCGGTGGCGAACTCCTCGCCGGCATCATTGGCGATCCTCGCCTCGAAGGCAGACAGGATCTCGGTCTTGTCTCGGCCCTTCACGGCGATGATGAAGGGAAAGCCGAAGCGTTCGACATAACGATCGTTGAGCTCGGTGAAGCGGGCAAGCTCGTCCTCGCTCAACTGGTCGAGCCCGGCCCCCTTCTGCTCGGCCTTCGATTGATCGGTGAGGTCGCCGGCAAGCGCCAGCCGGCCAGCCAGATCGGGATGCGCCTTGAGGACGCCGAGCCGCTCGTCTTGGCTCGCGAGCCGGAAAACCCGGCTCATGGCCGCCGCAAGGGTTGGCGGCGTGTCGTTGGCATTGCCCAGGCCGGCGGCGAAGGTGCGCTCTGCGATGAAGGGCGAATGTTCGAAGACACCGCCGAAGATCCCGACGAAATCTTCCCTCACCATGCGGCTTGGCCTGAAGCGCGGCGCGGGAGGAAAATGCGCGCGCCAGTGGTCGGCGATTTCTATCCGCTTGGCGACCCACACGTCGGGCTTCGACTGCACGTAATCGAGAAAGCGGGCGAGGGCCGCGGCCCGGGCGGGGCGGCCGACGAGCCGGCAGTGCAGGCCGATATTCAGCATCTTCGCCTGGCCCGCCTCGCCCTCTTCATAGAGCACGTCGAATGCATCCTTCAGATAGGTGAAGAACTGATCGCCCGAGTTGAAGCCCTGCGGAGTCGCAAAGCGCATGTCGTTGGTGTCGAGGGTGTAGGGGATGATCAGATGCGGGCCGTTGGGCCCCTCCACCCAGTAGGGCAGGTCGTCGGCATAGCTGTCGGAGGAATAGGCGAAGCCGCCTTCCTCCATCACCAGCTTGAGCGTGTTGGCCGAGGGCTTGCCCTGATAGATGCCGAGGGGGCGCGAGCCGGTGACGGCCGTGTGGATGCGGACGGCGTCTTCGATGTGACGGCGTTCCTCGTCTTCTGGAAAATCCTTGTATTCCAGCCATCTCAGCCCATGGCTGGCGATCTCCCAGTCCGCGTCCCGCATCGCCGCGACGGCTTCCGGATTGCGCTCCAGCGCGACGGCGACGCCATAGACGGTGACCGGCATGTCGCGGCTCGTGAACATCCGCCACAGCCGCCAGAAGCCGGCCCGCGAGCCATATTCGTAGAGCGACTCCATGTTCAGGTTGCGCTGCCCCGGCCAGGGCTGCGCCCCGACGATCTCGGACAGAAGCGATTCCGAAGCCGGATCGCCGTCGAGGATCGAGCTCTCGCCACCCTCCTCGTAATTGACGACGAACTGGACGCAGATCTTGGCAGGCCCCGTGCCGTTGGGGTTCGGCCATTTCGGGTCGGGCGGCGTCCGGCCGTAGCCGAGAAGATCACGGGGATAGCGTTCTGTCATGAAGGGGTCGCCCTGGCGAAGGTCATCTCCTTCAAGGGGTAGCTGCAGACGGGCGGCGGATCAATCGGGCGAGGGGGTGGCATCTGACTGAAACGGGCCTTTCGCTCGATGATGAGCCTTCCGCGATCTTCCCCACAAGCGGGGGAGATCGAGGCGTCGGTGGCGACCGTGGCCGATGAGGGTCGTCGATGGGGCGCCTGCACCGCCACCTCGTCATCCCGGGCTCGACCCGGGACCCACTCCAAACCGCCGACACTGCGAATGAGGATTGACCTTCTCCATGTCGATGCCTCTGCACCGAACCGGCAGCCTTGGCGGCAGATGAGCGGATTCCGGGTCCGGGCCCGGGATGACGAAGCGGTTGGGCTGGGCGCGCATCCGCAGCCGGAACGGCAGCGCGGTGGCCTCCCTCACTCCGCCGGCTCGACCTCGAGCACCGCCCCGTCCGCGCCCGTCACCCTGACCCGCGCGCCCGCCGGCAGCTCCGGCCCCGAGACGCTCCACCAGGAATCCTCGATCGCCACCCGGCCGCGGCCGGCGACGATCGCCTCTGACAGCCGCGCTTCGCGGCCGATCAGCCGGCTCGTCCGGCGATTGAGCGGCGAGGCGTCGTCGGTGTCGGACGCCGTGCCGTACCAGCGGCGGCCGAGATAGATGCAGACCGTTGAGACGACGATGAAGGCGATCACCTGCTGCGGCCAGTCGAACCAGCCGGAGCCGCCGACGAAGAAGGCGTTGGTGCCGACGACAAGGGCGGCGACGCCGAAAAATACGAGATAGACGCCGGGCGCGACGACTTCGAGCATCAGAAGCACGAGGCCGGCGATCCACCAGCCATAGGTAAGGAAGGTTTCGATCAAGGCGTCCATGGGCGTCACTCGGCCGCCGGCGGGCCGCCCGAGCCGCTCGGCGGCACGGTGAATCCCGGGCGCTGTGGCCGGGCGCGCGGCTGCGTCGGCTGGACGGTCGGGCCGACATCGTCGCCGAAGGCGCCGCGCGCGAGCTCTGCAATGCCGGCGACGGAGCCGATCAGCGACGAGGCCTCGAGCGGCATCAGGACGACCCGCTGGTTCGGCGCGGAGGCGAGCTTCGACAGGGCCTCGGTGTATTTCTGAGCGACGAAGTAGTTGAGTGCCTGGACATCGCCGGCGCTGATCGCCTCCGAGACGAGCCTTGTTGCCGTCGCCTCGGCTTCTGCCAAACGCTCGCGGGCCTGGGCCTCGAGATATGCGGCCTCGCGCTTGCCTTCCGCCTGCAGAATCTGGCTCTGCTTTTCGCCCTCCGCCCGCAGGATCGCCGCATTGCGTGAGCCCTCGGCTTCGAGGATGTCGGCGCGCTTCTCGCGCTCGGCCATCATCTGGCGCGCCATGGCGTCGACGAGGTTCTTCGGCGGGTTGATGTCCTTGATCTCGATGCGGGTAATCTTGATGCCCCAGGAATGGGACGCCTGATCGACGACGCGCAGGATCTTTTCGGAGATGGTGTCACGGTTGGACAGGAGATCGTCGAGATCCATCGACCCCATGACCGAGCGAAGGTTCGTCATGACGAGGTTGAGGATGGCGTTGTCGAGCCCGGACACCTCGTAGGCCGCCGCCTTGGCGTCGAGGATCTGGTAGAATGCCACACCGTCCGCCGCGACCGACGCGTTGTCTCGCGTGATCACCTCCTGCGTCGGCACGTCGAGTACCTGCTCCATCATGTTCATCTTGCGCCCGACCCGCTCGACGAAGGGGATCAGGATGCTCAGGCCGGGATTGAGGGTGCGGGTGTAGCGGCCGAAACTCTCGACCGTGTAGTTGTAGCCCTGTGGCACGATCTTGATCGTCGAGAACAGGACGACGATCCCGACGACGAGGACGACGAGCACGAGGATGCTGCCGGAGGTGAGCATGGCGATCTCCTGGGAGCGCCGGCGAGAGTGCCGGCTGGTCGATGCGACGAGGCCCCCGGTGACTATCGCGCGTTGCGATCGCAAGGCAAGGTTGCTCGCTCGAAAGCGAGCGTCGCCACACCCGCTTCGATCTTCCCCTTGCGGGCGGAGAGATCAGGCCAATCGCGAGTTTGCGTCCCGACTTCGACCGATCGCCCGCCTGGCCCTCAAAGCACGGTGCGCAGCACCATGAAGGCGAGGCCGCTGAGGACTGCCGCGATCGGCAGGGTGACGACCCAGGCAAAGGCGATGGGCTTCATCAGGTCCCAGTTGGTCTGGCGGTTGACGAGGCCGATGCCGAGCACCGAGCCGATCAGGATGTGCGTCGAGGACACCGGCAGGCCGAGGATCGAGGCGAGCATCACCACGGCCGAGGCCGACAGCTCGGCCGAAAAGCCAGAGGCCGGGTGGATGGTCGTCAGATTATGCCCGACGGTCTGGATGACGTTCTTGCCGATGAACCAGAGCCCGGCGATCAGCGCGACGCCGAAGGTGATCATGGCGATCGTCGGCACCGGCGCGCTCTGGCCGACCTCACCGGTGCGCAAGACGTCGAGGATCGCGGCGAAGGGGCCGATGGCGTTGGCGATGTCGTTGGAACCGTGGCTGAAGGCAAAGCCCGCGGCTGTGAATACCTGCATCCAGGAAAACAGGATGAAGGTCGAGCGGCCGAGCGGCCGGTCGTTGAGCGATCGGGCAAGGACATAGACGCCGAGCCAGACGACAGCGCCCACCATGACCATGATCAGGCCGTCCTGCAGAAGGCTGAGATCGAGTTTCAGATTGCCGAGACCCTTGGAGAGCAGCATGCCGGCGATCACCATGGCGCCGACGGCGGCGATCGGCGGTACCAGCGTCTCGATGGCGCGGTGCGGATTGAGCTCCCGGCGCTGCCGCTCGAGCTGCTGGATGCGGCGGAAGTAGTCGGATTCCAGATCCTCCGGATCGAAGTCGCGGTCGGCGAGGATATGGGCGTCGCGGGCCATGGTGTGGGTGTAGGAGATCTGCTGGATTTCCGACAGTCGCTCGAAGGCCTCCTTGTGCTGCCTCGCATGCTCGCGCTTTTCCTGCCGGATCTGATCGAGCTTCTCCTCGGCCGCCTGGTTGTAGGCGAGGACATGCTTCTTGATCTCCCGGAAGAGGAGATAGGCGATGATGCCGCCGAGCGCCGGCGAGAGAACCCAGGAAATCACGATCTGCCCGACCTTGCCCCACTGAACGAGGGAGAAGGCGGTATCAGACCCGCTCGACAGGATGCCGAGTGTGATCGAGGATCCGACGATGGCACCGACGATCGAATGGGTGGTGGAGACCGGCCATCCGCGGTTCGAGGCGAAGAGCAGCCAGAGCGCCGCGGCGATCAGCGCCGACATCATGATATAGATGAAATCGGCCGGCTCGACCGCCATGCGTGACAGATCGACGATGCCGTCGCGGATGGTGTCGGTCACGCTGCCGCCGGCGATGATCGCGCCCGAAACCTCGAAGATCGCGGCAATCGCCAGCGCCTGCTGGATCGTCAGAGTGCCGGCGCCGACGCTGGTGCCGAAGGAGTTGGCGACGTCGTTGCCGCCGATGTTGAAGGCCATGAAGACGCCGAAGATCGTCGCGAGGACGAGGACGATCGGGAAGTTGCCTTCGGTGTAGCCCGCGGCCCACCAGAGGAAATAGGCCGTCACGGCGACCATCAAAATAATGAAGACGATCCCGAGGCGGGATAGATCCCATCCGCCACCGGCCTCGCCACCTCGACCGGCATCCGCATCTATCGCCATGACTTGTCCTGTCAGCTGAACCGTTGGTGTCACGCGTCCGAAGGTGGAGCGCAGGACGCGTCTCTTCGGAGCAGGGAGAAGAGGTATTATGGTTGCATTACAACGCGATGACGGGGGCGGAGGGCGCGGTGGTCGAGGCTTTGCCGGCCGGGCCGACGCTTTGGGGCGTCAGCCCGCGAGCAGCGGGAAGGTGACGCCGATCGCCCAGGCGAAGGCCAGCGCATTGGCGAGCGCCCCGACGAAGGGATGGCCGCTCGCCCGGTAGGTCCAGGCGCTGAAGCCGCCGAAGACCAGAAAGAACAGCGCGATGACCGGGACGATGATGATCAGGAAGAACAGCCGTTCCAGATCGAGCGCGACGGCAAGCGCCAGCGACACCAGGAAGGCGAGCTTCGAGGCTGGATAGCCAAGCCGCGCCGCGCCGTCTCCGCGTGTCGTCCATTCGTCGGCGAGGAAATAGGCGAGGGTCCCGACGGCCATGGCGAGGATCAGCGCCGCGCGGGCAGGCGTCGGCACGAAGGAGGTGACGAAGCTGTCGATCGGCCAGACGAGGGCGACAAGATAGAAGGCGACGACGGCAAGCGCCGCGATCAGCAGCATCGGGGAAAGTGTCGGTCGAGCCGGGAAAGGGCCATCGCCGCGCCTCAGCCAGAGAAGGCACAGTCCGGTGAGAGCACCGTAGACGAAGAAATGGACGGCGAGATAGTCGCCGACGAGGACGGGCAGGAAATGCGTCGGCAAAACCCGCAGCAGCAGCGGGGCGACGACCATCGGCAGGAGCACCGGCAACCACAGGCGCCGCCATTTGAGGCCCGCGCCCGCCGGGGGAGCCGCAAGCCGGGGAAGCAGCGGTGCCAGCTGGCGCGCGAGAAGAACGCAGCCGGCGATCAGCAGCATGATCCAGGGGCCGCGCGCGGCGATGTCGGCCGGGGCGGTGCGGCCGATCCGGAACGTCTGATCGAGCCATGAGAGGGCTTCGCCGAGGCTTGCCTGGCTGAACAGGACGCTCGCATGTTCGACATTCGGGCTGAAGGCGGCGCGACGGGCGGTACCGGCGGCGAAGTCTCCATAGGTAACGCCGGGCTGGGCCTCCTGCGGCGCCGAGGCGAGGCCGACCACCCGCAGCGCCTCGCGCTTCAGCATGCCCTCCCAGTCGCCGACGATGACGAGGAGGTTTTGCGGTTCGGTGGCGGTCACGACGGGGGAGAACATCGAGACGGCGATGGTGGCGGCGACGTCGGGTTCAGCTTCGGCGAAGCGGACCACGACGTCCGACGCCATGGAATGGCCGAGGACCGCGAGCCGGCCGTCGCCGAGGGTTCTGGCGAAGGCCGCGACTTCAGCCGTCTCGTCGACCAGCGCTCTGGTGGCGCCGTCTTCCTCGGTGATGCTACCGCCAAGCGGCCTGGGATTGCGGCCATGGCCGAGGAAGTCGAAGGTGACCGCGACATAACCGTTGCGGGCGAAGGTCAGCGCAAAGCTCTGCATCAGCTGCTGCGAGCCGGCAAAGCCGTGGGCGATGACGACCACCGGACCGAGCGGTTTGCGCTCAGGCCGGAAGATCGTCGCCGGTGTATCGCCGATGGTCGTCGTTTCGACGGAGACGCCGGTCTCGGCAGAATGCAGCTTCAAGAGCGACAGGCCGATGGCCGCAAAAGCGAGGAAGGCCAGTGCGAGCGGGAGGAATAAGCGCGCCTTGAGACGGTTCATCGAGGCGTGTCGTTCTCTGGCGTTTCCATCTCTGCCGCTGCCGCCCCTAGCGTCGAGGGCTCCAGCCGTCGCGGCTCGTCCGGTATCTCATCCCTTGGCGAGTGTTCGCCGGGAAGCGGCGCCAGCTCGTAGGGCGCGACGAGGCGCCAGACGTGATCGGGTATCATCGTGCGCATGCGCTTCGGCACCTGGCGGCGCAGATGCAGCACGGTCTCGACGGCCTTCATCTCGACGCGGGCGCGGGCGAACTCCAGGCCACGCGGGCCGATCCTCGGCATCAGCCAGCCGACGATCGGGCGCAGCCAGTCCGGCATTCGGCGCAGCGGCAGGCCGCCGGCGGCAAGGCGGGTGTTTTGAAGAAAGCCCTTCACCGGGCCCTGACGCTTGCCCTTACTGCGCAGCTCCTTTGTCGCGAGTTCGTCGCCAAGGAGCGAAACAAGCTCCTCGCCGCGCTCGTTGCGAACGATCAGCCACTGGTCGCCTTCGCCGGCCATGTAGCCGACGGTGACGTCGGCAAGGACGTTGGTGTAATCGACGCAGGTCCGGCAGGTGAGGGGGAAGAAATCCGGCGGCAGCTGCGAGATCGGCAGCTTCAGGAAGGGGATTTCCTTCGTCCGCCCGTCGGCAAAGCGCAGCTCGACGTGATAGTCGGCGCGAAATTCCAGATAGGTGATCGTGCCCGGATCATCGGCGAGGAGCGCCAGGAACTCGTGGAAGCGCTCGGTGGTGGTATTGTCGGAACAGGGCGTGCCGATGACGAAGAGCGCGTCGAGGCCGAGTTCGGCCTCCAGTGCCCGCAGCGCATAGACCTGACAGGGGATGCCGATGACCGCCAGCCGCTTGTAGCCCTTGTCGCGGGCCGGCTCGATCAGCGCGAGAAGCGGCGCGTAGCCCATGCGCATGCCCCGGCACGCCGCCAGGCCTTCGGCTTTGGTGACGATCACCGGCACCGGCCGCCAGCGATCCTCGGGGTCCGGCGCCATGGTCAGGACGGCGTCGACGGCGCCGGTCTCGAGCAGACGCTCGGCGATGCGGGTGGTGATGCCGGTCCATTGGGCGTCCTCGCGGGACGGGGAAAGCTGCGCCCGGACCATCCGCCGGAACGGTCCGAAATGGAGCTCGTCCGGGCGGTCGGGATCGCGGGCGCGGCCATGGATGCGGGCTTCGAGCGCGGGGTAGTCGGGTTTGATGAACTGGCAGGCCCTGCCGCAGCGGCCGGGCTCTGCCGTGCGGGAGATGCCGCAATCGGTGCAGAGGGAGCGCGGTACGGCTTCTTCGAGCGGCACGGTGAAGGGCTTGCCGGCGCCCTGATCCGTTTCGATCCCGCCGTTGCCGCCCATGCCATCGATCGCCCGTTGCCTTGCCGGATGGCCCGGCTGGCCGGATGACGGCGCGCGGGGTCGAAAACCGGCGATGCCGCAAGGCTTTCATACTTCGCGGGCAGTTCCAAGTCGCACTGTCAAATAAATTGGACAGATGCCGGAGAGACGTCGGAAGGCCTCGCAGCCCAGAAGCAAAGAGCGCCGCTCAGTCGAGCCAGCCGCGCAGTTCCCTGCGCACCATCGCCTCGATCACGTCCATGCCGGGCTCGGAATCGTTGAGGCAGGGGATGTGGGCGAAGTTCTCGCCGCCGGCCTCGTGGAAGATCTCGCCGGCTTCCCCGGCGATCTCCTCCAGCGTTTCCAGGCAATCAGAGACGAAGCCGGGATTGAGGACGGCGATCGACTTAACGCCCTCTTTCGCGAGCTTCTCGACCGTCTTGTCGGTATAGGGCTGCAGCCATTCCTCCGGCCCGAAGCGGGACTGGAAGGTGGTCATCAGCCGGCCCTTCGGCCAGCCGAGCCTCTCGTCGAGGAGGCGCGAGGTCTTCTGGCAATGGCAGTGATACGGGTCGCCCTTGCGGAAATAGCTCTGCGGGATGCCGTGATAGGAGCAGATCACGTGCTCGGGCTCGAAATCGAGCGTGGCGAGATGGGTCTCGATCGAGCGGGCGAGGGCGTCGATATAGACCGGCTCGTCATGATAGGCGGGCACGGTGCGCACCGCCGGCATCCAGCGCTGTGCCATCATGTGCTCGAAGAACTTGTCGTTCACCGTCGCCGTCGTCGACGCGGAATATTGCGGATAGAGGGGATAGACGAGGATGCGGTCGCAGCCCTGATCCATCAGATAATCGGCGCGCTCGGCGATCGACGGTTTGCCGTAGCGCATCGCCCAGTCGACGACGACCTCGCCATGGCCGGCCATGCGGATGGCGAGCTTTTCACCCTGTGCCCGCGTGAAGGTGCGAAGCGGCGACTCGTTCTTCTCGGTGTTCCAGATTTCGGCATAGGCCGCGCCCGATTTCTTCGGCCGCGTATTGAGAACGATCCCGTAGAGGATCGGATACCAGGCGATGCGCGGCCACTCGATGACCCGCTTGTCGGACAGGAATTCCTTCAGATAGCGCCGCATCGGCTTGAAGTCGGTGCCGTCGGGCGTGCCGAGATTGACGAGCAGCACGCCGATCTTCGTCGTCTTGACCGGCGGGTGGCCGGCTGGCAGGGGGCCGGTCGCGCGTTCGGCGACCGTCTTGGTGAGGGCGTTCATCCTGTCATCCCGAACGAATTGCATTGGACTTGCAGCGCCGGACCGCTCGACGACGCGTCGAAGGCCGGAAACGGACCTACTGAAAACCTGCCCGCGGCACCAGCCACACGCCATTTCGATATAAGGATTTTGAGCCGGATTTGAATGCGCCAGACGAAAAGACCGTCCGGCTGGAGGCCGAACGGTCTGTCATCGCGCCACCATCAAGCCTGCATCGCTGTGTTGAGCGGAACCGGCGGTCCTTCAGGCGCGGGCGAATTCGAACCTTGTGCCGTTGGATGCGGCGCAGGCGAGGCGGTTTTGCTGGACGAGATTGCAATTCGCCGACTGCTGCACGTTTTTCGTCCGCGAGGTGTAGAGAATGTTGATCTGGCCGGGGCCGAGATTGGAATAGGTGCCCGTCGCAAGAACGCCGCCGGTTCCCTGCTCCACCGAAGCGAAGCGACCATTGTTGAAGGTCGCCGTGTAGGCGATGGGGCCGCCAAGGGCGTTCCAGCGGCCCTCGACGCCCTGCGGCTGCGGCGCGACGACTGCGCGCTCGCTGCTCTGACAGGCGCCGAGCGCCAGCGCGACCATGGTGACCAGAATAGCCGTCTTGGGTGTCCGCATCGACAAAACCTCGTTTGCAACGATGAGCGGGTCGCGTCGAAACGCCCGCCTTCGCCTCGCCTCTTTCAGGCCCTTCGAAAGTGTTTCAGAACGGCACGGAGAAAGGGTCAAGGGAAAATCGCCGCAAAGCGCAGGTTTTCCCCCGTTACCACAAGAATCGTGGCGCGGCAGCCGCGCCACGGACCGGCTCAGCGCACCAGAATATTCTTGAACTGCCAGGGATCTTTCTCGTCGATGTCCTCGGGGAAGAGGCCGGGCCGGTCCACCAGCGGGTTCCAGTTGGTATAGTAGCCCTTCACCGGGCCGAGATAGGGCAGCTGCACTTCGAGGCAGCGCTTGTAATCCATCTCGTCGGCCTCGACGATACCCGCTTCCGGGTTCTCCAGCGCCCAGACCATGCCGGCGAGGACGGCCGAGGTCACCTGCAGGCCGGTGGCGTTCTGATAGGGCGCGAGCTGGCGGGTCTCTTCGATCGAGAGCTGCGAGCCATACCAGTAGGCGTTCTTCTCGTGGCCGTAGAGGAGGACGCCCAGCTCGTCGATGCCGTCGACGATCTCGTCCTCGTTGAGGACGTGCAGCTCGGGCTGGATCTTGCCGGCGGCGCCGAACAGTTCGTGCAGCGAAAGCACCGCGTCGTTCGCCGGATGATAGGCGTAGTGCGAAGTCGGCCGGAAGGTGACGTCGCCGTCCTTGTTGTGATGGGTGAAGTAGTCGGCGATCGAGATCGACTCGTTGTGGGTCACCAGGAAGCCGTATTGCGCGCCGGGCGTCGGGCACCAGGAGCGGACGCGGGTGTTCGCGCCCGGCTGCTCGAGGAAGATCGCCGCCTGGCAACCCTTCTTGTGGCGGCTGGCATTCTTCGGCATCCACTTCTCATGGGTGCCCCAGCCGAGTTCGGACGGCTGCATGCCCTCCGACAGGAAGCCCTCCACCGACCAGGTGTTCCAGAAGACGTTCATCGGCTTGGGCGATTTCGCCCGCTGGGTGTCGCGTTCGGCGATGTGGACGCCCTTGACGCCCGCCTTCTTCATCAGCTTGGCCCAGCCCTCGCGGTCGTCCCACGTCGGCTCGGTGAACTCCATGCCGGTGTCCCTGGCGATGTCGACCAGCGCCTTTTTGACGAACCACGAGACCATGCCGGGATTGGCGCCGCAGCAGGAGACGGCCGTCGTGCCGCCGGGATGCTTCTTCTTTTCCTTGCGAACGGTCTCGCGCAGGGCATAGTTCGTGCGCTCGGCATTCGACATGTTCTTGTCGAAGTAGAAGCCGAGCCAGGGCTCGACGACGGTGTCGATGTAGAGAACGCCTAGTTTGCGGCACAGCTTGATCAGGTCGAGCGAGCCGGTGTCGACCGACAGGTTGACGCAGAAACCCTGACCTTCGCCTTCGGTCAGAAGCGGAGTCAAAAGCTCCTCGTAGTTCTTGCGCGTCACGGCCTCGTTGACGAAGCGGATGCCCTTTTCGTCAAGCAGGCCGCGCACGCTCTCGTCCGGGTCGACGACGACGAGGCGGTTGTGGTCGTAGTCGAAGTGCCGCTCGATCAGCGGCAGCGTGCCCTTGCCGATCGAGCCGAAGCCGATCATCACGACGGGGCCGGAGATCTTCGCGTGAACCTTATGCTGGGTATCGGCCATATTCGCTTGCAACTCCTGTGGCGCGCGGGGCGCAAGGGCACCGGGCGTGGGCCCCGATTGGCTTTGGGGCGGGTTGGCGCCGCGCTAGACGGTTTCGTCGTCAAATAAAAGCGAAATGTCGGCTTCAACCCGCAAAAGCGGAACGGCTTGCCCGGTAACCGGATTGGGACGTTCGCTCGCGCTGCCGGAGCTTTCCACGCGACCGCCTGATTCTGGTCGCTCTGCCGCAATCAAGCGGCGAGGGCATCGGCGAAATTGCTTCGTGGAGAAGAAATTTTCGAAGCTTTCCCCGGCGGGAGGAATTTTAATCGATTGGCATTGGCCGTGTCGTCTGGACGTCGGAGAGTTCTGCCTACAAAAGAAACGACAAGCATTGGCCCGCCGTGCTTTTTCAATTCCCGTCGTTTGCCCAAGGACATCGATATCATGCTCAGAACTGAAGTCGTACGCAACATCCTCTCCTGGTACGAAGGCGAGACTCCAGGGCTGAAGAGCAACCTTTCCCGGCTCTTGATGCATGGCAAGCTCGGTGGCACCGGCCGGATGGTCATCCTGCCGGTCGATCAGGGCTTCGAGCACGGGCCGGCCCGCTCCTTCGCGCCGAACCCGGCGGCCTACGATCCGCACTATCTCTACGAGCTCGCCATCGAATCCGGCGTTTCCGGCTATGCCGCGCCGCTCGGCCTGCTCGAGCAGGGCGCCGACACCTTCGCCGGCGAGGTGCCGCTGATCCTCAAGGTCAATAGCGGCAATTCGCTGGTCTCCAACAACGACCAGGCGCTGACCGGCACGGTGGACGATGCCATGCGCCTCGGCTGCATCGGCGTCGGCTTCACCATCTATCCCGGGTCGGAGTGCTCCTACGACATGATCGAGGAGCTGCGCGAGATTAGCCACTACGCCAAGTCGCGGGGCCTGATTTCGGTCGTCTGGTCCTATCCGCGCGGCGGCAAGGTGACCAAGGACGGCGAGACCGGCACGGACATCATCGCCTATGCCGCCCACATGGCGGCGCTGATGGGCGCCACCATCATCAAGGTCAAGCTGCCGACGTCCCACATTGATCTCGACGCGGCGAAATCGACCTACGAGAAATATCCGGTCGACAGCGCGAGCATGGCCGGCCGCGTCAAGCACGTGATGCAGGCCGCCTTCAACGGCAAGCGCGTCGTGGTGTTCTCCGGCGGCGCCGCCAAGAACACGCCGGAGCTCCTGGAGGAGGTCCGCGCCATCCGCGAGGGTGGCGGCAACGGCTCGATCATCGGCCGCAACTCCTTCCAGCGCGCGAAGGAAGAGGCGATCGCGCTTTTGAACGAGGTGATGGACATCTATCGCTGAGCAGGGCTCATCCTGCGACGTCATCGAGGGCCGCGATCGCTGGGCGACGCGGCCCTTCTGCTTAGATTGGCTCCCATGAGCCGGCTCCTCGCATCCGCCCCGTCGCGATCCCTAACGATCGTCCTCGCCCTGACGGCGATCCTGTGCGGCGCGCTGATGCTCTCCACCCCCGTCCGCGCCGCCGAACTTCTGATGTTCGAGCAGCCTGGCTGCCCCTTCTGCCGCAAGTTCGACGCCGAGATCGCGCCCGGCTACCCTTCGAGCCGCATCGGCCAGATCGCGCCTCTGCGCCGCGTCGACATCTACGAGACCCGGACCGGCGGCATCCTCGGCCTGACGCCGGCGGTGTTCACGCCGACCTTCGTCCTCGTCGGCGACGACGGAAGCGAGATCGGCCGGCTCGAGGGCTATCCGGGCGAGCGGTGGTTCTACCCGGAGATCGAGGCCTTGCTGGACGGGCGGGAGGCGAAAGCCAAGGCTACGGCTGGCCGCACCATCGCGCCGTCGGTGCGGTGAACGCGTCGTCCTCAAGGTGGCAGATTTCGATCCAAGATCGTCCTTCCAGAGCGATGGGCGCTCGCCCGGAAGCGGATACTCACCGAGCTCTAAGAGGGCCGAGGAAGGCAGGACGCACGGATGGCGCTCTTGGCTATCATGAAGGTCGCGAGTATGGCAGGTCGCATATCAGCTTGGGTGACAGGACATTGGTATGGCAAAGGGCCGCGTCGTTGTGTTGCATGGGGCACATGGAGGGCCAGACACAAACTGGTTCCCCTGGCTTCATGCCGAACTCGAACGCAACGGGACGGATGTGGTGCGACCTCGCTTCCCCACGCCGGAGGGGCAGTCCATCGATGCGTGGATGGCGGCTTACGCCGAAGCCGTTCCACACTCGGTGAAGGGAACCATCCTCGTGGGTCATAGTCTGGGCGCGGCCATGGCGTTGCGCGTTATTGAAAGGGCTACCGAACCCTTTGCAGGCTTGTTCCTAGCCGCTCCGTTCGCGGGCGCGCTTGGTCTGCCGGATTACGATCCCATCAACGCATCGTTCTTTGCCGAACCGTTCGAGTGGAAGACCATCCGGCAGCTCCGAGGCACCTCTTGCTGCTGCTGGGCCGGAGACGACGACCCTTATGTTCCTTTGGCACGGTCTCAAGAGGTAGCCGATCATCTGGGTGTCCCATTGAAGGTGGTCGCCGGGGGCGGGCACCTGAATGACGAAACCGGCTTCGCATCCTTCCCATCGCTGCGGGACGCTCTCCTGTCGGCGCTGCGGAACGAGCATAAGGCGCCGGAGGAACGGTAGGCGCCACGTCCAGTTTGAACCTAAACCCTATCGGAAGCGGACTTTAAGCTTTCCACCTGTTCAAGCCGATCGGTCAGACAAGAGCCGACGCCCGCGAGCAGTCGAGCCGCTGTTGACCCTTCGCGGCTTCCGAAGGCGTCGCGCGCTGCGATCAAGGGCGGTCGTTCAATCATGCCCTATTCGCGCAGGGCAAATTCGATGGCCGATCCGGCCAGCCTGGCACTCGCCAGAAGTTGGTCGAGGCTGTGCCCATTGCGCGCCTTGGCAGACAGGCCGAACATGGTCGTCGCCACGAAGTCCGTCACGCTGTCCGCAGCGTCCAGATGGCGCGCCGCGACATAGTCGCGGATCTGCTCCTCCGCCGCGATGTTGTAGGCGAGAGCCGCGTTGCGCGCGCCCACGTCATTGCAGCGTGTTCCCTCGACGACGAGACAGCCGGCGGCCGCAGGGTTCGCGCCGTAATGCCGGGCCGCCTCCTCGAGCAACGCCAAAAGGCTCTCGGCCACGGAGCGATCGTCCCGCAGGATCTCCGCATAGGGAATCGCTCCATCGAGCGCGTATCGCTCGAGAACGCGAGCGTAGAGACCCTGCTTGCTGCCGAAAGCCGCGTAGAAACTCGGCGGGTTGATCCCGAGTGCTTCGGTCACGTCCGACACGCTGACCGCGTCGTAGCCGCGGGAATGGAAGAGATCACGCGCGACGGCGACCGCCTGTTCCGGATCGAACCGGCGGGGGCGACCGCGAGCGCGCGGCTTTTTTGTACTGCCTGATACAAAATTCATTGACGACCTCCTGGCGGCCAATTATGTAGCGATTCCTAAATTAAATCGCAAGGATGCGACACATGACGACTTTCAAGGGCAAGACGGTTCTGGTTCTTGGCGGAAGCAGGGGAATCGGCGCTGCCATGGTGCGACGCTTCGCGGCGGACGGGGCGACCGTCGCCTTCACCTATGCCGGCTCGAAGGATGCGGCCGAAGCGCTGGCGGCGCAGACCGGCAGCAAGGCAATCCGCACTGACAGCGCCGACCGCGACGCCGTGATCGCGACGGTGCGCGACAGCGGCCCGCTCGACGTTCTCATCGTCAATTCCGGCTTTGCGATCTTCGGAGACGCGCTGGAGCAGGATCCGGACGCGATCGACCGCCTGTTCAAGGTCAATGTTCATGCGCCCTACCATGCCTCGGTCGAGGCCGCCCGGCGGATGCCGGAGGGCGGACGGATCATCGTCATCGGTTCGGTGAACGGCGACCGCATGCCCGTGCCCGGCATGGCGTCCTATGCGCTGAGCAAGTCCGCCCTGCAGGGGCTGGCGCGGGGTCTGGCGCGCGATTTCGGGCCGCGCGGCATTACCATCAACATCGTCCAGCCCGGGCCGATCGACACCGACGCCAATCCCGCGGACGGACCGATGCGCGACCTCATGCACGGATTCATGGCCCTGAAGCGCCATGGCCGCCCCGAAGAGGTCGCCGCCATGGCCGCCTGGCTCGCAGGTCCCGAGGCAGGCTTCGTGACCGGAGCCATGCACACGATCGACGGCGCCTTCGGCGCTTAGCAGTCCTCCTCATCTCCGAGACCCGCACCGGCGGCACCCTTGGCCTGATGCCGGCGATCTTCACACCGACCTTCGTCGTCATACGCGACGACGGCCGCGAGATCGGCCGGCTCGAGGGCTGTCCGGGGGAACGGTGGTTCTATCCGGAGATCGAGGTTTTGATGGACGGGCGGGAGACGAAGGCAGGGGAGACGGCAGAAGGGTTCAGGGCGCCGTGGGAGCGGCGACTTAAGGGCCGTGGGTGGTCGCTTCCGACCCGTTGAGCAGCTTCGAAGTCTGATGTCGGAATCCTTGAAGTCGACATCCGTGGCCTCCGCGGATTGGGTTATCGACGAATACGTCACCCCGATTCAACGAAGGCGTAGACATGCGAGAAGTCACCCTTCCTCGTGGCCTGCCGGTTGGCCATGAAGATGAAATCGCCATGATCGCTGAAGCTGAAACCGGCCTCACCACCCGACGCGATCTTGAAGAGGATGAACCAGTCCGAGGGTGACGTGAGATCCTGTCGGCCGGATCTGCGGGCATGATCGACCGCGTTCTGCTGATGCGCCGAAAGCTCACGAACTCCAGTCACGCCGAACATTTGTTGCTGAGGTCCATCGCCGAGCTTGAAGGCATCCGCGAGCGCGATACAGAAGTCGGCCGGGTCTTCCAACCCCGCTTCGAGATATGCTTCGGGAACGGTGTCAGGGATACCAAAGGGTACGGTGAGTGATCGGCCAAACCGCAAGGATTGCCGTGACCGGCTGATTTCGTACTCCGATGCCAGCACGATCACCGGTTCTCCCTTTCGCAGGAAGGTCATGCGTCCGAACGGATCCGAGACGATGGAAAGGTCGCCGTCCTCTGTTGTCTCAGGGACAAGCCGTCCCGCGTCGCCATCCCAACAGACCATTCGCATTGCGGCGATGGAGATCTCTTCCACGTCCTCGCGGAGTTCATGAGCGACGAGTGGCTTGACGCTCGGCGTGAAGAATACGGTTCCGTCGGTCAAGTCCGTTCCGCTGAAAAATGACAGAAGACCACTGGACGGAAGGTCTTCGCAAAGATCTGGCAGGTCGGTGAGGTCGATCTGGGCCAGGAAGTTCAGATGGAACCCGCTTGCGTCGCGCGGCCACTCGGCGCCTTCGGGAAGGTCGGGGCCTCCGCCCACACGACTCCGGCCCACCAGGTCGGGATCACTTCTGCCGGCTTCGATCAATGTCAGGGTCGGCATGGCGATGCGCCGCAGCGCCTCGCGCTTGTCAGTCACGCCTGCAAAGGCAACGGCTGTATCAAAGGTGGCTTCAACGTCCTTTGCCGGAGGGGCAACCTTTGCCGTCACCGAGCCGCCGGCGTCGATCCGTTCGCGGTCAGCTCGGGCCTGTTCGGCCATTCGAGCGTAAACGGCGTTCATTTCGTCGCGTGCTTTCGCCCGAACCTCGACTGCCCGTTCACCTGTGACCTTGACCGTGATGGAATGCAAAGCCCGGTCCAACTCCGCCTGAACCAGCGGGAGATCTTGGTCGCCGGCCATTGCCGTCGCATGATACCAAGTCGATCCATCGCTCGAGACCAGCAGGACACGCAGTCGATACCACGGGCGACTCTCGTCGGTCTCGTAGTCCTTCAACTGATCATCGATGCGGCTGAACTCTCCACTCATACCGCCGAACGTGACGGCCCGACGCTCGATCTGCGATGGATCGTAGTGCTGCAGTGTCGTCGACAACCGCTCGCTTGGTGACATTGCCTCGTCCGGATCGCTGGTCCACACGCTCATCTGTGGCGAGAACAACTCTTCAGGTTCGCGCTTGAAGGAAATCGCCCCGGCGACGACCGTGACCGCCTCGAAGTATTGCCCCCTTATGACGGAGAATTCCTCGGTCTCGACTTTCTCCATAGGCTTGAACCTCCGAGGCCATGGCAGCTTCATTCATTTTGATCCTGATAACGGACCGTCCGCCTTCCTTCCTATCCTACCCGTCTGAACCATCCCAGCCCCTTGACCATTGCCCCGATTGCGTGTGCTCGCCCCCGCCCTTAAGCTCTCGCAATTCGCGTCAATTCCCGTGACTTCGAAATCGGAGCGGCCCATGTCGGCGACTGCAGCTTCCAAACGGACGGGCGGAGATTTTCCGCCGCCTTTTTCCGCGCCGTTTTCGACCGACGACCAGGCCGCCGTTTCGGCGCTTCTGAAGGCGTCGGGCCGCTGGTCCCATGACGAGGACAAGGTCGATGAGCGGGCTCGGGGGCTGATCACCGGCATCCGCAAGGCGGCCGGCGGCATCGGCGGGGTCGAGGATTTTTTGCGCGAGTTCGGGCTGTCGAGCCGCGAGGGGCTTGCCCTGATGATCCTTGCCGAGGCGCTGCTGCGCGTGCCGGACGCGGCGACGCAGGACCGGCTGATCGAGGAGAAGATCGGTGCCGGCGACTGGGCCAATCACGAGGGCGGCGAGGACCGGCTGATGACGGCGGCGTCCGCATGGGCGCTCGGCATCTCGGCGCGGATCATCCGCCCCGGCGAGACGCCGCAGGGTGTGATGGCCGGCATGGTCAAGCGGCTCGGCGGCCCGGCGGTGCGCCAGGCGACGCGGCAGGCCATGCGCTTCCTCGGCCGGCACTTCGTCCTCGGCGAGACCATCGACGACGCGCTGGAGCGGGCCCGGGGCTTTGAATCCAAGGGCTACCGCCATTCCTACGACATGCTGGGCGAGGGCGCCCGCACGATGGAAGACGCCGAGCGCTATTATCGCTCCTATGCCAATGCCATCGAAAAGATCGGCCGCAAGGCCGGCAACAAGAAGCTGCCGGACCGGCCGGGCATCTCGGTCAAGCTCTCGGCGCTGCATCCGCGCTATCACCCGCTGCATCGCGAGCGCATCCTCGACGAGCTTTTGCCGAAGGTCATCGCGCTCGCCGAACAGGCGCGCGGCTACGACCTCAACCTGACGATCGATGCCGAGGAGGCCGAGCGCCTCGAACTCTCGCTCGACGTCATCGACGCCTTGGTCAGGCGCTTCGACTTCAGGGGCTGGGAGGGCTTCGGCCTCGCGATCCAGGCCTATCAGAAGCGGGCGCTCGGCGTGATCGAGCATATCGACGGGCTTTGCGAAGCCGCCGGAATCCGCATGATGGTGCGCCTCGTCAAGGGCGCCTATTGGGACACGGAGATCAAATACGCCCAGGAAAAGGGCCTCGACGGCTATCCGGTCTTCACCCGCAAGCCGGCGACGGACCTGTCCTATCTCGTCTGCTCCAAGGCGCTCTTGGAGCGCCGGGCGCGGATCTATCCGCAATTTGCCACCCACAACGCGCTGACCGTCGCCACCATTCTCGAAATGGCCGGCAACGACCAGACCGGCTTCGAATTCCAGCGCCTGCACGGCATGGGCGAGGCGCTCTACGAGACGATGCGCCGTTCCGGCCCAAAGCCCGTCGCCTGCCGCATCTACGCGCCCGTCGGCGGCTACCGTGATCTGCTCGCCTATCTCGTTCGCCGGCTCCTGGAAAACGGCGCCAACTCCTCCTTCGTCGCCATGGTGGGCGACGAGGACATTCCGGTCGACGATCTTCTGACCCGGCCGCGGGCGATGCTCGAGGGCGGGCCGGCGCGGCATCCGAATATCGGCCTGCCGAAGGATCTATTCTCTCCACGCAAGAACTCCGCCGGCATCGAGGTGGGCGACCGCCGGGCACTGGATGGTCTGATCGAACAGCGCGGCAAGTTCCGGGTCGATGGTCTGGAGGCTGCCTGCGAAGCGGCAGCCGCGAAGAAGGGCTCGCAGGCCACCGACATCGTCTCGCCCGTCGACGGAGCGATCCTCGGCAAGAGCCACCACCTCTCGGCCGAAGCCGCCTCCGCCCTCGTGGCAGAAGCCGCGCGCTACGCGCGCGCCGCCGAAGCCGTGCCGGCGCAAAAGCGCGCCGACGCCTTGCGAAAGGCCGCGGCCCTGATGGAGGCGAAGGAGGCCGAGCTTCTGGCGATCCTCGGAGCCGAGGGCGGCAAGACGCTGGACGACGGTATCGCGGAAGTGCGCGAGGCCGTCGATTTCCTGCGCTTTTATGCCGACGAGGCGATGCGGCTCTTTGCCGAGCCGGTGAACCTGCCCGGCCCGACGGGCGAGGAAAACCGCCTGACCTACCGCTCGCGCGGCGTTGCCGTGGCGATTTCGCCCTGGAACTTCCCGCTGGCCATCTTCACAGGCCAGGTGGCGGCGGCGCTCGCCGCCGGCAACGTCGTCATCGCCAAGCCGGCCGAGCAGACGCCGCTAATCGCGGCCCGGGCCGTGGCACTCCTGCACGAGGCGGGCTTTGCCAGGGAGCACCTGTACCTCGCGCCGGGCGGCGGCGAGACCGGGGCGGCGCTGACCTCCCACGATCTGACGGCGCTCGTCGCCTTCACCGGTTCCACCGAGACGGCCTTTGCGATCAACCGGGCGCTCGCTGCCCGCAACGCCCCCATCGCGCCGCTGATCGCCGAGACCGGCGGCATCAACGCGATGATCGCCGATGCGACGGCGCTGCCCGAGCAGGTAGCCGACGATGTCGTCTTGTCGGCCTTCCGTTCGGCCGGTCAGCGCTGCTCGGCGCTCAGGCTTCTCTATCTGCAGGACGATGTCGCCGATCGCATTCTGGAGATGATCGTCGGAGCCGCAAGGGAACTCACCGTCGGCGACCCGCGCGAGCTGGCGACAGACCTTGGCCCGGTGATCGATGCCGATCAGCTTGCCATGCTTCGCGAGCATGTCGAGCGCATGGGGCGCGAGCAGAAAATCCGCTACCGCGGCGAGGTTCCGGCCGACCTTTCCGAAAAGGGGCATTACTTCGCGCCGCATGTCATCGAGATCGATCGCCCCGAGGCGCTGGATCGCGAGGTGTTCGGCCCGATCCTGCACGTCGTTCGCTGGAAGGCGAAGGATTTCGACAGGATCCTCGATGCCATCGAGGCGACGGGCTACGGCCTGACATTGGGGGTCCACAGCCGGATCAACCAGACGGCGGAAAAAGTCATTGCCCGGCTACCGATCGGCAATCAATATGTGAACCGCAATATCATCGGCGCGATCGTCGGCTCGCAACCCTTTGGCGGATCGGGGCTTTCGGGAACGGGCCCGAAGGCGGGAGGGCCGAACTACCTGGTTCGCTTCGCCCGCGAGCAGGTGATCTCGGTAAATACTGCCGCAGCCGGCGGCAATGCCAGCCTGATTGCAATGGAATCGTAGCATCGCGGACACAGGCAAAGGGCGGAACCTGTGCTAACTTGTCCGTGTTAGAGCAGATACCAAGCAGCGGCCGTTCCGTTCCTCCCACGGGGTTGGCTGCGCGATCCGCTCTCATGGCAGGCGGTGGCGTTCCGCGTTGACTTGAACGCCGCAGTCTGCAGATCAGAGTAGAGAAAGGCCCGGCGATCTCCTCCCACGCCGGGCTTTTCTTTGTCCTCAACTCAAAAAATGACGCTGCGTCATGAACCGGTTCGCGGTTGCGGGATTTCCTGTTCTATCGCCAGTGGCAATGGGCCAGCGCCTTGCGTATGGTGATCAAAAACCACCGATCCTAGGGAGAGAGCCGTGAGCGAAAACAACTCCGACATCGCCATCGCGCGGGCCGCGAAGAAGAAGCCGATCAAGGAGATCGCTGCCCGCCTTGGAATGTCGGAGGAGGATATCGTTCCCTACGGCCACGACAAGGCCAAGGTTTCGGCTCCTTTCCTCAAGTCCCTTGAGAGCCGCCCGGACGGCAAGCTGATCCTCGTCACCGCCGTCAATCCGACCCCGGCCGGCGAGGGCAAGACGACGACCACCGTCGGTCTCGGCGACGGGCTCAACCGCATCGGCAAGAACGCGCTGATCTGCATTCGCGAGGCCTCGCTCGGCCCGTGCTTCGGGGTGAAGGGCGGGGCGGCCGGCGGCGGCCATGCCCAGGTCGTGCCGATGGAGGAAATGAACCTTCATTTCACCGGCGATTTCCATGCCATCACCACGGCGCACAATCTCCTGTCGGCGATGATCGACAACCACATCTACTGGGGCAACGAACTGGAGATCGATTCCCGCCGGGTGACCTGGCGGCGCGTCCTCGACATGAACGACCGGGCGCTGCGCCAGATCACCGCCTCGCTCGGCGGCGTCGCCAACGGCTTTCCGCGTGAGACCGGCTTCGACATCACCGTCGCCTCGGAAGTGATGGCGATCCTGTGCCTGTCGAATGATCTCAAGGATCTCGAAAAGCGCCTCGGCGACATCATCGTCGCCTATCGCCGCGACAAGACGCCGATCACCGCCCGCGACCTCAAGGCCGACGGCGCCATGGCGGTGCTCCTGAAGGACGCGATCCAGCCGAACCTCGTGCAGACGCTGGAAAACAATCCCGCCTTCGTGCATGGCGGCCCCTTCGCCAATATCGCCCATGGCTGCAACTCGGTGGTCGCCACCAAGGCGGCGCTGAAGCTTGCCGACTATGTCGTCACCGAGGCCGGCTTCGGCGCCGATCTGGGAGCCGAGAAGTTCTTCGACATCAAGTGCCGCAAGGCCGGGCTGAAGCCCGCCGCGGCCGTCGTCGTGGCGACGGTCCGGGCGATGAAGATGAATGGCGGCGTTGCCAAGGCCGATCTGGGCGCCGAGAACGTCGAAGCGGTGAAGGCCGGCTGCGCCAATCTTGGCCGGCATGTCGAGAACGTCAAAGGCTTCGGCGTTCCCGTGGTCGTCGCGATCAACCACTTCTCCGCCGACACCGAGGCCGAGATTCAGGCGGTGAAGGACTATGTCGCCGGGCTCGGCACCGAGGCGATCGTCTGCCGCCATTGGGCCGACGGCTCGGCCGGCATCACCGGCCTTGCCGAGAAGGTGGTGGAGCTCGCCGATGGCGGCACCGCCGCCTTCAAGCCGATCTATCCCGACGAGATGGGCCTGTTCGAGAAGATCGAGACCGTCGTAAGGAAGATCTATCGCGGCTCGGAGGTGACGGCCGACCAGTCGGTGCGCGACCAGCTCGCCGCCTGGGAGGAGGCCGGCTACGGCCATCTGCCGGTCTGCATGGCGAAGACGCAATATTCCTTCTCCACAGACCCGACGCTGCGCGGCGCGCCGACGGACTTCTCCGTCCATGTCCGTGAAGTGCGGCTGTCGGCCGGCGCCGGCTTCGTCGTCGCCATCTGCGGACAGATCATGACCATGCCGGGCCTGCCCTCGCAGCCGGCGGCCGAATCGATCTATCTGAACGACAAGGGCGAGATCGAAGGCCTGTTCTGATCCCTCCGAAGCGAGAGCGTGGATGACTGCCATTTCCATTCGCGGTGCGGTGAAGCGCTTCGGCGCCGCCGCCGCCGCCGCCGTCGACGACGTCTCGCTCGAGATCGCCGAGGGCGAGTTCGTGGCGCTGCTCGGGCCGTCGGGCTGTGGCAAGACCACGCTTCTGCGGCTGATTGCCGGTTTCGAGACGTTGAGCGGCGGCGCCATTCGCTTCGGCGACCGGCTCGTCGCCGGCGAGGGCACGCATGTGCCGCCCGAGAAGCGCAACGTCGCCATCGTCTTCCAGTCCTATGCGCTGTGGCCGCATATGACGGTCGCCGAGAATGTCGGCTATGCGCTCAGGGTGCGCGGGCTCGGCAAGGCGGAGCGGGCCCGCAAGGTCGTCGAGGCGCTGGCGGCGGTCGAGCTTTCCGGTTTCGAGAGACGGCGGCCGGCGGAGCTGTCCGGCGGCCAGCGCCAGCGCGTGGCGCTCGCCCGCTGCCTCGCCATGGACCCGGACGTCATCCTCCTCGACGAGCCGCTGGCCAATCTCGACGTTCATCTGAGGGCGTCGATGGAGGAGACGTTTCGCGCCTTCCACGCCCGGACCGGGGCGACCATGGTCTATGTCACCCACGATCAGGCCGAGGCGATGGCCATGGCCGATCGCATCGCCGTCATGGAAAAAGGCCGAATCCTGCAGGTGGCGGCTCCCGCGACGCTCTATGCCGAGCCGGCGAATGAGGGCGTCGCCCGCTTCGTTGGCAATGGACGGGTGGTGGATTGCGCCGTGGTCGGGCCGGCGGGCGAGGGGCGGAGCAGCATCCGCCTGTTCGGCGGCGAGGCGCTTGTGCGGGCTGGTGAGGCTTCGCCGGCTTCGGGGCCGGCCCGGCTGGCGCTGAAGCCGGAGCATCTGGCGGTCGGCGAGGCCGGCTTTGCCGCGACGATCCGCAAGGCTGTCTTCAAGGGCGCGCATACGCTCTACGAAATCGAGCCGGAGGCGGCGCCGGGCGTGCTCCTGCCGCTGCCCTCGGACCGGCGCCTTTCGATCGGCGAGAGCGTCCGCGTGGCCGTCGGGGACGGCTGGCTGCTGCCGGCCTCGGCGATGGAAGCGCGCTATCCGGCGGCGGCCTGACCACCGCTTCGCCGCGCGCCCTCGTTATGGGCGGCGCGTTCCTGCGTCTCGTCGGTCCTTATCGATCCAGCCGTCTCAATTTGCCCAGGGCAGGACGCCGCGCGGGAGCTTGCGGGCGAACAGCGCCGTTGCGCCCATGATGGCGACGATCACCACCACCGTTACCACCGCGACCGCCGATGCGAGCACCGTGAAACCGCCGTCGTCGAGATTGAAGACGATGACGCCCAGCGTCTCGTTGCCAGCCGACCAGAGCAGCGCCGAGACCGTCAGCTCGTTGAAGCTGGTCATGAAGGTCAGGACCGCGCCCGCCGCCGCCGCCGGGGCGAGCAGCGGGAAGAGCACGGTGCGCAGGCGAAAGAGATAGGAGGCGCCGGTCATACGCGCCGCCTCGTCGAGCCCCCGGTCGAGCTGCTGCACGGCACCGACGACCGGCCTCAGCGACAGGGTCAGGAAGCGGGCGAGATAGGCGAAGAAGATGATCCAGATGGTGTTGTAGAGGCTGAAGCCGAGGATCGGCAGCGGCCGGATGAAGATCAGGATCGCGGCAATGCCGAGAACGATGCCAGGCAGGGCGTAGGGCACCTCCGCCAGCATGGCGAGGCTTTTGAGAAACCGTCCGCCGCGCCAGACGATCAGCGCGGCGAAGGGCACGGCGAGGAGCATCAGGAGGAGCGAGGCGCCGCCGGCGAGGAGGAAGGAGTTGCGGAAGGCCCGCACCGTCGCGTCCTGCCGCAACAGCACCTCGGCATAGTTGCCGAGGGTCATCGTCGTTGCCGAAAGCGGCACGCCGTAGGCGCTGACGAGGGATGTCGCGATCAGCGCGATCAGCGGAATGACGAGGATGAGGACGATGATCGCCCAGGCGAAGATCTCCACCGGCAGCCGCGCCTTGCCGAGGCGGTAGCGCAGCGCCTCAGACGGCGCGCCGACGCTGCGGAAGTCACGCCTGCCGATCAGGAGCGACTGCGCGGCAAAGCCGGCGAAGGCGAGAGCGCCCACCAGAATGGAGAGGACCGCGACGTCGGAGATGATCGACGGACCGAAGCTTGCCAGCCGCTGGTAGATGAGGGTCGGCAGGACGGTATAGCCGGCGGGGATGCCGAGAAGGGCGGGAATGCCGAAATTGCCGATGGCCGAGACGAAGGCCAGCGCTCCGCCGGCGACCAGCGAAGGCGTCATCATCGGCAGGATGATGGTCCGCAGCACGAAGACCCGGCCGGCGCCGCAGGCCCGCGCGGCCTCGATCATCTCACGCGGCAGACCGCGCAGGCCCGCCCTGACGGCGAGAAAGACCAGCGGCGCGTGCTGGATGCCGAGGAGGAGGATGATGCCCTCGGCGCTGTAGAGCGGGTTCGGCGCGCCGAGCGGCGGGGCGAGGCCGAGGGTGATCAGGAGCGGGCTCGACGGCCCGGCAAGCTGCGCCCAGGACAGCGCCGTGACCTGCGGCGGGATCATCAGCGGCAGCAGGAAGGCGAAGACGAGGGCGGCTTTTCCGCGCATGTCGGTCAGCGCCACGGCAAGGGCGAGAAGCGTGCCGAGGGCGAGGGAGATCGCCGTCCCGCCGAGCGCGGTGACGAGGGAATGGACCGTCGCGGTGAGGGTCGAGGGAGCCGTCAGCACTTCCAGCAGCGGCGCTGCGTCGAGCCTGCCGCCGGGCGCGATCGCTTCGAAGAGCAGCCGCCCCATCGGCAGGATCGAAACGACCAGCACGAAGACGACGAGGACGGCGAAAGCGAGGCTCTCGCCGTCCGGCCTGCGGTTCGACAATGCGATCAACTTGTCAGCCGCCGAAGATCTCGGCGAAGCGCTTCTTGTTGGCCTCCGCGTCGGCAAGGGCCTTGTCGGCATCGAAGGGCATCAGCTTGATCTTGTCGCGGGAAGGAAAACCCTTCGGCGGCGCGATGCCTTCCTTGGCCGGGAGATAGCCCATGTCGGCGGCGAGCTTCTGGCCGTCATCCGACAGGAGGAAGGCGACGAAGGCCTTGGCCGCTTCCGGGTTCTGTGCGGTCTTCAGGATCGCCACCGGCTCGGTGACCGCCGAGACGCCCTCCGTCGGGAAGACGAAATTGACCGGCGAGCCCTTGGCGGCCTCGCGGATCGGCAGATAATCGACGACGACGCCATAGGCCTTCTGACCGCCGGCGACGGCCTTGAAGACGCCGCCATTGCCGCCCGATGCCGTCGCGCCGTTCTTCGCCAGCGCCTCGACATAGTCCCAGCCGAGGGCGGGGTTCTGGGTGATCGTGGCGAGATGGACCAGGGCGGCGCCGGAGGTGAGCGGGCTCGGCATCGTCACCTGACCCTTGGCTTCCGGCTTGGTCAGGTCCTTCCAGGACGTCGGGGTCATGGCGGCGCGGGTGTTGTTGACGATGCCGGTGGTGATCAGCTTGGTGGAAAACCAGGTCTTGTCCTTGTCGTAGAGGCCGGTCTCATAGCCGGTCGTATCGACGTCCGTATCGGCCATCAGCCGGTCGTCGCGCTTCAGCCCCGCCATGGTGACGCTGTCGGCGATGAGCAGCACGTCCGGCTGCGGATTGCCGGCGGCGAACTCCGCCTGCAGCTTGGCCATGATTTTGGTGGTGCCGTCGCGCACCCATTCGACGGTGACGTCGGGGTTCTTCGCCTTGAAGGCATCGACCGTCGCCTGGGCGTCGGCATTGGGCTGGCTTGTGTAGAGGACCAGCTTGCCGGAGGCGGCGAAGGCAGGCGCTGAGGCGAGAAGGGTGGCAAGGGTGATGGCGACGAGGCCGGCTTTACGGATCATGGGGGACAACTCTCCGAGATCGTTTCCAGATTGGCCTTCGACGCTCGCGAAGGCCGCTTCGGTTCGGTGAGTAACTGGCCCGCCGTGACAGTCTCATGACGCCCTGGCGTTGAATTGGCAAATCTCCTCGGCTGGCCGTTCCGTCAGCCGGCTCAGGCCGCTTCGGTCTTGCCGCCGACGCTCTCTGCCATCCGTTTTCCCATGATCTGCAGCTGCCGCACGGCCCTGTCCGTCGCCCGAGGCGGGCTGACATAGGATGCGACTTCCTCCATCCGCCTCTTTGTCCGGCAGTAGACGTCTTCCATCAGGATGTGGGCGAATTCGCCATTGCGTCCGATGCTCCAAAGTCCGTCGATGCCAGAAGAGCGGGCGAAGCGCTGGCGGTCTTCCTCGTATTCAAGGCTGTAGACTGGATAGGAAACCGGGGTCTTCATGATGCCGCCGGGCCCCAGATACTTGCCGCGCAGGTGCGGAAAAAGCTCGCAGATCCCCGACAGGCAGAGCTTTGCAAGGTCGTCGTCGGACATCGCCCAGAGCTCGTCGCCGACCGCGCAGCCGATGTCGAAGGTGATCAGCGTCTTGCCCTCGGGCGCGAGCCAGGGCATCGAGATCGGCGTCTCGGTCAGCCGGAAAAACGGCATCTTGCGATCCGGCACCCACAGCATGGTGTCAGGCAGATGGCCGCGGCCGTCGAAATGCAGATTGACGAAGATCATCGGCCGATAGCGGAAGCGCGCGAGGTGGTCGAGCGCACTCGTGCCTTCGATCAGCTTGGGCAGGACGTGGACCGGCGCCGTCGAGATGACCGCCGAGGCCTCGATCGTCTCGCCTTTGACGCGAAGGCCGCGCACGGCACCGTCCTCGACGAGGATCTTTTCCACCGGCGATTCCAGCCTGACGAGATGGCGGACCCGTTCGAGCGTGGGCTCCAGGAGCCGCGAAATCCCGCCTTCGGGATAGACGTGATGGATCGCCGCACTTTCCGGCCGCTCATGGGAATAGCCGATGCAGACAGCCCGATTGGTGAGGCGCGAAGCGGCCTTGAGATAAAGGGTCTTGAGCGCCCCGTTCGACATCTTTTCACCGACCGCCGGCGCAAGCTCGTTGGCAGGCAGGCCGGACCAGGCCTCCGCAATCGGGATCGCCACGGCTTCGGCCAGCGCATCCCCGTAATGCCGGCGAAACCAGTCTTCGGCGGATTTAACGCGATGCGACCTGAGACGGCTTGCCATCGCGCCTTTGACGAAACGTGGCGAGCGCATCAGGCCGAAAGGGTAGCCATAGGACGAGCCGCCGAGGCGCACCGCTTCGCCGTAGTGCCGCACCGGCCGGCAGATGTCGGCGGCGCCGAGCTCTGCCGCCAGCCGGTTGTTCACGAAATGCGCGCCGAAATCATAGGTGAAGCCGTCCGCATCCTTGAAGGATGCCATCATGCCGCCGACGGATTTCCCGGCCTCGTAGACCGTGACCGGCAGGCCGCGTCGTTGCAGCTCGTCGGCGGCCGTCAGTCCGGCAATGCCGGCTCCCAGAATGGCGATCGGATGCATTCCGTGTGCTCCTGCTCCCGTCCGGACACTGCTGTGGCGCCGGCCTAACCGATTGGGCATTTGCGACGAGCGATGGAAAGTCCTCAAGATCACGTCGTGATCCCGACCTTCCTGAACGGTCGATCGCAGCACCGGCGACAGACGATGTCCGATCCGTTCGACGGAACATCGCAGAAACTCGCGCGGTCAGCCGAACGGTAAGGCCAACTTGTTTAAAGTGCCGTTGCGTTTTCGGCGATGGCAGGCGGTTTCGAGTGCTGATCGAGGAGATCGTGAAGAAACGGTTTCGCTCCCCATGAACTTGGCGTGAGCAAGGGATCCTGCTTCATCGAAGTCCACCTTCGCAGGGGCAAAGCAGGTCGCCTGGAACGAGCTTGCCCCGCAAAATGGCTTGCGGGGGACGCTTGCGACGGTGCGAAAAAATCAGGCGGCCGAGTCGGGCTTGGGCAGGAACTGGTAGAGCCAGGTCTCGGTGAGGGTCTGGTCGCCGCGCTTGAGATAAGCCCGCAGATCCACGGGATCGAGAGTGTCCGCCTTGAGATCGAAGGTCATGCGCCAGGCGGTGCCGACCTTGACCGAGTAGCAGTCGATATTGGAGAGCTCGCCACGCGAGGTGGAGACCACGGCGGTCACGCCCTCGGTGTCGCGGGCGAGCTTGGCGACGTGGCCGCCATCGAAGTCCACGGCGAACTTGACGACGCCCTTGGGGCGGGGCTGGCCGGCAATGCCGCCGCGGCCGATCCGCGTCGCGGTCACGGCGCTCACTTCGGCCGGATGCGGCTCGTCTTTGGCCCAGGTCAGGCGGTAGGAGAGGGGGATCTCGGCGCCCTTCTTCACCGGCTGATCGGAAAGCCAGTAGATGACGATGTTGTCGTGGATCTCGTCGTCCGTCGGGATTTCGACGAGCTGCACCTCGCCCCGGCCCCAGCCGTCCTTCGGCTCGATCCAGACGCTGGGCCGCTTTTCGTAAAAGACGCCGTCGTCCTCGTAATTGGCAAAGGAGCGGTCGCGCTGCAGAAGGCCGAAGCCCTTCGGGTTCCTGTCGGCGAAGCTCGATGTGCGCACCGAGGCGGGATTGTTCAAAGGCCGCCAGATCCGCTCGTTGTCCCCGGTCCAGATCGCCAGGCCATCGCTGTCGTGGATCTCGGGCCGCCAGTCGATCCGCTCCGGCCGGTCGGTTTCGGAAAACCAGAACATCGAGGTGAGCGGCGCAAGGCCGACCCGCGCGATGTCGTCTCGCGCAAAGAAGCGGCTGTCGATGTCCATGACGACGGGGCCGTCCTTGCCGACATCCATTCGGAAGACGCCGGTCATGCGCGGTGAATCGAGGAGGCAGGTGATGACGAGCTCGCGGCCGGGTGTCGTCGAGGGTTCGAGGTAATAGTCGGTGAAGCGGGGAAATTCCTCCGGCGTCGGCATGGCGACGTCGATGGCAAGCGCCCGGGCGGAGAGGCCGTACTGGTTGAGCTCGCCCGCCGAGCGGAAATAGGCGGCGCCCAGAAAGGCCAGCCAGTCGCTCGTCTGGTCTGCTGCCATCACGCGGAGGCCGGCATAGCCGATGTCCGTCGGCAGCTTGCGGGCCGGGCTGTCGGCCGGCATCTCGAAGACCTTCGGATCGTAGCGCAGCTCGCGCGACTTGCCGTTCTCGACGACATGGATGCCAACGGGAAGCTGGAAGTAGCGGCCGAGATGGAAGAGCCGGACGGGCGCCTTGCCGCCGGCGACCTCGAGCGTCGCCTCGGGGCGGAACTTGATCTTCCAGTGGGCGTCGAAGTCGATCTGGTCCAACACCTTCGGATCGCGCGGCTGCGGCGCGATATAGGGCTGCATCGCCATGCGCCGTGCACGGTCGGCAAGAAGCTGGAACGAGAAGGGCTGTGGCTGCCTGAATGTCAGGAGATCATCTTCGGCATGGGCGCGGCCCGTCGCCGGCAAAAGCCCGAGAGCCGCCGCGGCGGCGAGGAAGGAGCGCCGGCTGAGGCCGCTCGTCGCGGAAGAACTCGCCCCGTTACCCGGCACTGCAGTGTCGTTCGGCATCAAATTTGTCCCCGGCATGTTGCTCCAGGCGCCCCGATGCGCCTGTGCCATCTCGCCGCAGAATGGGAGGCTTTTTGGCAACGATAAGGCAGGGCATGCTAACCATTTCGCCGATCAGTGAGCACGATGTTCCGTCGGGTCATGATTTGAAACGGATCGCGAGCATTCGAGCGATGCGCCCAGTGATAGGGAGCAACCATCGTCAGCGGTCCGACCCTGTGTGACCGGCTGCACCGCGAGACGCTGCCGGAGTGGTCCCGGGGGAGGGGCTGCTGCCGAGGCAAACTGGAGCGACCCGACGGTTCGGTCAGCGCTGCAGCCATGCATCGTGGCAGCCCGCGAGCGAACTCGAGCCAGAGTTTACCAAGAGCGCGCAAGCATTTGGCCAGAAGCTTGCGGCAGCATCCCGGTCACAGCGTCCTTCGTCCGTCTGGATGCGGACTGAACCCTCCAGTGTCTCGATCGACCCATCGTGCTGTCCGACAGTCGATCCGGATTTTCGGGACGATGCTGTCGCCGCACGTTCTGACGGCGCACCTGCCGATCCATGCCGCGCTGTGCAAAAACGGCATGGCAGCCATGAAATCATTGCGCTGGTTGCAGGGCGTGCAGCATGCGACAAGCTTTTCAGGCAAACAACTCCTCCCAAACGTTTGCTGACTTTTGAGAGCCCGTCCGGATCCTCCCCCGGACGGGCTTTTCTTGTTCTCTGTCGTCGAAGCTCGACAGCATCGGCCCAAAAATCGGAATCGATTTTTTGTGAAGCATGATGCGGTGATTCGAAAGGTTAGAAGCGTCCTTTGTGCGTCCATTCGGACGCACGGCGCTCCAATGGCATCTGCCCGGCGTGACGGATGCGTTTGATGTCGCTGAGTTGAGCGCCGCCCTCGTGCGCCGTTGGTTCGCTCCAACGCACAAGGACGCTGTGTGTCTTTGAAACGCCGGGTGGCGTTTGCCTATAATCGACCCTGACGGTTGCGCGGAGGTTGCGGATTCCGGATAGTTTCAATTGAAAATTGTAACTTGGGCGGAAACTTACAACTCTTCCAAATGATTTGACGGCGGGGCCCATTATTGTCGGCGAAACTGCTTTGATCCGCCGCAAAATGTTCGACAACTGCGACAATTGCATTATCAAATTAATCGCTCATTGATGGTTTGATGGTCTGGATGCTTGCGGACAACGGGCGTCGCTATGGCAAGACTTATCGTCAATCTCGCTTCTTCAAGGCGCCAGAAAATGGCGGCCCTTCTGACGAGTATTGTCGTTTTCGCCGCACTGCTTCTCGGCGCTGCCGGGATGTTTCTGCAAGTTCTGGAATCCGAGATGGAGGAAGACGGGCAGGAGAGTCTCGCACCCATTCTGTCGATGAAGCAGAATCTGGACGTCGTCTTCGAGCGCCTGGACACGGAGACCGGCGGCGTGCCGTGCGGCCGGGGGTTTGTCGATGGAATGCGCCGTATTGCCCTGATGCCGGACGGCCTCAGTGAATTCTTGTATATGAACGGCGACGAGGTTCGTTGCTCTGTGAGCAAAGGGCTGTTGGACGAGCCGATTTTCCTCGGCCCGCCAGCTCTCAGCACGCCGACCGGGATGTCCAATATCGACGTCTGGCCGGAACGCAAGCTGGACCAGTTCGGATTTCCGGGCGTGGTCGCATCGATCGCGCGCCGCGGATCCTTCGCCGTCGTATTCTGGGAGGTGCCCTCCCAAGCTCCGGACGTCGACTGGTTGAGTTCGGAGGTGCTTTTCCTCGGCTCCGACGGGAATTGGCATCGTCGCGGCAGCAGCGTTCCGTTTCCCAAAAGCAAGCTTGCGGACGAGTTTGATCTCACATCCGGCTGGCCGATCCTGCGCCGGGTATATTGCGGAGCGGGGGGGAGAATCTGTGCGGTCGTCGAGGCTTCGCTGCTCGTTCCGCTGCTGGCCGGCTGGCCTTACGTGGTGGTGGCAATCCTCCTGGCCATGCTTGCCGCCATGGGGGTCTCAAGCCATGTTCGCGAGGCGCTCGCGCGCTGGTGGTCGCTGGAATCGCGTTTCCTGCGCAATCTGCGTCCAGACACCGTCCAGTGCTTGTACCAGCCGATCATAAGCGTGGAGACTGGCAAGGTCGCAGCCTGCGAAGTGCTGGCCCGCTGGCGTGACGTCGATGGAAGCACCGTCTTTCCGGACTGCTTCATTCCGCTGGTCGAAAAGAACGGGCTGACGCTGGAATTCACCCGCATGGTCGTCGATCGCGCCTGGCGGGAGCTTTCGAACACCGTGCCCGGCAATACCCCGCTCATGGTCACGTTCAACGTTTTCCCGAACGATCTTCTCAATCCGCACCTTCTCGACGTCTTCCGGCCTTTCATCGCCGATAAAGAGCGCTTCGTGGTGGTGGCAGAGCTCGTCGAGAGCGAGGAAATCGACGTGAGGACGATGCAGTCGCAGATCGACAAGCTGCGCTCGTCGGGAATTCGTGTCGTGATCGACGATTTCGGTACCGGCTATTCCAACATCAAGAACCTCGTCGATCTGTCGGTGGACGGCGTCAAGATCGACCGGGCTTTCGCCATGGCGCAAGAAGGCACGATGGCGGCGCGCATGCTGGATCTTGCCGTCGAGATGATCCATGCCGCTGGCAGGGTGATCGTCGTCGAAGGAATCGAGAGCGAAGAAAAGCTCGATTATCTCCGCCGCAAGAGTCCCGTCGTCGACTATGCTCAAGGGTTTCACATCTCCCGCCCGATCGACATCGAGGCCTTTGTGAGGTTTGTCGAACAGACGGGCTATGCCGACCGCAGGCCGCGATACTCGGCAACCCGGATTCGCAGCGTTCCGAAGCTCGTCGGGCGACCGGCCTTGGCAGGCCGCGTTTGAGACCGAGCGATCACCAGACTTTGGAGCGCAGCCGGGACGCTCGACCGGGACTACGCGATGTTCACTCGGTGAATGGTTCGTCGCTCGTCTCGGCAAGGATTTGCGCTTCGACGTCAGTTGGATCGTCCGGATCCACCCGTCGCCGGGCCCCCCAGCGGTCGAGCACCGCGTTGATCGCGTCCGCGACGAAGTACCGGGCCGCATCGCGGTCGTATCCGTCGTCCATCAGCTCGTCATAGTCGGTGTATTCGTGGCGGATGCGGGCGACGGCCGTCAGCCAGACGGCGGTCTGCGGGGAGAGGTTGCGCATGTGGCGCGAGCGCGCCGCCTCGCGGATTGCCTCGGCGTCGAGAAAGGGCGCCCGCGGGATCGTCTCGGTGACCGCTCTTGCGATGCGCTTCTGCCGCTCCGTCGCCATCTCGCTCCCTCAGGTCGCGCTCGGTTGGTCGATCGATGCGTAATACGGCTTGATGTCGAGGAGGGGCGTTCCGTCGACGACATCGATCGCGTCGATGGCGATCACGCCCGCTTCGATGTCGATCGCCTCGATCCTTGCCAAGTGAAGGCCGATCGGGTTGGGACGGACGGGCGAGCGAAGAGAGAAGGTGCCGCGCGCTGCATCGAGATGGCGGGGTTTTTGCAAAGCGAGGTCGCGCGAGGCGCCATGCAGCCAGCTCAGGCAGAAGACGTGATCGCCGACGTTCAGCCCGAAGAGCGCCTCGCGGAACGGTGTACCGACCTCCACACGCCCGGCAATTCCGGCCTCGAGAGCGGCCCGGCGGTTTTTCGGGCACTGGTCGGGCGAGTGGATGGCCGAGCGCAGTCGACCGATGAAGACGAGGCCGGCGTCCTCGGCAGCGGGGAGGGGGCTGGAAAACGACAGTTCGCCGGGGCGGCGGGAAGGCGGGGTCATCGCGTGCCTCCTTCGGATCAATGATGCTGGCGTAAGGCCCGGGTGGAGCCGCGATGGAAGCGATAACAGAAATGCAGGGGGAGAAGGCTGGCGGATGTGGGGCGCCGACTTGCAAAACAGCTTGCAAGGCGAGTGGATATCATATAAACATATCTTTATATGAAGATTGAGTAGCCGATGCTGGACGTGCCGAATTTTCCCTTCGAGCCTTATGTCGAACTGCTGCGGGCAGCGGCGGAACCAACGCGGTTGCGGTTGCTTGTTCTTCTCTCCCGCGCCGATCTGACCGTCAGCGAGCTTACGACGATTCTCGGCCAGTCGCAGCCGCGCATTTCCCGCCATTTGAAGCTGCTCGCCGAGGCAAGGCTGATTTCGCGCTATCAGGAAGGGTCCTGGGCGTTCTTTCGTGCGTCGGACGATCCCCTGGCGCTGCCGGTGATGCGTGCGCTGGTCGGCTGGGTCGATGCGCAGGACCCGGCGCTCGCCCGCGATGCCGAGCGGCTGGAGGACGTCCGCGCGAAGCGGGCGGAGCGCGCAGCCGATTATTTCTCTCGCAATGCGGAGGCGTGGGACCGGATTCGCTCGCTGCATGTCTCGGATGAAGAAGTCGAGGCGGCCCTCGTCAATGCGCTCGGTCGCAAGAGGTTCGACACGCTGCTCGACGTCGGAACGGGGACGGGGCGAATGCTCGAGGTTCTCGCGCCCCGATGCGAACGGGCCATCGGCATCGACTCGTCCCGCGAAATGCTGACGGTCGCACGTGCCAAACTCGACGAAGCCAACATCGCCAACGCCCAGGTCCGCCTCGGCAGCGTCTATCATCTGCCGATCGAGCGGGGCGGTTTCGATCTCGTCGTCATTCATCAGGTGCTGCATTATCTCGACGATCCGGCGCGCGCCGTGCGTGAGGCGGCGACGGCGCTGTCACCGGGCGGGCGGATCGCGATCATCGACTTTGCGCCGCACGAACTGGAATTCATGCGCAGCGACTATGCTCATCTGCGGCTCGGCTTCTCCGACCAGACGCTGACAGCCTATGTCGAGGCGGCCGGACTGAGGGTCCGGTCCCTCGTCAATCTGAAATCGCAATTGGCGGCGGCTCCGGCCGAACTGACCGTCACGATCCTTCTCGCCGAGGACCAGCGTCGTCTGGTCGCCGGAAAGACGCCCGAAAACACGTCAATGACAAGCTGAGGAAACACCGCCATGAGCCAGATCAATGCTCTGTCGAATTCGGGCATAAGGGTCTCGTTCGAGTTCTTTCCGCCGAAATCGGAAAAGATGGAAGAAACGCTCTGGCGCTCGATCGAGCGGCTGGCGCCGATGCAGCCGAAATTCGTCTCCGTGACCTATGGTGCCGGCGGCTCGACGCGAGAGCGCACCCACCATACGATCGAGAGGATCCTGACGGAGACCAGCCTCGTTCCCGCGGCGCATCTGACCTGTGTGGACGCCTCCCGGAGTGAAGTGGACGAGGTGGTTCGCCAGTACCGCGACACCGGCGTGAAGCACTTCGTCGCCTTGCGCGGTGACAGCCAGGCGGGCGTCGGCGGGGCCTATGTCGCGCGCGAGGACGGCTACCGCAACGCGGTCGAGCTCGTCGCTGGGCTGAGGGCGATCGACGATTTCGAGATCTCGGTCTCGGCCTATCCGGAAAAGCACCCTGAGAGCCCGGATTTCGCCACGGACATCGATCTTCTCAAGCGCAAGGTCGACAATGGCGCCACCCGCGCCATCACCCAGTTTTTCTTCGATAACGACGTGTTCGAGCGCTATGTCGAGCGCGTTCGCAAGGCCGGCATCTACATTCCGATCGTGCCGGGCATCGCGCCGATTCACGATTTCACCAAGATCGCCCGCTTTGCCAGCGCGACCGGGGCCAGCATTCCGGCCTGGCTGGCTGCACGCTTCGAAGGCCTGGAGGAAGACCCGCAGACCCGTTCGCACGTCTCGGCGGCGTTTTGCGCCGAGCAGGTGCTCGATCTGACGAGGCGCGGCATTTCCGACTTCCATTTCTACACGATGAACCGGGCCGATCTCGTCTATTCGATCTGCCACATCCTGGGCCTTCGCGCGACGGCGCCGGCCAGCCTTCAGGCCAAGGCGGCCGCGGCCTGAGCCGGCCGCCGGTTCGGGTCTGCCGATGGAAAAGCAAAAGGCCGGGTTTCCCCGGCCTTTCGTATCTCTTCCTGCTCGGTGAGCAGGGACCCTGTCCGTCCGAAGACCTCTCGTCCCGCGCCCATTGGGGGATCGGGACGCCGCGATGGTCAACCGGCATCCGGGCTGGTCCTCAGGGCAGGTAGCCCGCCACCATCGCTGCGACAAAAGCGAATGCCGCGCAGACCATGATGAAGTTGAGAGAACGCGTGAGTTGCATGATGTGTGGCTCCCCGTTGCATTCACCGCGGCAGGTTAACGGATAGAATCGCCACGTAAAGGCAAAATCGTCGCTGCACCGCGGCATGGAAAGGGCGAATACCTCCAAGATCCCTGTGAAGCTGCGGATGCAAGCGCGAAGTCGGGGTGAGAATTCCGATAATCACTGTCCCGATTCGGCACAGAAGCGGGAGGTTTTTCCCGTCCTGATTATCTCATGATTTCGACCTTATTGTCCGGCGATCAGAT
This sequence comes from Jiella mangrovi, assembly GCF_017815135.1. Classification (GTDB taxonomy): domain Bacteria; phylum Pseudomonadota; class Alphaproteobacteria; order Rhizobiales; family Rhizobiaceae; genus Jiella; species Jiella mangrovi. The sequence goes on along the minus strand of NZ_JAGJCF010000001.1, from coordinate 154,974 downwards.
CTTGAAGTAGAGCGGCCGCGGCAAGGGCCCGTGCGTCTCGGCCGAAGCGGGCGACGACCGAGACCCCGAGCGGCAGGCCGGCGGACGAGGCAAAGCCCGGAACGTTGACGACCGGATTGCCGGTCAGCGTCCACAGCTTGTTCATCAGCGCGTCGCCGGTGCTCTCGAGTCCCTTCGGCGCCGGACCGAGCGCGGACGGCGCGATGAGGACGTCCACGGTTTCGAAGAGCGAGGAGGCTGCCTTTCGTCCGATGCGCGCCGCGCGGCGCGCCACGTCGTAGTCGCCGGGCGTGATCGCAGCGCCCTGGTCGAGAACGGCGCCGAGCTTCGGCCCAAGGCTGTTGCGGTGATTGCGGAACTCGTCCGACAGCGCCATCACCGCCTCGAAACCCTGGACCGTCTCATGGGATGCGCGGGCCTCGGCGAGGGCCGCAGGCTCCTCCACTTCGACGATGCGGGCGCCGGATCTCTCCAGGAGCTGAGCGGCTGCCTCGACGGCCGCATGCATTTCGGCATCGACGTTATCGTCGACGCTGCTGCGATAAATGCCGACCCTCAGCCCGCCGCCCTCGCCGAAGGGTCCCTCGACAAGGTCTCGTCCGGTGAGGAGACGCGTCGCCAAGGCGAGATCCTCGGCCGTCGCCGCAAAGAAGCCGGCGGTGTCGAGCGTGTAGGAGAAGGTCTTCATGCCGACGGTCGGCAACAGGCGAAAGCTCGGCTTGAGCGCTGCGACGCCGCAGAAGGAGGCAGGCCGGATCACCGAGCCGCCGGTTTGGGATCCGAAGGCGAGGGGGATCATGCCGGCGGCGACCGCCGCTGCCGAGCCCGAGGACGATCCGCCAGGCGTGTGGTCCAGATTGCGCGGATTGCGCGTCGGCGTCGGGTCGAGGCTGGCAAATTCCGTCGTCGTCGTCTTGCCGATGATCGCAGCGCCCGCAACGCGCGCCATCGAAACGAGGGCGGCATCGGTGACGGGGCGGTGCCCGGCATAGATCGAGGAGCCGTTCTCGCTTGCCATGTCGCGGGTGTCGTAGATGTCCTTCACGCCGATGGCGACGCCCGCGAGCGGGCCCGTCGCGGCTGCGGCAAGTTCGAGGCTTTCGGCAGGAGCCTTGCGCAGGAAGGCGGCGATCTCGCCGTCCGCCTCGGCGATCCTGTCCTTTGCGGCGGCGATCTCCTGCCCGGCGGTCGAGCGACCGGCGGAGACGGCGCCGACGATCCGTGTGAGCGAAGCCGTGGCTGTCGGATGGCGGTTGAGCATTCGTTGAAACCTTTCGCTTCATCTGTCGGCTCGAACGTGCCGCTGCGCATCGGTAGCGTTCGGGACGAACGGCCCGCAAGATGAAAATATGCCGTGTCGCGTCGGCATTCCGGTTCGACCTTCGCGCCGCACGCACCATCTTCCCGCCCGCCACCATTCAGGAGACATCAGATTGCAAAGCTTTTCGACGGCCAAGGACGCGGCCCTGGCTCTGCGCCCCGACGTGCCGGTCTACTGCTTTCGTCCCGATGTCCTCGCTGCGGACGCGAAGGCCTTCGTTGCCGCCTTTCCGGGCGGGACCGCCTATGCCGTGAAGACCAATGGCGAGCCGATGGTCCTGGAGACCCTGGCGAAGGCCGGCATCTCGACCTTCGACGTCGCCTCGCCGGGCGAATTCGCCGCGGTGCGGGCGGCACGCAGCGACGCCGAGATGCTCTACATGCATCCGGTCAAGGCGCAGTCGGACATTCGCCTGGCGCTCGAGACCTACGGGATCAGGGTGCTGTCCCTCGATCACGAGGACGAAGTGGCGAAGATCCTGAGGATCGTCAGGGCCCTCGACATCGATCCGGGAACGATCACGCTTTTCGTCCGCCTCCAGACCAAGGGGCACGCTGCCTACGAATTGTCGAAGAAGTTCGGCGCAGCGCCCGCTCACGCGGTCGAGCTACTGCAAAGGTGCCACAGGATCGGCTTCAAGGTCGGGATCTGCTTCCACGTCGGCTCGCAGATCGAGGATCCCGATACCTATGAGCGGGCGCTCGCTTCAGCCGATTGGGTCCGCAACCGCGCCGACGTGCCCTTGGCAGGCCTCGACGTCGGCGGCGGATTTCCGGCCGAATACGGCCACGATCCGCGCCGCAAGAAGAAGGAGATGCCGGGATTTTCGGAGATCATGACCCGGTTGAACGCCGATATCGACGAATGGGGCTTCGGCGACATGCCGCTGGTCGCCGAGCCGGGCCGTGTCATCGTCGCGCGGGCCTTCTCACTCATCGTCCGCGTGCTCCTGCGAAAGGGCAAGCGGCTCTACATCAATGACGGGATCTGGGCGTCGCTGTCGGATTCATGGACCGGCAAGATCACCTTGCCGGCGCGCTTCATCCCCGACCCCGCAAGACAGGCGCGGAACGGTGATCCCAAACAGATCGCCGCTTTCAAGGTCTGCGGCGCGACCTGCGATTCGGTGGACATCCTGTCCCGGCCGTTCTGGCTGCCCGAAACCGTCGATACCGGCGACTGGATCGAGATTGGCCATATCGGCGCCTATTCGCTCTCCCTGCGCACGCGCTTCAACGGCTTTTACCCCGATACATTCGTCGAGGTGACGACGCCCTTCGACGAGGGCGACGCCGCCGAGGGCTATGCCAGCCTCGAGACCATGGCGGACTGACGCCTTACCGGCGCGTGCCGGCTTTCGGTGTGATGTCCTTCATCGGGCGCACATCGCCGCGCTCGTCGATCAGGCCGTCCTCGCCGAAATGATCGAGGATGAGCGCCAGATTCTTGCGGTTGGCCTTGAAGAAGACGTCGAAGACGTCGCCGACCAGCGGCACCGCGCCAAGGCCGAAGTCGAGGCCGACATTGGCCAGCATTTTCGCCAGCTTGTGGGCCGGCATGCCAAGGCGCCTCGCCTCGTTGACGATCCACAGCGACACCGCGGCCGTCGCGGCGTCGCCGACGCCGGGAATAAGGCCGACGATCGAATCGCCGCCGAAGCTGATGCCCGTGCCGGGAATACGGATCGCCGTATCCATTAGCCGCGCAACCTTTGCCACGCGCCGCAGACGGCGAACGTGGTCAACGTCATTCAAGGCGTCGGCATGGGCGTATGTTGCGCTCATGGCTGAATATTCTCCCCGGTCACGATCGGCGCGACATGGCGCTTCGACACTTCATATGGGGAAGCGATCGGGCGCGAAAAAGATCCATCGGAACAACCGGCAATGCGCAAAGCTTCGGCATGGATGGTCGCGGAAAAGCTGCGCGGAACATTACAGCGAAGAAGATAAGGGTCTGATGGTGATGATCGACAAACCGGCGACAAGGTTCTCGCCTCTGTTGGCAAATCGATTCATGCTGTCGAATCGCATGTGTCCCGCCGATTGGAGAGACTGAGTGGAAGAGACCGCAGCCGGCCACGCCGGTGATCTGACCGTCATTGCCTTCGTCATCCTCGTCGCCGTCCTGGCGGGGCTTGGCCTGATGCGATTGCGGCAGCCGCCGCTGGTCGGTTTCATCCTCGCCGGCGTGCTGCTCGGGCCCTCCGGGGTCGGACTCGTCTCGACCTCCGACGAAAATGTGACGATGCTCGCCGAGATGGGCGTTCTGATGCTGTTGTTCTTCATCGGCATGGAGCTGTCGCTCAAGGCCTTCGTGGCGACGCTCAGACCGGCGCTTCTGATCGCCGGCGGGCAGCTTGCGGCGGCCATGGCGATCACCTTCGGGCTCAAGCTGATCTCCAACGCCACCTTCGCCGAGGCGCTCATTCTGGGCTTCATCATCGCCCTGTCCTCCACCGTCGTCGCCATGAAGATGCTGGAAGACATCGGCGAATTGCGCTCGGAGCCGGGCCGGATCGCCGTCGGCGTCCTGATTGCCCAGGATCTGGCGGTCGTGCCGATGCTGCTCGTCGCGACCTCGCTCGGCGGCGAGGGCGAGATCGCCTGGTTCAGCCTCTGCCTGAAGATCGCCGTCGCCGTCGTGGTTCTCGCCGGGCTGCTCTGGTATCTGGGAAGGCGGCCGAAACTGAAGCTGCCCTTTGCAGCGGCGATCGAGGACAATGTCGAGATCCTCGCCCTCGGCTCGCTCGCCTTCTGCTTCGCCTTCGCCTCCGTCTCGGGTCTCGTCGGCCTGTCGCCGGCCTATGGCGCCTTCATCGCCGGTCTCGTGGTCGGCGCCTCGACCCTGCGCTCGCCCGTCATTCACGTCGTCGAGCCGATCCAGTCCATCCTGCTCGTCGTGTTCTTTCTGTCGATCGGCCTTCTGATCGATCTCGACTACATCGTCGCCAATTGGGAACTCGTCCTCGTCGCGGCGATCTTCGTCATCCTCGCCAAGACCTTCTTCAACGTCGTCCTGATCCGCCTTGCGGGCCTGTCTCACAAGACGGCGATCGAGGCGGGGCTCTCGATGGCGCAGATCGGCGAGTTCTCCTTCGTCCTGGCCGCCGCGGCCTACGCTTCGCGGGCGATCGGGGACGACGTCTACCGGCTCGCTTTGGCGGTGACCGCGATCACGCTTTTGATCTCACCGGCCTGGATGGCGCTGACGCGAACCGTCGAGGGCGAAGCGCGGTTCGGCTACGAGCAGTTTCGCCAGGCGCTGGCCGAGATCTACGAGGGGCAGGTCGAGACCGTCGAGGACATGGGGTTCTGGCTGAAGGTGAGGGCGCGGGCGCTACGCCGCGCCTATCGCCGGCGACAGGCCGTGCGGAAAGCGGAAAAGGCGCGCAGCGCGGACCATGAGCCGGGATCTGCGGCCGCGCGCTCATCGGAAAGCGGGACGCCGGCGCAATAGGCCAGCCTTGGCGCGGCCCGTCGGATCGCCCGGCAATAAGGTCCGACGTGCCGATGCCACGAAAAGGCGCCACAAGAAGCGCGATAAGAACGAGCTGGACCGCAAAGCTTGCCGGTTCCGGTGGGGCGCCCCTCCCGGGGGCGGCGAGCGTGGCGCGGGCTTGTCCACAGGGCGTCACATGAATTTGCGCGGTCACTGGGGTACTAGTGAATTCCGAATCATTTTCAGCGATGGCTTCGTCAGGTTCTCCTTGCGGCAGATCAGATGACGCGGCCGTCGGCGAGATCAGGGCGCCCCGACGCAAATGAGCGATCCGACGCTTGGCCAAGACGCGCAATCCGTCGATTTTCGCCGCCACGTCTTTTATATTCACGGCTTCGATCCGCGCGGAACGCCGGTCTATCACGGGCATTTTCGCGAGGGCCTCGGCGAGGCATCGGCGCGATGGGCGCGCAGCATCACGATCGCCGAGCCGGAAGACGAAGCTCTCGCCTCGGGGCGCTGGACCGTTCGTTCGAGCCAGGAGCCGGCCGGGCCGCGCGTCGAGACACGCTACGAGATGCTGCTCTGGACGGACATCGTCCGGCGCTACTGGTTTCCCCGCCAGCAGATCCGGCTTGCGTTCGAAGCGTTCCGCTTCGCCTTCGCCACCTGGCGGCGCGGCATCCTGAAGCGGTTCTACCGGCCGGCCTGGGCGCTCTTCGTGGCGATCCTGATGACGCCGGCACTGCTCGTCCTGTCGGTCTTCGTCGGTCTCGCCGCGATCGGTCTCGGTGTCGCCATCGCCGCGATGGCCGCGTCCGCCTTCGACGCCCCGGCCTGGCTTTCGATGGCGGCATCAGTCGCTGTCGCCATCCTCGTCGTCCTCGCGCTTCTGGAAGCCTGGCGTCGCCTCCGCATCTGGCTGAACGTCTGGTGGGTGACGCGCTTTCTCGGCTATCTGCTCGGCGCCTCGGACGGACGGTTCGAGCGCTCCGAGGACAGGGCCGAGCAGTTTGCCCGGCGCATCTTCGAGGTCTGGAAGCAAGGGGAGGTCGACGAGATTCTGATCGTTGGCCACAGCCTCGGTGCTATCTATCTCGTTCGCGCCGGGGCAAGGTTGCTTTCGAAACTGCCAACGGGTGTAAAGGGACCGAAGATCGTACTCCTGACGCTCGGCCACACCGTTCCGCTCTATACGCTGCTCGGGGGCGACGGGGGCTTTCGGCGGGACCTCGCCGACATCGCAACCAGCGAAAGGCTGCTTCTCCTCGACGTGACCTCGGGGTCCGATCCCGGTTCCAGCTGCCGCATCCCGCTTCTCGAAGGCGTCGATCTCGGCCGGCGGTCGCCGCGGGTCATTTCCCGCGAGCCGGACTTCCACGACATTCTCGAAGCGCAAACCTTCCGTCGCATCCGCCTGCGGCCGCTCGAGTTCCACTTCCAGTATCTGAAACCATCCGAGCGCGGCCACGGCTTCGACTATTTCGAGCTGGTCACCCGCCCGCGCCCGATCGAGACGAGTGTCGCATCACGATGAGCGAAGAGTTTCGCCCCGCCCTGCCGCAGGCGCAGGACGACCATCCGGAAACCCCGCTTGAACGGATCAGGGGCCATTTGCGCTCGAGCCTCGGCCTGTTCCTGAAAGGCAGCTACGATTTCGTCGGCGTCAGCCGTCATCGCATCCCCTCGCTGCCCTTCATGGCCAAGCGCGACCTCTACAATGTCCGCGATCCGGACCTCATCCGCGAAATCCTGGTGAAACGCTACCGGGAGTTTCCGAAGGGCGCCCTGATGGAGCGGATGATGCGCAAGCTCTCCGGCTACTCCATCTTCGTTTCCAATGGCGAAGCCTGGGAGCGGCACCGCCGGATCGTCGATCAGGCCTTCGACAATGCCGGGGTGAGGAACGTCTTCACCCTGATGCGCGGCGCATCGGACGCCAGCATTGCCCGCCTTCTGGCCCAGGCGGACACCGGCGAGCCCGTCGCCATCGACGCGGAGATGACGCATTTCGCCGGCGACGTGATCTTCCGCACGATCTTCTCGGAGCCGATGTCGTCGGAGGATTCCAAGCGCATCTTCGCGGCCTTCGAGGAATTCCAGGCGATCGCCTTCGCCCAGGGCATGATCGGCCTCGTCGGAGTGCCGATACACTGGCTGTGGTCGAACCGGCGGGCGCGCAAGATGGCGAAGGAAATCCGTGCCGTTCTCAACGGCCCGCTGCAGCGGCGGCTGAAAGCCGTCCGGCAGGGGCGCGAGGTGCCGTCCGACGACATCCTTTCGGTGCTGATGACGGCCGAGGACCCCGTCACCCGGACGAAATTCGAGGGCGATGAACTCTTAGACCAGATCGCCATGCTGTTCCTCGCCGGCCACGAGACCTCGGCGGCAGGCATCGCCTGGGCGCTCTACTGCCTTGCCAACCGGCCGGACGTTCAGGCCGACATGCGGGCCGAGGCGCGGGCGGTGCTCGGCGAGCGCGTGCCGGAATTTTCCGACATGAAACGCCTTGAAAAGACGCGGGACGTTTTCCGCGAGGTGCTGCGCCTTTACCCGCCGATCGCCTATCTGTCGCGTGATACCATGACGAAAGAGACCCTGGGCGATCAGGAAGTTCCCTGCGGATCGCCCGTCGTGGTGCCGATCTGGTTGATGCACAGGCACACGAAATACTGGCAGAACCCCAACGATTTCCAGCCGGAGCGCTTTACCCTTCCCGAAACGAAAGAGGCGCAGCGCTGCGCCTATATGCCGTTTTCGATGGGAGCGCGCGTGTGCGTGGGAGCCTCCTTCGCGCTTCAGGAGGCGACGCTCGTTCTCGCCGAGATCATGCGCCGCTTCGAGCTTCGTCCGGTTCCCGGCCACGAGCCTCAGCCCGTGTCGCGGCTGACGGTGCGTTCGGAAAACGGGGTTCGGGTTTACGTGAATAGCGCGGCGTGATTTTTATATTGTGTACTTATGATCTATGAATGAAATGAAAAGCGTCATTCAGTTCCTGCGATAAATTTCTATCTGTCCTTGCGGAAATCGTAAAATTTCAACATGATCTTCACGAAACTGAAGATCAGGCCTGTGGGGCTTGGTCTTCAAGCGCGAGGATCTTCCCGAATGACCGCAGCGGGCAAGTTTCATATCGTCTTCGTCAAGCCGACCCATTACGACAGTGACGGCTATCCGCTGCAGTGGCGGCGCTCGATGATCCCGTCGAATTCGCTCGCCTGTCTCAACGGCATCGCGCAGGATTGCATTGCCCGCAAGGTTCTGGGTGACGTCGAGGTCGTGATCCACACGATCGACGAGACCAACACCGTCATCAAACCTGCCAGGATCATGAAGATGATTACAGCCGACGGCGGCCGGGGCCTGCTCGCGCTCGTCGGCGTGCAGTCGAACCAGTTTCCGCGGGCCGTCGACCTCGCGCGGCCGTTTCTGGCAAAGGGGGTGCCGGTCTGCCTCGGCGGCTTCCACGTGGCCGGTTCGCTCTCGATGCTGGAATCCACGCCTCCCGAGATCGAGGAGGCCAGCCGCATGGGCATCAGCTTCTTCGTCGGCGAGGCGGAGGGTGGCCGCTTCGACCAGGTGCTGCGCGACGCCTATGCCGGCAGGCTGCAGCCCTATTATCACTACGGCGCGGACCTGCCGGGTCTCGAAGGATCCGAGATCCCGTTTCTCGAGCGCAGCCATGTCGAGAAGACCTCCGGGCTCTACTCCTCCTTCGACATCGGCCGTGGCTGTCCGTTCCAGTGCTCCTTCTGCACGATCATCAACGTGCAGGGGCGCGTCAGCAGGTTTCGCTCCGCCGACGACCTCGAGGCAATCGTCCGGGCCAACTGGGCGATCGGCGTCGATCTGTTCTTCGTGACCGACGACAATCTGGCCCGCAACCGCAATTGGGAGGCCTGTTTCGACCGCCTGATCCATCTCGCGGAAACCGAGGGTATCAGAATCCGCATGCAGATTCAGGTCGATACGCGCTGCCACAAGATCCCGGGCTTCATCGAGAAGGCGGTGAGGGCCGGCGTCGATCAGGTCTTCGTCGGGATGGAAAACATCAATCCCGACAATCTGATCGCCGCCAAGAAGAACCAGAACAAGATCGTCGAATATCGCGAGATGTTCCTGGAGTGGAAAAAGCGCTCGGTGATGATCACCGCAGGCTACATTATCGGGTTTCCGAACGACACGCGCGAATCGATCCTCCATGATATCGACGTCATCAAGAACGAACTGCCGATCGATCTGATCTATTTCACCAATCTGACGCCGCTGCCGGGCAGCGAAGACCATCAGACGCTCTTCAGGAAGGGCGAGTGGATGGACCCCGACCTCAACAAATACGATCTCAACCACCGGGTCACCCATCACCGGACGATGTCGGACGCCGAATGGGACCAGGTCTATCGCGAGGCTTGGGACCGCTTCTATACGTGGGATCAGGTCGAGCGGATCATGAAGCGGATGCGGGCGACGGGCTCGACACGCAAGATGATGCTCTTGTTCCGGATCATCGCCTATAGCCGCTTCTTCAAGGTCTATGGCTGCCACCCTCTCGAGGGCGGCACCATCCGCGTGAAGTCGAGGGGCGACCGCCGGCACGGCATGAAGCTTGAAAACCCGCTCGTCTTCTATCCACGCTATCTCTTTTCCGAAGCCAAGGCGCTCTTGACGATGGTGCTGGTCTATCGCCGCGCCAAGAAGATGGCCGACCGGATCTGGGCCGATCCCGCGGCGGCCGAATATCGCGATCTGTCGATCACGCCGCCGGATGCCGACGAGTTGAGCCTCGCGCTTTATTCGGAAACCCGCGGCACGTCGGCCGAGATCGCGCGGATGCGTCGCCAGGAGACGCTCATCCGCGATGCCCGCGCCAAGAAGAAGGCCGACGTCAGGGCCGCCTGATCGTCGTGGCGCTGCTCTTGATGCCGGCCCCGCTTGTTCGACCGATGCGCCTTGCGGGTGGAGCGGGCCTTTCGTGGGTGGCATCAGTACTTGTGCGATTCCGCAAAATAGAGTTGACGGTACACCGAAAGCCTAGCACGATAGCTCAACTGATGCGCAGTGCCTTATGTTTGCGCATCGGGACTACAGTTTAGCGCAGCGGGGCAACGGTCCGCGCGAATCTGTCGCGTGCTTGGTTTTTTTCTTTAAGACACGGTTGTCACGCTGCGATTAGTCGAGCGCCGGAGTGCATCCGGCCGGATCGTCGCGGAAAGGGCCCCCGCATGTCTCTCACCATGAAAATCCTGATCGGCATGCTCGCGGGCATCGTCGTCGGTGCTGCTCTCAACACTGTCGACGTGGCGTTCTTGAACGACTACGTGGTCGGCGGCTTCTTCGCCATGATCGGCAAGATGTTCGTCAATGCGTTGAAGATGCTGGTCGTGCCGCTGGTCTTCTTCTCGCTGATCTGCGGCGTTGCCGGCATCGGCGACATCCGGGTGCTCGGCCGCGTGGGAACGAAGTCCTTCGGCCTCTACATCATGACGACCGCGATCGCGATCGGCACGGCGATCCTCCTGGCGCTGATCATCGCGCCGGGGCAGGGCTTCGACATGCAGGGGATCGACGCCAGCGGAATCACCGCCAAGGAGGCTCCTTCGGTCTGGGACGTGTTTGCGGGCATCGTGCCGACCAATCCGGTCCAGGCCTTCGCCTCGGGCGAGATGCTGCAGATCATCTTCTACACGATCGTTCTGGGTGTCGCCGTCGTCATGCTGGGCGAGCGGTCGGTCTCTTTCGTCCAGGCCTGCGAATACATGAACGAGGTGATGATGAAGATCGTCTCCATCGTCATGGCGTTCGCGCCCTACGGCGTCTTCTGCCTGATCGCCAAGACCTTCGCCGAACAGGGCATCGAACTCTTCGTGCCGGTGATGGCCTATGTGGTGACGCTGGTCGGCGCGCTGTTCCTGCATCTCTTCATGACGCTCATGATCCTGTTGAAGGTGCTCTCGGGGCTCAATCCCTTCACCTTCATGAAGAAGATGCGCTCGGCCCAGATCTTCGCCTTCTCGACGGCGAGCTCCAACGCGACGATCCCCGTCACCCTGCAATGCGTGTCCGAGCGCATCGGCGTGAAGAATTCCGTTGCCTCCTTCACCGTTCCCTTCGGCGCGACGATCAACATGGACGGAACGGCGATCATGCAGGGCGTCGCCACCGTCTTTCTCGCCAATGTCTACGGAATCGAGCTCGGGCTCGTCGGCTATCTGACTGTCATCGCCATGGCCGTTCTTGCCTCGATCGGGACGGCGGGTGTTCCCGGCGTCGGACTGGTCATGCTGACCATGGTTCTCAATCAGGTCGGTCTGCCGATCGAGGGTATAGCGCTCATCCTCGGTGTCGACCGGCTGATGGACATGATCCGCACGGCCGTGAACATCACCGGCGACGCGGTCGTCTCGACGATCGTGGCCAGGATGGAGGGCGAATTCGACCAGGCGGTCTTCGACAATCCGAATGCCGGCATCGAAAGCGAGGACGACCTCGAGATCGATCACGCCGCAGAGGAGCGCCTTGCCGGCGAGGCGAACCGGCATTCTCGCCCGCAGCCGGCCGAGTGAGGCTGGCCTGAAGATCGCCATCTCGCGCCCGTCAGGCCGGGCGCGAGACGGCGTTCAGACCCTCTAGGCGCGCCTGGCGATCGGGCGCCGCGAGGCGATCGCGTGAGTTTCCCGTCACGGTCTTGGCTGTCCGCGCTTGCGCCTTTCAGGTCTCGCGACTATTGAACGGGCGCGTTCGGGATGCAGTGCTCGGAACGCAGTGGTTTGGCAAAAACAGGAAGTCGGCGATGGATTTCGAGGCGGCCCGCATCAAGATGGTCGACAACCAGATCAGGACGACCGACGTCACCGGCCATGAGATCCTGAAGGCCTTTCTGCAGGTTCCGCGCGAGGAATTCCTGCCGGCATCGCGCCGTCCGCTCGCCTATGTCGATGACGACGTCCCGCTCGGCGACGGGCGATACGTGATGGAGCCTTCGCCGCTGGCCAAGCTCCTGCAGCTTGCGGCCATCGAAAAGGACGACGTGGTCCTCGATGTCGGATGCAACACCGGCTATTCGACCGCGATCATCTCTCATCTCGCCGGTTCCGTCGTCGCGCTGGAGGAGGATTCGGCGCTGGCTTCGGCCGCGACCGACAACCTCGCCCGGCTCGACTATGTGACCTGTGCCGTCGTCGAGAACACGCTGGTCGAAGGCTGCCGGGCCGAAGCGCCCTATGACGTGATCTTCTTCCAGGGCTCGGTCGAGACGCTGCCGTCGACCTTCTACGACCAGATGAAGGCTGGCGGCCGGATGGTCGTCGTTCGCGGTGTCGGGAATGCTGCCGACGCCATGCTCTACGTGAAGGATCACGAGGGCGTCGTCTCGGAGCGCTTCGCGTTCAACTGCTCGATCAAGCCGCTGCCGAGCTTCCGGCGCAAGGCCGAATTCGTTTTCTAAGCTTTGAGAGTTTGCGTTGCAGATTTGCCCCGGTCGGGCGAAAACCGGCCGGCCTGTGCCGATATGCGACATATTCATTTACGGCATAGGTTATTAACTTCTGCAAAGGCGGTCAGGCGAGGGTGGTTCGTTTCGGCGATCCCGCGCTGGCCGTATTGCGAAGCAGCCCGGAGTATCAGTGGTGCTGAAGAAGTTCACTTTCCTCGCCCTCCTTTCCGCGTCGGTGACGCTCGGCGCCACGCTGCCGCTCAGTGCAGAGACTCTCTCGGGCGCACTGGCGAAAGCCTATTCGAACAATCAGGACCTCAACGCGGCCCGGGCGCAGCTGCGCGCCACGGATGAAAGCGTGCCCCAGGCGAAGGCGGGCCTGAGGCCGACGATCTCCGGTTTTGGTACTCTCAGCGCCTCCAAGAGCCGCACCACCACAGGCGACAATCTGGGGACGACGAACGAGCACACTTATTCCTCGAGCGCCGGCATCCAGATAAACCAGACGATCTTCGACGGCTTCCAGACCCCGAACAATATCCGTTCGGCAAAGGCCCAGGTGCGCGCCGCCCAGTTCAATCTGACGAACACCGAGCAGAATACTCTGCTCGACGCAGCGACCGCGTACATGAACGTCATTCGCGACCGCCAGATTGCCGATCTCAGGCGTCAGAATCTCGGCTTCCTCAACGAACAGGTTCGCGCGGCCCGCGCCCGCTTCGAGGTCGGCGAGGGCACGCGCACCGACGTCGCCCAGGCCGAATCGCAGCAGGCTCTCGCGACGGCCCTCCTGAACAGCGCTTTGTCCTCGGTCGCATCGAGCGAGGCGAGCTATTTTGAGACCGTGGGTGACGCGCCCGGCAAGCTGGCTCCGGCCAGCGCGCCGATGCGCCTGTTGCCGCGTTCGGTCGCGGAGGCCTATGCCATGGCCCAGCGCCAGCATCCGGCCATCATAGCGGGGCTCGCCACGGTCGATGCGGCGGCCTATCAGGTGAAGTCGGCTGAGGGCGCGCTGCTGCCGCAGGTCAGTCTGACGGGCGAGGTTTCCGACACCTATGCGGCGGACAGGACCGATCCGAACTCGCTGCCGGGCGTCAATGTCACGACGCAGAACGAAGTGGCCGCGACGGTCGGGGCGCAGATCACCATTCCGATCTATCAGGGCGGCTCGGCGAGTTCCCTGGTTCGCCAGTACAAGGAAACCCTCGGCCAGCGCAGGATCGAGGTCGATGGCTACCGCGACGAGGTCCGCGCGGCCGTCGCCACCAGCTGGGCGGAGCTGCAGGCGGCCAAGGCCAACATCACCGGCTATCAGGCACAGGTGCGCTCGGCCAGGCTGGCGCTTCAGGGCGTGATCGAGGAGCGGAACGTTGGTCAGCGTACCACGCTGGACGTCCTGGATTCGCAGGCCGACCTGATTTCGGCGCAGATCCTGCTCGTCGGCTCCCAGCGCGACGAAGTCGTCGCCGCCTATACGCTTCTGTCCTCCGTAGGACTTCTCACCCAGAGCAGGCTGAAGCTTGCGGCGACCACCTACAATCCGAACGACCACTATATCGCGGTCGAGGACAAGTGGTTCGGACTGCGGACACCGGACGGCCGCTGACCGAGGCTCCTTTCAGGCAGCCGACGATCATTCGTCGATCCATGAGCGTTGATGCCGGCTGCCTGTTCGAGGCGCCGGCATTTTTGTGTCATCGGGCATCTGACATCGCCGCTGCCTTGCGCATCGGCGCGTCAGCTCTCGATCATCGCATGATCGCCCCGTCCGGACGCCGAATGGGGATCGGACGATCGCTTGGGATCGGCACCGATGGGCAGACGGCTCGACAGAAACGCAAGCAGCAGGAAGATCGCCAGCTCGAAGATGATCGAGGTCTGGAAGGCATCGCGGTAGGACGCCGGACCCTCGCCAGCGCTGGCCAGGGCGCTGAAGAAGATCTGGCCGTTGACGGCGACGCCGAGGGCCGCGCCGATCTGCTGGAAGGACTGCAGAGCCCCCGAGCCCGAGCCGGCATCACGCGCCTCGACGACTGTCAGGATCGTCGCGAAAAGCGGCGCGACCGTCGTTCCCATGCCGAGACCGCACAGGAAGAGCGGGCCGAGCAGGCTCCAGTGGCTGACGCTGTCGGTCACGGTGCCGACCACCGCGTAGAGCGCGGCCATGCCGGCGGCGAGGGTCAGGGCGCCCGCGATCAGCCGCGCTTTGACCTTTCGCGATCCGAACTGCCCGGCGATCAGCGAGGCGAGGAAGACGCCGACCGGAAATGGCACCGTCGCAAGGCCCGACTGCAGCGGCGTATAGCCGAAGCCCACCTGCAGAAACACGGCGACGATGAAGAAGAAGCCCGGTATCCCGGCAAAAAGGCTCGATGTCATCGACAGGCCGAGCAGAAAGTGCCGGTTCCGAATGAGGCTCATCGGCAGAAGCTGGGTCGCCTTCCGGCGCTCGCGGTGTCGCTCCCAGAAGACGAAAGCCGTCGCCGTCACGATCGATGCGGCCATCATCGCGAAGCACCACGTCGGCCAGCCGACTTCGCGGCCTTCGACCAGCGGAATGATGATGGAAAAGACGGTTGCGGCCGCAAGTAGGACGCCGATCACGTCGATCCTTTCGCGCTTTCCGGGCGCGACGTTGGGGATCAGGAGCCAGCCCGCGATCACGGCGAAAATGCCGATCGGCAGGTTGACCAGGAAGATCGGCCGCCAGGCGAGGTCGTAGAGATTGGCCGAGATCAGCGCCCCGCCGGCAAGCGGACCGGCGACCGAGGCGATCCCGGCCGTGACGCCGAAGAACGAAAAGGCAAAACCGCGCTCCTCGGGCGGAAAAGTGACCTGAACGAGCGCCAGCACCTGCGGCATCATCATCGCTGCAGTCAGCCCCTGCAGCAGCCGCGCTGCAATCAGGAGATCGACCGACGGGCTGATGCCGCAAAAAGCCGAGCAGAGGGTGAAGCCGGAAATGCCGATCAGGAACATGCGCTTGCGGCCGACGACGTCGCCGAGCCGGCCGAGCGGCAGGAGCCCGAGCGCAAAGGCGACGATATAGCCGGCGACGACCCATTCGATCTGCGAATCGCTCGCGCCGAGATCGGCCTTGAGGCTTGGAATGGCCACGTTGACGATCGTCACGTCGATGAGATTCATGAAGCCGGCGAGGAGCAGAATCGACAAGGTGAGCCAGCGGCGCGAATCGGGTGCGGCCGCATCTTGGCTGTTCAGTTGTGTCAAGGCGAGGTCCTTGTTGGGTCTGGTCCATAACCCGGCCAAATGAGGTGCGGGCCATGGAAGTCGGCAGGGACATAGTCGCCCGTACGCAAAGGCGAAGTGTGCATTCTCACGCTCCGCGAACACGCCATCCGGGCGATACCTTATCCTTGGTATGGTCCCGCTGGACGATTTGACGCAAGGACCGGGACGGAAATCTGGTGAAACCCTGGCGCGTTTGGCCGCATGGGATTCACCTGCGGAGGTTAACGACATAGGCTTCACGCATGATTCGGGCGATACAAACCGATCGTCGCTAACATTGCGGGAGCCATTCATGAGCAACGCGCTGCCGGCCCGAGACCAGTCGATGGACGAAATCCTCGCCTCGATCCGCCGCATCATCGAGACGGGAGACGAGCGCCTTGCGCGCCAGGCCTCGACTTTGGACGCCCTTGCCAAGGGGACGGGGGATCTGCAGCCGTTGGATGAAGGCTCGAGCCGGACGTTGCCCCAGATGGCGAGCCAGGCGGACGAAGTCGCCAATGCGCGCCTGAGAGCGGAAAAATTGGCGACCGTCACGGATTTCGAGGCAGACGAGACGCCCGAGCCCGCTTCGCAGGTCTCGGAAGCCGCCCGGGTTTCGGCCAACGCACCGCGCAGCATCCGCCGTCCGGCTCCAGAATCTGCCGAAGCGCTTCCGGAATGGCCGCAGGCGGTCGCCGCAAACGACCGCTATGTCGAGGTGGCAGCCGACATGTTCGTCGACGAGTTCGACGAGGAGGGCTTTGCCGACGAACTCCTGCTGGGCGCGATCGCAGGGGACGTTGAAGCCGCACCGGAAGCCGAGCCGGCGGACCCGGAAGTCGAGACGGCAAGCGAGGATCGCGAAGTCACCCCGCAGGCCCGCTTCGACGTTCTCTCGGCGGCTTTCGATCAGGAGCCTGACGACAAGCCCGTTGCCGGTCCGCTCGACGAGGGGATGCGGGTCGCCCATGCGCTGATTTCGCAAGAGGCGGGCGAAAGGGTGGCTGCGTCCTTTTCAGATCTCGCCTCGGCCATCCGCGACGAACATCTCTCGGACGTCGACGCGATCGTGCGCGAGGTGATGCGCCCGATGCTGCAGGAATGGCTCGACGAAAATCTCCCGCGTCTGGTCGAGAGCCTCGTGCGCGAGGAAATCGAGCGGATCGCCCGCGGCAGCAAACGCTGAGCAGAGACAAATTCACACGCCGAATTCATCGAAGCGGGGCGGGCGCCGGGTGGTGCTCGCCCCGCTTCGCGTTGACAGCCTCCATCTCGGGTGGCTAACCGGAGAGCAACGCGTAATCGCTTTCTGGACATTCGATGATCGAAAAGACATATGACGCCGCCGCCATCGAGCCGCGGATCGCCTCCCGCTGGGAGGAGGCCGGGGCCTTCAAGGCCGGCGCCGGGGCAAAAGAGGGCGCCGAGCCCTATTCGATCGTCATCCCGCCGCCCAACGTCACCGGCTCGCTCCACATGGGGCACGCGCTGAACAACACGCTGCAGGACATTCTCGTGCGCACCCAGCGCATGCGCGGAAAGAACGTCCTCTGGCAGCCGGGCCTCGACCATGCCGGCATCGCCACGCAGATGGTCGTCGAACGACAGATGGCGGCGTCGGGGGCGAACGTCACCCGCCGCGAGCTCGGCCGCGAGGCCTTCATCGACAAGGTCTGGGAGTGGAAGGGCGAAAGCGGCGGCACGATCCTCGGCCAGCTCAGGCGCCTCGGCGCCTCCTGCGACTGGTCGCGCGAGCGCTTCACCATGGACGGGGGCCTGTCGAAGGCGGTCCTCCACGTCTTCGTCGAGCTCTACCGCAAAGGCCTGATCTACAAGGACAAGCGTCTCGTCAACTGGGACCCGAAGTTCGAGACCGCGATCTCCGATCTCGAGGTCGAGAACCGCGAGATCGACGGCCATATGTGGCACTTCAAATATCCGCTGGCCGGCGGCGAGACGTATGAGTATGTCGAGAAGGACGCCGACGGCAACGAGACCCTGCGCGAGACGCGGGATTACATTTCCATTGCCACGACGCGCCCCGAGACGATGCTCGGCGACGGTGCCGTCGCCGTCCACCCGGACGACGCGCGCTATGCGCCGATCGTCGGCAAGCTCTGCGAGATCCCGGTCGGGCCGAAGGAGCACCGCCGGCTGATCCCGATCATCACCGACGAATATCCCGACATGACTTTCGGCTCGGGCGCGGTGAAGATCACCGGTGCCCATGACTTCAACGATTATCAGGTCGCGCGGCGCAACGACATTCCCTGCTACCGTCTGATGGACGAGAAGGGCGCGATGCGCGCCGATGGCGAGGCTTACGCCGAGGCGGCGGCCCGCGCGGCGGAGATCGTGACCTCCGGCGAGACGCCGGATTCCTCCGTCGTCGACGACATCAATCTCGTGCCGGACGACTATCGCGGCCTCGACCGCTTCGCGGCACGCGAGAAGGTCGTCGCGGAGATCGACGCGGACGGCCTGATGATCATGGTCGAGGACAAGAAGATCATGCAGCCCTTCGGGGATCGTTCAGGTGTCGTCGTCGAGCCGATGCTGACGGACCAGTGGTTCGCCGACGCCAAGACGCTGGCCGAACCGGCGATTGCCTCGGTGCGCGAGGGGCGGACGAAGTTCGTGCCGGAGAACTGGTCGAAGACCTACTACCAGTGGATGGAGAACATCGAGCCCTGGTGCATCTCGCGCCAGCTCTGGTGGGGCCATCGCATTCCGGCCTGGTACGGCCCGGACGGCTCGATCTTCGTCGAAAAGAGCGAGGAGGAGGCCGTCGCCGCCGCCCTGTCGCACTACGTCGTCAACGAAACGATCACCGACGAGGAAGCCCGCGAAATGGCGGCCGATCCGCAAAAGCGCGACGGCTTCCTGACAAGGGACGAGGACGTCCTCGACACCTGGTTTTCCTCGGCGCTGTGGCCCTTTTCGACACTCGGCTGGCCCGACGAGACGAAGGAACTATCGACCTACTATCCGACGTCCGCTCTCGTCACCGGCTTCGACATCATCTTCTTCTGGGTCGCCCGGATGATGATGATGGGCCTCGAATTCATGGAGCGCGAGCCGTTCGAGACGGTCTATGTCCATGCGCTGGTGCGCGACAAGTCCGGCGCCAAGATGTCGAAGTCGAAGGGCAACGTCATCGACCCGCTCGACCTCATCGGCGAGTATGGCGCCGACGCCCTGCGCTTCACCCTCGCCATCATGGCGGCCCAGGGCCGCGACGTGAAGCTCGACCCGCAGCGCATCGCCGGCTATCGCAACTTCGGCACCAAGCTGTGGAACGCCACGCGCTTTGCCGAGATGAACGGCGCGGTGCATGGCGCAGCGCTCAGCCCGTCGAGCTTGACCCAGCCGATCAACCGCTGGATCGTCACCGAACTGTCGCGCACCATCGCCGAGACCGACGAGGCGCTGGCCGGCTATCGCTTCAACGATGCGGCGAGCGCCATCTACCGCTTCGTCTGGAACCTCTTCTGCGACTGGTATGTCGAGCTTTCCAAGCCGACCCTCAATGGCGAGGACAAAGACGCGGCGGACGAGGTTCGTCACGTCACCGGCTTCGTGCTCGATCAGGTCTTCGCGCTGCTTCACCCCTTCATGCCCTTCATGACGGAAGAGCTCTGGCAGGTGACTGCCGGCGACAAGGGCCGCGAAACGCTGCTCTGCCACACGGCGTGGCCGTCGCTCGACTTCGCCGATCCGGAAGCTGCGAGCGACATCAACTGGCTGGTCACGCTGGTCTCGGAGATCCGCTCGATCCGCGCCGAGATGAACGTTCCGCCGGGGGCGGAAGCCTCCCTCGTCGCGGTCGCGCCCGATCCCGAGACAGAAGCCCGGCTGAAGCGCCACGACCTGCAGCTGCGCCGCCTGGCACGGCTCGGCGACGTTTCGACGGCCGCTTCGGCGCCGGCCCAGTCGGCGCAGGTGATCGTCGCCGGTGCGACCTTCGCATTGCCGCTCGCCGGCATGATCGATGTCGAGGCCGAGCGCGCGCGTCTGACCAAGGCGAAGAGGAAGGCCGAAGACGAGATCGGCCGCATCGACAAGAAGCTCTCCAACGAGCGCTTCGTCGCCAACGCGCCCGACGAGATCGTCGAGCAGGAACGCGAGAAACGCGAGGGCTACCGGGTCGAGGCGGAGAAGCTGGACGCGGCATTGAAGAGCTTGGGGTGAGTTATAGTCAGGCTTTTCAACGCCGTGACCAGAGCTGGCGGGGCACCCCCCTCTGCCCTTCGGGCATCTCCCCCACAAGGGGGAGATCACTTGGCGCTAGCGTCGACGTCGGGCGGCTGTTTCGTCGATGGCGCAGCAAGCCTGATGAAGCTGCAAGTCGGGCGGGGCGGTCGATGACGGCCTGATCTCCCCCCTTGTGGGGGAGATGCCCGGCAGGGCAGAGGGGGGTGCCTCGGCGCTATCGTCTTCGCTTCGTCCACGCCCAATGCAGGTCGAAAGGGCGAAAATCTTGCCGCCTTCCAGCCGAGCCACCGAACGAAGGGCATGAGTCTTGGTCGCAGATCTCACATACCCGACGGCAGTCTTGGCCGGAGCCCTCTCGTTCCTGTCGCCCTGCGTCCTGCCGCTCGTCCCACCCTATCTCTGCTACATGGCCGGCGTTTCGGCCGACGACCTGAAGTCCGGCCCGGCCGTCGCCTCGACCGGCTTTGCGCGGCTGATCGGCTCGGCGGTGATCTTCGTCCTGGGGTTTTCCACCGTCTTTGTCGCGCTTGGCGCCGGCGCCAGCTCCATCGGCCTCTTCCTGCGCCAGAATCTCGACTGGCTCGGCATCGTCGCCGGCATTGCCATCATCGTCATGGGCCTGAATTTCCTCGGTGTCTTCCGCCTGTCCTTCCTCTCCCGCGAAGCCCGGCTGCAGGCGCCGGACAAGCCGCGAAGCCTCGTCGGCGCCTATCTGATGGGCCTTGCCTTCGCCTTCGGCTGGACGCCCTGCATCGGGCCGGTGCTCGGCGCCATCCTCGGTCTTGCCGGGGCAAAAGGCACGGTCGGCGAGGGCGCGACGATGCTGGCCTTCTATTCGGCCGGACTCGGCATCCCCTTCATCCTCGCCGCCGCCTTTTCCGGCGCCTTCCTGCGCTGGCTGAGCGGCTTTCGCCGCCATCTCGGCATGGTCGAAAAAGCCATGGGCGGGCTTCTCGTCGTCACCGGCGTCCTGTTTCTCACCGGCGGGATGCAGTCGATGTCCTTCTGGCTGCTCGAGACCTTCCCGGCGCTCCAGACCATCGGATGAACCATAGCGGGCGGCCCTGCTCGCGTTTTCGCTGCGCTTCATGCTAAGCGGCGGCGACATTCACCGTTGAAGTGTTCAGAGGCTTTCATGGCAAGACGCTGCCTGTCGATCATCCTCGCCGCGGGCGAGGGCACGCGGATGAAATCCGCCCGCGTCAAGGTGCTGCACGAGGTGGCGGGGCTTGCCATGGTCCGTCATGTCGTCGCCGCTGCCGGCAAGGCGGGATCGGACAGGATCGCGGTCGTCTCCGGCCGTGACAGCGAGGCGGTGATTGCCGCCGTGCGGAAGGATCGCGACGATGCCGACCATTTCGTGCAGGAAGAGCGCCTCGGCACCGGCCATGCGGTTCTCGCCGCTCGCGCCGCGATCGAGGCGGGCGCCGACGACATTCTCGTGCTCTTCGCCGATACCCCGCTGATCCGGCCGCAAACCCTGGCAAGAGCCCGCGCCTCGCTGATCGCCGGCACCGACATCTGCGTCATCGGTTTCCGCCCTGCAAATCCCGCCGGCTACGGGCGTCTTCTGGAGCGTGACGGCGAGCTATTGGCCATTCGCGAGGACAAGGACGCCAGCGACGCCGAGCGCGCGATCGACTTCTGCAATGCCGGCGTCATGGCGCTGGCCGGCGACAAGGCGCTGGCGATCCTCGATGCCATCGGCAACGACAACGCCAAGGGCGAATACTACCTCACCGACGCCGTCGAGATCGCCCGCCGCGAGGGCCTGAAGGTGCGCGCCATCGAGGCCGAGCCCTTCGAGGTGGCAGGTGTCAACAACCGCGCCGAACTCGCCGCCGTCGAGGCGACCTGGCAGGAACTGCGCCGCCGCCACGCGATGATCGAGGAGGGCGTGACGCTGATCGACCCGGCCTCGGTGGTCTTCGCCCACGATACCACCCTCGGCCGGGACGTGACCATCGAGCCGAACGTCGTCTTCGGGCCGGGCGTCAGCGTGGGGGAAGGGGCGGTGATCCACGCCTTCTCGCACCTCACCGGCGCAACGATCGCTCCCGGCGTCTCGGTCGGCCCCTTCGCCCGGCTGCGCGAGGGCACCGACCTACAGGCCGGCTCCAAGGTCGGCAATTTCTGCGAGGTCAAGAACGCCACGCTCGGCAAGGGCGCCAAGGTCAATCATCTCAGCTATATCGGCGATGCCGAGATCGGCGCCCGCACCAATGTCGGCGCCGGCACCATCACCTGCAATTACGACGGTGCGCTGAAGCATCGCACCACGATCGGCGCCGATGCCTTCATCGGGTCCGACAGCTCTCTCGTCGCCCCCGTCACGATCGGCGACGGTGCCTATGTCGGCACTGGCAGCGTGATCACCGACGACGTGCCGGCCGGGGCTCTCGCCATCGCTCGCGAGCGGCAGGTGAACAAGGAGGATCGCGGCCGCCAGATCAACGAGCGCAACCGCGCCGCCAAGGCCGGGAAGAACGGTCCGAAGCCAGCCGCAAAGGCGGACGCGAAGCCGGCGGTGAAGGCCGCGCCGAAAGCTGCGGCAAAGCCGACGGCCGCCACCGCGGCGGCCAAAGCCGACAGGCCGGCGGGCGCTGCAAAGCCGGCATCTGCCGCAAAACCGTCGCGGCCGGCCAGAACCGCCGCCAAACCGTCGCCGGCGGCGAAAAAGCAATCGTAACGTCAAGTCATCAATCGTTATTCTGCCCCGCCAGCGACCTGGGCTAAGAGCGACATATTAGGGCCGAAGCCACGACCGACCTGGTGTCGTCGCGGCCCATCGTCTTCCCGAGCCAACGGAGATCAGTCCATGTGCGGAATCATCGGCATCGTCAGCCGGGACCCTGTCGCCGAGAGGCTGGTCGATGCCCTGAAGCGGCTGGAATATCGCGGTTACGATTCCGCCGGTGTCGCCACCATCGAGGACGGCCGGCTCACCCGCCTTCGCGCCGAGGGCAAGCTCGTCAATCTCCAGAACAAGCTGAAGGCCGAGCCGCGCTCGGGCACGACGGGCATCGGCCACACACGCTGGGCGACCCACGGCGCGCCGACGGAAGGCAATGCCCATCCCCACTTTTCCGGCGGGGTCGGCGTCGTTCACAACGGCATCATCGAGAACTTCGCCGAGATCAAGCGCGAGCTCGCCGCCGAGGGCGTGAGCTTCGAGACCCAGACCGACACCGAGGTCGTCGTCCAGCTTTTGGCTAAGCTGCGCAAGGAGGGCCTGTCCCACCGCCATGCCATGCAGGCGATGCTGGAGCGGGTGACCGGCGCCTATGCGCTGGCGGTGATCTTCGAGGATCTGCCGGCAACGATCATGGGCGCGCGCAACGGCCCGCCTCTGGCCATCGGCGCCGGCGAAGGCGAGATGTTCCTCGGCTCCGACGCCATCGCCCTGTCGCCCTTCACCGACGAGGTTCGCTATCTGGAAGACGGCGACTGGGTGGTTCTGACCGGCAGCGACGCGGAGATCATGGACGGCGAGGGACAACCGGTCGACCGCCCGATCATCCGCGCCACCGGCAAGGCTCACTACGTCGACAAGGGCAACTACCGCCACTTCATGCAGAAGGAGATCTACGAGCAGCCGGAGGTTCTCTCCCACACGCTCGGCGCCTTCGTCGACATGACCACCGGCCGCACGAAGATGCCCAAGGGCCAGGACCTCGACTTCTCCAAGATCCGCCGCATCGCTTTGTCGGCCTGCGGGACCGGCTATTACGCCGCCCTTGTCGGCCGCTATTATTTCGAGCGCTATGCCCGCATTCCCTGCGATCTCGACGTCGCCTCCGAGTTCCGCTACCGCGAAAGCCCGCTCGGCGATGTCGATCTGGCGATCTTCGTCTCCCAGTCCGGCGAGACCGCCGACACCTTGGCCTCGCTGCGCTACGCCAAGTCTCAGGGCCTGAAGACCGCCGTCGTCGTCAATGTCGAGGGCTCGACCATGGCGCGGGAGGCCGACGTCGTCCTGCCGACGCTGGCCGGTCCCGAGATCGGCGTAGCCTCGACCAAGGCCTTCACCTGCCAGCTGATGGCGCTGGCAAGCCTTGCCGTGCGCGCCGGCGTCGATCGCGGCGTCGTCGACGCCGACGAAGAGCTGGAGCTGACGCGGGTGCTTGCCGAGGCGCCGAGGCTCGCCCGGGAAGCGATCCACACCGAAGAGCGGATCGAGGCTTTGTCGCGCGAGATGGCGACCAAGCGCCACGCTTTGTTCCTCGGCCGCGGCTTTTCGTTCCCGCTGGCCATGGAAGGCGCCTTGAAGCTGAAGGAAATCAGCTACATCCATGCCGAGGGCTATGCCGCCGGCGAGCTCAAGCATGGGCCGATCGCGCTGATCGACGACACCATGCCGGTGGTGGTCATCGCGCCCCACGACCGCAGCTTCGAAAAGACCATCTCCAACGTCCAGGAGGTCGCCGCGCGCGGTGGCGAGATCGTGCTTTTGACCGACGCGAGCGGCGCGGCGAACGGCCCGGTGGAAGGCTCGCGCTGCATCGTCCTGCCGAAGATGGCCGAGATCCTGACGCCGATCGTCTATGCCATCCCGCTGCAGCTTCTCGCCTATCACACGGCGATCCAGATGGGCACCGACGTCGATCAGCCGCGCAATCTGGCAAAATCCGTCACCGTCGAATGATCGTCATCGACGATCGGTTATGCTGCGTCTGCGAATGACGACTTGCTTTCGCCTTCCGGCGGAACGATGCTCGGCCTGAAAGATTCCAGTCGGAGATGATCGCCGCTTTCTGCGGCCTTGGGGTCGAAAGGTTTCCTGAAGCATGATGCGGCTCCGAAACTACTTCCTGACGGGCTTCATCGTCTGCGCGCCCCTGGCGATCACCGCCTGGATCACCTGGTCCTTCATGGGCTGGGTGGACTCCTGGGTAAAACCCTACATCCCGGCGCGCTACTGGCCGGACTCATACCTGCCCTTCGCCATTCCCGGTTTCGGCCTCATCGTCGCGCTGATCCTGATCACGCTGATCGGCTTCCTCACCGCCAACATCATCGGCCGCACCATCATCGGCTGGGGCGAGCGTCTGTTGTCGCGCACGCCGCTGGTTCGCACGGTCTACATGGCGCTGAAGCAGATCTTCGAGACGGTGCTCGCCGACCGCTCCACCTCCTTCAAGACCGCCGCGCTGATGGAATATCCGCGCAAGGGCGTCTGGTGCATCGTTCTCGTCGCGACGGATGCGAAGGGCGAAGTGGCGAGGAAGCTCTCGGACCATTCCGACGAGATGATCGCCGTCTTCCTGCCGCCGGCGCCCAACCCGACGTCGGGCTTTCTGCTCTTCGTGCCGCGCAAGGACCTCAGGATCCTCGACATGAGCATCGAGAACGCCCTGAAGCTCGTCGTCTCCTCCGGTCTCGTCATGCCGGACGAGCCGAGCGGCAAGGTCTCGCTGGACGAGGCGGCGCGGCTCGTCGAGGCCCGCCACCGCCGCGAACGCGAGATCGAGCCGGCAGCCTGACGGTGCCGGTGCGCCGCGCCGAACTTGTGGGTTTGCGTTCATGCAATCCTGGGTTAAGATTGGCCAACTTGACCTCCGCCAGTTCGGGCTCTCTCGATGTTCCGCAATTTCGCCACGGCCCTCGTCGCTTCCCTCGTCGCTTTCGCCATGCCGGACGCTCTGGCGCGGTCGAAGGCGGCGCAATGGCTGGTGAAGGAGGAGATCGCCGGCGCCTGTGAGAACGGCCGCGGCTCCATCGATCCTGCGGGCGTCATCGAACGGGACCTGAACGGTGACGGTCGCGCGGATCTGATCATCTCGCACGACGCGATCGACTGCGGCCGGGCTCGAAGCAACGCCTGCGGCATGCAGGTCTGCTCGGTGCTCTTTTTCATCCGACGTGGAGACCTTCTGGTGAAGGTTCACGAAATGCTCGGAGCCAATGTCGAAGTCCGGTCTGGGCGCATCCCTGCGATCTTCCTCAATGCCCATGGCGGCGGCGGCGGGACCGTGCGCTGGAATGGCCAGAGTTTCGATTAGAGCGCCGGGCGAAAAAGTGGAATCCGGTTTTCGATAAGCCGGCCGGCCAGATGCTGTAGTGCGGGCGGGAGTGGACTTTACCCGACGCCCATGTCAGCCGGCGCCCCGAAGATCGACCAGCCCATGCGGGCCGTGAGCCGTTCCAGCGCGATGCGACCGAGATGGGAGTTGCCCGAGGCGTCGAGCCCCGGCGACCAGACGGCCACCGACGCCTTGCCCGGCACCACCGCCAGAATGCCGCCGCCGACGCCGCTCTTGCCCGGCAGGCCGACCCGGTAGGCGAATTCGCCCGAACCGTCATAATGGCCGCAGGTGAGCATGACGGCGTTGATGCGCTTGGCGCGCTCGGCCGTGACCACGGAATTTCCCGTTGCCGGGTTCTTGCCGAGATGGGCGAGGAAGGTTCCGGCCTTGGCGAGCTGGCGGCAGGTCATGGCGATGGCGCAATGGTGGAAATAGACGCCGAGCACGTATTCGACCGGGTTCTCAATGACGCCGAACCCCTTCATGAAATTGGCCAGCGCCCGGTTGTTGAAGCCGGTGCGCTCTTCCGACGCCGCCACCGCCTGGTCGATATAGACGCTGTCGTCATCGGCGAGGAACTGCATGAAGCGCAGGATCTCCGCCAGCGCCTCGCGCGGCTTGTGGCCGGACAGGATCAAATCGGTGATGGCGATGGCGCCGGCATTGATGAAGGGATTGCGCGGAATGCCGCGCTCATGCTCCAGCTGGACGATCGAATTGAACCGGCTCCCCGAAGGCTCGCGCCCGACCCGGTTCCACAACCGGTCGCCTGCCAGACCCAAGGCGAGGGTGAGGGTGAACACCTTCGAGACGCTTTGGATCGAGAAGAACGTTGCGCAATCGCCTGCGCAGACCACCGACCCGTCGGGCAGCGCGACGGCAATGGCGAACTGGTTCGGATCGACCCGCCCGAGCTCCGGAATATAGGTCGCCACCTGCCCGCGATCGGGCCGCGCGGCCATCTCGGCGGCGATCTCGGCGACGACGGTTTCGAGGCTTTGGGAGGGCATGGGCGGTGTCCCTTCGGATCGTTGCGCGACGGGCGTCGCGCCTCGGCCTGTTCCGCCGGCGAGGACGACGCGTCGCTCACCCCCCTCTGCCCTACCGGGCATCTCCCCCACAAGGGGGGAGATCGACCACGCGCCGTCGCGGCGGCCACGCGCAGACGCTCCGACATTGCCGATGCGCAGGAAAGCGCCGTCGCCAAAACCGCCTGATCTCCCCCCTCGTGGGGGAGATGCCGGCAGGCAGAGGGGGGCCTCGCACTGCCTTGCGCAAGACGCAGCGGGTAGACAACGTTTCATCGACGCAGGACGGCCGCGACTCATTCCGCGCCGTCATTCTCGGGCCCCGTCCCGAGAATCCAGGGGCGGATGCCGCAAGGTCGGCGGCTTCCTACTTTAGCGGTTGAGACGAAACGCGCCCGACGATCTCTAGATTCTCGGGACGGAGCCCGAGAATGACGACGCGGTGTTGACGGCGCCTGTCCTTCCACGGGAGAGTCGAGGCGAAACGTCCGGGACATCGCCGGCAGGGCTACCCCTTGGCCGTTTGTCGGGCTGAGGCGTCAAATCGGATCGGAGAGGAGGGCTCACCATGCGTCTACACTTTCCGCGACGACGGTCTTCGGGTGATCTCGGTCTGGAAGGCGAACGAAGGCGAGGTGAAGCGCTATGGATGATACCTGCGACGACAACACGGATTGGAGCGAGTTTCCCGCCGCCCCGCTCGACTACGCAGCCAAGCTGAAGGCCGCGCGGGCCCGGCTTGCTGTCAGCCAGGCCGACTTTGCCGCGCCGCTTCAAGTCCCGGCCAGTACGCTCCGCATCTGGCAGCAGCGCCGGACGAAGCCGCACGCCTTGGGGCTGACGATGATCGATCTCGTCTATGACGATACGGAGGGGAGGGCGGAGCGATTGCTGGGGAAAAGGGTGGCTTGATGCTTCCGCGTCTGTCTCGTGGCGCCAGTCACTATGGTCGGCCAGCTGGATGCTCCGCGAAAGGACAACTCGGTATTACTTCGTTTCTTCTTCGAGTTTGTATCAAGGTAAGTGGCGTCCAAGAGAGCTGTGCAAACCACTCGCGCGCTGGAAATAGTGAGGCTAGCATGCTAACCACTAGCAGCGGCGGAGATGCCGTACCTGCTGGTTTCGTGCATCGTGGGTAACCCAGATCTGTCGCGGCCGGCTACCGATTTGTCAGCCCGGTAGTTTGATGTCCGCAAAGCTATCCCAGGAAAAGGCCCTCATCTTCAGAATCCTTCACCGGGACAACGTGCGTTGGCTCCTCGCCAACGGCATGCATTGCGACAACTCGGACATTCGGGACCCAAATTACGTGTCCATCGGGAACGCGGAACTGATCGGGAAGCGGCGGAACCATCCGGTGCCGTGCCCACCTGGTGGCATGCTGAGCGACTATGTGCCGTTCTATTTCACGCCTTTTTCGCCGATGTTGTATAACATTAAGACGGGATACGGAGGCATTCGTCGGCGCAGCAACTCCGAGATCGTCATCGCCGTTTCTTCGCTGCTGGACTTGCAGGCACTTGGCATGCCGTTCGTCTTCACGGACCGGCATGCCTATCTTCAAATGGCACGGTATTTCACCGATCTGAGCGACTTAACCGAGATCGATTGGACAATCCTGCGGAACCGGGACTTCAAGCGCGACCCGGACGACCCAGGAAAATTTGAGCGGTACCAAGCGGAGGCGCTCGTTCACCGCAACATGCCATGTAAAGCTCTAGCCGGCATCATGTGCTACGACGACGAGACGGTGGCTGGCGTCCAGAGGATGGTCGACCTAGGGGGACTGAAAATGCGTGTGGTCAAAAGCCCGAATTGGTATTTCTGATGATCACTTTCGCTCAAGGCAACCTTCTTGATTCGCCGGCAGAGGCACTCGTTAACACGGTCAACACGGTCGGTGTGATGGGCAAGGGTATTGCCTTGATGTTCAAGGAGGCGTTTCCTGCTAATTTCAGGGAGTATTCCGCCGCCTGCAAAAAGGGCGAGGTGGAGGTCGGGAAGGTCTTCGTCACTGAGCGCTCCGATTTTGTGAATGGCCCGCGCTGGGTCGTGAACTTTCCGACCAAGAAGCACTGGCGGCACCCGTCCAAGATGGAGTGGATCGAAGAGGGATTGAACGACCTTCGGCGCTTCCTTGTTGAGCATAAGGTTCGTTCGGTTGCGCTGCCTCCCCTCGGAAGTGGAAACGGTGGACTCGATTGGTCGCGCGTTCGTCCGAAGATCGAGACGGCGCTCGGATCGCTTCCGGACGTCGAGGTCATTGTCTTCGAGCCCACAGGAACGTATCAGAATGTAGCGAAGCGCGCGGGTGTGGAGAGGTTGACCCCGGCCCGCGCACTGGTGGCCGAACTCGTTCGCCGCTACTGGATCCTCGGCATCGAATGCACCCTCCTGGAGATTCAGAAGTTAGCCTATCTCCTCGAACGCCAGATTGAAATTTCCGGCGCCGCAAACCCCCTAAATTTAGACTTTCGCGCGCACCGCTACGGGCCGTACGCCCTAAAGCTCGGTCACCTCCTCAATGGACTCGACGGTAGCTATTTGCACTGTGCGAAGCGAATTGCGGATGCTGACCCCTTCGAAGTGATTTGGTTCGAGGACTCCAAGAAGGATAAAGTTGCGACTTACCTTGCCATTGAAGGCAAGGCCTATCGTGCCGCTTTGGAGGCGACGGCCAGAATGATCGATGGTTTTGAGTCTCCGCTCGGCATGGAGCTTCTAGGGACTGTCGACTGGCTCTTGAAGCAAGGCGCAAAACCGGAGGTCTCGGCTGTCCGCGAAGCGCTTAGGAGTTGGGATGGCGGCGAGCAGGCAGCCCAGCGGAAACTCAATCTCTTCGACGAGCGACTCATCTCGCTCGCACTGAGGCGGCTGACGGTTCACGGCAGGTGACGGGCAAATTTCTGATCATAGTTCGCTGCACTAACCCGACCGCAGCAACCTTACCGCCTCATCCTTCCCGAACAGATACAGCAGCCCGCGCAGTGCCTCCCCGCGCTCGCCCCTCAGTTCCGGGTCCGTCGCCAGCACCAGCCGTGCGTCGTCGCGCGCCACCTCCATCAGATCCGCATGGTGCTCCGTCCTCGCGATGCGGAAGAAGGGGAGGCCGGATTGCTGGGTGCCGAGGAGGTCGCCTTCGCCGCGGAGTTTCAGATCTTCCTCGGCGATGCGGAAGCCGTCTTCGGTTTCGCGCATGACCTTGAGGCGGGCGGCTGCCGTCTCGCCCAAAGGGCCGCGATAGAGGAGGACGCAGGCGGAGGGCTTGTCGCCGCGGCCGACGCGGCCGCGCAGCTGGTGGAGCTGGGAGAGGCCGAAGCGCTCGGCGTGTTCGATGACGATGATGGTGGCCTCGGGCACGTCGATGCCGACCTCGATGACGGTGGTGGCGACGACGAGGCGCTTTTCGCCGCGCTTGAAGGCGCCCATGACGGTGTCCTTCTCCTCGGCGTTCATGCGGCCGTGAACGACGCCGACGGTCTCCCCGCCGAACACCTCGGCGAGCTGGCGGCCGCGCTCCTCGGCGGCCATCAGGTCGCTCTTGTCGCTTTCCTCGACGAGGGGGCAGACCCAGTAGACGCGTTGGCCGCCAGCAATGGCGTTGCCGATGCGCTCGACCACCTCCGCGATGCGGTCCGTCGGCAGCGCCACGGTGGCGATGGGCTTGCGGCCTTTCGGCTTTTCGGAAAGGCGCGAGACCTCCATGTCGCCGAAGGCGGAGAGGACGAGGGTGCGCGGGATGGGCGTCGCGGTCATGACGAGGAGATCGGCGCCGCGGCCCTTCTTCGTCAGGGACAGGCGCTGGTGGACGCCGAAGCGGTGCTGCTCGTCGACGATGACGAGGCCGAGGTCCTTGTAAGTGACGTCTTCCTGAAAGAGGGCGTGGGTGCCGATGACGATATCGGTGGCCCCGTTCGCGATGGCCTCCAGCTTGGCGGCCCGCGCCTTGCCATTGTCCCGGCCGGTGAGAAGGGTCATCGACAGGCCGGCGGCGTCTGCGAGCTTCGAGAGCCCGGCGAAATGCTGGCGGGCGAGGATTTCCGTCGGGGCGAGCAGCGCCGACTGGCAGCCGGAGCCCGCCGCCACCGCCATTGCCATCAGCGCGACGACCGTCTTGCCGGCGCCGACGTCGCCCTGCAGGAGCCGCAGCATGCGATCGGGCGCGGTCATGTCGGCGGCGATCTCGGCAAAGGCCTGTTCCTGGCCTGATGTCAGCGCGAAGGGTAGGGCGGCGCGCACCTTGGCGAGCCGGCCGGCTGGATCGGTCAGCGCACGGCCGGGGACGGCCTTCTGGTTCTGGCGCGACAGGGCGAGGGCCAGCTGGCTCGCCAGATATTCGTCATAGGCGATGCGGCGCCAGGGGGGGCTTTCGGGCGAGATGTCTGCGGCGTCTTCCGGATCGTGCAGGCGCTTCAGGGCTTCGTTGAAGGCCGGGAAGCTCTGGCTCCTGACGACCGAGGGCTCGATCCATTCGGCAAAGGCGGGCACGCGCTCCAGCGCCTGGCCGATCGCCTTGCGCAGGACCTTGCCCGACAGCCCCGCCGTCATCGGATAGACCGGCTCGACGAGGCTCATCGTCTCGGCCCGCTCGAGGCTGGCGACGAAGTCCGGATGCACCATGGACGGCCGGCCGTTGAACCACTCGACCTTGCCGGAGACGATCATCGTCTCGCCGACGGGCAGGAGGTTCTCCATCCAGGCCGGCTGCGCCCGGAAATAGGTGAGCGCGATCTCGCCGGTCTCGTCCGTCGCGAACACCCGGTAAGGCACCGACTTCTGCGCCCGGCCGGGGGCCTGATGCCGGTCGATGCGGACGGTCAGGGTGACGATCGCGCCTTCCGGCGCGGTGGCGATCTCGGCGCGCTTGCGCCGGTCGACGAGGCCGGTCGGCAGGTGGAAGATCAGGTCGCGGATGCGCAGCGTCTCGCCGGGGCGGACCAGCAGCGTCTGCAACAGGCCGGCGAGCTTCGGCCCGACACCGTCGAGGGTCGTCACGGCGGCAAAGAGCGGATCGAGGAGGGACGGGCGCATGGGGCGGGATTTGACCGGATCGCGCCGTCTTTGCAAGCGGGTGGACGCCGCACGGGGCGATCGCTCGAAGGCATGCGCCGTCGGAGAAGCATCGATCTCCCCTCTTGTGGGGGGTCCGAAGGACGGGCGAGACCCCTGGCTCGCCCCGGATGCCGGCAGGCAGAGGGGGGCGACGCCGCGCCATCCTGTCCCGACGCCGGCGCCATACCCCCCTCTGGGTTGCCACCCATCTCCCCCACAAGGGGGGAGATCGAAGCGTCATTGGCGGCGCTTGCCTTTGGTCGACCGCCGTGGGCCCCCCGCCGCATGGGCGCGAGCCCGCCGGTTCACGCGGCCTGCGCGAGCGGCTGCGCCCTCCAGAAGAGCGTCAGGCCGCGGCCGACGAAGAGGCCGCCAAACAAGCCGCCGAGGGCCGCGTGCATGGTGGGAACCTCGGGACGTGCCGTCAGGGCGGGGTCGAGGCTCGACAGGACACCGAAGCCGTAGTCGATCACGAACAGCGCCAGAACGGCGACGAGGGGCAGAAGGTCTCCGCCGATCGCGACCTTGCCAGGAGCGTCCTCGACGGGGTGGACGGGCAGCTGCCGCGCACGGAGGAAGGCGAGGCTCGCCCCTGCCGCGACGGCGAGAACCCAGACGGCGACGGCGAGGTGTCCGGCGGAGCCGCCGGCGAACAGCACATAGGCCGAGACCGCGAAAAGCGCCAAGGGCCGGACCAGCAGCCGGCGGACGGAAACGGTTCGCGGCCGGCTGGACGACAGGCCGAGGGCGACGCAGAGGACGAGCACCAGCCACACCCAGAACGGGGTTCCGGCGACGATGTCGAGGATGCTATGGGGCATTGCGGATCTCCTGTGAAACGGGGTTCAGGGGCCGGCTCGCATCGGCGACGGCGGCTCGCGGGTTGCCCGGAGATCGCCGGAACGGGCGCTGCCTTCCAGCGCGTCTTCGTGAGAGGGAGCACAGCTTTCGTGAATTGGCCGGATGTCCCGTCCACGCTTCGCCAATGGCGCGAGGTGATCCGTTTGCCTCTGTTCTTCGGCATCGTCGGCGCTGTGGCGGTGATCGTTTCCGTCGGAGCGATCGAACCCGGCGAGACACTCGCCCACCTTCCCGGCCTTCTGGCCGTGAACGCTCTTAAGGGCGCCGCGAGCGCGGCGACGGCGAGCCTCTTCATCGTCTTCTTCTCGCGGGCGCTGGAAGGCTGGATCCGCTCCCGGCCGCTGCGTTTCGCGCTTGCGGGGCTTTTTGCCTCGCCGGCGGTCGTCGCAGTGGTGGTGGCGGTCGAGGTCGTGGTCCGCAAGGACACGATGTCGGCGGCGCTTTTCGGCAAGATCGCCCTCGACGTCGTGGTGACGGTGACGGCGATCGCGGCCCTCGTCGGGTTGCGGCCGGGGCGCGAGGGCGACGCCGGCGAAACGCCGGGCGCCGGAACGAACCGCGACGAGCCTTCGCCGGCGGGCCCACAGGACCGGACGACCGCGCGCGACAATCCGTTTCTCAAGCGCCTGCCGAAACGGCTCGGCACCGATCTGCACCATCTCTCCATGGCCGATCACTATGTCGAGGCCCATACGGCGGCGGGCCACGCGCTGGTGCTGATCCGCTTCTCGGATGCGCTGGCCGAACTCTCGGAGATCGACGGGCTGCAGCTCCACCGCTCCCACTGGGTCGCCCGCCACGCGGTCCGCCGCGTTTGCCGGCAGGGTCGCAATCTCGTCGTCGAGACGATCGACGGGGCGAAGCTGCCGGTCAGCCGCTCGTTTCAGGGCCGGGTCCGCGAGGGAGGTTTTCCGGGCGGCGAGGACGGGTAGACGCGCGGAGCACTAACCCCTACATCTCGTGGCAAATTCTGACACGTGACAAAACAGGCGCCATCCAGACGGGTGTGGCCGTTTTGGCGCGTTTTCATCGGCAAAATGGCGATCTTCCCATGACAGGCATGCAGCGCTCATCGAGCGATCTCGACATTCGCCGCCGCAAGGCGCTTTTCCGCTCGTGGCATCGCGGGATCCGGGAGATGGATCTCGTGCTCGGCCAGTTCGCCGATGCGCGTATTGCCGAATTGAGCGACGAAGAGCTCGACGATTACGAGCAGCTGATGGAAGCGCCCGATCGCGACATCTTCTCATGGCTGACCGGAGAGGCGGAGACGCCCGGCAATTTCGACACGGCCGTGTTCCGGCAGATCCGGGAGTTTCATGTCGGTGAGACCCCCGGTGGGCTGTCGGTCGGGGCGGAGAAGGCCAAGTGAGCCTGCCGGACAAGCTGAAGAAGACGCTCGAACATGACCGCGCGGTGGATATCGGCGGCGTGGTGGAAGGCTCTGAGGCCTTCGTCCTCGCCGACGTCGCGCGCCAGCGCGCCAAGAAGCGGCCGCTGGTCTTCGTCATGCGCGACGGCAGCCGGATGCCGGAGGTGGAAGAGGCGCTGAAATTCGTCGCGCCGGAGCTGCCGGTCCTCACTCTGCCGGCCTGGGATTGCCTGCCCTACGACCGCGTCGGCCCGTCTTCCGAGGCGGCGGCGCGCCGGCTGGCGGCGCTGGCGTCGCTTGCTGCCCTGCGCGAGGCGCCGCATCGGGCGGTGATCCTGACGACGGCGAATGCGCTTTTGCAGAAGATGCCGCCGGCCGAATTGCTGGCGGAAGAGGCAATCTCGGTCGGTGCCGGCGGACAGATGCCGATGGAGCGGATCGTGACCGCACTGACGCGGGGCGGCTTCGAGCGGGTCTCGACGGTGCGCGAGCGCGGCGAATATGCGGTGCGCGGCGGCATTCTCGACGTCTATGCGCCGGGCGCCGAGGAGCCGGTGCGGCTCGACTTCTTCGGCGATACGCTGGAGACGGTGCGCGCCTTCGATCCGGCGAGCCAGCGGACGACGAAGCAGCTGAAGCGCTTCGAACTGTCGCCGGTCTCGGAGGTGTCGCTGACCGAGACGACGATCAGCCGCTTCCGCTCGAACTATATCAAGCGCTTCGGCGCCGCCCAGCGCGGCGACGCGCTGTATGAATCGATTTCGGAAGGCAAGCGCTTCGCCGGCATGGAACACTGGCTGCCGCTCTTCTACGAGCGGCTCGACACGCTGTTCGACCATTGCCGGGGCTTTGCCTTCGTTCTCGACCATCTGACGATGGAAGCCGTCGCCGAGCGGCGGACGCTGATTGCGGATCACTATCAGGCGAGGAAGCGCCAGAGCGGCGAGACCGGCGGCGAGGGCGGGGTGCCCTACAATCCGGTGGAGCCGGATGCACTCTATCTCGACGAAGACGAGCTCGCCGGCGGCCTTGCCAGCGCCGAGCCGGTGCGATTTTCGGCCTATGGCGTCTCGGACGTTCTCGGCCGCCAGGCCTTCAATCTCGACTATCGGCGCGGCCGCAACTTCTCCACCGAGCGCACCGCGGAGGGCGTCAACGTCTTCGCCGAGGCGGTCGATCATGTCGCCAAGCTGCGCGCATCGGGGCAGCGGGTGCTCCTCGCCGGCTGGACGGAAGGCTCGCGCGACCGTCTGACCCAGGTGATGGAGGAGCACGGGCTCGGCTCGATCAAGCCGGTGGAGAATCTGAAACAGGTTCGCGAGGCGCCGAAGAACTTCGTCGTCACCGCCGTTCTGGGCCTTGAGGCAGGCTTCGAGAGCGACGATCTCGTCGTCGTCGCCGAGCAGGACATTCTCGGCGACCGGCTGGTGCGACGCGGCCGCAAGCGGCGCAAGAACTCCGACTTCATCTCGGAGGTCTCGGGCCTCGACGAGGGCGACATCGTCGTCCATGTCGATCACGGCATCGGCCGCTTCGTCGGGCTGAAGACGATCGAGGCGGCGGGCGCGCCGCATGACTGCCTCGAACTGCGCTATCACGGCGACGACCGTCTGTTCCTGCCGGTCGAAAACATCGAGCTTCTGTCGCGCTATGGCGGCGAGGGCTCCGAAGCCATGCTCGACCGCCTCGGCGGCGGCGCCTGGCAGGCCCGCAAGGCCAAGCTGAAGAAGAAGCTGCTCGACATGGCGGGCGGCCTGATCAAGATCGCCGCCGAACGCGAGATGCGCGGCGCGCCGCGGCTGTTGCCGCCGGAAGGGCTTTGGGACGAGTTCGCCGCCAGGTTCCCCTATGAGGAGACCGAGGATCAGCTGGGCGCGATCGATTCGGTCACCGACGATCTCGCCGCCGGCAAGCCGATGGACCGCCTCGTTTGCGGCGACGTCGGCTTCGGCAAGACGGAGGTCGCGCTGCGCGCCGCCTTCGTCGCGGCGATGAACGGGCTGCAGGTGGCCGTCGTCGTGCCGACGACGCTGCTCGCGCGCCAGCACTACAAGACCTTTTCCGAGCGGTTTCGCGGCCTGCCGATCCAGGTCGGCCAGGCCTCGCGGCTGGTCACGGCGAAGGAGCTGTCGAACGTCAAAAAGGGCATTTCGGAAGGGACGCTCGACATCGTCGTCGGCACCCATGCCCTTCTCGGCAAGGCGGTGAACTTCAAGTCGCTCGGCCTTCTGATCATCGACGAGGAGCAGCATTTCGGCGTCAAGCACAAGGAGCGGCTGAAGGAGCTGAAGTCGGACGTCCACGTCCTGACGCTGTCGGCGACGCCGATCCCGCGCACGCTGCAACTCGCCCTGACCGGCGTGCGCGAACTGTCGCTGATCACCACCCCGCCGGTCGACCGCATGGCGGTGCGCACCTTCGTATCGCCCTTCGACGCCATGGTGGTGCGCGAGACGCTTTTGCGCGAGCGCTATCGCGGTGGTCAGAGCTTCTATGTCTGCCCGCGCGTCTCGGACCTCGCCTCGGTGAAGGAGTTCCTCGACACCCATGTGCCCGAGCTGAAGGTCGCCGTCGCCCACGGCCAGATGGCGGCGGGCGAGCTCGACGACATCATGAACGCCTTCTACGAAGGCCAGTACGACGTGCTTCTGGCGACGACCATCGTCGAATCCGGCCTCGACATCCCGACGGCGAATACCCTCGTCGTCCACCGCGCCGACATGTTCGGCCTCGCCCAGCTCTACCAGATCCGCGGCCGCGTCGGCCGGTCGAAG
Source organism: Jiella mangrovi (assembly GCF_017815135.1). Taxonomy (GTDB): domain Bacteria; phylum Pseudomonadota; class Alphaproteobacteria; order Rhizobiales; family Rhizobiaceae; genus Jiella; species Jiella mangrovi. The sequence goes on along the minus strand of NZ_JAGJCF010000001.1, from coordinate 118,218 downwards.
CAGCGGGCCTATGCGCTGTTGACCCTGCCGGCCAACAAGACGCCGACCAAGGGCGCCGACCGGCGGCTCAAGGTGCTGCAGTCGCTGGACACGCTGGGAGCGGGCTTCCAGCTCGCCTCCCACGATCTCGACCAGCGCGGGGCGGGTAATCTTCTCGGCGACGAGCAGTCCGGCCACATCAAGGAGGTCGGCTTCGAGCTCTACCAGCAGATGCTGGAAGAGGCGGTCGCCGAAATGAAGGGCACGGAATCCGAGACGAACGGCCAATGGTCGCCGCAGATCACGCTCGGCACCGCCGTGATGATCCCGGAGAGCTATGTCCCCGACCTGCAGCTGCGCATGACGCTCTACCGCCGGCTTGCCGATCTCGGCGACGCCCGCGAGATCGATGGCTTCGGCGCCGAGCTGATCGACCGCTTCGGGCCGCTGCCGAGCGAGGTGGAGCATCTGCTCAAGGTGGTGTTCATCAAGGCGCTCTGCCGCAAGGCCAATATCGAGAAGCTGGATGCCGGGCCGAAGGGCGTCGTCATCCAGTTCCGCGACAAGACCTTTGCCAATCCGGCGGCGCTGGTGCGCTATATCGGCGAGCAGGGGGCCTCGGCGAAGATCCGGCCGGACCAGTCGATCGTGTTGATTCGCGACTGGCCGACGCCGGAGAAGCGCCTGAACGGCGCGGCGACCATCGCCACCAATCTCGCCCGCTTCGTCGACGAGGGGCAGAAGCAGGCGGCTTAAAGAGCCTGGCGCTGGAATGGGCCAGCGCCGTCCGGCGCGTCAGAAGGCGCCGCCGTTGCGATAGGCATTCTGCGCAGCGGCGACACTTGCCGGGCCGGCGGCGGCGCTCGCTTCGCTGCCATCGCTCGACGTCGCGGCGGCGATCAGGTCCGTAGAGGCCTTTGCCGCAAGACCCTCGAGCTGCATGCGGCTGCGTATCGCATTGGCATTGGCGACCCGCTCCTCGGCTTTCGCCTTGAGCTCTTCGATGTAGCTCGGCGTGATCGCGGGCGAACGGCTGGCTCCGGCGAGCGAGGCGCGAAGCTCTTCCGGCGCAGCCGAAGATCTTCGCGTTGACGGCGAGGAGGCGGCGGAGCCTTGCGTATGGTCAGCCGCCGGGGATCCGACTGAGTTGAACTGGTAGGTCATCGTTACCAAAATGATTCCCGCGTCGATCTTTCCGGCAGAGGGTGCAGGAAAGATGTTTCGGGGGGCCTTGCATGAACGGGACGATTTTAACCATCCGGCCCCGGCTCACGCGTACTTGCGTCCGGGGATATGAGATTGCGCGATGCGCTGCTTGCGCGCATTTGTGCCGATGAAGTCATTCGTCGCGCACCGTTCGCCGCCCGCAGGCCCGATTTATTCTCCCGGACCGGCAGGCCGCCAGACGCCGCCCATCGCCGACCGGGCGCTTGACCGGCGATTGTGAAGGGGCCGCCAAGTGGCTTATAGGAGCGTGGAAAAGCGGCTGCGGCCGCGGTTACGGTTTTTTCGAACTTCCCGTTCTTACGTGCAGCGTTTCCTTCCCTTCTTTCCGGCCGTCTTCGTGCTGCTCTGGTCGACCGGCTTCATCGGCGCGCGCTACGCGATGCCCTATGCCGAACCGTTCACCTTTCTTTCGATACGCTTTGCCCTCGCGCTGGCACTGCTTTTCGTGATGGCGTTTGCGACCGGGGCTGCCTGGCCGCGCCCGCGGCTCGCCGCCCATTCGATGGTCGCCGGCAGCCTGATCCACGGCGTCTATCTCGGCGGCGTCTTCTTCGCCGTCCGCCATGGCTTGAACGCCGGCGTCGTCGCGCTGATCGTCGGGCTGCAGCCGATCCTCACCGCGATCATCGCGGCGCCGGCGCTCGGCGAGACGATCCGCCCGCGCCATGCGCTGGGGCTTTTCCTCGGCCTTGCGGGCGTGACGCTGGTGATCTTGCCGAAGCTCGGAGCGGGCGGCGACTATCACTTCGTCAATGTCGCGCCGGCCTGCCTCTCGGCGCTCGCGATCTCGGTCGGCACGATCTGGCAGAAGCGATTTGCCACGGGTATCGATGTTCGCACCGGTACCGTCTTTCAGTATCTCGGCGCCCTGATCCCCAGCTTCGCACTCGCCGTCCTGACCGAGACCATGGCCGTCAAGTGGAACGGCGAGGTCGTCTTCGCGCTGGCCTGGCTGACGGTCGTCCTCTCGATCGGGGCAATCTTTCTGATGATGATCCTGATCCGCGAGGGAGCCGTCTCCAAGGTCGCTTCGCTGATGTATCTGACGCCGGGCGTCACCGCGGTGATGGCCTATCTCCTGTTCGGCGAGACGCTGACGCCGATCCAGCTTGGCGGGCTGCTTCTGACGGGCGTCGGCGTCGCGGCGGCGATGGGGCGGGTCGGAACCAGCCGGGCGATCGGCAGGTCTGGCCACTGACGCGAATGTCGCGGCGGGTACGGTTCGCTAGAACGGCGGGCCGGCTTATATGATCTGTGGAAGACCTCTCGTTTCCAAGCCGAAAGGACGGCATGTCCAGCTTTCTGACCTACCTTGCCCTTCTGGTGATGATCGTGACGGCCGGGGTTCTGCTCGCAGGCCTTTTCAACATGATGCGCGGCGGCTCCGGCAATACCTCGCAGAAGTTGATGCGCGCCCGCGTCATGCTGCAGGGGCTCGCGGTCATTCTCATCGTCGGGGTCCTGCTGCTCGCCAAGCACTGACGAGGGTAGATCCGGGAAACACGCATCGACAGGAGGCGGGCTTGGTCCGGCTGAACAAGATCTACACGCGCACCGGCGACAAGGGCGAAACCACGCTCGGCAACGGCGAGCGTCGCTCCAAGGCCGATCTTCGGGTCGAGACCTATGGCACCGTCGACGAACTCAACGCCGTGATCGGGCTAGCCCGTCTTCATGCGGAAGAAGCCCTCGACGCGATGCTGGCGCGCATCCAGAACGAACTCTTCGATCTCGGCGCGGAACTCGCAACGCCCGACACCGGCAAGCCTTTGGAGTTCGAGCCCTTGAAGGTCGTCGATTCCCAGGTCGAGCGTCTGGAAGCCGAGATCGATCAGATGAACGAGCGGCTGTCGCCGCTCAAATCCTTCGTCCTGCCCGCCGGTTCGCCGGCCGCGTCCCATCTGCATCATGCCCGCACCGTCGCCCGGCGGGCCGAGCGGCTGATGATCGCTCTGGCCACGAAGGAGGGGGAGTCGGTGGCCGATACGGCGATCCGCTACGTGAACCGTCTGTCCGACCATCTTTTCGTCGGCGCGCGCATCGCCAATGACGAGGGCAGGGCGGACGTGCTCTGGGTTCCGGGCGGCAGCCGGTAGAATTCGGCCTCAGCCTGCCTCTATCGCCCCCATGGCCGGACGACGCTTGCCAAGCGGCCCCGCTATGCGCAAAAAGTGCGCCAACGATATCGCCGCTTACCAAAGACCTCGAAGGAGAGACCCCGCCCATGAAAGTTCTCGTCGCAGTCAAGCGCGTGGTCGACTACAACGTGAAGATCCGCGTCAAGTCCGACGGTTCGGGCGTCGAGCTCGCCAATGTGAAGATGTCGATGAATCCCTTCGACGAGATCGCCGTCGAGGAGGCCATCCGTCTGAAGGAAGCCGGGACCGCGAGCGAGGTGATCGCCGTTTCCGTCGGCCCGCAGCAGGCGCAGGAGACGATCCGCACCGCGCTCGCCATGGGCGCCGATCGCGGCATCCTGGTGAAGACCGACCAGCCGACCGAGCCGCTGGCCGTCGCCAAGATCCTGAAAGGCGTCGTCGAGGCCGAGAGCCCGGATCTCGTCATCGTCGGGAAGCAGGCGATCGACGACGACGCCAACCAGACCGGCCAGATGCTGGCGGCGCTGCTCGGCTGGAGCCAGGGCACGTTTGCCAATGACGTGACCATCGCCGACGGCCGAGCCAAGGTCACGCGCGAGGTCGATGGCGGGCTCCAGACGGTGGACCTCAAGATGCCGGCGGTGGTCACCACCGACCTGCGCCTCAACGAGCCGCGCTACGCTTCGCTGCCGAACATCATGAAGGCCAAGAAGAAGCCGATCGAGGAGAAGAGCCCGGACGATTTTGGCGTCGATTTCGCGCCGCGCCTCGAGATCCTCAAGACCGAGGAGCCGAAGAAGCGCGAGGGCGGCGTCAAGGTCGCCTCCGTCGATGAGCTTCTCGGCAAGCTGAAGAACGAGGCCGGCGTTCTTTGAAGAACCGGGTTGCCGGCCGCAAGTTGGCCGCCCGAACCCGTGTTTGACGGAAAGAACCCTAGCGAATTGACCGGATTGAGCGCCTGATCGAGTCCCGACGACGAGGGACTGTCGGCGCGGAGGAAAACCAGATGACCACTCTCTTGATCGCCGAGCACGACAACCAGACCCTCTCCGAACAGACGGCCAAGGCGCTCGCTGCCGCGTCGAAGCTCGGCGGCGACGTGCATGTGCTGGTGGCCGGCGAGGACGCCGGTGCCGTCGCCGAGGCCGCGGCCAAGCTCGAAGGCGTCACCAAGGTACTGACCGCGGACGATGCTGCCTATGCCCACGGCCTTGCCGAGCCGCTGGCCGATCTCGTCGTCAAGCTCGCCGAGGGCTACGACGCCATCGTCTTCGCCGCGACGACGACCGGCAAGAACGTCGCGCCGCGCGTCGCCGCGCTTCTCGATGTCATGCAGATTTCCGACGTCACCGCTGTCGTTGCGCCTGACACCTTCGAGCGGCCGATCTATGCCGGCAACGCCATCCAGACGGTGAAGTCGAAGGACGCCAAGAAGGTCATCACCGTCAGAACCTCCGCCTTCCAGGCGGCCGGCGAGGGCGGCTCGGCCGAGACGGCCAGCGTCGAGGTGGCGGGCGACCCAGGCCTTTCGACCTTCGTCGAGGAGAAGCTGGCGGAAAGCGACCGGCCGGAACTGACGGCGGCGAAGATCATCCTCTCCGGCGGCCGCGCGCTCGGTTCCAAGGAGAAGTTCGACGAGGTGATCCTGCCGCTCGCCGACAAGCTCGGCGCTGCCGTCGGCGCTTCGAGAGCCGCCGTCGATGCCGGCTATGCGCCGAACGACTGGCAGGTCGGCCAGACCGGCAAGGTGGTGGCGCCTGAGCTCTACATCGCCGCGGGCATTTCCGGCGCGATCCAGCATCTTGCGGGCATGAAGGATTCCAAGGTCATCGTCGCCATCAACAAGGACGAGGAAGCGCCGATCTTCCAGGTCGCCGATTACGGCCTCGTCGGGGATCTCTTCCAGATTCTGCCCGAGCTGAAGGACAAGCTCTGATCACGCCGCTTGCTTGATCGCCGACCCGCCAGGGTTTATGCTGCGCCGCAATAAAAACCTTGGGAGAGAGCGCAAATGACGTCTGAGATCAAAACCATCGGTGTCGTCGGGGCCGGCCAGATGGGATCGGGGATCGCCCATGTCGCAGCGCTCGCCGGTTTCGACGTCAAGCTCTACGACATCGCCGCCGACCAGATCTCGGCCGGGCTTGCCCGCATCGAAAAGTCGATGGGCCGGCAGCTCGCCTCGGAGAAGATCAGCGAGGCCGACAAGGCCGACGCCTTGTCGCGCATCGCCGGCACGACCGACGTCAAGGAGCTTTCGGACCGCGACCTTGTGATCGAGGCGGCGACGGAAGACGAGACGGTCAAGCGTAAGATCTTCCGCGAGGTCTGCGCGCATCTGAAGTCCGAAGCGATTCTTGCGACGAATACCTCTTCCATCTCTATCACCCGGCTCGCTTCCTCGACGGACCGGCCGGAGCGCTTCATGGGCATCCACTTCATGAACCCGGTTCCGGTCATGAAGCTGGTCGAGCTTGTGCGCGGCATCGCGACCGAGGAAGAGACGTTCGAGGCCGCCAAGGTCTTCGTCGGTGCGCTTGACAAGACCATCACCGTTTCGGAGGATTTTCCGGCCTTCATCGTCAACCGCATCCTTTTGCCGATGATCAACGAGGCGATCTACACGCTCTATGAGGGCGTCGGCTCGGTGGCCTCGATCGACACGGCGATGAAGCTCGGCGCCAACCACCCGATGGGCCCCCTGCAGCTCGCCGATTTCATCGGCCTCGACACCTGCCTGTCGATCATGCAGGTGCTTTATGACGGGCTTGCCGATTCCAAGTACCGGCCTTGCCCGCTCTTGGTGAAATATGTCGAGGCCGGATGGCTCGGCCGCAAGGCGGGCAGGGGCTTCTACGACTATCGCGGCGAGGAACCGGTGCCGACGCGGTGAGTCACGCACGCCGCCCTACTAGGATTTGAGGAGAATGCTCTCGAAGCCGGCCGCTTTTGCTATGCGCGCGGCCTTGCGGTCGAACGTTGCGTATTTCTCGCCCCCGAGCGTTATTCCCTCGTGCACGATGACCCCGTCGGCAAAGTCTCCACCGACGTCCATGTAAGACAGCCCCGCACGAACTGCGTCTTTGTCGTAGAAGACCTTGGGATCGGCTGTCAGCGCTCGTATCGACGCGGCAATCGCGACAGTTGGTGTTCGATAGGTTCGGTCTGCAACCCAGACGAACTCGCAGAATACCAGTATTGGAATCACAATACGCGGCTGACCGGAGAGCCAAGTCTTCGCGGTTTTCGACTGATTGCCTGTCTTCTCGATGATGGCCCGAACGAGAACATTGGTATCGCAGATTGTCATCTCCGCCGCCCGGCGGCTGCGTCTGCGATTGCGTTGTTGAGTTCCTCGACGGTCAGGGGAGGGCCGTCGTAATATTCGCTCAGCATGCCGAACACGTCCTCGATCCGGCCGGTGCGAGGCTGCCTCTCAGGCGACTTCGCGCTCAGGACCACCCTCCCGCCGGCGTCGAGTTTGGCCTCGACTTCCTGCCCGGGCGTGATGCCGAGATGGTCGAGAATTTCACCGTCGAGCGTCAGGGCACCCTTGTCGTCGACTTTGAGCATCGTCATGGCCGTGGCTCCCGAAAGGCCTGTCAAAGCGAAATCTAGGCGCCTTTTTCAACCTCTGCAAATTGGATGGGTGCTACGTCAATTCTCGCGGCGCTCTCGTTTCCCGCATTGCCCGCCGCGCCTTGCTTCACCGCCTCGATCAGCCTGATGGCGTCCGGGCTCGCCCATTCGGCCGGGCCGGCGACGACGGCGCGGGCGCAGCCATCTGGTGATACCAGCAGCGACACCGGCAGGCCGAGGGTGACGCCCTTTGACTTCAGGTCGTTGAACGTCGCCAGCGACCCGTCGTGATAGAGCGGCAGGCTCTCAAGCTTCGTCTCGGCGTAGAATTTCTTCGGCTTTTCCGCGTCGCCGATATCGACATTGATCGGCACGACGGCGAAGTCTTCGCCGCCCTCCTGCCGCTCGAGGGCATCGAGCGCCGGCATCTCGGCCCGGCAGGGCACGCACCACGTTGCCCAGACATTGACGAGCAACGTCTTGCCGGAAAAGTCGGCGAGCGAGACATCCCTGCCGTCGCCGTCCTTGAAGGTGATCGCGCGGGCGTCGAAGGGCGTGTCGAGCGCCCGGACGGCCGCGACCTCGCCGGTCGCATGGGCGTCGACTGCCGTCGTGAAGGCGTCGCTGGAAGGGCAAGACGAGGCGACCGCGTTGCCAGACCCGCTTTCTGTCACGTATAGCACGCCCAAACCGGCGACGATGCCAACGACGAGGGCCAGACCCGCAATTGCGAGGAGCCGCTTGTCGAAACGCTTCGGTTCGTCCGCCGTCATGTCACTTCCAATCCTTCGTTCAAACGGTACCGATGAGCCAGAAAACCAGCAATGAGATGTGGGGCGGTCGCTTCGCCTCGGGCCCCGACGCGATCATGGAGGAGATCAACGCCTCGATCGATTTCGACAAGCGCCTTTACCGCGAAGACATTGCAGGTTCCAAGGCCCATGCCGAAATGCTGGGCCGTCAGGGGATCATCACGGTCGAAGACGCTCAGAAGATCGTCGAGGGTCTGTCGCAGATCGAGGCCGAGATCGAGGCCGGCACGTTCACGTTCTCGCGACAGCTCGAGGACATCCACATGAATGTGGAGGCTCGCCTTGCCGAGCTGATCGGCCCCGCTGCCGGCCGGCTGCACACGGCGCGCTCGCGCAACGACCAGGTAGCGCTCGATTTTCGCATGCATGTTCGAGGCGCTTTCGAGGCGCTGGAACAAAAGCTCGGCGAATTCATCGAAGCCCTGCTCGACAAGGCCGAGGCCCATGCCGAAACGGTCATGCCGGGCTTCACCCATCTACAGGTCGCCCAGCCGGTCACCTACGGCCATCATTGCCTCGCCTATGTCGAGATGGCGGTGCGGGATCGCTCGCGCTGCCGCGACGCGTTGAAGCGGCTCGACGAGTGCCCGCTGGGCGCTGCCGCGCTCGCCGGCACGGGCTTTGCCATCGACCGCCACATGACGGCGAAGGCGCTCGGCTTCGCAACGCCGACCCGCAACTCGCTCGACACGGTCTCCGATCGTGATTTCGCCCTGGAGTTTCTGTCGGTCGCGGCGATTTGCGCCACCCATCTGTCGCGCCTCGCCGAAGAGATCGTCATCTGGTCGACGCCGCAATTCGGCTTCGTGAAGCTGTCGGATGCGTTCTCGACCGGCTCGTCGATCATGCCGCAGAAGCGCAACCCCGATGCCGCCGAGCTGGTTCGTGCCAAGCCCGGCCGGATCAACGGTGCATTGATCTCGCTTCTGACGGTGATGAAGGGCCTGCCGCTGACCTATTCGAAGGACATGCAGGAGGACAAGGAACAGGTCTTCGACGCGATCGATTCCCTCGCCCTTGCGCTGGCGGCCGCCACTGGCATGATCCGCGATCTCGAAGTCAACGTCGACGCGATGCGCAAGGCCGCCGGCCATGGCTATTCGACCGCGACGGATCTCGCCGACTATCTGGTGCGCGAGCTCGGCCTGCCTTTCCGCGAGGCCCATCACGTGACTGGCCGCGCCGTGTCGCTCGCCGAATCGTCCGGGCTCGGCCTGGAAGACCTGCCGCTGGATGTTCTCAAATCCCTCGACAGCCGCATCGGCGAGGGCGTCTATTCCGTGCTCGGTGTCGACGCTTCGGTGCGCAGTCGCACCAGTTTTGGTGGCACGGCGCCGGACAATGTGCGCAGCCAAGTGTCCGACTGGCGACAATGCCTCACCGTTGGCGGAAATTGAGCGTCGGGACGGATGCATTTGGCGAGCGAACCGGCTATCACCGTCGCCGACGGTCGGGGTTGCGTGCAAAGCCGGGGCATTTCGAAATGAGAGAGCGATTTGTGAAGCTGGTTTGGGCAACCCTCCTTGGCGCTGGAGTGCTGGCCGGGTGCGGCGTCAAGAATCTGCCCGTCGCACCGTCGACGAAAAAGGTCCCGCCGGTCGTCACGGCAGACCGGGGTTCCAGCAAGGGCTCCGATACCGCCAAGGCGCTAAGACCCGATTCCCTCACCGCCTCGGGCCGCAATCTGTCGATCAGTGGCGCGGAGGTCTCGAAGAACGACGTCCCGGCGCGCCCGTTCGTGCTCGACCCCCTTTTGAACTGAGATCATGAACCATTTCGAATATCGCAACGGCCGTCTTCAGGCGGAGGGCGTGCCGATCGAGACGATCGCAGCCGAGGTGGGCACGCCATTCTACTGCTATTCGACGGCGACCCTGACGCGCCACTACGAGGTCTTTGCGACGGCCTTCTCGGATATCGATGCGCTGGTCTGCTATGCCTTGAAGGCCAATTCCAATCAGGCCGTCATCGCGACGCTGGCCAGGGCCGGCGCCGGCGCAGACGTCGTCTCGGGCGGCGAGCTGATACGGGCGCTGCGCGCCGGTATTTCCCCCGACAAGATCATGTTCTCGGGCGTCGGCAAGACTGTCTCGGAGATCGATGTGGCGCTCGCCTCGGGGATCTTCTGCTTCAACGTCGAATCGGAGCCCGAGCTTCAGGCCATTTCGGCGCGCGCCGTCCTTGCCGGCGTCACCGCAAACGTCTCCTTCCGGATCAATCCCGATGTCGATGCGGGTGGTCACGCCAAGATTTCCACAGGAAAGAAATCCGACAAGTTCGGCATCGCCTTCGATCAGGCGGAAGCCGTCTACGAACGGGCGCGCGATCTTCCCGGCATCGCCGTCACCGGCATTGATATGCATATCGGCAGCCAGATCGAGGCGCTCGAGCCCTTCGACCGTGCGTTCGGGCGGCTTGCCAATCTCGTCCGCAAACTTCGCGAACATGGTCATCCGATCAGCCACGTCGATCTCGGCGGTGGCCTCGGCGTTCCCTATCGGCGCGACAACCAGCCGCCGCCTGAACCGCCGGCCTATGCCGAGATCGTCAAGCGCCATGTGCGCGACCTCGGCTGCAAGGTGGTATTCGAACCGGGCCGGCTGATCGCGGCGAATGCCGGCATTCTCGTTTCGCGCGTGATCTACGTGAAGGAAACCGAGGGCAAGACCTTTCTCATCGTCGACGGTGCGATGAACGATCTCATTCGCCCGACCCTCTACGACGCCTGGCACGACATTTCGCCGGTGGTCGAGCCCGATGGCGACGAGCGTTTCATCGTCGATGTCGTCGGTCCAGTCTGCGAGAGCGGCGATTTTCTCGCCAAAGACCGCGACATGGCAAAGGTGAAGGCCGGCGACCTCGTCTACGTCTCTTCCGCAGGGGCTTACGGCGCGGTGCAGTCGTCGAGCTACAACTCGCGACCGCTGGTGGCGGAGGTGTTGGTCAACGGGGACGCCTTCGCGGTGGTGCGCCCGCGCCAGACGATCGACGAATTGATCGGTCTCGACCATTTGCCGGCATGGCTGGGCGGCGAGGATTGAGGCTTTGAGGCCGTATTCGTCGAGGATGCGGCACGACGACCCAATTCATTGACGCCAAACGGTCTTCACACTCCCGTCAGCCGCCTCCACATCGCCGCAAATCCTGTTAGGTTCAGCTTTCGGTGGTGCAAAGCGGGGCAGGGCATGGCGGACGACGCGGCAAGGACATGGCAACCGACCCGGCGTCTCGGCTGGACACGCAGGACGACCTTCGCGTCGATCATCCTCGAACGCTCCTGGCCGGCAGTGCTCGGTCTCGTCTGCACGATCGCGCTGTTCCTGGCCTTTGCCTGGTTCGGTCTCTTTCGTCTGATGCCGGATACGCTGCGCCTCGTGATGCTCGGCCTGTTCTGTGTCCTGGCCATCGCCTCGATCGCTTCGCTCGTCTTCGGCCGCGGCAGGCTACGCGTTCCAACCGACGCCGAGGTCGATCGCCGCATCGAGGCGACGAGCCGGCTTTCCCATCAGCCCTTGCGCACGCAAGGCGAGGGCCCCGGCAGCGACGATCCTTTCGCACTGGCGCTGTGGCGCGAGCACCAGCGGCGAATGGCCGGCAATCTGAGGCATCTTGCCGGTGGCGCACCGGTGACGCGCAGCGAGCGGCTCGACCCGATCGGACTGCGCGCCGTTTGCGCTCTCCTTCTCGTCACGGGTTTTGCCTTTTCGTTCGGCCCCGGCGGCGGACGGATCGCGGACGCCTTTCTGCAGCCGCAGACCGCCGAGGCTGCGGGACGCCGGGTCGATGCCTGGGTGACACCGCCGGCCTATACCCGGCGCGCGCCGATCTTTCTTTCGGCGGCCGATCCCGACAAGATCACCGTGCCGCAGGGTTCGAAATTCTCTCTTCGCGTCAGCGAGGGCGATGGCGTCGATGTGAGTTTTGCGCCCGTGCGTGCGGGCGCCGAGGCGGTCGAAGTCCCCTCCACGGCCGAGGTCGAGGCCGCAAAGGCGGCGGCGGAAGCTGCGGAAAAGGACGCAGAGGCGGCTGAGGCTGGCGGAACGGCCCCTGAGGAGGGGCAGGCCACCGCCGACGCCACGGCCGCAAAACCATCCGAATCATCGCTGCCGGCGGGGCCACGCGACTTCGAATACACGCTCTCCGAAGGCGGTTCGCTTGAGGTTGCGACGAGTTTCTCCACGCTCGGCGCGTGGCAGTTCGACGTCACTCCCGACGACGCGCCGACGATCGCCTTTACCGAAGAGCCGAGTGAAGCGAGAAACGGCGCCCTGCAGCTTGCCTATGAAGTCGGCGACGACTTCGGCGTGCGCAGGGCCCGTGGCGAGATCACCCTGGAGGGAGACGAAGCCGCCGGCGCAAGGCCACTTTACCCGACGCCGGAAATGCGCCTCGCTCTGCCCCGGCGCAGCGAGGGCAAGGCGGCGGCGAAGACGAGCGTCGATCTGACCGAAAGCCCCTATGCAGGTGCAAAAGTCGGGCTGACGCTTCTGGCCGAGGACGATGCCGGCCAGGTCGGGCGCTCCGAGACCAAGACGATCACGCTGCCCGAGCGCCGGTTTCTCAATCCGCTGGCACGGGCGGTCGTCGAGCAGCGGCGGATCCTTGCTCTCGACGCCAATCAGTCGCGGCGGGTCGTCGACATGCTCGACGCCGTGACGCTGCGCGGCGAGGAGTTCGGCGAGAGCCCGTCCGACTATCTGGCGCTGAAGGCCGTGCGGACCCGTATCGCCACGGCCCGTGACGACGATACCTTGCGATCGGCGGCAGATTTCATGTGGGAGATCGCGCTCGGAATCGAGGATGGCGACGTATCGCTGGCCGAGCGCCGGCTGCGCGAGGCGCGGGAAAAACTCGCCGAGGCCCTGGAGAACGGCGCCTCGAACGAGGAGATCGACCAGCTGATGCAGGAACTGCGCGAGGCGATGCAGGAATACATGCAGGCGCTGGCCGAGCAGATGAAGAACATGCCGCCAATGAGCCAGCAGGAGATGCAGTCGCAGAACATGCAGGAGGTCCGGCCGCAGGATCTTCAGAAGATGCTCGACCGGATCGAGGATCTGGCGAAGTCCGGCTCCAAGGACGCGGCCCAGCAGCTTTTGTCCGAGCTGCAGCAGATGATGGACAATCTCCAGGCCATGCGGCCGGGCCAGCAGCAGCAGGGGCAAGGCCAGCAGAACCCCATGCAGGAGCAGATGAACAAGATGGGCGAGCTCCTGCAGCGCCAGCAGGAGTTGCGCGACCAGACCTACGATCTCGGCCGTCAGATGTATCGTCAGCAACAGCAACAGCAACAGCAGGGGCAACAGCAGCAGGGTCAGCAAGGCCAGCAGGATCAGCAGCAGCAAGGCGAGAACCAGCAAGGCCAGCAGCCGGGCGGTCAGATGAGCGCCGAACAGCTTCAGGAGATGATGAAGGAGCTGCAAAAGCAGCAGGGCCAGTTGCAGAGCGAACTCGACGGTATGAAGAAGCAGCTCGAGGGCATGGGGATGCAGCCCTCGGACGACTTCGGCGAGGCCGGCCGCGAGATGGGCAATGCCGAAGGCTCGCTCGGCAAGGGCCGCGACGGCGACGCCTTCGGCCATCAGGGCAAGGCACTGGAAGCCCTGAGGCGGGGTGCCCAGAACATGATGCAGCAGATGCAACAGGCCATGCAGCAGGGGCAGCAACCCGGCCAGGGCCAGATGGGGCAGGGCTTCGGTGGTCGGCAGATGAATCAGTCGAGCCGCGATCCGCTCGGTCGCCAGCGCAGCACCCAGGGACCGGATTTCGGCGAGGACGTCGGCGTTCCCGACGAGATCGACACCCAGCGTGCACGGCGCATTCTCGACCAGATCCGCAAACGTCTCGGCAACCAGCTCTCACCCCAGCAGGAGCGGGACTATCTGGAGCGGCTTCTCAAGACGCCGTGAAGCCTGTGACAGAGCGGCGTCCGTTAGCCGAAGGCGTTGCAGCGTTCGTATTGCGAGGTCGCCAAGATCGTTCCGTCGCCCGGTTGATCGTTGCGACACTTCGCCGTCTGGCTCATGGCGAAGACGTGCCAGTCGGCTTATAAGTCGAAACGATGGGGCGCAGGCGCGCCGTCCGTCCCCTGCGCGAGAGGTCGCAAACCTGCGTATCGTGCCGGGCCTGCCATCCTCCGTTGGAGCCTCCCCAATGACCCTCAACCCGAACTCGATCGAGGCGCGCGACGTCGCCTATCACCTGCACAGCTACACCAATGCACGCCGCCACGAGGAAACGGGTCCGATCGTCATCGAAAGCGGCGAGGGGATGTATGTGACCGACACGGACGGCAATCGCTACATCGAGGCGATGGCGGGGCTCTGGTCGGTGGCCGTCGGCTTCGGCGAGAAGCGTCTGGCGGACGCGGCCAGCCGGCAGATGCAGAAGCTGAATTTCTACCACACCTTCACCCAGAAATCGCACACCCCGGCGATCGAGCTCGCCGAAAAGCTCGTGGCGATGGCGCCGGTGAAGATGTCGAAGGCGTATTTCACCAATTCCGGCTCCGAAGCCAACGACACGATGATCAAGCTCGTGCGCTATCGCTCCAACGCGCTCGGCCAGCCGGAGAAGAAGAAGATCATCAGCCGGATCAAGGGCTATCACGGGGTGACGCTCGCCTCGGCAAGCCTGACCGGCCTGCCCAACAACCATCGCTCCTTCGACCTGCCGATGGAGGGCATCCTCCACACGACCTGCCCGCATTACTGGCGCGAGGGCCATGAGGGCGAGAGCGAGGAGGAGTTCGCCAGCCGCTGCGCGGCCGATCTCGAAGCGATGATCCAGGCCGAAGGTCCCGAAACGATCGCCGCCTTCATCGGCGAGCCGGTGATGGGTGCCGGCGGCGTCATCGTGCCGCCGAAGATCTATTGGGCAAAGATCCAGGCGGTCCTGAAGAAGTACGACATCCTCCTCGTCGCCGACGAGGTGATCTGCGGTTTCGGACGAACGGGCCAGATGTTCGGCTGTCAGACCTATGGCATCGAGCCGGACATCATGACCGTCTCCAAGGCGCTGTCATCGTCCTATCTGCCGATCTCGGCGCTGCTGATCAACGACCGCGTCTATCAGCCGGTGGCCGACCAGTCGTCGGAGATCGGCACTTTCGGACACGGCTATACCGCCTCCGGCCACCCGGTCGCGGCCGCCGTGGCTCTGGAGAACCTCGCGATCATCGAGGAAAGGCGGCTGGTCGAGCATGCGGCCGAACTTGCCCCCTATTTCCAGGATGCCTTGGGCTCGCTCGCCGATCATCCGCTCGTCGGAGAAGTTCGCGGCGTCGGGCTGATCGGCGCGATCGAACTCGTCACCGACAAGAAGGCCAAGGTGGCGATGCAGCCGGCCGGCGCGATGGCGGCGAAAGCCTTCGGTCTCATCCAGGCAAACGGCGTCATCACCCGCGCGATCGGCGACTGCCTGGCATTCTGTCCGCCGCTGATCGTCGAGAAGGAACACGTCGACACCATAGTGGACGCGACCCGAAAGGGCCTCGACGAGCTGCTGACGACGATCTGATTCCGGCACAAGCGGGCTGTTCGGTCTTCGCTGCCGGCAAGGCGCCGAAAACCGGCACCCCGACGCCGCGGACGGATCGTCTCGAAGCGCGCGGTTCGAAGATCTTGGAGCGAGGCGGTGTCGGGGAGCCTTGCCACGGTGCTGCTTGCCAGAATCGGTCGCGGGTCTTCAAAGGCCCAGCTTGCGCTCTGGCGAAGGCTTGTCAGTGGCCCTTGATTCCGGCGGTCTCGATCTGGGCGGCGGCTGCCTCCGGGGCAAGGCCCGATCCCGCCATGATGGCGTCGGCCGCGCGCACGGTCTCCCCCCCGACGAAGCGATAGCCCTGTTCCAGCGACGAGTAGAAGGCAGGGCCGGTCCTGTCGCCGATGGTGACGACGCGCACGATCATCGGATGCGGGTCTCCGGCCGGGGCGGTGTAGGCCGTGACGCCGACCAATGCGCTCGCGGCGACGAGACCGTAAAAGATACGGCGGCGCATGAGTTCTCTCCAACCTGTCGCGGAAAGTCGCCCGGATCTTTGGCGCCTGAGCTTCGACCTTCCCCAGCGTTATTATGTGGTGCCGCTCGCGCTGGTGCAAGGCAACGAATGCGTGAGCGAAGGCGTGAGACGAGACATGGTTGACGTGCCGTGCGACCCGAAATTCGGCTTTGACGAAACCGCTCGGCGGTTCCGACTTTTGTGCGATGCGGGACGCGATCGGGCAAAGTCCATTCATCATGCCCAGAAAGGCTTTGACAGGAGCGGCCGGCGACAACATCATCGCGCCGGCTCGGGGCAGAAAATCCTGCTGGCTTTTCGCCCCGGGCTTACTGCAATCTCATCGACGGCTGGGGCGCGACCCAAGTCGGGGCGCCGGTCGACCAATTCCGAGGGACTTTATGCCGAAACGCACTCTTCTTGCGGCTGCCGCCGTTCTCGCGACGCCGCTTCCGGCTTTCGCCCATCTCAATCCAGCCGAGCATGGCTCTGTTCTTGCCGGCCTTTCGCATCCGCTGACCGGCATCGATCATATCGTCGTGATGCTGCTCGTGGGTCTGTGGGCCGCGACCTTCAAGGGCGCGACGCGATTCGCGATCCCCGCCGCCTTCGTCGGCATGATGCTCGTCGGTTTCGCTCTCGCCATGGCGGGTGTCTCGCTGCCCTTCGTCGAGCCGACGATTATGGCGTCCCTCGTTGCCGTCGGGCTCCTGGTCGCCCTGTCCGTTCGCGTGCCGGCCTTCGGCGCGGCCGCCATCGTCGGCGTCTTCGCGGTGTTCCACGGCCATGCCCACGGCTCCGAACTCGGCGGTGCTGCGGCCTTCGATTATGCGTGCGGTTTCGCGCTCGCCACGGCCGCGCTGCACGGGGTCGGGCTGTGGCTCGGTTCAGCCGCGGTTCGCCATGCTCAGCCGGTCGCGATCCGCGCGGCGGGTCTTGCCGGCGCGGCCGCCGGCCTGGCGCTGTTCGCCGTCTGAGCCTTGCTCGAGCTTCGCCCCGGACCGTGCGCGGCTCCGGGGCGCCATGCTGCGGAAGTCGTGGACTACGGCGACCATGACCGGGGGCAGCTGCACGGACGAGGCCCGGTCCTGCTTGATGAGGAGCGATCATGATCCCCGGCGAAATCATTCCCATGGATGGCGAGCTGACGTTGAACGAGGGGCAAACGACCCGGACGATCAGCGTCAGCAACACCGGAGACAGGCCCGTTCAGGTCGGTAGCCACTATCATTTTGCCGAGACCAACCCGGCACTGTCCTTCGACCGTGACGTGGCGCGCGGGCTGAGGCTGGACATCGCCGCCGGTACGGCGGTGCGCTTCGAGCCTGGACAGACGCGCGACGTGACGCTCGTGCCGCTGCGCGGCGCGCGCAAGGTCTATGGTTTCAACGCAAAGGTTATGGGCAGCCTTTGAAGCATGATCCCGAGAACCCGGGGGCGGTTTTCGGAAGAGATCATGCAAGACCGGAAACACTTGGCGGCATGACGAGGCAAGCTCGTCCCATGCCGCTTCATGCGTGGAACGCCCCGGCCTCCGTCAAAGGAGCGGGGACCTTTGCCGCACGACGGATCGCGGCCCAAACTCAGATCCATGCCCGTTCGACCGGCTGTCAGTCTCCCGCCGCGTTCGGCGTCGCGCTCGGCGCCGCGTCCAGCCCCGCACGGATTGCGCTGAGGTCGATGCCGACCCTGGGGGAGGGAAGCTTCGGCAGCGAGCCGGGATTGGGGGCGTCGAGCGGCTCGTACCCGCTCGAAGACACCGCCCCGGAATTCGAACCGAAGCTGGTGGTCGCCGATGTGCCGATATCGCTGGACCGAGCCAGGGCATCGACATTCGAGCTATTGATCGTGGAGTCGCCCTGGGTGGCCCTGAGCTGCGTGGCATCGGGCGAGGCGTCGTTGCCCGACTGGATGCTGCTTCCGATCGACGTCGAGGAGCTGCTGCCAGCCGTCTGCGCTCCCGCCTGGCCCGCCATCGTGACGCCGAGGGCAACGGTCGCGACCGCGACGATCCGGGATGTCTGCTTCAACATGATGATGCCTCCAACAATGCGGAGCTCCGGTCTCGTCTGGCTGGCCCCGCAATCTAAAGCCGGGTGAGGGTGCCCGTCAAAGCGCGACGCCCGCCCGTCTCGTACATTCGGCCGTCTTCTGCACTCGGCCAGTCTTCTACACCCGAAATGTGTCCAACCAACAATCTGCGGACCGTGGTGAAGGTTCCCGGCCGTTCGTCGGCGCCGTGGCGGACGTCTCGGCATGGAGGGGACGGCGTCTATTTGCGGATGATCGCGCGATGGCCCGAACCCTTGGTGCGGCCGCGCGTCACCTCGCTGGCGCCGATGGCGCCGGGGCCGCACCTGGCGAAAGCGCCGGCGCGGCCCGGATCGAGCCGCCGGTCGCCCTGCCGCGCGCGCATCTCGATCGTATCCTCGTCATGAACGCCGCGCGGGATGCGCGGGTTCAGGTAGCTGTTGTCATAGTCGCGGCCATAGGCGCGCTCTTCGACCGTGTCGCCGAAGACGGGCGCGTTGCGGATGCCCCGGCTCGGCTTCGGCGGGGCGCCGTCGATGCGCATTCCCGAGACCGAAGAGCCGGGCACGCTGATTCGCGGGCCGGGATCGAAAGGCTGCGGAAAAGCGGGGACGGCCATGAAAACGGCGGCCGCGAGAAGTATCAGGCTTCGCATTCGATGCTCCTCGGATGATCGCGCACTCTGGCGAGCTAGATGTGTCGGCGTCTGCGACGCCCGGCCGAGCCGATCCAGCTCGTTTGCCGCTCGATGAGTGGAGACAAGCTTTTCCCGCCGACATATGGTGTCATTGTTGCGGCGCGACACCACGCTGCGTCATCATTGCCCGTCCACGCTTCCGACTTCGAACGAGAGACATGCCATGCCCGCCAAGATCTCGCGCGCTTCCTATGCCGCCATGTTCGGCCCGACCACGGGCGACAAGGTCCGGCTGGCCGATACGGAACTGTTCGTCGAGGTCGAGACGGACCTGACCACCTATGGCGAGGAGGTGAAGTTCGGCGGCGGCAAGGTGATCCGCGACGGCATGGGCCAGTCCCAGCATTCAAGAGCCGACGGTGCCGTCGATACGGTCATCACCAACGCGCTGATCCTCGACCATACGGGCATCTACAAGGCCGATATCGGCCTGAAGGACGGGCGCATCGCGGCGATCGGCAAGGCCGGCAATCCCGACACCCAGCCGGGGGTCGACATCATCGTCGGCCCGGGCACGGAGGCGATCGCCGCCGAGGGCAAGATCGTGACGGCGGGCGGCTTCGACAGCCATATCCATTTCATCTGCCCGCAGCAGATCGACGAGGCGCTGTTTTCCGGTGTGACCACGATGCTGGGCGGCGGCACAGGCCCGGCCCATGGGACGCTGGCGACCACCTGCACGCCGGGCCCCTGGCATCTGGGAAGAATGATTCAGGCGACCGACGCCTTTCCGATGAATCTCGGCTTTTCCGGCAAGGGCAACGCCTCGCTGCCGGCCCCGCTGGTCGAGATGATCGAGGGCGGCGCCTGCGCGCTCAAGCTCCACGAGGACTGGGGCACGACGCCGGCGGCGATCGACAACTGCCTCTCGGTGGCCGACGACCACGACGTCCAGGTGATGATCCACACCGATACGCTGAACGAATCGGGCTTCGTCGAGAACACCGTCGATGCCTTCAAGGGCCGCACGATCCACGCCTTCCACACGGAAGGGGCGGGTGGGGGCCATGCGCCCGACATCATCAAGGTCTGCGGGCTGGAAAACGTGCTGCCGTCGTCGACCAATCCGACCCGGCCCTACACGGTGAACACCCTCGAAGAGCACCTCGACATGCTCATGGTCTGCCACCATCTCGACGCCTCGATCCCCGAGGACATCGCCTTTGCCGAGTCGCGCATCCGCAAGGAGACGATTGCGGCCGAAGACATTCTTCACGACATGGGCGCCTTCTCGATCATCGCCTCGGACAGTCAGGCCATGGGCCGGGTCGGCGAGGTCATCATCCGCACCTGGCAGACCGCCGACAAGATGAAGCGCCAGCGCGGCCGTCTGCCCGAAGAAACGGGCGAGAACGACAATTTCCGGGCCAAGCGCTATGTCGCGAAATACACCATCAACCCGGCGATCGCCCAGGGCATGAGCCGCGAGATCGGCTCGATCGAGGTCGGCAAACGCGCCGATATCGTGCTCTGGGACCCGGCCTTCTTCGGCGTCAAGCCGATGATGGTGCTGATCGGCGGCATGATCGCGGCCGCCCCGATGGGCGACCCGAACGCTTCGATCCCGACGCCGCAGCCGGTGCATTACCGGCCGATGTTCGGCGCTTTCGGCAAGGCGGTCGGCGCGACCGGCGTCACCTTCGTCTCGGCCGCGGCGATGGACAAGGGCCTGCGCGGTGCGCTCGGCTGCGACAAGACCTTCCTCGCCGTCGAGAACACCCGCGGCGGCATCGGCAAGTCGGCGATGATCCACAACGCCGCGACGCCGAAGATCGAGGTCCATCCGGAGACCTACGAGGTCCATGCCGACGGCGTTCTTCTCACCTGCGAACCGGCCAGGGAACTGGCAATGGCGCAGCGCTATTTCCTGTTCTGAGCGAAGAATGGCGGCATGATCGGGAGTTGGCCATCTCGCCAGCCGGGGGAGACGATCTTATAGCGCTGTCAGCGCGCCGCTTTGTCGATCGGCCGAGCAGCACGTCCGGCTTCGGGGCCCGGCGTGTCCGCATCGCGTCCGCAATCTGCAGTCTCATCCTGAGACGCTTCGATGTGCGATGCCTCGGTCGTGTCGCGCAGCGACGAGACGGCCTGGCGCAGGCTGTCGCCGCGTTCGTCACAGGAACGAGTTGCCGCAATCCCGAGAGCGCGCAGCGCGCTTTCGACCTGTTCTGCAAGATCCCTGTCGTCATCGACCCGCATGCGAGTTCCGATCTTTTCAGCGACGTTGCCGGAAGCAGACCAGCTGCCGAGGCTTGAAGGGAGGAGGAGAATGTCTCGCGCTTCCGTCGAAACGGAACGAGCAAATTCACGCGCGGCTGCTTCTGCCATTTTCCACCCTTTGACGATCAAGCTACCGCGGAAATGCTTGGCTGAATATCAATCAGTTAAATAAGCAAGGAAATCCTTGTTCCTGACGATCGTGGCGGCGGGCCTGGTACCAGGGTCCATGATCATCGGGACAAATCTCAGCCCGTCGGTGTGGCTATCGCGGTCGCTTCAGGCAAGGCGAAGCGTACGGTTGCGTGCGTCGGAGAGGGATTTGTGTCTCCCCCTCCTGCATGCATGGTGCGCGAAAAACGCGAAGAGCCGGGGTAGCTTGGCAAGGCTCACTTTGCCACGGCACCGACCAGCACGTCGCGACCGTTGGTGATCCGGTTCCAGCGGCCCGGATCGTCGATGCTCTGACGCTTGAGGAAGGAGTAGGGCGTCTCGCTCCAGCGCAAGATGCGCCAGTTGAGATTGTCGAGGATGAAATCGCCATCGGTGGTATGCAGGGTCAGGACGGCGTGCCCCTCGCCATTCGGCTTCTTGACCACCGTGATCAGCAGGTCGGCCAGGTCGATCTTGGCGTCTTCATGCAGTTTGCGACGCTTCAGAAGCGCGAAATCCTCGCAATCGCCGACGGTCGTCGGGTAGGTCCAGTACTCTTCCACCCCGTAGACGTCCTCGTCGGACTCGGCCTTGATCGTGGAATTCACCGAAAGATTGATGGTCGCGATGCGGTGAATGAGAGCCGGGGTGAGCTTGAGTGGCTCGGGGCGGCTGCGGCGCGCGATCGGGCGGCATTCGTCCGGATTGCGCCGGCAGAAGCCCTGATGTCCGATCGGCCGGGGCGCCGCCACGCCGGTCTGCATGAACGCTCCCCTCGCTTCCATTGCGGCGGCTTTGCCGCCCGCCAAGGCCGGCGTCAGGCAAAGCAAGAGCGCGGCGCCAATTGCGCGAATATCCACCATGCGTCCCCTCGTGCGCAGGCCTATTTTCGTGATGTGCCCATGTTCGGTGCAATGCCGCGATGTGTCAATCGTTTGTGCATTGCGGCAGGGGGCTCGCCGAAAGGCAGGGACAAGATTGGCGAATGGTTGGCGACAGTTACGCGCTCAGGATGTAGGGCAGAGGCGGATTCGGCCCCCGCAAACCCTTGAACTCATGTTTGAAATTCGGCTGATGTCGAAAACTGTGACAGCTTCGTCACAGTCGCGCCGCAGACGATGCAGCTGCGCTCGACATCCGCCCGACTCAGCCCATTTCGTCAGCCGCCTCGACGAGATCGAGGAGGCTTCGGCCCATGAGATCCAGATCCTGGGGCCGCGAAAGCCGGTGGTCGCCATCGCGCACCAGGCTGAGGATCACGGCGTGATGGGGAAGATGCTCGACGAGGGTCAGCGCGTGCTCATAGGGCACGTCCGGATCGGCCATTCCCTGCAGGATGGTAACGGGGCATAAGGTGTCGATCAGGCCGTCGAGGACGAGATTGTCGCGCCCGTCCTCGAAAAGGTCTCTGGTATAAAGGTCGGGTTCCTCAGAATAGTCGGAGGGAACGAGCAGCCGGCCATCGGTCTCGATCGCGGCCTTCTGCTCGTCTGACAGATTGGGCAGGATCAGGCGTTCGGTGAAGTCGGGCGCAGGCGCGAGGAGCAGCATTGCCTTGACCATGGCCGCGACGCCGAAGCGTGCCTTGCGGTGCATGAGGTTGAGCGCGATCCACGCTCCCATGGACGAGCCCGCGAGAATGACCCGATTGTCCGCCAGATGCTCCAGAACGGCGGCCGCCTCCGCCGTCCAGCGGCCGATGGTTCCGTCCTCGAAGCGGCCGCCCGACTCGCCGTGGCCCGAATAGTCGAAACGGCAGTATCCGAGATCATGACGCTCGGCCAGCGCCAGAAGATGCTCGGCCTTCGTGCCGCGCATGTCGGAGCGGTAGCCGCCCAGCCAGACGATGGTCGGCGCCTTGTCACGCTGCCGGCTCTTGCGCCGGCGCAGCGCGATCTCACGCGCCGCTCCGCCTTCGCCGACGGTGATGCGCTCGGCGATTTCTCCGCTCGCTGCGTCATCGGGCCTGTCCATCGGTGTCGGGTCGTTCGCCATGCTCGGTCCTCATTCTGTCTGGCGTTTCGTGCCGTTATCTATCGCAGACGCTCGAACCCGTCGCGGCTGTCCGGGTGAGAGGCGCAAGCGCAGCGATCGCGTCCCGGCGGGGCGACTGGAAAGTCTCGTGCCGGCTTCCCAAGTGAAGCCGGACGGCAAGCGGCGCCGATCCTCTCATGTCGCGATCGCGGCGGTCTGTCCTTAAGTGCCGCCCCATCCAAAGTGTCGGGCGAGGCCGATCGGTGTTATCTTTCGAAGATCGATGCTATAAGTAGCCCGGGTAGGCCGTCGATAGTGGCCAATTTCCGCGGCAGGCCGGTGATCGGAGCGATCTACGGTCTTGCGCGTTAGGCCACGGACTACCAGTCGTCAACAACAGGAGAATACGACCATTCGCAGACCATTCCGTGCACCGCCGGCTCAAAAGGAGGGGCCCCGCTCGAATCGTGAAATCCGTGTTCCGCAAATTCAGCTCATCGATCACGAGGGCCAGAATCGCGGGGAGATCGCGACGCAGGATGCCCTCGCTCTCGCAGAGGAGAACGGCCTCGATCTTGTCGAGATCGTCCCGACCGCCAATCCTCCCGTGTGCAAGATCCTTGATCTCGGCAAGCTGAAATACGAGAACCAGAAGAAGGCGGCCGAGGCGCGCAAGCGCCAGAAGACCATCGAGGTCAAAGAGATCAAGATGCGGCCGAACATCGACGAGCACGACTACGAGACGAAGATGAAGTCCGTGCGCCGGTTCTTCGACGAGGGTGACAAGGTCAAGGTCACGCTGCGCTTTCGCGGCCGCGAAATGGCGCATCAGGAGCTTGGAATGAAGCTCCTCAATCGCGTCAAGGAAGAGACTTCGGAATATTCCAAGGTCGAAGCCGAGCCGAAGCTCGAAGGTCGCCAGATGATGATGGTTCTGGCGCCGCGCGGCTGAGCCCTTCACGGTCGCGGGCCGTCAGCCCACGCCACTGATTATTCCCGACCGACTGCCGCCCGATCATCGTGGCGAGGTCGATCGGGGCTGAAACGCTGCCCGGCCAAAGTGCTTCGGCGGCGTTTTTTGTTCGCGGACGTTGCTGCCCGGCGCGTCTCGTCAGCACGGCCCGGCCGCTCTGCGACGGGGGAAGCCTTCCCCTTTCTTCGCGCCGGCGGCGCGCCTATCTGACCGTCAGCGACCGACTGGCCGGTCCGCCGCGATGCTTAGGTTCGATAAGTCGAGCGTCCTTCGTGCGTCCATTCGGACGCACGGCGCTGTAGGAGAACGGGATGGATACGACAAAGGCAGCGGGCGGCCCATCGACGCGGGCGCCGAGCCTTGAGGACATCGAGCGGCTCGCCACGGCCGCCTATGCCGATCTGCCGGCGGAATTTCGGAGCCTTTGCGGGGAAATCCGCTTCATCGTCGCCGATTTTCCCGACGAGGAAATCATGGACGCGATGGAGCTGGAGAGCGAGTTCGACATTCTCGGTCTCTTCGAGGGCATGCCGATCGGCGAGATGGGCGTGCCGATCACCGGTGCGATGGCCAACCGTATCCTGCTCTACCGCCGTCCGATCCTGGATTACTGGGCCGAGCATGACGAGACGCTGGAGGCGATCGTCCGCCATGTCCTGATCCACGAGATCGGCCACCATTTCGGCCTGTCCGACGACGACATGTACGGGCTCGAGCGAGAGGCGGATTGACGGCGCGCCCGCTGGGGCTACGCTCATCCCGGCCGGTCTGCTCCCCCGGCGCCGTGAAGATCGAGTGACAGAAACAGGAGCTGCGGCAGCGGCGTCCATAGCCCGGTCGTCACGCCGGCATCGCGCAGCATCGCCGCGGTCCAGCTGTTACAGTTGGCAAGGATCTGGAAGGTGCCCCGCGCCTCGAAGAAGCGGTCATAGGGACCGTAGCCGGTACCGACGATCTCCGTCGGCGGTTCATCGGCGGCAGTGCGTCGAAAGCTCTGCAGGACCGATGCGATGAGCCGCTGATAGGCGGCATCCGACAAGCCGATGGTTTTCACGGCGGCGGCGGTGTCGTCGATCGGCCCGGCGAGGGCCACATGCAGCGTCGACGCGTCGCCGAGGATGGTTTTCACGACCGGCAGCGGGCGCAGATCCGCCCATGTCCGGGTCTTCGTGTAAAAGCTGCGTCCGCCCCAGCCGATGACGAGCCATCTGACTTGCGGCGCCGCGATCGGCAGGCCAGCGCCGGCAAGAAAGGCAAAGCGCCGGCGCGTCTCGCCGTCGGCGGGCAGGGCGATGTCCGAGTGAATGGGCCCCTTGAGAACGAGAATTCGCTTGGAGGCAGCGCCGTCATTATCCCGGCCCGTGCCGCCGAACGGGATGACGACGCCAAGAACGAGGCATGCAAGGATCAGGCCGGCGGAAAAAGCAGTGCCGCGTAGGAGGAAGGCCCGAAGTCTCGTGCGTGGCCCTTCTGCACTCGGCCTCAATCTGCCTGATTGCGGCTGACGAACTTGTTGAAGTTCGGATTGTCGCCGGACTTGTCCAGCATCAGGGCCAGTTCCTGCTCCTCGAAGATCTCGAAGAACCGATCCCACGAGATCTCTTCGAGCCCTTCATTGTCGCGGCCGTGGTCGAAGCGAAGCACGCCCGGCCCGCCGTCGCCCTTGGTGTCGGAGACGACCGCCGGCTTGCCGCCGGTGCGCTCGGCGAATGCCTTGATGTCGTTGTGGTCGATGACGATGTGCGATGCGGCCATGACTGTCAGCTCCCTCTGGTTGATCGAACTGACGGGGGAAGTCTGTTCGGCCGCAATGCGTTCCGATCTATTGCTCGCCGAGCTTCATCTCGGGATCGTAGTCGAGGCGTGGCACGTTCTTGATCACCGCCTGGCCGCAGCGCATGGTTTTCGTCTCTGCGTCGAAAGCGTAGGTCGGCGAACCATGCAGGTCCCAGCCCTTCGAAAGGGCCAGGCTCACCTTATGGCAGAAGCTGGAATCATCCGGCCCGGAGAGGAAGCGGTAGAGTTTCATCGCTTGGTCTTCTCGTTCAGTTTGTGGCCGATCGTGCCACGATTGCGTCGCGCTGGGCGAGGACCCGGCGGGCTTCGGTGAGGTGCAGCCGCTCGATCATCCTGCCGTCGATCTGGATGACGCCGCGATCGGCGTTTTCCGGTCGTTCGAAGGCGGCGGCGATCCGTTCGGCCTCGGCGATTTCAGCGTCGCTCGGGCCGAAAGCCGCGTTGGCGGGCGCGATCTGGGAGGGATGGATCAGCGTCTTGCCGTCAAAACCCATCCGCCGTCCCGCGTCGCATTCGCGCGCAAAGCCCTCGGCGTCGCGAAAGTCGCCATAGACCCCGTCGAGAACGTCGATCCCGTTCGCCTTGGCTGCCAGGACGATCTGCATCAGCCAGGGCAGGAGTTCGGTTCGCTCCGGTCCCGGCCTGACATTGGTCGCAAGGCGGATATCGTTCGGCCCGACGACGAAGGCCGACAGCCGGCCGCGCACGCCTTTGCGGGCGATCTTCTCGGCTTTGAGGATGCCGCGCGGTGTTTCGATCATCGCCCAGAGCCGCAGCTTTGCCGGCGCGTCCATCTCGTCGAGCGCCCGCGCGGCCTCGTTCAACGCGTCGGCACCCTCGACCTTCGGCAACAGCACCGCATCGACGCCGGCGCCGCGCGCCATCAGGAGATCCTCCGTGCCCTCGCGCAAGACCAGCGGATTGACCCGCACGATCCTGATGCCGGCAAAGCGGCTTTTGCCGAGATGCTCGCGCAATCTCTCCCGCGCCTCGTCCTTCGCCTCCGGCGCGACGGAATCTTCGAGATCGTAGATCAGGCCGTCTGCGGGCAGACCGTCGGATTTTTCCAGCGCCCGCCCGTTGGCGGCCGGCACGAAGAGGAGCGAGCGAAGCAGCATCTGGTCTCGTCCCATGGCGTTTGCGGGCGCGTCGCGGTTCGACGCTGAGATTTGCCTCGTCTCCTGCAACGGAGTAATCCGTTTCGCAAGCTTTCAAACCGAGGAGCGGGATCACGATGCGAAAATTCGACAAGCTGACGGGCGTTGCCGCGCCGATGCCGGTCGTCAATATCGACACCGACATGATCATTCCGAAGGACTATCTGAAGACGATCAAGCGCACCGGCCTCGGCAAGGGCCTGTTTTCGGAGCTGCGCTACCATGATGACGGCTCCGAGAACGAGGATTTCATTCTCAACAAGCCGGCCTATCGCAACGCCGAGATCCTCGTCGCGGGCGACAATTTCGGCTGCGGCTCCTCGCGCGAACACGCGCCCTGGGCGCTGCTCGACTTCGGCATTCGCTGCGTGATCTCGACCTCGTTTGCCGACATCTTCTACAACAACTGCTTCAAGAACGGCATCCTGCCGATCCGCGTTTCGCCCGAGCAGCTCGCCCTTCTCATGGACGATGCCGAGCGCGGCTCCAATGCGCGCATCACCGTCGATCTTCAGAACCAGACGATCGCCGGGCCGGATGGCGGCGAGATCACCTTCGAGATCGATCCGTTCCGCAAGCACTGCCTGCTCAACGGGCTCGACGACATCGGCCTGACGCTGGAGCGGGCGGACAAGATCGAGGGATTCGAAAAGCGGCTGGAGGCCGAGCGCCCCTGGGCGTGAGCTGAAGGCGCCCCCGCAAGCCAGGCGCCAGTTCGGGCGGTTAGTGAAAGCCCGTGGCGGCGAGACTTCGCCACGATCTGCGGCCTTTGACGAGAAACCCGGCGATCAGCTGTTGACGCGCCGGGCGGAATCATCGAAGAAGGCGCCCGCAGCGCTGTGGTAGCTCAGTGGTAGAGCACTCCCTTGGTAAGGGAGAGGTCGAGAGTTCAATCCTCTCTCACAGCACCATCCTTCTTTTCGGAAAATCGATACCGCTCGCGCTTCGTGGCGCCGGTCCAGGCCGACTCGGACGCTCGCGATCTACCCGTCGGCTCTGCCCCCCCGCTCGGTTCGTCGCGGCGGAGCAATCGGTCGGTGGTGAGGCCCCTCCTGACGGAACAACTTGCACTTCATGGCGCGGCGCGCGAACGATGCCGTAACTTCGTGGAACGTCGCCCCATTCGCGTGAGCCACGACAAGCTGCATCGGGAGGAAAAGAAATGGCCGATCTCACCGACACCATCGCGGTCGTCACCGGCGCGGCCTCCGGCCTCGGCGCCGCCACGGCGCGGGCGCTGGCGCAAAGGGGCGCCAAGGTCGCGCTGCTTGATTTCAATCTCGACGGCGCGGCGGCGCTCGCCACCGAAATTGGCGGCAAGGCCTATGAGGTGGACGTTTCCAGCGCCCGATCGGGCGAGGCGGCGTTCGACAGGCTCGTCGCCGATCTCGGACGGCCGAAAATCCTCGTGCACTGCGCAGGCATCGCGCCGGGCAAGAAGATCCTCGGCAAGAGCGGCGTGATGCCGCTCGAAGATTTCGAGCGCGGCATTGCGGTCAATCTCGTCGGCACCTTCAACATGCTGCGGCTGGCGGCCAGGCATATGGCGGAGAACGAGCCGGACGTGGAGAGCCAGCGCGGCGTCATCGTCGTGACGGCTTCGGTCGCGGCCTTCGAGGGGCAGATCGGCCAGGCGAGCTATTCCGCCTCGAAAGGCGGGGTCGTCGGCCTCGTCATGCCGGCGGCGCGCGAACTCGCGGCGCACGGCATCCGCGTCATGGGCATTGCGCCCGGCATTTTCGAGACGCCGATGCTGATGAACATGTCGGAAGAGGTGCAGAAGGGCCTCTTCGCCTCGGTGCCGTTCCCGCACCGCCTCGGCCGGCCGGAAGAATATTCCGACCTCGTTCTGTCGATCATCGACAATCCGATGCTGAACGGAACGGTGATCCGTCTCGACGGTGCCCTGCGGATGCAGCCGCGCTGAAAGCCCGGCGGCCCCTTCATCGCGTGGATCGAGGGGCGATAACGGCCGCCTTTGATCCTGCCGCTCTTTTGCGAGGAGAATTCTTTCAATGGCCATCACACTCTACGAACTCGCCGGACGCGACGCGTCCCGGCCGTTTTCGCCCCATTGCTGGAAGGTCCGCCTGGCGCTGCGGCACAAGGGCCTTGATTTCGAGACGGCGACGGCCGGTTTCACCGAAATCCCTGGTCTTGAAGGCGGCTTCTCCAAGACCGTGCCGATCCTGAAGGATGGCGACACGCTGGTGGCCGATTCCTTCGCCATCGCCGAATATCTGGAAACGGCCTATCCGGACCGCCCGACCCTCTTCGGCGGGGAGGGCGGGCACGCATTGTCACGCTTCGTCGAGAGCTGGACCCAGCGGGTGATCCATCCAGCGCTCGCCCGCTTCGCCGCTCTCGATATCCACGATGGTCTCAGCGAGCCCGATCAGGCCTATTTCCGGTCGAGCCGGGAGAAGGCCTTCGGCACGAGCCTGGAGACCTTCGTCGCAGATCGTGCAGAAAGGGTCGAACCGTTCCTCAAATCGCTGGAGCCGCTTCGCGCCATTGTCGGCAAGCAGGCGTTCCTCGGCGGCGAGAGCCCGCTCTTTGCCGATTACATCGTCTTCGGGGCGTTCCAGTGGGCGCGGGTGTCCTCGCCGTTCCGGTTCCTGCCGGCGAACGATCCGGTGACGGCATGGTTCGAGCGCTGTCTCGCACTTCATGGGGGCGAGGGGAAAAAGGTGCCGGCGGCAGCCTGACGCGAGCCGCGCGCATTTGCGCAGGCGTCGGCTTGCCCCGGCAGAGCCGCGTCGCTATAGGGTGCGGCAGTTTCCCCACCATGTCGAAGACAAGGAATTCTTATGGCGCTCGAACGCACCTTCTCCATGATCAAGCCCGATGCCACGCGGCGCAACCTGACCGGCGCGATCATCCACAAGCTCGAGGAAGCCGGCCTCACCGTCGTCGCCTCCAAGCGCGTGTGGATGAGCAAGCGCGAGGCCGAGGGCTTCTACGCCGTCCACAAGGAGCGTCCGTTCTTCGGTGAGCTGGTCGAGTCGATGTCGTCGGGCCCGACGGTCGTCCAGGTTCTCCAGGGCGAGAATGCGATTGCCAAGAACCGCGAAGTGATGGGCGCGACCAACCCGACCCAGGCCGCAGACGGCACGATCCGCAAGGAATTCGCCCTGTCGATCGGCGAGAACTCGGTCCACGGCTCCGACGCGCCGGAGACGGCCAAGGAAGAGATCGCCTACTGGTTCTCCGAGACCGAAATCGTCGGCTGAGACCAGACGTCCGATCGCGCCCTTGTGGCGCGGCACGGTTTTGACGCGCCCGGATGGATCATGCCATCCGGGCGTCTTCGTTTTGGAGGATCGGCCCGAACTTCGAACGCGCATTTCGGAAGGCCCAAGGCGCGCGGACTTGAGGGGGCGAAGCGGCCTTTGCGCGTTTGAATGGACGCAAGGGGGCGAATGGACGCAAGGGCGCTGCTGTGATCAGGCCTCGCCGCCGAAGAAGGCCGCCAGGACCGCGACGAGGATGAGCGTGTAGACCGCGACGGAGCCGGCGACGAGAAGGATCTGGTAGTTGTTGCCGACGCTCGAGCGCGTCACCTCGCGGGCCTGGTGCAGGAGGTTCGGCCAAGTGTAGGAGACGAAGTCGCCCTGCGTCATGATCGAGACGACGCGGCCCTGATCGTCGACGATCGGCAGGCGGCGAAACCGCTCGGCCGACATCACGCGCATCCACTCGATGAGGTCGTCGTCGGCCTTCGCCACCCGTGGCTTGGCGGTCATGATCTCGCGCAGCTTGGTGGCTTCGGGGTCGCGCTTCGCACCGACCAGCCGTTTCAGGATATCGCGTTCGGTGACGACGCCGATCAGCTTGTCGGCTGCGTCGACCACCATCACCGAGCCGACATTCTTGTCGGTCATCGCGGCGACGGCTTCCATCGCCGTGTCCTCCGGGCCGAAGCTGAGCGGCTTCGGCTTGTCGCGAAATTCCGGTCTGTCCTTGATCTTCATGGGTGCCCTCCCAGACGAAAGAGGAAAGGCTAGTCCCTTCGCGCGCCGACGAAAAGTCGTTGATGGTAAATTCTGGTAATATATCGCTGTTGCAGCTGCTAATGCCGAAGTTGCTTTGCAATATATTGGCACGCCGTGAATGATTGCTTTCTGCGATCGTTGCAGGACTTGCAGTCACGTCTCAGAGCTGGTGCCAGCGCCCCGTGGCCGCGTCGTCGGTGTCCTTCGCCTCGACCCAGCCGCCCACGGTGCCATCCTTAAGGTGCTCGCGCTTCCAGAAGGGGGCGGAAGTCTTCATGAAGTCCATCAGGAAGCTCGCGGCCTCGAAGGCGGCGCCCCGATGGGCCGAAGAGCAGGCGACGAGGACGATCTCCTCGCTGGGCGCGATCAGGCCATAGCGATGGATCGCAGCGACGCCGATGAGGGGCCAGCGCGAAGCCGCCTCACGGGCGATCTTTTCGATCTGCTTTTGTGCCATGCCGGGATAATGCTCGAGCTCCAGCGCCTTCAGCCGCCCGCCTTCGTCGCGGCAATAGCCGGTAAAGGTCACGAGCGCGCCGACGGCGCCCGAGCCGGAGAGGGCGGCCGTGACGGCGCGCGCGTCAATGCTTTCGGCCTGGACGCGGATGTCGAACGCGATCTCGGAACGCTGCGTGTCGGCCCCGCTATCGAACGGGGCCTTCCCTGCGGGGCTCGTCTCCCGGGCGCCGTCATACATGGTCGCGGCAAGGTCGGCGCTGTTGCGGGTGTCTGCCATGGCTCAGCCCCCCGTCATCGGCGGAAAGATCGCGACTTCCTTCGCGCCGGCGAGCGGCTCGGAATGATCGACATGTTCATGATCGATGGCAACAC
The DNA here is from genome assembly GCF_017815135.1 of Jiella mangrovi. Taxonomy (GTDB): domain Bacteria; phylum Pseudomonadota; class Alphaproteobacteria; order Rhizobiales; family Rhizobiaceae; genus Jiella; species Jiella mangrovi. Next base: position 86,701 of record NZ_JAGJCF010000001.1, on the reverse strand, counting down.
GGATGATCTCCGGCGCCTGCAGCGCCGCATCGTAGGTCTCGCCGCGGCCCTTCAGCCAAAGAAGGAGATCGCCGACGGTGACGACCCCGGCCGGCAGCGCGACCTCTTCCTCGGCCAGGCCGATCCGCTCGCGCACCCAGGCGAAATAGGCAAGTTTCATCTCAAAAAGCTCCTGTCCACTATTGCCCGAGATGGCGGGCGGGGGAGCGGTTGTCCAGTGGACGCCGTAAACTGGACTTGCCGCGTGGCCGGTTCAAACGGGACAGGGGTGGCAGAAGTCGCGTGGCTATCGCGGCGAGGAATCTGCCGGAAGGCGGAGAACGGCCGTTTTCAGCTAAACCGACCGATGGCACCTATGCGGGAAAAAGCAGCCGTTGAACTTTGATGGCCGTTACCGAACCGGCGGGGGTGAAATTCCATTTGTATGGACGCGTAAACTGCTCGAACGATTGCGGTAATAGCTATCCAAGTGAGACCCGAAGCGCGTGGGCCAAGCGAATCGCGGCCTCGACGGCAGCATCGCCATGCAGCGGCCACGCTTGGGTCAGGCCCTCGACGATCACGAGCAGTTCGGTCTCGGCTACCTCAAGGCCGGTTGCCGCGGCCGCTCTGGACGCGACTTCCGCCTTGTGGCGTTTGAGGAACCTGCGGAGCGTATCGCTGTTCGGGTCGGCCGCCACTGCGGCGTGAAACAGACAGCCGTGCGACGCCTCTTTTGCCATCCATGTGCCGACCCTCGCCAGAATGGCATTCGTCGCGTCTTCGGTGTTGTCCGGCAGGCCATCGAAGACATGCGACAGGTAGCGTTGATGCCGGTTCTCCAACGCCGCCAGAACCATGTCGTCACGAGAGGGGGTGTATTTGTAAAGCGTGCGGAGGCTGACGCCAGCGGCATCGCGCAAGGTCTCGACGGACGGTTCTGCAAAGCCGCCGCGGGCAAAAGCGCGCTCGAGACCGGCGGCAATCTTGCTCATCGTGTCTGTCATGGTTGACGGTGTAGAGTGATCCCTCTACCTACGCAAGTAGAGCGATCACTCTACCCCGAAGGAAGCTGTGATGAAACGACCCGCAACGATGCCCGCAACGATGAAAGCCGTCGTCCTCACCGGACATGGAGGTCTCGACAAGCTGGAATTGCGCGAGGATGTGCCGGTGCCGCAACCGGACGCAGGCGAGGTCCTCATCCGGGTCGGTGCCTCCTCGGTGAACAATACCGACGTGAACACGCGGACGGGCTGGTATTCCAAGACCGTGCGGGGCGACACGAACTCGGCAGCCACGGACGGATATGGCGGTGCATCAGACGGCGACGGGGCGTGGTCCGGCGCGCTGAGCTTTCCGCGCATTCAGGGGGCCGATTGCTGCGGCAGGATCGTCGCGGTTGGTGAGGGCGTGGACGGCGCGCGCGTCGGCGAGCGGGTTCTGGTGCGACCAATGTATCGTCCGAACGGCGCGAAGCCCGATGCGCTCGTGACTTTCGGCTCCGAGCGCGACGGTGCCTTTGCCGAATACACGACCGTCGAGTCCGAGCACGCCTTGAGGATCGACAGCGCGCTTTCCGATATCGAGCTTGCCTCCTTTCCCTGCGCGTTCTCAACCGCCGAGGGCATGATCCAGCGCGCGGCCCTGGGCGCGGAACGGGTGCTGATCACGGGTGCCTCCGGCGGTGTCGGCTCGGCCGCCGTGCAGCTTGCCAAACGCCGCGGCGCGCATGTCACGGCGGTCACCAGTGCTGCAAAGATGGAGGCGCTGAAGGAGCTTGGAGCCGACATCGCGATTGATCGAAACGATGCTTTCCCCGAGGCCGCTTTCGATGTCGTGCTCGACCTCGTTGGCGGGCCGCGATGGCCTGCATTGCTGGAGGCGCTGGTACCGAAAGGCCGCTATGTAACCTCCGGTGCCATCGCCGGGCCAATCGTCGAGCTCGACCTGCGAACCTTATACCTCAAGGACCTGACGCTTCTCGGAAGCACCCGACAGGACTTGGGGGTCTTCGCTGACTTGGTGCGCTACATCGAGGCGGGAGAGATACGTCCGGTCGTAGCTGAGCGTCGCCAGCTGCACGAGCTGCGCGCTGCTCAGGAAGCGTTTCTCAAGAAATCTCATCTGGGCAAATTCGCCATAGAGGTTGCTGGGTGACATGCACATGAGCCCGGCCCTTCGCATCGGAACCCTGGGCTTTGCCCTGATCGCCGTCTGCTACGGTTTCGCCCGCTTCGCATTTGGACTGTTCCTGCCGCAGATCGACGGCGATCTTGGCCTTGGCCCCTCGCTCAGCGGTATCATCTCGGGCGGCTCCTTTGCCGGCTATTGCGTTGCGATCATCGCGTCATCGCTTTTGACGGAACGGATCGGCGCGCGCGCGGTCGCCGTCGGGGCGGCTGGTGTTGCGGCCATCGGCATGGCCGGGATCGCGCTTGCCCCGTCACCATTGATCCTGGCCTTCGCCGTCATCGTGGCCGGTTCGACTACGGGCCTTGCCTCGCCGCCCATGGCCGCCGCAGTGGCAGCGGGCGTGCGCAAGAGCCGTCAGGATCTCACGAACACCATAATCAATGCCGGAACGAGCGCGGGCGTGGCCCTGTCGGGACCGATCGCCCTTGCCATTGCCGGGCAGTGGCGGCTGGCCTTCGGTGCGTTCGCGGCCGTGGCGGCGGTGCTCGCCATCGCGGCTGCGGTTTCCCTTCCAGCTTCGAATGGCGGCACGGAGGCCGGCGGTCTGCCTCCAATGAACGGCCCGGTCCTGCGTCTGATTTCCGCGTCGTTCCTGATGGGCGCGTCGAGCACCGCCGTATGGTCCTTCGGAGGCCAGCTCGTCTCGCAGCAGCTGGGGTGGGGGCCGACCGGAACCGGCGTATTGTGGACCTGCATCGGTGCTGCCGGCATTGCCGGAGCCTGGGCCGGCTCGCTGGTCAATCGTTTCGGCCTAGACGCGGTTCACTGGACTTTCCTCGGGCTTATGGCCGCGAGTATACTCTTGATTGGATTGGGTATTGCCCCTCCCGCTCTTACGCTCGCCGGAGGCGCTCTCTTCGGCGGGGCGTATGTAATGGTGTCGGGAGTTTATCTCGTCTGGGGCGTCCAAGCCCTCCCAAACCGTCCGGCAACCGGGCTCATGGTCGGCTTCCTGATGATGGCAGTCGGTCAGACGGCTGGCGCCCCCGTCTTCGGACTTCTGATGGCGGAGAGCGGCCCGGCGCCAGCAGTCCTTTGCTTTGGTGGCATCGCGATCCTCGCCGGGGTCTTTCGGGCAAAAGCCGTGATCGACCCCGTAACGGCGTAATTTTCGTGCAAATCAGGCGCCTATGGAAAATCTCGAAGGGCTCGAAGCGGACAGTCGCTGTAAAACATTCAAGTGACCTCATACCGTCGGCCCCGGTCTTTGACCGTTGCCAAGGGGTGACCGCTCAATCGCCGCGCAGGCTTTATACCAGCGGCCCGAGGGTCATTCCCCCGGGTCGCGCTGGTATCAGAGCGCCGCGTGTCCAATCGTAGCGCGCCTTGCGTCCGACAGGACGAACAAAGCACAATGCGAAGTGGGTCGAAAGCAGCCGATCTATTCGGTGGTCTGCCGCTCGCTCAGTCGTCGATGTGCCTGAGCCCGGCGCGAAAATAGTCGTAGCCGGTGTAGAGGGTGACGAGGGCCGATATCCACAGGAGGACGAGGCCGACCTGGGTGATGCCGGGCAGGAACTCGTCGCCCGCCGGACCTGCGAGCAGGAAGGCGATGGCGACCATCTGGATCGTCGTCTTCCATTTGGCGAGCCGCGTCACCGGGACGGAAACCTTCAGCTCGGCGAGATATTCGCGAAGGCCCGAGACGAGGATCTCGCGGCACAGGATGATGATTGCGGCCCATAAGCTCCAGCCGGCAATGCTGCCTTCGGCGGCGAGAAGCAGCAGGACGGCGGCGACGAGCAGCTTGTCGGCGATCGGATCGAGCATCCGGCCGATGGTGGAGGACTGATTCCAGGCTCTCGCCAGATAGCCGTCGAAATAGTCGGTGATCGAAGCGGCGATGAAGATGCCGAGCGCCGTCCAGCGTGCATAGTCCGGGCTGCGCAGCTGGCCTTCCATGAAAAAGCACATGACGACGAGCGGAACGCAGACGATCCGGGCATAGGTGAGGATGTTGGGAAGGCTCAAAGCCTTGGACGCCATGGAACGATCGCCTGCGGAAATCCGATTTGGTCTCTCAAAGCGCGGCGGGGCGGGCCGCGTCAACCGCGCAAGGGCGCTGATCGGCATATTCGCCCCCAAACGTGTCGAATGTTTCACCCTCCGGCGTGGAAATGATCGTAGATCAGCTGCGCCGTGGCCGCGGAGATGCCCTCGACCTCGGTGAGATCGCTGAGCGCTGCGCGGGACACGGCCTTCGCCGTGCCGAAATGATGGAGGAGGGCGCGCTTTCTCGATGGGCCGATGCCGGCGATCTCATCGAGCGGGTTCTTGACCAGCTCCTTCTTGCGCTTGGCGCGGTGGGTGCCGATGGCGAAGCGATGGGCCTCGTCGCGCAGCCGCTGGACGAAATAGAGCACGGGGTCGCGCGGCGGCAGCGAGAACGGCTCCCGGCCTTCGATGACGAACCGCTCGCGGCCGGCATCGCGGTCGACGCCCTTGGCGATGCCGATGGCGGTGATGCGGTCGGCAATGCCGAGTTCGCCTAAAATGGCGCGCACTGCCGACATCTGCCCCTTGCCGCCGTCGATCAGGACGAGGTCCGGCCAGGCCGGCATCGGCGCGTCGTCGGCGAGATCGTCGACGGTGTCTTCGCCGGGCGTTGCCGCTTCGCTCGCAATGCCGGTATCGGCCGTCGCGGGCATGGTCTCGGCATTCTCCTTGATCAGCCGCGAGAAGCGCCGCCGGATGACCTCCTTCATCATGCCGAAATCGTCGCCGGGCGTGATGTCCTCGCCCTTGATGTTGAACTTGCGGTACTGGTTCTTGGCAAAGCCTTCGGCCCCGGCGACGATCATCGCGCCCACGGCGGCCGTGCCCATGATGTGGGAGTTGTCGTAGACCTCGATCCGGCGGGGCACGCTGGCAAGGCCGAAGGTCTCCTGCAGCCCCTTGAGCAGCCGGGCCTGTGTCGAGGTTTCCGCCAGCCGCCGTCCGAGGGCTTCCTTGGCGTTGGAGGTCGCATGATCGACGAGGTCGCGCTTGGCGCCCCGCGACGGCACCTCGATGCGCACCTTGCGGTCGGCCTTGAGGCTGAGCGCCTCGCCGAGCAGCGCCTCGTCCTCGATCCGGACCGGAAGCAGGACCAGCCGGGGCGCGGGCGTGTCGTCGTAAAACTGGCCGAGAAACGCGCCGAGCACGGCTTCCGGCTCGAGCAGGGGATCGGCCTTGGGGAAATAGGCGCGGTTGCCCCAGTTCTGGCCGGTGCGGAAGAAGAACACCTGGATCGACGTCAGGCCGCCTTCCTGATGGATGGCGAAGACGTCGGCCTCCTCGATGCCGTCGGGATTGATGCCCTGATGGCTCTGGACGTGGGAGAGGGCGGCGAGGCGATCGCGGTAGACGGCGGCGCGCTCGAAATCGAGTTCGTTCGAAGCCGACTGCATGGCATGGGACAGCGAGGTCTTCACGTCGTTGGAATGGCCGGACAGGAACGCCGTCGCCTCGTCGACGAGTTCGGAATATTCCTGTTCGTTCACCTCGCCGGTGCAGGGGCCGGAGCAGCGCTTGATCTGATAGAGCAGGCAGGGCCGGGTGCGCGCGTCATAGACGCTGTCGGAGCAGGTGCGCAGCAGGAAGGCCCGCTGCAGCGCGTTGATCGTCCGCCCGACCGCACCGGCCGAGGCGAAGGGCCCGAAATAGCGGCCCTTCCTGTTCCTCGCGCCGCGATGCTTCATTATCGCCGGCGCGGCATGATCCTGGCTGATCAGGATGTAGGGAAACGACTTGTCGTCCCGCATCAGGACGTTGAAGCGGGGCCGCAGCCGCTTGATGAGGTTCGCCTCGAGCAGGAGCGCCTCGGTCTCCGTGCGCGTCGTCACGAATTCCATGTTGCAGGTCTTGGCGATCATCCGCGCGATGCGCTGGGTATGGCCGCCGGACCGCGCATAGCTGGAGACGCGCTTCTTGAGCGAGCGCGCCTTGCCGACATAGAGGATCTCGCCGTCCGCACCGAACATGCGATAGACGCCCGGCGAATTCGGCAGGCGCCGGACCAGGGCGGCGATCAGCTCGGCGCCCTTCAGCTCGCCCTCGACCGCCCGGCTGGCATCGTCCCACTCGATCGCCTCGATCAAGGCGGCGGCAGCCGACGGGGCCGGCGTCGACGGAGCGGCATCGTCCGCGCCGGTCTCGTCGCCGTCGTCGAAATCACCGTCGATGTCGAGGTCTGCTTCGGTGTCTTCGGTGATGGCTTCGTCCTCGGCGATCGTTCCAGGCTCGTCGACGCCGCCTGTATCCGCATTCGGCATCAGGGCTCGGGCGCTGTGGCGCGAATATCGCTGTGCGCGCGAGCGGCCCAACGTTCTATCCTCTTCTTCCCGTTCATCGGCGGCACGACCCGCATCTGTTGCCGCCAGCGTTATATGATCATTGATCATGAGAAATGCAGGGGGCGAAGCGACGCGCCGCCGAACTTTCCCCGCCAATTTTCAGGGTGGTTGCGGCATCTCGCATGCGGGCGAAGTGCAGATATGCAACAACTTGAAAAAACCTTTCGCCTCCTGCTCTCGGAAGCGTCAGTGTGACCTGTTTCCGCCATGTGTTATGACCCATCTGTTCGAACAGGCCGCCTAATCGCGACGCGGAACGCGCCGGTTTGTTCTGGCGGAGGGCTCTCACGGCCCGGAATGGCGGATTTTGCCACCGGTCCATGGCAGTGATGGAACGTCTATGTTGATGGCAGGAACACTTCGGTCGATCACCGTCGCGCTGTTGGGGACGATCGTTCTTGGAGCCGGCAGCGCGTCTGCGGCCGACGTCGTCTACGATCAGCCACTCGTCCCGCCGTCGCCCGAGGCGCCGTCTTCGCCGGTCTATGTCTGGTCGGGCCCTTATGCGGGTGTCTTCGTCGGGTACAATTTTTCCCGCTTCAAGAATGCTGGAAACGTCACCTTCGATGGTGACGGCCTCGTCGGCGGCGTTTATTCGGGCTACAATTTCGAAGACGGCCCCGTCGTCTACGGCGTCGAGGCCGATCTTGGCGGCTCCGGCGTCGACGGTTCGAATTTCAGCCCGTTGCTCGGCGACGACGTCGATGGCGACCAGAACGTCTTCGGCTCGCTGCGCGGCAGGGTCGGCGTTCAGGCCGATCCCTTCCTGGTCTTTGCGACGGGCGGCGTTGCCGCCTCGCGCAACCAGCTGTCTTCGGGGGGCGCGTCCGACACCAAAACCAGCGTCGGCTACACGGTCGGCGCCGGTGTCGAGGCCAAGTTCTCCGACGATGTCAGCGGCAGGCTCGAATATCGCTATTCGAATTTCGGCAGCAAGGACTACGATCTGGGCAGCACGACCGTATCCTCCGGCTTCGACGAACATTCCATCCGTGCCGGCATTGCGTTGAAATTCTGACCGGTTCGGCGGCTTTTCGCCGTCGCGAAAATTGATCCTTTCATCGACGAATGGTCGGACGCTCGCTTTCGGACTGGCGGCATCGCCCCGCGACCGGCTCGCCGGCAACACGGTGCCGCGCCGTTCGACCAGAAATTTCATTCGATGGTAAGTTGCGCCAGGATTTCAGTCGAAAGGATCATTGCAAACGAGAATTTTATATATTTGTATCAATGGTTTGGAAAAGATTTTCGTCACTTCGCTTCACGCTCCCTTAAGCGACTGGTTGCAATTTTAGCGAGGTGACGGCGTTGGCGCCGGATTTGCAACCCAGGGAGGTGTCCGTGCAGCTCAATCGGTTTTCCATCACGAAGCGTCTGGTCGCGGCCCTGGTGCTTCCCTTCCTTCTCATTGGCGCCCTCGGCGGGCACGAGATCAGCGAGTTCTATGAGGACTATCGGACGATGAGTGGCGTGGTCGTGACCGGCTCCGATCTCGACGTCATCGGCGGCCTCGTTCACGGCTTGCAGGTCGAGCGGGGCACGTCTTCCGGCTTTCTCGGCTCACGCGGTACGAAGATGCAGGAGAAAATGCTCGGTGCCAGAGCCAAGGTTGACGCGGCTCTCGCAGGCTTCAAGGCCGACGAACTCGGCACCGCCTCCGCCGGCGGGGGCGATCTCGCCTCCTATCGTCAGTCGGTGATCGATGCGCTGGGCCGGCTTTCCGCGGTTCGTCAGGCGGTCTCCGCTCTTTCGATGCCACGCGAAACGGCATTCGACTACTACAATGCCACCATCGCCTCGCTGACCGCGCTGATGAATGCGATGAGCAAGAGCGAGGATGGGATGACCGTCGCCGACCTCGTCATTGCCTACAACAATCTCGTGGCGGCGAAGGACATCGCCGGGCGCGAACGCGGCGAAGGCGCTGGCATCATCGCGTCGGGACGTCTTTCGCAGGTCGGCTTCGAGCGGTTCCGCGAGCTTTCGGGCGGTTTCGATGCCTATCTCAGCCGGTTCATCGCCATGGAACCGATGGGCCGGGAGGCTTCGCTCCGCCAGCGCCTCGACGACGCCGGGCTTCCGACCGTCCGTCAGATGAGCGCGCGGATCCTGCATGACGGTGTCGGTGGCGATTTGTCCGACCTCAATGCCGCCGAATGGTTCGATCTGACGACCAGGGTCATCGAGGAAATGGCGAAGATCGAGAAAGAGACGATCGGTCAGATCCAGGCCCTTGCCAAGGCGGAGAGCGCGCAGACCTGGACGAACTTCGTGCTACTGTTGGCGCTCGTCGTCGGCACGACGCTGGCCGTCATCCTCGCCTCGATCGTGATCGCCCGTTCGATCACGAGACCGCTGAACGCTCTCATCGGCTGCATGAAACGCCTGGCCGAAGGCGAGGTGGACATGAGCGGGGTCGATACGTCGGGTCAGGACGAGGTCGCCAGGATGGCGCGCGCGGTTTCCGCCTTCGCCGTGGTGACCGAAGACAACGCGAAGAAGAAGCTCGAGGAAGACCGCCAAAATCTCGAGGAGCGCCAGGCACAGCAGGCGATGGTCGATGCGGAACGCGCCAGAACGGCCGATGAGATGGAAACGGCGATGGTTGCGGTCGGCGGGGCGCTGAAGCGCCTGGCCGCCGGCGACGTCGCCTACCGGATCGAGACGGCCCTGCCGGGCGAATTCGACAATCTGCGCCGGGACTACAACGAATCCGTCCACATGCTCGAAGAAACGATCGCCACCGTGAAGAGCGTCGCCGAAAGCGTCGAGCGGGGCGTGAGCGAACTGCGCGTCGCCTCGGACGACCTTGCGCGCCGCACCGAGCAGCAGGCGGCTTCGCTGGAGACCACATCCGCCTCGATGTCCGAGGTTTCGATGACGGTGAATTCGACCGCCAGGCGCGCCTCGACCGCGGGGCAATACGTCACCGAGACCGCAGATTTCACGCGCAGCTCCGGTCAGCTCGTCGACGAGTCGGTTTCCGTCATGAGCAAGATCGCGGACTCCTCGAAGGAAATCTCGCAGATCGTCTCCGTGATCGACGAAATCGCCTTCCAGACCAATCTTCTTGCCCTCAATGCCGGTGTCGAGGCGGCGCGGGCGGGCGAGGCGGGCAAGGGCTTTGCGGTGGTCGCGCAGGAAGTGCGCGAACTCGCCCAGCGTTCCAGCCAGGCGGCCCAGGAAATTCGCGGGCTGATCGACCGGTCGGTATCATCGCTCGAAAATGGTGTTTCGCTGTTCGAACGGACCGGCGGCGCGCTCGGCACGATCCTCGAAAAGGTCGAGACCATACGCGTCGAGGTGACCGCGATCGTCGAGGCTGCGCGTGAGCAGGCCGATCAGGTCGGCCACGTCAACGATACACTGTCGCAGATGGATACAACGACGCAGCGCAATGCCGCCCTCGTCGAGCAGGCGACCGCCGCGACCCACGGCCTTGCCAGCGAGGCTTCGGCGCTTGCCAGCCAGATCGCGGTTTTCACGCTCGAAGAGCCACAGCGGCGGCAGATGGCGCGTGCGGCATGACCGGATAGAGCGCCGTGCGTCCGAATAAACGCAAGGCGCTCAGCGTCCGGCGACGACGACCCCGCCGCCGCAGCCCAGCGGACCGGGGTCCCTGCCGCCGTGGATATTGGCATTGATGTTGTGGACCATGCGCACGAGAGCATGCGAGGAGAGCCGCCGTGTCAGCCTGCTCGGATCGCTCGCAGCCGCTGAAACGAGAACCGTGTAGGCGTGGGTGAAGGTGATCAGCGTGATCTGTCGGTTGTCGTCCGAGGTGCCCGTTTTGGCGGCGACGTCGTTGACGAAACGGCTGCCATTGGCCGTTCCGATCGGCCCGGTCGTCGCCTGAAGCATCTGATGCAGCGCGTCGAAACCGGCGGTCAGCTTCGGATCCTTCGCCAGCGGCTTTGCCGTTTGCGCAAGGACGACGGTTTGGGTGGAGCGGTCGCGAGCCTCCTTGAGGATCAGCGGGCCGTTCGACACGCGCCCGCAAGTCGCGATCGTCACATAGGCATTGAGAAGATCCATCAGCTTCACCGGTTCCGCCCCGAGCGCCAGCGAACGATCGCGCGCTCCCTCGAAGCGGAACCGCGTCTTCATCCGCGCCAGGACCGAATTGGCACAGCCGCGACCGAAGCTGCGTATCATCCGCACAAAGGGCGGGTTGCGGCTCGCGGCAAGCGCGCGCTCGAGGCTGATGCGGCCGAGATAGCGGTGGTCGCCGTTCTTGACCGGCGGAATGCCGATGGGGGTGTCCTCGACCCGCGTCTGCGCCGTCCAGCCTTTGTCGACGAGACCGCAAAGGGCAAGAAGGGGTTTCACCGTCGAACCGGGATAGATCCTCGCATCCGGCGGCGCGACGATCGCGGCGATGCCGCCGGTCGCATTGTCGACGACGACTGCGCTCAGCCGGTCGTAACCGGCCTTTCTGATGGGCGGAGCGTATTTGGCGATCGCCCTGTCGAGATAGAGCTGAATCTCGGAGGAGTAGAAGGTGACGACGTCGAGGCTGGTGTCTTTCACACCCTTGGCGCCGAGCTTTTGGGCGAGCCGGACGACGGCGAGGTCTCGCGCCGAGCCGAACTGGTCGGACAGACGCCGATCCCTGGCGAAGGCGTGGGCGGCAAAGCGACGTGGCAGCCTCTTGTCGGCGACGGCCTTGGAGGTCAGCGTCTTCGGGGTGAGGCCCATGGCGAGAAGCAGCCGGCGCGCCTGCCGCATGTTGCGGGGCTTGGTCGGATTGCCGCCGGTCGGGTTCTTGATGGTGACGGCGAGGCTGGCAGCCATGTCCGGTGTGAAGGTTATGGCCTGCGCGCGCTCACGCTTGAAGGAATAGCCGAAATAGTAGCGCGCGGCCGCCTCGATCCCCTTGGTATTGTGGCCCATGAAGGGGGTGTTGAAGTAGAATTCGAGCAGTTGCCTCTTCGAAAAATGCCATTCCAGCCAGAGCGCGATGGCGAGCTCGTCGAATTTGCGCCGCAAATCGCGGCGGCTGCCGACATAGACCTGCTTGGCAAGCTGCTGGGTGATGGTCGAACCACCGCGCGGATCGTCGCCGAACTGGCTGAGAACCGCCTTGCCGATGGCGATCGGGTTGAAGCCCGCATGGTAGAAGAACCAGGAATCCTCGCTTTCGAGGATGGCATCGCGCATCACCTCGGGAACGTCGTCGTAATCGACATACATCGCCTCCTCGATCGGCGCGTTCCAGGGGCTGTCCTCGTGGCGGGAGAGGTTGACGATCAGGCGATTGGAGTGGACCCGCTCTTCGGTGGTCGCGACGCTGGCGCCGTAGCGCGAGGCCACCGCATTGACCCAGGAATGGACCCCGACCAGGCCTGATCCGAAGATCATGATCATGAAGGCGAGAACGAGCCAGATGGTTCTGTAACGGGGAGCCTCGGCCTGCTCTTCCATGCGACAACCCCGTTTACCGATCGTTAACCATTTCGATATGGGGGTGCGGAAAGTCGGCCGCAACGCGGCGGCCCGCTCTCCGGGGCCGGCGAGCGGCCAGCCTCATGAGGCGTCTGTCCTTAAGCTCCGGGCTTGCCGAGGCCGAAGCTCGTCCACATCCAGCGCCTTGGAATGGCGAGGGAAATCGCCGTCAGGACGAGGGCGAGGCCGCCGATGCCCCAGATCGCCGCCTCGTCGAACGCATGAAGCAGGAGGACGCCGGTGACCGCGCCGGCCAGCATGCCGACCCAGGGAAACATCTGCACGAGAAAGCCGGGTTTGCGTTCGCCGCACAGAAACCGGCCGAGGCCCTTGCCGAATCGCGAGAGAGCGCCGGTGACGTAAGTCAGGCCGACGGGATGGCCGGCGACATTGTCGACCGCCGCGTTCAGCATGCCCATGGCGAAAACCAACGGCAGGAGACTGAAGGGCGACGAATTCGCGCCGGCGAAAGCCGCGACACCGGAGGTCACGAGCGTCACGACCATGAGCAGCGGCCACTGGCGCTCGCCGGTCTGTCGCACGACCACGACACCCGCCGCATTGCCGGCGACGAAGACGGCGAGAATCGCGCCGAGGCGCAGGACCGCATCACCGCGCGCCTCGCCGATGGCGATGGCAAGCCGCGTCGTGTTGCCGCTCATGAAGGAGAGGAAGTCGCCGGCTCGCAGATAACCGATCGCGTCCGTCATCCCGGCAAGGAACGACAAGAGCGCGACGAAGCCGAAGCCCGTCGCCTTCTGCCGCGTCTCAGGCGGGGAGGGATCGGAAGCCGCCGAACGGGTTTTCGGGGCTCGGGCTTTCGGTCTTTCGCTTGTCTTTCGCGGGCGGCCTTTACGAGCCATCAGCGCCTCACGCTTTCATTCGCGTCGGCTCTCCAGGCGCCGCCGCCTCGATGGCGAGAGCGTGGACGCCCGCGGAAAGTTCGTTCGAAAGCAATGCGTTGATCGAGCGATGGCGCTTGATGCGCGGCATGCCGGCAAAGGCTTCGGAGACGATGCGGACGCGAAAATGCGTCTCGCCCGAGCCGTCGAATTCGGCATGGTGATCGCTGCCGCCATGGTGATGGCCGGCATGAAGATGGCTTTCGTCGATCACCTCGAAGGCGGTCGGCTGAAACGCCTCGACGAGCTTGGCCTCGATCCTTGCCTTGGTGCTCATCTCGCTCCTTTCGGTTCCCTTTGAAGCCGCTTGCGCCCGGGCAAGATTGCGCGGGGCTTGTCTGGCGACGGACACGGCTCGGAATTTCTGGCTTTTTCACGCCTGTCAATTCTTGTTCGCGCAACCGCCGAGCCCCATAATCGCCCACGATGAAGCTCGACTCCAAATATTTCGACGGGATCCGCGTCAAAGGCAAATCCGGCAAGTCCTCCGCGAGGGCGAAGCCGAAGGCGCCCGTTTGCGCGTGGGAAGGCTGTGAAGAGGCCGGCATCTACAAGGCGCCGCTCGGCCGCGATTTCGAGGGCCAGTATCTCAACTTCTGCGTCGATCACGTGCGCCAGTACAACAAGTCGTACAATTATTTCTCGGGTCTCGGCGACGACGACATCCAGAAATATCTGAAGGACGCGATGACCGGCCATCGCCCCACCTGGGCGATGGGCAAGAACGGCTCCTCGCAAAGCACGGCGCGCAGCGGGCGCGCCGGGGCAGGGCGGCCGAAGGATCCGTTCGGCCTGTTCGGCGAGGACGGCGCGGCGCGCCCCGAAACACGACGCCCGAAGGTTCGTCCGCTGGAGAAGAAGGCGTTCGAAAATCTCGGCCTCGAAGCGGGCGCGACTGGCGAAATGATCCGTCGCCGCTATAAGGATCTGGTGAAGCAACTCCACCCGGACGCCAATGGCGGTGATCGCGGCCAGGAGGACCGGCTGCGCGAGGTCATTCAGGCTTACAAGCTCCTCAAGCAGGCAGGCCTCTGCTGAGCCTCGATCCGTGCGGTGTTGTTCCCGTTGCGTTGCCGGGCGCTTTCCGCCATCGTCGGCTGGCTGCGTCCCGGGTTTCCCGGCGCGCGGCGGTCAGATGGCCGGTAAGCGGCGCGGAAAGTCGATCGTGGTGCGAGAAGCACCATAACAGTGTTGACCTGGCCTGGCGCATTCCGGCTCTGGCGAGATGTGGTCCGCGCGGCCGAAGATGAAGCATGAAGGCGTCGGGGGGCAAATCCGCCGTCTGTGAGCGCCCTTGGAGGTATGATGAGTATAGCGGAACAGGAAGTGGCAGCCCTGCCGGACGCCACGATCTCCGTCCGTGAAACGTTCGGTTTCGACAGCGATCTGAAAGTTCCAGCCTATTCCGAGCGTAGCTCGCATGTGCCGGAAATCGACCCGGACTATATTTTCGACAAGCCGACGACGTTGGCGATCCTCGCGGGCTTTGCGAAAAACCGCCGCGTCATGGTCTCCGGCTACCACGGCACCGGCAAGTCGACCCATATCGAGCAGGTCGCGGCAAGGCTCAACTGGCCCTGCGTGCGCGTCAATCTCGACAGCCACGTCAGCCGCATCGATCTCGTCGGCAAGGACGCGATCACGGTGCGCGAAGGGATGCAGGTCACCGAGTTTCGCGACGGCATCCTGCCCTGGGCCTATCAGAACAACGTCGCTTTGGTCTTCGACGAATATGACGCCGGTCGCCCCGACGTGATGTTCGTCATCCAGCGTGTCCTGGAATCCTCCGGCCGGCTGACGCTTCTCGACCAGAGCCGGGTGATCCGCCCGCATCCGGCCTTCCGCCTCTTCGCCACCGCCAATACCGTCGGCCTCGGTGACACGACCGGCCTTTATCATGGCACCCAGCAGATCAACCAGGCGCAGATGGACCGCTGGTCGATCGTCACGACGCTGAACTATCTGCCCCACGACACCGAGGTCGGCATCGTCACCGCCAAGGCCAAGAGCTTCGATACGCCTGAGGGCAAGAAGACGGTCTCGAAGATGGTGCGCGTCGCCGATCTCACGCGCTCGGCCTTCGTCAATGGCGACCTGTCGACGGTGATGAGCCCGAGAACGGTGATCACCTGGGCCGAGAACGCCGAGATCTTCGCCGATCTGGGCTTCGCGTTCCGTTTGACCTTCCTCAACAAATGCGACGATCTGGAACGGCCGCTGGTGGCGGAGTTCTACCAACGGGCCTTCGGGGAGGAACTGCCGGAGAGCGCGGCGAATCTCGTATTGGATTGAGTTGATTGATCGGCGTTTGCCGATTTGAAGAGATAGGGTCGAGAGTTTGGGCAAGACGATCGACCGGATGCGAGCTAACCCCAAGGCGGACTGGCATATAAGCGACGTAAAGAAGGCTTGCCGGGAGGCCTGAGCAAACTGCGCACCGCCACCAGGCGGCGGTTCGCACTTTTATGTAAAAATGCCTGGCCGCCAAAATCTGTTAACCGTTCCCGCGCGCCGGCCAATCAAACCGTACTATATTCGGCAGCTGATCCGCTACTTAGAAGGTGTCTAGGGAGAGCCTCCATGACGACCGTGACCTTATCGAGCGGCAGTGCATTCGATCCGGAAGCCTATGCGATCGTCATTCGCCCGCTG
Organism: Jiella mangrovi; assembly: GCF_017815135.1. Lineage (GTDB taxonomy): Bacteria > Pseudomonadota > Alphaproteobacteria > Rhizobiales > Rhizobiaceae > Jiella > Jiella mangrovi. The sequence goes on along the minus strand of NZ_JAGJCF010000001.1, from coordinate 71,193 downwards.
ACCGAGGAAGATGGTGGGGGCTGGTTGGCCACAATTCCCGATCTTCCCGGATGCATGGGGGATGGTGAGTCGGAAATTGAGGCCATTGCAGATGTTCGATCCGCAGCGATCTGCTGGGCCGAAGGCGCATTGGTTGACGGTGCAGCCATCCCTTCGCCGTCAACCAATTCACTGGAAGCAGCCGAGTAGACCGACCAGGCTGAGTCTGAAGCCACTGCATGCGCCTTCAAGCTGCGCGCCGAAGCGTGAGATTCTTAATGTGTCTCACCGATAAAGCTTCGCCACCGCCGTCATGTTCTCGGCACCCAGCCCCTCGCTGATTGCCTGCTTCAGCGTCTCGTGCGCCTTTTCGATCATGGGCGCCTTGTCGCTTCCGGCGAGCCCCAGCGCGTATCGGAAATCCTTGTCGAGGAGTTCGACGGGGAATTTCGGATCGAAATCCGACCTGATCATCGAACTCGTCACATAGCCGAAATTCGGCGCCCAGACGGCGGTTTTGGCGATGGCGTCGACGGCGGTCTGCGTGTCGGTCGGCGAGCGGTCGAGCATGCCGATCACTTCCGCCCAGGCCGCGACGTTGATGCCGAGGATGGCGTTGGTCGCGAGTTTCACCGTTGCCGCGCTGCCCCATGCGCCGACGCGCTCGAAGCTCTTGCCGAGAGGCCTCAGGATCGGCTCGGCACGGTCGAGCGCCTCGCTCTCACCGGCGAGGAAAAAGACGAGGCCGGCATTTTCGGCCTGAGGCAGGGTACCTGACACCGGCGCCTCGACGAGAGCGACGCCTTTCTGGGCCATGCGTTCGCCCAAAGTGCGAACCCAGTCTGGCTGCAGCGTCGAGATCTCGATCGCGGTCTTGCCGCTCGCCATGCCGGCGAGAGCGCCGGTCTCGGCATCGAGCCAGATATCCTGCGACGCCTCGTCGTCGGCGACCATGGCGATGACGACGTCCGCTGATTCACCAGCCTCGCGGGGAGAGGACGCGGCACGAGCACCTGCCTCGACAAAGGGTCTCGTCTTTTCCTCGCTGCGGTTCCAGACGATGAGGTCGGCACCTGCATCGAGAAGGTTCTTCGCCAGGCGCGAGCCCATCGCGCCGAGGCCGAGAAATGCGATCGTGGTCATGGGTGGGATTCCGTCAGGATATTGAGCGGGATGGCGGCAGCTTCCCGAAGCGTCGCGTCTTTGCGTAACTCTGAAGGCTGCTCGAAGTTTCCCGTCACGCAGCAATTTCCCGCAGAAGGGCCGGTTCGACTTGCCTGGAGGCGGGGCCAGGGCCTATTTGTCGAACCATGAGCAAGATTGGCGACAACCAGCGTCCTCCCCAGGCCAGACCGACCGACCGCGAACCGTTTCGGCGCGCGGTTGCCGGCGCTCTCAGAGCGATATCCGGCGATCCGGAGATGGAGGTCACCTACGCGACCGACCGGCCCGGACTTGCCGGCAACCGGGCACGGCTGCCGGAGCTTCCCAAGCGCGCGACCCGGAACGACGTGTCGGTCACCCGTGGTCTCGCCGATGCGATGGCGCTCAGGAAGGCGCGGCACGACAGCCGGCTGCATGCCAGCCTCTCGCCCGACGGCAAGAGCGCGCGGGCGGTCTACGACGCGGTCGAGCAGGCGCGCTGCGAGGCGATCGGTGCCAATGCCATGGCGGGCGTCGGCGACAATCTCGCCTCGATGCTGGAAGACAAGTATTTCCGCTCGAACCTTGCCGACGTCACCGACCGCGCCGAGGCGCCGATCGAGGATGCCGTCGCGCTGATGGTGCGCGAAAAGCTGACGGGCCGCCCCGTGCCGGAAAGCGCCCGGGCGCTCGTCGATGTCTGGCGCGATTTCGTCGAGGACAAGGCCGGTAAGAACTTCGAGAAGCTTCCCGAGGTTCTGGAAAATCAGGACGCCTTTGCCCGCGCCATGCGCGACATGCTGGTCTCGCTCGAAATGGCCGAGCAGCTCTCCGAGGAAAACAGCTCGCAGGACGACGAGGACCAGGAGGAAGAGCAGGGCGACAATCAGAGCCGCGACAACGAGGAGAGCGGCTCGGAGAAGGATGCCGGCAGCGACGAGGCGGAAGCCGAGGAGACCGAGACCGAAGGCGAGAACGAGGAGACGGCCGAGGCCGAATCCTCCGAGGTCACCGCCGAGGATCCGGTCGACGACGAGACCCAGGATACCGAGACGCCGGGGGAGACGCGCCGGCCGAACCAGCCGCTCGACCGCGACGCTCCGCAATTCGATTACAAGGTCTTCACGCCGCAATTCGACGAGATGATCGGCGCCGAGGAGCTTTGCGACGAAGCCGAGCTCGACCGGTTGCGGGCGTTTCTCGACAAGCAGCTCTCGACCCTCCAAGGCGTTGTCGGGCGTCTCGCCAACCGGCTGCAGCGGCGACTGATGGCCCAGCAGAACCGCTCCTGGGACTTCGATCTCGAAGAGGGCTATCTCGATTCGGCGCGGCTTGTCCGCATGGTCATCGATCCGATGCAGCCCTTGTCCTACAAGATGGAGCGCGACACCGATTTTCGCGACACGATCGTGACGCTGCTCATCGATAATTCCGGCTCGATGCGCGGCCGGCCGATCACCGTCGCGGCAACCTGCGCGGACATTCTCGCCCGCACGCTGGAGCGTTGCGGCGTCAAGGTCGAGGTGCTGGGCTTCACGACGCGGGCCTGGAAGGGCGGCCAGTCGCGCGAGGCCTGGCTGAAGGCCGGCAAGCCGGTGAAGCCCGGGCGGCTCAACGATCTGCGCCACATCGTCTACAAGTCGGCGGACATGCCCTGGCGGCGGGCGCGGCGCAATCTCGGCCTGATGATGCGCGAGGGGCTGCTCAAGGAAAACATCGACGGCGAGGCGCTGATCTGGGCCCACAACCGGCTGCTCGCCCGGCCCGAGCAGCGGCGTATCCTGATGATGATCTCCGACGGCGCGCCGGTCGACGATTCGACGCTGTCGGTCAATCCCGGCAACTATCTCGAGCGGCATCTCAGAGCGATCATCGAGGAGATCGAGACCCGCTCGCCGGTCGAGCTTCTGGCCATCGGCATCGGCCACGACGTGACCCGCTATTATCGCCGCGCCGTCACGATCGTCGACGCCGAGGAACTGGCCGGCGCGATGACCGAACAGCTCGCCGACCTCTTTGAAGACGAGTCGCGCGGCCGTGCGGCCGGCAGCACCTATCGCCGGGCGAGCGGCCGGCGGTGAGACTTTGCGTTGGGCGCGAGCGACGTGGTCATCGCCGTTTGCGGCCCACGACGTGTTATGTTGTCGGCCTCGCGGGCCTTCTGGCGGCTTTCGTGGCGCAGGCGCGGCCGACAGTGGCGGCGCCCGTATGGCCGACGGGTTTCGGCGAGCCGATCACGATCCGCTGCGAAACGATCGATCGGTTTCGCAAGAATTCCAATGAGACCCGCTTCGGCGCTCTGACATTTCTGGGCGGCCTGCAGTTCTCTTCCTCCGACGGCCGGGTCCACGGGATCTCGGCGCTCCGCCTGACGGACGACGGTTCGGCCTTTCTTGGCGTCACCGACAACGGCAACTGGCTGGCAGGAGAAATCCTGCGTGGGCAGGGCGGCAGGCCGATCGGCTTTGCCGAGGCAACGGTCGCGCCTTTGCGCGATCGGCTCGGCGGGGCGATCCGCGGCAAGGCGCTGGGAGATGCGGAATCCCTGGCGATCGATCCCACGGGCCGGACAGCCTATGTCGGCTTCGAGCAGCGGCATCGCATCTCAGCCTATGATCTCCGGCATCCTGGCACCGGCAAGGCGCTCGACGTGCCGCTGCCGATGCCGGTTCGGGAGCTTCGTGCGAACAAGGGCCTGGAGGCGCTCGCGATCGCGCCGGCGCATTCGGCCCTTGCAGGGTCCTTGGTCACGGTTTCCGAACATTCGATCGACGAGGACGGCAATCTCTTTGCGGGGATCGTCGGGAAAAACGGCGGGCGCGGCAGCGTCTTCAAGGTCAGGCGTTACGCCAAATGGGAGGTTTCCGACGGCGATTTCCTTCCCGGCGGTGATCTGTTGCTGCTCGAGCGGCGCTTCGAAGGCCTTTTCGGCGGGCTCGGCATCCGCATCCGGAAAATTGCCGCGGACGCCATCCGGGCCGGTGCGCTCGTCGATGGGCCTGTGGTGTTCGAGGCCGATCTCTCCGACGAGATCGACAATATGGAGGGGCTCGACGTGTGGCAGGACGATCGCGGCCGCACGCGCCTGACGCTCGTCTCCGACGACAACGCCTCGTTTTTCCAGCGCAATCTCCTGCTCGAATTCGTCTGGAGCGAGGACGGGCCGGCTGCGAGCATCATCGGGCAGTAGCACGGGCCGCGGCATGATCCGCGGCGCCGACCGGATCAAACGGCGAGGTCGTTGTCGGCCTCTTCCTCGCGGCTTTCGTCGGGCACGGCCGTGGCAAGCCCGAAGGTCAGAACGCCGAGGCGGCCGACGATCATCAGCGCAATCAGGATCAGCTTGCCGATCACCGTCAGGTCGCTTGTCAGCCCCATCGACAGACCCACCGTGCCGATGGCCGAAACGGCCTCGAAGACGATCTTATCGAAGTCGGCGACAGGCTCTGTCAGGCTCAAAAGGAAGATCGCGATCGTCAGCGCGCCGCAATAGCAGGCGAGGGAGGTGGTTGCCGCCTGAAGCTGCGCCGGCGGCACCTCGCGCTTGAAGAAGCGCACCGAGCTGCGCCCCTTCAGCGTCGAGCGGACGAGACCGATCAAGGCGGCAAAGGAGGTTGTCTTCAGGCCGCCGCCGGTGCCGGCCGGCGATGCGCCGACGAACATCAGGAACAGGAGCACGACGAGCGTGGCGTTGGAAAGTCCGCCGATGTCGAGGGTGTTGAAGCCGACCGTCGTCGACGCGCTCATTGCCTGGAAGAAGGCCGCCTGCAGCCGTTCCCAGGGCGGCATGCCCGCCAGCGAGGGCTCGGCGACGAAGATCAGCAGGGTTCCGATCACCAGAAGAAACGCCGTCATCCGCGCGATCACCTTGCTGGTGAAACCGAGATGGCTGGTTCTGCCGGCGATGCGGCGGACGATGTCGGTCACGACGATGAAGCCCATCGCGCCGAGGATGCTGAGAGCCGAAAGCGTCAGGTTCAGCGGCACGTTCGCGACATAGGGCGCGAAACTGTCCGATCTGAGGCTGAAGCCTGCCGTGCAGAAGGCGGAGATGGAATGGAAGATCGCGCTCCAGAGCGGGCTGGCCTCGCCGCCGGCCTTGAGGATCGGATAAAGCGCCGCGGCCCCCACTGCCTCGCAGGCGAAGGTGAACAGGATGACCGAGCGGATGAAGAGCTGCGGCGTGATGGAATCGGGCAGGGAATAAGCGGTTCTCGCGGTCTTTTCCTGTGTCTCGCTGAGATGGTGCCGGAGCGACAGGAACAGGAAGGAGGAGCCGGTCATGTAGCCGATGCCGCCGAATTGGATCAGCAAAAGGACGACGATCTGGCCGGCGAAGGTGTAGCTCGTGCCGGTGTCGATGCTGGTCAGGCCGGTGGTGGAGACGGCCGATACGGCGGTGAAGAGCGTGTCGAGGGGCGAGAGTGGCTTTGCTTGCGAAAAGCCGAAGGACAGGGCGATCCAGCCGGCGACGATATAGGAGAGATAACCGACGAGGAGAAGCTTGGCGGGTCCCGCCCGCTCGCGCGAGACCTGAGCGGGAGATTCCTCGGCGCCGACGGCGATCTTGAGCGACTGAAGCGATTTCTGAAGGTCCATGGACGAAAGTTTCCGAGAGCCATCGACCCCTCTCACGCCCGGGCGCCGAACCGTGCTCGGTGCCGTGCGGCGATCGAGGCGCCGGTTCCGGCACATCCCGGAAGCAATTGCGAATCATAGTTCAGAGGAAGGTTTCGGCCATCGCGGCAAGAGGTATCAGGCCGAAAAAGATGAATGGCCGGGCGTTCGACCCGGCCATTTCAAATTCACGCGTCTGTCAGAGGCGTGGAGGCAGCATCAGTCGAACCGCGTCGTCGTGCCCTGGGCCGGCCCGCTCGTGCCGGGGGCGGCTTCCGTCCCGTCGCCGCTGTCGCTCTGGCCGGTCGTCGCCGGGGCATCGCCCTGCGATGACGGGTTTGCCTCGCCTGCGGGCTGACTTTCGGTCGTCCCCTCTGGCTGCGGGGTCGGTGTCGACATCGGCTCTGGCTCGGCCTTGCCGGACGATGGGTCCTCAGGCACCGGGTTGCTCGCCGGCTGGCCCATGGAAGGCGCGTCGGCCGTTCCCTTCGCGCCGTCAGCCGGAGCCGGCGGCGAGCCCGGGTTCATCTCTTCGCCCGAGGACCCCTGCGGGGCTTCGGCACCGGTCGGAGGCGGGGACGGACTGGTGTCCTCCGCCTGCGGTACGGGCCTGACCGTGCCGTCGAGGGTGTCGTTTCCGACATCGGCAGGTTCTTCCTGCGACTTGTACTCGGCGCCATTGCCATTGCCGCCGGGAACCACCGACTGGCCGATCGCTTCCTCGGAGACGGGGGCCGGGGAGGGAGCCGGCTGGTCGTCGTTCTCGTTTGCGCCGGTGACGGCTTTCGGTTTGGCGGCGCCGATGAGGATCGCCTCCTTGGGGCCCGGGTCGGGCGCCTTGCCATCCTCGGTCAGGCCGACGAGGTAGTGATCGAGCAGCTTGTATCCGCCAAGCGGCTTGTTGTTGCCGAGATGGCAGGTGCCGCAATGGACCTTGGCGGGATCGCCGAGCGGCCCCTTGCGATTGTCGGGGAAGACCGACGCCAGCGGCACGATGTAGTTCGAATTGATGTCCCGCGCCATGCGGATGCCCCAATAGGCGATCCAGCGGAAGGGGGTCGACTGCGACCAGTCACGGAAGGCTCGCGAGTTGTGGCAGTAGGTGCAGTTGACGCCCATGGCGTTCGACATCTGCATCATGAACAAATAGAGGTTTTCCGCGTCCTGCTCCTGTGCGACCTCGGCCTTGCCGCTGCGATCGACGAGGGGATCGGCCGACTGGATGTTGGCGCTGGCATGCTCCTCGAGCAGGTACTTGTCGTAAGGCACGTCCGGAAAGAACTGCCGGATCGTCTTCGCCTCGAGGTGCCAGGGTCGCGGCTTGCCCATGAACTGGCTGCCGTCCGGCTCGTTCTGGTTATACCACGTCCAGGGGGGCACGTTCTGGCCACGATGGCAGGTGTAGCAGGTGACGCCCGACGGGGCGACGTGCTCCGGCCAACTGGAATTGATGTGGCGGACCATCTGCAGCATCTTGCGCGCCACGACCTTGGTGTAGACGTCGTCGCTGGCAAAGCCTTCCTCGGATTCCAGGTTGTGGCAGTAGGCGCAACCCTGTTCCGGCGAGACCCACTCGGTGATCGCCAGCATCAGCCGGGTGAATTCGGCCTCGGTCAGCCCGCCGAGCACCTGGACGTTCTGATAGACCTCGCTGGCCTTGGGGCTGCCCTCGTTGTCGGCCGCCTCCAGCGGTTCCGGCTTGGCATCGTAAGGCAGCTTGCGGCTGGCCGCCTTGAACTGGACCATTTCGATCGCCGCCGGCCCGGTCTCGACCGACTCGATCGGCGGAATGACCCAAGGCGGCGCCCAGAGGCCGACGAAGACCACGAAGATGGCGATGACGCCGACGACGATCGGGCTCGAACGGGCGTGTTTCCTGCTCATTGCATCACACTCCGCGTGGCCTCGTCCGGGATCGGGAAGGACGGATAGACGGACGGGTAGCTCGGCGCGATGCCGTGCTTGACACCCCAAAGGTACCAGTTGTCGACGACGGTGCCGGTGAGGAGAACGCCGATCGCGCCGCAGAAGGTGGTCAGCACCGCGAACCACCAGGCCCAGCGATGGATGGACTCGAAGGTCGCGTTGAAGCCCATCGTCCAGCGCCAGAACAGGGCGCCGCGCTCGGCCGCCGTGCCGCGATCGACGATTTCCTCGGCCTCACGCTCGCCGCCGAAGCGTGATACGGCGAGGATCGTCGCGCCATGCATGGCGAACAGCATCGTCGAGCCGTAGAGGAAGACGATCGAGAGCATGTGGAACGGATTGTAGTACCAGTTGCCGTAGAGCACCGAGACCGAGGCCGTCCAGTTCAGATGGGTGATGATGCCGAAGGGCACGGCCTCGGACCAGGACCCCATCAGGATCGGCCGGAACAGTCCGAGGGAGAGGTAAAGGAAGATCGCCGAGGCGAACGCCCAGCTGGTGTGGGTGCCCATTCCGAGCGCCCGGGCGCGGGTGTAGCTGCGGACCCACCACAGGAGGATCGACATCGTCAGGAAAAAGCCCGCGAGGATCCACCAGCCGCCGTCGCCGAGCGGCACGAGCGGGTTGAGCCCATATTTCGCCGGCGGTGGATCGAGAGACAGGAAGGGAAGATTGCGGACGAAGGCATAGGGGTCCCAGTCGACCGAGGCCCACATGTTGAGACCGATGATCTCGATCGCGATGAAGCCGAAGGCGAGCGAGGCGGCGCCAGACCAGCCGAGATAGAGCGGCCCGAGCTGCGGATCGCCGATCTTGCCGAGCCAGTAGGAGAAACTCTTGGCCTGGATGCGGCTGTCGCTGCTCTTGGTCAGCGGCACGCCCGGATCGAAGGGGCCGCGGACCTGAATGCGGTTGTAAATACTGGCGTAGGTTCCCATCGCTCCGCCTCCCTCAATAGCTGATGTTGCCGATGGCGGCAGGGGTTTTCAGGACAAAGTCGAAGAAATACGGCCAGCCCCGATCCCAGAAGGGACCTGAGATGATGATGCAGACGGCGCTCCAGAAACCGGCGTTCAAGGCAAAGAACAGGCCGAGCCGGTGGATGCCGTAAGGTCCGACGGAATAGCAGATGTAGTCGCGGAAATAGGCGTTCTCGTGCTCGCCGTATTTGACCGGCTCGTCCTTGCCCGGATTGACCGCGCCGAGGATGACGCCGGCATGCAGGCCGAGAAACATCGTGGTGGTGAAGAAGAAGGTCACCGCCAGCATGTGCGCCGGATTGTAGTGGAAATGCAGGAACTGGTAGCCGACGTTCGACACCCAGTCGAGATGGCTCATGATGCCGTAGGGAAAGCCGTGGCCCCAGGCGCCGAGCAGGAGCGGGCGGATGACCACCAGCGAGACATAGGCGAAGACCGCGGTGCCGTACGCGATCGGCACATGCCAGCCGATGCCGAGCTTGCGGCAGATCTCGATCTCGCGAAGGGTCCATGAAAAGAAGGCGCCGACCGCGCAGATGGTGACCAGCTGCCAGGTACCGCCTTCGTTGAGCGGCGCGAGGCCGAGGCCGTAGCTGATGGAGGGCGGGTTCACCGAGAAGGCGAAGATGTTCGTCTCGTTGCCCTGGCTGATGTCGTAGAAGATGAGCAGCGAGCCGAGCGCCGCGAAGAAGATCGCCGTGACGCCGAAGAAGCCGACATAAAAGGCGCCGACCCAGAAATCGAAGAGGTCCCCGCCGACGAGCGTGCCTCCGCGCACACGATATTTGCGTTCGAACGACAGCATCGCCATGGCGAATGTCCCATCCCTATCAAGCCGGATTGTCTTCCGGGACGGCGCGAAACGCCGTCCCGAGGTCTCGTGAAATTCGCGTCAGCCGAAATGCGACAGCGGCGTCTGGATCTGGCTCGTCTGGGCCCCTTCGGGCGCAGCGGGATTTGCCAGCCAGTTGAAACGGGCCGTCGACAGAAGGATGAAGTGAATGAGGAGCGCCAGCACCATCAGGAAGGTGAACAGGCCGATCAGGGCCCGGCGCGCATCGAAGAGTAGCCACATTCTCCACATGGAACGGTCTCCTTAGCTCAGCATTGTGAGGAGAGGCTTGACCATCTCGAGGCTCGCAGAACTGACCTCGGGGGTCTGAAGCCAGGGGCGCCAGATCCAGACGAGAATGTGTGCGAGAACCGCGACGGCGGTGAAGACCAGGAACGAGGTGAAGAAGAGTCCGTGGAACTCCTGCGCCTCCCTCTCGGTCATGCCGGAAAGCGTGCCCGCTTCCCGGCCGGTGATAGGATCTGCCATTACCTTTCTCCTTGTTTACGGGCTCTCCGGGCCAGCTGTGCCGGGGGCGCAGACGGATCCGAAGCTTCGGGTCCTCTTCGGTCCTATCGCATGAAGGCGAAGGGGAGGACGGAGTTGGCCGCGGCCTTGGCATCCCGGAACACGGCGAGGACGCCGACATTTTCGAACGGGGTGGGCCGCAAGCGGGCCGGCAGCAGACGCGAGACGAGGGCGACGGCGAGGAAGATCGGATAGGTCACCGCGTAGATGATCCGGTATTCCTGTTGCTCGGCGCGGAAATGCGACAGGCCATTGCGTTCGACGAGGCTCATTGCGGGTTCTCCCTGTCTGTCCTGGTATGCGTCGTGAAGACGGTGGGGGTGCGGATCATGCGAGCGCCTCTTCGGCGGCGACGCCCGGCATATGCCGACGCTCGACTGTGGTTTTCCCCTCGAGCCGGGCGGCGGCCTCGGCCGCGTCGCGCAGGCGCCGGGCGGCGGAGATGCGCACCAGCACGGGCTCCTTCTCGAGGGCCGATTGCAATGCGTCGTTGGCGGCGTTCGACCAGACGAGTTCTTCGTCTCGCGCCCGGCCGGGCTTGGCCGGCGTCGCTGTGACCTTGTCCATCTCGGTGCCGAGCGGCAGGATGTGAAACAGCGCGTCGAAGAGCGCGTTGCAGACTTCCTGGACGAGATAGGTGGCGCCCGAATAGCCCATGAACGGCGTGCCGGTGTGCCGCCGGATCGCGGCGCCCGGGAAGGAGGCGGGGATGAAGGTTCCGCGCCCGCCGGTTTCGGCGAGATACATGCGTTCGTTGTAGCTGCCGAAGAGAACCAGCGGCGGGGTCTCCGCGACCATCCGGCGGACCTCGTCGTTCAACGTCTTCTTGCCGGACAGCCGCGGCACCGCGAAGCGGCAGGGCAGGCCCATTTCGTCTTGAAGGAAATGGCGGATCCCGCGCGCATAGGTCTCGTTGGCGACGATCGCAAAGCTCGCCGTGCCGAAGAAATCCTGGGTGACCGAACGCCACAGATCCCACAACGGCTTGATCGTCGTGTGCTTTTCGCGCTCGATGAAGGGTTCTGCATCGAGCCCGAGCATCTCCCCGAGTTTTCTCAGGAAGGCCGTGGTCGAATGCAGCCCGATCGGCGCCTGCAGATAGGGGCGCTCCAGCGCCTCGCAGAGCTGACGGCCATATTCCCTGTAGAGGCAGACATTGGCGTCGGCCGTCACCAGTTTCGGAATATCTTTCAGATGCGCGCCGAGCGGGAAGACGAGATTGACCTCGGCGCCGAGGCCCTCGATCAGCCGGCGGATCTCATGAAGATCGGAGGGCATGTTGAACATGCCATAGGCCGGGCCGATGATGTTGACCTTCGGCTTTTCGCCTTGCTTGCGTTCGCGCGGAGCCGGGATCTTGCCCTTCTTGGGGCCGTATTCGGTCAGGAGCCACTTCAGCGCCCGGTCGGCGCATTGCCACTGGTCCTCGTCGATGGTGCGCGGCAGGAAGCGCTTGAGGCTGGTGCCTTCGGGCGTCACGCCACCGCCGATCATCTCGGCGATCGATCCGGTGACGACGACGGAGGGCTGGGTCGGATCGAGCGTCGCATTGGCGCGCTTCATCGCCCCTTCGGTGCCGGTCTGGCCGAGATTTTCCTCCGACAGACCGGTGACGACGATCGGCAGCTCATGCGGTGGCAGGGCGTCGGTGTAGTGCAGCACCGAGGTGACCGGCAGGTTTTCGCAGCCCACCGGACCGTCGATGACGACCTGCAGGCCCTTCACCGCGGTGAAGACGTAGACGGCGCCCCAGTAGCCGCCGGCGCGATCGTGATCGAGAACGAGCATCTAGACGTCCCCCATCCCGGCGTCGTAGCTCGACGCCTTCTTCGTGTTGATCGCAACGTCGGCGCGATGCTTCGCCGCCCTGGGCTTTTGCGGGAGGTCTTCCCAGACACCGGCCGTATGGCCCTCGCCGACGCCCTCGAAGAACGCCTTCATCGTGTCGAAGCGCGACTTCGAGGCGATCGCGCCATTGACGACTTCGGCCAGCGAGCCGGCGCCGGCCGGCCCCATCAGCGGGCGGGCCGAGATGAGGTTGGTGAAGTAGAGCGCCGGCGTGCCGGACTGCTTGGCCTTCTGGACGACGGGTGTCGTGCCGATGGCGAGATCGGGCTTGAACTCTTCGAAGGCGGCAAGATCGTCTTCCAGCGAGGCCCGGAACTTGACGTGAACCCCCTTGGCCTCGAGCCATTCGCGGTCGGGATCGGACCATTTCGTGCGGGGGCAGGCGGTGCCGACATAGCGAAGGTCGGCGCCGCTCTCGACGAGGAGCCTTGCGACCAGGAGCTCGGAGCCTTCATAGCCCGAAAGCGTGATCCGGCCGTTGATGGGCGAACCGGCGAGCGCGCCCCGGATCGCCGGGAGTATTGCGTTCTGGGTCGCGGCCACGCGGCTCGCCGGCACGGCGGCGGCCTCGCCGACCCGAGACAGCCATTCCGCCGTTCCGTTCACCCCAACCGGAGCGGAGCCCACAACGGATCGGCCGGCCGTCTCGAATTCGCGAATCGATGCCGTGTAGAAGGGATGGATCGCCGCAGCGACGGTGCAGTCCAGCGCGGCATAGAGTTCGCGCCATTCGCGTGTCGGAACCACCGGGCCGGCAGCAAGGCCCATCGGCTCGAGCAGCCGTCCGATCACCATCGGATCGGCCGGAAACATCTCTCCGATCAGCGCGACGGAAGGCCTGTCGTTGCGCGGCTCGCGGGGCGCCGCGACGGGGCCCTGTTCGGCCTCGGATCTGGCATAGGCGAGCATCGCGCCGGCGAGAATGTCCTTGGCCTCGGCATGGGTCGGCACACCGAAGCCCGGCACGTCGATGCCGATGATGCGAACACCGTTGATCGCCTTCGGCAGAAGCCGCAGCGGCACGCCGGATGCGGTCGGAACGCACAGGTTGGTGACGACGATCGCGTCGTAGAGCTCTGGGTCGGCGAGGTCGTGGACGGCCTCGCGGATGTCCTCGAACAATTTGCCGGTGACCAGCGTCTCGGAATTGAACGGCACGTAGCCGACGGTGCGGCGGGCGCCGTAAAAATGTGAGGTGAAGGTCAGACCGTAGACGCAGCAGGCCGAGCCGGACAGGACCGTTGCGGTGCGGCGCATGCGAAGGCCGACGCGCAATGAGCCGAAAGCCGGGCACATGGATTGCGGCTGGTCGTGCGGTCCGGCGGGATAATCCTTGGCGTACTGATCGAGGATCGCGCTCTTGCCGGCCTTGGCGGCCGCAGCGCGCATCTCCGCCTTGCCACCATGGCAGGAGGCGTCGCCGTCCTTTGGCGTCGGCAGCGTGGTGACGTCGTCGGAACCATAGGTGCCGCCGCCGTCGTCGCGCTTCAGGTCGATGTCGGAATAATCCATGACCTTGCCCTTCACGCGTCGTCGTAGACGACTTCGAGCGACGGCCTGACAGGAACGGGTTTGCCGCGCATGTCCTCCTGGCTCGCGGGAAGCAGAGTGTAGTCGCGGCCGGTCTCCTCGCTGGAGAACAGGCCAAGGAGACCATCCTGGCTGAGGGGCGTCGGATGGCGCGGCGGCGCCTCGGCGACGTTCAGCGCCAGTTCCTCGAACAGCGGCGCCCATCGCCCGCCGGGCTGGCCGACGATCTGGTAGTTGGCGCTTTTCTTGCGGATGTCCTCGTCGGCGGGGATCGCCGACAGGATCGGGATGCCGACGGATTGCGCGAAGGCCGCGGCCTCGCCGGTGCCGTCGTCCTTGTTGACCACCATGCCGGCGACGCCGACATTGCCGCCGAGCTTGCGGAAATATTCCACCGCCGAGCAGACATTGTTGGCGACGTAGAGGGACTGGAGATCGTTGGAGCCGACGACGATGACCTTCTGGCACATGTCGCGGGCGATTGGCAGGCCGAAGCCGCCGCAGACGACGTCGCCGAGGAAGTCGAGCAGGACGTAGTCGAAGCCCCATTCGTGGAAGCCGAGCTTTTCCAGGAGTTCGAAGCCGTGGATGATGCCACGGCCGCCGCAGCCCCTGCCGACTTCCGGCCCGCCGAGCTCCATGGCGAAGACGCCGTCGCGCTTGAAACAGACGTCGGAAATGTCGACTTCCTCGCCGGCTGCCTTCTTGGCGGACGAGGTCTGAATGATGGTCGGGCAGGCCTTGCCACCGAACAGGAGCGAGGTGGTGTCGGATTTCGGATCGCAGCCGATGAGCAGCACCCGCTTGCCCTGGCTCGCCATCATGTAGGAGAGGTTGGCCAGCGTGAAGGACTTGCCGATGCCACCCTTGCCGTAGATCGCGATGATCTGGGTTTCCTTGGTCACCTCACCGGTGGCGACGGCATCGGGTTCGATGGCGGCCTCGGCGCGCAGCCTCTCCGCCATGGCGCCGGCCGGGCCCGACGCGCTCTCGACATGTCGTAGCGCGTTCGTCACATCAGTCTCCAATCCAGGATCATTTTCAGGCAGTCGGCGTCCTCGAACGCCGTGCGATAGGCGTCGTCCGCCCGTGATGGCTCTGCGGTGTGAGTCACTAGCCCGTCGAGCGAGAGGCGGCCCGACGCAATCAGCGCGAGCACCGCTTCCATGTCCGCCGGCCGCCACTCGGCGGCGATCTTGATGCGCGCCTCGCGCATGAAGGCTGGCGGAAAAGCGAAGGTGACGGGGGTCTTGTAGAAGCCGGCCAGGACGATCTCGCCGCCGCGGCCGAGCCGTGGCACGAGCTGGTCGAGAATGGCCGAATCGCCGCTGACGTCGAGGATCTGGCGATAGTCGCACCGTTCCTCGGCCTCTGGATCGATGACGGCATAGCCGAGCGAGCCGGAGCGCCGCGCGGCCGAGGTTTCCCAGACCATCGCCTGGCCGCCGAGAGCGACGACCATGCGGGCGGCGAGTCGGCCGAGGGCGCCATGGCCGACGATCAGCTCGGGCAAGTCGCGGCCCGAAGCGCGGACGGCGTGATGCGCCGTCGCGGCGAGCGCCAGGAGAACGGCCTCGTCGCCTATGGCAGGCTCGATCGGGACAGCCCGACCTTCCGGTAAAAGGACGTGCGAGGCCGAGGCGCCGAACAGGCCCCGTGCATCGGCAAAGCCGTTGGAGCCGGGCACGAACACCCGATCGCCCGCCTTGAGCCGGCGGGCCTCGCCGGCATCGACCACGCGGCCGACGGCCTCGTAGCCCGGAACGAGAGGGTAGCCCATGCCGGGGAAGGCGGGCATTTCGCCAGACCACAGAAGACGCTCGGTGCCGGTGGAAATTCCCGAGGCTTCGATTTCCACCACCATGTCACCCGGCTGAGGGGTCGCGAGCTCCAGCCGCCGTATGCCGAGCTGACGCGGCTGGTCGAAGACGATGGCATCGGATCGGGTGAACACGGGAGAAGCTCCTCAATTGCCTGTCAGCTTAGATTGACACAAAAAACTGTCAAGTAAAACTGACATTGCGTCGCGGAATCTCTCCCGTGACGATGCTGGCCGCCACCGGCATGGCGGTGGTGATCTCGCGGACGCGGCTGAGGCCGGCTGCATTCATCAGGCGGCCGATCTCGTCGGGCGTGCGCGGCCGGCCACGGCCCATGGCCAGGAGGTAGAAGCCGAAATAGGTGTGCGCGATGGCGGCCGAATCCCGGCTTCCCGCCATCGGCTCGGCGACCATGACGACACCGCCGGGATGCAGGGCCTCGCGGGCGCGGGTGAGCAAGGCCACCGCTTCGGCGTCATCGTGGTCGTGCAGGATGCGGACCAGGGAGACGAGGTCGAACTTGCCTTCGGGGTAAGGGTCCTCGAAGAAATTGCCCTCGTGAACGTGAATCCGGCGACCAAAGCGCGTGTCGCCGATTCGCGTCTTGGCGATCTTGGCCACCTCCGGCAGGTCCAGAAGATGCAGTTCGATGTCCGGGTGCCGTTCGGCGACCTTTCGCAGGAACCGGCCGTCGCCGCCGCCGAGATCCAGCATCCGCTCGGCCCATGACAGGTCGTAGGAGGCGAGCACCTCCTCGGCGACGAGATCCTGGCTCTGCGCCATCAGATCGGTATAGGCGGCAACGTCGGCGCCCTCGGGCGGGGTTCCGCCCGGTGCCGCGGCATAGGGCCACAGCTTTGACAGCCGGGTGTCCTTGTTTTCGCCCTTGAGCAGCGCCACCGGGTCGCCGAGGTCGTGATAGACGTCGCGATGATGGCGGATCATCGCCTTGGCGCCGGGATTGGCGACGAGCGCCGCGCCGAGCGAGCCGAGCGCGTAGACGATCTCGTCCTCGCTGTCGTCGATCTCGATCAGGTCGATCGCCTCAAGAGCCAGCAGCAGCCGTCTGGCCGAATCCTGCGTCAGCCCTGTGGCCGCCGCGATCTCCGCCAGCGTGCGTGGCCCGCGCGAAAGATGATCGAACAGATCGAGCTCGACCCCGGCCGCAAGCGCCTGGGAATAGACGAACCCTGCGACGAGATCGAACAGGCGGCGGGAATTTCTGCGAGCGATATTTCGCGTCAGCCAGAAATTGGCGGCGCCGCGCTGGAAGCTGGAATCGGCCAGCTTGCTGTTGCGATAGTTCCGCCAGCGCTCGCGGATTGGCCGGAAGAAGCGTCGGATCTCCCTCAAAGGATCCGCCCATCCGGACGGGCGTTCTGGGAGACGGGGCTCGGACTGTGATTCCATGGCCGACATGGGCGTCAATCCTTTTAGACAGATCATACTGTCAAATTGATTGGACAACCAGAATGCTCCCGTGTCAATCTTCTCGCCGAAGGCTTCGAGGGATGACCCGATGCATGTAGCGATCGTTGGAGCCGGCGTTGGCGGGCTCGCGGCAGCCGTGCGGCTGGCTGCGGCCGGTCTGCGCGTGACCCTTCTGGAAGCGGGCGACGAACCCGGCGGAAAGCTGCGCGAGGTGGCGGTCGGCGGACGGAAGATCGACGTCGGGCCGACGGTCTTCACGCTGCGCGATGTGTTCGATGATATTTTCGAGATCGCCGGCGAGCGGCTCGACGATCACCTGACGCTCGAGCGGTCGACGACGATCGCCCGGCATGTGTTCGCCGACGGATCAAGGCTTGATCTCTTCGCCGATCAGGCGCGGTCGAGCGCCGCCGTCGCCGCGTTCTCCGGCTCGCGCTCGGCCCGGGAATATGACGCCTTCTGCGACAAGGCGGGCGAGGTTTGCCAAACGCTTTCGCCGATCTTCATGCGGGCGCCGCGCCCCTCCGGCCCGCTCGGGCTGATGGCGCGGGCAGGGGTGACGGGTCTGCCGGAAATCTTGAGGATCGGCGCCCAGACGACGTTGTGGAAGGCACTTTCGAACCAGTTTTCCGACCCGAGGCTGGCGCAGCTCTTTGCGCGCTACTCGACCTATAACGGCTCCTCGCCGTTCCTCGCTCCCGCAACGCTGATGCTGATCGCCCATGTCGAGAAATGCGGCGTCTGGATGATCGAAGGCGGGATGAAGCGTCTCGCCGAGGCGCTGGCCGCGCTCGCCGAACGACAGGGAGCACACCTTCGCTACGACGCGCCGGTGACGGCGATCACGGCAGAAGGCGGCCGGGCGACCGGCGTCAGGCTGGCCGACGGAAGCGTGGTTTCGGCGGATGTCGTCCTCACCAATTGCGACGTCGCGGCCTTGGCCGGCGGCCATCTCGGACGCGACGCGCAAGGCGCGGTCGATAAGCCTTTGAAGCGTGACGAACGCTCGCTCTCGGCGCTCACGGTCGCCCTCGAGGCGAAAGTCGATGGCCTCGTGCCCTTTCGCCACAACGTCTTCTTCTGCGCCGACTACGCCCGCGAATTCGACGAGATCTGCATTAAGCGCCGGCTGCCGTCAGACCCGACCGTCTACGTCTGCGCCAGCGATCGCGACGATCGGGGCATCTTGTCCGGCGAGGCGGCGCGGCGGGGCCGCGAAAGGCTGTTCCTGATCATCAACGCGCCCGCCGACGGCGACACAACGAAATTCCACGAAAGGGAGGTCGAGCGATGCGTGAACGCGGCGTTTTCAAGACTTCGGGCCTCGGGTTTGCGAGTGGAACGGCGGGACTTGCCGGCGATCGCGCTTTCGACGCCCTCCGATTTCGAGAAACGTTTTCCGGCGACCGGCGGAGCGCTCTACGGGCGGGCCTCGCATGGGTCGACGGCTTCGTTCCGGCGCCCCGGCGCCAGAACGAGGCTCGCGGGCCTTTATCTTTGCGGCGGCAGCGTCCATCCCGGGGCTGGCCTGCCGATGGCGGCGCTGTCGGGCAAGATCGCGGCGGAGGCTATTCTTGCGGACCGCGCTTCGACCAGAGCGTCCCGCCGGGCGGCTATGCCTGGTGGTATGTGGACGCGCTTTCTGCCGATGGCCGGCACTCTCTCACGCTGATCGGCTTCGTCGGCAGCGTGTTCTCGCCCTATTACCGCTTTGCCGGGCGCCGGGCGCCGGAAGACCACGTCTCGATCAATGTCGCCCTCACCGGGCCCGGCGGAAAGCGCTGGGCGATGACCGAGCGGCGCAGAAGCGCGCTGCATCGCGACGCCGGCACGCTCTCGGTCGGGCCGAGCGCCATGCATTGGGACGGGACGGGGCTCACCGTCTCGATCGACGAGGTGACGCCTGTGATTCCCAAGCGGGTGAAGGGCACGATCCGGCTCTATCCTGAAGCGGTCGTGAACCACCCGGTCGCGCTCGATGCCGATGCGCGGCACTGCTGGTGGCCGATCGCCCCATGCGCGCGGGTCGAGGTGGAACTGGAGGATCCCTCGCTGTCATGGTCCGGCAGCGGCTATTTCGATTTCAACACCGGCGAAGTGCCGCTCGAGGAGAGCTTTCATCGCTGGAACTGGTGCCGGGCGAGCGTTCCCGAGGGGACGGTCGTCCTCTACGACCTCCTCGATCGCGACGATCAGTCCTGCTCGCTGGCGATCCGTTTCGATCCGAGGACCGGCGTCAGCGACTTCGAGGCGCCGCCGCCGGCGCGGCTGAAGAAGAGCTTCTGGGGCATGCGGCGCTCGACGAGATCGGAGCGCGGCGTCGAGGCCAAGGTGCTCGAAACGCTCGAGGATTCGCCCTTCTATACGCGCTCGGTCGTCGGAACGCGGCTTCTGGGACGCGACGTCACGGCGATCCACGAAAGCGTCGATCTCGACCGCTTCGCCAACCCGGTCGTCCAGGCCATGCTGCCCTGGCGGATGCCGCGACGGTTTGTCTGACGCAAGACCCGGGCCGCCAAGAGGGTGGAGAGAAGCCCCCTCATCCTGAGGTGCGACGACGAGCGGAGCGAGGAGGAGCCTCGAAGGGCGAGGGGGCTTCTCGCCTGCGACGGGGGCCAGCTGTTGCAACGGAAAGCACCCACTTTTCCGGAAGGCCTCGCGCCCCGCACCCTCGCCCTTCGAGGCTCCCCCGCTCTTCGAGCTGGCTCACACCTCAGGATGAGGGTGCTCAGCTGCCATGCCGGGAGGCTCGGTTGCGATGGAAACGCTGGCGAATTCCTTGCGCATGATCTCCGCCACCTGTCCCGGCGCTTCCTCATGGGCAAGGTGGCCGAGGCCGGCGAGTGTCTCGACCTTGGCGTCTTTCACCATCCGCGCGACGCGCTCGGACACTTCCGGCGGGACGGCGCGATCGCGCGTGCCGACGACGAGCGTCAGTGGCGCGGCGAGGCGCGGCAGGTCGCGGCGCAGGGTTTCGAGATCCCAGTTCGCCATCATCGCCAGCGCGCCTTCCACATGGACGGGCGAGGTGAGCAGCGTCTCGTAATAGGCGATGCCCTCGGCCGAGATGCGCGAGCCGGTGCTTTCCATCAGCTGGGCGACGGCGCGGCCGTTCTGCGCCCGCCAGGAAAAGAAGCGCGGGGCGACGGGATTGAGAAACAGGAGCTTGGCGAGGCGTGGAAAGAGATGGGCCGCAACGCCGGGAAAGGGCAGCAGCGCGCCGTTGAGGGAGACGATCCGCTCCGGCGCGATCTGGCGATCGAGAGCCATGCGCACCAGAACGGCTGCTCCCGCCGAGTGGCCGGCGGCAAAGGAAGGCCTCACGTCCAGCGCTGTCAGCATCTCGGCCAAGGCGCTCGCCATGCCGGTGATCGAGGGGCGCCGCCAGCGCGGGGAGCCGGAAAATCCGTGGCCGGGCAGATCGGGCATGATCACCCTGTGGTCACGCGCAAGCAGCGGCGCGAGATCGCGAAACGAATGGGTCGAGGCGCCGGTACCGTGAAGGAGAAGAAGCGGCGGGGCGTCGTCGGGCCCGAAGATCTGGACGTGAAAGCGCATGCCGCCCGCCTCGACGAAGCGGCTCCTGTCGCGGTGCGGCCAGTTGCGCCCCTCGCGGGCGAAGTCGAGCCGGCGGCTCATCGGCGGCCGGCCGGAGCGACGGCAGGCCCGCGGGGGGCGGCCGCCACGGCGTCGGAGACGGCTTTGGAATCGGCGCGGGGCAGCGCCAGATAGGTGGCGCCGAGGGCCGCCGCGATTTCGCGGGCCTGTTCGCTCGGCCGCTGGGCGAGGTCGATGACGAGGGCGGCAATGCCGCTTGCCCGCACCGCCTTGGCCGCGTCGCGGGCATCGGCGATGGCCTGCGGCCGGCCTGCGGCACCGCTGAGGGCGATATTGGCCCGTCCGTCGGTCAAAAGCGTGATCAGCGGCGTGCGGCCCTCGCGGGCCGAGGCCCTGGCGAGATCGAGGGCGGCGAGAATGCCGGTGGCGAGCGGCGTGCCGCCGCCGGCCGGCAGCGCGGCGAGCGAGCGCTTGGCCCGGGTCAGCGACTTCGTCTCGGTGAGGAGCACGTCCGCCTTCGTGCCGCGAAAGGCGACGAGGGCGACGCGATCGCGCCGGACATAGCATTCGGCGAGAATGCGCTCGACGGCGCCCTTGGCCTCGGCGAGGCGGGCGAGCGCAGCCGACCCCGAGGCATCGACGGCGAAGATCGTCGCGGTTTCGCTCTTGCCGCGGTGGCGGCGGATGCGGATGTCCGACGACCGGATTTCGAGGACGCGCTGCAGCAGATCCGGCGTCCGCTCGGCCCGCTCCTTGCGGCGGATCGGCTGCCAGGGGGCGGCGGCGCGCAGCGTCGCGATCAGGTCGAGCCGCTCGCGGCGCGGATCGCCCGGCCGCGTGCCGACGGCGCGCCCGCGCCGCGCTCTTGCGGCAAAGGCGCCCTTGCGGCCGGCGCCCGCGCGGTTCATCGGCGGGCGGGCCATCGCTGCCAGGGCCTTGAGGAGATCGGCGGGGAGAGCCGCGTCCGTCGTCTCGACGGCCGTGTCCTCGGTGGGTTCGAGGTCGGCCGTGTCGTGTTCGTCCGATGCTTCGGGCTCGGGCGGTGGCGGGTCCTCCGGCATCTGCCCGCCGTCTTCCTCGTCGGGCGCGGTATCCGGCGCCTCGTTCGATTCAGGCTCCTCATCAGGCTCATCAGGCATTGGCGGCATGGTCACGGCGCGGGGCAGGAGCACCAGCCGGATCGCGGTTTCGAGATCGCTCTCGCTCAGTCGGTCGCGGCCGGCAAGCGCCGCCGAGGCCGCTGCCGCTCGCAGCGCAAGGCTCGGCACCCGAAGCGACACGATGCCGAAGGCCATCGCCGCCTGGCAGATCGTCGCGATCGCCGCCTCGTCGGGCCGCACCACGGCAAGCAACCGCCGCGCGGCCGCTATTTCATCGGCATCAAGGCCGAGGTCGTCGCTGCCTCGCGGATCGGCTCCCTCGAGCGAAAGCCAGAGCCCCAAGCGTTCACACAAAGCTGCGGGCGGCGCCTCGTCCGGCTCCATGCCCTCGTCGAGCGCGAGAACGCCGATCCGCGCGGGAGCCTGTCTGGAAATGCCGTCCCGCTCGATCGTCACCATGCCGCGATCGAGCGCCAGCGCCAGCAGTCCGGCCGCCTGTTCGCCCATCCGCTCGGCCATCGCCGCGCACAGGACGCCGCCGTCGGCGCTCGCAATGAGCCCTTTTTCGAGAACCGGCTGGCCGGTTTCGAGGGACGCCGCAAGATCGAGCCCGCCGAGCAGCGCGGCCTCGGCGACGCCCGTCGGCATCTTGCGAAACGGCTCGCCCTCGGGAAGCATGGCGCGAAGACGTCTCAGCCATTCCTGGCGCACCGGGCCGGCTCTTGCGGCAAGCCGCAAGCCGATGCCGGGATCGACGGCAAAGAGGGTCAGCGCGAAGACGGCCTCGCTCCAGAGGGCCGCAGCATCGATGATGTCGTTCTGGAGATGCCCACCGTCATTGGCGGCGGGGGGAGCTCTGTTCACCGTCGGCCCCTCGGCGCTCACGCCGCCTCGAGTTCGCCGACGGCGCGCTCGACGCGGGTCGCCGAGCCGGCTTCGTCGAGCGGATCGCGGCGCAGACGATGGGACAGGGCGAGCGGCGCAAGGCTCGCCAGATGCGGCCAGAGCACCGCGCCGTCGCCCTGAAGCGCGGCCAGCGCGCGGGCGGCGCGCATCAAGGTGAGTTCGCCGCGAAGGCCGTCCGTGCCGAGGCGGATCGAAAGCTGTGCGGCTTTTTCCAGCGTCTCGTCCGGCACGGCGACGCCGCCGAGGCGGTTGCGCGCCGCGAGGATGGCGTCGCGGACGGCGGCGTTTTCGGCGGCGTATGTCGCGGTGAAACCGGCCGGATCGCGCTCGAAGGCATCGCGGCGTTTGACCACCGTGATGCGGGTCTTCAGGTCGGTCGGCGTCTTCACCTCGACCGACAGGCCGAAGCGGTCGAGAAGCTGCGGGCGCAATTCGCCCTCTTCGGGGTTGCCGCTGCCGATCAGGACGAAGCGGGCGGGATGGCGCAGGCTGAGGCCCTCGCGCTCGACGACGTTCTCGCCGGACGCCGCGACGTCGAGGAGAAGATCGACCAGATGGTCTTCGAGGAGATTGATCTCGTCGATATAGAGAAAGCCGCGATGGGCTTTCGCCAGAAGTCCCGGCTCGAAGCGCTTTTCGCCGGCCGACAGCGCCCGTTCGAGATCGAGCGAGCCGACGATCCGGTCCTCCGTCGCGCCGAGCGGCAGATCGACCACCGGTACGGGCAGCGCGACGGCCTTTTGCGCCCGCTTGCCCTTCTGCCGAGACCGGCAGATCTCGCAGGCCTCATCCGGCCGGGCCGGATCGCAATGATAGGGGCAGTCCGCGCCGGCCATCTGAGGCAAGACGGCGGCAAGCGCCCGGACGGCGGTGGACTTGCCGGTACCGCGATCGCCGAAGACCAGAACGCCGCCGATCGACGGATCGACGGCCGCGATCGACAGCGCCAGCTTCATCTGGTCCTGGCCGACGATGGCAGCGAAGGGAAACGCGATCCTCATGGCGGTCAGGCTACCCAGTTTGCTCGGCCTTGAGAAGACGCTATCGCGCCAAAATGACAGGGTGAGTGTCATTTTTTCTTGACACCCATCGCGACGGCGCGCCGCGCGGCCGTGTTGTGCCGGTTCGGCAACTGTGATCGAAAGCGGGCCGAAATTCGCGCAAAGAGGAGCATCAGCCATGACGGTTCATTTCATCGGCGCCGGGCCGGGCGCGGCCGATCTCATCACCGTGCGCGGGTTGAAGCTGATCGAGGCCTGCCCGGTGTGTCTTTATGCCGGCTCGCTGGTGCCGCAGGAGGTGGTCCGGGCGGCGCCGGCGGGAGCGAAGGTGATCGACACCGCGCCGCTTACCCTCGACGACATCATCGCCGAGATCGAGGCCGCCCATGCGCAAGGGCAGGACGTGGCGCGGGTGCATTCCGGCGACCCGTCGCTCTACGGCGCCATCGCCGAGCAGATCCGCCGGCTCGAGGCGCTGAACATCCCCTATGACATCACCCCCGGCGTGCCGGCCTTTGCCGCCGCTGCGGCGGCGCTGAAGCTCGAACTCACCGTCCCGGAAATCTGCCAGACGGTGATCCTCACCCGCACGGCGATGAAATCGTCCTCCATGCCCGAGGGAGAGGAGCTCTCGACGCTCGGAAAGAGCGGCGCGACGCTGGCGATCCACCTGTCGGTGCGCAACATCCCGCACATCCAGCGCGAACTGACCCCGCTCGCAGCCTATGGCGAGGATTGCCCGGCGATCATCGCCTACCGTGTGGGCTGGGAGGACGAAGCCTTCATCCACTCGCCCCTCGGCGACCTCCACAGAGCCGCCCGCGAGGCCAAACTCACCCGCACGGCGCTGATCTTCGTCGGCAAGGCGCTGGGGGCGAAGGACTTCATCGATTCCAAGCTCTATGACGCCAGCCACGTGCATGTGCTGCGCCCGAAGCGGAAGGCCGCGAAGGCGGCGAAGGCGGGGTGAGCGTGGGTCGAGCTGTTTGGGTTTGTGCCGAGGCACCCCCCTCTGCCTGCCGGCATCTCCCCCACAAGGGGGGAGATCGGGCTCGTTCATAGCCTCTCGCCAATCGCCAATGCAGTTCTGGCGCAGGACTGTTCGTTCAGGAGGCGGAGCGGTCAAAGCTGCCGATCTCCCCACGTGTGGGGGAGATGTCCGCCCTTCGACGACCTCAGGAGGACAGAGGGGGGCGCCTCGGCGCCAACCTCTCACCATTCACCCGCCAGAAATCGCAGCCTCTGCGTCACGCCGAGCGAGCTTGAACCATCGCCCGCAACACAGCCTCCACTGACCCGCAGACCTCCCCGTCCGGCAGCGGTGGCCGCGCGATGATCACGACCGGCAACCCCAATTCCCGCGCCGCCTCGACCTTCGCATAGGACGCCGCGCCGCCGGAATTGCGGGTGACGAGGTGGGAAACACGATGCGCTGCCATCAATTCAGCCTCGGCCTGCCAGCTGGACGAGGGGCGCGCGAGGATGAGGGTCCAGCTCTCCGGCAGCGGCGGATCGGGCGGCTCGATCATTCGGGCGAGGGGGCGGATGTCGGGGCGATGGAAGAAGGGCGACAGGTGCTGGCGGCCGAGCGCCAGGAAAGGCTTTGCGCCCTCCGGCAGAGCGTCGCGGGCGTCGCCGAGGCAGGAGACCTCCGTCCAGCGGTCGCCCCCGACAGGCTCCCAGGCGGGCCGCAGGAGCTTGATTCGCCGGACCGCGGAGATCGTTGCCGCCTTTGCCGCATTGCGGGCGATGCCCACGGCGAAGGGGTGGGCCGCGTCGAGAAGCAATGACACGCCTTCCGCCGCGATGAAGCCGGCAAGGCCGTCCGCCCCGCCGAAGCCGCCGATGCGGATTTCGGCGTCGTTCGGCCGGTTGGGTGTCTGCGTGCGCCCGGCAAGCGAGAGGATGATCCGGCGCCCGGGCCAGCGATCGCGCAGCGCCCGCACGAGATCGTTCGCCTCCGCCGTGCCGCCGAGGACGAGGATCGGTGAAGCCGATTTCAGCGCCGGGTCGTCAGGCTCGGGCAACGAGGCCTCCCTTGCGATCGGCGACGACGATCTCCACCGCGACACCGGCATTTCCCAGCCGTTCGAGCGCGGCGGCCTTTGCCAGCCGGGCGATTTCGTCGGCGAGTGTGACGCCGGCCTCCGCCGTCTGGTCCAGCACTTCCTTGGCGGTGTTCGCGGCAAGGATAGGCGCTTCCAGTTTTTCGGCCGCCGCCGGATCGAGCCGCCGGACGGCTGCGAGCAGAAAGGCGAAATCCACCTGGCTGCGGCCGGAATGAAGGTCCATCGCCCCTTGCGCGAGCTTCGTCAGCTTGGCGAAGCCGCCGGCGATCGTCAGCTTTTTGACCGGATGAGCCTTCAGATATTTCAGCACCCCGCCGGCGAAATCGCCCATGTCGAGATAGGCGATCTCCGGCAGTGCGGGATAAAGCCGCCTCGCGAGCCCCTCGCTGGCCGAGCCGGTCGCTCCGACCACATGGCCGAGACCGGCTGCTCTCGCAACGTCGATCCCCCGGTGGATCGAGTGGATCCAGGCCGAGCAGGAGAACGGGTGGACGATGCCGGTCGTGCCGAGGATCGACAGGCCACCGACGATGCCGAGGCGAGGGTTCCAGGTCTTCTGCGCGAGGTTTTCGCCGTTGGTCACGGATATCTCGACGACGACGTCGGCGGGATGGCCGTTCGCCGAGCAGAGGTCTTCGACGACCGCTCGCATCATCTGCCGCGGCACGGGATTGATTGCCGGCTCGCCGGGCGCGATCGGTAGGCCGGCGCGGGTGACCGTGCCGACGCCTTGGCCGGCGAGGAAGGTCACGCCCGATCCCGCCGGGCCGAAGCGGACGGTCGCGATGATTTCGGCGAGATGGGTGACGTCCGGGTCGTCGCCGGCATCCTTGATGATCGCGGCCATTGCCTGTTGCGGCGAAAGCGCCTGCCGGTTCAGCGCAAAGCTCGGCGTCTCGCCCTTGGGCAGACGGATTTCGACCGGGTCGGGGAAATCGCCGGTCAACAGCGCCGTCAGCGCGGCTTTCGTCGCGGCGGTCGCGCAGGCGCCGGTCGTCCAGCCGCGTCTCAGCGGGCGTCCCTCAGCTTTGCGCGTGTCTTCGGCTTCGAACCCCATTGCGCGCTTATAGCCGAGTTCCCTAAAGCTGCCATCGGCGCGACGGGCAATCTGCCCCGCCGCGATCAGGATGAACGCGCGGTTCGGCCGGGCGGCGCATTGACAGGGAGAACCACTTGGCCGGGCTGATGATCGCCGCGCCTTCGTCGGGCGCCGGCAAGACGACGGTGACGCTGGCGCTGATCGCGGCGCTCAGGGCCGCCGGCCATCGCGTCGCCTCGGCCAAGGCCGGGCCCGACTATATCGACCCGGCCTTTCACAGGGCGGCGAGCGGACGGGACTGCGTCAATCTCGATCCCTTCGCCATGCGGCCGGCGCTGATCGTCCAATTGGCGAAAAGACAGGCCGAGAACGCCGATCTCTTCGTCACCGAAGCCATGATGGGCCTCTTCGACGGGGCGGCGGACGGCAGCGGTTCGGCGGCCGATCTTGCCGCGATGACGGGGGCAAAGATCGTCCTCGTCGTCGATTGCGCCCGCCAGTCCCATTCAGTCGCCGCGCTCGTCTCGGGTTTTCAGACCTTCAGACCGGAGACGAAACTGTCCGGTCTGATCCTCAATCGCGTCGGGTCCGAGCGGCATCGCGCGATGCTGGTCGAGGCGCTGCGGCCGCTTCGGCTTCCGATTCTCGCGGCTTTGCCACGGCGGGACGATCTGAGCCTGCCGGAGCGCCATCTCGGCCTCGTCCAGGCGAGCGAACATGAAGAGCTGCCGGGATTTTTCGACCGGGCAGCCGGGTGGATGGCCGAGAATGGCGATCTCGATGCGCTCGCGGGCCTGGCGGAAGCCGCCGATCGCGGAGACACGGCCCGCCTCCCGGACGCCAGCGCCCCGCTTTCTGCGGAACCGCCGCTCCCGCCGCTTGGCCAGCGTATTGCGATTGCGCGGGACGAGGCTTTCGCTTTCGCCTATCCGCATATGCTCGCTGGCTGGCGCGACGCGGGCGCGACGCTTTCCTTCTTCTCGCCCCTCGGTGACGAAAGCCCTGCGGCTGATTCCGACGCGGTGTTCCTGCCGGGGGGCTATCCCGAGCTTCACGCCGGCCGGCTCGCGACGGCCGACACGTTTCGCGCCGGAATGCTTGCAGCGGCAAAGGCCGGCGCGCTGGTTTACGGCGAGTGCGGCGGCTACATGGCGCTGGGCGAGGGGGTGGTCGATGGTGAAGGCATGCGGCATCAGATGCTTGGACTGTTGCCGCTTCAGACCAGCTTTGCCGAAAGACGGCGCCATCTCGGCTATCGGCGGCTGACGGCGATGTCGGGCAGCACCGAGCCGTTCTTCGAAGGGGCCATGATGGGGCACGAATTCCACTATGCGACGACGCTCGCCGAAGGGCCCGGCGCCGAGAGGCTGTTCGCGGTTCGTGACGCCCTCGGCGCCGACCTCGGCGAAACGGGGCTGCGCATCGGCCGCGTGATGGGATCCTTCTGTCATGTGATCGACCGGCGATGAGGGAAGCGGCCTATGAGCATGGCGGCGGCCTCGATGCGGCGATGGCGCGCTTCGGCGGCCGACGCGCCGACTGGCTCGATCTTTCCACCGGCATCAACCCGTCACCCGTCGCGCTGCCACCGCTTGACCACGAGATCTGGGCGCGGCTGCCGGATCAGGGGCTTCAGGAGCGCGCGATCGAAGCGGCCAGGGGAGCCTATGACGCCCCGCAATCGGCCGGCATCGTCGCTGCGCCCGGCAGCCAGGCGCTGATCTCGCTTCTGCCCTTCGTCCTGCCGCCGGATCTGAAAGGCTGCGACGTCGCGATCCTCGAGCCGACCTATGGAGAACATCGCGCGGCATTCGAGAAAGCCGGGCATCGCGTCTCCGCCTTGTCGTCGCCACAGGACGTGGCGGCCGGCGCGCGGATCGTCGTCGTCGTCAATCCGAACAATCCGGACGGGCGCCGGCTTGCGCGCGACGAGCTTTTTGCGCTCCACGGGCGGATGCGAGAGCGCGGCGGGTATCTCGTCGTCGACGAGGCCTTCGCCGATGCGGTCCCGGGCCTCTCGGTTGCGGACATCGCAGGCGTCGAGGGCCTGTTGATCCATCGCTCCTTCGGCAAATTCTACGGCCTTGCAGGCCTTCGCCTCGGCTTTGCGCTCACCACCCCGGCGCTCGCCGAGACGCTGCGATCGCGCCTCGGCCCCTGGGCGGTCAGCGGGCCGGCGCTGGCGATCGGCGCATCCGTTCTCACCGATCACGTGGCGCGAGCGAGCGTCGCGGCGATGCTTCAGGCGCAGGCCGCGCTGCGGGACCGGGCGTTGAGCGCGGCCGGCCTTGGCCTTGTCGGGGCCACGCCGCTTTTCGCCACGGTCGAAACGCCAGACGCGCGCGGGCTTTTCGAAGCGCTCTGCCGGCGCAAGATCCTGACGCGCCCCTTCGCCTACCGGCCGGACTGGCTGCGCTTCGGCAATCCGAGGAACGCCGCCGAAGCTGCCCGCCTCGGCGATGCTCTCGGCGCGGCGCGGGCAGACCTCGAACGCGGGGTAAAGCCTTGATCGCGCATCTCGCCATCCTTCTTGGCGGGCTGGTGCTGGACCGCCTGATCGGCGATCCGCCCTGGCTCTGGAAAAGCGTCAGCCATCCCGTCGTCCTCATCGGAAGGCTCATCGACAGCCTCGATCGCCGTCTCAACCGCGAGGACTTCACCGGCGAGACGCGCCGCCGCGCCGGCTTCTTCGCGCTCGGTCTGATGTTGCTCGCGGCACTCGTCCTCGGCAGCTTCGTTGCGGCCGTGGCCGATGCCTTCGGCTTTTTCGGCATGATCGTCGAGGCGGTGATCGTCGCGGTGTTCCTCGCGCATAAGAGCCTCGTCGACCATGTCCGTGCGGTGGGCATTGCCATCAACGAAGGCGGACTTGCGCAAGCGCGTCGAGCGGTCGCGATGATCGTCGGGCGCGATCCCGACGGGCTCGATCAGCCGGGGGTGCTGCGCGCGGCAATCGAGAGCCTTGCCGAAAACGCCTCAGACGGCGTCGTGGCGCCGGCCTTCTGGTATCTCATCTTCGGCCTGCCGGGGCTTTTAGCCTACAAGGTGGTCAATACGGCCGATTCGATGGTCGGCCATATGAACCCGCGCCATCGCGACTTCGGCTTCGCTTCGGCAAAGCTCGACGATCTGATGAATATCGTCCCCGCAAGGCTGACGGCGGGCCTGTTCGCGCTGGCGTCCATGCTGGGGCGGACCGGCCCCGGCTTTTCGCAGGTCGTTGCGATCACCCGGCGCGATGCCGGGCTGCATCGCTCGCCCAATGCCGGCTGGCCGGAAACCGCGATGGCTGCCGCGCTCGATCTTTCGCTCGGCGGGCCGCGCCGCTACCGCGATCTCATCGTCGATGCGCCCATGCTCAACGCCGATGGCCGGCGCCAGGCGATGCCGGCCGATCTTGCTCGCGCGATCGCGCTTTTCGAGCGGGCGATGGCGATCGTCATCGTGGCGATCATCGTCGCTCTGGTGGTGGGGATGCCGGGATAGTCGCGGGCAAGAGTGCGTCGAACCGCCATGCCGGTGGTTCTGAGCTTGTCCGCAAGTCAGAAAACCGGCGCTGGTTTGCGCCGGTTCTTCTTTCTCGTGTCTCAGCTGATCGGCGGGTGAGCCTCTATCAGTTGAACTTGTAGGAGATTTTCGCTGTCACGGTGTGGAAGTCGAAGTCGTCATCGACGGTGAAGTCGGTCGAGCCGCCGACGCCGCCAGCGAATGGACCACCATTGAGGCGCGTGGAACCGCTGCCACCGAGGTTGGTGTACAGATATTCGGCGCCGAAGGTCATGTTCTCGGTGAACATCACTTCCATGCCGGCGCCGACCGTGTAGCCGAAGTTGTCTTCGTCTTCAGTCACGACCGCGGGAGTCCCAGCGGTCACGGCCGGAGAATTCGTGGAAAACGAATAGTCCACATCACCATAGGCAAGGCCGCCCGTGACATAACCGAGCGCCTTGGGCGTGACGAGGTAGCCGGCGCGGGCGCGAACGGTGCCGAGATAGTTGAGATCACGGTCCGTCCGGTAAAAGGCAGGCGTCGAGGAATCGGCGTTAGACGAGCGCGTGATGTCGAGGGCGTTGATGTCCGCAACGACACCGAGAACGACATTGTTGATCTGGTAATCGTAACCGATATGAGCGCCGCCGAGGAAGCTGGAATCGAAGTTCGAATCAAAGTTCGAACCGAAGGCGCCCTCGATCACCGAGCCGGCAAACGGGAAGCCGTTGGGTTGCAGCTCAACGTTGTCGGGGTCTTGGGGGTTGAAGGCGCCGCCGCCCTGAACACCGATGTAAAAACCGGTCCATCCGGATGAGACCGGCATCATTTCCATGGGAGCCGGCGCCATGGGCGCTTCGTAGACGACGTCCGCGGCGTTGGCACCAGACGTGAACGTAAGTGCCGTTGAGGCGGCGAATACTGAAACAAGAAACGAGCGCATGGAGATCCCCCTAGTTTGCGGATTTGTTATAAATCGTACGCGCCGTTTCAGATATGTCTGTCCAGCAACATTTGATTTCACGTCAATCTCGAATAATCAAAGTTCTGTTATATGGGCGTGATGATAAAATATATAATATTAATTGGTTATAATAATGGAAGGTGATTGACTTGTTGGAGAGATGATCCCCTGAATTATCTCGTTGTTTGCAAAGGTGCGATGAAGACCGGCTTGTGAGAGATCCTCCAGCCGTTGGAGCTGGTGCTGGCCAAGTCAGCGGGAATTTGCCAGGAAAAACCGCAGCATCTCGCGGCTGGCGTCGGGCCCGGCAGGAAGCGTGTAGGAGCCGGCAGCGCTGCCGCCGGACCAGGCGTGTCCTGCGCCATGGACGCGCCAGCTCTCCAGCCGCTCGCGGCCGTCGCTCTCGCGGTGCACCGTGCGGGTGTAGGCAAGACCTCCCGCGGATGTGCCGGTCGTCGTCGCGGCGTTCGAGGCGGCGCCGGCCTTGGCCTGCTCGATCACGCCATCGCCGTTGACCGGCGCGACGGTGGTGTCGCGGTCGCCGTGAAAGACGATGGTCGGCACGACGCGCTCGCCCGCCGCAACGGGCGCACCGCCCCGCATCGCGGAAAAAGCCGAGCCCATGTCACGTGCCGCCCCGCAGGCAAGGCCGGAATGGACGCCGACGGCAGCGTAGAGCTCGGGATAGCGCTGGCCCATGATCGCGGCCGCCGCACCGCCTGCGGACAGGCCGGCGACGAAGACGCGCGCCGGGTCGATCCGGTGTTGTGCGATGATCTCCCGCGTGATGCCCGCGATCAGGGCAGGCTCCCCCGCATCGCGCTGCTGATCGCGCGTCTCGAACCAGTTCCAGCACTTTTGCGCATTCGCGCGCTTCGACTGCTCTGGATAGGCGACGAGAAATCCGAATTCCTCGGCCAGCTCGTTCATGCGGGTGCCGGCAGCAAAATCGTCCGGCGACTGGGCGCAGCCATGCAGCATGACGACGAGCGGCACCGCGACGCCAGTATCGCGCGAAGCGGGAACATAGAGCTTGTAGCGCCGGCTGCCGGCCGACCCGCTATAGGTCGACGTCTCGAAGCTTGCTCCTTCGGCAACGGGAGCGGAGCTTCCGCTTCCTCCCATGCCCGGCAGTCCGGTGAAGTCCGGCAAGCCCCCGTTGCCGAGGATCGCCCATGGATTTTTCGTCGGCGCGCAAGCGTCCCGGCGCGGCCTGTCCGGCGAGGGATCGACTGCGCCTCTGGCCGGCCGTGCGGTGTTGCCGCCAGCCGGGCGCGACGCGACGCCGTCGATCATGGCGGTGGGCTTCTTGCGAGAGGATGGTCCGCCGGTTCTGGAGAGGCCCGCTTCGCCGCTTGTCGTTCGGGCTTTTTCCCCGGCTCCCGCCTGAGCAGAGCCGCCGGTCAGCCCACCACGCAGAAGCTGCATCGCCTCCTTCAGCCTGCCTGCACGGGTCAGGCGTGTGACTTCCTGGATGTCGATGGTGGGCAAGGCGTTCATGATTGCTGTCCGATACTGGGAAGGGGGGAAGGGGCGGCGATTGGTGCGAAGGCGTGTTTCGTGCCGAAGCCACGAGGAGCCTCGTGTCTCAGCGGATGCGATCCCTCAGCGCGGTCTTCACCGCGGCGGGCGCCTGGAGCGCCCCAAGGACTTCCAGAGAGGCAATCGTTTCGACGGCAAGCTCCGGCGAGACGTCGTCCGCGATGACCGCGAGGCCCAGAACCTGGATCGCGAGCCGTTCGCCGGAGGCCTGAGCGGCCTGAAGGTCGGCGCGGCTGTAGCGCCTGACGCCGAGTTCGATCTCGCGGCGCTCGACCGTCTTGCGCATGGCATCCTCATGCCGCGAGAGCTGGTTGCGGATGGCGGTGCGGATGAAGTCCGTGCGATTGGCGTAAAACCCCTCCTGCACGAGGAGATCGATCTGGCCGAGATCGACGTGACCGAGATTGATCGTGATCTTCTCGCTGTCGGCGATCCTGGGCCGCAGCTCCTGAACCTTCGGCATGATCCTCTCCTTGCCATCCATGTGGATGGTAGGTGGAGTTCATGCCGTGAGAGTGCAAGATCGAGCCTGTGGGCTTTGACCGTAGCTGGCTGTGGAATCGACGCCGCTCGACTTGTGACGATTGCTGCGACTGCGCATCGCGATCGCGTGCCGGCCACGGACGCTGCGGATCAGGATTGTTGCGCGAGCATCGCGCTGTCGAGCGGCATCTCGAAGGTGATCCGCGTCCCGGTCTCGTTCGAGATGATGCTCATCGCGCCGCCATGGGCTTTGGCGATCTGGTCGGTGATGAAGAGCCCGAGGCCGAGGCCCTGCTGGCTCGCCCGCACTTCGCCGCGGAAGAACGGCTGGAAGAGATGTTTCATCGTCTCTTCGCCGATCGGCAGGCCGCCATTGGCGACGCTGAGAACGAACCTGCCGGTTTCAGTCGTCGCCCGCACTTCGATCGGACGGTCTGCGGCGCCGTGGGTGAGGGCATTTCCCAGAAGGTTCGACAGCATCTGGCCGAGCCGCGCCCGGTCGCAGCGCACGGGCCGATCGATGCTCATGGCGACGTCGATCGGGCGGTCGGGATGGCCGATGCGCATCTCCTCGACCACCTGCATGAGCGCGGCGTCCAGGCTGTTTTCCTCGCCCCATTCCAGCGTCAGGCCGTCGCCGAGGCGGCCGCGGGCAAAATCGAGGACGTTGTCGATGAGGCCGCCCATGCGCAGGACGCTTCCCTGAACAAGGGTGACGATCTGCCGGGATCGCTCGTTCAGCGGCTGGCGCAGCAACAGCTTCATGCCCGAATCGATCGATGCGACCGGATTGCGCAGGTCATGGCCGAGAACCGCGATGAACTGCTCGCGCAATTCGGCGATCTGCCTTTCGTCGATCAGCTCGGCCTCTGCGACCGCCAGCCTGTCGTCGGCATCGAGATGGGAGGCGATGAGCTCGGCGAACAGTTTGAACATGCCGATCGTCTCCGGGCTCTCCAGACGGGCCGGACGTTTGTCGATGGCACACAGGGTGCCGAACAGCTCGCCAGTGGCGCGGAAGATCGGAACCGAGATATAGCTCTGATAGCCGTAGGTGGCCGGTGACGGGTGCCCACGATAGGTCTCGCTCGCATCGACATGGTTGATGACGACCGGTTCGCGGATTTCCCGGACCTTGGCGCACAGGGTCGTTCCGATCGTCAACTCGTCGCCCGGCTTCAGACCGAAACCGATATGGTCGCAGGACTGGCAGGTGATCCATCGACTTTCCGTGACGCGCGCGACGGCGGCAAACCCCATGCCGGTACTTTGGCAGACGACATCGAGGATCTTCGGTACTGCCGCAATCCGGCCGACGGCTGCGACATCGTCCTTGAAGCTATCGTCCACGCGAGATTTCCTTTCGGCCATGTTCCCCAAGTTTAACAGCTGGTTGCGTGGGAGTCATGGCTTAGATCGGAAAGTGTGTCGCCGCGGGCGTACTTCGGGCCGCTCGGCTGAACGCAATCTGCCGCAAAGACGAGCGGGTCCTTCTCCGGATCGCCCGTCCTGGCAGGTTGCGGATGGTTTGACGTTCAGTTGCCCCGCTGGTCGAGCTCCGGCGCCACCTGACCATAGCTGATCAGCGCAAACAACGTCGAGCCGCCGAGAATGTTCCCGATGAGAGCCGGGAGATAGAATCCCCAGATGGCATGATGCGGCATCAGCTCGCCGGAGAACATCAGTGACATCGCCTCGACCGAGCCCGCCACCACGTGGGACAGGTGGAAGAGGGCGATCAGATAGGTCAGAAGCGCGATCACGAAGAAGCCGGCGTTCTGCGCAGAGGGCAAGACCCACACGACGGTCGCGATCAGCCATCCTGCGACGATGCCGCGCAGCAGCGTCGACCAGGGGCCCGCAGCCATGGCTTCCCGGGAGATTGCCAGCGCCGCGGCGGTGATGTCGGGTGTTCCCAGGACGTCGAAGGCAATGCCAGCGCCGTAGATGGCCGTTCCGACCATATTGGCGATGAAGACCACCGCCCACAGCCGCGCGATCGCTTTCACGCCGATCCATGTCGGGCGGGCGAGAACGGGCAGGACAGCCGTCAGGGTGATCTCGGTGAACAGCTGCTGGCGGCCGAGAATGACGATGAGGAATCCGACGGAATAGCCCCAGCATTCCAGGAGCGGACGCCAGGCGGAGTCAGGCAGATAGTCCCGCAGGACAGCCTGGGTGAAGACCGAAAAGCCGATCGACAGGCCCGCGGCGAGCCCCGACCACCACAGGCTGGTGATCGGCCGCGTCAACTCGTCCTCGCCTTCCTGGCGCACCAGTTCGTATATCGCCAGGGGGCGCAGGCTCAGCCGGCGTTCGATCTCGCGCAACTCCGTCTGGGTGAGCGTCGAGCCTTCTTCTTCGAGGCGCTTTTCCGTGACATCGTTCGAATGGCGACGCGAAGCGGCGTTGTCGACGTCGTCGATACGGGTGTCGGTAGAATCCATGCGGGGGCCTTGTGATCTGCAGATTTGCGGTGGCATGGCTCGACGATAGAGAAAGGCCATGCCTGTCCGCACACATATAGAGGCCGAGCGCCGGTGTTCTCCTACCAATGGGTGCACACGGCGTCACAGGCAGGATGCTAAACTTTCAGTGATGGCCTGAAACCGTCTCTCCCCGGCACAATGAGGATGGCGGCCCGCCGCCAGCCGGTACCGTGCCGTCCGGCAGCGTCATCCCGGCCAGGCATGGGTGCCACGCGTCAGGATTCGGTGCGCGCGATCCGCTGGATGTATTGGCCATAGGTGCTCTTGCCGAGTTCCTTGCCGAGCGACATCAGCTGGTCCCGATCGATCAGCCCCATCTCGAAGGCGATTTCCTCGATACAGGCGATCTTGAAGCCTTGCCGATGTTCGAGGGTGCGCACGAACTCCGCCGCCTCGAGCAGGGAGTCCGGCGTTCCCGTATCGAGCCAGGCGTAGCCACGGCCCATGCGCGAGACTTCCAGCGTGCCCTCGTCGAGATAGATGCGGTTGAGATCGGTGATCTCCAGTTCGCCGCGCGGCGAGGGCTTCAGCGTGCGGGCGAATGTCGCTGCGCGGCCGTCGTAGAAGTAAAGTCCCGTCACCGCCCAGTTCGAGCGCGGGTTCTGCGGCTTTTCCTCGATCGAGGTGGCGCGGAAGTCGGCGTCGAAGGAAACCACGCCGTAACGATCGGGATCCTGGACATGATAGGCGAACACGGTGGCGCCGTTGTCGCGCTTCACGCTGCGCTGCATCAAGCCCGGAAAACCGTGCCCGTAGAACAGATTGTCTCCGAGTATCAGGGCCGAGGGCTGCCCGTCGATGAACTCTTCGCCGATCACATAGGCCTGGGCGAGGCCATCCGGGCTCGGCTGCTCGGCATATTCGAGCTTCAGGCCGATCCGCTCGCCATCGCCGAGAAGCGCCTTGAAGCGCGGCAAATCCTGGGGTGTCGATATGATCAGGATCTCGCGAATGCCGGCCAGCATGAGGGTCGACAGCGGATAATAGATCATCGGCTTGTCGTAGACCGGCAACAGCTGTTTGGATGTCGTCAGCGTCATGGGGTGAAGACGAGTCCCGCTTCCGCCCGCCAGGATGATGCCCTTCACGACTTGCTCCGTTCACGATTGCCGATACCGTTCGCTTAATATATCCCGGCTGTCAGCGCCAGAAGGGAAGCGCGTCCGCCTCGCGCCGCTACGAGCCTGACGTCGCCAAAGAAGGATTTTCATGCTGGAAGTCACGCCTCTCGCCATCTCCGACGTCCTGGAAATCAAGCCTAAAAAGTTCGGGGACGATCGCGGGTTCTTCAGTGAGACCTTTAGTGCGCAGCGTTTTGCCGATGCGGGGATCGCGATGCCGTGGGTGCAGGACAACCAGTCCTTCTCCGCCGGAAAGTTCACCCTGCGCGGGCTGCATTATCAGGCGCCTCCATTTGCTCAGGACAAGCTCGTCCGGGTGCTGAAGGGCGCGATCCTCGACGTCGCGGTCGACATCCGCCACGGTTCGCCGAGTTTCGGACAGTGGGTGGCGCTCGAAGTGTCCGCCAAAGCCTTCAACCAGATCCTCGTGCCCAAGGGCTTTGCCCACGGCTTCCTGACGCTGGAGCCGGACACCGAGGTCTTCTACAAGGTCTCCGCGCCTTATTCCGGCGAGCACGACCGGGGGATTGCCTGGAACGATCCGGAGATCGGCGTGGAATGGCCGCTCGGCGGCGAAACGCCCGTCTTGTCCGACAAGGACAAGTCCGCACCCGCGCTGGCCGAAACGCCCGTCCTGTTCACCTACGACGTCTGAGGGGCGCCCGGATGAAGTTTCTCGTTACCGGCGGCGCCGGGTTCATCGGTTCTGCCGTCTGCCGCCACCTGATCCGCAATACCGCGCACAGCGTCGTCAACCTC
This sequence comes from Jiella mangrovi, assembly GCF_017815135.1. GTDB lineage: Bacteria > Pseudomonadota > Alphaproteobacteria > Rhizobiales > Rhizobiaceae > Jiella > Jiella mangrovi. The sequence continues at coordinate 34,039 of NZ_JAGJCF010000001.1, read as the reverse complement.
GACAAGCTGACCTATGCGGCGAACCTCGCTTCGCTCGAGCCGATCTCGAATGATCCGCGCTACAGTTTCGCCAAGCTCGATATCCGCGATCGCGAGGCCGTCGGCGAGCTTCTGCGCGTGGAGGAAATCGACGTCGTCATGCATCTGGCCGCCGAGAGCCATGTCGATCGTTCGATCGACGGCCCGGGCGAGTTCATCGGCACCAATGTCGTCGGGACCTTCGATCTCCTGGAGGCGGCCCGGGGCTACTGGACGAAGCTTTCCGGCGAGCGCCGCGCGGCGTTCCGCTTCCACCACGTCTCCACCGACGAGGTCTATGGCGACCTGCCGCTCGATGGCGGTCTGTTTACCGAGGACACGGCCTATGCCCCGTCTTCGCCCTATTCGGCCTCCAAGGCCGCGTCCGACCATCTCGCCATGGCCTGGCACCACACCTATGGAATGCCGGTCGTCCTTTCGAACTGCTCGAACAACTACGGGCCTTACCATTTTCCCGAAAAGCTCATCCCGCTGATGATCCTGAACGGCCTCGAAGGCAAGGATCTGCCGGTCTACGGCAAGGGTGAGAACGTGCGTGACTGGCTTTATGTCGAGGACCACGCAAGGGCGCTGGAAATGATCGCGACGAGGGGAGAGGTCGGCCGCTCCTACAATGTCGGCGGGCGCAACGAGCGCTCCAATCTCGATGTCGTGCACGACATCTGCGACGCGCTCGACAAGCTGGCGCCGCGCAAGGACGGCAAGAGCCGGCGCGAACAGATCACCTTCGTCGCCGATCGGCCGGGCCACGACCTTCGCTACGCCATCGACGCGACGCGTCTTGAGACAGAACTTGGCTGGCAGGCGCAGGAGACCTTCGCCACCGGGCTCGAAAAGACCGTGGCCTGGTTCCTCGAGAACGAGGAATGGTGGCGTCCGTTGCGCGAACGCTATTCCGGCAAACGTCTCGGCCAGACTTGAGCCCCGCCGGGGCGAGAAAGGACGGTTTCATGCGCATACTCGTGACAGGGCGTGACGGACAGGTCGCTCGCTGCCTTCGCGACCTCGACGGGAACGGGCGCGAGATCGTCTGCCTCGGGCGGCCGGATCTCGATCTCACCGACGAGGCCTCGGTGGCTGCCGCAATCGCGAAAGTCGAGCCTGCCATCGTCGTCAATCCGGCCGCCTATACCGCTGTCGACAAGGCCGAGAGCGAAGCCGAGACGGCCTTCGCGGTGAACGCGCAAGGGGCCGAGACCGTGGCGCGCGCCGCGGCCGAGGCGGGCATTCCCATCGTCCATATCTCGACAGACTACGTCTTTGCCGGCGACAAGGACGGCGCCTATGTCGAGACCGACGAGACCGGACCGACCGGCGTCTACGGTGCCAGCAAGCTGGACGGCGAAAGACGCGTTGCGGCTGCCAATCCGCAAGCCGTCATCCTGCGCACGGCCTGGGTCTACAGCCCCTATGGCGGCAATTTTCTGAAGACCATGCTGCGCGTCGGCAAGGATCGCGACGTCTTGACGGTCGTGGCCGACCAGCATGGCACGCCGACCTACGGTCCCGACATCGCCGCAGGCATCATCGCCGTTTGCGATCGCGCGCTCGAGGAGCCCGGTGGCGCTTGGCCCGGCATCTATCACATGGTGGCCGAAGGCGAGACGACATGGGCAGGCTTTGCCGAGGCGATCTTCGCAGCTTCCAAGAAACGCGGCGGACCGAGCGCCAGGGTCGAACCGATCACGACCTCAGACTATCCGACGCCGGCGAGGCGTCCGGCCAATTCCAGGCTGGACAGCAGCCGGTTTCAGGCGGTTTTCGGTCACCGGCTCCCGGACTGGCAGAGCGGCGTCGATCGCTGCCTCGCAGCGCTCGATCGCGCGTGACGAACCTTTCGTCGATCGCAGGTCAGGGGTCGATTTTCGAGATGGTCAGATCACGGAATGGATGGTTTTGCGAAGGCTTTGGAGCTCCGGAGCAAGTCCCTGTGTGCCATGTCGCGATGCGGCGTCCTGTGACGTGCCCGCGCAAAAACGGCACAATGGTCGAGGCACACAATCTCTTGCATTCGCGGCAGGCTTCTTACCGCGCCTTCATGGAGCCTCGGACGTGAGAGGAGCCGGCCTTACCCCGAAGATCCGCAAGATCGGCAGCCTGGTGTCGAAGCTCGTGACGTCGGAGCGTGCGGCCGCGACTGTCGCGTCCTCCCCCCGCACCGGCACGTCACCCAAGCCGCGCAGCTTCGACGCGCGCAAGGCCGTCTCCTGGCTGCGGGTCGGGCCGCGTGTGGCCTCTCTCGTCAGACGGGCGAGGGCACTGCGCGACAGCGGCCGCCAACTCGAAGCGGCGGAGCTTTATGAGGCGGCCTCGAAGATCGCGCCGTGGCATGTCGGCTTCAAGGTCCAATGCGGCAACATGCTGAAGGATGGCGGGCGCCTTGAAGATGCCATGGAATGGTATCAATCCGCACTGACTGACCAGCCCGATCATGCCGACACCCATCTGCAGATCGGACACGCGTTGAAGCTTTCGGGCAGACGGTCGGAGGCTCTCGCGTCGTATCGCAGGGTCCTCGTCATCGACCCCGACAACCCCCATGCAAGCTGGGAGTTGATCCAGGCCGGCGAGATCGAAGAACAGGTGCGAGGCATTTCTGCCCAGATGACCGGACATGGCCTCGAAACGATGTTGTCCCTGTCGGCGGAAGTCGAAGCCATGCGCCGGCGGCTGTCCGAGATCGCCGGGGAACTGCCCGATATCGCCAGCCTCACGGCCTTTCCGGCCTCGTCCTACCGCCTGTTCCGTCAGCTCTACGACGTGCCGCCGCAGCCACCCGATCCTTCGGCGGCGCCATCGGAAATCCTGGTGGTCGCGGACGCGACCGGGCTCGATGCAGAGGGGCTGCACCGGCTTGTCGGCTCGCTCGTCGGCCAGTCTCTGGAGCGGTGGCGGGCGGTTCTGATCGGCGTCGACCCGGCACTCGCGGTCGCGGTGGAGCGGCTGGCGCGGGTGGATGGCCGGCTGGAGATGAGGATGGGGGCAAGCGCCGAGGCGGATTCATCGCCAGAATGGGCGCACGCTCGCCAAACGCCGGCCGAGACCGTCGTGCTTCTCGCGCGCGTTGGCGCTTTGCATCGCCATGCTCTCGCCTGGTTTTCGGCCGCCTTTGCCGCGAGCGAGGCCGACGTCGTGACCTGCGACGAAGAGTGGATTCTGCCGGGCGAAAGCGAGCCCACGGCGTTCGAGGCGCGCGGGCGCCTCGACCCGGACATGCTGCTTTCGGAAAACAGCTGGGGCGCGACGATCGCCCTGCGCAACGAAACGCTCGAGCGTCTCGACCTTTCGCAGGATGGCGGCGACGCTTCTTTCACGCGGTCCGATCTTCTGCTGAGTGCCGTGCGGGCGGACGCTTCGATCGGCCACGTGCCATTGCCGCTGGTCTCCTTCGTCGGCGCGGAAGACGGACGCGAGACGGCGATGCGCGCGGCCCGTGCAGGCCACAGGCGCGCGGTCGAGCGGCATCTCGGGCTTTCGGGCCTGTCGGGCCGGATCGATCTTGCGGGCGGAAGCGCCGATGCGGCGTTGCGCGTGCGGTGGCGGCCCGATGCCGGCGCCGAGAAGATCACCGTCATCGTCCCGACCCGCGACAACGTCGCCGACTGCAAGGCCTTCGTCGACAGCCTGTTTGCGCAAGCGGCCCGTCCCGAAAAGCTGCACTGTCAGATCATCGACAACGGCACCACCGTCGCGGCCGACCTCGCGCTTCTGGAGGAGCTGGCCGAACATCCGCGGGTCAGGGTTCGCCGCGACGACGGGGCGTTCAACTGGTCGCATGTCAACAATCTCGGGGCCGAGGACAGCGACACGCCTCTCGTCGTCTTCGCCAATGACGACATGCTGATGCGCAGCGCCGGATGGGACGAGACGCTTCGCGGCCTGCTTGCGCGCGAGGACGTCGGTGCCGTCGGGGCGAAACTTCTCTACGGCGACGACACGGTCCAGCATGCCGGCGTTCTCTTCGGCTGGAAGGGATCGGTGATCCATGACGGCCTCTACGAGCCGGCCGATCGGGCGGGGCCTTCCGGGCGATGGACGAAGACGCGCCGGGCCAGCGCGGTGACGGGCGCCTTCCTGGCGATGCGCCGGGCGGATTTCGTCAGGCTCGGCGGGTTCGATGCGCGCCGTCTTCCGGTTGGCTACAGCGACATCGACCTGTGCCTGCGCGTCCGCGAGCAGGGCCTTGCCGTCGTCTTTACACCGGACGTCACGCTGTATCATCATGAATCGAAATCTCGGGGTCTTGATCATCTCGATCCCGAACGCGCGGCCCGCAGCCGCGCAGAAAGAACGGGGATCGAGGCGCGATGGGGGAAGCGCCTGTTTTCCGAGGAACCGACCGTCAGTCCGATCTGGATCGACGCAACACTACCGTACCGATTGATATCCTTTCCTGCTCCCCGAAAGGCCCTCGACTTCATCCGGCTGACCGCTTCCACGGACAGCCGGATGATCAAGAGTCGTGCCCCGGCGGCGGCAGTGCATGATGTGAGTGGCTGACATGACCAGGGGTTCCCCTCCTTCCCTCGACCGCCTGATGCGTTCGTTTCGCAACCGCGAGCACGGACGCTCAGGTCGCAGAAGCAAGAGCGCCGACGTTCTGTCCAAGACCGCGTCGTTTCTGAATGGAACCCGCACCCACATCGTTGCGGGCAATAAAGCAAATGCGGAACATCGCTGGCGCGACGCGCAGGTCGCCTATGGCGAGGCACTGCGGCGCAATCCGAAGCTCGAGGCGATCTGGGTCCAGTACGGCCATGCTCTGAAGGAGCAGGGCGAGCTTTCCAGCGCCGAGGAGGCGTATCGCCGGGCAATCGACCTGCGCGAAGACAATGCCGATACGCATCTCCAGCTCGGTCACGTCCTGAAGCTCCAGGGAAAGCGAAGCGACGCCATCGGCGCCTACCGCAAGTCCCATATGCTCGATCCCTCCAGCCCTCATGCCGCAAACGAACTGCGCGACATGGCCGGCGCGGTCCCCTCCGAGGAGGAGATCGTGGAATTCTATCGCACGGGCCCTGGAGCCAAAGCCTTTGCGGCGAAGCAGGCGGTGATGGCGGTTCTCGACGCTGCGCCGAAAGTCGCCGAAACGCCGCTCGAACAGTATCTGGTCGACAACGACGTCAGCCTCGCCTTTCTCAAGAAGTTCGACGCGGAATTCTACTATTATTCGACGAAGTCGCTGCGCGAGCAGCAGGCGACCTTCGATCACGAAGCGGCGGTCCGCCATTTCGTTTCCGCCGGGATCGAGACGCTGGCGCCCATTCGCGAAGGTCATCACTTCGAGCGCGGCTTCTACGTCGAGACCTACGCGCCGGACATTCACGCGCTCGACCCGGTGGCCGCCTATCGCCACTATCTGAAGATCGGCCTCGAAAACGCCAGCGCGCCGAACGCAAGGCTCTGGCTCGAGGGCTTGCTGGGGCCGAATATCCGCGGGCTTGCCAGCCTCAAAATGCCGTCCTTTCCCGGATCGGACGCGAGTTCGGGCTTTGCCGACGAGTTCCGCTTGCTGATGGGCGAGGGGATGGTGAACCCCGCCATTCCGGTGGCGATCGAGCCCGAACATGCGCCGCTGCTCGCCGTTATTGCCGATCGTCTCGTCATGGAAGGCAAAGACGATCAGGCCATGACGGCCTATCAGAAGATCCTGCAGGCGGTTCCGGATTTTGCCCCGGCCCTTCGCCACTACGCCGACTGTCTCCTGCGCCGTCAGTGCTACCTGGAAGCCTCGAACCTCTACGAGCGGCTCACGGCGAGCGGCGAGGCGAATATCTGGACCTTCATCAATCTTGCCCAGTGCCGTGAGCTTCTCGGCGACAAGATGACCGCATTGCGGTGGCTGAAGAAGGGGATCGAGCAATATCCCGGCGATCTTGGCCTGCGGCGGCGTTTCAACGCTCAGGCATCGCGGGTCCTGACGACCTCCTGGCAGCTCGCCAATGCCGAGGCGACCAATGGACGGCTCACCGACGCCCAGACGCGGATCGAGACCGACTGCGGCATGGTCGCCGACCTCGTGCGCGGCGAGACGCCTGCGGAAAAGCGCTACGTCCGCTCGGTCGCGCTGGTCGGCAATTTCGATCTTCCGCAATGTCGCTTCTACCGGATCGACCAGAAGGTCGAGCAGCTCGAAGCGGCGGGCTTCGTCGTCGAGACGTTCAACTTCAAGGAAGACGTCGATCGCTTCCTCGAAAAGCTCCATTGCTTCGATGCGGTGTTCTTCTTCCGCGTCCCGGCCTATTACGAGATGATCCGGGCGATCGACAACGCCAGGGAAGTCGGCTGCGCGACCTTCTACGAAATCGACGATCTGATCTTCGATCGGGAGTTCTATCCGCCCGCCCTCGAAACCTACGACAACCAGATTTCCCACAAGGAGCATGACGGGCTCGCGCTCGGTGTGCCGCTTTTCAGGTCGGCTCTGCGCGTGTGTGAAAATGCCCTCCTGTCGACGAAGCCGCTGGTCGAATACGTCCGGAGCATGGATGGCGAGAAGCCGGTCTTCGTCCATGCCAATGCCCTGCACAGTCCGCACGCACAGCATGTCGGCCACACCGGCGCCAATGTGTCGAACGCCCGCGTGACGATCTTCTACGGCTCCGGAACCAAGGCCCACAAACAGGATTTCCAGGAGCTGGTCGAACCGGCGCTGGTGGCCATGGCCGAGAAATACGGCGACCGTGTCTCGATCGTTCTGGCCGGTTACATGTCGCCGGGCGCCGAGTTGCGAAAGTACACGGACAATCTCGTCCTGCTGCCGCCGGTCTGGGACGTGCATCAGTACTGGTCGACGCTTTCTGCCGCCGACATCAATCTGGCGGTTCTCAAGCCTGCCCCGACGACGGATGTGAAGAGCGAGATCAAGTGGCTCGAAGCGGCCATGCTCGGCATTCCGTCGGTGATCAGCGAGACGGCGCTCTATGCCGATCTGATCGAGGACGGCGTCGATGGCGTGATCGCGCGAACGCCGCAGGACTGGACCGATGCGCTGGACCGGTTGATCAAAGATCCGGAACTGCGCGGCAAGATCGGCGCCAAAGCCCGCGAGCGGGCGCTTGCCGAATACGGCATTCCTGCCATGGCGAAGAACATCACCGAGATCATTCGCTCGGCCTCTCTGCCGGCGCCGGACAGGCGCAAGCGCGTTCTCGTCGTCAATGTCTTCTATCCGCCCCAGGCGACCGGGGGCGCGACCCGCGTCGTGCACGACAACGTCAAGGATTTCGCCGCCCATCACCGGGACGACTTCACCTTCGAGGTCTTCACCACGGTCGAAGGCGGCAGCGAGCCCTACAAGACGTCGAGCTACGGCATGGACGGCGTGCGGGTTGTCGGCGTCACCACGCCGGACATCCCCGACATCGACCGTATCGTCTATGACGAGAGGATGGCCAAGGTCTTCGGCGACTATCTGGAGGTCTGCCAGCCCGACATCATCCATTTCCACTGCATCCAGCGGCTGACGGCGGCGATCGTGCTCGAGGCGCGGCGGCGCGGCATTCCCTACGTCATCACCGCTCATGACGGGTGGTGGATCTCGGACGAGCAGTTCCTGCTCGGCGAGAACGGCCAGATCGAGCTCTACGACCATGGCAACCCGGCCTCGCAGCTCGGGCGCATCCCGGCCGAACATTTCGCGACACGCATGCAACTGCGCGAATGTCTGCTCGGGGCGGAGAAGATCCTGGCGGTCTCCGAGGCCTTTGCCGACATCTATCGCAGCGTCGGATTGACGAATGTCATGGCGACCCCGAACGGCAACTCGGATCTTGCCCCCTTGCCGCGCGTGCCCTCGCCGGACGGCAAGGTCCGCCTCGGCTTCATTGGCGGCATGGCTCGCCACAAGGGCTACCCGTTGATCCAGCGCGCGCTGCTCAGCGGCGAATTCCAGAATCTGCGCTTCGTCTTCATCGATCACGCCATGTCGCTTGGAACCCGGCGCGGCGGCAGGCTCGGGACGACGGAGCTCGATATCCGGCCGAAGCTGCCGCAAAAGCGCATCGCAGAACTTTATGCCGAGCTCGACGTCCTCGTAGCGCCGTCGGTCTGGCCGGAAGCCTATGGTCTCGTCACCCGCGAGGCGCTGACCTGCGGCTGCTGGGTCATCGCCTCCGATCGCGGCGCGGTCGGCGAGCCGGTGATTCCAGGCAGCAACGGCTTCAAGATCGATGTTTCAAGCCCCGAAGGCCTGATCGAGGCGCTGGCCGAGATCGACCGCGATCCCGAACGCTACCTGACGTCGCCGCAGGCGCCGGTCCACATGCGGCGGGCCCGTGACCAGGCCGACGAGCTTGTGGCGCTCTACCGCGAGATCCTGACGCGCCACGAGGCGGAGGCTCCCGCCGATCCCGCCCAGATGATGAAGGAGCCGCCGGAGCCCGCCTCCGATATCGCCAGCCTCGAGGCGACGCGACTGCGCGAGGCGATCGCCGATTGAGATTTCGGCGACCGGCCGGTGGCGGGAGGCTCGCGCCTTGCGGATGAACGGCCACGGGCAGTTCCAGTGAGGGCCGTCTGGGCTTGCACATTCGAAGGATGCGGCTCGGCAAAGCGAATGCGTGTTTCTGGTAAACTCATCTTCGCCGGGACCGCTTCCGGTCTCGATTGCAGCGCGGAGAACACGCCATGAGCTTCGATCTGATCGTGCGGAACGCCAACCTTTCGGATGGACGCTCCGGCATCGATGTTGCCATATCGGGCGGCCGCATCGTGGCGATCGATCGTTCGATCTCGGGCGAGACGGGCGAGACGATCGACGCTGCCGGCTGTCTTCTCGCGCCGCCTTTCGTCGATCCGCATTTTCACATGGACGCGACGCTCTCGCTCGGCCTGCCGCGCATGAACATGTCCGGCACGCTGCTGGAGGGCATCGCGCTTTGGGGAGAACTCCGCCCGACGCTGACGCGCGAGGCTCTCGTCGAGCGGGCCATGCGCTATTGCGACCTGGCGGTCTCGCAGGGGCTGCTGGCGATCCGCAGCCATGTCGATACGTCGGATCCACGGCTCGTCACCGCAGAAGCGCTTCTGGAGGTGCGCGACCGCGTCAAGGACTATATCGACCTGCAGCTCGTCGCTTTTCCGCAGGACGGCTACTATCGCAGCGAAGGCGCGAGCGCGGCGCTCGATCGGGCGCTCGATATGGGGCTCGACGTGGTCGGCGGCATCCCGCATTTCGAGCGGACGATGGAGGACGGTGCGAGGTCTGTTCGCACGCTCTGCCGGATCGCGGCTGAGCGCGGCCTTCCGGTCGACATGCATTGCGACGAGAGCGACGATCCCCTGTCGCGCCATGTCGAGACGCTCGCCGCCGAGACGGTGCGCCACGGATTGCAGGGCAGGGTGGCCGGCTCGCATCTCACCTCGATGCATTCGATGGACAATTACTACGCCTCGAAGCTGATCCCGCTGATCGCCGAGGCGCGGATGCACGCGATCCCCAATCCGCTGATCAACATCACCCTGCAGGGCCGGCACGACACCTACCCCAAGCGGCGGGGCATGACCCGCGTGCCGGAGTTGATGGCAGCCGGCGTCAACGTCGCCTTCGGCCATGACTGCGTGATGGACCCCTGGTACTCGCTCGGCTCGGGCGACATGCTGGATGTCGCGCATATGGCGGTCCATGTCGCCCAGATGACCTCGCGCGAGGCGATCCGCCGCTGCTTCGACGCGGTGACCGTCAATGGCGCGAGCGCGATGGGGCTTTCCAATTACGGCTTGGAAGTCGGGAAGGCGGCCGACATGGTGGTGTTGCAGGCCGCAGATCCGATCGAGGCCATCCGTCTCAAGGCGGCGCGGCTCTTCGTGATCAGGGGCGGCAGGATCATCGCGCGAAGCGCGCGGCGCGAAAGCCACATCAGCCTCGCCGGCCGCGAAGCTGTAGTCGATGCCGCAGGATATGCGCCGGGCCGGTGATCTCGGGCCGATCGTTCCGGCCGCGACGGCGACGGCGCGGCGATAACGCTCAGCGGTTCTTCAGGACGATGCAGGAGACGCCGGCGCGCTTCAGCGTCACGCAGAGCTGATTGGCCTCTCCCCGGCTGTCGGCGCCGAGACGCACGGCATAGATCCGGCCGGCGCCGGGCGCGCGCTCGCGAAGGACGAGGGGCGTCCTGTCGCCGAGGATCGCGGGAGCCGAGGCCTGCACCCGGCGGAACATCGCCATTGCCACGCTCTGGCTCGGATTGCCGGCGACCTGGACGCCCCAGGGCTTCATCGGCGCGTCGGTGCCGAGCGACGCAAATGCGCGGCTTTTCAGGATCGGCAAACGCCGGCAGGATTCGTCGAACGCCTTGCCCTCCTCGAGCGGCCGGCTTTCGATCTCGCGGCCGTCTTCCTGAAACCATGCGGCCGGGTGGAAGGCAATCGAGAGGACGTAGTTCTCGGTCTCGTAGGGAAGCCGGCCGCCGGCGGCGATCCACCGCTTCACCCGGTTGATGCCGCCATTATAGGCCGCGGCCGCAAGGCCCCAGTTCCCGAGTTCCGATCGCAGATCGGCCAGATAGAGCGCCGAATGACGGATCGCCTCGGCGGCGTCGTAGGGATCGCTCAGGCCCCGCTCGTCGGCGGTATAGGGCATGAACTGGGCGATCCCCTCCGCGCCGACGGGCGAGCGCGCCTTCTCGTCGAAGCGGCTTTCCTTCCAGATCAGACGGGCGAAGAAATCCCTCGGCATGCCGACGGCATCGGCGTTTTCCGCAATCAGGCGGCAGATCCGGTTGATCGCCGGTTCGTCTGCGTCAGCGGCAACGGCGGCGCCAGGAATTTCGTCAGGCGGGGCGAATTGCGGCGGCGACGGCGGATAGGCGATCCCCGGCAGGTTGACCGCGATATCCTTGTCGAGCCGGATGGGCTCGGCGGAGGCGTATGGCATCGTCGCAAGGATGGCGCCGAAAAACAGAAGAGCTGCGGCGACAACGGGCCTTGCCGGCTTCGGCGCAGCCCTGCCCGGATGGCTGACGGACGGGGTGGGGCGGGCGACCCATGCTTGCCTCATTCGGCAGCGGCGCGCCCCGTGCCGAAGCGGTTTTCGATATACTCCGCCACCATCGCCTGGAATTCCTCGGCGATCGCCGGGCCACGCAGCGTCACGGTCTTCTTGCCGTCGACGAAGACCGGAGCGGCGGGCGTCTCGCCGGTCCCGGGGAGCGAGATGCCGATATCGGCATGCTTGGATTCGCCCGGGCCGTTGACGATGCAGCCCATCACCGCGACGTTGAGCGCCTCGACGCCGGGATATTTCTCGCGCCAGACCGGCATGTTCTCGCGGATGTCCGACTGGATCTTTTCGGCGAGCTCCTGGAACACCGTCGAGGTGGTGCGGCCGCAGCCGGGGCAGGCCGCGACGACGGGCAGGAACTGCCGGAAGCCCATGGTCTGCAAGAGTTCCTGCGCGACCTGGACCTCCCGCGTGCGGTCGCCGCCCGGTTCCGGCGTCAGCGAAACGCGGATCGTGTCGCCGATGCCGTCCTGCAGGAGGATGCCCATCGAGGCTGCCGAGGCGACAATGCCCTTGGAGCCCATGCCGGCCTCGGTCAGGCCGAGATGCAGCGCATGATCGGTGCGACGCGACAGATCGCGATAGACGGCGATGAGATCCTGCACCTGGCTGACCTTGGCCGACAGGATGATACGGTTCTTCGGCAGGCCGATCTCCTCGGCCAGCTCGGCCGAGATCAGCGCCGACTGGATGATCGCCTCGCGGGTCACGGCCCTTGCCGAGCGGGGCTGCGGCAGCGCGGTGTTGGCGTCCATCAGGCGTGTCAGCAGCTCCTGGTCGAGGGAGCCCCAGTTGACGCCGATGCGCACCGGCTTGTCGTAGCGGATCGCCATTTCGACGATGTCCGCGAACTGCTTGTCGCGCTTGTCGCGAAAGCCGACATTGCCGGGATTGATGCGATATTTCGCCAGCGCCTCGGCGCAGGCCGGATGATCGGCGAGAAGCTTGTGGCCGATATAGTGGAAGTCGCCGACCAGCGGCACGTTGAGGCCGAGCCGCTCCAGCCGCTCGCGAACCTTCGGCACGGCCGCGGCGGATTCGTCGCGGTCGACGGTGATGCGGACGATTTCCGAACCGGCCTTCGACAGCGCCGCGACCTGCGCGACGGTGGCGTCGATATCGGCGGTGTCGGTGTTGGTCATCGACTGGACGACCACCGGCGCTCCGCCACCCACCATCACACCGCCGACGTCCACGCCGACCGTGGCTCTGCGCGGCGCGGGATCTGCCTCGATGGTCTCGATCGGGATCTGGATGGTCATGGGCGGTCCTCGTTTGAGGAAATTTCAGAACACTGGCTTCGAGGTGGCGCGTTCACGGGCGCTTGTCAATTCTGGCCGCCAGTCGTGACGCAACCGTGACGCCCGACCGGCGGAGGCGCCAGGCTGACGGGCGATCGACGATCAGGGCTCTGTCTTGACCCGCGCCGGACTGGCCGCCGCTTCTCCCGAACCTGCGTCCGCTCCCTCGTCCGGGTGCACCGTGACGGTCGCCGTCAGCCCTGCGACGAGCCGGCTTTGCGCCGGCACGTCGTCGAGCGCGATGCGCACGGGAACCCTTTGGGCGAGGCGGACCCAGGAGAATGTGGGCGTCACGTCAGCGAGGAGATTCGAGCCGTCGGTACGCTCGCGATCCTCGATGCCGGCGGCGATGCTCTCCACATGACCGCGCAATTTGCTTGCGCGGCCCATCAGTTCGACCGTGACAGGATCGCCGATGGCGATCTTCGGCAGCTGATTCTCCTCGAAATAACCCTCGACGCGCAGCGTGTCTGTGTCGACCAGCGCCATGATTCCGGCGCCGGAGGAGATGTAGTCGCCGGGATTGAGCGCAAGATTGGTGATGACGCCGTTGGCGGGCGCATGGATGGTCGTGCGCTGAAGATTGAGGGCCGCCAGATCGCGGTTGGATTTCGCCTCGTCATAGGCCGCGCTCGCCTGGGTGACGGCGAGATCAGCCTGCTCGATGGTCTGGGCGGAAACCGCCGGGCCGTTCTTCAGGCGGTGATAGCGCTCGGCGTCGCGCTGCGCCTGCTTCAGCGCTGCCGCCTTGTCCGCGAGCGAGGCGTCGGCAAGATCGAGGGCGATCTTGAAGCGCTCGGGATCGATGCGCAGGAGGACATCGCCCTTCCTGACGGTCTGATTGTCCGAAACGAGCACGGCCTCGACCGGCCCCGAGACGTCCGGCGCGATGGAGACGACGTCGGCGCGCACATGGCCGTCGCGGGTCCAGGGCGTGTTCATGTAGCCCTGCCAGAGATTCCAGCCGGCGGCGAGCGCGATGGCAAAGAGGGTCAGGGTGAAGGCGGTTTTTAGAATGCGGGAAAGACGGGCGGTCATGAGACATACCATTGGGCAGCGTTCGCCGCCGCGGCGACGAGGAGGATGAAGATCGAAAGGTCGAACAGCGCCGGGTGCCAGACGAGGCGATAGACGCCGAGGCGGGCAAGAACCCGCTTGAGAAGGACCAGCGCGACGTAGGACGCCAGCGCGAGGACGAGCAGCTTCGGGACGAAGACCCCGAAGAGCGACAGATCACCGGTCATCGCAAAACTCCTATTCGGCCGCGACGGCATAGCCGTCGAAGGTTTCTGCGATGCCCTCGGGACGGTCCGGGCCTGGCGGCGGGGCAGCGGCGAAGAGGGCGCGGCGAAGGCCGACAAGCGCCGGAGTCGGCCGTCGGGCGCCGGCGCTTTGCGTATGCTCGCAAAGGCTTCGAAGCGCAGCGTCGATGGTGTCGCGCAGCATCTCGGGCGGTTCGGCCGGCGCCACCCCCGATGCCCTTTGCCGATAGAAGGCCGCGACCTGTGAGAGCACGGCCTCGATCGCTGCTCTTTGCCGCGGCTCCAGATCTTTTCTCGCAGATGTCAGATCGAGAATGTTGAGGCCGACGCGCATTTCCGCGAAGGCTTCGGCAGCCTTCTCGCCCGCCTGCGCACCCAGCCGTGGCACCAGCTGGCCGAGCCGGTCGAAGAACCGGCCCGCAAAGGCCGGGGCCGCATCCGCACGCCGGCCGGCGGCGAGATCGGCGATTTCCCGCCAGCCCTGGCTCTGGAGCCGGCGCGCGGCCAGCGCCGAGCCGAAGGGCCGGGTGAGGATCGTCCAGACCAGGGTGAACACCGCGCCCAGCACGGACGCGATCGCCCCGTTCACGAACTGGGTGAAGTTCGCCGTGTAGACATCGTGCAGTGAGATCAGTGTCGCGCTGTTGATGGCGAGGAGGATGCCGATGAACATCGTCTTCGGCCGCCCGATCAGGATCGGAAGAAGCAGGAACACCGGAGCGAAGACGACGACGAGGCCGACGAAGGTCGTGACCAGCGGCAGAATGCCGAAGACGTAGACGCCCGCCATCACGCAACCGACCGCCGTCAGGATCGCCATCTGCTTCAACTGCGGCAGCGGGTTGTCCAGCGCGGCAAAGAACGCCCCGGAGACGCCGGCGATGAGGACGAATCCCGCCCCCTGATCCCAGCCCGTATAGATCCAGACGAGGCAGGCGACGAAGAGACCGCCGATCGCCGAGATCGCGGCAAAGGCCATCATGCCGAAATCGTAGTGCGGTACCTCGGTCGCAACGTTCGATAGCCGCAAGGGTACATCTCGTCGGGCCTTTCGCCCGGCGAGGATCTCGCCCTTCAGGGTGACGCAGTCGCTCCAAAGATCGACGAGATCGGCCAGGCGCGCCAGGGCGCTCTCTCCGAGGAGGCCGTCCCAGCCGGGCCCGGCGCCCTCCTTGCGGGCTTGCACGTCGGCAATGCGCGCGGCAAGGCGGCGGCTGCCGTCACGATGCACCTGTCCCTCGCTCGCGATCCACGCATCGATCTCCCAGCAAAGAATGGCGATTTCAGGCGGCAGCTTGCCGTCGTCATCACGAATGGCGGCGAGCCGGTCGGCGAGAGAGGACAGGAGCGCCGGCAGCATGACGAGCCGGCCGCGCAGCTGGCGCGCCGCCCACACCACCCCCGTCATTTCCGGATCGTAGCGCAGCTGGCCGATCAGCTGATCCACCGCCTTCACATCGGGCGCGAGCTTCACCGTCTCGGCCAAGCGGCTTTCGCCCTGTCCGCCGAGAACGTCGCGGGTCCAGGATCTGGCGTCGGATAGCCACCCATCGACGCGCGCCGCGACGACGCTTCCAAGGCTCTGGGGCAGAACGAGAGCGCTGATGAGGCTGGTACAGGTGATGCCGAGAATGATTTCCTGCGAGCGTGCGACGGCGACGTCGAAGACGGTCGATGGATCGCCGACCGTCGGCATGGCGATCAGGGGTAAGGTGTAGCCCGAGAGCATGAACATGTAGGAGCGCGGCGTGCGATCGAGGAAGGACACGAAGAGCAGGCCGCCCGTCCAGATCGCCACGACGGCGCTCAGGACGACGGGCTCGCCGACGAAGAGCGGCGTGAAGAACACCGCCGCCGAGGCCCCGATCACCGTGCCCAGCGCCCGGTAGAGGGCTTTCGAGCGGGTCGCGCCGGCCAGCGGATTGGCGACGATGAAGACCGTCGCCATCGCCCAGTAGGGGCGTGGCAGATCGGCGCTGAGCGCGATGAAGAGGGCCAGCATGGACGCAGCGAATGTCTTCGCGGCAAAGATCCACTCCAGCCGCGAGGGCAGGGCGAAAGCGAACATCAGGGGGTCTCTTCGGGCGTCTCGGACGGTTGCTGATCGTCCTTCGCAGCGTTCGCCTGAAAATCGTCGAAGGCGGCGAAGACGCGGAGCGTGGCTTTTATGTCGTCAAGAGGCACGTCCTTGAGAACGAGTGCCCGAAAGGCGACGAGATCGGTCTCGATGCTTTCCATGACCGCGCGCCCGCGCATCGTCAGCCACAGCGTCTTGGCGCGGCGATCGGCAGGGTCCTCGCGCCGTTCGACGAGGCCGCTCTGGCAAAGCTGGTCGAGAAGCCGGACGAGAGACGGGCCCTCCATGCCGACCTCTTCGGCCAGGGCGCCCTGGCGAACCCCGTCGCCGAGGCGGCCGACCGCCACCAGCGGATGGGCACAGGCCTCGGATACCTCGTGACAGTCGATGCGCGCGCGGACGAGCTTGCGCCACACACGGCCGACCCTGAGAAGGTCGCTCGTCAGCTCGAACTGAAGGGAAGCATCGCGTTTCATACGTATATTGATAGTATCCTATCTAATAGGATGCAATGGGAGTTCGGGCAATTTGCCGCGAACGGTCCGTGCCGCATATCGTTGACGGTGGCGTCTGATGCATCGAAGCTGGTTTCCGTCCGCCGGCAGGCGCGGCGCCCGGCGGCCCGACCGGCCGGGACATGGACTGAACGGAGGAGAAGCTGCATGGACGTCGGATACGGCCCGATCGTCGTCGTGATCGTCTTTCTGGCCCTCATCGCCGCAATGCCCACCTGGCCCTATTCGCGCCAGTGGGGCTACCGGCCGACAATCATTCTCGCGATCGTCTTCATGATGATCGCCGTCTTCGTCGCGATCGGCGGTTTTGGGCCGGTCTAAGAGGGAAAAGATTCTTAACCAAGCGGGAGAGCGGCGTGGGAACGCAATCTGCGTTCAACGGTTTGTGAGGCGATCAAACAACTCTTCAAGGAATCCCGTCATGGGCCTCGGTACGATCCTCCTCATCATCGTCATTCTTCTCCTCGTCGGCGCGCTGCCGACCTGGGGCTATTCCGGAGGCTGGGGCTACGGACCCTCGGGTATCCTTGGGCTCGTCCTCGTCATCGTCCTGATTCTCGTGCTGCTCGGGCGGATCTGACCGGCAGCGTCTGATCCGGCCTGGAGCGAGAGCGGCGACGTTTGGCCGGATTGACGCTCTGACCGACGCATTGCAAACCTTGTCCGCGCCTCTTTCTCAAAGCGCGGGCAAGGAGCGGAAATGCTGAAGAAAATTCTGATCGGTGTTTTCGTTCTGGCCCTTTTGGCTGCCGGCGCCTTCTACGCTCTCACCATGCCGGACCGGCTGGCGCCGGAACAGATCGCCGCCGAGGGCAGCGGCGATGCGGCCCGCGGGGAGCGGATGTTCTGGGCGGGAGGCTGCGTCTCCTGCCATGCGCCCTCGAAGGCGAAGGGTGAGGACAGGCTGAAGCTTGCGGGGGGCGATCCGCTGAAGACGCAATTCGGCACGTTCTATGCCCCGAATATCTCGCCCGACCCGGAAACCGGGATCGGCCGATGGACGCTCGCCGACTTCGCCAATGCCCTGCAGCGCGGCGTCGACCCGGAAGGGCGCCACCTTTATCCGGCCTTTCCCTACACGTCCTATGTCCGCATGAAGAAGCAGGACGTCGCCGATCTGTTTGCGTATCTGAAGACCCTGCCGGCCGTGAAGGCCGAGGCACCCGAAAACGAGCTTGCCTTCCCGTTCAACATCCGCCGCGCGGTCGGGCTCTGGCAGCTGGTCTTTCTCGGCGATGGGGCGCCTGCGGTTTCCTTGCCGGACGATGCCTCCGAAGCCGCCCATGCCGGCCAGTATCTTGCCGAAGGGCCGGGCCATTGCGGCGAATGCCATACGCCCCGCAGCTTCGGCGGCGCGGGCGGTCTCGAGACAGCGAAATGGATGGCGGGTGCGCCGAGCCCGGAGGGCGAAGGCAGGGTGCCGAACATTACGCCTTCCGCCTCCGGCATCGGCTCATGGTCGGCGCAGGACATCGCCTATTTCCTGGAGAGCGGCTTCACGCCCGACTTCGATTCCGTCGGCGGGTCGATGGTCGAAGTTCAGGAAAACATGGCGAAACTGACCGACGCGGACCGGCAGGCGATCGCGGCCTATCTGAAAGCGATCCCGCCGGTGGACGATGCGGCGGATACTGCTGAGTAGGCTGGCTCGCGGCGGCGGCAGCGCTTTTCCGGGCTCCGCTCGCGAACGGTTCAAGTTCTGAGAAAAAAGTCCGCGAGAAATCGGGGGAAACTTTCCCGGAAACGGCAAAGGGCCGTGTCCTGGGAACACGGCCCTTTGCCTCGTCTTTCGCGATACCAAGCGCTCGGGGCGCTGGCGGATAGATCATCCGCGCTGGTCGTCCTCGTCCTCTTCGGGCTCTTCCCGGCGCATCGAAGAGAGCTTGGCGAAGACGGCGGCTTCGTCGAGCTCCTGCTCTTCGCCGCCGCTGGAGGACGACATCGGCTCCCAGTTCTGGGTCTGGGCCGCGGACAGGAGCCGCTCTTCCTCGGCGAGCTCTTCCGGCTTGGGCATGCCGCGCGTCGCCTTTTCGACTTCGAGGTCGAGGTCGATCTGCGAGCAAAGGCCCAGCGTCACGGGATCCATCGGCTGGAGATTGGCCGAGTTCCAGTGGGTGCGCTCGCGGATCTGCTCGATGGTGTTCTTGGTCGTGCCGACGAGCCGCGAAATCTGCGCGTCTTTCATCTCCGGATGGTTGCGCACCAGCCAGAGAATGGCGTTGGGCCGATCCTGGCGCTTGGAGACCGGGGTGTAGCGCGGGGCCTTGCGCTTGGATTCGGGCACGCGAACCTTCGGAGGCGCAAGTTTCAGCTTGTGCTTCTCGTCCTTTTCGCCGCGCTCGATCTCGTCGCGCGAGAGCTGGCCGGTGATCACAGGATCGAGACCCTTGATGCCTTGCGCCGATTCGCCGTCGGCGATCGCCTTCACCTCGAGCGGGTGGAGGGTGCAGAAGTCGGCGATCTGCTCGAAAGAGAGCGAGGTGTTGTCGACCAGCCAGACCGCGGTCGCCTTCGGCATCAACAATTGCTGGGCCATGGATAAAGTTCTCCTGTTCGCCGACCCCGGAGGGGAAGGCCGTGGATCATCGCAGGATGTCCGGGAAATCGGGGTTCGATATAAATCTTTCGGGCTTTCGGCGCAAGGAAAGCTGCGGGTAAAACTCCATTCGCCCATCGAAGGCGGTGACGCTCACGTGAACAGGACGGCGACGGAGAGGGCGTAGAGCGCGAAGACCGAAACGCTTTCGAAGCCGATATTGAACATCCCGCTCTTTTCGCGCTTCATCATTCCGAGCAGGACGACGACCACCATCAGGGTCGCGAACAGCGCCGTCGCCTGGTCCTGCGGCTTCATGTCCAGATAGAGCGATTGCGGCGTGACGAAGTCGGCGAGGCTGAGAAACAGGATCTCGAAGGCATTGCCGCCGATGATGTCGCCGACGGCAAGGCCGACGGCGCCGATCTTCACGGCGGCGATCGCGGTGACGAGTTCGGGCAAAGAATTGGCGATCGCCGTGAAGGTCGTGCCGAAAAGGGTCTGCGAGACGCCGGTGAGCGAAACCAGCGCGATGCTGGATTGACCGACGACGTAGCCGGCGGCGGCGGTGAGTGCGGCGAAAAGGGCAAACAGTCCCCACAGGGTTCCGTCGCTGCGCTGATCGTCGCTTTCGGAGGCGTCGGACATCTCTTCGCGGGTCTCGTCGGTGACCGTCGCCTGCCACATCCCGCTATCGTGGACGTTGCGCATCAGGAAGAGGCCGAAGACGTAGCCGATCAAGAGGATATAGGAGGCCGGATGCACGCCGAAGACGGCCAGGTCGGGGACCGTCGAGGCGAGAAGGGCCGTCGAGAGCATGGCGACGAGCAGCAGTCCCTGCGCCAGCGCGACGGGGGTTGCGGCGGCGTGCTCCAGATTGGCGCGGCGATAGAAGATGTCGGCGACGGCGATGAACAGCGTCTGCGCCGTCAGCCCGCCAAGCGCGTTGCCGATCGAAAGGGAGGGGTAGCCCTGCAGGGCGGTGGAAACCGAGGTAATCGCGCCGGGAAGCGAGGTCGAAGCCCCGACGAACAGGGCACCGGCGACGACCTCGCCGAGCCCGGTGCGATCGGCGAGTTCGTCGGCCAGATGCGAAACCTTCACGCCGGCATAGGTGATCACCGCGGCGGCAGCGACGAAGAGGACGATGTTCAGGGTAAACCCGAAGCTGGAAAAATCGATCATTGAAACTCGTTTCGTGGCAGCCCCTGTCGTGGCGCTTTGTCGTTTCCGCGCCACGATGGAAGAGGCGGCACGCCGTTGCGGTTTCCTTCCTCTCGTCGAGGTGCCGCCTTCAGGACCCGATCATGTCGGCTCGCCGGTCTCGCTTCCGGTCGTCAGGACGATCTTGCCGATATGGTCGTCGTCCATGTGGCGATGGGCGTCTGACGCGGCTTCCAGCGGGTATGTCTTGTCGATCAGCGGCTTGACCTTGCCGCTCTCGATCAAAGGCAGCACGTGGGTGGAAAGTTCCTCGGCGATCGACGCCTTGAGGGCGACCGGCCGGTTGCGCAGGGTCGAGCCGGTAATCGTCAGGCGCTTGCGCATGATCTTGAAGAGATCGACTTCGGCCTTGGCGCCTCGCTGCACGGCGATCTGGACGATCCGGCCGTCCTCGGCAGCGACCTCGATGTTGCGGGCTGTGTAGTCGCCGCCGATCATGTCGAGGATGAGGTCGATGCCGCGGCCTCCGGTCGCTTCCTTCAAGGCCGAAACGAAGTCCGCGTCACGGTAGTTGACGCAGGCGTCGGCGCCGAGTTTTTCCGCCGCCCGGCACTTGTCGTCGCTTCCCGCCGTCGCGAAGACCCGCGCGCCGAATGCATGGGCCAGCTGGATCGCGGTCGTTCCGATGCCGGACGTCCCGCCATGGACGAGGAAGGTCTCGCCCGATTTCAGGCCGCCGCGCTGGAAGACGTTGTGCCAGACGGTGAAGAAGGTTTCCGGAAATCCCGCCGCCTCGACGAGGCTGAGCGCCCGGGGAACCATCAGGGCGTTGTCCTCTGCGACCGTGACGAAATCGGCATAGCCGCCGCCCGGCACCAGCGCCATTACCCGGTCGCCCGGTGAAAATGCCGTGGCACCCTCGCCGAGCGCTTTCACCGTGCCGGCGACTTCCAGCCCCGGCCATTCCGGCGCACCGGGGGGAGGGGGATAAAGGCCCTGACGCTGCATCACGTCCGGCCGGTTGACGCCTGCTGCCGCCACCTCGATCAGGATCTCCCCTCGGTTCGGGCTCGGCACCGGCCGGGTGGCAAGACGCAGCGCCTCCGGCCCGCCCGGTTCGCCAATTTCAATCACCCGCATCTCGCTCTCGGCCGTCATGATCGTTCCTTTTTCCTGTCGCGTCATTCCCGTCATCGCTAACGGGCGCTCGGCGAAAGGTAGAGAAAATCTTGCGATGGAAACCTCGCGTTAAGCCTTGGGTAAGGTTTCCTGTGTATCACTGAGATCAGTCCAGTTCGCTGGATAGGCGGCGCGCTATCCGCACCGTTTGACGCCTCCCTGTTGAAACTCCTGAGAGCCGTCCACTACGGCTCTTTTTTTTGCCTATCGTCAGGCTCTCGGGCTATTAACCGAGGTTAAGGAAAAGCGAAGATCCCGGCTTGCTTCCGCGGCCAAGTCGCCGCACCTTGGCCCGGCGACGAAGCTACGATGTTGCGTTCGTTGTGATTCTTCGGACAGGCAGTCAGGAGTTGGCGCTAGGCCATGGCATCTCAGACGACAGACTCGCAGAGTGACGATCGGACCATCAAACTGGCCGAGCACCTGGCGTTCTCGCGCTCGTTTCAGCCCTTGTTCAACGAGGGCATGGCGATGGTCGATGAGACGGCGTCCTATCTCGACGGTGACGGACGAAGCGAGGCCAAGAGCCTGACGCGCGCCGGCGCGACGCTCTATGCCGCCGAATCCATGCGTCTGACCACGCGTTTGATGCAGGTCGCCTCGTGGCTGCTGCTTCAGCGCGCCGCCAATCAGGGCGACATGTCACGCAGCCAGGTCGAGGCGGAAAAGGTCAAGGTCCGGCTCGAAGGCCTCGGCAGCGGCAAGGATTCGCCCCAGTATCACGAGCTGCCCGAGACGTTCCGCGAGCTCGTCGAACGGGCGATCAAGCTCGAGCGTCGCATCGCCATGCTCGACCGTGAAATCTACGGCACGGCGGCGGCCGAAGACGAACCGGCCGAGACGGCCAATCCCGTCGGCCAGCAGATCGATCTCCTGAAGACGGCATTTCACGGCTGAGGCTGCCTCCATTCGGCGGCTTCAGGCTAAGCCTGCGTCCAGCGCAGCATCGCGGGTCGAGGCCTTCGAGGCGAGATCAGGCTGAGGCGGCTGTCCGCACAGGGCCTTGCAAGGCCTCAGCGTCTTCGCGCGATCTTCAAAAGCATCTCGACGTCGACAACCTCTTCCAGCTGCGCGGCGATCGCGTCGAGCGCTTCCTCCACCGACTGGCCGTAACCGGTCTCGCCGCTGGTGATGCCGTAGCGCTCCAGAAACTTTCGGCGGAATCCGTCGGCTCCAAAGAGCCCGTGAAGATAGGTGCCGCAGACCCGGCCGTCCGGTGATGTAGCTCCGTCGGGCTCGCCGTCGAGGATCGCAACGGGCCGCGCGCAATCAGGCCCGACGGTCTTGCCCAGATGGATCTCGTAGCCCTCGAGAGGCAGCCCGTCCGGCGTTCTGGCGGAACTCGGTCGCACCGTCTTTTCCGGCCGCATGACCGTCTCCACATCGAGAAGACAAAGGCCCTGCGCCTCGCGCTCTTCGCCCTCGAGACCCTCCGGATCGCGCACCACGCGGCCGAGCATCTGATAGCCGCCGCAAAGCCCGACGACATGGCCGCCGCGGGCGACATGGGCCGAAATATCGTGGTCCCAGCCGTTCGCCCGCAGGACGGCGAGATCTCCGATGGTCGATTTCGAGCCCGGCAGGACGAGGAGTTCGGCATCCTGCGGCAGCCGCTCGCCCGGCCGGATGAAGCTGACGGCGACGTCCGGCTCCGCCTTCAGGGGATCGAGATCGTCGAAATTGGCGATCCGGCCGATCACCGGCACCGCCACCTTGAGCTTCGCCGCCGTCGCGTTTGCGGCGAACGGCCGTTCGAGCGCGACGGAATCTTCGGCCGGCAAGCGTGAGGCCGCGGCGAGGTAGGGCACGACGCCGAGGCTCGGCCAGCCGGTGTGGTGCCGTATCGCCTCGATCCCGTCGTCGAAGAGCGAGACGTCGCCGCGAAAGCGATTGATCAGGAAACCTTTGATCATCGCGCGGTCTGGCGCGTCGAGGATCGCGTGGGTGCCGACGAGCGAGGCGATGACGCCGCCTCGGTCGATGTCCCCGACGAGAACGACCGGAACGCTTGCCGCCGTGGCAAAGCCCATATTCGCGATGTCGTTTCGGCGCAGGTTGATTTCGGCCGGCGAGCCCGCCCCTTCGACGATGACGAGATCGGCTCCGGCCGAGAGCCGCTCGAAGCTCTGGAGCACCGTGTCGAGAAACCGTGCCTTCAGCGCCTGGTATTCCCGCCCCTTTGCCGCGCCGGCGACCTTGCCGGACAGGACGATCTGGCTCCCCGTCTCCGACTGGGGCTTGAGGAGAACCGGATTCATGTCGACCGTCGGGGCGACGCGGCAGGCGAGCGCCTGCAGCCACTGGGCCCGGCCGATTTCGCCGAATAGGCCCGTTCCGGGGATCGAAGCCACGGCGGCATTGTTCGACATGTTCTGCGGCTTGAACGGGCGCACTCTCAGCCCGCGATCGGCAAACAGCCGGCAGAGCCCGGCGACGAGCAGCGACTTGCCGACGTCGGAGCCTGTTCCCTGCAGCATGATCGCCGGCGTTCTCGCCAAGTTTCGCTCCCGTGCGGGTCTTTCTACTGCCAGAGCAGCTTGAAAGCCAGCGCCAGGCACACGACGACAAGCAGCGGGCGGATGAATTTCGCGCCGAAGCGCATCGCCGTCATCGCCCCGAGCCGCGCGCCAACGAACTGGGCAACGCCCATGACGAGGCCGATCTTCCAGATCACCGAGCCGGCGAGCGCGAAGACGACGAAGCCGCCGAGATTGGAGGCGAAATTGAGCAGCTTGGTGTGGGCGGTCGCCTTCAGAACGCCATAGCCCGCCAGGGCCACGAAGGCGAGCATGAAGAACGAGCCGGTCCCCGGGCCGAACAGGCCGTCATAGGCGCCGATCAGCGGCACCAGCGCCAAGGCGAAGACGGTTGGAGACATTCGCCGCTCGGCGTCGATGTCGGACAGACCGGGCTTGAAGGCGAAGAACAGGGCGACGGCGATGAGAAGGAATGGCAGCCCCGTCTCGAGGATCTCGGTCGGCAGCACGCGGGCGGCCAGAGCGCCAAGACAGGCGCCCAGAAAAGACAGGATCGCCACCGGTGCCTGCTTGCGAAGGTCCATATGGCCCTTGGCCGCATAGGCGATGGTCGCCGAGGCCGAGCCGAAGATCGACTGGACCTTGTTGGTCCCGAGCGCGGTCAAGGGCGGAACGCCCGCAAGCAGCAGCGCCGGAATGGTGATCAGCCCGCCGCCTCCCGCGACGGCATCGACATAGCCGGCGATGAAGGCCGCTGCGGCGAGAAACAGGATGATATCGAGAGTCATGAAACCGATCGGGGTGGGAGGATACCGCCCTCTATCCCGTTTGCCGGGAACCGCAAAGCGCCAGCGGTGCTGCCATCACTACCCATGCAACGCTTTTGCAAGGCTGATCGGAAAGAATTTCGCCTGACTTATCATTGGCTACCTGAAGTTAATCCATTTTGCTGCAATCCTCTGCCGATACAAGGCGCGATGGGGTGGATCATGAAACTGAGCGAACTGACGGATTGGTTCGCGCTGCGAAATGTAGAGCCGGAACTCGTCCTTGCACAGTACGCGGAGCTGCATAGGCAGGTGCCTTTGCTCTATGCGCTGCTTGCGGTGAATTCTCTAGCCGTCACCTACACGCATTTCGGTTTCGCGCCGTCCTGGATGACGGTGCTCGTGCCTGCGGTGCTCGTGCTCGCGTCGCTGGCGCGGCTCGTCGTCTGGCTCGCGCGAAGGCACCGGCAGTCGAATGCGCAGGATGCGTTGCGCGAGCTTCGCAAGACCTACCTGCTCGCCGTGATACTCGCCAGCGCTTATGTCGCTTGGGCGCTGAAACTCAATGCCTATGGCGGCCACTACGAACAGGCGCATGTGGCGATCTTCATCGCCATCACGGTGATCGGCTGCATTCTGTGTCTGACCAAGCTGCCGCAGGCGGCGCTTTCGGTCACGCTGATCGTCACGATCCCCTATCTCGCCTACTATCTGTCGACCGGCAACACGGTGTTCAAAGCCGTCGGCCTGAACATGTTCCTGGTGACGGCCGTGATGATCCAGGTGATGCTCAACCACTTTCACGGTTTCCGCCAGCTGGTGACGTCAAAGGGCGTGACCGAGCGCCTCAGCCGCGAAAACCTGCGGATGGCGCATACCGATGCCCTGACCGGCCTGCCCAATCGCCGATATTTCTTCGAGGCCCTCAATGATCGCTTCGCTCAGGCTGCGGAAAACGGCAAGCCGCTCGCGGTCGGCGTGATCGATCTCGATCGTTTCAAGCCCGTCAACGACACATTCGGGCATCTGGTCGGCGATCGGCTTCTGGAGGCCGTCGCCGAGCGCCTTCGCGAAACATCCGTCCCGACCCTCCTCATCTCCCGTCTGGGCGGCGACGAGTTCGCGTTTATCCTCGATTGCGACGAGGTGTCGGCCACTGACTATGCCGGCAAGATCTGCGCGGAGCTGGCCGAGCCGTTCAAGGTCGAAAACCTGACGCTCTCCATCAGCGGCTCCTGCGGTGTCGCGATGCTGGAGAGTGGCTGTGTGGAAGCACACCAGCTTTTCGACCGGGCCGACTACGTTCTTTATACCTCGAAAGAGTCGAACCAAGGCAATGTGACCGTCTATTCACCGGCGCATGAAAGCAAGATCCTGTCGGCGCAGGCTCTCGAATCGGCCATGCGCTCTGCGGATCTCGAAGCGGAAATGCACATCGTGCTGCAGCCGCTCGTCAATTACAGGCGCGGCGAGGTGGTTGCCGTGGAGGCGTTGGCCCGCTGGAAAAGTCCGTCACTCGGCGACGTCCCGCCGACGAGCTTCATCGCCGCCGCCGAACGCTCCGGCATGATGCACGATCTGACGTTGATGTTGCTGACGAAGACGCTCGATCTCGTCGAGCGACTGCCGCCCGGCATGAAGCTCTCCTTCAACCTTTCCGCCCACGACATCACCTCGCCCTCGACGATCTTCGCCATGGTCGCGTCGATCCTCCGCTCGGGCGTCGATGCCAGCCGACTGGTGTTCGAGGTGACCGAAACGGCCGTCATCCGCGACTTCAACACGGCGATCGGATCGCTCGACATGTTGCGTGCCCTCGGCGCCCATATCGCGCTCGACGATTTCGGGACCGGCTACTCCAGCCTTAGCTACCTCCTTCGCCTGCCAATCGACAGGGTGAAGATCGATCGCAGCTTCATACCGGGCTGCGATACCGAAGCCGGCTGCAATCTCCTCAGTTCGATTCTCGCGCTCTGTTCATCCCTGAAGCTCACTTGTATCGCGGAGGGTGTGGAAGACGCAGACCAGGTGTCGATCCTTCGGAACCTCGGCTATGAGAGCTTCCAGGGCTACTACTTTGCCAAACCGATGCCGATCGAAGAGCTCGCGCCCTGGGCCCAAGCCTGGACGGCCGAGCAGGCGGCAGGGCGGAAGCGCACGATCGACCGGTCCTTGGCGCCCTGACAAAGCCTTCGGCCGCCTGACGAGTAAAGCCGTTCCTCCCGTCGCGACGAAGGTCGAGTCCGGCTTTTCCGATCCTTTGCATGGTGGGCAGAGGCCGGGTTTGACCCGGTCGTCAATCCCATCTACCCCATGGCTGTGAAGACGATGGTGCTCCTCTCGAGGGAGCTGAAAGCGATTCCGGTGCGGCCGACCCAAGCAGGGGGCCAAGACGGAGCTGTCGGATCGATTCGCCGGCCTCTCGACGGGGGAAGGCGGATCCTCCGGGCGTCGTGAACGGACAGGAGGATCGACATGAAAGCTTTGATGTTGTGCGGCCATGGCAGCCGCGACCAGGGCGCGGTGACGGAATTTGCCGGTTTGGCCGAAAAGCTGAAATCGCGGCTGCCGGACTGGAAGACCGACTATGGCTATCTGGAATTTGCCAAGCCGATCATCCGCGACGGCCTCGATCGCCTGCGCGCCGAGGGCGCCCACGAGATCATGGCGCTGCCGGGCATGCTGTTCGCCGCCGGCCACGCCAAGAACGACATTCCCTCGGTGCTGAACACCTATGCCGCCGAGAACGACGTCCAGATCCGCTACGGTCGTGAACTCGGCATCGATCCGAAGATGCTGCGCGCCGCCGGCGAGCGGATCAAGGAATGTCTTCGCGCCGATGGCTGGCAAGAGGGCGAGCCGCTGCACGACACCATGCTCGTCGTCGTCGGGCGCGGGGCCTCGGATCCCGACGCCAACTCCAATGTCTCCAAGGTCATGCGGATGCTGTGGGAAGGGCTCGGCTTCGGCTGGGGCGAGACCTGCTATTCCGGCGTCACCTTTCCGCTGGTCGGGCCGGGGCTGAGCCACGCGGCGAGGCTCGGCTACAAGCGGATCGTCGTCTTTCCGTATTTCCTCTTCACCGGCATTCTGGTGCGCCGGATCTACGACCAGACCGACGCGGTGGCGGCGGAGCATCCCGGTATCAGGTTCCTCAAGGCACCCTATCTCGGGGCCCATGAGATGGTGGTCGAGACCTTCGTCGAAAGGCTGAACGAGATCCTCGAGGGCACCAACGTCATGAACTGCCAGCTCTGCAAGTATCGCGAGCAGGTGCTGGGTTTCGAGGCCGAGGTGGGCCTCGCCCAGGAAAGCCATCACCATCACGTCGAGGGCATCGGCTCGGCCGCCGATTGTGCGCTCTGCGACACGACCTGCACCGGGGCATGCCGGGTATCAAAGGTGCCGGGTCACGATCATGTCGGCCACGATCATGGTCATTCTGACGGTCACCATCATCATCACGATGGCGACCATCATGGCCACGCCCATGATCACAATCATTCCCATTCCCGTGGCGGCCATGATCATGCCCATGATCACGGGCATTCGCATGGAAAGGGCCATTCTCATGGCCATGACCATCATCATCATCCCTATCCGCATGCCGACCACCCTCTCGGCCCGCGGTCGATGCGCTAGTTAAAGGCGCCAAGCAGAACGCGCCCGAAGGAAGAAGACGACCCGATGCCACTTTTCGACCGCTACGCGATCATCGACTGGTCCGCCGCCAACACGCCGACCACCGGCAAGGATTCGATCTGGATCGCGCTGGTCGAGCGGACGGAGCGGGACGTCCAGCTGGTCGAGACCGTGAACCCGTCGACCCGCTCGGCGGCGATGGCGCGGCTGCGGCAGTTCTTCCGTGACGCGCTCTCAGACGGGAAGACCGTCTTTGCCGGTTTCGACTTTCCCTTCGGCTATCCGAAAGGCGGGGCTGCGGCCGTGGCGGGAGAGGGCGGCTGGCAGTCCCTGTGGGCGTTCTTCGCCGAGGCGTTGCAGGACCGGGACGACAACTTCTCCAACCGCTTCGAGGTCACCGGTCGGCTCAATCGCGAGCGGCTGGCCTTCGCGCCGATGTATTGGGGCCGCCCGATGCATCAGGAGGTGCCGGGGCTGTCGGTCAAGAAGCCCGATCCATACCCGACGGCGCTGCCGGAAAAGCGCATCGCCGAGACCCGCACGAGCCGGGCGCAGCCGGTCTGGAAGCTGAACTTCACCGGCTCCGTCGGCAGCCAGGCCATCACCGGCATCGCGCGGCTGGAAAAGCTGCGCACCGACCCGGAATTTGCCGGCAAGATCGCCGTCTGGCCGTTCGAGACCGGTTTTGCGGAGGCGATTTCGGCACCGATCACGCTGGCCGAAATCTATCCCGGCCTCGTCGATATCGAGAAGGGTGAGAAGTCCTGCGTCGACGAGGCGCAGGTCGAGACGCTCGCCGAACTGTTTGCAAGGCTCGATGCCGCCGACGGCTTCGGAACGCTGCTCGCCGCGCCGCGCGACCTTCAAGGCGACGACCTTTCGACCGCGCTCGCCGAAGAAGGCTGGATCGTCGGCCTCGACCAGCTGCAGGAAGCCAATCTCGCGGCCGAGAAAGCCGGCGGCCTTGCGGCCATGGCCGACAGCATCGACGATGCGGGCTATCTCAAGGACCCTGCGACGATCTATGCGGAGAGCTTTCGCATCATCCGCGAGGAGGCCGACCTCTCTTCGGTGCCCGCCGAGGCGGAGGCGCTGGCCGTGCGGATGATCCACGCCTGCGGCATGACCGACATCGTCGCCGACCTCAGCGTTTCCGACGGCGCCATCGCCGCCGGCAAGGCCGCGCTCGAGGCCGGCGCGCCGATCCTGTGCGATTCGGAGATGGTCGCCCACGGCATCATTTCGGCCAACCTCAAACAGCAGAACAAGATCGTCTGCCGCATCACCGATCCGCGCACCCGGCGCATCGCCGAGAAGAACGCGACGACCCGCTCCGCGGCGCAGGTCGATCTGTGGGGCGACGAGCTTCTGGAGGGCGCGATCGTCGCCATCGGCAATGCGCCGACGGCGCTGTTCCGGCTGCTCGAACGGCTGGAAGAGGGCGCGCCGCGCCCGGCGCTGATCATCGGCGTCCCCGTCGGTTTCGTCGGCGCGGCGGAATCGAAGGCCGCGCTGCTCGAAACGACCTACGGCGTTCCCTTCGTGACAATTTCCGGTCGGCGCGGCGGCTCGGCGCTGGCGGCCTCAGCCGTTAACGCGCTCGCCATTTCGGCAGACGAGACATGAGCGATCCCGTCCGGCCCTGGCTTTCCGGCAAAACCGGCACCAATGACGAGGGCCGTGCAGCTGTCGGTACGGCGCGGCCCTGGCTGACCATCGTCGGCATCGGCGACGGCGGCGTTTCCTCGCTCAGCGGCGAGGCGATGGACGCGCTCGACAATGCCGCGACGATCTTCGGAGGGGCGCGCCATCTCGCGTTTTTGGGCGATACGCGGGCTGAGACGGTCGTCTGGGAGACGCCGTTCGCCGATGCCCTCGGCCGGCTGCTTGAACGCGCCGGCACGCCGACGGTGGTCCTTGCCACCGGGGATCCGATGTGGTTCGGCGTCGGCGCGAGCCTTGCCCGGCATGTTTCCCCGGACGAAATGCTGGTGCTGCCGGCGCCATCGGCGTTTTCGCTGGCTGCGGCGAAGCTCGGCTGGCCGATCCAGAACGCGTCCTGCCTGACCGTTCACGGCCGGCCCGTCGATCAGATCTCCCGCCATCTCTTTCCCGGCGAGAAACTGCTGATCCTGTCGGAAAACGGCGGCTCGCCCCGCGAGATCGCCCGCCTCCTGACCAGCCGTGGCTTCGGCCAGAGCCGGCTGACCGTGATGGAGCATCTCGGCGGCGAAAGGGAGCGGATCCGCGCGACCGTCGCGGCCGGATATGATCTCGGCGATGACGAGGCCGATCTCAACCTCGTCGCCGTCACCTGTGTTGCCGGGCGCGCCGCGACGCCGCGGCCGACCGTCGCCGGCCTGCCGGACGATGCTTTCGTCCACGACGGCAAGATGACCAAGCGCACGCTGCGGGCGCTCGCCATTGCCGCGCTGGAGCCGATGCCGGGGGCTCTGCTGTGGGATCTCGGGGCCGGGGCCGGTTCGATCGCCGTCGAATGGCTGCGCGCCGCGCCGCGCGTCCGCGCCATCGCCATCGAGCCGAAGTCCGAACGCTGCGCGATGATCGCCGAAAACGCCGCGACGCTCGGGGTGCCCGAACTCTTCATCGTCGACGGCAAGGCGCCGGAGGCGCTGGCCGGGCTCGATCAGCCGGACGCGATCTTCATCGGCGGCGGCCTGTCGGATGGCGTCTTCGATGCCGCATGGGATGCGCTGAAGCCCGGCGGCCGGATGGTCGCCCATGCGGTGACGCTGGAATCCGAGGCGATCCTGCTCGATCTTCATGGCCGGCTCGGCGGCGAATTGATGCGTGTCGCCATCGACCGCGCCGAGCCCGTCGGGCCGTTTCGCGGTTTCCGGCCGTCCATGCCGGTCATCCATTGGCATGTGACGAAGCCGAATCCCCGGCCGGGGCAGGCGGGATGACGACCGGCCGGCTCTACGGCCTCGGCGTCGGTCCGGGCGACCCGGAGCTGTTGACGCTGAAGGCGCTGCGCATCCTCAAGGCGTCGCCCGTCGTCGCCTATCCGGCGCCCGATCACGGGACGAGCTTCGCACGGTCCATCGTCGCGGAATTCCTGACCGGCGGACAGGAGGAAATTCCGATCGTCGTGCCGATGCGGGTCGAGCGCTTTCCCGCCGCCGAGGTCTACGACGCCGCCGCCGAAACGATCGCCGCACGGCTCGACGCAGGGGACGACGTCGCGGTTCTTTGCGAGGGCGATCCCTTCTTCTACGGCTCCTTCATGTATCTCTTCGAGCGGCTCGCCGAGCGCCACGAGGCTGAGATCGTTCCGGGCGTCGCCTCGCCCATGGCGGCTGCCGCAAGGGCGCTCCGGCCGATCGCGGCACGCAACGACATTCTCACGGTCATTCCCGGCCCGCTCGGCGACGAGGCGCTCGCCGAGAAGCTTCTCGGCGCCGAGGCCTTCGTTATCATGAAGCTCGGCCGCCATTTCGACCGCGTCCGCGCGCTGATCCACCGGCTCGGGCTGATCGACAACGCGGTCTACTGCGAGCGTGTGACGCTCGGCGAAGAGCGCATTTCACCGCTCGCCGACGTGACGGGCGATGCACCCTATTTTTCCATGATCCTCGGCTATCGCGGCGCCGAGCCGGCGATCGCCCGGCGCTATGCCCGCGCCAGCGCCGGCGCCGGGGAAAGCCCAACCGCAGACGGGAACGATCCGGCGTGAGTGACCCGACAGACCAGACCCCCGCCGTCCTTTATCTGACCTCGGCGGCCCGCCCGCTTGCCGGAACGATCGCCGCGACCATCGCCGGCGAGGCGATCGGCCTTGGCGCAAGGGCCGGGCAGCATGACGGGACAGGCAGCGGCGCGGCCGAGACCGCTCCATCGAGCGTCGCGGAAGAGATCCGGCGGCTCTTCCTCGACGGCCGGCCGATCGTGGCGCTGATGGCGAGCGGCGCCCTGATCCGCATTCTCGCGCCGCTTCTTGCCGACAAACAGGCCGAGCCGCCGGTCCTTGCCGTCGCCGAGGACGGTTCGGCCGTCCTGCCGCTGCTCGGCGGCCATCATGGCGCCAACGATCTGGCCCGAACGATCGCGGCGGCGACGCAAGGTTTCGCGGCGGTAACGACGGCCGGCGATCTCAAATTCGGCATTGCCCTCGATGCGCCGTCGGCTGGCTACGCGCTGGACAACCCCGGCGCTGCAAAGCCGGTCATGGCGGCCCTCCTCGCCGGCGCCAAAGCGCGGCTGGAAGGTTCGGCCCCCTGGCTCGAGAGGTCGCGTCTTCCCTTTGCCGAAGAAGTTTCCCCCGCCAGCGACGACGACGTGCGGCTCACCGTTTCGGCCAGCGCTCGCTCGCCCCGGCCGAACGAGCTTCTCTACCGCCCGAAGACGCTCGTCCTCGGCATCGGCGCCGAGCGTGGCGCGCCCGCCGCGGAGGCGATCGCGCTCGCCGAGGCGGTGCTTGAAGAGGCCGGCGTCAGTGCATTGGCGCTCGCCGCCGTCGCCAGCCTCGACGTCAAGGCCGACGAGGCGGCGGTGCACGACGTGGCCCGGCATTTCGGCGTGCCGGCGCGGTTCTTCACCGCCGAGTGGCTAGAGGCGGAAGCGCCGCGTTTGAAAAATCCGTCGGAGGTCGTGTTCGCCGAAGTCGGCTGCCACGGCGTCGCCGAAGGTGCGGCGCTGGCCGGCGTCGGACCCGACGGCGATCTTCTCCTCGACAAGCGCAAATCGAAGCGCGTCACCGCCGCCCTCGGCGAAGCGCGCGACCCAATCGATCCCGCCATGATCGGCCGCGCGCGGGGCACGCTCTTCGTGGTCGGCATCGGGCCGGGCAGCGAGGCCTGGCGCTCGCCGGAGGTGAGCCGCATGGTCGCCGCGTCCACCGATCTCGTCGGCTATTCGCTCTATCTCGATCTGCTCGGGCCGCTCGCGGCGAACAAGGCCCGGCATGATTTCGACCTCGGCAAGGAAGAGGCGCGGGTGCGCCATGCGATGGAGCTGGCCGGCGAGGGGCGGACCGTCGCGCTGGTCTGTTCCGGCGATGCCGGCATCTACGCCATGGCGACGCTGGTTTTCGAACTTGTCGACAAGGGCGACCTGTCGGATGCCGCCAGACGCATCGAAATCGTCAACGCGCCGGGGATTTCGGCGTTGCAGGGTGCAGCAGCGCGGGCAGGCGCCCCGCTCGGCCATGATTTCTGCACCATCTCCCTGTCCGACCTTCTGACGCCCTGGGAGGATATCCAGCGCCGGGTGAGGGCGGCGGCGGAAGGCGACTTCGTCATCGCCTTCTACAACCCCGTCTCGAAGAAGCGGCGCACCCAGCTCGCTTATGCCCGCGACGAACTTTTGAAACACCGCCCGGCGGAGACGCCGGTGGTGCTCGCGACCAATCTCGGCCGTGACGGGGAGAGCGTGCGCATCGTCAGGCTGGATGCGCTCGATGTCGACGAGGTCGACATGCTGACGGTGGTGATCGTCGGTTCGTCGAACACCCAAGTGGTGTCGACTGGCGATGGCAAACGCTGGGCCTACACACCGCGCGGTTACGCCCGCAAGGATGGGACGGGGATTTCAGCTTAGAGTGCCATGCGTGCGAACGGACGCCAGCGTGCAAGACAGTTCCGTCGAACGCCGCATATCGAGTTCCTGACACTCCGGGATCAGGCGTCCGCTTTTATCGCGTTCGTCATGCTCGGGCCCCGACCCGAGCATCCAGTGCTTCGATTAAGCTTCTGTTGTGTCGAACGTTTCTGGCAACTGTGTTCATTCGAACGCCTTTCTGTCTCTCTGCATGGCGTTGAGAACAGTGAGAAGCTTTCTGGCGACGGCGATGATGCCGACTTTCTTCGATCCCGATCTTTCGGCGACGGCTTGAAAGAAGCTCTTGAAACGGGTGTTTGCGCGAATGGCACCGAGGGCGGCCATGTAGAGAGCTTTGCGCACCCGGCGCCTTCCGCCCTTGATGTGCCTGCGCCCCCGGCGATGCCCGCTGTCGTCGTTGAACGGTGCCAGGCCGGCAAGGGCACCGGCCTTCTTCGGCGTCAACGAGCCGAGTTCGGGCATATGGGCGACCAGTGTCAGCGCCGTGATCTTGCCGAC